>NZ_JAAIWK010000010.1 GCF_011008565.1 Heyndrickxia ginsengihumi
AAAAAGGCAGTTTGTTGTCTGAACTAGAACAACAAACTGCCTTTTTTCTGCCTTTGCTAAATCAATTTATATAAAAACGTAAGATTTTCAGTGGCCTCGATTTTATTCGATGGGGGTGTTCTTTATAAAATAAATATTAATGAGAAAGCAAGCTTTGCTGAACCATCTCTATCCAGCATAGAACAAAGACTGTCGCTATACACTAAACGTCAATTCCCCACCTAATCCTTATGTCAAACGTCCCTGTAAACATTGATTAAAGCAACGTTAATTGCTGAGAAAATCTTAAGCACCTTAAAATTTCGCTCTACAACTGTCACTGCACAATGCCATAATGCCGTTTCTTTTAATAATTGTAAAAATATGATGGTATAAAGTGAGGTGATAATCAATGCTTGAAATTTACAATGTAGCCATCATTCCATTAATTATTGGGATTGTTGAGCTATTTAAAATGTTTGGCCTACCTAATAAATATTCTCCAATTCTTTCTGTTATCCTTGGACTTATATTTGGAATCGTCTATGTTTCAGATTCAATAAAAGAGGGGATTATTGTTGGGCTAATGCTTGGTCTATCGGCAACCGGATTATATAGTGGCAGCAAAAATATGATCAAAAAATGAATGGGACCACATTTAATTGTTAAGGAAGCATATATAAATAAATTTTAATATTTAAGTCTATAAAAATGGATGATTGAAAAAAGCCATGATTTCATTAGGTAAGAGAATTACAAGACAAGCAATGGAAGCTATGTAATTTAACAAACTTCTAAACTGCCATTATAAGATAGATCTAAGGGATGATTAGATTAACCAACATCACACTACTGAATAGGACAAACACTAGGATGAAATTGGAGGATTTCATCTATTTATCATTATATCTAAAGTCTTCATGGAGCTTTTTTTCAAGATCCATTTTTTTATTTTTATTGATATTTTTTAAAGCCATTTTTTCTACAAAACTATTTTCGTATGCTTTGTTGTTTTTTAACAGGAAAGGAGTGGATTTCCGCTTTAGGATGCTCGCTTTCAGCGGGCGGATGCTGAGCCTCTTCGGCGCTGCACGTTTCCGGTGTTTCGCCTATTTCTCTTTTTCCGCAACACACCTTCCGCTCTTATTCACTTCTTATTGAACCGGTTCAGTCATAATCTCTCATTGAAAACGATCGTCTTTTAGAAGATGCCTTAATCAAAAAAGGCCTGTAGATTGTTTATAAAAATAATCTACAAGCCAAGTTTTCTCTTCATTTAATCTTTGCGTAGTTTGCGAGATACTATATTACCAATTGATTGAATGCCTTGAACCATAATAATCAGTATAATAATTGTGGTATACATTACATCTGGCTGGAATCTTAAGTGTCCGAATTGATATGCAATATCCCCAAGTCCTCCAGCACCGACCAGTCCAGCCATCGCTGTCGCACCAATTAGACCAATTGTCGCAATTGTTAATCCTAAAACGATGGAGGCTCTTGCTTCACGAACAATCACGTACCAAATGATCTTAGAAGTTGAAATTCCCATTGATTGATATGCCTCTACAACCCCTTTATCGACCTCAAGTAAGGCAGATTCCATTAACCTAGCAATATATGGAGCTGTATATACAACTAAAGGTACAATTACACCTTGGACACCGATTGTCGTCCCCATCACAAGCTTTGTGAACGGCAAAATAAAAAATAGCAAAATAATAAATGGAATAGATCTAATTACATTAATTACTGTATTTAAGATCATGAATACAACTTTATTTTCAGCCTCTCCGCCCTTCCTTGTTAATACGAGTAAAATCCCAAGCGGAAGTCCAATAATAATCGCAACAATTAATGAAATTGAGGTCATCTTAAGGGTATCAAGAAATGCTTGCCAAATCGTGTCTCCCCATTCATTTAGAAATGAACTCATAGCCGGTTCACCTCTTCAACAATAATATTTTCTGCTTGCAAGTAGGCAATTGCCTTCAATGTCTCATTAGGGTCGCCTTTAAGATGAACAAGTAGGTTCCCGATTGATTGATCTTTTAAATCGTCTATACCACCTGCAAGAATACTTGGTAAAATATCAAATTTTCTCGTAATTGCTGCTAAAAATGGATCTTTTGATGATTCTCCCAAAAATGTTAGTGCAACAAGTCTGCCTGTTTTCTCAAGTTCTTCCCGTATATGTTCAGGTACTTGGAAAACAGCTTTATTTCTCACAAAGCTTCTTGTCCTTGGATGCTGTGGTTTTGAAAATACATCTACTACCCGTCCCTGTTCAACAATGGCCCCAGCTTCCATCACAGCAACACGGTCACAAATTTTTTGAATGACATCAAGCTCATGGGTAATGAGAAAAATAGTGATCCCAAGCTCTTTATTAATTTTCAATAATAGATCCAAAATTTGCTCAGTCGTTGTTGGATCAAGTGCACTTGTTGCTTCATCACTTAAAAGCACCTCTGGTTCATGTGCCAAAGCACGCGCGATCGCAACACGTTGCCTTTGACCGCCAGATAATTCACTTGGATACGATTTTGCTTTATCCTCTAAACCAACAATCTTTAAGTATTTTTTTACTCGGCGATCTATTTCAGGCGCTGGAACTCCTTCTAATCGAAGAGGAATTGCAATATTTTTGTAAACTGTCGCAGTTTTTAATAAATTATAATGTTGGAATACCATTCCAATTTTTCTTCGGACAGTTTGTAACTCCTTCTTCTTTAGATTCAAAATATCGACACCATCAATTAAAACTCTTCCACTGCTAGGTCTTTCTAGTAAATTTACACAACGAATCAATGTACTTTTGCCAGCGCCACTGAATCCAATGACACCGAATATTTCACCTTTTTGAATCTCAATTGAAACATCCTTCAATGCTTCTACTTTTTTCTTTCCTTGTTGAAAGGTCTTTGATACATGTTCTAGGCTGATCATCCTTTAGGAACCTCCTTACCAAGCAGGTACAACTGAACCCCCAAATTGCTTTTTAATATATTTCTTAATCGTATCTGAATGGTAATATTTTTCAATTTTCTTAACTACTTCGTCATTTTTGTTACTTGTTCTAACAACAAAATAGTTTGGATATGGGTTATTTTTAATTGGTTCATGATAAATTGCATCTTTATTAATTGTGAGACCAGCCCCCATAGCAAAGTTCGTATTAATAGCAGCGGCCGTTACTTCATCAAGCTGTGATGGTAGAGACTCTGCGTTCAATTCCTCAACTTTTAAGTTTAATTTATTTTCAACAATGTCCTTTTTCGTTGCGTATTCACCGATGCCTTTTTTCAGCTTGATCACACCGGCCCGTTCGAATAATTTTAATGCACGTAATTCGTTAGCTGGGTCATTTGGTACGGCAATCGAATCACCTTTTTTCAAATCTTTAAGATTTTTAATTTTATCCGAGTAAACCCCCATTGGGAATACAACCGTTTTGAATACTTGCGTAATTTTATATCCCTTGTCTTTTTTCTGTGTGTTCAAAAATGTTAATGTTTGATAGCTATTTGCATCAAGACTGCCTTCACTTAATGCCGTGTTTGGGGTGTTGTAATCATTAAAGACCTTTAACTTAATAGTAAGTCCATCTTTTTTGGCCAATTTTGCTACTTCCCGCATAATTTGTTCGTGAGGGCCTCCTGTTACCCCAACAGTTATTTCCTTCGTGCTTAATGTTTTATCGTTCTTTCCACATGCTGATAGAGCAAATAACAGAATAATTGCAATTGCTACCGATAAAAATTTGAATGATTTTTTCATACTAGCCTCTCCCTTTTATCATATTTCAAAAATAATCTGCCTTTTTTAGACTAGCTTTCTCTTATTCAGATGAATTTCCCCTAATCATCCTTTATGCTAATCAAAAAACCGCTTCTCCATAGAGAAGCGGTTTATAAGCACTACTTCTCTTATCTTTCAAAACCAATCGGTTTTGTAGGAATTAGCACCTGAACCTTCTATAAGGTTTGGTTGCTGGGCTTCATAGGGCCTGTCCCTCCACCACTCTTGATAAGATTTAAATTCCAATTATTTTCAATATATGTAAAATATATATCACATTGTCGTTTTTTGCAATATATAATTAAATAAAATTTTTCAGACATATAGAAACACCATCCACCAAAAAAGCTTCACAGTTTAGAAATCACAGTAGCCCTATCTCTACGTAAGAAGAGCAGCAGCATGGCCCTTTTTCGTTTGATAGCTAAGTTTCAACTCATAACAAGGACCACACCTACTAAAAAATGGTACTCTCGTAACCATATAGAAATTAATAACAATATTATTCAGCAGTTTTAAAAAGTATGTTTTACAGAATTCCGCAATACGAGGGAAATTTCAATTTTTTTACATATGGTTAAATAATGCATTAACATCAACAATAGCGCACCAGTATTCATTGCGATAATGATTCCAGCCATTTGATATTCAGGGTTCGTACCAAGAAAATACATCATCAAATAAGTAACGATTGTCGACCAAATAAAATGGGCAAAAGCATCGCGGATAAGTCCAAGCCCAATTAAAAAGGCCTGCATTGGAATCACAAAAAAGTGGAATAAAAAATATGGCCAAAGTAGTTGTAAGTAAATAGCAGCAACCATTGAATGGAAAAACAAATTTGTGAGCGGTTCGGCAAAAACATATATGCAGATGACAGCTGGAACACCATATAAAAAAGTTACAAGCATAACTTTTTGCAATAGCTTTTGTAGTTTTAAACCATCTTGTTTGGAATAAGCTTCAGAAACTGTTGGGATTAATACGGTTGATAAGGAATGGGCAATAAAAGCAGGAAAAAAGCCAATTGTAAATGCAACGCCAGCCATCAGTCCAAAGTGTTCATTAGCCATCGTCTCCGTCATTCCAGATTTTACAACTGCTGCCTTAATTAAAAAGGGTTCTATAGCATTCGTAATTGAGAGAAATACACGCATACTTGTTGTTGGTAAAGAAACAGCTAGAAGATTTTTGCGCACAGATTGTCCACTGACATAAGCACGTTCCTTTTTACTAATAAATTTCATTTGCAAAACAAACATATGAAGTAAATAGAGAAGAACAATAAAATCACTGCCGACAATTGTACATAGGGCGACTAGAATAGAAACTTCTAAACTAAAATGGAACCATTGATAAAGGAAAACGAGTAAAAGGAGTTGAACAATTTTTCGAAGAAAGTTTGCTGTTGCGATTTTCCCCATTTGCTGAATGCCCATAAAATATCCCCTTGCAATTGAAGAAAAAGCAATAATGGGAATTAAAATAATGACTAACCCTCTTATAAAAGGATGATAGTGTTTAAAAATAGGAATAAACGGAAGTAATACTACACAGAACGCCATAAAAAAGATTGTAAATAGAACTGTAAGACGAATAACGTGCTGCAGCATGCTTTGATGATATTTTTCATCCTTTTCAGCAATAAATTTAGATATTGAAACTGGCAGTTCCATACTAGCAATCACGATTACTAAAACAATTATTGGCAAAATAGACATATATAAGCCCATGCCGTGCTCTCCCAGTTCTTTTGCTAATACCATATTCGTTAAAAATTCTATACACTCACCTAAAAATGCTACTCCCATAAGCAAACATACACTTTTGAAAAAAATACCCATGCTGTCTCCCCTTATCACGAAAACTTGTTCATAATAAAGGATATGAGACAAGTCTGTAGAATATTATTCTGGAAAATACTTAATCAAAGATATTTCCTACGAAAACATAAGTGGAGAACTAATAATGAGTGAACAAAATGTGATCAATAAGAAAAAAATATTAGTAACAAAAAAAAATTAAAAGAAGATTTTCATTCACTAGGTTTAGAACCTGGGATGACGATCATTGTGCACTCCTCGCTCAGTTCAATTGGCTGGGTATGCGGACAAGAAATTGCAGTGGTTCAAGCATTAATGGAAGTCATTTCACCTAAAGGAACGATCATCATGCCAGCACAAACAACCAACAACTCTGATCCTGCTACATGGGAAAATCCCCCTGTTCCTGAAGAATGGTGGGAGACTATTCGTCAAGCGATGCCTGCGTTTGATCCAAACATAACGCCAACATATGGAATGGGGAGAATTGCAGAGGCATTTCGAAAATTTCCTGGAACGAAGCGAAGCAATCACCCAGCTGTTTCATTTTCAGCTTGGGGTAAGCATGCTTCCTTTATCACTAACAACCATGCACTTCATTATCCATTTGGAGACCAGTCTCCACTTGCACGAATCTATGAATTAAATGGGTATATTTTACTGTTAGGAGTTGACTATAGTCGAAACACATCCATGCATTTAGCAGAGTTTCTCTCAAAATCTAAGAAAGAAGTAACGCAGCATTGTGCATTACTTCAAGATGGGAAAAGAACTTGGGGGGAGTTTAAAACGCTCGAAGACCATGCGGATATATTTAACAAAATTGGAAAAACATATGAAAAAACATATACTGTTCAAAATGGCCTTATTGGCGCTGCTCCTTCTAAATTAATAAAACAACGATCATTAATTGATTTTACTACCCAATATTTAGATGAGCATATATGAAAAAATAGATGAGCGGAAGTGAACTGGTTGCTTCCGCTTTAAATGATACATATATAAGAGGCTGAGACAAAACTCAAAAGTGGTTAGCTAAAGACGAACATTGCACAAATCAGCTCCGGAAATAGACGTAGACTCCTGTGGGAGAATAGGCATCGGTGAGACCCCACAGTGCAAAGCGAAGTATATTTCCGGAGCGGCATTAGATCGCAATATTCTGATTTTCTTTAGTTAATATACTTTTGTCCCAGTCTCATAAAGGCTGATGCTCGCTTTTTTCACAGAGGTCTCACATCCTTCTGCTCCAATCAACCATTGCTTCACATAAATCCTATATAAGTACACTTACACTGTCTGTTACTTATGAACCAACAATCGATCCACCATTAACATGAATGATTTGCCCGGTCACATAACTTGAATCACTAGAAGCGAGATAGACATAGGCCGGAGCCAATTCATAAGGCTGGCCAGCACGTTTCATTGGCGCATCTAATCCAAATGTTTCTACTTGCTTAGCACTAAAACTTGAAGGAATTAAAGGTGTCCATATCGGTCCTGGCGCCACAGCATTTACTCTTATACCTTTGCTCACTAAATTTGCAGATAATGAACGCGTAAAAGCAACAATTGCTCCTTTTGTAGCGGAATAATCAATTAAATCTTTATTTCCTCTAAAAGCAACAATCGAAGCAGTATTAATTATAGAACTCCCCTGTTTTAAATATGGAAGTGCTGCCTTCGTCATATAAAAAAAGCTATAAATATTATTTTTAAAAGTCAAATCCCACTGCTCGTTTGTAATATCCAACAAGCTCTTCTGCACAAACTGCATGGCATTATTATTAACGAGAATATCAAGTTTTCCAAAAGTATCAATCGTTTCCTTAACTACTTTGCGACAATGGCTAGGTTCTTTTAAATCACCAACGATCAATAGACATCTTTGCCCTAAATCTTCAATTCTTTGTCTTGTACGTTCGGCATCTTCATTCTCATAATCAGAATAATATGGTATGACGACATCAGCACCTTCTTTAGCGAAGGCAATAGCCGTTGCTGCACCAATTCCGCTATCTCCCCCTGATACAATCGCAACCTTATTATTTAATTTTCCTGAACCTTTGTAGGATAAGTCTTCAATAACTGGCCGAGGATGCATTAACTTTTCAATACCTGGTTGCTTAGACTGATGTTGCGGCGGGAAGGACGTTTTCCGTTTTGGCGCCCGTTGAAGCTGTGGCTCATTATAAATAGGCTGTGGTGGGAGATATGGATAGTAATTTGATGGTTGTTGTTGCCAATACAAAAAGATCACCTCTTTTACTAGGCTAAGTTTTCCATTTAGTCTATTCGAAAAAGGAAAAATGGTGATTAACCTAGTAGAGGTGTATCGTAATCCAATCATTACTTTAAAAACTATGTTCTTTTTTAATTTTCTCTAATAGGGCATGGCAACCAGAATAGACAAGCTTATACACTTCCTCGAAATTGCCTGTATAGTACGGATCTGGAACATTACTCATTTCATTATCATCAACTAAATCCAGCAAGCGGACAATCTTCGAGCTTGTTTTGTCAGTTGCGAGTGTCCTTACATCATGAAGATTTTGTTCATCCATCACAATGATATAGTCATAGTTTTCGAGATCATTAGCAGCAAGTTGGCGTGCTATTAAGCCATTCGTACGAATATGATATTTTTCTAAAATGGTCAGTGTTCCGTGGTGCGGCCGCTCCCCAACATGCCATCTGCCTGTCCCTGCAGAATCAACCTTAATCGCCTCTGATAATCCTTCGTTTTCAACCATATGGCGAAAAACAGCCTCTGCCATTGGCGATCGGCAAATATTCCCTAGACATACAAATAAAACGTTAATCATGTCTTACTCCCCTCTTATTTATGTCAACTTATTTCAAAATTAAGTTGACATAAAGATATCTCTTTTTTATTCTAGAATAGAGTACATATTTTAATATTCATTGCAATCAACAATAAAAAATTGATCTTAAACATGCTCAAAAAAGATAGGAGGAACCTAAATGAATCGTAAATTACGCACTATCGAAATATGCTACGCCGGGATTTTTGTTGCTTTAATGGCCATTGGTGCAAATATCACTTCCATCGTACCTTTTATGGTTATAGGCGGTGTCCCAATTACTTTACAAACTTTTTTTGCACTTTTATCAGGTGCCATGCTTGGGAGCAGACTTGGTACTATTTCAATGATTGCTTATGCATTCATCGGTTTAGTAGGTGCTCCCGTTTTCGCACAATTTGGTAGTGGAATTCGCACCGTTTTGAGCCCAACATTTGGCTTTATTTTAAGCTATATTTTAATTGCCTATGTCATCGGAAAAATGATTGAAAAAAATCAAAGTTTTGTTTCCTATATATTAGCAGCCATTATCGGCCTTGTATTAAATTATATTATCGGAACAAACTGGATGTATGCAGCTTATAAATTATGGGCGCAAGCCCCAGATGCTTTTAGCTATCGCCTTGTTTGGCTATGGATGGTTATTCCGTTACCAAAAGATATTATATTATCGATATTAGCAGGTTTTATCGCCCATAGAATAAGACGCGTTACCCCTGCTATCGCGTTAAAACAATAGGCTTATTTTTCGTAACAATGACGGTATGTTCAACTTGTGCTACTAAGCTTCCATCAGGTGTTTTAAATGTCCAGCCATCATCCATTTCTTCTACTTCTTCCGCACCTGTAGAAACAAAAGGCTCAAAAGCAATGACCATACCGTCTTTTAATAGTGCTGTATCTGTCGGATCATAATAATTTAAAATGTATTCAGGATTCTCATGAAGTGCCTTTCCAACTCCGTGTCCCGTCAGATTTAGCAGTACATTAAATCCGCTACTATACACTTCTTTTTCTACAGCTCTCCCAATTTGATTTTGTTTTGTGCCCGCCTTGATTTTCGCAAGTCCCTTTTCAAATGCTCTTTCCGCACATTGGCAAAGCTCTGTTAGCATCGGATCCCCCTTTCCAACTACAAAGGAAATTCCTGTATCTGCATAGTACCCATTTAACGAACCAGAGACGTCGACATTCACTAAATCCCCTTCATGTAAAACTTTATCACTTGGAATTCCGTGAGCAACCTCATCATTAACACTAATACAAGTATATCCTGGAAAATTATACTCACCTTTAGGACCAGAAATAGCCCCATGTTCCTTGAATCTCTTTCCCGCAAGCTCATCTAATTCTTTCGTCGTGATTCCCGGTATTGCTTTTTCCTTTAATTCATCACGGATAGCAGCTACGAGCTTTCCTATTTTCTTTAGTCCTTCTATATCTTGCTCTGTTTTTACGATCATTGCAAATCGATCCTTTCAACCCATATTTATATATGTGTTTATTATATATATAAACAAGCTTATCACCAAACTTGCTTTTGAAATTTGTCGAAATCTATGTATTTTTTGTCTAACATGTAATATTTTTGTAATTTTATTTAACCTCTATGTAAACAAAATTCCGACGATTTTCTGCTATATTTATGTTACTAGATTCAAAGATCGGGGTGCAAGTATGAAACATCTTATTTCTATATGTATTATTCTTCTTATTAGTGTTGGATCTTTATTGCCAACAAACCCAGTTGAGGCTGCGTACTCTCCTACTAAAGTTGTAAATACAGCAAAGCACTATATTGGTACTCCTTATAGGTGGGGCGGAACGACGCCAAAGGGCTTTGATTGTTCAGGCTTTGTAGGATATACCTTTAAAAAAGTGGGAAAAAATCTACCTAGAACAGCCGCAGCTATGTATAAAAAGGGGAAACATATTAGCAAATCTAAATTAAAAACAGGTGATTTAGTTTTCTTCCACACATCTTCTTCATATAAGAAAACAGCGTCACACGTAGCTATATACATAGGGCATAATAAGGTGATCCATTCAGTTTCACAAGGCGTCAAAATTGATAGTCTTAATAATGTTTATTGGAAAAAGAAATATATAGGGGCAAGAAGGATCAACTAGCCCTTATTTAATAATAAAGGAGCTGTCTTTTATCGGACAGTTCCTTTTAATTTATTAATATTCCTTTCGAAGCAACAACCCCTCATCGAATAATAGATTCGATAGGGTGCGTCTACACTTCTTTAAACTAATACTGTAAATTCTTCCAAACGTTTAATTGCATTTAATAGCTTTTCAGCTGAAACATTCTCCCCAATTAAATGAATCGTCTCTTCCGGTTTAACAGCAGCCTCAATCACTTTCTGTAATTTGGAACTATCTGCTAAACTTAAATGGAGAGCAGCAAGATTATATGGAAGTCCTAACGCTTTATAGAAATTCAATAAATGTTTAATTTCATCCCAATTTTCTTCTAGAGCAAGCTGCACGAGAATCCCATACGCCACTTTCTCTCCATGCAATAAATGGTGTGTATCCGGTACTTGAGTTAGACCGTTGTGAATTGCATGGGCACCAGATACTCGACCATATTCGTCCCCAAAACCGCCAACCATACCACCAGCCATAAAAACCGTTTCAATTACTTTCACTAGCTCATATGACAATTCTCCACGCTTTAAGTCTTCCACTGCTTTTATACTGTTCTGTATTAAAACATCTTTGCAAGTTTTAGCTGCATAATAAGCAATCTCTACTGAAAGCGGAATCTCTTCTAGCTTTCTAATAATTACGTCTGCTTCATACCATTTCGCTAATGTATCTGCTATACCCGCAGTAAAATATTGAAGTGGCGAATCTAATATAATTCTTGGCTCCACCAATACAATATTCGTATTGGTTTTATGATATTTATAATATAAAAATTGTCCTTCATCATTATAATAAACTGTTAATGGTGTCCATGGTGCACAATTTGATGCTAATGTCGGAATTAGGATTGTCGGAACTTTAGCTTCATCACCTACGGCCTTTGTCAAATCTAATACTTTACCGCCACCGATCCCAATAACAGCTTCGAAACTTGATTGCTTAATAACATTTGTTAAACGTTCGATCTCTGACAATGAACATTCGCCGCTATATAATTCATCATGAACAAATGTCTCATTGAACGAAGGCAAATAATCTTTAGCCGCCTCCAATGATTTTTCACCATGAATCATTAAAGTTTTTACGATACCCCTTTCTTTCAATAATGGTTCTAGCTGATTAAGAACTCCCTCCTGGCATTGATAGTATTGAGGGGCTGCTCTGACAATTAATTCTTTTTCCAAGATCCTCATCCTTCTTTCTTTTATTATTAAATACAAAGAAACGCCTCTTTCAAACTGAAAGAAGCGTCATTGATTCATTATAGCCGACTTATCTTTCAGAATAACAGAACATTCTGCAGGAAGTGGCACCGTTCCAAATTTGGAGGTTGCCGGACGTCATAGGGCCTGATCCCTCAGTCACTCGAGATAAGTTATTATTAAATTATTAATTTCAATTACTATCAAATAATACAAATAATTCTATATTCTGTCAAGGTGCCTGACCCCTTTTGTGCTGTAGTGCAGAAAAGCAATCGGTATATTACCGATTGCTTTTCTCAACATCTACAATATTTCCTCTAACAAATTGTTTTTTCTTTAGTTCAAGTTTTCTTTCTCTAGCATATTTTTTCAATTGGCTTTCTTCCCTTGGTGTAACAATCGACACAACCTTACCATTATGTGTGCCAAGACGCCCTGTTCTCCCTGAGCGATGAATATATTGGGAAATTGAATCCGCCAAATCAAAGTGAACGACATGAGTAATATTAGGAATGTGCAAGCCGCGTGCTGCAACATCTGTCGCTAATAATAATGACACCTCACCATTTTGGAACAAACGAATTGCCTTTTCACGCTCGGCCTTATTTAAATCACGATATAAAGCACTAACAGAGATTCCTTTATACTTTAATTTTTCCACAAGCACTGATAAATCCCAGCGTCCATTTAAAAATACAAGTGCGTGAATCCCCTCGATGCGCGAAAGTTTCCGCAAGACTTCAATTTTATCACGGGCATCACTGACAAAATAAATATGTTCTACAGGTTCTAATGCCTTCTCTTCCTTAATCAAAACCAATTCAGGCTCATTCATTATTTCTCGTGCTTTTTGAATAGTCGCTTCATTTAATGTTGCTGAAAATAATAACAGCTGCCGTTCTCTCTTCGTCGTTTTTATAATTTGAAAAACTGTATCGCTATGTTCAGGCAGAAGAAGCTGATCTCCTTCGTCTAGAACAATGGTCTTTACTTCATGCATTTTCATTTTCTTCTGCTTAATTAATTCAAGCATGCGGCCAGGGGTTCCGACAACAATTTGCGGGTGCTTTTTCAATTTTTCTACTTGTCGTTTTACATTTGCCCCGCCAATAAATGAGGCACTTTGAATTCCGCTGCTTGCTGCCCATGCTTGAATTTCTGTTAAGATTTGCATAGCGAGCTCTTTTGATGGTGCTAAAATCACTGCCTGAATTTGTTTTACCTCAACATTGATTTGTTGAAGCAATGGTAACAAATAAGCAAGTGTTTTCCCGGTCCCTGTTGGCGATTCTACTATGACATCTTTTCCTTCCAAAATCTTTGAAAATGTTCTTTCCTGCACAGATGATAGCTGTTCAAACCCGGACTTTTGCCATGCCGTTTGTAAAAATGGCTTTAATGCTGGTAAAACTGTATTTAACTCCGTCATATTGATCTCCTAACGTCATAACTTACAAATTTCTTTGTCTTCAAGTAATCATACACTAAAAAATGGCCAAATGACAATGCGCCTTAACTTTATGTAATGTGGATATATTGTGGATCAATTTTATCTAACAAGAAGGCTGAAAGGTTTGGACCAAAAAGTATGAGCCTGTGAAGCGGCCTCGTCATAGAAACATATAATAATTTAATATCCAGCTCCTCCATTTGGTAAACTTCATCAATTGCATATAAAATAACAGCGTCAAATTCCAAACCTTTTGCGAGATGGGAACTGACAACAACTACATTGTTACTATTAATTTCTTCATTTTCTTTTAATAGTTGAACATGAATATCTGAATATTGTTGAAAGAGCTTAGCGATCTTCTTGCATTCTTTATTCGTCTTCCCAATAACTGCAACAGTCTTCATACCTTCTTTATAGAAGGCAGCAATCATTTTTGAAATGGTTTGAATATCATTCTTTTTTGTATTGGTCATAAAAAAGCTTGGTTTTGGACTGTGGCGTACGACAGGTTCAACAACTGGAAGATTCATGTTTAATAGTTGCTGTACTTGATTGGCTAACTGCATAATCTCTATTGTTGTCCGATAACTCTTTTGTAATGTTTTAAAGCTTGCTCTTGTAAAAATTTGCTCCTGAACGATATGCCAATCTTTAATCCCACGGTAAGAATGGATGCCTTGTGCCAAATCGCCCACAATTGTAAACATATCTGTCTCAAGTACTGTTTTTAAAGCTTCTAATTGAAAATAGCTATAATCTTGCGCTTCATCTATCACAACATTTTTAACACGAAGCTCTTTATCAATCCCGAAAATTTTCCCCTGCATGTATAATAGTGCCGCTAAGTCTTCGAGTTCATACGTTTTTTTCTCGTATAAATGTTGCTGATACTGACAGAAGAAATGAATATCTTCATCCTTTATAACTCCCTTTGCATAGCGGGTAAATAATGCTTCATTCGTAACAAGCTGATGATAATAGTAAAAAACATCGTGTTTTGGCAATTGCTTTATATAAGAAGTGACAGCTGTACGTAATTGTTTCTGAATTTGGGCTAATCCTTCTTGTTTTTTATCTAACACTTTAGAAATATATTGCTTTCTTTTTTCGGGATCACCTTTGTGAGCAAGGCCTTTATCTAATTTTTGATCATAAAAAGAAGTGATTTTTTCAATCATTGCTTTCTTCTTAAATCTAACATGATTTTGCAATACACGTTTAATTTTATCGATTCTTTGATAATACGGAAGATACTTATATTCATGAACCATTAAATAACGTAATTTTTTAGCCGAATAAAGTTTAAAATGGGCAACATAAAAATCTTCTTTTGGCAGCAATGTTTTTAAAATATCTTGTAAATAATTGTCTAGGATGTCTCGAAATTGTAGAGAGCCTTTGAACTCCGAAATCATTTTCGCACGTTCTGGATTCTCTAGTTCATGATGGATGAAGGAGATTAACTTATCTTCAGGATGTGTCATTTTGATATTTTTTTTAATACATGCTTTTACATAATCGATAAAAGTCGTTTGTAAAATATTTTCTACTCCTAATTCTGGGAGTACCTCAGAAATATAGTCAATAAATAGGCGGTTTGGCGCTAAAATCATTAACTGCTCAGGGCGGAAATGTTCAGCATACGTATAAATAAAATAAGACAGTCTATGAAGAGCAATCGTTGTCTTACCGCTTCCGGCTGCTCCTTGTACAATAATCGGACGATTTAAATCTGCACGGATAATTTCATTTTGTTCTTCTTGTATTGTCGCGACAATTTCTGATAAACGATTATTTGAGCTTTCTGAGAGGGATAACTGGAGGAGTTCATCATTTGTTGTTAAATCTATATCGCGAATTTCTTTCAAATCGCCATCTTCAATTATGTATTGACGTTTTAATGATAAAAATCCATCATATTGTTCGCCTTCTGCTTCATAAGAAACATCACCTAAACGACCATCATAATATAAATTCGCCACCGGGGAACGCCAATCAACAACAATTGGTTGCTGTGTTTCCTTATCGAACAGGGAAAGCTTCCCAATATACAATCTTTCTTCTTGATTTGTCTCATTTCGCAAAAAATCAATACGAGCAAAATAAGGCTTGTTCGCGAATTTTTTTAACTTCTTCACTTCATCAATCGTTCTTCTTAGTAAATTGGCATTCGTAAGCATACTCATATAGCTTAAACTACTATCATTTAATTCCATTCCCTCTAACTGCTCACGCAAATTTTCTTTGAAGGATGCCTCATCTGACTCAGATGCTTGAATAACAATATCGATGTACTTTTTTGTAAACGCTAATCTCTCAGCTTCTTCGTTAAAATTGGGATGCCCTATTTCTTCTGACAACACTGCTCTCCTCCTTTTTCATGCTAAAGCATGAAAGGGGTCAGGCCCCTTTTAAAAAAGGGATTATTTCGAAATGGGTGATTTCGAAATAATCCCTCCGTTTTATTTTTCAAAAATACTTCTTCTTCCAAAAGATATAGGCTGTTACGACTGATAGAACAACTGCGATTGCGAGCGGAATAACGAAGGCATGTGCTGTATGTTGATATGGAATTGGTACATTCATTCCAAAAAAGCTTGCGACCATCGTAGGTAATGACAAAATAATCGTACAAGTTGTTAAAAATTTCATTACACCATTCACATTATTTGAAATGACTGAAGCATAGGCATCCATCATGCCACTTAAAATATTGCTGTGCACCTCACACATTTCAATCGCCTGTTTCACTTCAATCATGACATCTTCAAGAAGATCGACATCATCTTCATAAATTTTCAAAAAATGTTGTCTTGTCATCTTTTCCATGACAATTTTATTTGCCTTCAATGAAGTTGTAAAATAAACAAGTGTTTTTTCTAAGCTTAACAGTTCAAAGAGTTCCTTATTTCGCATAGATTCATGAAGCTCACGTTCAATTAAGCTTGTTTTTCGATCAATATATTTTAAATAATTTAAATAATAGCTTGCAATTTCATATAGAATTTGTAAAGTGAATCGCGTCTTCATAAACGAATAAAAGCCGCGAACACGGTGATGAATAAATTTACCAATAATCGGATTGTCTTGAAGACATACTGTAATAAAATAGAAAGGCGTTATAATGATGCCCAATGGAATTGTATCATAAATTGCAGACTCCATATCCTCCTGAACTTTAACTGGTATACCGACGATAATCAGAATATCATCGTCTTCTTTTTCAATCCGTGAACGTTCATCAACATCCAGTGGATCTTTCACAAAGTCAATCGGAATATTTGTTGCTTCTACAATTTGATTAATTTCTTCTTCTGTTGGATTCACCAAGTTAATCCAGCAGCCTTTTGCCAATACATCCGTTTCTTTTAGTTTGCCGCTTTCGTCGGTTAAATACATATTTAACATGCAGCCACCTCCCCATTTTCTAGAGGAAGAACATGCATACTTTGCTCTCTTGAGATTGATAACCTAAAGAATAGACTGAGGTCAGTATGAAGACTCCCTCTTGCTTTTGTAACATAATCGACCTCGAATGTGCGTCTGGATCCATAAGTTATCATCTCCTTTTTCTGTTAATGTGCATTCGCCATTATATTTTAACAACTATTACATTATAGCACAATAAAATATTCATAAGTATGCTCTATTGTGACGATTGCTTTTAAAATTTATCGATCACAGACTTGCTGCTTAAAGTTTTTTAAAAGAAAGGCCTTATTTTCTTTTACCCTAAATAAAATATAAACAATCACAAAAAGAGCAATTCCAAAGAAAAATTATCAAGAATTGCTCTTTTTACTTCAACTTAAATAGCGATGATAAATGTTTTTTGCTTCAATAACATTTTTTGTTCCATGAATCAATGCTCGTCCATCTTGAAATAGTACAAACCGAATGTTTCCATCCTCGTAGGCCAATAAAAAATCATTCGTCATTGTTTTACCAGGTAACGTTTTAAAACGATCTGACAATTGCTTAAAATCAGGTCTCCACCTTTTTCCAGGCCGGATTTGCACAGTATCACGACCGCAAAGCACAGTTGTTTTTGCGATATTTTCCTGTTGCAAATATGGATAAGTACGATCACTTCCGCATGAAGGGCAATGTATATCATGCAAAACAGAAGGATCGATACTCGAAGTTTGATTTTTCCAAAGGTCAAAAGATAATAGTCTATTCCGGCAAGCTTCTGTTTGTTCAGTTAAAATTTTTAATGCCTCTATTACTTGATGGCTCGTCACCTGAGTTACGACAGGCATAATGACTCCTACAGTATCACATGTCGGCATAGCTTCTAACGATATATATTTTGCTAAACAGTTTAAACACGGCGTTTTCCCAGGAATGACCGTATATGTAACTCCATACGCTCCAACGCATGCCCCATAAATCAGTGGAATATTGTATTTAACCGCTGCATCATTCATCATAAATCTTGTTTCAAAATTATCTGTTGCATCAATTAGCAAATCGCTCTCTTTAGCAAGCTGTTCCAATTCGTTTGCCCCAGCATCCTGAATATATGACTTTATTTCTACACTTGAATTAATCTCTTGTAATCGTTTTTGGGCAGCTACAGCTTTTGGTGTCTTATTAATTACATCCTTTTCAGTAAATAGCTGTTGACGGTGCAAGTTTGTTAGTTCTACATAATCTCTATCCACTAAGTTCATTCGCCCTACACCAGCTCTTGCAAGCATTTCAGCAGAACTGGAGCCAAGAGCACCGAGGCCTACAACTGTTACTGTTTTTGTACTTATTTTCTGTTGACCAGACTCCCCAATACGATCAAAGAGGATTTGCTTGCTATAGCGCTCCTCTACCGTCATACAATGGAACCCTCTAACGGACTAGAGGCAATGCCATAATTTTTTCTTTCAATTCTGCCTGCTTCATATGATAACCGCCCCGCTTGAATGCCATATCGCATTGCTTCTGCCATTTTTACAGGATCTTTAGCGCCAGAAACTGCGCTATTCAGCAATACAGCATCTGCACCAAGCTCCATTGCAAATGCCGCATCTTTAGCACTGCCGATACCCGCATCGACAATAACTGGAATGCTTGATTGCTCAATAATAAAACTTAGATTAAGAGGATTTACAATCCCCTGGCCAGAACCAATTGGAGATGCCCCTGGCATAATGGCATGAGCCCCAAGTTCTTCTAATTTTTTCGCTAAAACAACATCATCTGACGTATAAGGAAGGACGATAAAACCTTCACTTAGAAGCATTTCTGTAGCTTTTAATGTTTCAACTGGATCAGGAAGTAATGTCCTTTCATCGCCAATCACTTCTACTTTAATCATATCGCACAGCCCGCTTGCTTTTGCTAGGCGTGCAATGCGGACTGCTTCCTCAGCATTTTTTGCTCCAGCTGTATTTGGCAGCAATGTGTACGCAGAAGCCTCTAATTTTTCTAGAAAATTCGGCTGGCTTGGTTCAAAAATATTCATTCTCCGCACTGCAAATGTTAAAATCTCTGTTCCTGATACTTGGACAGCTTCCTTTTGGACGTCAAAATTTGTAAATTTACCTGTTCCTAACAATAATCTTGATTCAAATTGCTTATTTGCAATTTTCCACATCTATCATCCACCCCCAACAAATTGTACAATCTCCAGTGTGTCCTTTTCAGCAATCTTTTGTGTATTCCACTGTTCTTGCTTTAGCACTTGACCATTATGCTCAACAATTGGCCCGCGCTGTAACAGTTGGAAATGCTCTAATAATTCTTTTATCGTCATAACATTAGAATCGATCGTTACCTGTTCACCATTAATTGTAATGGTCATACATTCACCTCCTTTTCATGCCTTTGCGGAGAAAAGTGTGCAAGCAAAGGATGCTTTTCATGATTCAATATCATCTCTGCCATCCATTTTCCTGTAATAGGGCTTAACAAAATTCCGTTGCGATAATGTCCGCACGCTACGTATAGCTCCTCAACGCGCTCGAGCTTTCCAACATAAGGGAGACCATCAACAGTTTGCGGACGATGTCCAGCCCACACATGTTCAATACTACCGTCGTCTACTGCAGGTACTAGTTTCATAGCTTCAGTTAACAAGCTTGTAATTCCCCCAGCTGTAACATTTTTCGTATAGTCATGCGGCTTTGTCGTCGCCCCAATAACAAGCCGTTTTCCTCTTTTCGGAACAATATAACACCCTTTCCCCATAATCGTTGTTTGAATAGGCAACTGAGAGAAACGCAATGAAATACATTCTCCCTTCACTGGGTAAACTTCTGCATTGAAACCAAATGGTTGCAAAAGTCGAGGTGTCTGTATGCTTGAGGCAATTACAACTGACTTTGCAAAATAAGACTGCGCTTCCGCCTTTACCCCGCATGCTTTTCCATTTTCTTTGATAATTGAAACTACTTCAGTATCCGTTAAAAGCGTTGCCCCATTAGCCGTTGCACTATAAAGAAAAGCTTTTGCTAAATTCGGGGCAACAATTTGATGATCGTTTGGCAAATATAAGCCTGCTTTAATGTCTTCTCCTAAATGCGGTTCCTTGTCAAACAAATCCTTTCCATTTAGTAATATAGCCTGTTGACCTTGGCTTTGATGAAAAGTCATTAATGTTTCTAACTCAGAAGTTTGCTCATCTGTAATGGCAACTTGAAGCAATCCTTTTTGCACAAGACCAATATCTATTCCACTTTTCTCTCTTAACTTACACGCAAGCTCAGGAAACATCTCCCTACTCTTTTGTGCCATTTCATAAAATGGGCCTGCCGTATGGATTTCAGCTTGTGCTCCTAACATTCCTCCCGCAGCTCCTGATGCTCCTTTAGCTGGCTGATCTTTTTCAATAATTAAAACAGATGCACCTTGTTCAGTTAAATAGTAAGCTATGGAACTGCCAATAACACCTGCTCCTACAATAATCACATCATACATACATGTCATCCCCTTTTTCGTGCAGCATTGCAAGCACCTTTTCTATATGTTTTGCCTTCCAAACAGTTGAGCGTATTGCAACTCCATCTACTTCGGCTTTCAATAGCATTGGCAATGTCTTTACTGTAACGCCTCCGATAGCAATAACAGGAATTGAAACCGTCTCTTTTACCTTCTTTAGCGTAGAAATTCCTATTGGTGGAATATTCGGGTGGGAAGGGGTTTCAAAAATATGTCCTAATATCAGAAAATCAGCCTTTAATCTCTCCTTCATTTTCGCCTCTGTATACGAATGAACAGAAGCACCGACTAGCAAGGAAGGAAAGTTCTCCTTCACTTCTAATATAGATGAAGATCCGTACCCTAGCTGCACACCTTTCACATGTAAACTGTCAGCAACATCAGGAAAATGGTTGATCATAATTTTTTTCGGATGAATCCCCATCTCTAAAGCTTGTGACGCCCATAAAAACATGTCCTCTTTAGAAAGGCTTTTATCGCGAAGGTGAAGAACATCAAACATATGCTGGCATCCCGCCAATTGCTCAAATTGCCGCTCATAACCTTCCCGCCTATTACCGCTAATAATATGTATTTCCACGTCCATTCTCCTTTGAGAATAAAATAAAAAGCCGTCCTTTCCAGCATTACGCGAAAAAGGACGGCTTTATAAATGCACCAAAAAAACCGATCCACTTCCCTACGCTGGTATTAGCCATATCAGGTCATAAGGGTCAGGTATACACCTTTCTCAGCAAATTGCTCCCCTAGTGGAAAAACAGACTATTTAATTATTTTCAATGTTATCACAGTTAGAAACAGTTGGTCAACAACTACAAATTCAGCATTCAAAAGAAAGTTCCCATTTTTTAAGATTTCTAGACTTTACATATGTCAATAAAAAAAGCAGCACGGGAAACAAATCCTTGCTGCTTCATTATTTATATAATGGGGCATGAGGGATTCGAACCCCCGACCCGCTGATTAAGAGTCAGCTGCTCTACCAACTGAGCTAATACCCCGTTAACTACAATACATATATTACTACTATCTTAAATAAAAATCAAATATTCTTATTTTAAAAATTAGTATCATTGCGGTATTAAGCTATTACCTAGTATAACTAGGCATATCGCAAAGATAATAGTCACTTTAAATGGAAGCTTCAAAACATAAGTTTTTCGGACAGTACTCTGCTGGCATATACCTTAACTCTATATCGTCAATTGCGCAATCTTCTATTTACAATAGCATCCTTAATAATAGAGAGATATTGATTGTACTCCTAACTGCAAAAGAGCATAAGGCAAACATGCTATCACCAAGGTGGTAGATTAGGCAGAGCCTGATGTTAGAGCGATATCAAAAATATAAAAGTTTTCTATGCAAAAGCTATGCAGGGTTTCACCTTGTTTTAGTGATAAAGTTCTTCAAGATTTGAAAGAACTTTGCAGTAAGGGAAAGCAGCATGAATGAATCACGCTGCTTTTTATTTTTTTGAAGTTCCTACATATAAATTCGAACTTTTCCTAAACCGTATTTGATTAAAAATGAGAACACAAATGATAAAACACTTAATTTAGATCGTTTTTGTTTATTGTAATTGTTAACACGGGTTTTTTCTTTGAAGCAACAAATGTAACGCTTTTATCTTTATAAGTATCATCATTTAATTTTTTTACTAGCTTATCTTTTTGCTGCAAATTTTTTTATAATCCGCACGAGTCATATTCGTAGGTCATACTCTAAATTCATATTTGATTCCATCTGTGACACGAATATTAAACTTTTGGTTCACAATTCGAGTGGATGCTGACGGAAGAACAGCAGTTTTAGAGTTTTCCGATCCATATCTGTTTATACCCAACAAAACCTATTTTGATCGGTTGCATTATTGATGATCTTTACTTTTAATATGAATTCCTCGGCTTTTGATTGGTTTTATTGGTGGTCTTTTGTTGATGGGTAGTGCATCCACTTAGTATTAATATTATTAATGATATAGATGTTATAAATGTCGAAAATGCTTTAATTTTAAATCTTCCCCTTTCTATTAGAATGAATTTTCAATTTATTAATATTATACTAAATTAAAGGGGAGAGATATTTTAAAAAGGGATATCTTAAATATAGATATTCGGAAGAAAAAATAGTAATAATGTCCACTTATAAGTGTTAAAGATTCATTTTAATGAAGTGCAGCAAAAAGGCCCTGAACGGGGGCCTTTTTGCCCTGTTAATATAATTTTTAGATATTTCACTTTTTTATCAACTGAAGCATCCTGACATTAATTATCCATCATATAGAGAAACAAGGAACCTTAAATTTGCTTTATCAGGGGATCTTTGTTTCTTAATCAACAATTGGCTGTTTTTTGGGCTCTCTCTATCACTTTGTCAACGAGTTTATATCGTTTTCCAGCTACCTTGATTTTTAACGTTGGCTAAAACGATATCGCCAAGTTGAATATTCAAATTTCGCAAAGCTTTAGGAATGTCCAGATGTATTTTCTTCTTTTAGTCAATTTATTATTAATGAACTGATAAAATTATTTTTCATAGGTAGCCTTTGTATTTAAAGACCCCTTTTTTCTACACGCTGTGTACAAAAGCTTATGATTATAAAGGCAAGGCATGAAATGACGATTGGTAATACAACTGTATGGATACCAAACGGATTTGGATAAAAGCGATCGATAAAAATATAGGAAGCCATGCCGAGAATCATAGAAGTGATGGCACCATACTTATTGCCTTTTTTCCAATACAAGCCAAAAATAATTGGCCAAATAAACACAGACTCTAACCCGCCAAAGGAAAATAAGTTTAACCAAACAATTAAATTTGGCGGACTTAAAAATAATATGACTACGATTACGCCGATAATTGCTGTAACAGAATAGCTAACTGTTTTAATATGATTCGTGTTTGCATTTGGTTTTACATAATTCAAATAAATATCTTTCACAAGTGCAGAACTTACTAAAATTAATAGGGCATCTACAGTAGACATAATCGCAGCCATTGGGGCCGCTAGCACAACACCTGCCATAAACGGCGGTAATACTTTCATCGATAGTAAAGGCATAACTGTATCAGGTACTTTGACACCTGGCAATACAGGTCTTGCAATAACTCCAATCAAGTGCATTCCGATCATAATAAAGCCGACGACGATCGTACCGATAATAATCGCTCGATGCATGGCTTTGGAATTTTTGTAGGACATAGCCCGAACAGTAATTTGCGGCAGTCCAACAACACCGACCCCGACTAAAATCCAGAAAGAAGATACATAGGCGGGAGTTAATTCATGATGAGCACCAAATGGACTTACCAAATTAGGATTTTCAGCAGCAAGATCTGCCATAATCTTGCTCATACCACCGCCAGCCTTAATAGTGGCGATTAAAAGAATTAATGTTCCGACAAACATGACAACTCCCTGCACTGCATCTGTAACTGCAACAGCCCGAAATCCACCGACAATAACAAAAACTGTTACCGATATCGCAAAAATGATTAATGCTGTCGTATAGGATAGCCCTGTTAGGGATTCTATTAATCTCGCGCCGCCAATCCATTGCGCAGTCATCGATGAAAAAAGAAAGATAATGATGCTAAGCGCTGATAACACAACAACAATTTTACTCTGATATCTTTCCCTCAAAAAATCAATGAGTGTAACTGCATTGTATTTTCTAGAAATAATCGCAAATTTTTTCCCTAATACCATTAAAACGAAATAACCTGTAGCAAGCTGTGCCGAAGCAAGCAGTACCCAGCCCAAGCCTTCTGTATAAGCAATCCCAGGTCCGCCAATAAAACTACTTGCGCTTCCGTATGTAGCTACCATCGTCATCGCTAAAATAAAACCGCCGAGTTGACGCTCACCAAGGAAATATTCTTGTACGAAGGAATTAGACTTTAGCACAAACTTATTGGCCCAAAAGCCAACAATAAAAATTATAATTAAAAATACAATAAGCGGGGTAATCACAAACCAATTCATTATTTATCCCCCTCGTCATCAAACGGTATATCTTTAAAAAAGAATTTTACACAAATAATGGTACAGATCACGATTACAATGTAACCGAGAATACAGCTATAAAAAAACCACGCAGGCATACCTAATATGTATTTATAATCCTTTACAGGTTTTGAACCAAACCCATAAGCAAAGCCATACCACCAGATAAAATTAATAATCACAAGGACGACTCCGATAAGTGCTTCGCGATGGGCAATTTTAAATCTTTGATCATCTAGCTCATCAGGCTTTTTAATCATATATTTTCCTTCCTTCTTTCGTAGCACTTTTACTCATTCGCTTTTGTTTTTATAAACTTTCTTTTAAACAACCATTTTAAGAAAGGTGGAACGGCAACTAAAATGAAGAAAATCCGAAACATCTGATAAGAAGAAACCACAGAAATATCGGCATCAACTTCATGTGCAAGCAATCCCATTTGATCCATACCCCCAGGCGCGACACTGAGAAAACTTGTAACTACGCTTGCTCCAAATAGTTTCACAAGAATAAAACATAATAAAAATGAAGTAGCAATTAAACCGAGTCCTGTTAAAATAGCCAGGAAAGTAATTTTTACTTTATTTTGTAATTTTTCCGGTTTCATCATTAAACCAATATAAGTCCCAACTAAAATTTGTGAAATATCTAATAAAATCGGAGGCAGGCTGCTTCCATGAAGACCAGACAAACATAAAATGGTCGTAGCAATGATTGGTCCGAGCATAAATGGTGTCGGGAGCTTAACTTTTTTACCTAAAAAGGCAAAAATAATGCACACAATCGTAAAGATAAAAATATTGGGAAATAGCGGACCCCAGCTTGCCGCTGTCTGTTTCACTGCTTCTCCAACTTGCCCTTGATTCAGTAATGGACTTAAAACGAGCAAAGGAATGCAAAATACAATAAGTAATAAGCGGGTAACTTGAATAAATGTTACAACCGTTAAATCAATTCCTTTGATTTCTTCTGCTAATGTCACCATTTGTGATAAGCCGCCTGGAATACTTCCCGTTAAAATCGTTGGATAGTCAACCCCTGTTGCTTTAGAGACAATTAAAGCAAACACTGCACCCATGCCAAGCAACAATAGTGTAATCAGCAACATAAATGGCAGCTGGTAAAAAATTTCAATAATAGCTTCTTTTGTAAAAGAGAGCCCAATTGTATATCCAACAATAACCAAGCCAGTATTTCGCAGCTCGACAGGCCAGTATAGCTGCACTTTCCCGACTTTGGAGCCGATCATTACTGCAGCTAAAGAGCCTAGTAACCACGGAATAGGCAAATGCACTAGCGAAAACAAATATCCTCCTATAAGAGCATAAATAAGTGTAATAATCCACCTAATTGCAGTATGTTCAAAGTTTATTCCCATCTAACCCCTCTTTCAATAAAAAAATCATAGTGCAGTAGTTACAATAAAGTCCGACTATAATGTTAAATCTTGTAATCAATAATTTCAATCCAATAATCTATTGCATCAGCTTGCTATCGGTAATTATTGCAAATAATAACTAGGACTTGCTTAACAAAAAAAGAGTCTAGGACAAGAATATATTAACTAAAGAAACCCGAATATCGCACTCCAACTCGCTCCGGAATTATCTTTTGCTTTCCGCGGGCGGCTGGTGAGCCTCCCTCAGGAGTCTACGTATATTTCTGAAGCTGATTTGTGCAATATTCCTCTTCAGCTAACTACTTTTGAGGTTTGTCCTAGCCTTTTTTAAAATGATTTTCAACCCTTGTTTATACTTTAAAACGAGTCTTCTGCTAATACGCTGAAGCAACTCCTTTCTATTGCTGTAAAAGATCAGTACAGCATACTCATCTTAAAGAATTTTTTATAAATCCCCCTTCTAAACAAACAAAATCCACTATTTATATTAAAATAATGGATTTCTTCATTCATATCCTATTTAAATAAGAGATTTTCGCATTCTACTACTTACTTCTTGGAGGTATTTGATCATTTCACTTCTTAAATCCTCGCGGGATAATGCCATCTCAATCGTTGATTTAATAAAACCTAATTTTTCACCGACATCATAGCGAACACCTTCATATGCATATGCAAATACTTTTTGGATTTCATTTAATTTAGAAATTGCATCTGTCAATTGTATTTCTCCGCCTGCACCTACTTGTTGCAATTCTAAAAACTGAAAAATTTCAGGTGTTAAAATGTATCGACCGATAATCGCGACATTTGAAGGGGCATATTCAATTTTCGGTTTCTCTACAAAGCCTCGAACATCATATAGTCTTCCATTCTGCTCTAATGGATCGATAATCCCATAACGGTCCGTTTCTTCTTTGGGAACTTCCATAACGGCAATGACACTCGACTGAACCTCGTTAAAAACATCAATCATCTGTTTTAGACACGGAGATTCTCCCTCAATAATATCGTCACCTAACAATACTGCAAAAGGTTCATTCCCGATAAAATTACGAGCACACCATATTGCATGACCGAGACCTTTTGGTTCTTTTTGACGAATATAATGAATATCAACTTGTGCTGGCTGACGAACCTTCTCAAGTAAATCATACTTTTCTTTTGAAATTAAATTATGTTCCAGTTCAAATGCATTATCAAAATGATCTTCAATCGCTCTTTTTCCTTTACCAGTAACAATGATAATATCTTCAATACCAGAATTTACTGCTTCCTCTACAATATATTGAATTGTTGGCTTATCGACTATTGGAAGCATTTCTTTCGGCATTGCTTTCGTTGCTGGCAAAAACCTCGTACCTAATCCAGCAGCTGGGATAATTGCTTTTTTTATTTTGCTCACGTAATACACCTCTATATAATTAATTTGTTATTTGTCCTCAATACTGCAACTAAACATATCGCTATCCTAGCCAATAATAATTCCATCACTTCCCTATTACACTATAACCCCTTTCTAATTCGAGTCTTTTCCCTGTCGTCAATTTTAATATTATTCCATTAAAAATAAATTAAGAACTTGTATAGATTATGTTTATGCACAATTATATCAATTATTATTCATCTCCTTTTCTATTTGATGCATAACGATTGGCAATAAATTTGCATACTCGTGTGCAACCAAAGTGGAAGAACCGTTATCCTCAATCCATTTATCAGCACATAAACCATGAATATAAACTGCATTTGCTACAGCTGCTTTTACATCTTGATGGATACTAAGACTCGCTAAAAGCATGCCTGTTAAAGTGTCCCCGCTCCCTCCTTTCGCTAAACTTTCATTGCCTGTTACATTTATAAGACCGCTGCCGTCTGGAAATGCGATCACCGTATATTGACCTTTTAACACAACAATTACATGATGTTCTACCGCGTATTTGGAGGCCAGTTCAATTCGTTTTGATTCGAGCTGTTTTGTAGCTATACCTGTCATTCTTACAAATTCCCCCGGATGTGGCGTCAAGATAATTGGATTTTTACGGTATGGATACTCTCTTTTACGTAAAGCACCTGCATCTAATATAACCGGAATTTCTTTAGTTAGAATCTCATGAATGAGTTGTTCCAAAACGTCATCCTGAGGCAAACCCGGTCCAATTGCAATACATGAAAACGGATCAATATCAGCAATCAATTCTTGCTTCGCTAAATCCCTTATAAGGAAAGTTGCCTCAGGTACAATACTCGCAATGATCTGTTTCGCCTCTTTTGTTGTTAATACAGATAGTTTACCAATTCCAAATCGCAGTGCACCAATTGCAGAAAGGACAGCACTGCCTGGCATGTCATCACTACCTGCTATGAGCAATCCTGTTCCAAAGGTTCCTTTATGTGCATTAGCTCTACGCTTCGGCAATGTTTGTACTACATCGTCCCTGTTCCAAACTTTCCATCGTCCCGTATGTGGCAACCCAATATCAATAACTTTTGTCACTCCAAAATGAGAAACAGCCGGATACAAAAAGCAAGAGGGTTTAAATCCATGCAATGAAAAAGTATAGTCAGCTTGAACTACTTGGAGATCTGTCTCTCCTGTATCACTGTCGACACCTGTTGGTACATCAATAGAAATGACTGTTGCTTCTTGACTGTTTATCCACTCAATTACATGTTTTAATTCCCTTTTCAATGGCAATCTAACGCCAACCCCGAGCAATCCATCAATAATCCAATTATAATTGGCAGCTTGATTAAAAGGGATAACCTCAAATCCGCATGACTTGTAATATTGCAAATGCTGAACAGCTTCCTTTGTTTTTGGTTCACCCATTGGAAACATAAGATGAACTTGATAGCCGTTCATTTGTAAATAACGGGCAAGTACAACCCCGTCACCGCCATTATTCCCTCTGCCAGCTAAAACCGCTATAACATCTCGCTTTAATAGTAACGGAGAAATAGAACGATACAAGCCGCCTCCAGCATTCTCCATTAATGCGAAACCTTCCATTCCAAGACTTTCAGCCAATTGGTCAGCTTTTTTAATTTGACTGCTAGTGTAAATGTGCATCCGATCCCTCCTAATCTTTTTAAACAACAACTCGCGCTGTTTCATCGTTTTTGCCCTGCTTTGTTCGTATGTAATAAAAAGACAGAACATGGAAAAACTTAAGAGGCAAACAAGAGATATGAACATTGGTTGGTTTATTTCTTTCCATACTGCTTATCTTTATTTTAACGCTATTTTTCAAAAATCAAGCATTAGAATTAGCTCATTAGGTTTCTGTAATTATAAATTATAAAAAATTTATAATTATCGAAAAATATTTTAATGAGTTGCAACGTTTAAATGTTCTCTATAAAATTGTGATATGATGTGATAAAAAAAATATACGATTAGGGATGTTACGATGGAAAATAAAAAGAAAAGTAAAAAGAAAAATGAAATATGGGAATGGACGAAGGCATTACTTATTGCAGTAGTTTTAGCAGTTGTAATTCGTAGCTTTTTATTTGAGCCTGTTGTTGTGAATGGACAATCTATGATGCCTACCCTCCATAACCAAGATAGGTTAATTCTTAACAAAATTAGCAAGCCTAAAAGATTTGATATTATTGTGTTCCACGCGACAAAAACAGATAATTACGTAAAAAGGGTGATAGGATTACCTGGCGACCGTATTGAATATAAGAACGACACATTATATATAAATGGAAAAGCTTATAAAGAACCGTATTTAGCGCCTTATAAAAAAATGTACAAAGAACAATACGGTAATAACACACTTCTCACAGAAAACTTCAAGCTAAAAGATGTAATTGGCCGAGATACAGTACCTAAAGGAACGGTTTTTGTACTCGGAGATAATAGACGAAACAGTCGAGACAGCCGAATGATCGGAGTAGTACCGATGGATAAAATCATCGGGAAGGCGAATGTATTATTCTGGCCTCTTTCAGATTTTAAATTCATTAAATAGAGTATAACTTAAGGGTCATGACAAACGGTGTTACCGTTAGTTCTTGGCCCTTTTTTATTGGATTGTTATTCAGTTTCCAACACTAAGATGGCTAATAGAAACGATGCGAAAGACATGCCCTTTCATTTCAAGTATGTTAAAATACAAACATGTAGAGAATTAGGAATATTTTGCCTATAACATACCTTATGATAACCAATTCGAATACCAAATAGGAGATGAATGATGATGGGGTTATTAAATAAGGGTATAACGATTTTACAATTTGATGATATTTATGATCAGCAACAAAAACTTTATCAATTCCCTCACGAAACAATTAATCTCAAAAAATTGCTTCACGTCAATCTATATTGCGAGGAGAAATCATTAGCCCTAATAAAATCGCGTTTAAAACAGCGAAAATATAAAGGGATTACCTTTCTCGGGAATGGTAACTATCACTATGTAAGTTACTTACTACTTCAAGAATTAACAAAGCCCTTCTCTCTCGTTTTATTTGATAACCATCCTGACCTCGATATAAATCATGATGCTGTCATGCTTTCTTGTGGTACATGGGTTTCGTACGCACTTCACAATATTCCAATGCTGCAAAAAGTGGTTATTATCGGTCCTACTACTATTAAAGAATCTATTCAATCATCTGAACTGATCAGTATATTCCCGTTCAATCATTGTCAAGATTATTCTACTAAACTAATCTTATCTACGATTCATACAGACGATATTTATATTAGTATTGATAAAGACGTTCTCAACCATCATGATGCGGAAACAAATTGGGACCAAGGGATGATGGATAAAGCAACATTACTAAACTATATAAAGGAATTAATCCGAGGGAAAACCGTGCATGGACTTGATATTTGCGGTGAACCATCTATTTCTCCGCTTGATTATATTCTTCCTCAATCTCAAAAAATGCTTCATAAAAATGAAGCAACAAATACTGAAATTATTCAAACATGTTTACACGATTATCCGCACCATATCATTGGAGCATGATATGAAACGTCAAGCTGTTAATCACTGGCGGCTTGACGTTCATATGAATGGCTTTAAGGAAATCGTTTTCAATAAATATTTTGAACTTTTTAAAAAAATAGTCTTGTTTACAGTCGTAAAGATTGTTATAATGTCTACCATACAAATACAAATGTTTTTCTGTAAAATACAAAAATGAGGTGTGATCGAATGAAACAAGATTTATCAATTGGCTTATTAGGATTAGGGACAGTTGGCACAGGTGTCGTGAAACTGATCGAACAGCATCAGGAGGAACTTGTGCACCAACTGGGATGCCAAATAAAAGTAAAAAAAGTTTTGATTCGCAATGTTGAAAAAGATCGTGATGTTCAAATTGATCCCACCTCTATTACAACTAATCCAGAAGACGTACTAAATGACCCAGATATTGATGTAATTGTTGAAGTAATGGGAGGCATTGACGAAGCCCGTCAATATATTTTAGAAGCGTTACAGAATAGAAAGCATGTTGTCACAGCCAATAAAGATTTAATAGCACTATATGGCCCAGAACTTCAAGAAATCGCTTGGAAGAATCAATGTGACCTATTATATGAAGCTAGTGTAGGCGGCGGAATTCCAATTTTAAGGGGCCTTACGGATGGCTTAGTAGCTGATCGAATTCAGAAACTAATGGGAATTGTTAACGGAACAACAAATTATATTTTGACGAAAATGATGGACGAAGGCGTTTCCTATGAAGAAGCGTTAAAAACAGCTCAGGAACTTGGTTTTGCTGAGGCTGATCCCACTTCTGATGTAGCAGGATTAGACGCAGCAAGAAAAATGGCTATTCTTGCAAGACTTGCATTTCTTACCGATGTCAGTCTTAATGACGTTGAAGTAGAAGGAATTACAAATCTATCATCAGAAGATTTAAATTACGGAAAAACGCTAGGTTATACAATGAAATTAATCGGTATGGCCCAATGCCAAGATGAGCGCATCGAAGTGAGTGTACAGCCTACTTTCATTGCAAAAAGCCACCCCCTTGCAGCTGTTAAAGACGAATTCAATGCAGTATATGTAAATGGCGAAGCAATTGGTGAGACAATGTTTTATGGTCCTGGAGCCGGCAGCTTGCCAACCGCAACAGCAGTAGTAAGTGATGTAATTGCTGCTATCAAAAATATGCAACTTGGTATAAACGGACGTAATCTATCAAAGCCGCGATTTAAGAGAAAGCTAAAATCATTGGATCAAAGATTCGGTCAGTATTATATTCGTCTCCATTTAAAAGATCAAGTAGGTGCGTTTTCACAGCTTACAACCGCTTTCAGTGAATTAGACATTAGCTTTAAACGCATCATCCAAACACCTGATAAACGAGATGAATTAGCGGAAATTATTATCGTCACACACCAAGTATCTCTTGACCGTTTCCAACAAGCGTTATTGAAATTAAATGAAATGCCTGTCGTTAAACAAGTAAATAGCTATTATCGAGTTGAAGGAGAGAATAAATAATGAACTGGCCAGGACTTATAAAACAATATGAAGCATTCTTACCAATTACGGAGAAAACCCCTTTCTTAACATTACATGAAGGGAATACACCTTTAGTTCCATTTGAACGATTATCCGAAAAATTAGGAATTGAACTGTACGGTAAATTAGAAGGCGCTAATCCAACAGGGTCATTTAAAGACCGCGGCATGGTTATGGCTGTAGCCAAGGCAATTGAAGAAGGAAGCAAATCAATTATTTGTGCGTCAACGGGAAATACTTCCGCTTCCGCAGCAGCATATGCAGCAAAAGCTGGGATTAGAGCAATCATTGTTATTCCAAGCGGAAAAATTGCTCTCGGTAAACTAGCACAAGCAATGATGTATGGAGCAGAAATCGTTGAAATTGAAGGAAACTTCGACGAAGCTTTAAAAATTGTACGTAAAGTAAGCGAAACAACACCTGTGACACTTGTAAATTCAGTCAATCCTTATCGTCTAGAAGGTCAAAAAACAGCCGCATTTGAAATTTGTGATCAGCTTGGAGCAGCCCCTGATGTTTTAGCTATTCCTGTAGGAAATGCCGGAAATATTAGTGCTTATTGGAAAGGGTTTAAAGAATTTCATCAAAAATTTCAAACAGGTCTTCCAGAAATGCATGGCTTTGAAGCAGAAGGCGCTGCAGCAATTGTTCAAGATCGGGTCATTGAAAATCCTGAAACAGTTGCGACGGCCATCCGCATCGGTAATCCGGCAAGTTGGAAGCTCGCTGTTGCTGCTAGAGACGAATCAAACGGTACTATTGACTCTGTAACAGATCAGGAAATTTTGGAAGCTTTTCAATTATTAGCAAGAAATGAAGGGATATTTGCTGAACCAGGTTCATGTGCTTCAATCGCAGGCGTGCTTAAACAGGTGAAAAATGGTCAAATTAAAAAAGGCAGCAAGGTCGTTTCTGTCTTAACAGGAAATGGCTTAAAGGATCCTCAAACTGCAATATCACAAGTAAGTGCTCAACCTGTCGTTCTTCCTAATAAGGAAGATGTGGTTGCAGATTATATTTCAAGCGTGGTTCTCGTATGAACAAATTGGTTATTCAAGTACCTGCCAGCACAGCAAATCTTGGACCAGGTTTTGATTCAGTCGGTATTTCCCTTAATCGTTTTCTAACTTTAAAAGTATACGAACATCACGAGTGGAAATTTGAGCAAATTTCCACTTTGCTTCCACCGCTTCCAGACAATGATGACCATTTTATATTACAAATTGCCAAGCAAGTAGCAGATCATTATCATAAAAGCCTTCCCCCTTGCAGGGTTGTTGTCGACAGTGAAATCCCGTTGGCCCGCGGGCTTGGAAGCAGTGCATCCGCAGTTGTTGCAGGAATTGAACTTGCGAATCAAGTCGGACAGTTATCGTTAACAGATCAAGAAAAATTATATTTTGCATCAAATATAGAGGGACATCCAGATAATGTTGCAGCATCATTATTTGGAGGTCTTATTATAGCAACAAAAAATAAGGAGAATGGTTTTGAGGTTGTTCCCTTTTATGATTTAATGGTTGATTTTCTCGTCTTCATACCAAATATTGAGTTAAAAACAGACGATGCTCGGAAAGTTCTTCCTTCATCGTATTCACGCCAAGATGCCGTTCGGGGCAGTGCAACGAGCAATGTACTAATTGCAGCGCTGCTTTGCGGGCAGTATGAACTTGCCGGAAAAATGATGGAACAGGATATTTTTCATGAACCATATCGTTCTGAGCTCATTCCACACTTTCACGAAGTAAGAGAAGCAGCAAAAACGCTTGGAGCTTTTGGAACAGTTATTAGCGGTGCAGGACCAACCATCATTTCTTTAGTCCCATATGGAGACGGAGAACGAATTGCAAAACATCTAAGAGCAATTTATCCACAATTTCAAATAGAAATCCTTAAAATGAACCGCAATGGTGTAGTAGTAGAATATGATGCTTCATATAAAGCTTTAAAAAGTTAACAATTAGGGACAGAGATCACATCTCTTTTAAGATGGATCTCCGTCCCTTTATTTTGTTAGATAAGAAGATAGTATACGCAGTAGCTCTTCTTTATCCATTTTCATCTCGGATGAAGCTAGCATATTAAGTTTTCTTGGCCGCGGTAGATTGACTGATAATTCATGGACAATCGTAGACGGCTGCTTTGACATGACGAATACGCGATCAGATAATAAAATGGCTTCATCTAAATCGTGCGTAACCATGATAATTGTTTGGTTGCCTTTCTCCCACGAGTTCAACAGCCAGCGATGAACCTCCATTTTTGTAAAAGCATCTAGTTTTCCAAACGGTTCATCAAGCAGCATAAGCGGTTTATTACATAAATATGTTCTTAAAAAACTAATGCGCTGCCTCATTCCGCCTGACAATGATGAAGGGTAATGATGCATGTATTCATCCAATCCAAATTGTCGCAGTACTTCAGCTCCAGTTTTATAACGTTCCTTTTTACCTACTCCATTCAGTTCAAGCGGAAGGACAATATTTTGAAGTGCTGTTCGCCACGGGAGAAGCAAATCTTGTTGGGGCATAAAGCTAATGACATCTTGGTCAGCAATATTCTTCCCTCCAAAAAGTACTTCTCCATCATTTGCACTTTCAATATTAGCAATAATATTTAATAAAGTGCTTTTCCCGCAGCCACTTGGCCCGACAAAAGAGACAAATTCACCTGGCCGGATGGATGCATTTATGTTAGCTAATACGACTTTTTGATGAAACGATTTTGAAATTCCTTGAATATCTAATTGCTTCATTTTTCACTTGGAAGAAACTTGTTCGTGTAAGCAGATTGAACATCGATTTTTTTCTTGATTACTTTATGTTCATATAGGAAGTTCATATATCTGCTCCATACTTCTTCCCTTTGTACCCCCCACTCTTTTGCATCATCTTGATACTTAGAGCTTAACCATTTTTGACTCGCACGTACCAACCCTTTGTTGCTGTCTGGTACATCTTTAATAAAGATATTTGCTGCTTGATCAGGATGTTTAATTGCAAATTGATATCCCTCAGATGTTGCCTTCATAAATTTTTTCACTAATGTTTGATCTTTTGTTGCATGCTTTTCACTTGTAATGAGAACTGGACTGTAATAATCAAGAGCAGGGTCTAAATCTTTTACCATAATGATATTTAATTTTTTACCTTGACGCTCAGCCTCTACTCCATCCCAGCCATAGTAAATCCATTCAAAATCAGCATCACGACCAATTGATTTAAAAAAGTCCGTTTCACCAAGAACAATGTTTTTCACTTTACTATAATCAGCATGGTCTTTTTCCATCACAGATTTAATAACGGCCGCTTCAGATGGCGCTCCCCAGCCTCCATAACGTTTTCCTTCAAAATCTTTAGGTGATGTAATATGATCTTTTTTTAAAGAGGCAAAGCCAGATGTATTATGCTGAATAACGGCTGCAATTGAAACAATTGGCATACCTTCAACACGAGCGGTTGTTACATTTTCTTGGTAACTTACACCAAAGTCAGCTTTACCTGAAGCAACCATTTGCTCAGCTGTCACATTGCTTCCCGGTTGGATAATTTTCACATCTAACCCTTGTTGTTTAAAATAATTCTTCGTTTTTGCAACATAGAGACCTGTATGATTCGTATTAGGATACCAATCCAGTACGACTGTTACTTTTTGTAGTTTCTTTTGTTTATTACTTGATTGTTGATTGCCAGAACAACCTGACACAACGACAAGCATAAGTGCAGCAAAAACAAGCATCAATTTCTTCATTTCTTCTCTCCCTTTCTGTATATCCATGGCGCCACTAATCTTTGTAATAATTCTACAATTGTATATAAAATAAAAGTTAAGCCGACAATAATTGCCGCAATCGCAAATAATTGCGATGTTAAGAATGATTTTGTTGCCCTCGTTAACATAACTCCTAATCCTTCACTTGCCCCTAGCCATTCACCAATAATAGCCCCCATTACACTGTAGGTAACAGCAATTTTAAGTCCTGAAAAAAAATAAGGAAGCACTGCAGGGAATTTTACTTTTTGATAGAGTTGCCACTTTTTCGCATGCATTGTTTTAAATAGTTTCAATAGATTTGGATCAACTGTTTGAAAGCCTTCCAATATGTTTAATGTAATCGGAAAAAAACAGATTAAGATGACAACAAGCATTTTTGGAAGTAAACCAAATCCAAACCAAACGATGAGCAGCGGTGCAATTGCAACAATCGGTACTGTTTGAGAAATGACAAGTAATGGACGGATTAGGACATGGAAAATCGGAACGACGTCCATAATGATCGCAACTGCCGCTCCAAGCAAAATTGATAGACATAAACCTAACAATACTTCTTGTAAAGTTTGCCATATATTTGGCCATAATATATCTTTCATATCATATAATTGCTGTGCGATACTTGTAGGCTTGGGCAATATCCAATCACTTACATGAAATCCGACAACAATCCCTTGCCAAATGACCAGTAACAATAGGAGCCAACTAATGGTGATTAAAAAATGGAATGACTTTTTCTTCTCCATATTACTCACGATACTTTGCGATTTTTTCATCAATGGTTACTCCAGTAGTTGGACGGTAATGAATTTTCACAGTCGTTATTACTTCAATTGCCCCCGCTTCAGTGCACGCATCTTGAGCCTGTTTAATAATGCTTAGAAGTTCATCAAGATCACCTTCCATTGTCGTTTCCATTGCTCCTACTTCATATCGGACTCCAGACTTTTGTACAACTTCAATCGCCTTATCAACCACTCCGTATAAATCATCTGATGTCACATGAGGTACGACTGAAAAAGATACAGTTACTTGTTGAGACTTTGTCATATAGTTCCCTCCCTTTTAATAAAAGGCCTCTTTTCTAAAAGATTGTTGCTTTTACATAAATTTGTTTACTTAGAAAGGAACAGTTGATATGTGCTCCAGGGGCTCGCTTTCCTCATGGATCACACCCCTTCCACTCCAATCAGTTTGATAAATGCTTTGATGAAAAGCAACAAATTTATGAAAACAGCCTAATGAACAATATACAAACAAGGGGATAAAAAAGACTTCCCTGCAACGCAGAGAAGCCCTTCATCATCGTTTTATTACATTGATACTTTGACGAACTCCCTACGCTGGCATTACCCAGATCAGGTTAAGGGTCGATGATTGAATACATCCTCTCAGCCTTAAGCTCCCCTGCTATTTAACTACTTCTATTGTATCATTAAAAATAGTCTAAACCAATCTTTGTATATTTAAATTACTACTTATCAAAGTATGGATTTCCTTGCATTCCAATCCATAGATCGCTTTGCTCAATATCATGTGCAAGATTGAGCAGCCAGTTCTCTCTTCCTTTCGGTGCAATGAACTGGACGCCTAACGGCAATCCATTTTTCGTTTTGTGCACAGGGACACTTATGGCCGGTTGTCCTGTCAAATTCGCTAATTGTGTAAATGGTGTAAATGTTAGACTTGGTTCAAACATGTCATATATTAATTGTTGCTGTTCCAATGATGACAATTTCTCGATATTCATTAATTTTTCAATATCCTGCTCTGTTTGCATCAGCTCACCAATCTTTGGCGCCGGGAAAGCCGTTGTTGATGTTAAAAATAAATCATAGGTTTGGTGGAAGCTTGCCATCTGCATCGCAGCTATATCCCATTCTTCAATGCTTAATGCAAATTCTGCAGCGGATACTCTCTCTCCCGCTTTATATAATACCCACGAAACAATTTCCATATCATCATATGTAAGTGATCTGCCTAGCATTTTTTCTAAAGATAAAAACATTGCAGCCATTTCCCCAGCATTCATCAAGTAATAATTTTCCATCAAACGTACACCGTTTACTCCGTTTTCCTTTTCCTCAACGATATGCCCTTCTGCTTCTAACCATTTAACAGTTTGATAAACAGCTGCTTTTGCCTCTTCACTAACTGGCGTACCGACGGGAGATTTCGTTGAAAAAGCAATACGAAATCGTTGTTTATCATGATGTTGAACATCATTGAAGAAACTCCCATTATATAAAGGTGTTTGAAAAGCTGCTTCAGGCTGAATCGTCTGCAAATAGTCCAGTAATGCAGCGCTATCCCGAACTGTCCTTGAAAGGATAAAATCAATTGACGCACCTTGCCACTGTCTTCCCACCCCAGGTCCGACAGGTGTTCTTCCTCTTGTTGGCTTCAATCCTACTAAACTTGTAAAAGACGCTGGTATACGAATGGATCCGCCACCATCATTGCCCCCTGCTAATGGAACAATTCCTGCTGCAACACTCGCTGCAGCACCACCGCTTGACCCACCTGGAGAATAGCATTCATTCCACGGATTTTTTGCAGCACCATATATTTCAGGCTCGGTAATATTTTTTAATCCAAATTCAGGTACATTCGTATGTCCAAGGAATAGGAATCCTGTTTTTCTTAATGTTGCCACAAAGTTGGAATCTTTGGCAGCACGATTTTTCATAAAAAGTTTTGAACCATTCGTCATCGGTTCGCCTTTAATAGCTTGTGAAATATCTTTTAATAGAATTGGCACCCCTGCAAACGGTTGTTCCATAACATTTAATGACTGTATTTCGTCTAGAACCTTTTCTTTCCGGGTGCGTATGACAGCATTCAACTGTTTATTTACTTTTTCTAATCGTTGAAATGCAACTTCAACGACCTCCTGCGCTGAAATTTCCTTCTTCTTTAATAGTTGAGCCAATCCAACTGCATCATAGGATAAATATGAAATTTCATCCATTTCTGTATCCCCCACTTTATATACTTTGTAACGCTTCACCAAAAAGGAGTGGTTATTTTCACCCCAATCAGTTCATGAATGCTAAAGTGAACAACAGCTATTTAAAAACAGAAATCTTCTTGATAAGAGATTAATAAAATATATCAAATTTCCGCCATACTTCCTCAAGTGACTCCAATTTATCCTGAAATGTTTCTTCCTTTTCTTTGCCTACCGATATAATCAAAGCATTAATAAGACTAAGCGGGGCTACGAATGAATCAATAAATGTTGGCATTTGACTGGATGCCGTTAATGGGATGTCTGCATAAGGAATAAGAGGCGATAATAAGTTATCTGTGATTGCAATGGTCGTTGCATTTCTTTCCTTTGCATATGAAAATACTTGTATCGTGCTTTTCGTGTATCTTGCAAAGCTAATTCCAATTACAACATCATCTTCATTCATATTATATAGACGTTCTGAAACAGTCTCTATCGAATGGATAAGTTCAACTTTCTCTAATAGAAATTGCAAATAATATTGTAGGAACACTCCTAAAGCGGTAGCACTTCTATTTGCAACCACATACACTTTTTTAGCCTGTAAGAGACTTTGTACTGCACGCCTAAAAGCCTGCATGTCTAATCTTTCTAAAGTGGATTTAATATTTGCGATATCATCTAAAAAGATATCATATACCCCTTGATCTTGATCGTCGTATACTTCCTTAGATATTTTTAATCTCTCAGTTGTCGTTAACTGTTGTTGAGCAGAGTTTTGCATATGCTGTTGGAGCTCTGGGTATCCAGTACAACCTAAAAAGGTTGCGAAGCGCACAACAGTCGCATGGCTGACTCCTGTCATTTTAGCTAACTTATCAGCAGTTAAAAAAGGAACCGTATTAGGATTTTCTAAAATATATTTCGCTATTTTCAAATTTGATTTGCTCATACTGGACATCTGTTCCGCAATATGTTTATAAATATTTTCCATTTGCCTTAACAATCTCCTTATTTAATCCGCCTTTTAGGAACACTAACTAGCTTCGATTCAATATGTATTTACAATTATAAACGAAAAATACCGTCCGAAAAATCGAACGGTGTGAAAAAATACAGAATTTATATATTTATATTATTTCGTATTAAATATATTGAAATCGCTCTACTACCTCACTTATTTTTAACTCTTTTAATTGCTTCATCATGAGCCGCAGCTGTCCGTTCTATATCTTCTTTAGTATGGACAACAGACATAGAATAGCGGTTGAGAGGCTTAGTGTAAATACCTAACCTCAGTAATTCATAATCAATTTGTTTTCGTAAATTTGTGTTCACCTTTCTCATATCACGATAGTTTTTAACCTCTCCCTCACTTAAAATAATATTAAAAATACTCCCCATTCCAATCGTTTGCATAGGTAATCCATGAAATTTATAAACTTCTTCTAATTGCTTTCTTAATAACTGAGTATTTGCAAATAGTGTATCCATCGTTCCCATTTGCTCTAATACATGAATTGTAGCTAAACCTGCTGCAAGTATTGTCGGATGACCATTATATGTGCCGCTATGATATAAAGGAGCTTGTTTTCCACTATTCGATGCTCCAACTGTTAAAATATCCCTTCCCCCTCTGGCGGAACTAATCATGAGGATTTCTTTTTTACCGCCAATAGCTCCTACCGGGAATCCACCACCAAGTACTTTTCCTAAAGCGGTAATATCTGGCTTAACCCCATAAACTTCTTGTGCCCCACCAATGGATAGTCTAAAACCAGTCTTTACCTCATCGAAAATTAATACAATATTCAGCTCCTCTGTCACTTTACGAAGACCAGTCATAAAGTCTTGATCAGCCGGAATAAATCCTCCTTGAATGGGCTCTAAAATAACACCTGCTAATTCATGGGCATGATCTCGTAAAATTTTCTCTGTTGCAGTTAAATCATTGAATGGAAGAACAATCGTATTTTCAAGATAGTAGTCTGGGAGCCCTCTTGATTCTCCTACTGCTTTAGGAGCTGACGATTCTCCTGCTTTATCTATATCAGGATTAACACTTACTAATACTTGATCATATCCGCCATGATAATGTCCTTCGAATTTCGCAATTTTTTGTTTGCCTGTGTATGCAACAGCTGTCCGAATGGCTAGCAGTGTTGCTTCTAAACCAGAATTTGTATAACGAACCATTTCAATGCCAGGATATAATTCTATTAATTTCTCAGCCATTGTTGTTTCCAGTTTATGCGGTGTACCAAAAATTGTCGTACCAGACTCGACCATCTGTTTCGTCACAGCTTCAAATACTTGACGGTGTCCATGTCCTAAAATAAGGGCCCCATAGCATAATAAATAATCAATATATTCATTCCCATCTACATCGTAAAGCTTACTGCCATTTCCTTTTTCCATCATAATTGGATGGGGATCAAAATACTTAATATGCGCTGTTACACCCCCAGGAATTACTTTACATGCTTTCGCAAATAACTCCGCTGATTTTTGCATATTGCCAGATAATAAAACATTTCTTTCAACTGTCATAAAAAGGGCCTCCATTTTCTAATATGTATTCAAAATTATTATTTCTTTTTAATTTATAATATGAAATATATATTTCATACAGAAGAGATTTTTGCTCTAATTTTTATAACTTTCTTTTTACCGTCTATGCTTTCAAGCAACAATGATATATTCCATCTATTCTCCACTATACGAATTATTAATTTCATAATACACAAAAAATGAATTTCTAATTTCATTTTAAATGAAAATTTTCTAAAAATAAAGTGGAATTCTGTAAGAACTTACTTTAACTACAAAAAACCTGGATGCATACATCCAGGTTCCCAATTTATCATTCAGTTGGCAAAATTGTTTTCGCAATTGACTGATCGAGTTCTTCGAAATCATCATATGAAATGGTTTCATATAATTCCTTTCTCGTTTGCATATCTTGTAAAGCAGCTTTTTGTGTACCTTCTTGTTTAATAAGTTCAAATACACGTTCATATGCTTTTGCTGCAACGCGAAGTGAAGTGACTGGATAAATGACCATCTGGAAACCCATTTTCGCAAATTCCTCTGCCTTATAGTAGGGGGTCTTTCCAAACTCAGTCATATTTGCAAGTAAAGGAGCATCGATGCTTTCAGCAAACATCCGGAACTCTTCTTCTGATTGCAAAGCTTCAGGGAAAATAGCATCAGCACCCGCCTTCACATACGCTTTCGCCCGTTCTAATGCCTGTGGTAATCCTTCAACAGCACGCGCGTCTGTACGGGCTACAATTACAAGTGTTGGGGCTACTTCCTTTATAACTTTAATTTTTTCAACCATTTCTTCTGTTGTGACGAGCTGCTTACCATTTAAGTGGCCGCATTTTTTTGGTAATTTTTGATCCTCAATTTGGACAGAGGAAACTTTTGCCTCAACCATTTCAACCGCTGTTCTGGCCACATTTAATACGCCCCCAAAGCCAGTATCAATATCAACCAATACAGGTAAATTTGTCGCGCGTACAAGTTCATTTGCACGCTCTGCCATTTCCGTTGAAGTAATCACCCCTAAATCTGGTAATCCTTTACTAGCAGTATAGGCAGCACCTGATAAGTAAAGAGCCTGAAAACCAGCCTTTTTCGCAACTAATGCGGCCATCGAATCATGTGCGCCAGGGATTTGTAAAATCTCAGGTGCTTCTATTAATGCGCGAAAATGCTTTGCCAGAGATTCTTGTGATGCTGTTTGCTCCACAATCCAAACCATTATCCTTCCTCCCTTACTTTACAAATAATTCTACAAATTCATTCACGTTTATGTTTGTAAGTTTCTCTTTTTGTAAACAGACCTTTAATATATGGTCACATTGATATTGAGAGAAATGAGTCTTAAGATTGCTTGTAAACTTATTAAGCAATTTTGGAATGGCTTCTTCTCTCCGAAAACGATGACCTAAAGGATATTCGCACTCAATTTGCTCCGTACTCGTACCGTCCTGAAAATGAACTTGAACAGCGTTAGCAATTGAGCGTTTGTTTGGATCTAGATAATCAACACTATACTGTTTATTTTCAACAACTTTCATTTTTTCTCTGAGCATATCAATGCGCGGATCGGCAGCAACGGCATCTTCATAATCCTCAGCAGTAATATCTCCTTTTAAAAGACCGATTGCTGTTACGTACTGAATACAATGATCCCGGTCAGCAGGATTATGTAGAGGTCCTGTTTTATCAATAATCCGAATGGCAGACTCATGAGTTGTAATGGTAATCTCTTGAATTTCGTCAATACGGTTGATGACTTGTGGATGTAAAACAACAGCGCATTCAGCTGCTGTCTGTGCATGAAACTCTGCTGGGTAAGAAACTTTGAAAAGCACATTTTCCATTACATATGAATCAAAGGATCTTGAAATCTTTAATTCTTTGCCATTAAACAGGACATCTTGAAATCCCCATCCAGGAGCAGAAAGGGGTGTTCTATATCCCATTTCTCCTTTCATAGCGATAAAGGCAAGCTGCACACCACGGCTTGTGGCATCACCTGCTGCCCAAGATTTACGTGAACCTGTATTTGGTGCATGGCGGTATGTTCTTAAACTAGAATTGTCAATCCATGCATGGGAAACAGCATTCATAATTTCCTCTCTACCACCCCCAAGCATTTTCGTTGCAACAGCTGCTGTTGCTACTTTGACAAATAAAACATGATCTAATCCAACGCGATTTAAACTATTTTCTAATGCAAGTATACCTTGAATTTCATGCGCCTTAATCATCGCTTCAAGGATATCGCGAATTTTCAACGGTTCTTTCCCATGATGAAGACGTGTTTGACTGACGTAATCCGCTACTGCTAATATGCCGCCAAGATTATCGGACGGATGTCCCCATTCTGCAGCCAGCCAAGTATCGTTATAATCAAGCCAGCGAATGATACAGCCAATATTAAAGGCACCTCGTATTGGATCAAGAATATAGGACGTACCCGGAACGCGAGTACCATTTGGGACAACTGTTCCTGGAACAACGGGGCCCAGTAATTTTGTGCATTCAGGAAATTGTAAAGCTAGAATGCCGCAGCCAAGTGTGTCTAATAAATCGTAATATGCAGTTTCAAATGCTTCAGAGCTTGTAATCTCTTTTTCTAGTACATAATCAGCAATTTCTTCTAACAATGTATCTCGATTTTTTGCATCAGTTGACGTTATCATTGCCATATTTTTTCTCCTCTCGTTCATTCAATCTTCGACACGTAAGTTTCGGGCACCAGTATAAAGCACACGTGGTCGGAATATCCGATTATTTTCATGCTGCTCCATCACATGCGCACATAAACCAACCGTTCTTGAGCTAAAGAAGATTGGTGTATATAGCGGGATCGGAATACCAAGTTTCCAATAAACAGGCGCCGCATAATAGTCTAAATTTGGGAACAAGCCTTTTTCCTCTCTCATAATTTGTTCTCCGGCTTCACACATTTGCAAGAGCAGATCATCCCCGTTAACCGCACTTAATTCTTTTAATGCTTCCTTCATCATTGCTGCACGAGGATCCATTTTTTTCATATACACCCTATGGCCAAAGCCCATGATTTTTTCTTTTTTACTTAATTTATCGTGTAATAAATGCTTAAAGCCTTCGACAGTTTGTGCATCTTGAAGCATTTCCATTACAGCCTCATTTGCTCCGCCATGGAGATGACCTTTTAATGACGCAACTGCTCCTGTTAATGCACCATATAAATCAGATAGTGTGGAAGCAATCACTCTTGCTGTAAAGGTAGAATTCGGCAGTTCATGTTCGCTATATAAGACTAATGAACGATCAAAAATTTTCTCTTCTAATTCTGTCGGTTTTTTTCCGGTAATCATGTATAAAAAGTTTGCACTGTAGGATAAGTCTTGGAGAGGTTGTACTGGCTCTTCGCTGTGTAGGATATGGTAGCTGTTAGCAACGATGTTTGGAATCTTTCCCAATAATTGATAGGCCCTTTTTAAGTTTGTCGAATGCTCGCGATTCAATAATTCTGTATCGAAGCTGGCAAGGAACGATACTCCCGTACGCAATGCATCCATTGGATGTGCTGTTTTAGGAAGCAGCGATAATACCTGAATAATTTCATCTGGCACATCATACTCTTGTTTCAAAGTCTCTTCTAAATGTTGTTTTTCCGCTTCATTCGGAATCGTTCCTTCTAATAATAGATGGACAATGTCCAAATATCCTTTTGTCTTCGATAGTGCAAGTAAGTCGTAACCTTTAATTACAATCTCACTATTCACGGTGTCTAAAAAGGAAATCTTCGTTTCACTTGCAATTACGCCTTCGAGACCTGGAATAAATTGATTCGTATTCACCATATTTCATCCCCCATTCGACACTTTTTGTAAGCGTTTTAATTTTTGTGTAGAAAATTGGTTCAACATTTCATTGCTTCCATCAACAAACATATCATAATATTAAAAAAATTTCAATTGTAGTAAAAGAAAAACCCACTGCATAAAGTGGGCTCCGTCTGTAATGAATGGATAAAATGAATGTGCAGTATAAACTTGGATAAGTGCTCCAAATTATCCAAACTTGTCACTTGTAGTAACTTTCTGCGTCTATCAGTTTGAATAACAAGCAACCCATCTTCAAACAAATTCATACTTTCAATAAAATCATCATTAATATACTTATGTAACATAGATTATTTAACACTTTCAAGTTCTTCTATTAGAGGCATTAATGCTATTTTGTTATCTGCCGCAACTTTACGGATTTCTAATTCAATACCACGGCTATTTAGAACATGGAAAGCCGAAATATCTTTATCATCAACAGATACAGCATTTGTAATCATTGTTTTGCCATCTTTATATGCCATACCGCCAATATTCACAGATTTAATATTTACTCCACCTTCAACTAATCGTAGCACATCGGTTGAATTTGTAAATAAAAGCATGACACGATCATTGGCGTATTCAGGATTGTTATATACTTGAATTGCCTTTGCAACATCAACAACACTTGCCTTTACCCCTGGAGGTGCTACTTGTGTGAGTAACGTTTTACGAACGGTATCTTTTGCCACTTCATCACTTACGACAATAATGTGGCTTACTCTCGTTTCCCTTGTCCATACTGTTGCTATTTGCCCATGAATTAAACGGTCATCAATACGTGCTAATGCAATAATCATCTTATAATTTCTCCTCTAACTCCTTTGTCACTAAACTAGCTAATACGTCTCCAATAGGAATATTTACCCCGTCATAATATCGACCTTTCGACTCAACGCACTAAAAGGACCTCCAAAAGATCGACCCTAAATAAGACGCCGTCTGTTGTGTCGACCTCGGTAATTGTTTTAGAAAAACTAATCAACTAATGTATCGGTATTTTCACCATATAAAAAGTTAATTTAGCTAACATTTTCTTGCTGAACGATAATTGCTATAATTACTTTCTTACCTCCTTTGACTTTCTTGCTATATATTAATGCAAGAAATGTGCCAACTTTTTGTATCATTTTATAATAAAGTGATAGTTTCATAAGATATGAATCTGTTTTTTATGAATCAATTACTTGTATTTTAATAAGAGATTCTTACTAAATTACAAAAAAATCGGCAAGAACAGCTTTTCTTGCCGAAAATTGATATTGCTGTTTTTTACGATGTATAAGTTGATTGTTTTTCAATTGCATTTTCAACCATATCAACTAAATAGTACAGTTCATCATCTGCCAATGTTATTCTAAAGCTTTTTTGAAATATTGCGGCTGCTTCTTTATACGCTTCTTTTTTAATGATTTTTTCTTCACACACATCTGTGTCATAAACTAGACTATCATGTAATACAGCTCGTTCTAGAGCACAGCCGATATGAACATTTAAATTTATTTTGGTTGTATTATTAAATGTTTTCCCTTCAATCTTTTCCAAATGTTCGACAAAATTCATAATCGATCGAATGATTTTCTTTGGATTTAAATAAGTAAGGAATTCATTTAAACTTTCTTCACTCATTTCTTTAACCATGACAGGTGATCTTGGATTACTTGGCAACAATTGTTGATTTTGTATCAAAGTAACAATTCTTTCTTCTCCATCTGCCATAAATAATGATTCTAGCGGTATGAATGGTACTTGTATTTTTGGATTGGCAATCCCGACAGCTAGTAAAATCTCATACTCCTCTATAAGCATCTCTTTTCGATCATCTATTTCATTAATTGGTAACGGAATCACATTTACATCTGTCCTACTAATATTTTGCAGAATTTGCTCAATCATTTGTTTTAACTTTTCTGCAGTTCCTTCTCCCGTTGAACAAATGGTTAAAATCGCAGGTGGCTTACTTGATGCATCATTCACCGTCTTAACAGCTGTATAATGCCCATATCCTCTAAAGTCTTTTAAAGATTCGTATATATCCTCTAAATCCATTTCCATGATTGTTGCCTTGCGTATCGCTTCAATGACAAGTGCAGTTGTCACCATGTCAATTGTTTTTGTTGGAATACCCGTTTCCTCAGTGATCACATCCCCAAATCCTGTCAGCGATCCCATATCAACAAGTAATAATACACCTTTCCCCATATCAATTTCTTTCACACGTTTTTTCATTTCATCTAAAATATACTTCGGACTAAGGTCAAGCGGCATATCAATGCTATCTACATTTCCTTCTCCAAGTAAGCTTTTTACAACACTAACCATACTGCTAGCAGTACTACTTCCATGGGCTGCCACAAGTACCGCAACATGCTCCGCTTGTGGTTCTTCTAATAATGATGTCAGTAATATTGTTAAATACATCGCTTCTTTAATAGGCACATGTGTATTAAAACGTTCTTCGATCATTTTACAAATATCCATTGCAACTTGATACTCTTTAGGACGATCATATATAACATTTTCAATATTCGTATAGCTCGCTTTTTGCTTACTTTTTACCCTTTTTAAAAATGAAGTTAGATGTAAGCTAAATGCCAATAAAAAGCGTTCTGATACTTTTTGCCGTAAATTTTTTTCGACAATATCTTGAACCTCTTCAGTGAAAAATAAAATATCTTCACTAACAATCTTTAAAATTTTCTCTCGGGTTAAAGCGTTACTTGAAAATTTGCTGTAAAACTTATTTAAGTGAATATCGATATCAAGTTTTAGAAAACGGTTAATATCCTCATCAGAAACATCCTGATCCATCATAAACGAAACTTTATCCCCAATAATATTATATAAGTTGAAATCTGGTTCATATGGATCTTCCTCAAACAGCGCTTTATTTTCTCCTTCCGGATAAATGGTTAAATCTGAACCAAGCAGTTTCGACAATTCTTGCATTTCCTGGCTTTTCCTACTCAAATAGAAAAATCCATTTTTAATCTCAGAAGGGAGATTCTTAAAATCAATTGTAATCAAATCCTCATTTAAGCAATGAAGGAAACCATTTGCACAAACAAGCTGAATATTAGATTTTAATTGTCCTATATTTCCATATGAAGTATTTCCGATTAATGCCTTCATTGCCTCTGCATCAATTTTAATTGGCTTTTGGACACGATTTGCTTCGGTCGCCAATAAAAACTTCATAATTTCAATTTTATCTTTAGAAGGACGCTCTTCAAATGATGGCATACGAATTAAAATCGGTATACGACGGATAAACGTTTTCAATAATGACGATTCTGGATCTTCTGTAGTTGCCCCAATAATCAGGACGTTCGCCGTATGTTTTCTCTCTGTCTCCCCAAGTCTGCTATACGTACCTGTATCCATAAAATAAAAAATCATTTCTTGGCCTTCTGGAGGCAAGCGATGAATTTCATCAAGAAATAAAATACCGCCATCCGCTTTTTCAACCAGTCCTTTCTTATCGCTATCAGCCCCAGTAAATGCACCTTTTGTATGACCAAAAACATGGGATAGCAACAGCTGTGGATTATTTGAGTAGTCCGCACAGTTAAAGACAATAAACGGTGCAGATTTCATAAATGGTGCAGCTTGTTTTGCATAGTTGAACATCATATTGGCAAACAATGATTTACCTACCCCTGTTTGTCCAACAATCAATGTATGTAGACCGTGCGGGGGATATAAAATTGCTGCTTTTGCTTGTTCAACTTGAATACGCAGACTTGTTTTAGATCCGATTAAGTCATCGAACGGGCTTGGTTCCTCCTCAATATTTCCCTCTCGCGGAACCGTTTTCTTTTTTCCGTAGCTTAATACTTCATCAATACTTTCATACTCTTGCTTGTCCTCTGGTAATTCGCATTGAAGCAATTCTTCGATTCGATTTCTCACGAGAAAATGGACTGGACGACCTTTAATCTTAATAATTTTATGCTGACGCAGTAATTTCGTTAATTCTGCACTTACATTATTCCTTAATATTCCTAAATCTTCTGCAATTTCCGAGGCAGTAATTCCTTCCATCTGGATAAAGTCATCAATCGTTTTGTTTTCTGTTTTTTCCACTAAATATGCATATATTTTATCGATACGCTTCATGGAACCCCCCCATTTTTATCGATTATCTGTATCTTTATAGTATCACGAAAGTATTAAATGTTACATCATTTTTATGTATTAATATGTGAGAAAGGCATAATAAAATCTGACACAAGAGTAATTTATTGGCAGCTCCCATGAAACTGTCTTTTATTACTCTCGTGTCAGATTGTTAATTATGCATATTCACGAATGTCGGATGCCATCATCATCCATTCGTACTGGCGCAGTTTTAGCTTAAACAGTTTTAATGGATCTTGATACAGTTCAGGATTTTCCTTCATTTGTTCAAGATTTTCTCTGTTTTCTGAAATGATATTTTCTGTATCAGTTACTGCTTTGTTTAATACAGTTTCAGGATTTTTAAAGAAGAGATTAATATCTCTTTCTAAACTTTGTTCAAATAGTTCAAATGGAAGCAGCAGCTTATTTGTAATCAATTCGGCTACCTCGCGATAATCTTCTGTTTCAACAAATTTCTTGTATCTGTTACTTAACATCGCTTTATTTTGTGAAAAAGCTCCTAACAATTTATTCGTACTTTTCATAATTACTTGCGATGGTGTATGGCGAAGTAAAATATTAACAGATTCTAGTTGGACACTATTCGTAAACCGATCTGAATCCCGGCGCCAATCGTCGATAACTTGGAAATCGCAGGAAAGATTTAATATTTCTTCCCCATATATCTGATTAAAGCTTCCAGCCAATTCATTTAAATAAATTTGCGATTGGTGGAACTCACCTTCAGCTTCTTCAATCCATTGAGACATTTTTTCGTAAAAATCAGGCAGTATTGTCGATTGTATATAATGACGCACGCGTTTGTTCATTTCTTCATTCAACTCTAGATGAATCTTGCGAAAATCACTATTTTCAGTAATAAAGTCGGAGCTCTGTTGTAATTGAAATGGAATATTTTTCAGCATTTTTTGTCTTACTTTTTCAATAATGGTTTGGTACGCATTTTTGATTAAATAAATCTGTTCATTCTTCACATCTCCAAGCTGATTAATGGCTCCATTTAATTTTGCGAGTAAATCCTCATTTTGATGGATAGCATCAACTAGATCATTTTCAATTTTAAGCCTTTGCTGCAACAGATATGTGATACTTTCTCTAACATAATAAACAAGCCTTTCAGCACGTAATGATGTAAATTCATCATTAGGCTGGTCAGTCAACTTAGAAAACTCATCGAATTTTTCTTTACTTGAATAATTGGCGGAGAATAGAGACAGCTTCGCATTTGGAAAATAGACTCTCATCTTATTTTCCGTCTCTTCTATTAAGCTAGCAGCCTTTTGCTGACTATAAATCGTATCCATTTTACTTAACACAAAATGAAACGGTGTATTTGGTACTTGTTCTTTCAATTGTAAAAGCGCACTTATTTCATTTTCTGAAAAAGGTTCATTCACGTCTAACATAAACAATAATGTATCCGCTAAATAGAGAGCATCAAAAACCGCACTTCTTTTTGGTCCATTTAATGCTGGAGTATCAATAAGAGCAATGGAATGTTCCTTTAGAAAAGGACTTGGGCTCTTCCATTCAATAATCGCTTCCTCTGTTACCACCTTATCCTCAGATGGTGCAAAAGTATTGATTTTATGATTTGAAATGACTTTAAGCTCTGATTTTTCATCATCCTTGGCAACGACGATATGATTGGAAAGTCTGTTTGGAAGAACATCAGACAAAAATGATTGGACAAACGTCGTTTTCCCTCTTCCATCAAATCCAGTTACTAATATATGTTGTGTATCAAAATCAATGAGTTCACGAACGAACCATTGCAACTTAGAGCTAACCTCTAATTGATGAGATTTTGCCCATTTCATAATGGAATCAAATAATGCTAGCAAATACTCTAATTGATCCATTGTTTTATCAGCTTTGGCTAGTAAACTCTCAGCAGCATGAATCGTCTCAGTTCGAATGGATGCTGGGAAAAGATCATTCCATGAAAGAATGCTTGATGCTGCAAATAACATATGATCATCATGTGCAATCTTTAGCCAATTTGTTAACAATAATGGGACTAGTGATGTTAAGTCTTTAATGAAGTAGTTTCCGTTAATGAAAGAAAAATAGGTTTCTTGATAGACTTCAGAAAGATTTCTCCATTTTTCAAAAGATTGTACTTCAATATTTATAAATAACTCATTAAATTCACGAACCCATTGCAAATAGTTAGCCTCTGTTTGATAGCTTTTCCATAATGCTACAATTAATTTTTCAAAATACAATTGATCTACTTTATACAAAGTAGCCAATGCTTCATTAAAATATGATGGAGAAATAAATGTTGTAATATTCTTTTCAACATAATCTTTCAAGATTTCGAACCAATATAATGACTCTGTACGGATTGCCTCATTGACAGCAAGCTCAATAGCATTCATCCAATCTTGATGCTCTTCAAAATAAGCCCGGGCAATTTTTGTTACATTAGGATAGTCCGGGTTCATCTGTACCGTTTTCTTTATCATATCAACAGTTGCTTCATGATTATTTTCTTCAATGTATAAAGAAATTAATTGTAAAGAGACTTCCGTATTTAAGACAGTAGAGTCCGTCGCAATTGCTTTATAAATTTCCTCGGCCATAGAGTGGAATCCCAATTCTAAATAAGCATCACCAATATTTTTTTGCGCCCAAGGTTCCATTTCATTATGGACATTTTCCCACTTCATTATGGCAGCTTCAAAGTCTTTGTAATGATAATAGACTTCACCTTGTGCGAAACGAATGGACGTCAGTTCGGGCACATCTTGCTTACTTTCTTCTGCGAACATTTCTCCAAGCACTTCAATAGGGTGACGTGTTTCATTCTCGCTTATAATTGATTCATAAAATTCCTTTTTTACTAATCGTTCCTCTTGTCTCATTTTTTTCCTCCATCCATAAAATTCCCTGACAAAATCATTTTACGGTTATATACATATTATATGATTCGTTATGAGGAGTATATTTTTTAATATCTAATATTGTAACAAAAAATGTTTACAAACATTTTTCAATTGTACATATGTATGACATTTTTTATATTATAGACTCTGTTAAACAAGCAATGTTGTTAGAGAATTGCTTTTCACCTATTCATGTGAAACCCTTGTTCCACATGCCTTTAGCTGCTATAGACTTGTATGTTAATTGTAACCTATCTAACTTTTTAAGAAATGGTCAGATTGATGGATTTAACTATCATTTTTATGCTGATTTTCCTATAAATATTTATATTTTTTCTATGATATAATATTCATATTACAATTTTGGAAGGAGTGTATATAAATGAGTCATTCTAAATTGACCGGTTTTGTCGGTACGTATACAAAAGCTGAAAGTAAAGGAATTTATAGCTTTACATTGGATACAGAGAAAAAAAGACTTTGTGACGTCAAGCTTGCAGCAACATTGGACAATCCAACATATGTTACGGTGAGCAGTGATCAACAAAACCTTTACGCTGTTGTAAAAGAAGGTGATAAAGGCGGTGTAGCAGCTTTTTCACTTGATGCTGGAACAGGTTCACTACATGAACTAAACAGACAAGTCACTCCTGGAGCTTCCCCATGCCATGTAAGTGTTGACCAAAACAAGCAAATTGTTGTAACCGCTAACTACCATAAAGGTACAGTTGAGTCTTATCTTACAAAAAAAGACGGAAGTGTACAACCGGCAGTAGCTATTATTGAGCATACCGGATCTGGACTAATTAAAGAAAGACAGGAAAAGCCACATGTTCATTTTGCAGGCTTTACTCCTGACGAAAAATATATTTGTGCTGTTGATTTAGGGACAGATACTTTAACAACATATGAACTGAAAGATGATCAATTGAATAGAGTAAACGAGCTAAAAGTAAGACCTGGCAGCGGTCCTAGACATCTTGCTTTCCATCCAAATCGCAATTTTGCTTATTTAATGACAGAACTAAGTAATGAAGTCATTGCTTTACAATTTGATGAATCAACAGGTTCGTTTAAAGATCTACAATACATATTAACAATTCCTGAAAGCTTTAATGATAATAATCAAGGAAGTGCTATTCATCTTTCATCAGATGGCCGTTTTCTATACGCAGCGAACCGTGGTCATGACAGCATTGCGTTATTTAGTATTAATCAAGATTCAGGCGAACTCACTTTTGTCGAACATACATCAACAGAAGGTGCGTGGCCACGAGATTTTGTTTTAGATCCAACCGAAAATTTTCTTGTCGCTTCAAATCAAAATTCCAATAATCTTGTTTTATATGCTCGTGATGCAAAAAGTGGAAAGCTAACGCTATTACAATCAAATATAGCTGTTCCAGAACCAGTTTGTGTAAAATTTATTGGTATTTAACCGCCTAATTCTCATGACATTATAATGTTTCTTTCATACAAATTTAGTTTTCTTTTTTTATGCTATATATAGCGGCAAGGAATTGCAGCAAACCATAAATAGACTAGATTCCCCCAAAGTCTAGTCAAACCTCCTTTTTATCATACCGGCCTTGTGCCGGCTTTTTTTATGCAAAGACTGTTTTTAGAAAACTTTAATGCTTTTTCGTTAAAAGGGGAAGTTGTTTTCCACTCCAGATTGCTCGCTTTCCGCGGGCGGCTGGTGAGCCTTCTCGGCCGGGGTCACTTCAATTCCGATAATCCCGCAGGAGTCTCGCACCTTCCGCTCCAATCAAATTCTATACGAAAGTTAAGCGAACTACTTCTATTTAGCATATTCTTACACTAAAGAAAAAGGCATTGAGAAACCAATGCCTTTACTGAAAAAAATGATGAAGCAACATTTTACCATCTAGCTGTGACCATTTTCCGTTTTGTATAGAATTCTACCCCATCTGTTCCGTTTGCGTGTAAATCTCCATAAAAGGAATTTTTCCAACCTGAAAATGGAAAAAATGCCATTGGCGCTGGAACGCCGATATTTACACCTAACATGCCTGCTTCGATGTTTTCTCTGAAATAACGAACATCGCTTCCATCTTTTGTAAATAGACAAGCTCCGTTTCCAAAATCAGATTGATTTGTCAAAGAAATTGCCTCTTCTAAACTTTTCACTCTTATAATAGATAAAACGGGTGCAAAAATTTCGTCTTTCCAAATTTTCATAGAAGGTGTGACTTTATCAAAAATTGTAGGGCCGATAAAATAGCCATTTTCATGATATACTTCATCTTCACGACCATCACGGATTAAAATGGCCCCTTCTTGTTCACCGCTCTCAATATACTTCGCTGTTCTTTCTTTATGTTCTTGGCGAATAACGGGTCCTAGAAATACATCTTCTTCAAGACCATTTCCGATTTTAATGTGATCAGCCGCATCAACTAATTTTTTTATGAGTGGTTCTGCCACATCATCGACCGCCACAACGACAGAACATGCCATACATCTTTCCCCTGCTGAGCCATAAGCAGCTCCGATAATTTCTTTTACAGTAGCATCTAAGTCTGCACTTGGCATAACGATTGTATGGTTTTTAGCACCTGCTAATGCTTGCACGCGTTTACCGTTAGCCGTTGCTGTTTTATAAACATATTCAGCAACAGGCTGAGATCCGACAAATGAGATTGCTGGTACATCTCTATGTTCAAGAAGGCTGTTCACAACATCATGGGCACCATGAACAATATTAAATACACCATCAGGCAATCCTGCTTCTTTAAAAAGTTCTGCTAGCCTATTTGCTAATAAAGGAGTTCGTTCAGACGGCTTTAATACAAATGTATTTCCACACGCAATTGCCAGAGGAAACATCCAGCAAGGAACCATCATTGGGAAATTGAATGGTGTGATTCCTCCAACTACCCCAACTGGATAGCGATACATACCTGATTCCATATTTGTCGCAATATCTGGAAGTTGCTTTCCCATCATCAAGGAAGGTGCACCTGCAGCAAATTCAACACATTCTATCCCACGTTGAACCTCTCCATAGGCTTCTTTAAAACTTTTTCCGTTCTCTAACGTCACTAATTTAGCTAGTTCACTCCAATTATTTACTAATAATTGCTGATATTTGAATAAAATTCGTGCCCGTTTTGGGACAGGGGTTTTACTCCATATTTTAAAGGCTTCTTTGGCAGCTTGAACAGCAGCATCTACATCTTCCCTTGAAGAAATAGGAACCTGTGCTAGCTCCTCACCTGTTGCCGGATTTGGAACACCTTGATATTTTTCCGTTTTTGCTTCTACCCACACACCATTAATATAATTTTTTAAAGTAGTTGTTATTGTTGTTGCCATGTTAAATCTCCTCTCCAATTTTCATTGATAAAAACACCTATAAAAAACGGAATAGCAGTAAACATCGGCTCTAAATTGGCCGCTATACTTCTTGTCTAGAAGAAAATTGGTAATCATAGCAAATATAATAAAGTTCTTCTAGCTCTCTTTCAGTTGGAACCTTTGGATTATTTGCTGGGCTGCCGCTGTTGATGGCATCCTTTACCATTTTATTAACTGATAGATTGAAAGCTTTCTCATCGATACCCCAGTTTTTTAGATTAGGAATCTTTAATGTTTGGCAAAGCTTTTTAACGGATTCTACCGCAATATGTGCAGCTTCAGTATTCGTAATATCCCGACTTTCCTGAATAAAGATTCTGCCTAAATCTGCCAGCCGCTCGATACATGCCACCTTACTAAACTCCAAAACTGCAGGCAGCAGCATCGCATTTGAATATCCATGGGGAACATGGAATAATGCACCAATCGGTCTAGACATTCCGTGAACTAAACAAACTGAAGCATTCGTAAATGCCATTCCTGCTTGCATAGACCCTAAAGACATTGCTTTACGTGCTTCTAAATCCGTTCCATTTCTATATGCGCTTTCTAGATGATTCACAATTAATTTCATTGCAGATAATGCCATCGTATCCGTCATCGGATGGGCTCGTTTTGAAATATATGCTTCAATTGCATGACATAATGCATCTACTCCTGTTGCCGCCGTAACATGTTGTGGAGAAGAAATGGTTAACTCGGGGTCAACGATAGCAACTGCAGGCATGAATGCCGGCTGCTTAATCATCATTTTGACATCGTTGCCTGTATTTGTAATGACTGTCACATCTGTAACCTCTGAGCCAGTTCCCGCCGTTGTTGGAATCGCAATATGAGGAACCGGAGCATGTTTAGCTATTTTTCCCCCACCCATATATTCGCCAATATAACCTCCATTTACAGCTAAAACCGCAGTAGCCTTTCCAGTATCAATACAACTTCCGCCGCCAAGCGCGATGATAAGATCACACTGTTCTTTTTTAAAACAATCTAAAGCTTCCTCTACATATTGATCTGTCGGTTCTGACGTTACCCCTAAATATATACTGCTCTTTACTCCGTTTTCCTGAAGAAATTGTTTGCACCGATCAATATTTCCAAGCTGTTCCATTATCTTGTCGCTAATAATTAATGCATGTTTTCCTCTTAAAGCAGCTTCGTTTCCCACTTTTTCAAAAGAGTTATGTCCGTATAAAATCGTTTGTGGTGTTCTAAATATGGCACTAGTATCCATTTGGCATCTTCTCCTTTCTTTACAATGTAAGAATGCAAGATACGTGCCACGTGGAAACATCCATTTTATCGCCACAACTTATTTATTTGTGTTGTACCGCCGCTACATTTTGTAGAAATTATGTAGTGACATCACAACACAATTTCTCCTATCGAATATTATATTTTTTTAATTTTTGGTAAAGTGTTGTTCGATGAATCCCTAACATCTCCGCTGCTTTCTTTTTGCTTCCTCCGGCTTCTTTCAATACCTTAATAATCATTTCTTTTTCCTTCTGCTTTCCAATATTTTTAGCTTCCTGTATCACTGAAATTGCTTGCGTATCCTTTAAATCGTTATTAGTCACTAACGCCGTACTTTTTTCCTTCATCATCTCAGGTAAATGATGTACATCAATGATATTCCCTTCAACAAGCGTAACTAATTGTTCAATTGTATTAATCATTTCTCGTATATTACCTTTCCAGTCGTGGCGAATAAATGAAGAAACAGCTGCTGAAGTAACGTGTTTTTCCTGAAGTTGGTATTTTTCGCATAATTTTTTCAAGTAATAGGATAATAAAATAGGAATGTCTTTTCTTCGCTTCCGCAAAGGAGGAACATGCAGTTGAATCACATTTAACCGGTAGTAAAGATCCTCCCTAAACAGTCCCTCATTCATCATCTCTCTTAAATCGCGATTCGTTGCGGCAATAATCCTGACGTTCACTCGATATTTTTGAACACCGCCTACTCTTTCAGCTTCTTTTTCTTGCAGAACTCGAAGCAATTTCGTTTGCATGACAAGCGGCATTTCTCCAATTTCATCTAAAAGTATCGTTCCGTTATGAGCTAACTCAAGTTTTCCTTGCTTACCGCCCCTTTTAGCACCAGTAAAAGCGCCTTCTTCATAGCCAAACAGTTCAGATTCAAATAAGGGCTCTGGAATTGCTCCACAATTCACACTTATAAATGGGCCACTAGAATGCGGACTTAAGTGATGAATGCTTTTAGCAAACATTTCCTTTCCTGTTCCACTTTCCCCTGTAATTAATACTGTCGCTGTTGTTCTTGCTGCCTTACGCGCTATACGCTTTACTTTGGAAATTTCCTCGCTTACTCCGATAATTTGGTCCAGTGTCATTCGACTATCTTCTTGTTTTAGAGAAAATGACTGCCTCTTTTTCCCCCTCACATGCCCCTTATGTAACGTTTCATAAATTTTATATACTTCCGACACCCCTTCAAAAATAAGCATTCCAATTGCTCCCGTGACCTTCCCTTCATTCCAAATTGGAATTCGATGAACAACCATGTCTTGCCCTTGAATATTCTGAATAACTCCTCGCTCCGGAATTCCTGTTTTTACCGTAATATGCAAGTGGGTATTATCGATCACTTCGGCAACATGACGTCCAATAGCATCTGCTCGCTGTATACCAGTAAAACGGCTGTATGCTTCATTAAACTCTAACAAAACACCATATTGATCGACTACCGCAATGCCTTCATACGCACTTTCTAAAATGGCTCGTAATACATCTGCTGTATTTTCCTTTTGCTGCAGTCTATGAACGAGTTTACAATAGGCATCCATCATATCTCTTAACGATAAAATACCAACTACTTTCTTACATTCATCTACAACAAGTAACTGTTCATACGGTAATGGTGCGGTACTTAAGATTGAATCAGTTGGACGAACAGCCTTAACATTTCGTTTTATGCAATGAATCAGTTTGACATTTTCTTTGCCATGTAAAAAATAGGAAAACAGTTTTTTTAAAGTTAATAGCCCAATCAGCTGATCATTGTCATCTATAACAGGCAAGCTATCAATTTTAAGTTGCTCCATCATTTCACCAGCTGCACGTAATGTTTGACCGAGTCGGATGCAATATGGATTGGGTGTCATCCAATTTTTCACTTGCAGAAATTCAGCTGTATAAAACTCCTGATTTTCCTGTTGGATTATATCTTTTATAGACATAACCATTTCCCCTTTCGAATTGTTACAATGCGAAAAATCCATACTTGTTAAAAACATTCGCTACGATTGGATAAATGCCTTTTTATAAAGTGTATGTTTATTTCTGAAAATTACTTTTATTGAAGTATTCAATTACGAAAATGGGGGAATCTAATGGAGGTTGTGCGAATAGTTTTTACATAAAAAAGGTTTTGCCATATATACTATTGTGAAACCAGGCTCTCTCTTAAAGAGTAAATTTCCGCTCCAGCATACTTGCTTTCCGCAGGCGAATGCTGAGACTCCTCGGCGCTTCACGCCTGCAGGGTCTTACTGTTCCACTAAATCCTTCCGCACTATTCGCGCTTATAAACAATGGGGGAGCTTCTATTAGTAAGTAAATATTTTTTTTAGGACTGTTATTTTTTCATAAAACTAGAGGTTTGATTTCCTCCCCGGGATTCTCGCTTTTCTCGCAGAGGTCTCGCACCTTCCGCTTCAATAACTTTATGACGGTTTAATGAGAAACAATAACGTATACAAAAACACTTTAAAAATGAAGGGGGTTCAGAAGTATGCCAGTAGAGCCAGTTATTCAACAATATCTTGATCAATTAAATGCCCTTACTTTACCGCCAATCGACCAAGTAACACCCGAGCAAATGAGGAAAAGTCAAGAACTTCAAGTCTCTGAAACTGGAGAAGAGGTTGCACAAGTTGAAAACCGACTGATCTCATTGGAAGACAGGAATATCCCTATTAGGATATACACGCCTAATGGGCAAGGTCCATTTCCTACACTCGTTTTTTATCATGGAGGCGGTTGGGTATTTGGATCGCTGAATACTCACGATTCAATTTGCAGATTTTTTACTAACTATGCTTCTTGTATGGTCATTTCCGTCGACTATCGTTTAGCACCTGAGCATAAATTCCCTGCAGCTGTTTGGGATGCGTATGATAGCTTACATTGGGTTGCTTCCCATACAAAAGAGCTGAATATTGATGTTGAACGGATTGCTGTAGGTGGAGATAGTGCTGGCGGAAATTTAGCTGCTGTCGCCTGTCTCATGGCCAAAGAAAGGAAATCTCCGTCTCTGTGCTACCAACTACTGATTTACCCATCAACAGGCTATGAAGAGATACCGCAATCTATGATTGAAAATGGGCAAGGCTATTTATTGACTACGGATTTTATGCGTTGGTTTAGAGATCATTATTATAGAACGGAACAAGACCAATATAATCCTTACGCCTCACCAATTTTAGCAAAAAGCCTTGCTGGCTTGCCAAAAGCACTTGTTGTTACCGCACAATTCGATCCATTACGGGATGTTGGAAAAGCTTATGCAGAACGTTTAAGATCATTCGGTGTTGATGTGCAATATCGCAACTATGACACCCTTATTCACGGTTTTGCTAATATGTATACGTTTGTACCTAAGGCGAGAGAAGCATTGATATATTGTAGCGAGCAGCTAAAACAAGCTTTTTATTCCTAGAACAGCCCTTGTTGCATTATTGCGATGGTGAGGGCTTGTGTAAAAAGTCAAGAGGCTTGGACAAAAGTATATTAACTAAAGACAACCCGAATATTGCGCTCCTACCGTCCCGGAAATATACTTCACTTTCCGTGGGCAACTGGTGATCCTATCCTCCCGCAGGAGTATACGTATTTTCGGAGCTGATTCGTGCAATGCTCGTCTTTAGCTAACCACTTTTGAGGTTATCCCAGCCTCCTAACATTTCCTTTTTTATTTCATCTTCGCTTTGACCGAATCAATTTTCCCCGCCATTGTTAATGGTTTATCTCGGCGGTCGTCAATGCGAATATTTGTTTCCACCCTTTTAATGCCATGTTGGAATGGCACCTCATGCAATTTTTGCACAATTTCAAATAAATCTTTAAGTTCTCCCTCAATCAACGTACTCATTGGTGTTAATTGAAACTTTACACGATCTGATTCCTGTTCCAACACTTTTTCAATTTCCGCAACATATTGACTGACACTCGTTGTTTCAGTCCCTACTGGATAAATCGTAATATCGACTATAGCCATCCACTTTTCCCTCCGATCAAATTTAGTTTCACTACATTTTCTATCATACAACATTAAAAAATACATTCAAAAATCTATCAATTTCTTCTAAAAAATGAAGATTTTCTATAGCAAATATCATGCTATTTTAATAGGTTTCTCACCCGTATTTAATATCTACTTTTATTTCTCGTAATATGAATTTAATATGTTTGTAATTTTTCACCCTACTATTTTATGTTATAACATAGTAGACGAAGAAGGGAGTTGTCTTATGCAATTAGTTAGGCGAATTGTTGTAATAGCTTTTATCGCTACATTATTTATGTCGCAAATCGCAGCCTATGCAGAAACAAACCAAGAATCCTTGCAAAAACAACTAGAAGATAATCAAAATGTCATTCACCAAAAGGAAAAAGAAGCACAATCTGTGAATGATGAAATGGAGAAAATACAAAAAGATTGGGATTCAATACAATCATCTATTGAACAGAATAAATCACAAATTGCAACATTAGAAGATAAAATAGATGCAACAAATCAAATTATTGAAAAGAAAAAGGATGAAATTGTTAATCTCGAGGATCAAGTTTCAGCCCGCGAAGATTTAATTAAAAAGCGTCTCGTTGCAATGCAAAAAAACAATCAATACAGTTTTGCTATTGAAACGATTCTTAATGCTGAAAGTTTTGGTGACTTAATTGATCGAATTAGTGCCGTTACGACACTTCTAAAAGCTGACAGTAATCTTTTAGAACAGCAAAAATCTGATCTTGCTAAGATTGAAAATGATAAAAAGGAAATTACTCGTCAAGAAAATATCTTAGAAGCAGATCAGCAAAATTTAGAAGCGAGCCAAGCAAAGCTTCAATCAGATTTGCAAGAAAAGGAAAAAGCGTTAGCATCACTTAATACAAAATATAATAATATTAAAAATGATATTTCAAAAGCAAAAGAAAATAAATCAAATATAGAAACAAAGATTAGCACAATGGAAGAAGAATTGAAAAAAGAACAAGCTGCTGCGAAAGCTAGAGAGGAAAAATTAAAAGCAGCTGCAAAAGCTAAAGAAGAACAACAAAAAGAAGAACAACAAGTTGTTGCTGAAGCAAAAACTTCGCAGGAAACATCAGCAAAACAAACAAATTCTACTTCAAACGCAAGTGCAAACACAAACTCAAGCACAAGTTCAAACTCGAATACAAGCAATAACAATCATTCAGGAAAAGAATTTTACGTTTCCGCTACAGCTTACAGCCATGAAGATACATCATTAGATATTACGGCTTCTGGATATAACATTAAAAAGAATCGTAACATGAAGCTAATCGCTGTCGATCCTTCTGTTATTCCACTAGGCAGTAAAGTTTGGGTAGAAGGATACGGAGTTGCAATCGCTGGAGATACTGGCGGTGCCATCCGCGGACATAAAATCGACCTTCTAATGCCAGACAAAAAATCTTGTATTTCTTGGGGAAGACGTACTGTAAAAGTAATTATTTTAAATTAGTCAAAAAAGATCGTTGAGCAATCCTCAACGATCTTTTTTTATTGGACTCCTAGGAGATTTTTTATATTTCCACAAAGGTTTTCAGTTGAGTTTAATCTCTATTATTTCTCTCTCCTTTATGGTAGTCCAATTTCTCTTTATTTACGCTGTTCCTCTTTGATTTCAGTTTAAACTCGTTTTTTCGTTTTTACCTCTACTTTTTCGGTCTTATTCCCTATTTCAGCCTGCCTCTCTCATGTAAATACCAATTCTCCTTTAGTTGAAGAAACGGGACTACTAAAAGGCAGCCCCGTTTTTTAATCAATCTATTTTACAAAACTGGTTTCATTGTTTCTTTTAATACTTTTACAGAGTGGTCAAATTGTTCTTTTTCTCTATCGCTTAATTTAATTTCAATGATTTCCCGAATTCCTTGACGGTTAACAACAGCAGGAACACCAACATACACATTTTCATGACCGTATTGACCTTCAAGGAGAGCTGACACTGGAAGAACACTGTTTTCATTATTCAAAATTGCTTTAGTGATTCGGCAGAGTGACATGCCGATTCCGTAATATGTTGCTCCTTTACGTTCAATAATTTGATATGCGGCATCTCTAACATCAACAAAAATTTGATCTAAATCTTCTTGATTAATATTTTCCTTTTTCATCACTGTTTCCATATCATTCAAACCAATTTTTGCATGGCTCCAAACAGGTAATTCTGTATCGCCGTGTTCCCCAATAATAGATGCATGGACATTTCTTGGATCAACATTAAAATGGCTGCTAAGTTGATAGCGTAAGCGTGCGGAATCAAGTACTGTACCAGAACCAATTACTTGTTCTTTTGGTAATCCGGATTCTTTCCAAGTAACATATGTTAAAATATCAACTGGGTTACTTGCTACAAGGAAAATCCCGTTAAAGCCACTGTCCATGATGCTTTTAATCATACCTTTAAAGATTTTTGCGTTCTTTTCTACAAGATCAAGTCTTGTTTCGCCTGGTTTTTGTGGTGCACCTGCAGTAATCACGATTAAATCGGCATCACCGCAGTCTTCATAAGAACCTTTCCAAACTTTTGTTGGAGTTGGTGCAAATGGTACACCGTGGTTCAAATCCATTGCTTCTCCTTCTGCTCTTGGTTCGTTAATATCAATTAATACAAGTTCTTCTGCTACTCCTTGGTTAATCATTGAATAACAATAGCTTGTTCCAACTGCACCTGTTCCAATAACAACAACACGATTTACTTTTTTCATTTAAAAAACTCCCTTTCGAATATGAATTTAGAAAATAATCCAACTTACAATGCCAATCAATACTAATAATGCAAGACTGTACTTAATTGTAAAATTAAATAAATCATGGTCTTTACCTGAAAGTCCAACAGCTGCTGCTGCAACTGCAATGGATTGTGGAGAAATCATTTTCGCCATTGTTCCTCCCATTACATTCACAGCTACCATTGTTTCAGGAGGAAGCCCAATTTGCGTCGCTGTTACAGATTGAAGTGGTGCAAATAAGGATCCACTATTCACAACAGAACCTGTTAAGAACACTCCAATCCATCCTAAAATTGGCGAGAACAGCGGGAATATATGCCCAGTTGATGCAAAGGCAAGACCAAGTGTTGAAGACATTCCAGAATAAGTACAAATATAAGCAAAAGCTAAAACGCTGCATATTGTTAATATCGGTACTAATAATTCTTTCCCTGTTTCTATCGCTGTTTCCTTTAATACTTTCGCATTAATTCGAAAAACAATTACTGTAAGAATAATAGCAATAACGATAGCTGTAGTTGTTGAAGTTAATAAGTCCAGTTTAAAGATTGCCGGATATGGACTTGCCTTTGCTACAACTGGAACCCCACGAATGACAAGATTGTTCAAAGTTGAAATCGGCAAATATAAAATCAGTTTTTCTAATGGACCACCGACTGCAATAAGATTTTTAAAAAATGACAAATTGAAAATTGTTACAATTACTGTTAAGAAAACGAATGGCAACCATACATAAATGATTTTTCCAATTGAAAGATTTTGAAATACAGCTTTCTTTACACTTTTTCCATTAACCCGATATATTTCCTTCGGCTTCCATACTTTTAAAAATAGAATTAATGCAATAAGACTTATAATCGCTGCAAAAATGTCTGCTAGTTCACTGCCTAAAAAATATAGTACAGCCGCCTGAGTTAATCCGAATGATCCTCCACTAACTATGATTGCTGGCCACGTTTGCTTAATTCCCTTGAAACCATCAATCATAAAGATTAACAGAACGGCGATGATCAAACAAAGAGCTGGTAGTACTAGCGCTGTATACCTTGAAACCGATAATGGGTTAAGACCTGTCAACAGTGCAGGTGTTGTTACTGGAATCCCCATTGCTCCGTATGCGCCGCCCGCTATGTTAGCAATTAAGCAAAGACCCGCAGCACGCAATGGTTTATATCCAAGTCCGACTAAAATGGCTGCAGTAATAGCAACTGGTGCACCAAATCCGGCAGCCCCTTCTAAAAAAGCTCCAAATGAAAAGGCAACAAGTAAAACTTGCAAACGTTGATCTTCTGTAACAGAAGAAATACTAGACTTTATTACCTCAAATTTCCCTGTTTTAACTGTTAATTTATATAAATAGATAGCAGCTAGAACAATAGAAGCAACGGGCCACAGCCCTGCCAGCACACCGAATCCTGCTGCTGATACAGCTAAACTTACTGGCATTTTATATACAATGATGGCAGCAAGACCTGCAACGATTACACTCGATATACCTGCAATATATCCTTTCCATTTTAATATTGTTAAAGCAATGATAAAAAATAGAATCGGAATTGCTGCAATAAGAGCAGATAACCAAATATTCCCGAGCGGGTTATAAATCTGATGCCAAATAGCCATTTCTTCGTCCCCCAATTGAACAGTACATTTCATGAATATTATTTGCCAATCATGTAACTTTCATCCAGTTTAAATTACTTTTTTCACTTGTGGATAACCTAATTGCGAGTGCTTCGATCATCCCTTTCTGTTAATATTTTGTTAATATCTTCTGTTTACATAAGTAATTATAGCATCTATTTGTGAAATATTTCACAAAATATATGGCGAAACTGTGAAAATTATTCACTAATTACTTGTCATATCAACATTTTTAAATTGATTGCGCTTACATTAATATTTTTTATACGTGAATAGATTCACAAATATAATTTATTGCATCCCCCTTCTCCAGTCTTTTTCCTCCATAACTCTAATACTGTTTTTAATAATAAAAAAGCAGTGATGGTCGATGACCTTCACTGCTGAATAGACAATGTTTAATTGAATAATGATTTAAAGAAATTCCCGATAGTGTCCACGATTTTAGCAAACCATGATGAATGGTTCTGCTGCTGATGTTTAATAATTGTTGTATGATTATCTTTATTGATTGTTGATGTGTCAGTCGCCGCACTGGCTGAAGTGCTTTTTATACTTGAAGCTGTTTCTGTATTTTTTTCTGTATGATCATCTGTATCTTTACTTTTAATTGTTTTGTTAAACACTAGCACATACGTCTTTTGATCATCACCATTTTTAACAACTACTGAAATGATTTTCTTTGACTGCTGATCTCCAAATGTTATGTCATTGTTGGTGCTATCCTCAATTGAAATACTAGCATCTGCATAAGTGGGCGTTGCACTTATTTTTACGGAACTTACATTGCTTGATAACTTTACATGATACGTAAATTCATCGGACTGGAAAGCTTTATTCCAAGTTCCATGTGATGTGGCCAGTGCCGATAAAATTGCTGTACTTGCCTTCTCCTGAGTTTTGCTATTTGAAAAAGCAGTCCTTTGTTCACTTTGTGTTTGCTGATTAAAAGAAACGGTAGCTGTCGTCGTTGATTTCATCTTTTTAGCTGAAAACTGAGATGGAGATTGAGTTTGAGATTGTGCTGCTGTTTTCCTGCTAGCAAGTTTCATCGTTTTTACTTCCATCTTGTTCTTTCCAGCGCGTGTTTTGTCTGCTATAAATGAATGCTTTTCTGTCGTTACCTTTGTTGCAGGTGTCTTTTTTTCCTTTTGTATATCTTTTTTAGAAGTTTGCTTTTTTGTCTCCGTCTTTGCAGTAGTTTGTGAAGCAGACTTCTCTTTTTTCGCAGCCTCTCTTGTAACATGAATTGTATATGTTTTAACCTCTCCATTTTCCGCTGTAACTTTAATGACAATATTAGAGTTGCCGACTGGAATATTGACAGAAGCACCTTTCGAAGTAAGTTGTTTGTCGTTCACCTTAATTTTTGCTACTTCGTCCTTCGCTTTTGCGTTAACCGTTAAGGCTTTTATTTCATTTTCCACTATTACATTATAAGAAGTAATAGCTGATTGAAATGACGGTGATAGCTTTCCATTCGATAATGTCAGTGCTTGAAGCTCATTTTGATTACTTTGCTGTCTATTAATCGTAAGATGGTACGTATTTATTTCAGTACCATCTGCAACCTTTATAAGAAAATCATTCTTTCCTGTTGTTAATGTTAAAGTTGTAGCTACACCACTTGTTATCTTTTTCCCATTGACTGTGATGACAGCATTCTGATCGTCTGATTTTAAAAGCAATTGAACTTCTTTTACATCGTTGGCGACCATTGCTGTATAAGTTTTTAAATTTGGAGAAAAAGATTGATTCAGAGTGGCACCACTGATTGCAATCTGTGTCAAAGTAGCTATTTCATTCTTTTGTGTAGAACTAGATACGTTCTGTTCTCCTTGGGGAATCGAAGAATTCGTTTCACCATATGCCAAGCCAGGCAATAATGACGTAGACCCTACCCCTATGATTGAAGCAACAAGCGCTACCTTCACTCCTTTATTAAATTGCATATTAACCGCATCCTTTACCCCTATATTGATTTTATTCATTATAGAAATAAAGGCTTAATTTTTTCTTAATTTTAACTAAAAAGAGGCTCGCCCACGGAAAGCGAAGTATATTTCCGGAGCAGGGGTGGAGCGCAATATTCGGGGTTCTTTAGCTACTAAACTTTTGTCCCAGCCTTTTATAGATGGTTTTTATTTAATAAGTTCCTTTGCTGTAACGATATTTGAAAGTGGTTCTCCTTTTTTAAACCTCGCAATGTTTTCTACTGTAATTTCCCCCACTCTCCGTAAGCATTCTTCAGTTGCGCCACCAATATGAGGAGTTGGTATAACATTAGAGAGCTGAGTTAATTCTGAATTTGTCGGCTCGCTTGCAAAGACGTCCAATGCAGCTCCTTTAATGTTCCCTCGTTTCAACACGCTTAATAATGCTTCCTCATCAATAATATCTCCTCTAGCAATATTAATTAAGTAGGCGGACTTTTTCATCATTTGTAGTTTTTCATTGTTCAAAAGATGATAAGTAGACTTCTTTAACGATGTGCTGACAACGATATAATCCGATGTTTCCATTAATTCATCCAAATCGACATAAGTAACATTCCATTTTTTTGCAGCATCTGCATCTTTGTATGAACCGAAAGCGACAACCTCCATGTCAAAACCCGAAACTTTTTGCGCAATTTGTTGCCCAATATTGCCAAACCCGATAATTCCAAGCCTTTTTCCGTAAAGCTCGTTCCCCATCGTAAATCTCCATTGATAGTTTCTTACTAAATCATGTGCTTCCGGGATTCTTCTTGAAATTGCTAAAATCAGCCCGACAGCAAATTCTGCAACCGAAGCAGCATTTTGACCAGGGGCATTTGTCACGATAATTCCCTTTTCCGAAGCGTACTCTAGATCGATATTATCCACACCCGTTCCATATTTTAAAATATATTTTAAACGTGGTGCTGCGTCCATGATTTCACGATCAATTTGATCAACCCCATTAATTAAAATATCTGCATCTTTTATATGCTTTATTAAATCTTGTTTATTTGCAGTAAAATCTTCAAATAAATAAGAAACTTCCACTCCTAAATTTTTAATATCATCAATAATTTGAGGATAAGCTTCGTAAAATGGACGACCTAAAGAAATAAACACCTTCATTTTTTTCCCTCCTATTATTTTGTGTCCATCGTCTTTGTGTAGAAATGTACATACAACGTTATGTGACAATGTTCACTAGCCCATACCTATATGATGGGCCCTGATTAAAATCATTCACATTGAAAATTTCCTTTGTTTAAATGTAGTAAGTAAGTTTCGATATCATTTTGATAAACAGAAATGCCTTCCGAGTTCTTATTACAAAACACTTATAGACATTCCTTTTCGCATGTATTCAGAGGAGCGGTCCCAACAGCATCTATAGGTAACCGGACGAGGATCGACTTTGTCTTCTCGGTTTCTGCGACTAAAGAGCTTTTTCAAAGTCCAAATGAAATAATTATCGGGGGTTTCTCGCTTGGAAAATAGTAACCGCAGAAATTGCATTCATGATTTTAGCGTGTAATGGTTGTTTGCTCTAAAAGTAATTTACTTTCTAAATTAAAGCAGGCTATTCGAATATGCACATAGATTCCTTCCATGCTTGTTATACTTATAAAACAATTTCATGTTACTTAACTAATTTTCCAATATATCATCCCCTTTATCTTGAAATGCACCAAGATATATCTATTATCTAACTGTCATAAACATTTATCATTAAACTTGTAGGTAATCCTCACAATATTTTTGTTAGACATATGAATGGATCCCATTAGCCCATTATTTTCCCATATATATGTTTATCGTTATTAAATGGCATTAAAAGAAAAAATATTTTCCTAATATAGAAAGCGAATTCACATTTAATGTGAAGGTTATACATAATTATAAGCCGCGAGAGACATTCTATTTTTCTTTTCAATAATTATTTTCAAAAAATTAATTCCTCACTTTTTATATGTACTTTAAAATTCTGTGCATGCCGAAAAATGATAATAATAAGTTTTATTATCTCCTATCACAAAACGAACAGTCCTCCTTAAAGACTAATGTATTATATGGCGAACAGATTCACATAAGATAGCGCTATTCTCCTTAACAATCTAAGCCAACAGTTAAAAGGCACATGTTATAAACATCAGCACCTCGATTCATAAATTATATTAATAAAATATTATTTTATTTTCAAAATAATTCTTAATCGTAAAAAGTGATTGAATCAATCGTTTTTTAATATTGAAAAATATTAGACTTTTTAGTGTTTAGAAGTATAATTATAGTTAACGATTCTTACATAGTCGAATTCCTTTTAGAAAGGAGCATACATCTTGAATCAACTAGATGATAAAAAAGTTAGTAATCTTGTATTACAAGAAGATATGAACTTTTTAAGCGAATTACTTGATCGGGTTATTCTCTTCGAAGGAGGCGAAGAACTGCTTAATACGATTAAAGATATTCGTACACTTGCTCATAAAATAAGAGAAACGCATGATAAAGAAGCATATCACCAATTAAAGCAAAAAATAACTTCCCTGCATCCTCCTTTGAGACAAGAAGTGATTCGTGCATTTTCTACTTATTTACATTTATTTAATATTGCTGAACAAAATTATCGCATTAGGCGCCGCCGCGAATATCAATCAGGCGGATCAGAAAGCGTACAGCCTCGTTCACTTGAAGATGGTATTGAACAATTAGTAAAACAAAAGGTTACAGCTGACATGATTCCCGAACTTTTAGAAACGCTTTCATTGGAGCTGATTATTACAGCACACCCGACAGAAGCAACAAGACGTACGATCCTGCAAATACACAAAAGAATTGCTGATCTTTTAAAGGCATTAGATTACGCCAATACTAGATATGAAAAGAAAGTCATTGAAGAAACGATTTTAAATGAAATCACGATTCTGTGGCAAACATCAGAAATCCGTGAAAAGAAACCAACTGTTTTGAATGAGGTTCAAAACGGTCTTTACTATTTTAATAATGTTCTGTTTGATGTTTTACCAAGAATACATGAAGACTTAGAAGATTATTTATATGAATCTTTTGGTCGAAGATATAAAGTTCCTTCTTTTTTACGTTTCGGTTCTTGGATTGGCGGAGATCGCGATGGAAATCCAAATGTTACAGCTGAAACAACATGGAAGACGTTAGAAATGCAACGCAATTTAGTATTGAAAAAGTATCAAAAATCTCTTACAAAACTGCGTGAGTTGCTTAGTCATTCTGTAAAAAAAGTGAATGTAAGCACAGCTTTAATTGCTTCTGTAGAAAAAGAAGAAAAGACAATCGACGGCAGAAAATGGCAAACAGAGGATGAAATTTACCGTAGAAAATTAACGATCATGCTTCATAAACTTGAAAACATTGAGAAAAACGGTGAAGGCTATCAGTCCGTACAAGAATTATTGGCAGATCTTTATTTGATTAGAGAAAGCATTAATCAACATCATCCGGATTCACTTCCTATTAAATTATTACGCAAAGTGATTAGACAAGTTGAGCTTTTTGGTTTCCATTTAGCCTCACTAGATATTCGAAATCATAGCGGCGAACATGAATCGGCCATTGCTGAGGTACTTTACAACGTAAATATCGCTGCAGATTATAAAAATCTGTCTGAGGACGAAAAAGTAAGTACATTATTAAAAATATTAAATGATCCAAGACCAATGATTTCGATTTATGACACTTTTACCCCGGAAACTCAGGAAATCATCAATACTTTCCGGATGATTAAACGTGCCCATCAAACATTTGGTGAACGCTCGATTGAAGTTTACCTTATCAGTATGGCAGAGTCTGTTAGTGATGTTCTTGAAGTACTTGTTCTAGCAAAAGAAGCAGGTTTATATCGCGTGTATCCGAATGGTCAAATCCTTAGTGAGATTCATATTGGTCCATTGCTTGAAACAATTGAGGATTTAAAAAATGGTCCAAAAATGATGAAACAATTATTTGATATTCCAATTTATCGGAATCATCTAGAAGTGCGTAATAATTTACAAGAGATCATGCTTGGATATTCTGATGGCAGTAAGGATGGTGGTACATTAACTGCAAACTGGCAGCTGTACAAAGCCCAAAAAGAAATCCATGAAATTGCTGCAAAATATGGAGTGAAACTAAAATTCTTCCATGGTCGCGGTGGCTCACTCGGTCGCGGCGGTGGTCCATTATATTCAAGTTTGATGTCTCAACCAGCAGTTACATTAGGTGATGGTGTCAAAATAACTGAACAAGGTGAAGTTCTTTCATCTCGTTATTTATTAAAAGATATTGCTTACCGAAGTTTGGAACAAGCAACATCTACAATGATGACAGCCATTACTCGTCATAAAGCACGCGCTGATCGTGATGTTATTCCAAATAACATTGCAGTCCAAGCAATGGATCAAATATCAGAATACTCATTAGCGAAATACCAAGATCTTGTTTTCAATGATAAAGACTTTTTAACTTATTTCAAGCAAGCGACTCCATTAAACGAACTTGGAGATTTAAATATCGGTTCAAGACCAATGAGCCGTAAGAATAGTGCCCGTTTTGAAGATTTACGTGCAATCCCTTGGGTATTCGCTTGGACACAAAGCAGACAATTGCTTCCTGCTTGGTACGCAGCTGGAACAGGTCTCGCAAAATATATTGAAGAAACAGGCAATCTTGAGCTTTTACAAAAGATGTACCAAACTTGGCCATTCTTCCAAGCAACTATTAACAACTTACAAATGGCGTTAATTAAAGCAGAACTTGCTACTGCAAAAGAATATACCGAAATGATTCAAGATAAAACAATTGCAGAAAGAATTTATAACAATATAAAAGAAGAATATAATCTCACAAAAGAACTAGTACTAAAAATATCAGGTCAAAAAGAACTATTAGATTATATTCCAAACATTAAAGAATCTGTTCGCTTACGTAATCCATATGTTGATCCGCTAAACTTATTCCAAGTGTATCTCATTTCACAATTACGTGCACAAGAAACAAATGAAGAAAAACCAGATAGTTTATTAACGGAAGTCTTGCTAACTATCAATGGAATTGCTGCAGGATTGCGCAATACTGGCTGATTAATCAAAACCACTGCTAACTAGTGTTTCAGCATGTAGAAAAACCTCATTGACATTATTCGATGGGGTTTTTCTTATTCTTTATTCGAAGCAAAGTGAAACGTTTTTAGAAAGTACAAATATTTAAGATTAATTATTTGTAACACTGACTGAACTCGGATAAAATAGTGACGAATGAAAAGACGAATAGGAGGAATAACATGTCAGTACGAAAATCGGATTATGAAATCGATTCAGTATATTTAGAACGTTGGTCACCTCGATCATTCTCTAGCAAAGAAGTGAAAGAGAATACTTTGCTTAGCTTATTTGAGGCAGCTCGCTGGGCTCCATCTGCTTTTAACTTTCAGCCATGGCGTTTTATTATTGCCCGTACTCCAGAAGACCGTGAAAAATTCATGAGCTTCATTGGTGAATTTAACCAAACATGGTGTAAAGATGTTCCAGCCTTTGCACTTATTATTTCAAAATTAACGAGTGACTCTGGTGAATTCCGCTCACATGCTTTTGACGCTGGAGCAGCTTGGGGCTATCTTTCATTAGAAGCTACACGTAAAGGATTAATTACTCATCCTATGACAGGCTTTGATTTTGAAAAAGCTCGTGAAGTACTTAATATTCCAGAAGACTATGCGATTAATGCCCTTGTTGCGATCGGGTATCAAGGTGACAAAGACGCATTACCAGAAAGTCTACGCAGCAGAGAAGTTCCATCTCCTCGCCGTCCTGTAGCTGAATCTGTATTTGAAGGTGCTTTTGGGGAATCACTTAAATAACTTTCCATAAAGAGGCTGAGACAAAACTCAAAAGTGGTTAGCTAAAGACGAATATTGCATAAATCAGCTCCGGAAATAGACGTGGATTCCTGCGGGAGATGAGACCTCGCAGTCATGAGCACGAGAAGGCTCACCAGCCGCCCGTGAAAAGCGAAGCATATTTTCGGAGCGGAGTTAGTGTGCAATATTTGGGGGTTCTTTCGTTAATATACTTTTGTCCCAGCCTCTTATTTTCTATTAGATATAGTATGTTACGTTCTCATACCATCAACAAATGCCTTTGTAATAAGTTGCGGGCGTGTAATAGCTGAACCTACAACAACTGAATGTGCTCCAAGTTCCAATGCTTTCTTTGCATCAGCAGGAGTATTTAAATGTCCTTCTGCAATAACAGGAATGGAAGCCTGTTTTACTAACTTCTGTAACAGTTCAAAGTCTGGACCCGTTTGTTTGGAAGAATATGGCGTATAACCAGATAATGTCGTAGATAAGCAATCCACCCCTAGCTTCCAAGCGTCGATACCTTCTTCAACTGTTGATATGTCCGCCATTACTAAAGTGCCATGATGGTGTATGTATTGAATCAGCCCAGCAAGATCTTCATGATTTGGACGTTTACGATTTGTTGCATCAAGCGCAATCATTTCTACTTTTGCTAATAAAAGCTCATCAACCTCCTTTCTCGTCGGTGTAATATAGACATCTGAATCTGGATAATCTCTTTTTACAATACCTATAATCGGCAGGTTGACTTCAGCTCGAATAGCTACAATGTCATCATATCCATTCGCACGGATTCCAGCTGCTCCACCTTCCCTAGCTGCCTTAGCCATATGAGCCATAATAAAAGGACTATGCAATGGTTCATTTTCTAATGCCTGACAAGAAACTACGAGATTCCCTTTAATTGCTTGTAACATCCCTTAATCCCCACTTCCCCGAAACATGTTAACGCATTCATATTAAACTATTATAATCATAACATAAAAAAAGACACGTATGAATGAATCAATCCACACGTGTCCGTGATCTTTTTAAAGAAAGGGCAACTTTTTGAACGATAAAACCAATTAAAAAAACGATAACCATAAATAAAGTAATCGTTGCACCTGGCGGAGTTCCTAATTGATATGAGGAAACAAGTCCAACATTTACACTTACAAACGCGACAATAACTGCTGTAATGATCACATATATAAATCCTTTGGCGAACTTAATCGCAAATGCTGCAGGCAACACAAGCAAAGCAGAGATTAATAACACACCAATAGTTGGAATCATAACAGAGATTGCCAAGCCTGTTAAAATACTAAAAAACAATGATAATGCTTTAGTCCGTACACCGCTCGTAAATGCAGTATCCTCATCAAAAGTCATTAAATACATAGATCTTCTAAAAATTAAAAAGAAAAGAAGTGACAACACCGTAACAATCAATAATACAGAAACTTGCTCCTGGCTGATTGTTACAATCGAACCAAATAAATATTGCTCAATATTAGCTGAAATTCCACCTTCTGTTAAACTCATCAAAAAAAGTGCTAAAGATAAGCCTGCAGCCATTAAAATCGCAATTGAGACTTCCGAATATGATGCATAAAACCTTCTCATATATTCGATCGCTACGGCGCCAATGATAACGACAATAATACTAGCAATACTAATATTTGAATGAATAAAAAAGCCAATGGCTACTCCAGCCAATGAAATATGTGAAAGGGTATCTGCCATCAGTGACTGTCTTCTCAATACAAGATAGACCCCAAATATTGGTGCTATGATTGCAATGAGTCCACCAGCAATGAATGCTCGCTGCATGAATTCAAAGTGAAACATTTCCATCTTCCTTTTTCCCCTTCCTCCAAGTGGATCACTTTATCAAAGTATTCTTCCATTTCATCATGCTGATGTGTAACCATTAAAATAGTTTTATGATGCTGCTTAACTTGATGTTGTAAAAATTGGTAAAACTCTTTTCGGCTAGATACATCCATTCCGATCGTCGGTTCATCTAATATTAGTAAGTCGGCTTCTGCTGCTAATGCACGGGCAATACAAATTTTCTGTTTTTGTCCTCCAGATAAATCGCCGATTTTTTTATTGCGATGCTCCCACATCCCAACCATCATTAAGGCATTTTTTACTAAAAGATGATCCGTCTCTGTCATCTTTTGATACCATTTCTTACTTTCAAATCTGCCTGAACGAACAAGTTCAATAACAGTACTTGGGAATCCTGCATTAAAAGAAGCAATTTGTTGCGGGACATATCCCACTCTTAATGGTTTTCCATTATGGTTTTTCTTACTAATCGTTACTTTCCCTGACCATGGTTTTAACAATCCTAACATTAATTTCAGAAGTGTAGATTTTGATGCGCCATTTGGTCCTTCAATTCCTACAAATTCACCATCGTCAATCGTTAAAGAAATCCCATTTAATGTTGGTGTATGTGCATAACCGAAAACAACTTTTTCCATTTGTACGAGTTTCAAAGTCTTCACCCCATTCTTATTCATTTAATGATTGTACTAGTTTTTTTAAATTCTGTTTCATTTCCGTAATGTAATTAAGTCCCTTTTTTTGATCCGCTGTGCTCAAGCCTTCTAACGTGTTTAGCACATCCGTTTTTGCTCCAATTTCATTTGCTAACGTTTTCGCTACTTTCGGAGAGGCTAATTCTTCAAAATAAATAACTTTCACGTGATGAGCCTGTGCGAATGATTTCAATTCTGCTAATCTTGCTGCACTTGGTTCTTGATCAGGTGATAAACCTGCAATTGGTACTTGCTTTAAGCCATATGTTGCAGCAAGATAACCAAATGCTGCATGCTGCGTAATGATTTCACGTTTTTTCACATGTTTTAATTGTGTCCTATATTCATGATCTAGCTCTTTCAACTTTGCCATATACTGAGCACTATGTTTTTCATAGTATTTTTTATTTTTAGGATCAGCTTTAACTAATGACTTAGTAATATTTTGAACTTCTTTTTGAGCCAAAACCGGGCTTAACCATACATGAGGATCTATAGCTACTTCATTAGGTGTTCCATCCTCTGCAACACCTTTTTTAAAGGAAATTCCTTTACTGGCAGCCACAAATATTGGCGCATCGTGATTCATCGTTTTTTGTATATTCGGCACCCAAGTTTCCATATATTTACTATTATATATAAATACATCTGCATCTTGAATTTTCCCTACATCTTTCGGTGCAGGGTCCCAATCATGCGGTTCCACATTTGAAGGTATTAATAGCTTTACATCCGCTTTATCACCAGCAATATTTTTCGTAAACTCATACATCGGATAAAAAGTTGTTACAACTTGCAGTTTATGTTTAGAATCAGCAAGTTTCGATTTTGTTGAAGTACTACAACCTGCCAAAGTAACGAAAATAACTGTAAGCATAATAAGTAATCGAAAGCTGCCTTTATACTTCACCCATTGATCACTCCATCTATTTTCTTTTCAAGTCGAAATGGTTACGATTTATTCTACATAAATAGACAATATAAACCTTATTAACATATAAATCTTCTAATTAAATCATACCCATTACGATTTAACAGGCATAAAAAACTCTATAGGGTAACGCTTTGTATTTTATCTAATTATATAAAAGAAGTCAAATAATCGCGGCAGTTAAATAAGTTAATCTTCATCCTTTACATCTAAGTCTTCAGGGATAGGTTCATTTAGCCATTCCTCTACAAGTGCTCTATATTTTTCAAGTTGAGAGAAATATGTACGAAATTGATCTTTATTAATTAAAAACTGTTCACCGTCATAGACAGCCCTAATACGCTTCTCTTGAATCAATTTTTCAACGATTGATTTTGGCAGTGATAGGTACTCCGCTGTTTCCTTTACTGTTAAATACATATGGCTCCTCCCTTATACTCATAAAAAAGCAAGGGATGCTGCCATTGTTTGCATACCTTGCTTAATAATATTATTATATCAATTTAGCTTTATTTTTGCACATGCAAATGTTGGATTGTATCCTTATTGAATGGAAACCTCCTGTACAGCTAATTCTTCAACCGCCCTCATCGCAGAAGCTATATTATCTTTTGTAAAGTTTCCTAGTAAAATAAATGATTCCTCTTTTCGGGCTGCGTAGGCGGATACTTTTGCGATCGCTTCTTCCCTTCCACCGGTTACGTGTAGCGTATTTAAATTATAAGGGAAACCTAATTTTTTATAGAGCGGGAGCAGCTGCTTAATTTCAGCAAATTGTTGCAAAGCTGCTAATTGAACAAGAATGCCGTAAGCAACTTTTGAACCGTGTAAAATATCGTGTGTTTCAGGTAAGAAGGAAAGGCCATTATGAATTGCGTGAGCACCTGCCATCCGGCCATATTCTCCCGCAAATCCTCCAACAGTTCCTGCTACTCCTATAATAATTTCAACGATATTTTTAAAAGCAGCGCTTAGCTTTTTTTCAGCATGATCTTTGACTGCTTGTTCACTATATCGGAGAATTCCTTCGTAAATTATTTTTGCAGAACTCAGCCCTAATTTAACCATAACTGGAAGTGAATGCTGATTGCGTGTGATTCCCTCCGATTCGTACCATTTTGCAAGTGAATCGCCAATACCTCCGAGCAAATATTCAACCGGTGAATGTAAAATAATACGTAAATCAATTAGCGTAAGATATGCCGAACGTTTATAATAGGCGACATGACTAAATTGCCCATTTTCATCATAGATGGCGGATAATGGCGTAAATCCAGCACATGTTCCTGCAAGGGTTGGAACCAGTGTTACTTCAATATTTAATAATTCTGCAACTCCTTTCGCTGTATCAAGTACTTTTCCCCCGCCAATCCCGACGATCATATCGGCGTGTGCAGCTTTCTTAGCAAGTTCAGCAATATTTTTATCACTAGCTGTATGATCATATGTTAATACCGGCCACTGGCTTGGTACAGAGCCGAATTCTAAAAAAGCATTCCAAGATTTCTTACCTGTAATGACCACTGGATTTTTAAAATCTTCTAACTTTTCCTCTAGAAATTTCAATGCATTCTCTTCACATATGTATTGATTTGGACCACTTCTAACTACTTGGCTTAAACGCATTGCTAAAACCTCCCTTTAACTTACCATTCTATCAGATTAGTCGGAATTTTGTATAGTTTTCACGATATTGTCCATTTATTCATACCTGTAACAACTTTTCAAGTATGAATTTGTCATATTTTTGTCACGAACATTAACTTGTATTCGCAATAAATATTCCACTATGATTAAACTAATGATAAGCAAGTATAGGAGGATTCATCATTGTTTAAAGATGCAGAAGAATTTATCCGGTTATATTATTACGAAACGAAAAAAGATGATGAAGCATTAGAGAAAAGACTAATTGAAATCAATGAACAGATTGAAAAGTATGGTCAATATGAACTGACATATGACGAACTAGATTATGGCGCAAAATTAGCTTGGAGAAATAGTAATCGTTGTATTGGACGACTATTTTGGAAAAATTTAAAGGTGATCGATAAGAGAGAGTTACAAACAGAGACACAAATATTCGAAGCGCTCCTTGAACATATCAATACTGCTACAAATAAAGGCCGCATCCGTCCAACCATTACAATCTTTTTACCAACGGTCGGAAATCAATCAATTAGAATTTGGAATCATCAGCTTATTCGTTACGCTGGTTATCAAACTGAGCACGGGGTAATAGGTGATCCTGACTCTATTGTTTTTACAGAAGTATGTCAAAAGCTTGGCTGGCGAGGAAAAGGTGGACCATTTGATATTCTGCCTTTAGTTATACAAGTTAATGATCATCCTCCTAAATGGTTTGAAATACCGGAAGAAATGATCCTTGAGGTTCCACTTCGTCATCCTAATTATGAATGGTTTGCAGACTTGAATCTCAAATGGTACGCTGTTCCGATTATTTCTAGTATGAAGCTTGAGATTGGCGGAATAACATACTCGGCAGCTCCCTTTAACGGTTGGTATATGGGAACTGAGATTGCTGCAAGAAATTTAGCAGACGAAAATAGATATAATATGCTTCCGAAAATAGCCGATTTAATGGGGCTAGATAGAAAAACAAATGCGAGTCTCTGGAAGGATCGCGCACTCGTTGAACTAAACACCGCCGTTCTTCATTCTTTTAAAGAAGACGGAGTAAGTATCGTTGACCATCATACAGCCGCCCATCAGTTTAAACAATTTGAGGAGAAGGAACGAGAGATGGGAAGGGAAGTAACTGGAAATTGGGTATGGTTGATCCCCCCAGTATCACCAGCTACAACGCATATCTTTCACAAGCCTTACAATAACAAAGTGAATAAGCCTAATTATTTTTATCAGCAATTACCTTATGAAAGAACATAACATACTAACTTTGAATTTGATTTCAGCTTATAATTTTATTAAAGAAATAGAACCTCTTCTATTAAACAAAAACATCTATAAAGCAGAAAGCTTCGGAAAACCACCATAAATTTACAATAAAAAGGACTGCCGACAAATATTTTGTCGACAGCCTTATGTACATAAAGCGATTATTTTACACTTTTTTCTTTCATTTCACGCATCATTGCCATCATTGAAGTCATCATTTCATCGCAATCCTGCATTTTAGACATCATCATGCTCATATCCATTTCCATATTCATACCCATCATTTTATCCATCATCATTTTCATACATTTCATTTCACACATCATTTTTTCCATAGACATCATCATATTCATATTCATCATCATATTTTCCATTATCCTTACCTCCATATCATTTTTATTGATAATTCCCTCTTTTTTACATAGTTTATATATTTGAAAAATAATAATATTTTAAGTATACAACATACCTTTCTATAACTCAATTATTTCTATTTTAAAATAAAAGCCAATGGGTACTATAAATTAGTACTCATTGGCTTTTATATCATTATTTTTCGTAAGAATTTGTTTCGAGTGTTCCCTTTCTTGAATTTGTCGGTTTAATTCAACTCGCTTTAGTTTAAGCTCCCACAATCGATCTTGTAATTCTGTTCGATATGGATTCGTTTTTAATTGTTCATAAATAGAAAGAAGCTGTTCATTAATTTGATCATACTCATCCCAAAGCTCTTTATGAAGGATTACTTCTTTTTCTTTTTCAATCTCTTGATCAGCTGACTTAAGAATTTCTAAAATTTCTTGTTGCCACTTAATGTCTCCAATATTTTTCGCAAATAAATATAAATCTAAATAATCATTTACCCACGTTTCTTTAATTTGTGCCACATTAATATTCATACAAATTATGCCCCTCTCTATAACGAAAAACCTCTCCCAAGGGAAGAGGCCTCCATTATAGAAAGATCCTCCCCTCATCTTCCAGAGCTAAAAAACTCTGCTGGAATTAGCACCATACCGATTATGGTTGCTGAGGCTTCACAGGGCCAGTCCCTCCGCCTCTCTTGATAAGAGATTTCCGTTCTTTATTTTTTATTCATTATAATTAAAATAATCTGACTTGTCAACGATTCCCTACCAATTTTTATAACCGACTAAAAATAGCAGCATTCATTACGATCTTTTTTGAAGCGTTGCTTTTACTGCTTTAATATCTGAGACATTTTTTTTAGCCATTAATATATAACTAATGGCCGATGGCAGAAAAAACATTTGCAGCAATGAAAGCGTCACAATATAACTGTATGGTTCATGAACATGTGATGAAATGATGCCAAGCAGCAATCCTACTCCGACATTTCCAATTGTTCTTCCTAGACTATTAGAAAGATTTGCTACACTGAATGCAGTACCCCGATGTTCCGGTAAATTGACATCTGTAATGAGCGCAAGCCAATTCGGTGTGTTTGCTGATTGGGCTGCTGATGCAAAGAACGATAAGATGAACAATGATGCAATCCACGGATTTGTAAATATTTGTTTAATCAAACTAAATAAAATGGATAGGACATGATGATTATTTGGCAAGTATAAGTCATTCATCGGAATAATAAACATAAGTATGTACAGTGGCATTGTCAATAATACAAAGATAGAAGTAATATACGCCCTGCCTTTATAAGTTTTTGCCTGTAATTTATCGCCAAGATGTCCAAAGTATGCAGAGGTCATGCCTCCAAGCTGAAAAATCGCATAAAGATAACCTGAAGCAATTGTCGCTGTTGCTAAACTATAACCTTGTTGTTGAATTTTATAAATGAATAATGTCGGAATCCAAATTAAACTGCCAGTTGAAATATTCATAAAAAAGGCTTGTAAAAACAACCATACATTGCTGCCTTTTAAGAGGATTGCAGGTATATGTTTGGCTTCTATTATATGGCTGTATATTTTTCCGGTCTTTAATAATTTTTTCAACTCAGGATCTGATTGACCCCTTGGCGGTTCTTCGACAAAAAAATAGAGAATAATAAGGAAAAGACCGATAAAACCTACAATTTCAAAAGGCCATCGCCAGCTTGTTCCAGTCGCTGTTAAAGATGCCATTAGCGATCCTAAAATGCCGCCTAAACCTTGCGCCATACCCCAGAGACTTAACACTAAACCACGTTTGTGATGAGGTATATAGTCTGTCAAAATACTAAAGCCAATCGAAGCAATACATCCTAGACCGACTCCTGTTAAAATTTGAAATAATAAAAGCTGAATAAAATTTTGACTTGCAGCTGTTAAAAATACAGATACTACCCATATAAGTGTTCCAATAATGATTAAATTTTTTCGCCTATGTTTACCAGATAAATATCCCCAATATAAGGAAGAAAGGGCAGTTACTAAAATATTAATTGCAGATACAGTTCCCAATTTCGCGATTCCAACATCTAAATCTTTTGCTATATAGCGAAATAGTGGCGGGAATAAACCGATAATTATATTATCGAAAGCTGCAAGTGCTATAAAGACAATTATTGTATATATTACTTTCGCTTTAGAGTGTACCAAAAATATTTAAGGCTCCTTCATCTTCTTTTTTTAAAAGATATCGTACTTCTTGTAATGGGCTAGAAATACTTTTTTTAAGATAATTACGTACTAAAAAATTCCCTAATATACCCAATTATATATACTTTTCAATGTATATATAAAAAAAGTTTTTGACAATTCATCAATATGATATTATCTAATACAGAACATGAAAAAGAAAGTATAATGAAATAAAATATATTTCTTATTTTTATTGTATCCTTAACATACAATTTAAATAAGTGAATAAAATGAATGTGGCAAAATATAAAAAATTTCTCAGTATAATTATCTACTGTAGATTCATTTATTTGTTATGATTATAATATACGTCTTTTAGAAAGGCTTGGTAAAATGAGCAAAAAAATCCTAATCATTTCTTCCGATCATACAGGTCATGGTCATAAAAGCATTACAGAAGCTATATGTGAAAAAAACAAAAATGATCATGATGTCAATATACATGTTGTTGATGGCTTTTCCCTTGGAGGACAAGCATTACTTGGCATCGGAAAATTGTATGGTCCCATTACTAGAAAAGCAGAAAATATATGGAAGATGGTATACAACATATCTTCAGATAACCCAAAGTTAATCAACAGGTTTATTGAAGGATTGATAAAAGATAATTTTTTAAAATTACTGGATGAAGTAAAACCTGATCTTATTTTATCTGTTCATCCAAATTTCAACGGCTCCATCTTAAACATTTTAGAAGAGCGATATATTAAAATTCCTTTTATAACATTAATTGCCGACCTAGTTAATATTAGTCCTCTTTGGGCAGATAAAAGAGCTAATTTTATTATAAGCCCAACAGCAGAGGCCCGTGAGAAATGTTTAAATTACGGTGTTCCACCTGAAAATGTTAAGTTAATAGGATTTCCGGTTCGTGCGCGATTTTTTAGGAACCATGCAAATACGAAAGTTCATTATAAAAAAGATACACCTTTAAAGTGCTTAATTATGAGCGGCGGTGAAGGCGTAGGAAATATGAATAAAATTGCTGAGATTTTACTTGAAAACTTTAATTGTAATGTAAAAATTGTTGCTGGAAGAAATATAAAATTAAAAGAAAAATTAGAACAGTCATTAAGTAAATATAGAGACAAAGTTGAAATTTATGGATTCACAAAAAATATTCAGGATTTAATGTTGTCCTCCGATATTGCGTTCACTAGAGGCAGCCCTAATGTGATGTTCGAAGCAATTGCCACCAATACACCAATGATTATTACAGGTGCACTGCCTGGACAAGAAGAAGATAATCCTTACTTTGCTGAAAAATCTAATTTGGGCGTAGTATGTAAAAATGTAAAAGAAATTAAGCAGATAATCGCTAAATTACTTGATAATGACGGGGAAGAACTAAATCGTATTATCAATTGTCAAAGGGAATTTATAAACCCAAATGCAGCAGAGGATATACTAAACTTTATTGCTAATTATGAAGATCATTCTTATGAAGCTGCCGCAAGTTTTTCTTATAACTAATGAAAAAGAGGATGCCGCAAAAACATGAGGCATCCTTATTTTTTTACGTTCATCTTTATATAATTTACTCGTTTTAAATAAATCCTATTTACTGTAGATAGGAGCCTACTGCGGGATTAGCGCGATCGATGAGACCCCGCAGGCGTGCAGCGTCGAAGAGGCTCAACTTCCACCCGTGGAAAGCGAGCATCCTGGAGCGAAAATCAACTACTCCTTTTAATGAAAAAACAGAATTATCCCGTAATATTCATATGAAATACTTTACGTTTTTCTAAATATAAATTAATACTTTCTAAAAATTTTAGATTTGAAATGCAGTGAAAGTAATTTAAAATATGTTTCTAACTATCTCGTTTCAATAATAGAAATGATGATATTTTTTAAGCAATGCTATCATTATCTATGTAATGAATGTTAGTTGCTTCTTTTTTATATCCTTTTATACATATCGTTGCTTTCGTTCCTTGATTCAACTTACTGTCAAAAGTTAAGGTACCACCAATTGCTTCAATTAAACGAAAAGTTACCATAAGACCGAGGCCTGTTCCCTCACTCTTTGTTGTATAATAAGGCTTTCCTAATTTTTGTAACTGTTCTTTTGTCATCCCCATACCTGTGTCGGTAACATTAACAATAATATGCCCCTTTTTTTCTGAATAACTTGCGTCTACATCAACATGCCCTTGTTCTGTAGCTTCGATTGCATTTTTAATCAAATTTAAAAGCGCTTGCTTAAACTTTAAATCGTCAGCTTCAATAAATAAATTTTGATCGATATGATTATTTAATTGAATTCCTTTTAAATTAGCATATGATTGCATAAGTAAGATCATTTCATTAATTGAACAGCTTATATTCACTTCTTCTTTCTTAACATCCAATTTAGGCTTTGCAAAATTTAAATAGTCAGAAATAATTTTTTCCGCTCGATCTAATTCACGAATTGCTGTATTCATATAACCTTGAATGGTGTTGTCAACTTCATTTTTTGCAAGCTGAATAAAACCGCGGACGACAGTCAATGGATTTCTAACTTCGTGAGCAATAGATGCAGCTAATTCACTAACGATATTTAATTTTTCAGCCCTATGTATCTGTTCCATAATTTTAATTCGGTTAATCATATTCTCTGTAAAATATGTAAACACCATTATTCCAACTAAATAAGATAAACCCATTTGAAAAAATAAATCAAATCCTAAACTATAAAAAGACGCTAATTTATGTAAGTAACTAAAATAAATCCACAAAGATATACAAATAACGGAAAAAGTAATTACCGAGAATACGATATTCATCAAATACTTATTTATCATTTTAAACTGATGATATTTTTTTCTAAGAATTGAAAACAAAATAAAAAGAATAATAGCATCAAATAATGTATTAATAGAAGCAGTCATTCCCCCTAAAAAAAAGCGAAACGCTACTAAAAGAATTGCGCTTACTGCTCCTGGGACATATCCCATGTAAAGAACACAAATTACAAAAGGGATCCAACGCAAATCCCATAAAAATCCATTTCCAAAATTGCTTGAAACTACTGGGAAGGCCATACTTAATATGGAAGCACATCCAAATATAATTCCAGAAATAATTTGAGTAAGCCTATTATTATTAAATTTTGAAAAAATTAATTGATAAAAAAAGATAGGTGTTAAAACGATGAGCAAATTAAATATTACTTGTCCAAATATGCTTGTTGGTTCAAACAAATAATCTCCCTCCTTTTCATTCCAATATTCCAACAATTTTTATAATGCTACGCTCTCCTTTCTAGTAGCAATTCGTAGATTAAAGATAATAATTGCTTAAACTGCACAAGTCAATTCTATTGTTTACATTAATACATTTATTTTCAAAAAACAATATTTCTTATGTCCCACTATATAAATATAATACTTTTTATTAAAATAATTTATTTTAATAGTTAAAATAGAATTAAAAGAAAAAAGTAATAAGCAGTTTAGAAAAAAGCTGGGACAAAAGTATAGTAACTAAAGAACAACCCCTCTACATATGTTTCTGGAGCTGATTTGTGCATGTACGGCTCCTAATTGTTTCTTCTCTTCAACCAAAAAATGATAAAGAAAGACAATCATGAGCATAATGATAAAGAAAAATGGAAAAACGGCAGTTTACAGGTATTTTGCAATACTTGTAAACGCCGCTATATAGAAGAATTAACGCTACGATGGACGAGGCAAATTTCACAGAGTCAGGCGGTGTTAAAAACCCGTATGTTGCCTCCATGCCAAGTACAAATGCTGTACTCCTACCGGATCTCGTCTCTCTCATTTTAAATTCCTTTAGCAATCGTTTTATAGATATTTTTTGTAAAAATTGTTTTTAAAGAATGTAATGTAATGATTCATTAAAAAACTAATTGGAGCGGAAATCAACTCCTTTTTGGTAAAAACAATAACAAAGTTTACAAAAACAGTCTTTGTAAAATACAATACGCTCTTTTTTTCAGTGTAAGTTTACTATATTATTGAAACATTTAGTGGCAATCGCAATGGTTACCCTTGCATTGCATTATTTTATTAGATAAGAATTTACTGAAAAGATTTATTCCGCCTGCTCTCTCGTCTCTAATGCTGCTTTCATAGCTACTTTTATTTCCTCATAGCTTGTGCATCTACATATATTTGATTCTAACCACTCTTTCATGACCTCATCTGAAGCCTCTGGGTGCTTTTGAAGTAAGGAATGGCAATTCATAATAAAGCCAGGTGTACAATATCCACACTGAAATGCAAAATTCTCAACAAAGGCTTGCTGAATCGGTGTATTCGTTAATCCCTCTATTGTTAAAACGTCTTTACCTACTGCCTCTATTCCTAACATCAAACAAGATTTCATCGGCCAGCCATCAATATTTACAGTACAAGCTCCACAATCGCCATTTAAACAGCCAGGCTTTGCACCTGTTAAACCAAGTTTTTCTCTCAAAACATAAAGAAGAGTGTCTGCAGGTCTTATCGTTACCTCTCTTTGTTCGCCATTGACTTGTAAGATAACAGAAATAAGCGGCATTATATTTCATTCCTTTCCTAACTCTTCTAATATATCGAACAATGTATTTCTTAAAACAAATATACGATAAGCCGAGGAACCTTCTGTATCATTTAAAATTGTAGATGGCACATATTCAATGGCTTCATTTACTTTTTCTTCCATTGTTAATTGTTGATTATTAAGAACTTTTTCCATTTCAAATGCCCGAAATGGATAGGGGGCCAATCCACTAATCGCCACCCTTATATACCGATCCACCTTCAAGGCGGCCACAGTTATAAGGGGATATCCTGTATTCCATTGTCTGCGTCTTTTAATACTAATATGCGGTGCCTCAATGAATGATTGTTTTGTGATCGTTTGCAGCAGAAAGCCCCCTTCATGCAATAACAAATTCTCTTGAAAAACTTGATGAATAGGCGATACTTTTATCCCATCTATATTTGCAATAACCATTACACTATCCGCTAGCAAAAATGGTAAAACCGCTTCTCTATAATAAATTTCTGCGCATATATTGCCGCCCAGTGTAATTTTCGTTCTTGCTGTGTGATCAGCAATTTCCCTAACAGTTTTTGATAATAGTGGGAATGGATTAGATTCTTCCAGTTGAACGAGTGAAAGCCCTGCTCCCAATAATGTTTGTTCGGTACTCGTATTTACTTCGGTATATTCTGGGATTCCTTTTAAATCTATGACAGCATCTGTATATACAAGATTGATTCTTCCAAGTGTAATAATTTCCGTTCCTCCAGAAAAATATTTGGGAGTTTTCCCTGCGAATTTTAATGTCTGGTAAAGTGAAATCGCTTCTTGGACAGATGCAGGCTTGAAATACTCGAAATCATAAGGAAGCATTTTTTAGCGCCTCCTTCGTCCGCCATATTAGCTCTGGAGTAAGCGGAAGCTGATGTAAAGAGACTTCAGCAGCTAGCGATAAACTATTTCCAAGCGCAGCAGGCATTCCTAATATTCCATGTTCACCCACCCCTCGTGCACCATAGGGCGCATCTACTTGAGGAGTCGTAATAAAATCAACTAAATACTCAGGATTTTCTCCATAATGGATAGGGCGGTACGTTCTTAGTTGAGGATTCATTACTCTTCCTAATTTATCAAAAATAAAAGTTTCCCTTCCTCCAAAAGCTAATCCCATACTCATTGCTCCAGTTACTTGACCTCTTGCTGTTTTTTCATTTAAAACCATACCAATATCGACAACAGTACTCGCTCTAACAATACGATAGGTGTAATCCCTTCGATCAAATTCTACTTCCACAACCGAAGCACATACTGTCCATTCAGGTCCCGGTTTACCTGCCCCCGTTTCACGATCAATATGGGTCAGTCCTTGTAAAATATAACTGCCGCTACCAATGATTTGACCGCCAATAGAATTTCCATTTGGATATTGATAACCATGTACAATTGCACTAAAAGGAAGCCCGATGTTAGGATCATCTTTAAAAAATACTCTAGAATTGGCAACTGCCAACACTGTAGGCGAACACCGCAATACCCGGGAGGCTATATCTTTTAATTGTCTTTCTACATCGTCAGCCGCCTCTAATAATGCTCTACCCGCCATAAATGTACCGCGGCTTGCTACCGTTTTCCAATGTTCAGGTGTTGTATCGGTTTCTACATCCATACGGACATGGACTTTGTTCACATCCATTTGCAAACGTTCTGCAAGCATTTGTGCAAGAATTGTTTTCGTCCCGGTTCCAATCTCAATAATTCCAGAGATAATATTTACGCTGCCATCGGAATTAAAAGTGAGAACAACACCTGAACTAGCATTTGTATCAATCGTTGATGTTTTCCAGCCACAACTTACACCTTTTACACGTATATAACGTTCATCAATTTCAATAAGCTGACCTTCATTCCAATTTGCCAATTCTTTGACGCGGTCAATACATTTCCGTAAATTGCCAATGGTACTATGATTAAGGACTACTTGACTAGGGGTCATATGTCCAGGAAGAATTGCATTTTTATACCGCAATTCAAAAGGATCCATCTCCAGTTTCTGTGCTAGCAAATCCATTGTTCTTTCAAATGCAAACAAAAGTTCTGAATGGCTAAATCCGCGATATGGGCTTGCATAAGGGTGGTTCGTATACATGCAATAAGAATTACACCAAATGTTCTCTATATGATAAGGGCCGGTGCAATCAACTGCTGCCGCTCTACTTAAATCTATTGCTTTATCTGCGTAAGCTCCGCCATCAAATAAATAAGTAATTTCTGCAACTTTTAATACACCATCCTCTGTACATCCAAGTTTCACTTTCGCATCCAAGCCAATATGACACGGGGCTGTCAGCATATCCTCTTCTCTAGTATAAGCGAGTTTAACAGGCCTGCCTCCAACAGCTTTTGAGGCAAGATAGGCAAGAATTTCTGTATGAACCGACGCCTTCCCGCCATATCCACCACCTACAAGCGGGGTTTTAACGACGATTTTTCCAATATCTTCATTAAAATACATACTAATCAATTTTTTCACCATATAAGGTGCTTGAGATGTTGTCGTAATGATAATCGTGCCATCACGTTCAATTTCTGCTGTTGAGCAACGAGTCTCCATCGCAGTGTGATCGGATGGTTTTAAGGAAAAGCTTGCCTCTACTGTGACAGCACTATCTTTCCATCCTACTTCCATATTCCCTTTACGAATTTTTTGTATGCTTGCAATATTTGTTCCTGGAGATGGATAGACTTCAGCAATTTTTTCATAGTTTCCTAAGTTTTCATGTACAAGTGGGGCATGTTTTTTGAAGGCTTCTGTTGGGGAATTTACAACTGGAAGCGGCTCGTATTTTACTCTAATCATATTAGTTGCTTGTTTTGCGATTCCTAAATGATCTGCGATAACAATGGCTACTGCTTCCCCATGGTGGCGTACTTTATCAACAGCAATCGGAGGCCGGTCCCGCATCTCCTCTCCTGTTAATGGAAATCTCTCACCAGCAATAATTGCTCTTACACCCGGGATTTTTTTCGCTTCAGTTGTATCTATCTCTTTAATTCTTGCATGTGCTAAAGGGCTCATCAAGATCGCAGCATGAAGCATACCATTTGTAGAAAAATCATTGGCGTATTTAGCCTCTCCTGTTACTTTATCAACCGCATCCTTACGAATAATGCCTTTTCCAATTACGTTCACATTTTTCCCCCCTTAGTATAATTGCTCTACTAAGTTACGAGCTAGTAAATAATCCTCCTCATTATCTACATCAAGAAATAACATTGAGCTTTGAAATTCTACAGCTAACCGATTTTTTTCTTTCCTCTCTTTCAATATTTCCCGTGCTCCTTTATCCCCCTGTATGTTTAATAATTGTAAAAATAGTTTCTGAGAAAATAAAGTTGGCGGTCGCCATATCCCATTAAAACAGGAAGAAACGACATCTATATGTTCATTTCCTTTATATAAAGAAATAAGCTTGCTGATCATTTTTATAGAAATGAACGGTTGATCTGCAAGAAAAATCACTGCTGCATCAGCCTGTAACTTAGAGGCTATTTTTATTCCTAATTTTAAAGACGATGATTGCCCGTTCATATAGTCATGGCACGGAAAAACACCGCATTGCCCATTCTCTCTTAAAGCAGGTGACATCCAGATAAGATCATCTAATGGATTTGTAACGATAGCTGTATAATTCACTTCTGTTTGCAGAATCGTCTTGAGCGCCATACTGCCAAGAAAACCATCACCTAATGGAAGAGATAGTTTATGCCTTCCCATTCGCTTACTCTGACCTGCGGCAAGATAAATTCCAATAATCCTGTTTTCTTTCATTTTTTTCCCCTTCCCGCAGTACTTGAATCATTTCAGCGACAATACTGATCGCAATCTCTTCTGCTCCCCTGGCATGAATGTTCATACCAACTGGAGAAAAAATACAATCCGGAACTTCCTTTTCTTCTAATAATCGTGCAGTTCTTTTTCTAGGACCTAAAACACCTAAATAGTTAAGATCTTTTTGTTTTAGAAATGACAATAGTTCCTTATCTCTTTGAAAATGATGCGTCATTAAAATGACAAAATCATTGTTTGTAAAGGATAGTTTGTTGCCTAATTCATGTGGAAATCCGATTTCAAAGCATTTAGCATTTGGAAAGTTCATTTGATTGCATAATGCAGGACGCCAATCACATACCGTAACTGAGAAACCTACTTCAGCTGCAATATTCACCAATGGCTTTGCATCCTCACCTGCCCCAAATACAATAAGACGCGGCCTTGGTCTGTATATATGAATATAAAGATGGTTCAACTCATCTGTGTAAAATAGTCCATCTTTTTCTGGAAACTTTTCAGGGGGATTCCAAATAAATGCTTCATCACCAAAGGGTTCTCCATTTGTTGGACAATACCATTCAGAAATAAGTTTAAAATCTTTGCTAAACCGTTTTATATGTAAAATAGATTCTCCTTCATCTAAAAGAGTTTTGATGCGCATGAGCTGTTCATTTATTCGCTCATTCACTGGCTGTAATAAAATAGATAGTATTCCATTACAACCACTTCCCTGTCCCCAAGCTAAATCTGTTTCATCCCGCAGATCATACGTGATGACTGTTGCTTCGTCCTTTTCTAAAACTTCTTTTGCTCTCCAACTGACGTCCTCTTCAAGGCATCCAGCGCTCAACATTCCAATTTGTGTTCCGTCCTCTGCAATTAACATACAGGACCCTTCCCTTTTATAAGCTGACCCTTCAACATGTATGATCGTTGCTAACACAGTTTTTTTCTTTGAGAAAGGGAGTTGGTCTAATATTTCCAATATATCCTCCATCCCATTTCACCACTTTCAAATCAAACTTATAGATATGTATATTCAATAAGTGTGGCAAAATAGAAGGAAGAACAACGAAACTTTTAGTTGCTGTTCATAAAGCGTTTCGTTGCTTGAATAAGAATAAAGGAATATGATTGATTCTGCTGTCCTTCCACCACATTTGTATACAATGAATTGGCTGAATGATCGTGAAAATCTTCTACATGTTTACTGAATATCTCCATTTGCTTTGACCATGCGATTTTATCATTCTCATTCAGCTTTCCTGATCGTCCCCATTCTTTAAATGTCTCTGTTACCGTTAGCAAATAAGTGCATCCATTGCGGAGGGCATCCATTTTTTGAGCATACTCCGTTAGCATCTTTGCCTTTTTAATACATAAAGGGAAATAGTGAAATACCGCTGAAATCTTCTTTGAATCTTCGTTTATATGTAATAATTTCTGAGAAACCCGCTGTAACTGTTGCTGCATCTGTTTTCCATTTTCAGGATTACATCCACCTTTTATCCAGTCAGAACAGTGCAAAAATAATGTTGATAATTCGCCTTGGTACTTGTCATAAATTTTCTCCATTCTTTTAACATATGTGGACGGAAATAAATAAATATTGATTACGATCGCAAAGATTGCTCCAACGAGCGTGTCTCTGATGCGGTCAAATACGTATGAACCTGCTTGCTGTTCTAGGACAGCTACAAGTAATATTGTTAATGCAACTTGTTCAATCACAATACTGTCTAATCTTAACCACTTTGAAATGAAACAGCTGACTAAAATTAAAAGTCCTATCGTTAAAGCATTTACATCAATATATTTATATACAGGGATAATGAGCAAGCTCCCTAGAACCGTTCCAATAAAACGATTTTTTGCAAATGTAATTGTTTGATCCACCATTGATTTCACACATAAAATAACTGTTAATGGCGCTAAATATGGGTGGTGTGAACCTAACAGTTTAGCGACTTCCCAAGATAATGAAGAGGCAATGACCATTTTCCAAATCATTAATGAATTATTTTCAAAAATTGGCTTATATTTTATCATGTTTATTTTCATCAATCCCCTTAAATACTAATAAGAATAGTTTACATATATTTCCCCCTTTTATACCGAACTGCAGCCGTTTCTCCTTAAACATAAAAAACCCCTATAGGGTAGCTTATCATCTACACTATAGGGGTTAAAGTCCAACTATATTATTTTACAATCCTCTCTGGAATCGGAGGAACATGTGCTGCTAAAGGAATATCCTCTAGTTTTACTTTAAAAGCTTTATTATATTTTTCTGGGCTCGTAATATTCTCAGGCTCTGATGAACGCCACGTAAAAATACAATCAGGGCAAAGATATACTTCCCATGCCCCTTCCACTGGGGATTTGCTTACAACTTCTGCTCTTTTAGATTCACAACGAGGGCAAGTATGCATATTAACACTCCTTATTTTTGTAATAATTGTTGAATAATTTTTTCCCATTTTTCAACCCCTGGTGGTGAATCAAGCGGTTGATCATAATGTCCTCTTGTCTCAGGCGCTAATGGTGTTGTAGCATCTAAAATTAATTTATGAGTAATTCCCGCTGGATTAGCTCCAGGATCTAGTGGCATGATTGAAAGATCAGGGATAACAATGACATCATGTTTTGGATGCAGTTTTGTTGAAAGTGCCCACATCACCTGTGGCAAGTTAAATGGATCAACATCCTCATCTACAACAATGATCATCTTACAGTAACCTAAACCATGCGGAGTCGTCATCGCACGCATACCAACAGCTTTTGCGAACCCACCGTAACGGCGCTTCGTTGAAATAATCGCTACAAGACCATGTGTATACATTGCATTAACCGCAACAATTTCGTTTGGATATGCTTCTTTTAATTGTTGGTAAAGCGGAACACTAGTATTAACGCCGATCATATAATCTGTTTCAGTCCAAGGCATTCCAATATATAAATGTTCAAAAATTGGATTTTTCCGATGATATACACGGTTAATTTTTATAACAGGCATACTGCGGCCGCCAGAATAATGACCTGTGAATTCTCCAAAAGGTCCTTCAAATTCACGCTCTCCAGCAAGAATCTCACCTTCAAGAACTACTTCTGCTCCCCATGGTATATCTAAGTCGGCATCTTTTGCTTTCACAATTCGATACGGTTCCCCTTGGATTGCTCCTGCCATCTCATACTCAGATTGATCATATAAAAGAGGTGTAGCTGCCGCAGTTGTGATTGCAGGTTCACAACCTAAAGCAATAGCAACAGGAAGGTTTTCTCCACGTTCTTCAGCTTGGCGTAAATGAATCGCAATATCATGCTGAGGAACTGGCTGTATTCCTAAACGGTCTTTTCCTTTTACTTGCATTCGATAGATTCCAACATTTTGTTTTCCAAAATTTTCTGGGTCTTCAAGATCACGAGAAATGACACATGCTTTATCAATGTAAAATCCGCCATCACCTTGATTTAATCGGAATAACGGTAAGATTTCAAATAAATTGATATCCTCCGTAATTTCTACTTCGTGAAAAGGAGCTGTTTCTTCACGTTGAACAGGCATTGGAAATGTACTATAACGACGAGCAAATTCAAAGAACTGCACCTTTAATGGTGTATTTTTTGGCATACCCATCATTAAGGCATGGTTTGGCCAAGACCCCATCACATTCATCGCAATTTTTGCATCATTATATCCGTAAATATTTGTAAACATAAGTGCAGGTGTTTGATCACCTAAGTTGCTCGCAGCACGAGTTGCCGCTGAGATATCTGGTTCTGGCTTTACTTCATCAGTAATTTTTAGAAGCTGTCCTTCTTTTTCAAGCGTATTCAAAAAATCTCGAAAATCTTTATAGGCCATGAATTTGTTCTCCTTCTTATTCTATATTTTTGATTCCATTCCACCGTTTAGCATCCGGTAAATGAATATCGAATTGATCTAATGTTCGAAAGGCAATATGATCAATTAAGTCATCAATTGTTTGGGGAAGATTATAGAAGGCGGGCATTGGCGGAAAGATGATAGCACCCATGCGTGATAATTCTAGCATGTTCTCTAAATGAATGTTATTTAAAGGAGTCTCTCTAGCTAACAGCAAGAGTTTTTTTCTCTCTTTTAACATTACATCTGCAGAACGTGTGATTAAATTATCAGCCAATCCTATTCGAATAGAAGCAAGAGTTTTCATACTGCATGGTGCTACGATCATCCCATCAACTCTAAAGGAACCGCTTGATATTCGGGCCGCTTGATCTTTATAAGAATATGTAAAATCAGCAAACCATTCTACATCCTTAACTGTATAAGACGTTTCCAAAGGGATGGTAGCTGTAGCCCATGGAGACATGACTAAATGTGTCTCTACCCCAGCTTCTTTAAGGAGCTGTAAAATTCGAACTCCAAATATTGCGCCAGTTGCACCCGTTATGCCTACGATTATTTTCATCTGTTTCCCCCTTCCTTTAAAGACGGCATCATTATTTTTTTCCTACAAATATCAGTATACTCCTATAACATTTATACTAAAAATATCTAATAAATATAAAGAGCATACATTCTATATATGGTTATAATAAGTTTTCCTTTAGCCGAACCGTTCTGCTAAAGAGTTTTTAAGTTTTCCTTTTCTTATTAATCCTAATCCTATGCTATCATGTATATATTCCTATTGAAACATTCATTTTATGTACGCTTGTTTATTAGAAAGGTTATATGGTGGAATTTGATGGATATAAGACAATTGCGGTATTATTGCACAATTATCGAAGAAAAACAGATTACAAAAGCTGCGAAAATCCTCCACATGGCCCAACCTCCTTTAAGTCATCAATTAAAACTTCTTGAAGAAGAACTTGATGTTACTTTAGTTCATAGAGAAGGAAAAAAGTGGGAGGTTACAGAAGAGGGGAAAATCCTTTACAAAAGAGCGAAACATCTATTACAAGGGCTTGAAGAAACAAAAAGAGAAATTGCCGAAGTAAAAGAAGGAATTAGAGGAACCATTTCAATTGGGACCTCTTCTATTTGTATTTCTCATTTAGCAGAACATTTAAGTAGCTTTCATAAAGAATTTCCAGATGTGTATATAAAAATGTGGCATGGTGATACTCATTATCTCGAAGAATTATTGCAGCAAAATAAGATTGATATCGCTCTCCTACTTCTGCCTGTTGAAGAAACCAATTATGAGACAATTCATTTGAAGGATGATCCTTTTGTCGTTGTCGTACCACGGCAATGGGAATCTAAATTTTCAGGGACAACTATTAGTATCGAAGAGGCCTCCAAATATGATTTATTGCTAGGAAGGAGAATTTCCGGTAAGGGCATGTATGATCATATTATAAATGCCTTTCATCAACATAATGTGCATCCAAATATCGTTCTGGACTGTCCAGAAATCTCAACGATTTTAACACTTGTCGCGACAGGAATGGGCATCACTATCATTCCTCGTTCAGAAATTCATCAAGTTTATGAGGAGAAATTAAAGGTGCTGCAATTTTCCGATCCATTTTTGGACACCCAACCTGCAGTAGTTTGGCTGAAGGATAAATATTTATCTAAAGCTGCAAAAGAACTAATAAAAAAATTAAGGGACAAACAATCAGCGCATTAAAAACTACCGTTAAATGCGGAATCGCTGAGACCCCACAGCCGTGTAGCGCCGAGGATGCTCAGCATCTGCCCGCGGAAAGCGAGCATCCTGAAGCGGAAACGAAATGAAGCAGGCAGTATGTACGTTAAAAGAAACATAATTAAAAAAGGAATCCAGATGGAACTATCTGAACTCCCTTCACCGACAAACTAATCAAAAGCAATATGTTAATATAAGCTTAATAAAAATATGGTGGTGCAAATATAATGCAAAATCTTCAATTTGAAAAAGCATGGGATCGAACGTTATCTGCTAAAGATCGCAAAAGAATCGAGGAAATTTTTTCAGAAACTAAATCAATAAGTGAGCACCCTGTTCACTTCTCCACATTATGGCAAGCTAAAAACTATAAAGGGGAGCTATTGATTACTGTATTAATTCATAATTTCCGCCAACAGCTACTCTCTTTTTGTGAAACTCCTATACGCTATGTTGAAGGAACTACAATAATAGCTGAACATATATTCACAATCCCATCTCTCAGAATTGAACCAACTACAAGTATGCCATGGACATTTATTTTTCCAAAGGAAAGTATCATCTGTGAAACATCTTTAATGAACGGCCATTTACAATTCATGTACGAAAAACTTTAAATAACATTTTCATGATTAACGAATGGAAGTACATCTGGCTGCTGCTTTCTAGACTGCCTATTCTTAAGGGTGAGCATAGCAATAAAAGAAATACAGTACAAAATAGCCAAGTAAGCCATTGTAATCGTCATATTATAGTGCTGTAAAATATACCCGACGAGAACTGGTGAAAAACCTCCAAGCGCTCTGCCAAAATTGAAGATCATATTTGTTGCAGTCGTACGAATATGGATAGGATAGTAACTACTAATTAATGCGCCATAGCCGGCAAACATTCCATTTGAGAAAAATCCGACAACAGCACCGCCTAACAGAACACCAATACTTCCAGTTGCATATGAATATAAAAATACAGCAGCTGCTGAAGCGAATAGAAATATCCCAAATGCCCGTTTTGTTCCTAAACGATCCATAAATTGCCCAAATGTCAGCATTCCTAAAATCATTCCTACAGCTGTACTAATTGTCCAGAGCGCCGAGCTTGAAACAGATAAGCCTTGCGATTGCTGCAACATTGATGGCAACCAAATCATCAATCCGTTGTATCCTGCAATTTGGACCGTTGCCATAATCGCTAATGCAATGGTCGTCGCCGCCGTTTTAGGATTTTGAAATAATTGAATTAAACTCCCTTGTTGTTGGACAAGCTTATGCTGTTTTTGCGCACTCAGCCATTCAGGTGACTCCTTTAAGCCTTTGCGAACAATGACGGCAAAAATTACTGGAATGATTCCAATGAAGAACAATCCTCTCCATCCAAACGTTGGCAAGATTAATGAGCTAAGTACCGCTGCAATGATTACGCCAAATTGTGCACCAACACTAACATAAGACGATGCTCTTCCTTGTTTATCCTTTGGCCATGCTTCAGAAACAAGAGCCATGCCGATTCCATACTCTCCGCCAGCGCCTAGACCCGCAATTAATCGATAGACATATACTTGATCGATATTAGTTGCCAAACCTGTTAAAGCAGTGCCGATTGCAAATAAAAGAATAGAATATGTAAACACTTTTACTCTGCCAAATTTATCGGCTAAAACGCCAAAAATAATTCCCCCTGCGAGCATTCCGATATTCGTAATAGAGGAAATCAGCCCTCCTGTTGCCAAGTTGATATGAAACTCAGCGATGATCATAGACATAGCAAAAGAAATAAACATAATGTCCATGCCTTCTAATGTTAATCCCGCAACTGATGCCACAACTGTTTTATTTCGATAATTCATGTTTTAAATCTCCTTCCAAGCCTCACTGGACTTTATTTAAAAGAGCTTTCATACCTTCCTTTACGGGCATCTAAAATAAAAATGCCCTTTTGCCATAAAGACAAAAGGGCATAATATGCATAATAAACAAACTATAAAGCACTTATCGTAGCCGCCCTTTTTAGTCTCTCTGGACCAAATTAAAGGATATGTATTTGAATATTATATTAACATGTTAAAAAGTAAGTTTCAATAGAAAAGGCCGCTATACATATACAGCCTCACTAATCCATTCTTACTTCAACTCCCAAAGCGAACTTGTTTTATCCTTTCGGGGATTGAATGGAAACGATGTTTCTTTCTACAATGAGTGTGAAACGTTTGTCACTATAAATGTTTACAATTATTACTTTATATTTTCCTGAGGTTCTACAACACTTTCTATATAATGTTTCCCCCATTCATACATCGCATCAAGAATTGGCATTAAACTCTCGCCATATTCTGTTAAAGAATATTCGACTTTTGGAGGAACGACCGGATAAACTTCACGATGAACGATTAAATCCTCTTCAAGTTCACGTAATTGATTCACAAGCATTCTTTGCGTAATACCCGGTATTAGTGCTTTTAACTCGCCGAATCGTTTTGTTCCCTCTTTGCCTAAATACCACAAAATAAGCATTTTCCATTTCCCACCAATAACAAAAAGAGTCAATTCCTTTTCACAATTAAATGTCTTGTTTTGCATACGTGACATATGATTACCCTCCACTACTTTTGTTGTTCCTAATATAACACTTTGAAAACACATAGTATACTTTTTAACACTATGTAAGAAAAAAGTGCGTACTTTCGATGATGGAATATACGCAGTATACTAATGCCTGTACAGTTAATCCCCAATTTTGGCTGAGAAATAATTCTGTGCGCATTGGTTATATTACTTTTGTGAAATTGATTAAGACTTAAGGAGTGACGTATAGATGGAATTACAATTAGCATTGGATTTAGTAAATATCCCGGAAGCAATTGAGTTAGTAAAAGAAGTAGAGGACTATATTGATATTGTTGAAATTGGAACACCTGTTGTCATTAATGAAGGACTTCGGGCTGTTAAAGAAGTAAAGGAAGCATTTCCAAATTTAAAAGTATTAGCTGACTTAAAAATTATGGATGCTGCTGGCTATGAAGTGATGAAAGCCTCAGAAGCTGGTGCTGATATTATTACAATTTTAGCCCAAGCTGAAGACATGTCCATTAAAGGGGCTGTTGAAGAAGCAAAAAAACAAGGCAAAAAAATCCTTGTTGATATGATTGCAGTAAAAGACCTTGCCACACGTGCGAAAGAAGTAGATGCGATGGGTGTTGATTATATCTGTGTTCATACAGGTTATGATCTCCAGGCAGTTGGAAAAAATTCCTTTGCCGACTTACAAACAATCAAAAGCGTTGTAAAAAATGCAAAAACAGCAATCGCAGGTGGCATTAAATTAGAAACACTTCCAGAGGCACTAAAAGCAGAGCCAGATTTAATTATTGTCGGCGGCGGTATTACTGGACAAGAAGATAAGAAAGATGTTGCAGCTAAAATGCAACAAATGATTAAACAAGGTTAAAATTCCATGCACATCACTCAGTATTTAGAAGAGATTATCACTGAGCTAAAACATTCGGTAAGTCTCATATCCGATAAAGAAGCCGAAGAACTCGTTAATAAGATTTTATCTTCAAGGAAAATATTTGTTGCCGGCGCAGGTCGCTCTGGATTTATGGCAAGATCATTTGCAATGCGCATGATGCATATGGGAATTTCCGCCTATGTTGTTGGTGAAACTGTTACACCAAGTTTTGAGGAAGATGATCTGTTCATCATTGGGTCTGGATCTGGAGAGACAAAGAGTCTAGTCTCAATGGCTGAAAAGGCAAAACAAATCGGCGGTACAATTGCTGCTGTCACGATTTTCCCTGATTCATCAATTGGCCAATTGGCGGACATTACGATTAAATTACCTGGTTCTCCAAAAGATCAAACAAAAGGTGATTTTCAAACCATTCAACCAATGGGCTCTCTTTTTGAACAAACTCTCTTACTGTTTTATGATGCTGTTATCTTAAGATTTATGGAGAGAAAAGAATTGGATTCCAATAAAATGTATGGAAAACACGCCAATCTCGAATAAATGTTTAACAAAAAACCGAAAGATTACAAGTATGAATGAAGTGACCCCTAAAAGTTAGACACAGTTATTTCATTAGGCAGCGTGTGTAAAATGAGTTCGGTATTGTACCGGACTCATTTTTAATTTTGCCTTGATCCGTTTCGTATTATAGTAATTAATATATTTTTGTAATTCTACTTTA
>NZ_JAAIWK010000011.1 GCF_011008565.1 Heyndrickxia ginsengihumi
GGTCACACCCGTTCCCATCCCGAACACGGAAGTTAAGCTTCTCAGCGCCGATGGTAGTTGGGGGTTTCCCCCTGTGAGAGTAGGACGTTGCCGGGCAAAGGTAAAAAGACAGAAATGAATGTTTCTGTCTTTTTTGCTTTATAAATAAAGATAATCAGAAAAAGATAGGTTCCTTTCTGATTTAGTCGTTTTTAACTCTTTTCGCTGCCCATATTGCAATTTGCAATGTTAAAGCATCTCTAAACAATTTTGGATCATATCCTGTTTCTTCTTGTATTTTATTCAATCTGTAGATCAGTGTATTTCTATGAATGAAAAGTGCATCGGCTGTACGTTGGATATTTAAATTATGGTCAAAAAAGGTTTCCAGTGTTTCTGAATACTTTTCCAATGTCTTATTTATAATTCGTTTTGCAAATTTCTCTGCTTCGACATGTTCTGTTTTATAAATAAGTGCTTTTGCTTCCAATTTGGAATAAGGGATTATTTCAACTTTATGATCTGTAATATTCAGCGCAAGCTCACAGTCAAAATAGGATTCGGAAAATTTGTTTAATGTGTTAAATAGAGTGCTAAAAGAAAGACGAAAAGTAACCTTTAGTCGTTTTAATTCCTTGGCAATTCTATTAAAAACGTTTTCAATTTCAAAAGGATCACATTCCGATAATGCTATAAATATTCTCTTTATATTAATAAAACTTATAATCGCAGGTTGTTCTCCAAGGATAAACTCTAAATTTTTAATAAGAGTATTGTTAGGAATCGGCTGTTCAATGATTTGAATGATGCAAGAAACATAAGGTGGGTCAAGTTGCTTTTTTAACAGAGTTAAGCCTAGTTTAATATGATTGTAGGAAGGTTCAGTTTTAAGTAACTCCTCAATAATCATTTCTTTCGTTCTTTGCTTCCATTCCATTTGGGTTATAATAAAGTTCTGTTTAATCATCAATTCTGTAGTCATCTTTACTAAGCCCCCAAAATCCTGAATTTCAGCAGGACTACCCGTGATGCCTATTACCCCTACAATTCTTTCTTGAAAAACGATCGGCAGATTGATCCCAGGTTGTGAGCCTTTCAGTACCTCAGCATTCTCAACTGAAATACTTAAGATTTCCCCGGTTTTTAATACTTTTAATGCACCTTCATGAATATGCCCTATTCTTGAAGCATCACCGGAAGCGATAATTACGCCATGTTCATTCATTATATTAATGTTTCTATTTAAGCGAAGAGAGGTTTCTAAAACAATATTAGCTGCGATTTCGTTCGTGAGCATAGTTCCTCCTTTTTAGTAAGAATAAACAAAATAAACGGAAAAGTTACCCTCTTTTTTATTTATTATAAACGATGTAAAGGAAAAATAGAAAACGTATAATACAGATAAAAGAATAAAAACGCTTTCATTAGGGGGTTATTATGAAGATTGTCATTGCACCTGATTCATTCAAAGGAAGTATGAGCTCGATAGAAGCAGCAAATTCAATTGAAAAAGGAATATTACAGGCTTTTCCACAAGCGGAGACGATTCTCCTACCCGTTGGAGATGGAGGAGAAGGGACATTAGAGACACTTGTAACAGCTACGGGCGGAAAAACAATATCGGTTTATGTTACTGGTCCTTTAGGGGGCTTGATAGAGGCCGAGTACGGTATTTTAGGTGACGGAGAAACATGTGTAATTGAGATGGCAAAGGCTTCTGGACTTGTGCTTGTGCCTTCAGCTCAGTTAAATCCTTTAAAGGCAACAACATATGGAACTGGAGAATTAATTAAAAAGGCTTTGGATGACGGATACAAATCTTTCATTCTAGCCTTAGGAGGCTCTGCTACAAATGATGGTGGGGCAGGTATGTTACAAGCACTTGGTTTAAAAATTTTGGATGAAAATGGTGAGGAAATTGGTTTTGGAGGTGAGCAATTAAGAAGAGTTGCTTCGATAGATCTTTCTTCTTTCGACTCAAGAATTTCACAATGTACATTTCTTATCGCATCAGATGTCCAAAATCCCTTCATAGGTCCGGATGGTGCATCTAGTGTGTTTGGTCCACAAAAGGGTGCATCACCAGAAGATGTAGCATTTCTCGATCATTGCTTATATAACTTTGCAGAAGTAATCGAAAAAGAAACGGGAGTACATCTTCACGATCTTCCAGGAGCCGGAGCAGCAGGTGGGATCGGTGGTGCTTTTCAAGCCTTTTTTCCATCTGAGATGAGACGTGGAATAGATGTCGTGATTGAATATACTAAGCTCAACGAGTTGGTTGAAGGAGCAGATCTCGTGATTACAGGGGAAGGAAAAGTAGACTTTCAAACTGCCTCTGGAAAAACGCCAATGGGTGTCGCTCAGACAGCATTAAAGAAAAATGTACCTACTATTATTATAGCAGGCTCTGTTGGAAAAGGAGTTGAAACTCTTTATCAACATGGGATAGTAAGTGTCCATAGTATTATCAATCGTCCAATGGAATTAAAGGAATGCATGCATAATGCAAAAGAATTAACGGAATTTGCAGCAGAGCAAGTAGTCCGTTCCTTCTTTTATCAAACAAAAATCAATAGCAGGATGGGGTGAAAACATTCTTAGGAGTACACAATCAAATACGGTTCAGTAACAATTATAAGGATTGAGATACTTTATGCTCTATAGGAGTTTTATGCTCAAGCCTATGCCTTTTTAATAAAAGGGTTGTAAGCTAATAAATGAGTTTATTTTAGAGAGGAGTAATTATCTATGAAAATTAAAGCAACTCTTGATAAGATTCCCGGTTCAATGATGCTTTTTCCACTTCTCCTTGGTGCAATTCTAAACACATTATTTCCAGGTACACCGACCTTTTTTGGTTCATTTACCGGTGCGCTTTGGCAAGGGGCTCTTCCGATTTTGGCAGTTTTCTTTTTTTGTATGGGTGCGACTTTAAGCTTTAAATCTACGCCTCATATCCTTAAAAAGGGCGGCGCATTACTCATCGCAAAAATTGCTGTTGCCGCGATTGTTGGTATTATAGTTGCAAAGTTTATCGGTAATGGCATGATTCTTGGCGGGTTGTCTGTTCTGGCTATTGTTGCCGCAATGAATGATACAAATGGCGGTATGTACATGGCTTTAATGGGGCAATTCGGTAAAGCTGAGGATGCAGGGGCGTATTCGATCATGTCACTCGAATCGGGCCCTTTCCTAACTATGGTTTCATTGGGGATTGCAGGCCTCTCCGGTTTTCCTTGGCAAACGATGGTTGGTGCTATTCTTCCTATGGTGCTAGGTATGGTGGTCGGTAACTTAGATAAAGATTGCAGGGAGTTTTTTGGAAAAGCAGCGCCTGTATTAATTCCTTTCTTTGCATTTGGACTTGGAGCAGGACTTGATTTTAAAAAAGTGGCTACTGCTGGTATTACTGGAATTTTGTTAGGAGTGGCGGTTGTAGTCATTACTGGATCTGTATTATTCCTAGTAGACCGTTTAACTGGCGGGAACGGAATTGCTGGATTGGCAGCAGCTACTACTGCTGGTAATGCCGCTGGTGTCCCTGCCGCAGTAGCCGCTGCAAATCCTGCGTACAAAGCTGTAGCCGGTCCGGCGACAATTATGGTTGCTGCAAGTATAATTGTAAGCGCTATCCTTTGTCCTGTTATCGTTTCGTGGTATGCAAATAGACTTAAGAAAAAAGAGAAGTTGAAGCTGCAAGAGCAAAGTGGAATGAATAGTATTCCGACAAACGACATATAAAATAGAGTTAGCTTTACTAAATTGATAGCTATTATTCTATTAAATTTATATTTTTTTACGAGAATATAACACTATTATTTTTAAAAAAAGAGAGTGATTACATGAAGACAAAACTTTTATACGGTAAAGCTGGCCTTGAGATTGAATTGCCTGACCAAGCATTTATTGTGGAGCCTAAAAATTTGCCGGCACTTGTAGACGAACGGGAGGCTATAAGAAAAGCACTAAGAAATCCGATTGGAGCCCCTCCATTAAAGGAAATGGTTAAGGCGACAGATAAGGTTGCAATTGTAATAAGTGATATTACAAGACCGACTCCGAATCACATTCTTGTTCCTCTATTAATTGATGAACTAAAACATGTGCCTTTAGAAAATTTTGTTGTGATAAATGGTACAGGGACTCATCGTGACCAAACAAAAGAAGAGTTTGTACAAATGCTTGGAGAATGGGTAGTAAATCATATTCGGATTATAAATAATAATTGTCATGATAAAGATACATTATCCAATGTCGGTCACAGTCGATTTGGCTGTGATGTCTACTTAAATAAAGAGTATGTAAATGCAGACTTTCGAATTGTAACAGGGTTTATTGAACCGCATTTTTTTGCTGGATTCTCAGGAGGGCCTAAAGGGATTATGCCGGGAATAGCAGGGATTGAAACGATTATGACATTTCATAATGCAAGAATGATTGGTGATCCACTTTCAACATGGGGAAATATGACGAATAATCCTGTACAGGATATGACACGGGAAGTGAATGGCCTTTGTAAACCACATTTTATGTTGAATGTTACGTTGAACAAAGAAAAAGAAATTACATCCGTTTTTGCTGGCGAACTTTATGAGACACATGATAAAGGATGTTCGTTTGTTAAAGAGCATGCGATGATCCGTTGCGAAAATCGCTTCGATGTAGTGATTACTTCAAATTCCGGTTATCCGCTTGATCAGAATCTTTACCAGGCAGTTAAAGGAATGAGTGCTGCACAGAAAATTGTTAAAAAAGGGGGAGCGATTATCGTTGCTTCTGAGTGCTCTGACGGATTACCAAGCCATGGGAATTACTCGAAAATTTTTGAATTGGCCGAGAGTCCTCAAGCATTGCTTGATTTAATAAATAATCCCGAATTTAAGATGTTTGATCAATGGCAAGTGCAAAAGCAGGCGGTTATTCAAGTATGGGCAGATGTTTATGTTTATTCAAAACTTACTGATGAACAAGTATCAGGGGCTATGCTCAAGCCAACGCATAATATTGAACAAACTCTTCAGGAACTGAAGGAAATTTACGGAGAAAATATGACAATTGCTGTTTTACCCCTTGGGCCGCTTACCATACCATACGTTGAAGAATAATTGACGCAATGAACACATTCTTAATTTTAATTTAAAAATTTATCAATGGAGACTAACGTTTAATAGAGGTGAAATCGTGACATTACATGAATTAACAATCAGAGATATACTACAAAAGGTTAAAGAAGGTGCAATAGATCTGCAACAAGCAGAGGAGATGATGAAGTCATACGAAGATCATGGCTTCTTTAAATTAGATACTCATCGAGAAAAACGCCAAGGATTCCCAGAGATCATCTATGGTGAAGGGAAAACCTCGGAACAAATTATTGAAATCGTTCGGGTTATGATAGAAAAAAATCAAAGGACATTAGTTACACGCGTCTCAGAAGAAAAGGGGAAAGTAATCAAGGAAGCTTTACCGGAAACCTCTTATAATGAAATAGCCAGAACAATCTGCTGGCTCAATCCGAATGAAGAACGTTTTCTTTATAACGGTTATACAAATGTTGTTTCAGCCGGGACTTCTGATTTGCCTATTGCAATGGAGGCAGCAACTACATTAGAGGTAATGGGTTGCCGCGTAGAATTAATAACAGATGTTGGCGTAGCAGGTATCCATAGATTATTTGACAAGCTTCCAAAAATTCGCAGCGGTTTAGTAACTGTAGTAGTTGCCGGAATGGAAGGCGCTCTTCCAAGCGTCATTGGTGGACTAGTTTCGCATCCAATCATTGCAGTTCCTACAAGTGTTGGCTATGGTACAAATTTTAATGGTTTAGCTGCACTATTATCAATGCTTAATGCCTGCTCATCAGGAATAAGCGTTGTTAATATAGACAATGGATTTGGGGCTGGGTATAATGCCGCACTTATTCATAAGCTTGCTCAAGGTGAGAAAGTAAAATTGTTATCATAACAAAGACTAACGTCATTGAGTGATAAGGAGATTGCATAAAGGTGGTCGTCAAAGTTCATAAAGGAGGATTTTTTATGATTGATGAAAAATACCAGAAACTCATTCATATTCTTGAAGAAATGAAAAATGTCATCGTAGCATTCTCTGGCGGAGTGGATAGTACCTTTTTGTTAAAGGTTGCTGTTGATGTTTTAGGTTCGGAAAACGTTTTGGCCGTGACAGCTGATTCTGAGACTTATCCTTCTAGTGAATTGAAAGCGGCTAAACAACTAGCTTCGTGGATAGGTGCTCAGCATCAAGTTATCGAAACATCTGAGCTTTCTATTCCCGGTTATGCAGAGAATGATAGGAACCGCTGCTATTTTTGCAAAGCAAGTCTTTTTGAAGAGTTGATTCCAATTATGGAGGCTAAAGGATTTAAAAATGTTGTTTACGGCTTGATTGCAGATGATATGAGCGAACATCGGCCTGGTGTAAGAGCAGCGAAGGAAAAGGGAGTACGTGGACCGCTTCAGGAAGCTGAGTTATATAAGGAAGAAATACGTGAACTATCGAAATCTATGAATCTCAGTACATGGAACAAGCCTTCGTTTGCCTGTCTTTCATCGCGAATTGCATACGGTGAGCGAATTACGGCTGAAAAGCTAACAAAGGTTGATAAATCAGAAGCGTACATTAAATCTTTCGGTATTAGGCAAGTAAGAGTCCGTACACATGGGGATATTGCGCGAATTGAGGTTGAACCTCAGGATATGGCGAAAATGTTGATCTATAACAGCGAGATTGTAAATGCTCTTAAGAAATTTGGCTATCAATATATTTCACTTGATTTAGCCGGTTATAAAAGCGGCAGTATGAATCAAGTTTTAGTGTAACAGTGGAGTGGTCTTTTCAATGAATAAAGAAAGATGGGTGTTTAATATGAAAGTATTATATTTTGATTGTTTTTCAGGGATTAGCGGTGATATGACTGTTGGCGCTCTTATGGATTTGGGGGTTGATCCAAAAATGATTGAGCAGGAACTTCGTAAGCTAAATCTTGAAGATGAATATGAACTTAAATGGGAAAAGACTATAAAAAAAGGAATATCAGCAACGAAGATGAAGGTTATTTTAAAATCTCAGCAGGAAGCTGAGGCACATCATCATGAATATGAGCACCATTATCACCATCATGTTGACAATCACAGTCACCACCATCGTCATTATGATACGATTGTCCAACTTATTCAAGACGCCGAATTAAATGAATCGGTGAAACAGCTATCATTAAATATTTTTGAAAGAATAGGAAAGGCTGAAGGGAACATACATAACTTGCCCCTTGAAAAGGTACATTTCCACGAAGTTGGAGCAATTGATTCAATTGTAGATATTGTTGCAACTGCAGTTGCAATAGACCAGTTACAACCAGATAAAATTGTATCGTCACCTGTCCCAACTGGCTCTGGAAAAATAAGAATTGATCATGGCATTTATCCTGTACCGGCACCTGCTACGTTAGAGATTTTAAAGAATATCCCATTACAGAAATGCGAAATACCTTTTGAATTAACAACACCAACTGGGGCAGGGATTATTGCAGCTTTATCCCAAGAATTTGGAACAATCCCATCTATGCAAGTTAGTCAAATCGGTTATGGTGCAGGAACAAAGGATTTTTCAGACCGACCGAATGTTTTAAGGGTATTTTTAGGTGAGATGAACAGCAGTAAATGACATGAAAGGGGCGAAGAAATTGGCTGGCTTTTCTCATAGGTATGAACATACTGACGACGATATGGTAAAGATTGAAGTGAATTTAGATGATACGCTGGGAGAATGGCTAGGCTACATCATGGATGAGCTGCTTAATTTAGGAGCAAATGATGTTTACTATACACCTATTTATATGAAGAAAAACAGACCTGCCATATTACTAAGTGTAATATGCACAAATGAACGGCTCAATGATATCCAGTCTTACATTTTTCGAGAAACAACTACATTGGGAATCCGCTACTTTCCTTTATCTGTACATAGATTAGAAAGACGTTTTTATTCGCTTCAGACTGAACTAGGTGAAATTTCAATAAAAGAAGGACTGCACAATGGCAAAGTTGTTCAAGTGGCTCCAGAGTATGAAGACTGCAAAAAGATCGCCGTGGAGCATAACATTCCGTTAAAAGAAGTCTATCAAAAAGTCTGGAATCATTTATAACAGGGGAGATTGAAAAGGAATTGATTGCTTTTCTTTATCATTATGAAAGAAAGCTGCCGGGAGATTGGCGCTCCTGACAGCTTTTTATGTTTATTACTCAGCTTTAGATGCTTCAATTTCAACAGTGAATTTAATATCATCGCCAACAAGTACGCCGCCAGTTTCAAGTGCAGCATTCCAAGTTAGACCGTAGTCACTGCGTTTTACTTTACCTTCAGCACTGAATCCAGCAGTTTCTGCACCGGACATTGGATTTTTAGAAAGTCCTTCAAATGTTAATTTGAAAGTTTCTGGCTTTGTAACACCATGAATTGTTACATCTCCAGTTACATCGTATTCATTATCATCTTTTTTAACAATTTGTTTAGAAACGAATGTAATTGTTGGATAAGTCTCTACGTCGAAGAAATCAGCTGAACGTAAATGATTGTCACGATCGGCATTACGAGTATTAATACTGCTCGCATCAATTGAAAAAGAAATTGTTGCATTCGTTAAATCTTGTGGATCTCCTTCTAAGTTTGCTTCAAATTTGTCAAAAGATCCTTTTACTTTAGAGATCATCATATGTTTTACTGTAAAATCAATTCCACTGTGTAAGTAATCTACTGCCCATTTTGAGTTTGCCATGAAAAATTCCTCCTCGAATTTGATAGTTCAATATTTATTTTGATGAGGTCGATATAACCTCGCATAAAACAAGCTTGATACGCAATAACATAACATCATGCAATTTATATTCTGTTGCTAAGTAATTAAGTAACAAAAAACCAATTAATTACTTTTCGTAACTTAGTTTACTATCGTAATCTGTTTTTGTCAAGCAAATTGAGGTAACTTTTTATGAGCAAACACTTTAAACAAATAAAGCCTTAAAGGGGACAAACCCCTTTAAGGCTTTCATCAATTAAATGGGAACCATCCTGGTGCGTTTACAATCGCCTGCCATAATTGTGCTGGAATGACTAGACGCTCTTGGTCGTCCTTTTTCAAAGCAGTTTGGATTGTGGCTTCCTCACCGGCTTTAATTTTTTCAACCCAATGTGGTTCGATAATTAATTCGCGTCCAAGCGCAATTAAAGGAATATTTGTTTCTTTCGCTTTTATTGCATCTTCAGCAGTATAAATCGAACCGACTCCTATAACTGGTACTTTGTCGCCAATTCGTTCTTGGATAATTTCAATTCTAGAACGGGTATCAGTAGTACCGCGGCGTGGTTTTGACCAGAACTCTTGTAAAGAAATGTGAATATAGTCAAGATCTTTTTCAACTAAGGCATCGAGTAATGTAAAAGTTTCTTTCATTGTAATGCCTGGTTCATGTGGCTCCTCAGGAGAAAGGCGATAGCCGATTAAGAATGGTTCTTTCGCATGAGCGGAAACAGCATTTTTCACCTCATCGACAATTGCCATTGGAAAGGATAAGCGTTTTTCTAAACTGCCGCCCCATTTATCATTACGGCGATTTGAAAACGGAGAGAAAAATTGCTGAAGTAAGTATCCATTAGCGCCGTGGATTTCTACACCGTCAAAACCTGCTTCGATTGCCCGGCGAGTTGCCTCTCCAAATGCACGGATAATTTCCGCGACTTCTTCTTCTTTAAGAGCGCGTGCCTGAACACCTTGACTTGATTCAACGTCACTTGCGCTAACAACATCGCCATTAGGCACTAATTCAGGCGGGCATTCCCGGCCACCATGATGAATTTGCAATACAGCTTTTGCGCCATTTTTTTTGATCGTTTCGGCTAACGTACGGAGGCCAGTGATCATTTCATCACGATCTACTGCTGGTTGACCTGGAAAAGCTTTTCCATTTGCAGTCACGTTTGCACAAGCAGTAATGATCAATCCTGGGCCATTCGCGCGCTCACTGTAATATTTTAATTCGGCATCAGAAATAGAACCGTCATCATTTGAAGCAAAATGTGTCATTGGTGCCATCACGATGCGATTTTCAATTTCAATGCCACTTTTAAAATTGAAAGATTGGAACAATGCATCATATTTCATTTTGTTAAACCTCCTTTGTCATTACTTTTATTATTATCCAATAGAACACAAAAATGTGGAAATAAAATGCACTATGAACATACACTCGTCATACAATAAACAAAACATATTTTGAAGAATAGGGAGTCGTGAAAAATGAATGATTTCCTTCTATTCACACGCGCTATTTCGAAGAGGGTAGCAGTGTTAGCAATGTTTTCAGCACTTTGCTTATTTTTTTCGAAACTATGGTTATATGCGTTGATTGCCGTTATTATTGCAGTAATCTCAATCATTTGTGATAAAATTATAAAAAAACGGATCGTTGCTTCAAGGAAATATACGTTAATAGTTGTCATTGGGGAAGAGGAAGAAACCATTCCTTTAGTAGATATAAGCAAAATTGCATTAGAACTCCAATATATGGAAAGAGATATCCAAAGAATGAACTCAACCATTTGCTTTAACGCACTTCCAGGCTTTATTTTAATAGAATCCGATGAAACGAAATCGATCAAAAAAAGACTGGAACGACCACTTTTCTATACAAGTAATTACGCAGAACTACTTCGGTTTATAAGGGAAAAAGAAAAACGTGTTTAAAGAACACTTAACCCTACATATCATGTCAGATAGAGCAGACGTGATTGAAGGGATTAAGTGTTTTTATTTTACACTATTAAATTAGGTTTTCTGTTTTTGAAAACATTTACATAATTGTTATGTCATACTTTAGTTATCAAGTAAATGCAAAGAAGGAAGGTGAATAAATGATTTATACATGTACATTAAATCCGGCAATTGACTTATTTGTAGAACTTGAAAATTTTCAGCCATATGTTGTTAATCGTTCGATTACAGAAGATTACCAAGCAAATGGGAAGGCAATTAACATTTCATTTATTTTAAAAAAGATGGGCATTGGAAATACAGCGATGGGTTTCTTAGGTGGCTTTACTGGACAGTTTATTGAAGAGGTATTACAGAAAAAAGGAATTCATACTGATTTCGTGAGAATTGAAGGTACAACACGAATTAATACATTTGTAAGATCAAGAGATAAAGAATATAAAATTGTCAATCGTGGACCTAACATTACAAGGATTGAAGAGACATTGATGATTGAAAAAATCAATCAACTTACCGCTGGAGATATATTATTTGTTTCAGGCAGCCTGCCACGGGGAGTTAGTGATGATATTTTAATAGAAATTTCTCGAATTGCGCGTGAAAAGCAACTTCGGCTTATTTTAGATGTTAGTTCAACTAAATTACTAGATTGTTTAGCTTATAGACCTTATTTGATTAAGCCGAATGAAGAAGAGCTTAGTGCGATGTTCGGAAAACGTCTACTCACACGTGAAGAGGTAATAGAAGCTGCCCATCAATTAATGGAAAGAGGTGTTCAAAATATTCTCGTATCTCTAGGTGAAAAAGGAGCTCTCTTTGTTAATAAAGATAAAGTAATAATGACAACAGCACCAAAAGGGAAAGTAGTAAATACAGCGTGTGCTGGAGACTCAATGCTAGCAGCCTTTGTGGGATCGATTTTATTGGAGAAAAGTATCGAAGAATCTTTAGCATTTTCGACTGCAGTTGGTTCATCCACAGCATTTTCGATGGGATTAAGCAACTTATTAGATGTGCCTGAGTTAGTAAAGCAAGTACAATTACAAGAATTAGAATATAAAGGAGGTAACTAAAATGGTGTTGAAAATTGTCGCAGCTACAGGTTGTCCTACAGGAATTGCACATACGTTCATGGCACAGGAAGCATTAGAACAGGCGGCTAAAAAACATGGGGTAGAAATTAAAGTAGAGACTCATGGCCAAGTAGGGATTGAAAATCAATTGAGCCCTGAAGAAATAGCCTCCGCAGATGGTGTTATTATTGCTGCGGATAAAGATGTACAGGCAGAGCGTTTTGCTGGAAAAAGATTGGTCAACGTATCTGTCAGTAAGGCAATAAAGGATCCAGATGGGTTGATTTTGCAAATTATAAATGGAGAAGCCCCTATTTATAAAGAAAAAACGAGTGCCATTAATGAAAAAATGATTACGAAAAACACAAGTACAAGAAGCGGGGACTCAATTGGCCATACCATTTATAAACATTTAATGAATGGTGTTTCGCATATGCTTCCGTTTGTAGTAGCAGGTGGTGTATTAACAGCCATTTCATTTTTGTTCGGTATTTACTCATTTGATCCTAAAAGCTCCCAATATAATGAATTTGCTGCAACATTAAAGACAATAGGTGGCATGGGAATGAATTTAATGGTACCAGTTCTTTGCGCCTACATTGCTGAATCAATCGCAAAGCGGCCAGGTCTTGTCATTGGCTTTGTGGCTGGGATGATTGCCTACACTAACGGAACTGGTTTTCTCGGCGGAATTGTTGGGGGTTTTCTAGCAGGCTATATTATGCTTGGTCTCGCTTGGGCATTTAAAAAATTACCGAAAGCATTTGACGGTTTAAAGGCGATTTTTCTTTATCCTGTTATCGGACTTTTTATTGTCGGATTACTGATGTGGGTTTTATCTAGTCCAATGGAAGCGATTAATAAAAGTTTAATGTCTTTTCTATCAGGATTTCAACATTCAAATCCAATCCTACTTGGCATTATTATCGGCTGTATGTGTGCATTTGATATGGGAGGTCCTGTGAACAAAGCAGCATATGTAACAGGAACGATGCTTTTAGGGCAAGGCAATTATTATTTTATGGCAGGCGTCTCTGCGGCATGTATCACTCCGCCATTAATTACTGGTTTTGCCGCGATTCTTTTCCATAAATATTTCGACCAAGGTGAACGCAATGCAGCATATGTTAATTTCATTTTAGGCTCGACGCATATTACGGAGGGGGCAATTCCTTTTGCAGCCAAAAGTCCGTTAACGACTATCCCAATTTTAATGATTGGTTCATCTATTTCTGCAGTTCTAACATATTTATTTAAAGTACAAGTGCCGGCACCACATGGAGGTTTTTTAGTACTACCAGTTGTTACCCATGGATTACTTTGGGTTGTTGCGATTCTAATAGGTTCCATTGTGGGTGGTGTACTATATGGATTCTCAAGAAAACGTACTGTGAAGACGACTAGACGTGATGCAGATATTTCTTCAGTAGCTTAGTAAAAGGAGTGAAGTTTGAAATGATGAAATTATTATCAATAAACAATATTCACTGTAATATATCAGCAAATACAAAGGAAGATGTGTTTCAAATCATCGCAAAGATCGCAGTAGAAAATGGCTATGCTATTAGTGCAGATAAAGTCGTTAAAGGTTTATTAGAACGTGAAGCGGAAAGTACAACTGGATTTTTAGAAGGATTTGCCATCCCTCATACGAAAAATGAGACCATTCAGCATCCTGGGATTATTGTTCAAACAATGGAAAAGGGAGTGGAGTGGGAATCTTTAGACAGTCTGCCAGCTCGTTTTATTATTGCTTTATTAATACCTGACAACGAAGCGGGAACAGCCCATTTAAAATATTTATCAACAATCGCTAAAATGCTGATGCATAAGGAAGTTAGGGATCAACTAATTCAGGCAGAAAAGGAACAACAAATTTACGATATATTACTCGAATATTTAAATGATTGAGGGGAGCGGGGGAAATTGAAACAATTAACAGAAGGTAAAAAATCGGGATTGGATAAGCTGGCAGATAAAGACGGTATTATTGGAGCTTTAGCAATCGATCAACGCGGCTCATTAAGGAACATGATATCAAAGGATGGAGGGGCAGATAAAGCAACAATTGAGCAGTTTAAAAAGATGGTATCACGAGAATTGACACCTTATGCATCTTCTATTTTATTAGATCCAGAGTTTGGGTGGCCAGCTGCAGAAGTTCGTGCCCATAATGCAGGATTATTAATGGCATATGAAAAAACTGGTTATGATGCAAATGAGGGAGGCAGATTGCCAGATTTGCTTCCGCTTTGGTCAGTCAAGCGTTTAAAAGCAAAAGGAGCAGATGGAATCAAAGTTCTACTGTATTATGACATAGATGAACCAACTGTCATAAACAATCAGAAACATGCATTTATTGAACGCATTGGTGATGAGTGCAAAGCAGAAGATATCCCCTTTTTCTTAGAAATTGTCACATATGATGCAAATATAGCTGATGTGAAAAGTGAAGAGTATGCCAAAGTGAAACCGCATAAAGTAATTGGGGCAATGAAGGAATTTTCACAGGAAGCATATGCAGTTGATGTTTTAAAAGTAGAGGTTCCAGTCAACATGGCATATGTAGAGGGCTTTGGTGAAAAAGTAATTTATACAAGATTAGAAGCGGCAAACTACTTCAAGCAACAAACAGAGTCAACGGATCTCCCGTTTATTTTTCTAAGTGCAGGTGTCTCTGCAGATTTATTCCGACGCACATTATATTTTGCAAAAGATTCGGGTTCACGCTTTAATGGAGTATTATGCGGCAGAGCAACATGGAAAGATGGTGCTGCAAAGTTTGCTGAAGCAGGAAAAGATGCTGCTGAAAAATGGTTAAGGGATGAGGGCAGAGACAATATCGAATCTTTAAATGCGATATTAAAAGTTTGTGCTACCCCATGGCAAAAAGCTGGGAAGATCACTAAATAATTCGAAAAATTCAAAAATCCTTCGTTGCTATTTAAAGATAACGGAGGATTTTATTTTGTTTTAGAAGTACGTATTGCATAAGCATCAAGTAAAATCCGTGAAATTACTTGCAATGGTAAACGAGAGCGTACCTCATATTCTGGAAAGTATGAATTAGAACTTTTATATCCTACGAACAGCATTTCGGAAAGCTTTGATAATGGAGAATCGAAACTTGCTGTAATGGTAATGGTGCTAATGTTACGCATTTTTAAATTTGTACAAGCTTCGACCAACTCTTCCGTTTTCCCGTTTAGTGATACAAATAAAGCAACTTCATGATCATGCAAACGTTTTGAAATCAAGCGAATAATATTTGGATCATTATGCATTTCACAGTTTTTTTCAAGCAATTGAAACTTAATGGCCATTTCACTTGCAATCATCTCTGAAAAACCGCGTGCAAAAATGTACAGCTTTTTAGCACTTCGAATTTTTTGAATGGCATCTTCGATTGTTCCGCTGTTTAGCATTTTAATCGTATTAATCACTTCAGTTTCATTTTTAAGAATAGCCTGCTTAATTTCCTGATCAACTTGACTCACAATCTCAAATTGAGCAGCATCCGCTAAATTATTTTTAAGCTCCTGCTTAAATGAAGTAAACCCTTCATGGCCTATTTTTTTCATTGTTCTTACGATTGTAGCTGTAGAGACATTTGCCATTTCGCTTAACTTAACAATAGATAAGGAAGGAATAATATCAATGTTGTGGTAGATATAATCCAATAAATACCGTTCAGCCATACTAAGAGACTGATATGCTTCACTCGAAATATTTAAATATGGTTCTGCCATGGAAATATCATCCCCTTCCTCCTCGATTATATAACACCTTTCCCCCCTTTTAAAGGTGCCTGACCCCTTTTGTGCTTTAATAGACAAAAGGGGTCGGCCTTATTGACTTGCTATTTCCTTTTTTGGTATAGTATTTTTATTAAACAGTATAGTATGTAACGATGAAGGATGAATAGTAGCTGAGTTGCCCTCTTTGGAAGCGAGTCGGGGATGGTGTGAGCCCGTACAAGAGTATCAGTGAAACGGCAGTCCAGAGTTGCGTTTTCGAAAGTGGATGTGAATGTATATTTGCATCAACTGGGGTGGAACCGCGGGAATACAAGCTCTCGTCCCCAGGCTGCGATCGTAGCCTAGGGATGGGAGCTTTTTTATTATCGTATTGATAAAAAGGAGAGAATTGTAAATGAGTGTAACTATGGATCAAATCGTAGCACATGCTAAACATCGTGGATTTGTTTTTCCAGGATCCGAAATTTATGGTGGACTTGCAAATACTTGGGACTACGGTCCACTTGGAACAGAATTAAAAAATAATATTAAAAAAGCCTGGTGGAAAAAATTCACTCAAGAGTCTCCATACAATGTTGGTCTCGATGCAGCCATTTTAATGAATCCGCGTACTTGGGAAGCAAGTGGCCATATTGGGAATTTCAATGATCCGATGATCGACTGTAAACATTGTAAAGCAAGGCATCGTGCCGATAAACTAATTGAAAATGCACTTGAAGAAAAAGGCATTGAGATGGTTGTCGACGGACTTCCTTTCGAAAAAATGGAAGAGCTTATTAAAGAATACGACATCGCTTGCCCAGATTGTGGTAGCAAAGATTTTACAGGTATTCGCCAATTTAATTTGATGTTTAAAACATTCCAAGGTGTTACCGAATCAAGTACGAATGAACTATTTTTACGTCCGGAAACTGCACAAGGGATTTTCGTTAACTTTAAAAATGTCCAAAGAACAATGCGTAAAAAACTTCCATTTGGTATTGCACAAATTGGTAAAAGCTTCCGAAACGAAATTACGCCAGGGAACTTTACTTTCCGTACAAGAGAATTCGAACAAATGGAATTAGAATTTTTCTGCAAACCAGGGGAAGAATTGAAATGGTTTGACTACTGGAAACAATACGCAAAAGAATTCTTATTAAACCTTGGTTTAAATGAAGAAAAATTACGTCTTCGCGACCATTCTGAGGAAGAACTTTCTCATTATAGTAATGCAACAACTGACTTTGAATACAAATTCCCGTTCGGTTGGGGCGAGCTTTGGGGAATTGCATCTCGTACAGATTATGACTTGAAACAACATATGAAATTTTCTGGTGAGGATTTCACTTATCATGATCAAGAAACAAATGAACGCTTTGTACCATATTGTATTGAACCGTCATTAGGAGCAGACCGTGTAACACTTGCTTATTTCATTGATGCTTATGATGAGGAAGAATTAGAAGATGGTACAACTCGTACTGTAATGCATTTACACCCTGCGCTTGCACCATATAAGGCAGCGATTCTCCCATTATCGAAAAAACTTTCTGATGAAGCACGTGAAATTTTTGCCGATCTTGCAAAAACGTTCATGGTAGACTTTGATGAAACAGGATCAATCGGTAAACGTTATCGCCGTCAAGATGAAATTGGTACACCATTCTGTATCACATACGACTTTGATTCGAAAGAGGATCAAATGGTTACAGTGCGTGACCGTGATACAATGGAACAAACTCGTCTGCCAATTACAGAACTAAAATCATTCTTAGAGGAAAAAATCCAATTTTAAAAAAAGGTGCCTGACCCCTTTGCTGCTTTGCAGCATAAAAGGGGTCAGGCACCTTTTATTTGTTATAAAATCTGCAATGTTAATGCATACTAACATTGTTAATCAAACGTTTGATTAGTTTGATATTTTATCACTTCGCTGTGCAAAAGGGGTCAGGCACTATTGCCTCTTTACAAACACTGGTAACGAGAGTAAAATGTGATGTCGTACAAAAAAATATGTTTCATAACTTAATCGCTTAATCTAACAAGAGCGGGGGAACCAATATGTAGCAGTGAGATGCTACAATGGGGTGAATTCTTTTATAAAAGATAGGGCTACTCTTATGCCCGAACCCGACAGCTAACCTCGTAAGCGTTATGGGAGAGAGATGAAACTGTGATCGGTGACTGACCACAGGGATAATACTCTCCTGTGGTTTTTTGTTTAGAAAAAGTGGTAAAGATTTATGGAACACTTTATGGGAAAAAGGAGACTTAGCAATGTTCACCACGATTAAGAGGTTTCTAATTGGGAGGCCGCTGCGATCAAATGAGCTAGAGGGACAGAAATTAACAAAACTCAAAGCGCTCGCAATTTTATCATCCGATGCCCTGTCATCTGTTGCATACGGCACGGAACAAATTTTAATTGTATTGGCAACAATCAGTACTGCAGCATTTTGGTACTCTATTCCAATCACAGTGGGGATTTTATTTCTTCTGCTTGCATTAATTTTGTCTTACCGACAAGTAATTTTTTCGTATCCACAAGGTGGTGGAGCATATCTTGTCTCCAAAGAAAACTTAGGGTTACTACCAGGATTAATCTCTGGTGGGTCTTTACTTGTAGACTATATTTTAACTGTAGCAGTTAGTGTGTCCGCTGGTACCGATGCAATTACGTCAGCATTTCAAACCTTGCATCCTTATTCTGTAGAAATCGCTATTATTTTAGTTATCATCATTACCATTTTAAATTTACGGGGTTTGACTGAATCAGCTTCAGTACTTGCTTATCCAGTTTACTTATTTGTATTTTCGCTCTTAGTTATGATGGGAGTAGGAATATATAAAATTGCTACAGGGCAAGTGCCGCCAGATTTACATCCACATCTTGGCACACCTGTTGCAGGCATTACCTTATTTCTATTATTAAAAGCTTTCTCATCTGGTTGTTCTGCTTTAACGGGGGTTGAGGCAATCTCAAATGCAATTCCAAACTTTAAAGACCCTGCACCGAATAATGCAGCAAAAACATTGTTAATGATGGGTGGAATCCTTGCCGTTCTTTTATCCGGTATTACCTTTTTAGCATACTGGTTTGGTATCGCACCGAAAGAAACAGAAACGGTTGTTTCCCAAATTGCTGAAGAGACATTCGGGCGAAATATTCTCTATTATTTCGTGCAAGGGACAACAGCACTTATTCTTGTGCTTGCTGCAAACACAGGATTTTCAGCATTTCCACAGCTTGCATTCAACTTAGCAAGGGATAAGTTTTTACCGCGTATGTTCACGATTCGCGGAGATCGGTTAGGCTATTCAAATGGTATTATCTTTTTAGGGGTTGCATCCATTCTTTTAATCATAGCTTTCCAAGGAAACACAGAACGTTTGATTCCACTATATGCTGTCGGTGTATTCATTCCATTTACCCTTGCACAAACAGGGATGATCGTTCAATGGATTCGCAAAAAACCGCATGGCTGGATCGTAAAATTAATGACGAACTTAATCGGCGCGTTAATTACGTTTGGCGTCTTAATGATTTTATTTATTACGAAGTTTCCACAAGTGTGGCCAGTCTTCATTTTTCTGCCAATTGTCATTTTGATATTTAGAAGAATCAATTGCCACTACGAGGCGGTTGGTGAACAATTGCGGATCGAGGGCATGTTTAAAGATGAAATTCGTGAAAATGTCATCATTGTGCCAGTAGCTGGTATCACCTCTGTAGTTGAAAGATCGATAAACTATGCAAAATCATTATCAGATAATGTCATTGCTGTATACGTGGCTTTTAGTCATGAAGAAGAAAAACGGATGGAGAAAAGGTGGGAAGAATGGGGTAATGGTGTCCGGCTAGTGACGCTGCATTCTTCATACCGTAGTATTATTTATCCGTTATCGAAATTCCTAGAAATTATCGAAAGAAAATCAAGAGAGCGCAATTATCAAATTATGGTGCTCGTACCACAATTTATCCCGAAAAAACGTTGGCAATATATTTTGCACAACCAATCGGCTTTACTCATTCGTATGAAATTACTGTGGGATAAAGACGTCGTCGTTGCAACATTACCATACCATTTTAAAAAATAGACAAACAACCTGGCAGTAAGCCAGGTTGTTTTTTTTACCAAAAAAGCCAGAAATTGATCAAAAGGAAAAATTTAAAAATTATGTTGGAACAATTATATTTGATAGAGGAAGGGGGTTTTGCCCTAATTGTAGTCATCAAAAGAAAAAAACGAGTCTGAAACGATCGTGAATCGCCTCTTAAAATCAGTAAACTGTCCTTCAAGCGGAAAAAGGAAAGGCAGAACTATATATTAGAATTTGGACAAAACTGATATATTGTGTGCTTTGACCGAAATATGCAATATTTGACTGATAACCGCAGATCTAAAACGGAATTTTCAAAAACGGGGCCGAGATCCAACAAATAGTGAATAAAAAATTAAGCTGCCTCACTTAAAGCGGGCAGCTGTGGCGTCAAACTTACATGACGGCAATATATAAAATAATTGCCAAAATGATCCGATAAATAGCAAATGGAACGAGTTTGACTTTGTTGATGAGTCTTAGGAAGAATCGGATGGCAATCAATGCAAAGATAAAGGCACTGATAAACCCTACGATAAAGAATGGAATGGTCTCCGCTGTTACCGCATCCCAGTGTTTAGCCAAAGAAAGTATGCTGGCACCGAACATGACAGGTACAGCCATGATGAATGTAAAATCCGATGCAGCACGGTGGCTTAGACCGAGGAGAACCCCTCCTGAAATGGTAGAACCTGAGCGTGAAAATCCAGGCCATAATGCAAGACATTGAAAGAGACCAATGATAAACGCTTGTGTGTACGTCATTTGGTCGACCGTTTCAACTTTTGGCTTGCGCGGACGAACAAGGTCAGAGACGATCATTAAAATGGCTCCGACGATTAAAGCAACCAATACGGTATTTACCGAAAATAGCTTCTTATCTATGTAATCCTCGAATAGGAAGCCGAGAATAGCGGCCGGTAAAAGACCGATAATAACTTGCGTAAGCTTCAATCTATTGCCATGAACCTGATCGCTCGTAATATCTTTCTTTAATCCTAGTAAATTTAAAAAACGATCCTTGAACACAACACAAGCAGCCAAAATCGAACCTAATTGAATTACTACTTTAAACACATTGGCAGCTTCTTCACCATAGAGTTTGTTAGATTTCAATAGCAAGTCGTCTACAATAATCATATGTCCTGTAGAAGAAACAGGAGCAAATTCTGTTAAACCTTCAACGAGACCGAGAATTGCAGCGACAAACATATTCCATAAATGCAAATGTGTCACCTCCAGACTTTTTTATTCTACCATCATATTGTGAAAATTGGACAAAAAATAATGCTTACAAAATATTTACAAACAGATTTCCTTGAATATAAGTACAATTAGGACTAATATAAAATCAAGAAATGGTGGAGGAGTGAATGATCTGATGTTTCCAAATTTAGGGTTTGGTGAAATTCTAGTTATCCTCGTCGTTGCCTTATTAATTTTTGGCCCTTCAAAATTACCGCAACTTGGAAAGGCTGCAGGGCAAACATTAAGAGAATTTAAAAGAGGCGTACGCGATGTAATCGATGACGATCGTGACAAACAGGCAAAAAAGGAAAGCAAATAATATAGAGATACATAGTCAGAGCTCATAGACAGCATCTGACTTTTTTTATGACTAACATAAATATTGTGATAGGCGGATCATATCACGGCATTGTATCCCATTTTCATAAATGTCATTTTCGTAGTGGATCGTGAAAAAGTCTTTATCAATGGCATTTATCCGAAAACCGCATTTTTGATAGAGTGCAAGCTGACCGATACTTGAATTCCCTGTCCCAACTTCAATCATTTTATATCCTTTTAATCTTGCTTGTTGAATGGCATGCATAACTAACTGTTTACCAATCCCTTTTCCTTGTTCGCTCTCCTTTACTGCGACATTCACAATTTCTACTGTTTGCGGCCTTGTTGACAGCAATACATATTCACCGATGATACGTCTATCTATTTCAGCAACAAAGATATCACCTCTTTTTATATAATCTTCAACGATGCTTTTTGAAGGATCGGCTAATAACAGTAATTCCAGAGGGACCTCTTCATGTATATGTAATGGACGAATGTACATGCTATTCTCCTTTTAAAAAATTTTCTTAACATTATCATAACATAGCTTGACAGTTGGATATAAATCGAGTAAATTATAAGAAACGTTAATTCTTACTAAACAACTATGAATTATAAGGATACAAAAGTAATACTTATCTAGAGAGATGGAGGGAATTGGCCCAATGAAGTCTCGGCAGCGGGTTCTAAGAACACTGTGCCAAATCCAACAAGCATGTTCGCTTGAAAGATAAGAAGAGATTTATTCAGCCACCTCTTCTTACATTAAGAAGGGGTTTTTGCATAGAAAAAACCCCGTCAGAAAAAATCATAATTTATAGGGGTGTCTCATATGGAAAAACAAGTTCATTTCAATTGGAAAGGCAATCGTATAGCGGCAACTGTTCATTATCCTAAGAGAGTTATCGTAAAAGAAGTGCCGCTCGTTATCATCTGTCACGGCTTCGTCGGCAGCCGAGTTGGTGTCCACCGTTTGTTCGTCAAGGCGGCAAGACATTTTACGGAACAAGGATATGCTGTTTTGCGTTTTGATTATGCCGGCTGCGGTGAAAGTGACGGCGATTATGGCAAGACGAGATTCGAAGATTTCATTAGTCAAACAGAACATGCCATTACGTTTGGCCGCCAATTAGTAGGAATTGATTCTAAACAGATTATTTTGCTCGGTCATAGTTTAGGCGGTGCAGTTGCCCTATTAACAGCGATCAAGCATCCTGACATCCAGCGCTTGATTATGTGGTCGGCAGTCGGCAATCCGAAACAAGATCTTTTCGATATTATTGGTAGAAAAAGCAGTCATGATCTTCGTAAATTCGGAGCAGTCGATTACTTAGGATATACGTTGCAGGAAAGCTTTTTTGATTCTATGAACAAATTCCATCCGCTAAAAGAAGCTGCGCGCTTTACAGGCGATGTGCTGTTAGCGCATGGAACTGATGATGATGAAATTCCTGCTGCATATTGTTGTGACTATGCTGATGCTTTTCATTCGCGAGTAAGAGGAGAGTGTGATCAAATATTCATCAACGATGCAAATCACACCTTTACATGTGATGAACATCAAACACAGCTTTTTACAGTGACAAAACAGTGGCTTAAAAAAATACAATGTTCAAGTGCTTATGCGGGCTGACCAAACTGATGGTCAGTCCGTTTTTTTGTAAAATGATCTTTCAGAAAAAATTTTTTATAGTATAGGGGTTGATTTATGCTAATATAAGGTATTATGAAGATAGAAAGAATCATACCTTTAGGATACCAGTAAATATTTGGCAACTTGGCTAAAGGGGGAGGCAATATTAAATGGGAGATCAGTTGTTTTCCTTTTTTCAGAAAAGAGAGACGAAGAGAGTCATTATCTTTATTCTGATGGCGTTCATTCTTTATTTATTAAAGAGCATCATTGATTTAATTTTACTTACGTTTATTTTTTCTTATTTAATGAATCGGCTCGAAAAAATTGTGACGAAGCGGATTCCGTTAAATCGAAAGCTGACGGTTATTATCTTGTACATATTAATTGTAGGGTTGTTAACCTTTGGGATTACACGATATTTACCTGTACTAATAGATGAAATAACGGAACTTGTTAAGCAAATTGTCAGTTTTTATACGAGACCGCAGCATAATGTCGTCTTGAATTATATAGTTGAATACATTCAAGATAAGAAGATTACGGATTATGTTCAAAAAGGATTTACCGTCTTGGTTTCTTACTTCAGTACGATTAGCCAAGTAAGCTTGCAAGTATTTATGTCGTTTCTGTTAAGCTTATTCTTCTTGCTTGAAAAAGAACGGATTATTCGTTTTACGAAACAATTTAAGCATAGTAAATTGGCATCCTTTTATGAAGAATTAGAGTATTTTGGTCAAAAGTTTGTCGGTACATTTGGAAAGGTTATTGAAGCGCAGTTTATTATTGCGTTCGTAAACGCCATTTTGTCAGCGATTGGCTTATCGATCTTAGGATTCCCGCAATTGCTAGGTTTAGTTTTGATGATTTTCTGCTTAGGGCTCATTCCTGTTGCAGGAGTGATCATTTCACTTATCCCTCTTTGTTTAATTGCTTATAGTATTGGCGGAGCAATCGAAATCGTCTACGTATTAATTTTAGTTGCGATTATTCACTCGATTGAAACGTACGTATTGAATCCGAAGCTGATGTCATCGAAAACGAATTTACCGGTTTTTTATACATTTCTTATTTTAATCTTTTCAGAACATTTCTTTGGTGTTTGGGGACTGATTCTTGGCATACCTGTGATCGTCTTCTTCCTTGATGTTCTTGAAGTCACAAACCACCATCATTCAAATAAAATTAATCATTAGAGTAGGTGTCGACCCCTTTAGTCCCCTAAAGGGGTCAGGCACCTATTGTTTTTTTATTCTAACTGTTATATATTATATATAACAGTTAGAATATAGATAAGAATCGATAAGAATCGAGGTGATGACATTATGATGATTGAAATTGATTTAGAGTCAGATATGCCCATTTATCAGCAATTACGCAACAAAATTATTGAAGGAATTGCATCAAAGCAGCTCGCGCCGGGAGATTCTCTGCCGTCCGTGCGAACGATGGCCTCGGATTTAGGGGTGAACATGCATACCGTCAATAAAGCTTATCAAATGTTAAAACAAGAAGAGTTTATCCTTATTCATCGCCAAAAAGGGGTTGTTATTCATCCGGATCACATGCCTGTCGCAGATGATATATATAAAGGAAAGTTAAAGGAACAATTAAGGCCGCTCATTAGTGAATCTATTTGTCGCGGCATGGAGGAACATGAATTTTTAACAATATGTCAAAAGATTTGGAAAGACATTCAAACTTAAAAAGGTGGAGAGCGCAATGGAAGTATCAATGATGTTCGTCATTTTTATCCCAATTGCTGTAATGATGGCAATGATGCCATACGTCACAAGGAAAACTGAAAGCTTCGGTGTCACGATCCCTGAACATATTTATAACGACCAAGAACTACAAAAGATGAGAAAACTATATGCTGTCGTAACAGTTGTTTTTAGCCTTATCATCATGGTTGTCATGTGGGCAATGAAGGAGATTTTATTGCAGACAATCATATTTACATGTTGTCTAATTGCTTATCTTATTGGACACTTTCTTATTTATCTCGTATTCCATTATCGAATGAAAGCATTGAAAGGCAAGCGTAATTGGGAGTTCACAAAAAAACAAGTAATCGCAGTTGATACCGAGTTTCGCAAACAAAAGCTCATATATTCGAATGCTTGGTTTATCATTCATGTGCTTGTGACTGCAGTGACAACCGTCTTAACATATGTTTTTTACGATCGGATCCCAAATCGCTATCCGACACATTATGATTTGTTCGGAAATGTGACGAATTGGACAGAAAAATCATATAGCGCCGTATTTGAATTGCCAGCAGTTCAATTATTTTTAACAGTCCTGTTTGTTTGGATGAACAACATGATTGCGAACAGTAAACAACAACTAAATGCAGGAAATCCGGAAAAATCCATCCAGCAAAATGTTCGTTTCCGCCGCAGATGGTCGCTGTTTTTAATGTTATCATCACTTGGAATCATCGTTCTGTTCTTTTTTATTCAATTATCATTAGTCGCAGCTGTCAGTGTAAAAGCGGTAATGATCGGAGGTATCGCAATCATCGTCCTCATCTTGATTGGATCAATTGGGCTATCGATGATCACTGGTCAAGGGGGAAGCAACATTAAAACAACTTCTAATGAAGAAAATGGCATCATCGGCTATGACGACGATCATTATTGGAAATTGGGGATCTTTTATTTCAATCACAATGATCCGTCCATATGGGTGGAAAAACGATTTGGAAGCGGATGGACAATGAATTTTGCCCAACCGTTTGCTTGGCTGCTGCTGCTCGTCATTCTCACAATCCCGCTCCTAATCTCGTTATTATAAAAAACGACCCCTTTAGTATACTAAAGGGGTCAGGCACCTTTATTCGAGGGTTACCCATTTATCGGCCCATTTTTGGACTTCATCAAGGACAGGTGTAATCGCCTGCCCTTTTTCTGATAAACGGTACTCAATTCGAATCGGGCTTTCAGGATACACTTCACGAACGATAATGTCTTGCTCTTCTAATTCTTTCAAGCGTTCAGAAAGGACTTTTTGACTGATATGCGGAATGTGCTCCAACATTTCATTAAAACGCATCGGTCCTTCGGATAACACCCGAATAATGACACCGATCCATCGTTTACCTAATAATTGAAACGCCTTTTCAAAGCGTGGACATAGACTATGATCATTAGCCATGAATTTAACGCACCTTTCTATTGAAAATCAATGAATGATGTTATGCGACAACTAGACATCTAAACATGAGGAAATATATGTGTTGTGGATGTATAGACTGGATCATATTTATATTATACACTATTTTGACACTTACTAAAAGTAACTAACTTTCCGCAGCTTAAATCGCTAAAGGAAAAAGCGCAATATGAGAAAATCATCGGCCGATTTTAAGTATGTTTTAATGTTCTGGTGGTAAGATAAAAAAGAATTTAGGCATAAATGATTTATGAAATGGGTAAACAAGAAGTAAGAAACTAAGGAGGTTAGAGGATGAAAAAATTTCTACTATTAACAGCCGGAATCGCAGGAGTCACTTATTTGGCGGTGAAAGGAAATCGCGAACAAATAAAAGTGACAGCCAATAATTTGTACAAGCGTGCAGAATCATTGGTTCATCAATTGAAGCATCCAAACACAATTGAAACCAAAATCGGTCATCCGGATCCTTACGATACTCCTGATAATAAAATGGTGAGCGAAGGCTCCTCATACAGCGTCAACTACTATAATGGTGCCTGACCCCTTTAATGGGCTAAAGAATCAGATGCTGCATTCCATGCTGGTGATGTAGTATCTGATTTTTTTGATGTATCTATTCGACCTCGACTGACTGTTTTGTTGACGACTTTTCATCCCGCCTCCTGTTTCTATAATCTTTTGACAAATTTAGTATTTATGCTAAAACTGAGTATAGGTGAACTTTCGCATTAAAGGGAATGTCCTTTAAAATAGAGAAAGTTTTTGGAGAGGGTAATAGATGATTTCGATTACATCATATGCCGACCAATATGGTTATATTGTGCTAATGTTAGCCCTTTTATTAGAAATGATTGCTTTGCCAGTTCCTGGTGAAGTACTCATGAGCTACACCGGCTATATGGTACACCAAGGTCAGCTAAATTGGATAATGAGCATACTCATTGCTGGTATTGGGACAAGTATAGGAATGACCATCTCTTATTTCATTGGAAAACGACTAGGAGGGCCATTTTTACATAAATACGGGCATTTGATTCATCTCGGCCCGAAACAATTGGAGCGAACATCAAACTGGTTTAAAAAGTATGGTAATAAATTGTTATTGGTCGCATATTTTATACCAGGGGTCCGTCATATAACGGGATATTTTGCCGGGATCACGAAGCTTCCGTATAAAACATTTGCTCTTTTCGCCTACACAGGTGGATTCATATGGGTTTCAGTATTTATTTCGATCGGTAAGCTGCTCGGACCACAATGGGAGAAATTCCATGATGCTGTCAAAAAATATTTAGTGATCGCAGGTATCATCATTGCTGCTGGCATCATCTTATATTACATTTACCGCAAATATCGCAAGCCCCTTGTCTGGCTTGGAATGGGGCTGATTCATTGGACAGGGATGATCTTTAAAAGCAGAGTCCGTGCAGAAGTATTTATATTTGCAACCGCTACGGCGACGTTACTATTGATCGTACTCATGATCACAATGGTTCAAAATCTGTTTGCAGGTGAATTTAGTGATTTTAATGAAGTTACCTCTTTAATCGTTTCTCTACTATTTGAAAAACATTGGTCAAGCCTTATGCATATGCTTCTTTTACTCGGAAGCCATAAAGTGCTTTTGTCCGTCATTGCTTTAACAGTCATATGGATTTTATGGAAAGGGAAGGATCGCACACACGAAATATTGATCCTATGTATGGCAACCATTGGGGGAGAATTGTATCAAAATATTCTACACGGATATTTCCACCGCGTCGCACTAAGCGGTGTAACAAGCTTATCCCATTTTGCCTATGAATTTCCGAACAGCCAAGCGATTATGGTGCTGATCGTATACGGATATTTTGTATACCTTGTCGTAAGGCATGCCGAGGTCATTTGGATCCATACATTTATGGATATTCTCTTCCTTGTTATTTTATTGGCGATTGCTGTAAGCCATATTTTCTTTGGACTAGAACTGCCAAGCAATATCGCAGGCGGCTATGTATTCGGCGGCGTTTGGCTCGGACTTAATATATTATTACTAGAAATCTTTCGCTTTTTATAAAAAATCGGTATGATAAGAGAGTGTTTTCTAGTAAAAAAATTCGGAGGAAATCATGTTTTCAGATTTTGTACAACATCTATTAATTACTTTAGCGAGTTTAGGCTACTTCGGCATTGCCATCGGGTTAATGATTGAAATTATTCCAAGTGAAATTGTACTTGCCTATGCAGGCTATTTAGTGTCAAAAGGGGAAATTAATTTTGCCGGAGCAGTAGTTGCTGGTACGATCGGCTGTCTTGTTGCACAGCTTATTATTTACTGGATCGGTGCCTATGGCGGCAGACCGTTCCTACTCAAATACGGTAAATATATGTTTATTCATGAAAAACATATCGATACTGCTGAAAACTGGTTTAATAGATATGGAGCTGGAGTCATCTTCACTGGTAGATTCATTCCGGTTGTCCGTCAAGCGATTTCCATTCCAGCGGGTATCGCAAAAATGTCTTATGCAAAATTTATTTTTTACACAACATTGGCAAGTGTCGTATGGTCATGCTTTTTTATCTATTTAGGAGAACGCCTATCATCAAACTGGTCACAAATTGATGAAGTCGCTGGTCCTTTCATTAAGCCAGCTGCCATGATCGCATTTGCGCTGATCGTATTTTATTTACTTTACACATCCTTCTTTAAAAAACGTAAACAGTAGTCAAGATGGGTCCGATTCTCAAAAGAGCATCAGACCCATTTTTTTATAGAAAGGAAAGGGGGGAATTGATTGCATTTCGAAGCAATTGATGTAGAGAAACATAGGGAGTTGATCGTTCCATTTCGGAGGGATTCTTTTATGGTTAGCTTTGGTTCTGACGCAGGAAGCGATGAGGAACATCTCGAGTAGGTGAAGACAAAATCGAAACAGGCTTTGTTTTGCTGATGGAGAATGAAACCGACTGAGCTATCAATCCGGAACTATAAAGGGAAAAACAATCGGCTATGTACATTTATATTATTTAATCTCTGAAAAACGTGGTCGAGGATTAGGAAAAGAACTTCATCAATACGGCTTGCAATTCTTTCAAAAAATAGAGTAAGCGAATATCATCTCCCTGTCTCAACAAATAAACGTGCCAAAGCCTTTTATCGCAAAAACGGCATGCACATGATTGAAGAAGAGTTAGCTGGAAAAGTCATTCGCATAAAGGGAGTTCTATAAAATTGTTATCATACATTTGTTACTTTTATCAAACTGTTTATAAAGCCGATTGGAGCGGAAAGGGTGAGACTCCGGCGGGAAAAGCGTGATTGAAGTGACCTCAAAAACATATCCCCCACTTCATAGGTGAAAAATAGTGTATTTTTGGTTGTTGCTTTTTCAACCATTCATATTTTTTTCTTGAAAAGAACTTTTAATGCCATCCGTGAAGCGCTCAGCATCCGCCCACGGAAAGCGAACCCCTGCAGCGGAAATCACTACTCTTTGCTAAAAGGACATCTTTTACATCCAATAAAAAAGGACCGCTGCAATGAAGTAGCGGCCAAAAAAGGGGGTAGTACTAAACAGTTTAAACTTTAAAACAAATCGCTAGAGCAACAGCTCATCACCATTTATCTTACAAGTGCTAGTATAAAAGGGAATTATAAAAATTTACTTAAAAAATGATAAATATATTGTAAATTCTATGAAATTTTTTCCTTTTTTGCTTTAATCTTTCGAATGTTTAATAGAGAAATCTAGTATAATAGATAAAAAGCTTTAGATATGGTTACATAGCGAGTATGTTGAAGTCGATAAAAATTTTTGCAAAAAAATGATAACGTTATCAAAATTAGGCGGCATCATGACAGCTATTCATTGCAAATCATATATGATGAGGAGGACTATGATTGAAACCGAGCATTTATATTACACGCAAAATTCCAGATGGTGTACTGAACTTGTTGCAAGAACAGTGCCATGTAAATATGTGGGAAGAGGAGGACATTCCCGTTTCGCGTGAAGTGTTGGCGAAAGAAATCGCTGAAGTGGATGGTCTCTTCTGCTTGTTAACGGAGGAAATAGACGCCGACTTAATTGAACAAGCGCCGAAGTTAAAAGTGATCAGCAATATGGCGGTTGGCTATAACAATATCGATGTTCAATATGCCGCATCAAAGGGGATTATCGTCACGAATACGCCAGGAGTTTTAACAGAAACGACAGCAGATCTTACATTTGCTCTGCTTACGGCAGTTTCGAGAAGAATTGTCGAAGCAGAGCATTTTTTGCAAGCCGGGGAATGGAAAACATGGTCGCCGATGCTGTTAACAGGCCAAGATGTTTTCGGGGCAACACTCGGTATCATCGGTCTCGGCCGTATCGGAGAAGCGGTGGCGAGACGAGCGAAAGGATTCAATATGAATGTCCTCTATCATAATCGCAGCCGCAAACGGGAAGCGGAAGAAACGATTGGCATTCAATATGCTGAACTGGAGCAGTTATTAAAGACTTCTGATTTTATTTGCGTACTTACGCCGTATACGGAAGAAACGAGAAATCTCATTAGCTACGAGCAATTTGCCCTAATGAAAAACAGCGCCGTTCTCATTAACACATCTCGCGGTGGTATCGTCAATGAAGAAGCACTATATCAGGCGTTATTAGAGGGGAAAATATGGGGAGCGGGCCTAGACGTTTTTGAACAAGAGCCGGTACCGCTTGATCACCCATTATTAACATTACCGAACGTCGTGGCGGTGCCGCATATTGGAAGTGCAAGTATTCAAACGCGGCTAAAAATGGCAAAACTGGCTGCAGAAAATCTTATCAATGGACTATACGGAAAGCCAGTAAAACATGTTGTGACTGAATAAAACTTTTTTGGTGAATCACTCACGAAAATTTTAATGAGAATGTAATAAAGAATTAAGTTTGAATATGATATCCTCTTTATGAAGCATTATTGAATAAATCGACAAAAACCTCATATGTTTTTAACAGAAAACGTCGATTGTAGTTAAATTGATCCATATCATCATCATTTTTCTACAATATGTCCAAATTTCCACAAAAATATTAGTGACAAAAGCATAGTTTTAGTGAATAATAGTGTAGAAAAATGATAAAACTATAAAATTAACAAGAGGGATTATATGAGTGATTCACGTATAACAAAAAAGAAGAAGAAGCGTAGAAAACTCCGATATAAACGGATTTTTCTATTACTTTTTTTAATTATTATATTAGGCGGCGCAGGATATGCTGGTGCCCAATATTATCAAGGACTTCATTCAGCGAAAACATCTGAAGCATTGAATACGGACAATATTAAATTCAATGGAACGAAAGATGCTAACGGACGAATTAATATTTTACTCCTTGGGATTGATACACGCGGTGAAAAACAATCAAGGACGGATACGATGATGATTGCGCAAATCGATCCGAAAACACATAAAGTAAAGCTCGTTTCTCTCATGCGTGACATGTATGTAGAAATTCCTGGTTACGATAACTATAAATTGAATACAGCCTACTTTTTAGGCGGACCAGAATTGCTTCGCCAAACGATCAAGCATAATTTCGACATCGACATCCAATATTATGCGCTTGTCGATTTTAAAAGCTTCGTAAAAGTTGTCGATACACTTGCACCAGAAGGAATTAAAATCAATGTTGAACACGAAATGTCTAAAAACATCGGCATGACGCTTCATCCTGGATTACAAACGATGCACGGAAAACAATTGCTTGCATACGCACGATTCAGAAAAGATGCAGAAGGCGACTTTGGCCGCGTAAGACGTCAACAAACCGTCTTAAAAGCATTAGAGAAAGAAGCAATCAGTGTAAACGGATTTGCGAAAGCTCCAAAATTATTAGGAACGATACAACCATATATCGCAACAAATATGAGTAAAATGGATATTTTAGGATTAGTGAAAGATGTGCTAATGGGCGGTACACCAGATGTCAAAACGTTAACCGTTCCAGTGGCGGGCTCCTATTCAAATGCAACTTACCCTGGAAAAGGTGCCGTCCTTGATGTCGATACAGAGAAAAACACAGAAGCAATTAAATCATTCCTGAACGAAAACTAAAAAGGTGCCTGACCCCTTTAGCTTGCTAAAGGGGTCAGGCACCTTTTTCGACAGATTCGCTAATATTTCCTTGGAAATAGTGAAAGATTTCCGGCGCTGGCGCTGTCGCGATATGGAGACTGCTGTATTAGTTTGTGAAAAAAGAGTTCAGTAACGCACTTTTGCTCGTACTGAACTCTTTTTTGTACAGGATTATCGATCTTTCGTAAGCTTTTCTTTTAATTTCCCAAGTGTTTCTTGGACTTTTCCTACAACTTTCTCAGTTTTTCCTTCAGCTTGTTTTCCGTGATCATCTGTTAATGCTCCAAGTTTGTCTTTTCCTTCACCTTCAGCCTGTTTATTAATACCATCGATTTGATCTTTTACGCCATTTCTCATGAGCATTCCTCCTAATGTTAGAGTTATCATCTGTATACCCTTCGGAAATCCCCATAAACATTGCACTTTTTTCTGTATAAAAACATAGTTTAAAAATAGCAGTTCAGGTAAATATTAATATAAGCTTATTGAAACACATTGCATGGCTACATATTATGCAAAATAGTAGAGGTGAAATCGTTATGTATAGTGATTTAGAAGGGAAAGTTGTCATTGTTACAGGCGGGGCAACTGGAATTGGTAGGGCAATATGCGAACGCTTTGGGAAAGAAAAAGCAAAAGTAGTGATTAACTATCATTCAGAAAGAGAATCGACAAAAGATATCATTTCTGCTATTGAGGCAGCTGGTGGACAAGCGACATCACTGAAGGGTGACGTTCGTTCCGAAGATGATATTAAAAAGCTTGTCGCCCACGCAGCTGAAACATTTGGATCTGTTGATGTCATGGTCAACAATGCAGGGGTAGAAAATGAAGTGCCGTCACATGAATTATCTTTAGATGATTGGCATCGGGTCATTGAGACCAATTTAACAGGACAATTCCTTGGATCAAGAGAAGCGATCCGTTATATGCTTGAACATAATATTAAAGGTTCTATCATCAATATGTCATCTGTTCATGAAATCATTCCATGGCCGCATTTCGTTCATTACGCAGCGAGTAAAGGCGGAGTTAAGCTAATGTCACAGACACTTGCACTTGAATACGCACCGAAAGGCATCCGTGTCAACAACATTGCACCAGGGGCAATTGATACCCCGATCAATGCCGAAAAATTTGCCGACCCTGAAAAGAAAAAAGGTGTAATCGACCTCATTCCGCTTGGGTATATCGGTAAACCGGAAGAAATTGCTGCATGTGCGGTGTGGCTCGCATCAAGCGAAGCGAGCTACGTAACAGGGCTTACACTCTTTGCCGATGGAGGCATGACGAAATATCCAGGCTTCCAAGCAGGAAGAGGATGAAAAGGTGCCTGACCCCTTTTGTGCTTTAATACACAAAAGGGGTCAGGCACTCTTGATGTTTTTCGTTAAATATATTATACTATTCATAACATTATGAATAGGAGTGAGATTATGCCAAGAAAACGGCGCGTATGGTTTCCTGGAGCAATCTATCATATTACTGCCCGAGGAAATCGTAGAGATGCTATTTTTCGAGATGTCATTGATTATCGCATGTATTTAAAACTTCTGCGCAATGTCCGCAATCGTTATCCCTTCATTCTCCATTCCTACTGTTTAATGCAAAACCACCTTCATCTTCAACTCGAAACGATTGACCATCCCACACATTTTATCATTAGAGATCTCCATACTGAATATGCCATTTATTTTAACCGCAAATATGATTTAATCGGACATGTTTTTCAAGGAAGATACGGGGCAAAGCTTATTCTTGATGATGACTATTTTCTAACGGTCAGTAAATACATTCATTTAAACCCAGTGAAAGCAAATATTGTTGAAAGACCAGAAGATTATCGCTGGAGCAGCTATCTGGCATACTATAGTGGAAAAGAAGATCCAAATATCGACAAACAAAAAACACTGTCCTATTTTACGAAAGGCCGCTCATCCTTCACTTATCAGCAATATGTAGAATCCGATAACAACGATGATGACTCATTTATACTTTAAAGCCTTAAAGGGGTCAGGCACCATTTTGAATGCCAAATATACGATCAACTCATAGGCGCGGCTTCTCTGTTTGAAGAATGTATATGGTGAACAGTTCAGTTCTAGTGTCTGTTTATTTTTGAAAACGATGATAAGGCGACCATTTTGTTCAATGAGGTTTGATACGTGTTGCAGAAAGATCCATTGGCAATCGTGCACGGAAGGTGACTTCGTTGGAATAGCAAAGATGTGCGGCAGGCTTAAAATGACTGGCGCTTTATTGTAACCGAATAGCTTTTTAAAGGCGCGGACTTGTCCTCTGTAATCGCACCCTCGCATGCGAATGCATGCCTCATCTAGTAAAGATAGTTTTGTCTTTTTCGAGTAAAAGATCCCATTCTTGTCATAAATTTTCGTCACGTACTCTGGACGATCGGAAGACACAAGGGCATATGAACATCTAGTAATACGATACTCCATACTTTATCTCCTCCTATTCAAAGCCAAAAATTGCAACGTTTACAACAATCATTTCATTTTTACTGTGACTAAACTCCTACTAGCCAAATATTAGTTGATAGCCATATTATACTATTTTTCATAAAAAAATCCACATATATTTGTAAAATTTCTATTATTCTATCAAAAAATGGAATCTCTGCAAAAAATATGTGGTTTCTTCAAACTTTTTGTAGAAAGTTTAAAACTTTTGCTATGAAAATATGAAACTTTAACCCGCGAATCATGACATATGGCCATTCGCTTTCCCGATTACTAGTTTGTATCGTATAGACAACCCGGGAATACAGCGAAAGCGCGCTTTCCAGAATGGAGCTTAAAATGGAAAGTTTCGAAAAGGTAGCGGAGCAATATCGGCCAATGATTTCTCATCTCATTCGCAAACTCGGCATTTACAAAAATCGCGAGGAATTTGAACAAATCGGTTTGATTGCCCTTTGGGAGGCGTATGAGCATTTTCAACCGCAAAAAGGCTCATTCACGAGTTATGCCTATGTAACGATTAAAGGTAATCTATTAAAGGCATTAGCGAAGGATAAAAGGGTAGAAGAGACAATGGTGTACCCGAAAGAAGAATTTTGGTTAAATGAAAACGATCCATCATTAAAAACCCCTCTAGAACTTGAAACATTGCTCACTTATTGTGAGACGCTCACTGAAAACGAGAAGAAATGGGTGGTTGCCACCTTTTATCATCAGCTCAAATTAGGGGAAATCGCTAGCCGTGAGCATAAATCCGTTAATGCAGTGAAAGGCTGGCGGAGCAGAGCTTTGCAAAAACTAAAACACCAATTGAAAAAAGGTTGCCGATCTTAAGGCAACCTTCATTATGAATGTCCAGCAATAAAATAATCGCGTAAATAGTCAAACCAAATCTTATTTCCTTTTGCGTTTGGCGCCACTTGCTCGCCGTTTTTAAATTCAATGTCTTTCTTCAAGTCTTTGCTGTTCGTGCCTGGCCAGTCTTTCCAATGATCAAGGTATGGAAGCTTCTGCTCTTGGGCAAACTTTTTCAATTCCTTCACTTGATCAGGATAATTGCTGGCTTGATAAATCGGGAACGACGGCTGGATGATCACAACGGCATCTTTCCATGTTTTTACGGCTTTCAGCAAATTTTTGTGTGTATCTTTAGGAGCGACAGACCCGTTATCATTTAACACAAACGGTTCAAATAAAACTAAATTCGGATGTGCATCTGCCACCTTTTTATCAAGCTTCTTAGAGATAAATTGTTTGGATGTCACATCACTTGGAAATAGTGTGACAGCGACTTGATCCCCATATGCCTGAAGCAAAGCTTTTTTTAAATCGCTTGCCCATCCTTGTTTTTCAGTCCCCATCGCTTTGGAACCGACAATTGCAATAGTGTACGTCTTCTGATCTTTAATTGCCTGTTGAAAATCATTTTTTGCCTGCTGCGGCCAATGGGCAGTATAAGGCATGAGCTTAGCAGCTAATGCAGCGGTTTTTTCTTTCTTCGTCTCCGTACTCGCCTCCGCTTTTTGACTAGAAGCAAAATGGGAAACATCAATTTTTTCCTGCCAATGGCGATTCCCGATGACAAGAAAGGCAATCGTTGCGACGATCGCAATCAGCGTGAGAAAACTCCGCATTTACCAAACCTCCTATCTAGTAAAATATATGTAGTGTTAGAATATTCAAATGATAGCATAATATTTTGATAGGAAGAGAAATACGCCAATTGTTCTAATAAATATTGAAAAAGCGACAAAAATTTCGTATAAATAAAGTATTGCAATAAAGAAACGATCTATCAGAAAAGTCGCAAATTATGATATGATAGCAAATGAATGACAAAAAACTACATAAAAAGGAAGAATCATATGTTTAAAAAACTATTCATTACTTTAGGGGTTATTATTGGTATTGTTGTCGTTGCCGGAGCTGGACTCGCTTGGTATTCATACCATTCGGTTAAAAATACGGCCGAAAAAATCCATGATACAGATGCTTCAGCACCAAAGAGCGAATCAAACCAAATTAAAAATCAAAAGCCGATTTCCATTCTTCTATTGGGCGTAGATGAACGACAAGGTGATGTCGGAAGATCAGACACGACAATTATTTTAACGTTAAATCCAGCGAAGAAAACGATGCAGATGATTTCGATTCCACGTGATACAAGAACAGAAATTGTCGGAAAAGGAACAATCAATAAAATTAATGCGGCCTATGCATATGGCGGTCCTGTCATGGCGCTTAACACCGTAAACAAATTTGCAAATTTAAATATTAAACAGTATATCCGCATTAATATGGAAGGATTAGCAGATCTTGTTGATGCTGTTGGCGGAGTTACCGTAAATAATAAGCTTGACTGGATTGATGAAGGCTATTATAAAAAAGGATATCATTACAAAAAAGGTGTCATTACGTTAGACACCGGTAAAAAGGCACTCGGATATGTACGCATGCGCCATCTTGATCCACAAGGCGATTTTGGCAGAAACCAAAGAGAACGTGATGTCATTATGGCAGTCATTAACAAAGCAGCTAGTGTCAAATCAGTTTCACACTATATGGACATTCTCAATGCCATTCAAGACAACGTAAAAACAAACTTAACCTTTGATGATATGAAAAATATTGCAACTAATTATCGAGACAGCAAGGACCATATTAAACAATATGAAGTACAAGGTACAGGCGGCAATATAAATGGCATCTATTACTTAAATGTAAGCGATGCGGAAAGACAAAAAGTGCATAATATGGTTGAAGATATGGAAAAATAATGATAGAAAACTGTTAAGTAGAGAGTCTCTTTATGGGGCTCTTGTTTTTAGTCTGAACATTGGAAGATTTAACTCTTTTCGTAGCTGAATAGAAGTATAGCGATAGAAATAAAATCGAAAAAGCGGTTATAACATTACTATAAAAAGTTATAAAATTTCTAGGATTTCTCTATTTAAAGTGATAAGATAATACTAGAAAAAATGGGAATATAGAAATTTGTCGAATTTTGTTGAAATTTTATTTCGTAGATTTTAACAATATGTAGAAAAGAAGATTTTTAATGATTAAGATCTTCTTGATGACGGGGTACGAATATATCAATAAATATTCTGTCGTAACACATTTATACGATTATTGCCCTTTACACCATATGAATGGATGTGTTGATAATCTCATAGCCAATATTAAAACTTTAATAGAAGGCGATACATAATGTTTTAAAGTTGAAAATTGCAAAGAGATATTAAAGTAGTATTTGAAGAGTTAGTATCTATTATAAGAAACTACTAGGGGGATTTATCGATGAAAAAAGTGAAAAAAGCGATTATTCCAGCGGCAGGGCTTGGAACAAGATTTTTACCAGCAACAAAAGCAATGCCCAAAGAAATGTTACCAATTGTTGATAAACCGACAATTCAATACATTGTTGAAGAAGCAGTAGCTTCAGGAATTGAAGATATTATTATCGTAACTGGTAAAGGAAAAAGAGCGATAGAAGACCATTTCGATAATGCCTGGGAATTAGAACAAAATCTTGAGGAAAAAGGAAAACATGAACTGTTAGAAAGAGTGCGGTATGCGTCGAATTTAGCAAATATCCACTATATTCGTCAAAAAGAGCCTCTTGGACTTGGTCATGCTGTATGGTGTGCACGTAATTTTATCGGTGATGAACCATTTGCAGTGCTACTTGGGGATGATATTGTCCAAAATGACCCACCATGTTTAAAACAACTAATTGATCAATATGAAGAAACACGTTCTTCTGTTATTGGTGTACAAGAAGTACCAGAAAATGAAACACATCGCTATGGTGTGATCGCACCATCATCACAAGCGGGAAGAAGATATCAAGTAGATACATTTGTGGAAAAACCAGCGCCTGGGACAGCACCATCTAACCTTGCAATTATTGGACGGTATTTACTAACTCCAGAAATTTTTATGTTTCTTGACAAACAAGAAAAAGGTGCAGGCGGAGAAATACAATTAACAGATGCAATTCAACAGTTGAATCAAATTCAACGTGTGTTTGCTTATCAATTTGAGGGAAAAAGATATGATGTTGGTGAAAAATTAGGATTTGTGCAAACAACAGTTGAATTTGCTTTGCAACATGAGGAAATCAAAGATGAACTTCTAGCATATTTAGAGAAGACTTTACGAAAGAGCCATATAGAAAGCTAATAAAAGAGAAGGGCTCTGATAAATTACTTCAGCATAAGATCCTTCTTATTATTTCTTTTTTTATGCGATGGCTAAATAACCTCATGATTGGGGAACAAGTATATTTGAAATGTTTGAATAATATCATCTTTTATAAGCATATTTTAAGAAAAGGCTAATCACATATGATTAGCCTTTTCTTAATTTAAAACAAAATTGTTTTCACCTGATTCGCCTTTAAAGCAACCTTTATTTCGTTCTGTTCTACGTTCAATGGAGCAATGCTTTTTTCATTTAAGTTTGCCTCTACAACTTGTTCAATCGGCTGTTTGAATTGGAATGTGCTGTTGCTGATTGTTTCGGTTGGATTGTATATGCGTAAAACTAGTTTGTTTTCTTTTTCTGCTTTTTTCAATGTGCTGATCACTGTATTGCTGCTCTTTTCTTGCAGCAGGCTATATGTCAGCGGTGTCGGCACACTGGATGGATTTAATTTCATCGCATTGAACGGGATTTTGTTATATGTTTCAATGGCTGTTGTATATTGCTTTGCAATTCTGCCGACATTTGCAGCAGTTGTTGATTGTTGATGTGTTGTGATCGCGAATTCCATCGTTAATGTCCCTAACATTTGTGAATCGGGAGTCGGCAGTTTAATTCCTGATGGCCGGCCAGGTCTTCTTAACATTTCTTCTTTTCCTAAAAAACCGACACTGCGGAAAAGTGTGATCGCAATCGTGTCATGATGACTGCCGATTATTTCGTATTCTCTCGTGCTATTCGTTAAGACGCTCACACCATATTCGTCATTACATAAACCTACGAATGAAAGCATCGGATAGATGGAGTCTGGCCGTTCACCCCAGTTTTCCTCTTGCCAGTAATCCATCGCAGGGTCATAGACGTTGCGCTTAATGAAGCCGAACTGATTGTCCGCAATTGAACATTTAGACGCGATCCCTGTTGGAATTAATGCGCGTAGGCGATGGTCCATTGCATGATTATCGAGTTCAACTTTGATGTTGATCATTGGCTTGTGCTTTGGAATTGTTAGTTTCCAATGAACGTCTATGAAACTATTATGATTGTTTCTTTTCCGTTCGTCTAAATTGCGCGGAATATTGAGTTTGAACTGAATGTCAATTTCTGCTTCATACATATGTTGAACGATGTGTACATCTGCTTTGACTTGATCACTGTAGATAAGCGTTTCGTTTGGCAGGGGAGAGAAGTCGTATTCATCTCCGTCATCTCCGCCATTTTCCAATAGCAGGATATTGTTAAATTGCTTTTCCAGCTGTTTATCCCATATATTGAGTGTCCCGTTCGGATTAACGGTAATTTGATAATAATCAGTTTCGATGCTTTCTTTTTCGGCAAAGGAATGCGTCATATCTGTATCTGTAGGAACGATAAAATAAGTTTTATAGCCCATCGCTGGAATTGAATCTTTTAGTTGAATTGTATATTTGTAGAATGGATCATAGTTTCCGTAATGAACGATTTGGCGATCGATTAATCCTGGATCTAATTCTTCTTTGCTGATGACCTCAAATGGAATGATCGTTCCGTCTGCATCTTCTAATGTAAAAGAATGAAGCTTTGTGGTCACAGTTGTTGTAACGACTTCTTCACGGTCATATGGAAGCAGATTAAAGGCGGTCAGAAGATCTTCAGAACGATCGGTTTTAATCGCATCAGTCATTTTTCGTTTATAAAATTCAATGAGACGATCAGTCTTTTCTTCTGCAAGGAAAAAGCGATTTGCGATTTCACGATGAACTTTATCAGAACAGCAGCAGCCGATGCTGTCATGGGCGTGATTCTTCATGATTTCTTTCCATATCGACTCGATTAAGCCGTGATGATAGTCGAATCCTAAAGAATAGGCAATAGATGCGAGCGGTTCAAGGATGTTCGTTATTTTATTTTCAATGCGGGTGTTTGCCGCTTTAATATCCATCCGTGTTGAATAAATACTGCGATGAACCCGCATATATTTGCCGTCTAAAAATTCGCCTTGAATCGTCGGCAGTGCATGATGCTGTTCTAATTCCGCAAAAACATTTTCATATTTACTTAAGAAAAATTCACGATCGGGATATAAACGCTGCAGCTTCTCGATAATGGTAAAAATATTTTTTTGGATAGGCATTTGATCGTGACCATTTGGAAGAATAATATTTTCTGTCGTAGCTCCCCGATCCAAGACAGGAAAGTATTTGTTCATTCGTTCTTGAAGTTGTTCCTCGTTCTCAGGTAAATATTTGCCAATTGCGTAGCCAAGCGGAAACAGTTGGACAAGCACTTTAGATCCATCAACACTTTCCCAGTAAAATTCGGTTTTATCCGTACCATGACGTTCAGATGTGCCGCGCCAGAAAATCGAATATTGAATATCAAAGCCATTTAAAATTTGCGGCATTTGCGAAGATTGGCCGAACGAGTCGGGAAGGTAGCCAATCTTCATCGCTGTTCCGAATGCTTCACTATCTTTTAAGCCGTAGAGGAGATTGCGAACAATCGATTCCCCGCCAACGATCATTTCATCTGTTTGTGTATACCAAGGGCCGATAATGAGACGGCCGTCTTGGATTAGCTTTTTTACCCGTTCTTTGTTTTCTGGTTTTACTTTAAAATAATCTTCAAGAATTGCTGTTTGCCCGTCCAGTACGTAGTAAGGGTAGTTTTGGTTTGTCTCTAGCATATTTAAGATTTCTTCCATATTATTGACGAGTAAAATTTGCGATTCTTCTGTTGAAAAATACCATTCTCTATCCCAATGCATATGTGGTACAATATGAACTTTTTTCATGATGCCCCTCCAACTTTTTTATTAAGTGCGACTGATTGGTTATTGCGAACTTCTTTTTTTAGTTTGTTCTTTCTAGTAATAATTAATAGAATCATAGAGATGAGTGCACCAATTAATGCAGCGCCAAGCCAAATACTGGCGGCTAGGAGGATAGGCTGTCCTTTTACTAATGCTAAGGAAAAAATACCAGCTCCTGGGACACTTAAACCGATATGAAAGTATGCGACAATGGCGCCTGTAACAGCGGAACCGGCAATTAAGGAAGGGATGACACGGAATGGATCATTAATCATAAAAGGAATGGCCCCTTCCGTAATACCTGCGAGTCCAAGCAACCATGTTTGTTTGCCGATTTCTTTCTCTTGCTTATTAAAATATTGTTTTCCGATAATCGTTGCAGCAGTAACTGAAAAGGCCGAAACCATTTTAACAGAGGAGAATGCTGCGTAAGGAACGATATTGCCGCTTGCCATTGCGCCAATACAGAAAGTGTAGGCGGCTTTGTTTACTGGCCCCCCTAAATCGAAGGAAACCATCGCCCCGATAATAGCGCCTAAAATAATCGCATTCGTGCCAGACATACTGCCTAACCATTTGACTAATCCTTGATTGATCCAAGCAAGCGGTTCGCCAATGACAAATAGCATAATCGAACCGACGACAAGTGTGCCGACAACGGGATACACCCAGAAGCTCACAAAGCCTGCAAATGTTCCTTTTGGCTGGATATTTTTCTTCATAAATTTCAAGAAAAATCCTGCTAAGAAACCGCCGAGCATCCCGCCAAGAAATCCGCTCCCAATTAGATTTGCGGCGACACCGGCTGCAAATCCGGGACCAAGTGCTGGTTTATCAGCGATTGAATAGGCCATATAAGCAGCTAAAATCGGCACCATCAGTTGTCCAAGCAGCCCGCTGCCTAATTGGCGAAGAAGCCAAAGCCATGAACCTTCATGATTGTATACATCTTGCAGACCAAAAGCTTGAGAAATGAGGACTGCTGCAGCTAATGTCATACCGCCGGCTACAATGATCGGAATCATATAGGAAACACCAGTTAAAATCGAATCTTTTATTTCATTTTTAAAGGTTTTTCCCCCGAGATCATCGGAAGAAGATGACGTGTTCTTAGTTGGATCGTATTCTTTTTTTGGCTCCCTTTCTGCTTTTTCGAGTGCTTGTTGAATGATTTCCTTCGCATTTCGTAAAGGAGCGGCAACAGATGTTTTCATTTTTGGAAGGTGAGCATAGCGCCCCTCATCTTTAACGGCAACATCGGTGGCAAAAATAACAGCATCTGCCTTTTTCAAGAGCGCAGTTGTATGGCGATCTTCAATGCCATTCGCTCCTTGCTTTTCGACAAAAACATCGACACCTAGTTCATTTCCTGCTTTTACAAGTGCCTCAGCAGCCATATAAGTGTGAGCGATCCCCGCTGGACAGGCTGTAATCGCAATGATTGTTTTATCAAGCTTCTTTACGTTTTTCTTTGTTTCTGCTGTATTCATATTATCTAGCCGCATATATAGCTCAGTATTTGTTTTTGAGTGTAATAGTTTCTCTTTATAGGATGGATCCGACAGTCTTGTTACTAATTCTGATAATAATGCAAGATGTGTAGAACCTGCTTCGCTTTCTGGTATTGCTAATAGGATGACGAGCTGTACTTGATTGTTCGGATCGATGCTCTCCCAATCTGTCAGCGGTGACTTGAGTACTGCAACTGCAAAAGCTGCTTCCTTGACAGTTGATGATTTACCGTGGGGAATGGCAAGGCCGCCCTCGAATCCTGTAGGGGAATGCGTTTCTCTATCTAATACCGCTTGTAAAAATATTTCTTTAGAATCTATTTTTCCAGCCTCAGCCAGTTTGTTCACCAAGTGCTGAATGACTTCTACTTTTGAATGGAATACATTCCCAGTGCTGATTAAGCTTGGCGAGGTGAGTGCTTGTAGTTTCATTGTAATACCCCCTTTTTTATATTTGTAAGTGTTTACATTTTTGATTTTAACAAATAAAAAAATAAGAAGAGGTATTCTTCGTATTTTTACACATATAGAATCAGTGATTCGTATTTTTCGTGTATTTTTACACAGATTTAATAATGTTCCCAATAATATTGAGATAATGTTTGTAAAATAATCATCACTGGCGTTCTGTCCGTAATATTGTAGCCGTTTTTCATCTTTTTTGGTGCATCGCAATATAGATTGATTTCAGCCGCCTGCTGTAGAGAATTACGGCTAAAATGAGTCAGCGAAATGATCGGAATTTGCCGCGTTTTTGCTAGTTCTGCCATTTCAAGCACTTGCTGAGTTTCTCCGGTCAGACTGATTAAAAATAGCACATCATGCTTCGTGTACTCATTAAGCGTACGAACCATTTCATGACGATGATGATAAAATTCTGCAATTTTGCCAACGACGCGCAAGTTCCGGACGATCATTTCGCAGAAGTTGGCTGTGTCGCCAACTGCAAAGAACAGGACATGCTTCGCATCATGAATCATTTTAGCTGCTGCTTCAATCATTTCTTGGTCAATCAGCTCAAATGTTTTTTGAATATGAAGGAAGGAGCTTTCCTTTTCTTGAATAGTTGTTACATCAAGCTCTTCTTTTAAACTATTTTTCATGTGGGAAAACCCATCATATCCCAGCTTCTTAGAAAGCCTTGTAATCGTATTTGGGACTGTAAACAGATTAGCCGCGATTGCCTGAATGGATTGATGAACGAAACCTTGTTTGTTTCTCATAATATATTCAATAATTTGGTCATCTGTATCATTTAACTTGTATTCAAACTTATGTATACGTTCTTCAAAGCGCATGCAGCTCACCCCCAGCATTAGCATTAACTTATTATAACAAATATTCCAAAAAGGTGCCTGACCCCTTTCGTGCGATAAAGCACGAAAGGGGTCAGGCACTTTAAATAAAAGAGTAATAAAATCTGGTTAAATATATGGTATAATTTTCCTATATTTGAATGGTTGAATATTGTTGAAACTTTAGGCCATTAAGGGATGACTCTATAAAAATTAAAGAGTGGACGGGGTGTTCACGTCATAAAACTTCATAATGGTCATAATGTAGGATTTGGAAGTGAGAGTTAAATCAATAGGGGGGAGAGTTCGAACTATCTAAAGCAAAATAATCGTTATAGGTCATAGTTAAATATAGGCTTTTTAATGCTTCCAATTAGATATTCAACATTCACAGAAAAATGGAATATAAAGGGGGAGTTTATAAATTATGAAGCAAATAGTAGGATCAGCTTTTTTTGTCCTTTTTTTCACTATTTTTTTCAGCCATTTTGCATATGCAGCAAATACAAGTATTTCTTCGGGAGTTTCTGTTAATGGTAAGTTGGCTTCAAGTAGTTCCGAGAACACTTATCAATTTACAACCACTAAAGATGGTGAAGCGTACATCACAATTGATCATGCAACAGGCGGCTTATCGCTGGAAATTGATGATGCAAATGGGAACTACGTAGATTCTGAGAGTATTAGTTCAGCAGGAGAAACGATTAAGCTTGATGAACACCTGAAAAAAGGAACGTATTATGTAAAGATCACATCGTTTTATTGGGATGGAATTACAAGTGCGAGTTATCAATTGAAAGCTACATATCCCGGTTCTATAAAAAGGGATAATACGAGTTTTGAACCTAATGACACTTTTGAGACAAGCTTTGCTATTAAATCAGGTCAATTTTATTCGTCAACATGTGAATCTAATATTGATAAAGATGTATACCAATTTACAACTACTCAAGATGGTGAAGCGTATATTACGCTTGATCATGCAACAGGTAGTTTTTCGCTGGAGATTGATGATGTATATGGAAACAATGTAGATTCTGAGAGTATTAGTTCAGCAGGAGAAACGACAAAGCTTTATGAGCACTTGAGAAAAGGAACGTACTATGTACAGATCAAGCCATATTCATATTATTGGGATGGACTAACAAGTGCGACTTATCGCGTAAAGGCCACATACCCTGGATCAATTAATAGGGATTCTTCAAGCTTTGAGTCTAATGATACATTGGAGACATCTTTTCCTATTACTTCCAGAAAATACTATAGTTCTAGCAGTTATTCTGAAATTGATCGCGATGTGTATCAATTTACAACGAACCAAGACGGAAATGCGAGTATCACCCTTGATCATACAACAGGCAGTTTTTCATTAGAAATTGAGGATGCAAATGGGAATTATGTAGATTCTGAGAGTATTAGTTCAGCGGGGGAAACGATTGCCATTAATGACCGCTTGAAAAAAGGTAAATATTATATCGTGATCACACCGTATTATTGGGATGGACTAACAAGTGCAAGTTATCGTCTAAAAGCTTCCTTTTTAGATAAAGCACCGACAGTAAATACGATATCAGATCATTCTACTGCAATTACTGGAAAAGCAGAGTCCAAAATAAAAGTATATGCTTATGCAAATGGTAAGAAGCTAGGGGAAACAACAGCAACTAACGGAGAATATTCGATAAAAATTCCAAAGCAAAAAGCCGGAACAGTCATTACTGTATATACAGTGGATGCAGCAGGAAACAGAAGTGCTGATAAAACCGTTAAAGTCCTTGATAGAACACCGCCGACAACGCCGACGGTAAGTTCCGTTTCAGATTGGTCTACTGTCATTTCTGGAACAGCAGAATCAAATGCGAGGGTGTATGCATATGCAAAAAGTAAGAAACTAGGTGAAGCAACAGCGAAAAGCGGAAAATATTCACTTAAACTTTCAAAGCAAAAAGCTGGAACCGTGATTACTGTATATGCAGTCGATCCTTCAGGGAATAAGAGTGGCAGTAGAACGGTTAAAGTCCTTGATAAAACACCGCCGGCAACACCATCAGTAAATAAAGTAACAAGCAAATCAACAACTATTACTGGAAGTGCCGAAAAATCAGCAACGGTTTATGTTTACAATAAAAGCAAAAAGCTTGGATCTGGAAAAGTGGATAGCAAAGGACATTTCAAAGTGAAAATAAAAGCACAAAAGAAAAAATCAACACTTACCGTTTATGTAAAAGACGCAGCAGGTAACAGTAGTAAAGCTAAAAGTGTAACAGTTTACTAGATATTTGAGAGTTTGAGGATAGCCTAAATGGCTATCCTTTTTCCTTAGTAACAGCTCCATCAGAATTGTTCACATTGGGTTCCTATAGGGTAGACACCGAAACGACATACCCTGATATAGCATTAAAGCTGTCTCCAAATATGATGAAACATAGCTGATTTCGGAAGTGATAAAAGGATTTATCCATGGTAAGCTCCCGTCACATCGTTTGTGTTTATGGATTAAAGTGACAGGAGATTTATCGGATTATATTTGAAAAATACTCTCAAGTATGGCGTATGGGTTATCAAAGAAAATTTGTGAATTGGTTGGAGCATAATAAATCTCGGGTTCAACAAGATCCATCGATAACATTTTTTCTCGCTCGATTTCCTTTTCAAGGAGATGGATCGAATCAGTTGGATTGTTTCGCTGGCTGTTGATCTGAGAATTTTCCTCACCTTTAAAATGAAGGCTAATACAAGCAATTTGTTCTTTTCCCTTCATGATGAATAACTCGTCGCTTTCGTTTGAAAAAGCTTTAAATTGCAATGTATAATCGTAGGAAACTCTTACAGCACCATTTCTTTTCTTTACGATAAATCCTCGTTCTCTAAAATAATCCTCAAATGCATCTAGAAATGCCTGTTTTTTCTGAGCAATTGCTGGTAGGACATCTTGTTCAAATAACTTTGTATTCTTTTCTTGCAAACTAACGAATTCTCTTTTTAACACTTCAACATCTTTTTCACTCATCACCATTCTCCTTTGCTCATACATCGTTTTGTAATCGCTACACTTATATTTGATATTTTAACATGAAAGAGTGGTTAGTTACTTTTTCATCTTTTTATGTATAATGGAATAAATTAGCCCCCAAAGGTGCCTGACCCCTTTCGTGCTTTATCGCACGAAAGGGGTCAGGCACCAAAGAAAAGAGGAATTTGCATGATTTCAAACCGTCAAAAGGAGATTTTGCAATTATTGATAAAGACAAGTGAGCCAGTAACGGCAGATTGGCTGGCGAAGGAAATTGGGGTGAGTGATCGTACGATTCGCAGTGAGGTAAAAGCACTGCAATCAGAGTGTGAACAATTTGGTATTGCTATTCATTCCATTAGGGGAAAAGGATATCAGATTAAAATGGTTGATCCAAATAAATTCCAAGCGGCTTGTGAAACCATTGGAAACGATGGAAATGAAAGTGGTTTCGATTATTCTGATCAGCAAAGCCGTGTCGTCTATATGATTAGACGATTTTTGCTAGAGAAGGAGTTTATTAAACTAGAAACATTTGAGGATGAAATGTTTATCTCAAAGTCTACTGTTCAGCACGATTTAAAAATGGTGAAAGAGGTTTTGGAGAAGTATCAGTTAACATTAATGAATCGCCCCCATTATGGAACAAAGGTAGTAGGGGATGAATATATGAAAAGACTATGTTTATCCAATTATATTTTCCGTAATATTGATTTCAGTGCAAGTCGTGATGGATTTTCATTATTGGATGAGCAATTGTATAAAAAGATTAAAGATATCATTATTATGAAAGTCAATGATTATAAGATAGAAATATCCGACATTGCCCTTGAAAATTTGGCAACACATTTGACTATTGCCTGTAAACGAATTGAAGAGGGCTTTTTAATTGGAACATTAGAACATGATTTTTATAAAACATATCCTTTTGAGAAGCTTGTAGCCCATGAAATAGTGAAAGAGGTCGAAGCATTGACGGGTTTACATTTTCCAGATGCTGAGATTGACTACATTATTGTCCATTTGGTAGGAACGAAACTTTTACATCAAGATGAACTGACGGAATATGGTGAGTATGATGAAGTTAGCCATATTGTTTCAAACATGTTAGAAAAGCTGCGATTAGAGATGAATTGGGATTTTCGGGATGATCATGAACTCATCCAAGCACTTACTTTGCATATTCGGCCGGCGATGAACCGATTAAGATACCATATGAACATTCGCAATCCTTTCCTAAAGGAAATTAAAATGAAATATCCTGTTGCTTTTGAAGGTGCTGCTGTTGCTAGTACATGTATGGAAGAGTATTTGGCGCAGGAAGTAGGAGAACATGAAATTGCCTATATTGCTCTTCACATTGGTGTCGCCTTGGAAAGAAAAAGCGCCAGAAAACAAGAGGCTAAAAGAGTGCTGATTGTATGTGCGTCCGGAGTAGGAAGTGCGAAACTGCTTTATTATCGGCTTCAGCGTATGTTCGGGAATGAATTGGATATTGTAGATACCATTCACTATTACAAATTAAGGGAATTTAATTTATCGTCTATTGATCTTATTATTAGTACCGTCCCTATTCACGAAGATTTAGGCATTCCTGTTCAAGTAGTTCATACCTTTCTGGAAGAAGAAGATATTCAGCATATCAACCGGAAACTGTATGCATCCACGGACGGTTCACTTGCGGCTTATTTAGATATTTCGAGAGTATTCATTCATCAGGATTTTCATGATAAGGATTCAGTGCTTGCTTTTTTATGTGATCAATTGTTGACACAAGGACTTGTCCCAAAAGATTACATCAATCTTGTTCAAGAACGGGAGATGCTCGCGCCAACTTGCTTTGGTAATTTAGTCGCAATTCCACATCCGATGACGCCTGTCACAGAAAAAACATTTTGGACTGTTTGCACGTTGAAGCGGCCAGTCATTTGGCATGAACGACAGATGGTTCAATTTGTTTGTCTATTAAATATTTCAAAACATGCAAAAGGCGACCTTGCCCCCATGTATCAGCATTTAATATCGATTATCGAGAATCAAGTGACAGTGCAAAAAATCATTCAAACGGCTTCGGCTGAAGACTTGATCAAACTGTTCCTCAGGGAGGAATATAAAAAAGGGTAACATTTTCCGCTATTCAACGGAAATGGAAGAAATGTAACGCTCACGTTTTTTCATATAAAATAATCGTATTAAGATCAGTAATCAATGAATGATTAAAAGTAAATGTTTTTACAAAGGACGATAAAAGGATGTGGAGACAATGAACGAGGAAACAACGGAGATGATCGCTTTTCAGATTATCAGCAATGTTGGTATGGCAAAGAGCTGTGTAATGGAGGCACTGTATGCGGCAAAAGACGGCGATTTCAAATTGGCAGAAGAAAAATTGCAGGAATCTAAACAATTTTTTGTAGAAGGCCATAAAGTTCATGCATCACTCATTCAAAAAGAAGCTGCCGGTGACCGATTGGAACTATCGATGATATTTATGCATGCGGAAGACCAGCTAATGAGTGCCGAAACGATTTCTGAATTAGTAAAGGAAATGATTGACATGTATAAAACATTCGGCAGCACAACTGGAAAATAAAGATGGAAACTAGTTGTTTTCTTTTCGAAAGGGCGCTTCTTGAAAAATTTTATATTGCAGTCATTTCCGTTATGAAACGGAAATTTATCCACTCTTAATTGAAAGCGCTTTAAATTATAATGAACGTACAAAGGAAATCATTTCTTTAGGGGGAATAAAGATGAAAACAATCATGTTAGTTTGTGCGGCAGGTATGAGCACTAGCCTATTAGTAATGAAAATGAAGAAAGCAGCAGAGGCAAAAGGATTGGAGACAGATATTTTTGCTGTTTCGGCATCTGAAGCAGATTCAGTTTTAGAACAAAAGAATGTTGATGTCCTGCTTTTAGGACCGCAAGTTAAATTTTTGAAAAATCAATTTCAAAAGAAATTGGCCAGCAAGAATATTCCAGTAGATTCTATTAATATGCAATATTATGGCATGATGAATGGGGAAAAGGTGTTAGAACAAGCGCTTAGTATGATTGGCTAAGCTATAAGCACTTTATTGTATGGTGAAAATGATTTTTATTAAAACGATCTGAAATAGGAGGATGAACGATGGCTAATAGATTAAGAGATGACTTTTTATGGGGCAATTCAGTTTCTAGTATGCAAACAGAGGGAGCATGGAACGAAGGTGGAAAAGGAATGTCTGTTTACGATATTCGAAAGTCATCAACACATGCATCAGATTGGAAAGTTGCAATAGATAGCTATCACAGATACGAAGAAGATTTTGATTTCATGCAGCAGCTTGGGATGAATTGTTTCCGCTTTCAAATATCTTGGAGCCGAGTAAATCCTTTAGGCGATGGGGATTTTAATGAAGAGGGAATCGTATTTTATGATACATTTATTGACGCACTAATTGAACGTGGAATTGAGCCAATGATTTGCTTATACCATTTTGATATGCCGCTTCATCTTGCAGAAAAATATAATGGATTTCTCAGCAGAGAAGTAGTGGATGCTTTTGTAAAATACGGCAAGGAAATGGTGAATCGCTTCGGACATAAAGTGAAGTATTGGATCACATTCAATGAACAAAATTTATACCATATGCCTGTTGCGTTTAGAATTAGTGGCTACATGAATGGTGAGAAAACATTAGATGAGCTTTATAAAATCCAGCATCATGTGATGATGGCCCACACTTACATTGCCAATTATATTCATGATCACATTCAAGATGCATTAATTGGCGGGATGCTCGCCTATTCAGAAGTATACCCGGCAACTTGTAAACCGAAGGACATTCTATATGCAAGGAAGATTGATGAGTTTTTCAACCATAATCTTTTAGAGGCGTTTACGAACGGAACGTATTCAAGCGAAGTAATGCAATATGTTCGCAATGAAGGCGTTGATATGGGGATTCAAGAAGGGGATCTTGAAGAAATCGCAAAGTTGAAAAGTGACTTCCTATCTTTTAGCTACTATGCAAGTACGACAATCAATAGTGATCTCGTTCCGGAGAATACAGCGGTGAATGATTATTTAGAAAAGGGAAAACAGGATAATCCTTATTTAGATACAACTGAATGGAATTGGCAAATCGATCCTCTAGGATTCAGAGATATTTTGAATAAGATATACAACAGATATAAGCTTCCGGTTTTTCCAATTGAAAACGGGATTGGCGTCATTGAATCTTGGGATGGGGAACATGAAATTCAGGATGATTATCGAATCAATTATCATCGGGATCATCTTCAAGCAATGAAGGATGCTATTTTCATAGATGGGGTCGATGTCATTGGCTATTTAGGATGGGGATTGATTGATATATTGAGTTCTCAAGGAGATATGCGTAAGCGGTACGGAGTCGTCTATGTGAATCGGGAAAACCATGATTTAAAAGATTTAAAGCGGGTGCCGAAGAAAAGTTTCTGGTGGTTGCAAAATGTCATTAAAAATAATGGTGAGAATCTAAGCTAGATAATGAATCTATGAAAAACACAGGGGGATAATGGAGATGAACAATCAAATACAGACGGAATCCACTGAAAAATTATCATTATTAGATAGATTTACCATGTTTGCTGCGAAATTAGGAAACCAGATTCATCTACGTTCACTAAGAGACGCTTTTGCCGTTATTATGCCGCTATTCATCTTGGCTGGTTTAGCAGTATTAGTGAACAATGTTGTATTTCCTTGGTTTTTTAAAGGAGAAATGCTGAAAAACGTACAATATTGGGGCACTGTCATTACAAATGGTACATTAAATATTTCAGGGCTGTTAATTGCTCCTATGATTGCTTACTGTTTATCTAGAAATAAATCCTATAAAGATCCTTTAGCCTCGGCAGTGATTTCATTGGCAACACTCATTATTATTATGCCAAATACTGTTTCGGTCATCCCAGATGGAGCGAAACAAGCTGTAGATGTATCAGCTGTTCTAACGTTCACAAATATTGGAACGACAGGGATGTTTGCTGGTATCATTGTTGGGCTAGTGTCTACAGAATTGTTCATGAAAATATCTAATATTAAGAAACTCCAAATAAACTTAGGAGAAAATATTCCTCCTGCAGTAGGAAAATCATTTAGTGTAATGATTCCTGCTATATTAGTGTTATCCTTCTTTGGCATCATCTCCTTGATTTTATCAGTAGGGTTCCATACAAATTTAATTAGCTTAGTTTCCACGATGATTCAAGAACCATTAAGAAAGATTAATACTAGTTTAATAGGTACTGTCGTCATTTATAGTATTGGGAACTTTCTTTTTTCGGTAGGGATACATCAAAGTGTCGTAAATGGAGCATTATTAGATCCATTATTACTGGCAAATATGAATGAAAATATGTTAGCGTATGCGCACGGCCAGGCGATTCCGCATATTATCAATAGCGCTTTCGTACCGACGTTCGGCATGATTGGCGGAACAGGGAGCACCATTTCATTAATTATTGCAACTTTCCTATTTGGCAGGAACAAAGCTTCGAAAGATATTGCAAAACTAGCAACCGCTCCAGGAATCTTTAATATTAATGAGCCTGTCATCTTTGGTTATCCAATCGTCTTTAATATACCTATGATGATTCCGTTCGTCTTATTGCCTGCATTTGGCATTATCATTGCCTATTTTGCCACAGTAATAGGTTTTATGAGCAAATGTGTCGTGTACATTCCATGGACGACGCCTCCGTTACTAAGTGCTTACTTAGCAACAGCTGGTGATTGGAGAGCAGTCATCGTGCAACTCATCATCATTGTAGGCGGGGCATTCTTCTACTTGCCATTTATGAAAATTAGCGAACGCATAAATCAGCTTTAAAAGGTGCCTGACCCCTTTTGTGCGATAAAGCACAAAAGGGGTCAGGCACCTTTTATTAGTTAAAGACAATTCCGCCATCAATCATAATAGATTGTCCTGTCATGTAATTAGAGCCAGGTGAGGCTAAGTAGGATACGAAATCTGCAACATCGGTAGGTTCCTCTGTTCTGCCTAAAGCAATTCCTTCTGCATATTTTTTAAACGCTTCTCCTTTTTGGAGCCCCATATATTTCACCATTTCCTCATCTATCCGATCCCACATGCTTGTCCCAACAATACCAGGACAATACGCGTTTACGGTAATATTGTATTTAGCATATTCTTTTGCAGTTGCTTGTGTAAAGGCGCGGACTGCAAACTTCGTAGCCGAGTATGCACTTAACATGTCAAAGGCTTGGTGCCCAGCGATACTGCAGGCGTTAATAATTTTTCCACCTGTCTCTTGAGTTTTCATTTGTTCGGCTGCGGCTTGAATGCCGTATACGACACCGAATACATTGATTCGAAAAATATTTTCTAAGTTTTCAGGAGCAATTTCTTCAAAAGGGCATACTAACTCGATGCCAGCATTATTGACAAACACATCTACGCTGCCAAATTGGTCAACCGCTGTTTTCACTAGTGCTTTTTGATCCGCAGGGTTTGATACATCGCCAATAAAAGAAGCAACTTGATCATGTTGATTTTTAAATTCTTTTGTTGTTTGTTCAAGTACTTCTCCATTGCGGTCACTTAAAATAATTGCAAAACCATCTTGAGCTAATCTTTCCGCAATACCTTTCCCAATACCTTGACCAGATCCTGTTACTACTGCCACTTTTGAATTCGTCATATTTCCCAACTCCTTTGTAATCTATTCTTACTATAATTACAATTGAGAGTTGAAAAATATAACTTTTAAATAAAATATCGTTCATAAAAAAGGTGCCTGACCCCTTTTGATCGCATAAAAGGGGTCAGGCGCCTTTTTTAGAAAATAATTTTAAATCAAAATATATTGACTTGTTAGAATCGCGGTGATATTATTCGAAATAAGGAAACGTTTCCACAAGGTAAGGTGATATTTTTTGGCAACTATAAAAGATGTAGCAAAAGAAGCAGGTGTATCTGTTTCAACTGTTTCGCGTGTTATTAATAACAGTGGATATGTTAGTAACAAGACACGGTTAAATGTTAATCAGGCTATGCTTAAATTGAATTTTTCACCGAGTGAAGTTGCAAGGGGGTTGGTTAATGGAGCTACAAAAACGGTAGGATTGCTTATTCCAGATGTTGCTAACCCGTTTTATGCAGAAATTGCAAGAGGTATTGAGGACTCTGCTATTCAAAATGGATTTGCAACAATTCTTTGCAACTATGATTGGAAATTAGATCGTGAAAAAATGTATTTAGCAAAACTCCAGCAAATGCGTGTGGATGGCATTGTTATTGCCGGGAGCCGCAGTAAATTTGATAGTTTGCTTGATTTAATCGGAGATGTACCTTCTGTTGTTATTGATAGACGCGATAATCCTGTTGGTGGAGCCGTTTGGATGAATAATGAAGTCGGTGGAGAAGTTGCCACACAGCACTTATTCGAAATAGGCTGTAAAAAATTAATTCATCTGTCTGGTCCGAGGCTTTCTCCATCTGCTTTTGGAAGAAAAAAAGGCTTTATTCGTACAATAGAAAAAGCCAAGTCAGAAGGAATGGATGTTACTGGAGAAGTTTTACAAGGAGATTTTCGCTATAAAGGTGGATTTGATTTAGCGACTAAATTATTGAAGTCTGATAACAAACCAGATGGTATTTTTGCTGCGAATGATATTATGGCGATTGGCGTCATCCAAGCAGCACAAACGTTAGGTATTTCTGTACCAGAGGAACTTGCAATTATTGGATATGACAACATCGATATGGGAGAGTATACTTTTCCAAAGTTATCAACGATTGACCAGCCAGCATATTTAATGGGGAATACTAGCTGGCAGATGTTAATGGATATGATGTCTTCTGATAAACGAAATCACATAGAATTAGAATTTGTTCCTAAATTAATAGTAAGACAGTCTACAATGAGATAAAGTCCTTTCTTTTATGTTATTCCTTCATGAAAAACTGCAAATTTGGTAACGAAGCATAATACGTTATAATCTTAATATATTATTTCGGCCTCGAACAACTTACGAAGAAACTCACTCACTTATTTATATTCTTTCATACACCAGAGAAATACTCTGAATCAGTAAGTTTACTATTTTAAGTTATAAATCATTAAAAGGTAGAAAAAAGGGGGAAATAAGATGAGTAAAAAAGTTAACAATAGCAAAATACGTGGAAAAATGAAAGCCCTTTCTATAATTTTTGCAGTAGGTGCAATGTCATTAGGATTAGCTGCATGTGGAAGTCAAGCCACTAGTACGACTAAACATGGAAACGATTCCACATTTAAGGAAAGAAATAAAATTATTGGCTATTCAACATATGATTTGAAACAACCTTACTGGCAGGATTTTGAAAAAGGAATTGAACAAGCGGCGAAAAAAGAGGGATATAAGGTTGTTGTATCTGACCAAAAGGGAAGTCAAGAAACACAAGTATCAGGATCAATGAATCTCATTAATCAAAATATAAGTGCTTTAATCGTCTCACCTGTTCAGCCATCAGCACTCCCTGCAACTATTACAGCGGCACATAATGCAAAAATACCTATTGTTATTGGTGATATAGGTGCCGAAGGAAAGTATGATGCCTACGTTCTATCTGATAATAAAGGTGGGGGAGCTTCAGCGGCTGAATATGTAAATAAAAAGTTAGGCGCTAAATCAGGAACGAAGGAAATTGGCGTTATTGAACTTCACCCTGGATCAGCAGTTGGTGAGGATCGTGTTAATGGGTTCGTCGATAAGATTAAAAAATACAGTGGATTCAAAATAGTTGGCCAGCTTAATGGTGATGACTCTGTTGATGGTGGATTCAAGGTAACTCAAAGCTTACTGGCAGCGAACCCAAATATCTCAGTTATTTTTGCAGCAAATGATCCGGAGGCTGAAGGGGCTGTGCAAGCACTTAAACAAGCGGGAAGATTGGAAGGTAAAAAAAGAGTAGAAGTTATTGGCTTTAATGGTGATGCACCTGCTTTGGAACTTATTAAAAAAGGTGAAATGACAGCAACGATTGCGCAGCATCCTGTAGATTTAGGAAAGAAGACTGTTGAAATTTCTTTAGATTTACTGAAAGGAAAGAAAGTTGAATTTACAGATTCAGCTAAAAAGGTTTATAACGTACCAACGACATTAGTGGACTCTAATAACATAAATGAATATCTTAAATAATTTTGCCCTGTCCACCTGCCGTTAGGCAGATGACTTTAAAATATGTATTGGTTATGAAAAAACAGCAGAAGGGGGAAGCGTATGAAACGTGATGATATTCCGATACTGGAAGCCACGGATATAGTAAAAGAATTTCCTGGAGTCCGTGCTTTAAAAGGAGTAAATATAGCTATTTATCCTGGTCAAGTGCATGGGCTAGTAGGGGAGAATGGTGCTGGGAAAAGTACGATTATTAAAATCCTTTCGGGGCTGTATCAGCCAACAAGCGGCGAAATCAGAGTCGATGGAACACCTACTAAATTTCGTAATCCTTTAGAATCACAAAAGTCTGGTATTAGTGTAATTTCACAGGAGTTTCAATTAGTACCTCAATTATCTATTGTTGAAAATATATTTTTAGGCAGAGAACCAAGGGGAATATTCGGCCAAATTGATTGGAAAACAGCAAAGAAAAAGGCTTCTGAAATTCTTGATCGGATTGGAATGAAAGTATCTGTGAATCAACCTGTAGAACTATTAAGCATCGCAGATCAGCAGCTGGTTGAAATTGCAAAAGCATTAGCAGAAGAGGCAAGACTTATCATTATGGATGAACCAACTGCTTCCTTAAATGCTGCAGAGGTTGAAAGGTTAATGAATCTTGTTAAGGAATTACGTAATGATGGAACTGGAATATTATATGTTTCCCATAGATTAAATGAAATTTTTGTGTTATGTGACTCTATAACTGTATTTCGTGATGGACAGCGAGTGGCCTTAAAATCAGCCGGTGAGATAAGTGAAGAAGAATTAGTCACACTAATGATTGGGAGAAAACTTGATAGTGAATCTGCATTACGATCAACTTTTTTAGATGAACATGACGCTTCTCCTATGTTCCAAGTTAAGAACTTAACTGTCCCCAAATTTGTCAATAATATTAGTTTTTCTGTAAGAAGTGGTGAAATATTAGGCGTTGCGGGATTAATTGGGTCGGGAAGAAGGGAACTAACGAGAGCATTGTATGGATTGGAAGATGTTACAACTGGGGAGATTGTTATAGATGGAAGATCAGTTTCTATTAAGAAACCTACGCACGCATTAAAAGAAAAGGTTTATATGTTATCTGAAGATAGAAAAGAAGAAGGCATTATTCCTCATTTTAATGTAATGGAAAATATTGTTCTATCAACTCCTCCAAAAAAAGTGAGAGACTCCTTTATTATTAATCATAAGAAAGAGAATAAAGCCTATGAAGACATGAAAGGCTTTTTTAATATTCGCTGTTTTGGACCATCACAAGGAATCACAACCTTAAGTGGTGGAAATCAGCAAAAAGCCTTACTTGGAAGGGCGCTTGCAGCTGATTGTAAAGTATTATTATTTAACGAACCAACTAGGGGAGTTGACATTGGAGCCAAAATTGAGATTTATAAAGCAATAAAAGAACTCGCTGAAACAGGTGTTGCAATCATTGTAAGCTCCTCTGAAGCTCAAGAGTTAGTACTTCTCGTGGACCGTTGTATTGTTCTTAATAATGGTAAATTAGTAACAGAGATTCCAAAGAGCGAACTTAATGAGGATAATATTGTTGCAGCTTCATTACGCCGTTCTAGTGAAGAGGTGATTTCTAATGGCTGAATCACAAGCAGTTATTAAAGAAGAAGGGGACTCTAGAGAGCGATATAGTGGGCTAAAATTAGCCAATCAGTTGCAAAACGTAGGTGTCATAGCATTTTTAATACTCCTTTATGTAGTAGTAGGCTTAATGAATCATCAATTTATCAGCTTCTCAAATTTATCGAATGTTATTGTAGAAACCTCAATCTTAGCCGTTGTTTCTTATGGTATGACATTTGCTATTGCCATGGGGGTTTTCGATTTATCAGTAGGATCGACGCAGTCATTATGTGCAAGTGTTGTCGCAACAATGCTTATAGGGCATGATATGTTTACGAGTATTGGGGCTGCTTTACTAGCTGGGCTCGTAGTAGGCATTGTCAATGGAATTCTTGTTAGTAAATTAAGAGTACCTGCTTTTGTTGCAACGTTAGGAACGATGTCTGTGATAAGAGGAGTAGCTTTATTATATACAAATGGAAAGTCAATCCTTATTTCCAACCAAAGTTTCGGGGCCATTAATTCGAAAAATATCCTCGGTATTCCATTACCATTTATCATAGCAGTGATCGCATTAATTATTTTATGGGCAACCTTTAAACATACGCCTTTTGGACGGCATATTGCCGCAGTTGGGGGTAATCCGCATGCTGCAGTTGCATCAGGGTTGAAGGTAGACAGGATAACGATCATGGTTTTTGCATTAGTAGGTGTAACAACTGCATTTTCAGGGGTTATGCTTAGTTCTCAATTAATGAATGTAACAGGATCTTTAGGCGTTGGCCTTGAGATGAATGCCATTGCTGCGGTTGTACTAGGTGGAACGAGTATGGATGGTGGTCGCGGAAACTTGATTGGTACTTTAATTGGAGCCTTTTTACTTTCCTCAATAAGCAACGCGCTTAACATTCTGAATATTCCAAGTTTTTATCAATACTTGGCGACAGGATTATTACTTATCGGAGCTTTGAGTCTTGATAGTGCCAGAAGGAATCTAGTCAAATCTCTGTTAAGGAGGAGCTTACAGTAATGGAAAAGATAAAAGTATCCAATGATATTATAGATCATTCAGTAGAGGGAGAAGAAAGTGAAAATAACTCTAAAAGTAGCTTGGGACTCTCATCAAAGGTATTTATGCTCCTAAACAAATATACAATTGTTTGGATTGTTGTTCTAACAGGAATTGTTCTTTATTTTTTAAATGGTAATTTTGCTACATTTAGCAATCTCACAAGTGTTTTAAGACAGTCGGCTTTTGTAGGTATTGGAGCAATCGGAATGACTTTTGTCATTATGGGGGGAGGCATAGACCTTTCTATACCGGGAATTGTGTCTCTGACTGCAGTTGTTACGGCAATGTTAGTACCAAGTGTTGGCATTTTGGCTGCGGTGTTAGCTGCGTTACTATGTGGCCTTGCTCAAGGTTTTTTGAATGGTTTGGTTATCACAAAATTAAATATTCCTCCTTTTGTTGCCACATTAGGAACAGGATTTGTCTATTTAGCCATTGTTTTTATTATAACAAACCAACAAGTCATACCAGTGACTTCAATGGATGTTCTTAACTTGGGGGTTGGTTCATTGCTAGGTATTCCAATTCCATTCATCATTTTTGTTCTATGTACAGTGTTTTGTATTTATCTAACAAAGTATACGAGGTATGGACGGTTTATAAGAGCAGTTGGAAGTAAAATGGAAGCTTCTGTTATTGCTGGAGTTCCTGTCCATCGTGTTATTATTTTTTCCTTTATGGTTTTGGGATTAATGACATCATTAACCGGTGTTACCCTCGCTGGTTACCTTTCAGCCGCCAACGGAACAATGGGAACAGGTTATGAACTTCAGGCTATTGCTGCAGCTGTCGTGGGCGGAACAAGTCTTCGAGGTGGGAATGGGACATTTATAGGAACATTGGCAGGATCAATATTCTTCGCAATGATTAGTAATGCACTAGACCTTTTTGGGATAGGTTCCTATTGGCAGTATATAGCAACAGGATTAATCATTATCTTTGCTATAACATTGGATGGATTAAAAAACAAAAAGTCAGGAACAGTGTAATTTAATAATAGAGGAAAAGGGAGGAACAGGAATGTCTAATGAATTAGTTTATCAAGCACTTGAAGAAGGGGAAGGGATTTTTAATTTAGTACCTAATTTTGTGCCGCGCCGGTTTGGAGAAGCTGGATTCCGCTTGAGGTTGCATCCAGATGATTATTATCCATTTGGATTGAAAAGGGGAGCAATTAAAGAACGCTGGTTTTCTTCAGTTGTCAATGTAATAAACGGTGATGATGCACCAGAAAACGAAGGATTGAGCTATGTAGCACTGCATAGTGATACAAATAAAAGATTTTTATTTAAAGAAGCAGTTGAGGTATTGGGAGCAAAATTAATTGGAAAAGAATTGTTTCAAGAATATGGTACGTGGCCAATGTTTGCTAAGTTTTTTGACTATAAAACTCCACTTTTTCACCATATTCATCTTATGCAGCACCACGCAGACCTTGTTGGAAAAATGGCAAAACCAGAGGCCTATTATTTCCCGTATCAATTAAACAACTACCCAGGAGAATTTCCGGTAACATATTTTGGCTTTGATGCAAGTGTAAACTTAGATGAAATAAAAGAAAGACTACTGCAGTTTGAAGAAACCGACAATCGAATTACGGAGCTTTCTCGTGCTTTTAGAATTCAATTAGGAACTGGATGGTACGTTCCTGCAGGAGTGGTTCATGCGCCGGGATCATATTTAACCTATGAACCTCAATGGAATAGTGATGTAAATGCTGTTGTCGAAAATGTTGTGGCGGCTGATCATTATCCATATGACTTTTTAGTTGAGAATTGCCCTGAAGATAAAAAACATGATATTGATTTTATTCTAAGCTTAATAGATTGGGAGAAGAATACCGATCCTGAATTTAGAAAACATTATTTTAGACCTCCTCTTCATTCTGCGGGGCAGAATGGCGTTTTTGAAGAAAAGTGGATTACTTATGGCAATGAATATATCGCTGCGAAAGAGTTAACGATTGAACCGGGAAAAACGGTGTCAGTTAAAGATCATTCTGCTTATGGCTGTATCGTTATACAAGGACATGGGAAGTTTGGAATATATGATGCTGAAGCAGCTCAAGTCATTCGCTTTGGACAAATGACATCCGATGAGTTCTTTGTTAGTGAAGAGAAGGCTAAAAGTGGTGTAGTTATTTCAAATCATAGTAAATATGAACCGATGGTTATTCTAAAGCATTTTGTTTCGAATCAAGATGTGCCAAAAGCATAGGGGGAATTTTTAACAGCTAATCAGTAAAAATCAATAGATGATACTTTTTGGCTGTTTTTTTCTGCTTAATTAAATAAGGAAAAGCTTGCAAAGTGGTGGAGAACATTGGATATTTATGGAGAGAACTGGACAAGGCGGGAGCTTGAGAAGCATGTTGCAAGACTAGATCAATTAGGGGGCCTTCGCAGGATGATATGTAAGGGGGGGGCCAGAGGATGGGGTAGAATTTATACAAGTTCGAACGGGTAGCGGACTCACCTTTTATATATCTCCTATGCATGGCATGGACATTTCACTGGGAGAATTTACGGGGATTCCAATAAGTTGACAGTCAGCCAATGGTGATGTTCATCCAGCTTACTATAATTCATATGCAAATGAGTGGGAGCGAACTGCAGCTGGTGGCCTATTGATGACTTGTGGATTAACTCAAGTGGGCACCGCGAACATAGAAAGTGGCGAGGAACTCGGTCTTCATGGAAGATTTCATCATATAGCTGCCAGAGAAGTAGCATCTCAAGGTACATGGGAAAATGATGAATTCGTGATGAATGTGAAAGGGGTTGTGGAAGAAACAACAGCATTTGGGCAATATTTACGTTTAACACGGGAATATAAGATGTATCTTGGGAAAAATGAAATTCATATAAAAGATGTTGTAGAGAACGCTGGCTTTTCGTCTAGCCCGCATATGATTCTACATCATTTTAATTTTGGCTTTCCGTTTATAAATGAAAATACAATTTTTACTTTTCCATCAAATGACATAACTGCAAGGGATAAGGGCGTTTCTACTGAAGGATACGATCAATGGAATTATCCGGAAACAGGTTATCAAGAAAGAGTATATTATCATGAAAATCTTAACATATATAGAAATGGTGAAAATTTGACTAGTGTCGTAATTTCTAATCCTACATTCCCAAGTTTTATTAATCGTTCAGAACATCCGCTAAGTCTTCGGCTTTCATGGGATACAACTAATCTTCCTAGATTTACACAGTGGAAAATGAACGGGGCAGGGATGAATGTATTAGGAATAGAGCCGGGAAATTGCTATGTAGAGGGGAGAAAAAAAGAAAGAGAACGCGGTTCGTTGGTGATGCTGGAGCCAGGTGAATCACGAACCTATCATCTTAAACTTGAAATCTTTTGAAAATAATTAGACTCCTTTTATTTTAAAGAGCAGGCATAATCCCTTATAATGAAAATAACGACAAGTGCGAATGTATAGTGTACATAAATTTCACAGGGGATTCGCACCAAAATTTATTATGTTTTTTCCTAGTTATTGTAAAATTTTTGAATGGTTCCTTATGTTTATAAGGGAAATAGCGTATTTTTAGATTAAAAAACACGATTTTGCTGTACTATTATCTGAAAATCGCTGTCGCACTCTATATGAGTGCGTGGATTGAAATTGAGTGATTCAGGAGACGAATACAACAGTCTTAAAGTCGCACTCTATATGAGTGCGTGGATTGAAATACTTATATATTCTCCATATCCTAACGGGTCACTGTCGCACTCTATATGAGTGCGTGGATTGAAATGAATAGTAATCCAGCAATAAAGTTTTGTGCTGGGTCAGTCGCACTCTATATGAGTGCGTGGATTGAAATCAGTCTATACTGTTAAATTCATTTTGAATCTCATCGTCGCACTCTATATGAGTGCGTGGATTGAAATGATACAACCACCAACCAAATAAAAACCAAAACATGTCGCACTCTATATGAGTGCGTGGATTGAAATCTGTCCGTCGTCCGTCATACTGTTCGTACGGTAATGTCGCACTCTATATGAGTGCGTGGATTGAAATGGTCCTAATCGTTTTAGAGCCAACACCGCCGCGGTCGCACTCTATATGAGTGCGTGGATTGAAATTATAACAATAAAAACGGCCATCCTCTCCCTGCTGTCGCACTCTATATGAGTGCGTGGATTGAAATCATGAGTGCTTTAGTTATTTTAAGAGTATCCTCAGTCGCACTCTATATGAGTGCGTGGATTGAAATAAGATGGTTTCGTTAAAAACGGGAAAACGTATCGAGTCGCACTCTATATGAGTGCATGGATTGAAATCGCCAATGCTTGTTGTGGTGTTGTCATCCCGACTGGTCGCACTCTATATGAGTGCGTGGATTGAAATAAATCATGCCGTTGTTATTGAATGTTTTAAAACGTCGCACTCTATATGAGTGCGTGGATTGAAATTCCTTCTCCGTAAGTATATTTCATGTTTTTTACCGTCGCACTCTATATGAGTACGTGGATTGAGATATGATGAAAAATTAGCCAATGCTCTGTACATGCTGTCGCACTCTATATGAGTACGTGGATTGAGATGAAGAGATTATCCTATGTCAACAGATAAATTCTATTAGACGCTTACATTCCTTATTATTTTGATTGTAAGGGAACATTTAATCTTCACTAAGATATTCCCCAATTTAACACCATACTTAACCGCCATGCTCACGTTCATTATCCCCTCTTAATTAGTCTACTTTACATCTGATATTCAGTCTCTAAAGGAAGTGAGATACCTCTATTTATGAGCTCTAAAAAATATAAACAGTTAGTTAAAATAAGTTAATTCTCCGTAAAGCTTTGATGAAGTGGACTTTGCGGTCATTTTTTTATGCTATCTTTTTAGGTGAATTAGATGCTAAAAAGGAGGATGGAGAATGGCGCAGATTCAAATGAAACATGTTTCGAAGTCTTATCAGAAGCAGGCGGCTGTTTTAAATGAGATTAGTTTTTCGGTTGAAAAAGGGGAGTTCTTTATTCTTGTTGGTCCGTCTGGATGTGGGAAGAGTACGATTTTGCGGATGATCGCAGGGCTGGAGGACATTACAGCAGGCGAGCTGTATATTGAGGACCAACTGGCAAATGACTTGTTGCCAAAGGATCGGCATATATCAATGGTCTTTCAAAATTACGCATTATATCCTCATATGACAGTGAGAGAGAACGTCCTTTTTGGGATTGTCCAGAAAAGAGCGATTTCAAAACAGGAAAAAAAAGAACGCTTAGAGAAGGCGCTCGAGCTTGTTCAATTACAAGATTATGCTGACTGTAAACCGCGTGAGCTTTCAGGAGGGCAGCGGCAAAGGGTTGCACTTGCGAGAGCGATTGTGAGTGAATCGCCAATCTGTCTGATGGATGAGCCACTTTCCAATCTTGATGCAAAGCTTCGTTCACAGATGCGCACAGAGATTCGCCAATTACAGCAGCAATTAGGCTTAACGATGATTTATGTAACCCATGATCAAGTTGAAGCGATGACAATGGGCGATCGGATCATGGTTTTGAACAAGGGATCTATTCAACAAATTGGAGAACCAATTGACATTTACAATCATCCTGCAAATACATTTGTGGCTTCATTTATTGGTTCACCGCAAATGAACTTTATAGAAGCGACGGTCATGCAGCAATATAAAAAGAGTTACTTGAATATTTCATCGCAGCTTTCCATACCGATTTCCTTCTTTCCGAATAAGCCGAAATATATTATTGGCATACGTCCAGAACATTTAAGACTCAAAGGGAATCCTGAAGATATCCAACTAAATGTAATTGCCGACTTAGTTGAACAGCTTGGAAATGAAACAATCATTGGCTTTGAACTCGAAGGGCAAAAATGGAAAGCTAAATGGAATGGGCAGTGGACAATTCGGGCAAATGAACCAATGACATTGTATTTGTCGAAAAAAGAAATGTACCTCTTTGATGCGGATACACATGAACGGTTGTTCTACTCATACAAAGATGGTCAAAGGGAAAAAGGCGGGATCATTGTATGACGACACAAACCTCTATTGCAGATATGGCCGCTATTCAGTTGGATAGGCAGAAAAGGAGTCGAAGGAAGTACATAGATATCCTTGTAGGAGGGCTGTTCCTGCTTCCCTCATTGATACTGCTCACAGTTTTTGTTTTTTATCCAATGTTTCGAACCGTTTTTCTTAGCTTGTATCTTACTGATTTTGCTGGGAATCCAACTGTATTCGTTGGGCTAAGTAATTTTCAGGAACTGCTGACATCTGGAGATTATTTGCAAACATTAGTGCGAACATTGCTTTTCGTGATCGGTACGGTCGGAGCAACGATTGTGATTTCATTATGTTTAGCGTTGTTAGCTAATGAAAAAATAAAGGGAATTGGTTTGTTTAGAACAATTTTTTCCTCTTCTATGGGGATTAGTGTTTCGGTAGCTTCCGTATTTTGGATGTTTCTTTTCAATCCATCGATTGGATTGATGAATCACTTCATGCAAGTATTTCATTTACCCGCTATTAGTTGGTTGACCGATCCGAGATGGGCATTATTTTCTATCTCACTATCAACGATATGGATGAACATTGGTTTTTCCTTTCTAATTCTCTTAGGAGGATTGCAGCATATTGATCGGAGCCTCTATGAAAGTGCTGAAATTCATGGTGTTTCATATTTTTATCAATTACGGAAGATTACGATGCCATTGTTGTCGCCAACGATCTTTTTTATCGTCATTGTATCGGTCATTAATGCATTCCAAACGTTTGGGCAAATCGATATGCTCACAAAAGGCGGACCTTCCAATCATACGAACTTACTTGTCTATTCGATTTATCAAGATGCGTTTATCAATCATCAATATGGGACAGCAAGCGCTGAAGCAGTCATACTAGCAATCATCATCTTTGCCTTGACCATCGTGCAATTTAAGCTCGGAGAAAAGAAGGTACATTATCAATGAAAACGCGTATTTGGCTAATCATATTGTTGTATACTGTCTTAATTCTTTCAGCACTATTGATATGCAGTCCGTTGCTGCTAGGGCTATCCTTAAGCTTAATGCCCCAGGATCAAATATTAGCTGGGCACTACTTTTCTACGAAAATGTCGCTTCATAATTATGTCCAAGCTTTCCAAAGCACCGAGCTTGTCCATTATCTTGTTAATAGCTTACTTGTTTCATTGCTTGTAATGGTAGGACAATTATTCCTTTCTAGTTTAGCTGCTTATGCATTCGTTTTTCCGAAGTTTCGGGGGCAGAAAGTGCTTTTTTATTTCTTTATTTCAACGATGATGATTCCTTTTGAAGCGCAAATTATACCGAACTTTCAAATTATGCGTGATTTGAATTGGCTAAACACATATCCTGCGCTGATCATTCCTTTTATTGCATCGGCTTTCGGAACTTTTTTATTAAGGCAGCAATATAAACAAATTCCATTTGAGTTAAAAGAAGCGAGTGATTTAATTGGCATGAATCATTGGAAGTTTTATGCAAAAGTGGTGTTGCCGATGTCTAAAGTCAGCCTCGTAACATTGGGGATTTATAGTTTTCTGACCACTTGGAATATGTATTTATGGCCGCTATTGACAAGTACAAATGATACTGTGCGCACATTGCAAATCGGTCTTAAACAAATGCAGTCGCAAGAAACGCTTAATCAATGGGGTGTGATTATGGCATGTGCTGTGACAATCGCTATACCGACATTGCTTATCTTGTTCATAGGACAAAAGCACTTACAAAAGGGGTTAATGGAAGGCTCACTTAAATAGGGGGGAAGAAAATATGATGAAAAAGCTAATCGGTTTCATTGTTGTGTTAGGAATTATCGCCAATTTAGCTGCATGTGGTAGCAGTGATGTTGCAGCGACTACGAAGGAAAATGGCCGAGTGGTCGTAACGTTTTGGCATTCAATGAGTGGAGAGCCTGAAAAGACATTGAACAAAATCGTTGATGAGTACAATCACTCCCAAAATAAAGTACTTGTAAAAGCGGAATTTCAAGGGGATTATACAGAGTCATTGCCAAAATATCAAAGCGTCGGTGGCACAGATAAAGCACCAACGATTGTCCAAGTACAAGAAATTGGGACAAAGGCAATGATCAACAGCGGGTTTATTGAACCGGTACAAAAATTTATTGATCGAGACAAATATGATACATCACAGTTAGAAAAAAATATTTTAAACTACTATACTGTTGATCACAAGTTATATTCAATGCCGTTCAATTCATCGACACCAGTTTTATATTATAATGAAGATGCTTTGAAAAAAGCAGGTGTACAAATAAATCCTAAAGATGTTACGTTTGAGCAAATTGAAGAGGACGCGAAAAAAATTACACAATCTTCAAATGGAAAAATGAAGGGATTCGCATTGCAGCCATATGGTTGGTTATTTGAAGAATTAATGGCAAATCAAGGCTCTTTATTAGTCAATAAACATAATGGCCATTCAGGTACACCAACAAAAGCAGTATTTAATAATCAAGCTGGAGAAAACATTCTTAAATGGGCGCATAATATGATTAATGATAAAACTTTTGTTGATTATGGCACAGGAACGACTGCAGCTGATGATATGACTGCTGGATTTTTGGCTGGTAAAGTTGGGATGTTTCTTCAATCGTCTGCAAGTATTCGTGATGTTGTTAATAATGCAAAGTTTAAAGTTGGTGTAGCATATTTGCCTCATCCGGAAAATATAAAACGCAATGGAGTAGCAATTGGTGGAGCAAGCCTTTGGTTGTCAAAAGGAAAAAGCAGTGAAGAACAAAAGGCAGCATGGGATTTTATGAAGTATTTAGCAAGCCCGCATGTGCAAGCAGAATGGCATGTCGGTACAGGATATTTTGCAATTAATTCACAGGCTTATAAAGATCCTATTGTCAAATCTGCCTACCAAAAAATACCGCAATTGCAAGTTTCTGTACAACAATTACAATCGACTATTTCATCACCGGTGACACAAGGGGCACTGATGCAAAGTCTGCCGGAGGAAAGAACGGCAGTTGAAACTGCGATGGAAAGTGTTTATAACGGGGAAGATATTAGCAAAGCACTGGATAAAGCTGTAAAGACGACGAACAGTGCGATTGAAAAAGCAAATCAAGCAAATGGGATGAAGTAGCTAGGAGATGTTTTGATGAGTGATACAATGATATTTGGTCATCGTGGATGCAAGGGAACGCATCCGGAGAACACCTTATTAGGATTTTATCATGCCTGCAAGATTGGAATTGAAGGGATAGAATTAGATGTCCATATGACAAAAGACCATGAACTAGTGGTCATACATGATGAAAAACTCGACAGAACGACAAATGGTACTGGGTATGTGAAAGATTTAAAATTAAAAGACATCAAGCAATATAGTGCGGGAATGAATTTTGACTTTCTTCCGCTTTATCATTCATCTTGGGATAACGAACAAGTTCCGACTCTTGAAGAGGTGTTGGAGCTTGTCTCAGATTATCCGATCATGCTGAATATTGAACTTAAGACGGACGTCTTTCACTATCCTAACATAGAAGAAAAAACGATGTCGTTAGTAGAAAAGTATAATATGGAAGGAAGGGTTGTTTACTCTTCCTTTAATCTCCCGACAGTACAAAAAATAAGAGAGCTGGACAGTCGTGCAGAAGTAGCATTCCTTTCTTCAAGACCTATTCTCAATATAGAAAGCTTTGTCAGAAACTATCGGCTGTCTGCATTGCACTTAAAAAAGTCTTTCTTGTTAGGGAGGATTGCAGAAAAACAATACCCTGTTCCCGTTCGCATATGGACGGTCAATTCTATTCAACAAATGAAAAGAGTGCTGCGTTCTAACCTAGCTGGAATTATAACCGATTATCCCGAAATAGCACTGCAACTAAGGAAATAGGTGCCTGACCCCTTTTGTGCGCTAAAGCACAAAAGGGGTCAGGCACCTTATTCATTCTCTTTATCCGTTATTTGCGCAATTTTCCGCGCTGAATTTCCTCCTTGGAAGGAAACATTCAAATATGCTTCTGCGACTTTTTTTGCTACCTCTTCACCTATAATTTTCGCGCCCATTGTAATAATTTGCGCATCGTTGCTAAGTTGCGCGCGTTCCGCTGAATACGTATCGTGACATTGAGCAGAGCGAATACCAGGAATTTTATTTGCTGCAATGGACATGCCAATTCCTGTTCCGCAAAAGAGAATGCCTCGTTCAATTTGTGCAGCTTTAATTTCAGTTGCTACTTTGAAAGCAATCCCTGGATAATCCACTTCATCCTTTGAAAAGCATCCATAATCAATAACCTCATGCCCCAATTCTCTAATATATGCTTTTACCGCTTCCTTTAAATCAAAAGCATTATGATCGGACCCAACCCCAATTTTCATATAATCACTCCTGTTTATAAATTTATTGATTGTATTCTTTCAGTTATTTTCAATTTTGTCAATTATTTTTAAAATAGAAAACAAACGAAAATTGACAATTTTTAATATAAAAATATATTTATCTAGCTTTTAAGGTTGTATATCTAGTTGCTAAATTGTTTAAGAAGATAATAAAAAAATGAGTATTTTTCTGTTATATATAAGTTAAATATTCTCCTATAAAAATATGACGTAGTTTATCATTTTATTTCGTTATTTTTCTATAAAAAAATAAAAACAAAAAAACATTGACAAATAAATAACAAATGAATAGTATTTTAGTTATAAAGTTCGCTTGATTATTTTCATTTTGTTTTGATAAAATGACAGCGCTTTATTTTTAAAAACGGAAAAGGAGGAATAAGTGATTTTACTGTTATGTAACAACATGAGTCACTAGGCTAGATCAAAGAGTGGGCAGTTTAGACTCAACATGTATTGATCATGTAGAGGAACAATTGAACTTAATGAATAAAGGAGCGGAAGTCCAATGAGTCAACAACATTTTATCCCTTCATTGTTAGTTACTGAAGTCTTTTTCCCATTAAAAGATGAAAAAGGTTTTGCGGCAGGAATTGTTGAGAAATTCGGAGAGGAAGGATTTTACCGCTCATTTGAGATTGGTGCTGGCTATGATAAAGAAGATCGCAAAAGAATTCTAGAGGCTAAAGAAAAACATAACTTGTTCATCTCTCAGTGGTTAACCTATTTAACTTATGAAAAAAATTTAGATGTATCATCAGTAGATACGAAACTAAGGTTAGATACTGTGAGAGAAATTAAACATAGTTTATATTTAGCAGCCGAAGCCGGTGTATCAAATGTTTCCTTTGTTCCTGGGCCAGATCCAGGTGTCAATTTACGCGACCAGGCCATCGAAGGATTTTATGAAAGTATTTGTGAAATTTGTGAGGAAGCTTTAACGTATAATATGACGGTTACTATTGAGGCACTCGATCGTGAAGTGCACAAAAAGCGTGTTTTAGGACCGACAGTTGAAGCGGTGAAGTTAATTAATAGAGTTAGAGAAAAATACCAAAATTTTGGGTTCGCGTTTGATACAGCTCATGCTGCGCTTAATGGCGAAGATGTTTTCAAATCACTTGCATTATCAAAAGATGTTATTCGCCAACTTCACTTTGCAAACGTCGTGTTATCTCCAAAAAGTGAACTTTATGGAGATAACCATATGCCGATAGGTGAACCAGGTTTCTTGAATGTAGAAACAATGAGAAACATTTTGCAAAAGGTAGAAGAGCTTGGTATTCAAACTGAGCAAGGTTTACCTGTAGCAGTTGAGGTTCAGGGCAAAGATAAAATTAACTACTTAGCAAACGAAGAGTCAATCCGCGCATCATTAAAAAGTGCGTTAAATTTAATCGAAACAAAATAAAACAATTTTCATTTCCTTAAAAAAGCATTCTACCTATTAAGTATCTTACCACTTCATGGAATAGATTCTTATCATCATAGCTAAGCATTTCTAAAAATCCTCTATCTTCACTGCATATATCAATTACAAAACGGATGAATGGATATCATATTAATTTTTTTTTGACGCTATGAATGCAGGAACCGCAATATAATGAAATACATTTAAACGACCCTGCATTCATTTTTCTTAATATTCAGATGTATTTTTAGGTAAAAATGTAAGTGCTTTCTTAATTGATGGCAGACCTCATCTCTTTGTAAATAGTGTTTTGTTTTAAGCATTTTAACGATTGTTAGCGCTTTCCTCGTGTTTCGCATGCAAATATTTATAAATTAGGGGGAGTAAAATGAAAACAGAGCAGATCCTTCAGACGGATGTTGAAGTTGTAAGTACGAAGAGAAAATTTCGTTGGTCAGTTGTTATTTGGCTATTAATTGGTGGGATTATCAATTACCTAGATAGAACAAACCTTTCAATTGCAGCTCCAGCCATGATTAAAGATTTACATCTTAGCAACATGCATATTGGTTTAATGGGGACTGTATTTTCATGGACATATGCGGTTATGCAACTCCCTTCTGGCTGGCTAATTGATCGCTTTGGAGCAAAGACAATGTATTCGATTGCGATTCTTTGGTGGAGTATTGCAACTGCATTAACTGGCGCTTGTAACAAATTAGGTACATTACTTGGTGCAAGATTTTTGCTGGGGGTTGGTGAAGCACCTTGTATGCCGACAAATGCAAAAATTACTTCTGAATGGTATCCAAAGAGAGAACGCGGATTAGCGACAGGAATTTGGGACGCTTCATCAAAAGTTGGTCCTGCTATCGCTCCGCCAATCCTTGTAGCGATTGAAGTTGCCTTTGGATGGCGGGCACTGTTCTTTATTACTGGTGCTATCGGGATTGTCTTTATCCTTATTTTTATGAAATTTTATCGTTCACCAGAAAAAAGTAAGCTTCTTTCCAAAGAAGAGCTTGATTATATTCAGGCTGAAGGCGGAGGCAGTGCAACAACAATTGAAACAACAAAAATTAAATGGAGAACGCTATTTAAATATAGAAGTGTTTGGGGAATGATTCTTGGATTTTTCTGTACGATTTGGATCTGGAATATCTTTCTTACATTCTTACCTTTATTCCTGCTAAAAACACAGCATATCTCATTTGCACAACTAGGTATTTATGCAAGTATTCCTTGGATTGGCGGGATCTTAGGAGATGTATGTGGCGGGTACATTACAAAGAAATTAACAGACAAAGGCATCTGTAGTCCGATAAACGCTAAGCGTGGATTAATCGTCATTTGTGCAATTCTTACTGCTGTTGTTGTTATTTTAATTCCATTTATGAAAGGACTTGTCATCTCTCTTATCTTCATGACGATCGCTCTTTGCACGATTTCTGCTATTACTGGAAGTGCATGGGCTTTATCGGGAGATATTGCACCTCCAGCGTTGGTTGGTTCTGTAGGAGCGATTCAAAACTTTGGAGGATATTTCGGCGGAGCGTTTGCCCCAGTAGTTGCAGGGATTATCGCTGATACAACGGGATCTTACACAATTGCTTTCGTGTCAGGAGGAATTATAGCTGGTTGTGCGGCAATTTTCTATTGGTTTGTTGTAAAAGACCCGATTAAAGAATAATCGTAAACAAGAGGGCTGCTAATAGTGGCCTTCTTACATTTCAGATAAAGAAACATGCTGCGAAGAATATTGTGGGATATGGGAAAACAGCGGGGAAACATCATCATGATTTAAAACTGGTTAAAGGGAGATGCTGAATGTTTAAAGCGAGAAGAATGTCTAGAATTTTTTCTGATGATGGAAAGTCTATTATTCTAGCCTTGGATGGCTATTCTTTTTCAGCGGAAACGAGTGGTATTGATAAAACAATTGGAATGCTTTCAGAGCTTGTTGAAAATGGCGTTGATGCCGTTATTGTGTCATATGGTACAGCCAAAATATATTGTGATGTGCTTGCAAATGTACCAATGCTTGTTCGTGCCGATTTATCTACAAGTCTATTTGATGCTAGCGTTCCTGGAACAACAAAACTTTTATCAGTAGAAGATGCGTTGAAGATGGGGGCGGATGGAATTGTTTCGATGACATTTCCAGGAGGGGAGAATGAAGCGAATTCGCATCGCATTGCATGGGAAATTGCAAAGGCTGCCGATGATTGGAATATGCCTTTTATGTGTGAAACGTTACCTTATGGCTATCATGTGACTAGTAAACAGTCTAATCAAATTGAAAAGATTGCTGCTGGAGCACGATTAGGAACGGAACTTGGTGCAGATATGATAAAAACAAGATTTACAGGAGAACAAGGGGATGCTGAAATCATTAAAGCCGCAAAATGCCCTGTCTTTGCTTTAGGAGGACCAAAAGCAGAAAATATTTTTGCCTATTTTACGTTTGTGAAACATTGCATAGATGTGGGGGCAAAAGGTGTTGCGATAGGAAGGAATATTACACAGAGTCCCAATCCAATCGGCATGGCCGCTGGTCTAAATACGATTATTCATAAAAATGGAACAGCCGAAGAGGCATTTAAAGTGTATGAGGCGCATTTCCAACACGCAAATTAGATCTGATACTTCTAATAAACTATTAAATGCTTTTTTCATTAAGAAGGTAAGAGACGGTTGGAAAATAGATTAAAAGAATGAGAGTAAATAGTAGGAATGAAAGAAAAAACGAACAATATAATATAAACAAAATCAAGTGAAGGACTATGAAAGTTCTGGAATCTTGAATTGAAAAGGGAATGGGGGAGTTTCGTATGAAAAAAGTGATCAATTGTCCTGAAAGAGTTGTTGAAGAAACAATAGAAGGCTTTATAGCCGCTAATAAAAAATCTTATAAAAAAGTTGAAAATGTAAACGGTGTTATTCGTAAAGATCTTAAAGATAAGGTTGCTGTAGTGACTGGCGGCGGCAGCGGGCATGAGCCATTATTTATAGGCCTGCTTGGGGAAGGCCTCGCAGATGGAGTAACACTCGGGAATGTGTTTGCCGCTCCGCCGCCATTTAATATCCAGGAGGTTGCGAAAGCTGCTCATACTGGAAAAGGTGTTCTATTTATATATGGCAATTATGCTGGTGATGTCCTGAACTTTGATATGGCCGTAGAATTGTTAGAGATGGAAGATATTGAGTGCAGAACGGTGCTAGTAACAGATGATGTCGCTTCTGCTCCAATTGAACGGAAAGCGGACCGCCGGGGAATTGCAGGAGATATCTTTGTTTTGAAAATTGCCGGGGCAGCAGCAGAAAAAGGATCATCGCTAGAAGAAGTTGCTAGACTTGCACAGAAGGCGAACGATCATACTTTTTCGATCGGTGTAGGATTATCGCCGGGAACAATTCCTGGTGCTGTGGAACCGCCATATACACTTGGTGATGACGAAATAGAGATCGGGATGGGAATTCACGGTGAGCCAGGAGTAGAACGTACAAAAATGGCATCTGCGGATGAACTTACAGAGCGGCTAATGAACACGATATTAATAGAAAGCGGGATTAGTGCAGGTGACGAAATTGCTGTCTTAGTAAATGGTCTAGGCTCGACAACATTAATGGAGCTATTCATTATTAATCGAAAAGTGGCCCAAATTTTAGAAGAAAACGGCATAAAGACACATGACATTGATGTTAATAGCTATTGCACAACTCAAGAAATGGGCGGATTCTCCATTACATTGTTGAAATTGGACGATGAGTTAAAAGATTTATACGATGCCCCAGCCGTATCTCCTTATTATAAGAAATTTAATGAACATTATGTCCATACAAAAAATGAATAGCGAAGGGAGAATATATAATGGAAGATAGTCTACAAGAAGCCGGTTTGAATGTGAAACAAGTAAAGGAAATGTTTCTTTATGTTGGCGAAAAAGTCCAGGAAAATAAACCACTTTTAACAAGACTAGACAGCGCGATCGGCGATGGCGATCATGGGATTGGCATGTCAGTAGGATTTAAGAAAGCAGCAGAAAGCTTAGGTCAGAAAGAGCTGGCAACGATTAATGATATTTTTAAAACAATCGGGATGTCGATGATATCTTCTATGGGCGGTGCCTCTGGGGTGATTTTTGGCACATTGTTTATGGGGGGAGTAAAAGGGTTAGAGTCGCAACAGGAATTAGATTTGCCGTTATTGGCTAATATTTTTGAGAAATCTTTAGAGGCGATCAAAACGCGTGGAAAAGCTAGTTTAGGAGATAAAACAATGATTGACGCCCTTGAACCGGCAGTGAATGCTTTAAAACAAAGTGCTGATCAACATGCCGACATATTGAATGGGATTAAAGCTGCCGAGGAAAATGCAGAAAAGGGTGTAGAGAATTCAAAGAAATATATTGCGAAATTTGGCAGGGCTAAAACGTTAGGAGAAAGAGCGATTGGGCATCAGGATGCCGGGGCTACAACCGTATGGATTATATTTAAGTCTATGCGGGAATGGATAGAGAACGTTTCTGTCAGCCATTAATTTGTATGCACTGACTGGGCGAAGCCAAACATAATGATCATTCTGGCCGGGCGATGCTTGCGTGAATATTGCAATAGCATCTCTTGGCTTGAACATGATCGTATTAGTAGCAGTAGGGAAAGTATCAGATGGTTTAAGAGATAATAGTTTCCGGTCTCGATGTTAAAAGTATTGAGAAGTACTTTGAGGATGGTGTTCATACATTGAAAAAATTTCTATTTCAATCTAATTCTCTTCAATAAATCGCGGCAGGTATGTTCAATTTTCCTGTTTATGTCGAAAAATGAAGGAGAATGAGAGAGAATCATCATAAAGGAAATCGAATATCATACAAAGTTTAGGACTTTTTGTCATCATTCCTTTATAATATTAATTGTTTACTCGTATATTAAAAATAAATGAAAAATATTCGAAAAGAATATGAAAGGATGAAATTATGTTTGCTGACCAACGCAGAAATAAAATCCTTGAAATTGTAAAAGAAAAAGGGACTGTAACGGTAAATGAGTTAACAAGCTTGCTGAATATTTCTGCTGCAACTGTGCGATCAGATTTAAATCAATTGGAACAACAAGATTTGCTTATTCGAACACATGGCGGGGCGATGATGAAAGAGGAAGTCCCGGATTTCGTCGAAAAAAGATACGAGGAAAGAGAAAAAAAGTACCGCGCTGAGAAATTAAGAATTGGTCGCAGTGCATTAAAGTATGTGCAGGAAGGCCAATGCATTATGCTTGATGCAAGTTCTACTTGTTTTGAGCTTGCCCGTCACTTGAAAGATGTCAAAATGAAGTTAACTGTTGTAACGAGTGGAATTGCTACTGCTATGATGTTAAAAGAAAATCCTTATATAACCGTTATTATTATTGGCGGGATTGTTCGTAATGGATCTAATTCTGTTGAAGGCCTTTTAGGAGAAGAGCTTTTGCGCAAGATTAATATTGATATTTTATTTACTTCAGCATATGCCTTTAATATGAAAGACGGACTTTCTGATTTCAGTTATTATGAAGTTGAATTAAAACGAGTAATGGTTTCAACGGCAAATCAAGTAATCGCACTACTTGATCATAGTAAAATGGAAAAGAGCTCGATCGCAACTTTTGCGCAACCTAGTGATATTGATTTGTTGATAACCGATCAAAAAGTCTCTGAAGAACTAAAAATATGCTTTATAAACAACAATATTACGTTAGAAATTGCAGAGTAATTTATAGCCTTTTGATAAGCTAGTTCCTTATTCGGCGTTCTTTTAGTTTTTTTTAAACTGGATTGGATTGGCTGCCGCCAGTAATATTTACGAAAGATGAAGGACGTTTAGACCAAAGCGATACATTGCAAGAAACGAGTATTTCCTTGGTCTAACCAGCCTTCCTCCTGTGGAAAGAACTCCTCCTTTCTTGATATATAAGGAGGATTCATGCTTTTTACCTCATTTTTCTCATTCTTTGAAAATCCGAAAATATATATTGAAATTATTGTTTTACTGTAACACTTCACCATTTAAAATTGGATATAAATTTTTCCTTACATATTTTCCTATTTCAGCAATCACCTCTGTTGTATTTAACTGTGCTTCTGGGGTTTCTTCTTCAACCATAATCCATCCGTTATAGTCTCCGTCTTTAAGAACCTGTACACAGCCAGCGAAATCTATATCTCCTTCACCCATTTTCTTCCACTCGCAATTTGTTGAAACATCTTTGAAATGGACATGTTTAATAAGAGGTAAGTACTCTTTAAATATTTCAACTGCATCCATGCCGCCAAAAGTAATATGACCGACATCAGGTGTATATCCCATATATTTAGGATCTAATCCTTCAAGAAGAATTTTATAATCATCTGCAAATCTAAAATAAGAAGTTTTATAGGAAATCGGATGAAAGGATGTAGTAATCCCATTTTCATATGCACGCTTTCCGAGTTCATTTGCTCCTTTAATAATTTCTTTCTGTCTTTGCAATAAATGATCTCGGTTCGGACCAACTCTCGAAGGGACATTGAGGATGGCGCCTGGGAAATGCTTTAAATAATTGATATAGTAATCGGCACGTTCTCTTTCGCTTGGGGATTCCTTTCCACCATCAAAGCTAAAAGGCAGTGTTAAAGCAGCTAATTGAAGGTCTCTTTTATCTAGTTCTTCTTTAAGATGTTCTGGCTCATTTTGATATTTTCCTAGTAAAGCAACTTGCATGTCCAGTCCTGTAAAGCCGCCATTTTTAATGTCATCCATAATTTTATCTAGCATATCAGCTTCTACATCATAATCTAGTACCCAAGTTGAGCCTTGGCATCCAAATGAAATGGTCATTCAATTTTCCTCCCCATTCTTTTAATGCATTGTATGCGCTTCTTGAAAAAGATATTGCTATTATTTTTGGTGCCTGACCCCTTTTGTGCGCTAAAGCGCAAAAGGGGTCAGGCACCTCTTTAGGAATTCGATGAAGACTTTCACGACAGAGAGTTCAAGTGATCTTTCACGATAGATCAGCCATGTGTTTCTCGTTAATGGTTTCTGATCTTTCGTTGTTAACTCTATTTTGTGAAGATGGTCGTTTTGTTTTAATGAAATACCAGGAAGGATTGCGTAGCCCATACCTGTGAGAATTAATTCTTTACATGTATCAATTCTGTCTACTTCCATCGTGATGGTCGGTGATTGATCATATGTTTCTTGCCACCAATGGTCTATTAATGCTTTTAACGTTTGGTCAGTACCGTAGTTGATTCTCGGTAAACTAGGCAATTCTTTTAGATCATTGATAGGGTTCTTTGAAACAATATATAGAGATTCTTCGCGCAGTAAATGTTTCTCTTCCTGCCAGGCATAATTTCCACGGACAATTCCAAGATGTACTTCTTCTTTTTGTAAAAGATGAACAATATCGAAACTCCAGCCTGTTCTTAACTGGATTTCCACATCAGGGTACTTGCTTACAAATTTGTGCAAAATACTAGGGAGTTCGTATCTTGAAAAATTACTGGAGGCGCCGATTCTTAATATTCCTCTAACTTCTTCATCCATGTTGCGTACGTATTCTTTCGTATTGCGGAGCTGTAAAATCATATTTCTTGCATATTTGGCAATGTATTCGCCCTGTGAGGTGAACTCTACTCCTTTTTTTCCTCGTGCTACAATTTTTGCCCCAAATTCTTTCTCTAATTGCTTTAATCGGTAGGTCATCGCTGGTTGAGAAATGTATAGTTTTTCAGCTGCTTTTGTAATGTTGCGCTCCTCATATAGGCATTGCAGCATGATCCAATCTTTCTCATCCATTGCAAATCAATCCCCCTTGTTCGCACAAATGTTGATCAGCTATAAAATCTTTTGTCCTGTTCATATAATATTCGTTTCAAATAAATATATTTTATGATAACCAATAAAAAAACAATATTTTATTTATTAAGATTATTATGATAATTTTTATTTAATTCAAAAGGAGGGTCGAATGACGAATAGCAAAAAGAGGAGGAATCATCATGAATAAGTCATTTGGTTTAAACATTGTCAATCGCATGGATCGATTGCCTTTTTCATCCATTCACAAAAAAGTTATCATTGCCTTATCCATTGCCTATTTTTTTGAGTTCTCGGATTTGAATACGTTTTCATATGCTTCTCCTAAATTAGTAAGTGAGTGGCACTTGCCATTAAGTGTGATTGCTACCATTAACTCCAGCGCCTTTTTCGGTATGTTTTTAGGTGCCTCCCTTGGTGGTTTGCTAGGGGATAAAGTAGGAAGAAAAAAATCAATTATTTTATCACTTATCGGTTTATCAGTTTTCTCTGCTTTGAATGCGCTTTCTTGGAGCGTGTGGTCACTTATGATTTTCCGCTTTGTTACAGGAATGGCGACTTCATCACTGCTTGTAAATGCTAATACGTACATTATCGAATTTTTTCCGAAAGCAACTCGCGGTAAGTATCAAGGGATAGCAGTTGCAATTGGAATAACAGGGATTCCAATTACAGGATGGGTTTCTAGATATTTAATTCCTCTTGCTGATTGGGGATGGCGACTTGTATTTGTCTGGGGCGCCTTAGGGATTTTTTCCTTATTTTTAATCGTAAAATTATTTGAACTGCCGCGCTGGTATGAAATAAAAGGACATACAAGAAAGGCGAAGGAAACAATCGAAAAAATAGAAGCGATAGTAAGAAAGGAAAAAGGATTTCTACGGGAGCCTGAGTCTGAGAGTTTCAACTATGCTGCTGGAAAGGGAAAGGTCGCAGATATATTCAAAAGGCCATATGTTGGACGCACAATCATTTTGATCAGCGTATGGATCTTTCAAACGATTGCTTTCTATGGTTTCGGTTCATGGGTTCCAACATTGTTAGTGAAGCAGGGTATTAACCTTGAGGACTCTTTAGTATATAGCACATTAATTACGATAGGTGCGCCATTAGGTTCCTTGTTAGGTGCGGCGATTGCAGATCGCTTTGAGAGAAAAGCGAATATCATCTTTTCGTGTTTTTTCATCGCTGCTTCGGTTATATTATACGGCATTACGTTAAATCCTGTTATGATCGTAGTCTTTGGTTTTCTCATTAATTTTATTGAACGAACATTTTCATCCAATCTTTATACTTATACATCGGAGCTTTACGGTACAGAAGTGCGCTCTTTCGGGCAAGGGCTGGCGTATGGAATTGGGAGGTTTTCCAATGTACTAGGGCCATTTTGTATTAGTCTTATTTACACAAGCAGCGGGTATTTAACCGTCTTCATTTTTATCGCCATTTGTTGGATCGCCTCAGGGCTAGTTGTATTCTTTGGGCCACGGACATCTAAGAGGAGTTTGGAAGAGATCAATGGGCTGGAGTCTAAAACTGCTAATGCAGAAATGAATGTTCCGAGTGGATCACCACGAAATGTATAAGCGGTTGTAATGTTAGTAAATGTCAGCTTAATTAACGGGAGGTTCGTGCAATGTATGATTACGGTCAATTATACAAAATCCCAACTGTCCTTATGAGGGGCGGAACAAGTAAAGGAATCATCTTAAGGAAATCAGATCTCCCTGCCGATCCAATATTAAGAGATGAATTGATTTTAAGAATTTTTGGAAGTCCAGACAACACCCAAATTGATGGTTTAGGCGGAGGGACATCAACGACGAGTAAATTAGCGATTGTAGGTCCGCCAACTCGGGCGAAGGCACATATTGATTATACTTTTGGGCAAGTCAGTTTAGATAGGCAGGTCATTGATTATCATGTTACTTGCGGGAATTTTGTAACAGCAGTCGGATTATACGCTGCCGAAGAAGGATATGTCCCATTAACTGAGCCAATTACTTATGTGAATATTTACAATACAAATATTGAAAAAATGGTTGTCGCTGAAATTCCGGTGAAAGATGGGCAAATTCAGTATGAAGGTAATTTTTCCATTGATGGCGTTCCTGGTTCATCATCACGTATTATGCTTCATTTTTTAAATGCCGGGGGGACTTTTACAGGAAAAACATTGCCAACGAATCATTTAATTGATCACATCAAATTGGATGATGGACGTGAATTTGACGTAAGTATTATAGATTGTGTCAACACACTTGTATTTGTGCGAGCAGAAGATGTTGGTCAAGAAGGTATTGAGCTGCCGAACGAAGTAAACAGCAATAGTGAATTATTAAATACTCTCGAGGGCATCCGTGTAAAAGCAGGAAAGCTGGTGGGGCTTATTAAGGAGGATGAAGAAGTTTCCCCTACGACCCATGCATTACCGAAGATTGCGATGGTCACGAACCCGAAGGATTTTAAAACGATCAATGGAAAAGTGGTTAAGCAGCAAGAAGTGGATATTATTTCACGATATATTACGATGGGTTCTCTTCACAGAGCCCATGCAGTCAGCGGGGCAATGGCGCTCGCAGCTGCAGCAAAAATAGAAGGAACGATCCCTCATCAACTTATTTCCACCTTTCAAAACGGTATAAAGGTCGGACACCCATCAGGGACACTTCATGTAGATGCAACAGTAGAAAAAAGAGAGGAAGAATGGAAAATTGTAAGTGTAGCAAACGGCCGGACAGCAAGGAGATTAATGGAAGGATACGCCTATGTGCCTGCTTCCATTTTGTAAGGTCCTAAGTTTTTAACAGGTAGCGATGATTCAACTGGAGTGCTGGAAACATGCAGGCACTCCAGTTGTTTTTAAAAAAAGATGGAAAGATAAAAATTTTTGATCGACATTCATAAATGATCAATATTTATTTTATTCAGAGCGGCCAACTATATTGATAGTAGGATGAACATTGTTATCTGGAAGGGGGCCTTATATATGGAAACAGATGTTTTAGTTATAGGCGGTGGGAACGCTGCATTAAGTGCTGCGCTCTCAGCCCGTGAACAAGGGGCAGAGGTGCTTATCGTTGAAAGGGCTCCTAAATTTTATCGGGGTGGGAATAGCAGACATACGCGCGATTTTCGAATTATGCACACTCATGAAAACGAATATATGATTGATACCTACCCAGAAGAAGAATTTTTAGAGGATTTAACACGTGTCGCTGGGGGTGAAATTAATCAGCATCTCGCGAGATTAATTGTGCGCCAATCCGAACAACTTCCTGAATGGCTCAGCAGGCAAGGAATTCGCTGGCAGCCAGCATTGTCAGGTACTCTCCATTTGGCGCGGACAAATATATTTCAGCTTGGCGGCGGTAAAGCGATGATGAATTCTTATTATCAAAGTGCTCGTGAGAAAGGGATAGAAGTATGGTATGACTCAATGGTTGAAGATCTGACTATTGACGGCGCAGTATTTCAGGCTGCTAAAGTACGCACAAAAAACGCTCCTACAACAATGGTGAAAGCAAAGACAGTGATTATTGCATCAGGCGGTTTTGAGGCAAATATTGAATGGCACCGCCGTTACTGGGGGGCGGCAGCTGACAATTTTGTGATTCGCGGCACACCATATAATCAAGGGAATGTTCTTGAAATTCTCCTTCGCAATGGTGTCAGTCAAGTAGGAGAACCGAACTCGTTTCATGCGGTTGCTGTTGATGGACGTGCTCCAACATTCGATGGTGGCATTGTTACCCGCCTTGACAGTGTTCCTTTTGGCATTGTTGTCAATAAGGATGGTCGGCGATTTTATGATGAAGGGGAGGACTTTTGGCCAAAACGATATGCGATATGGGGTGGTTTAATCGCGAGGCAGCCTGAGCAAGTGGCATACTCCATTATTGATCGCAAGGCGCTTGGCAACTTCATGCCTTCAGTATTTGAACCGATCTCAGCAAATACAATTCCAGAGCTGGCCGAAAAAATTGGGATTGACGGGAACATATTAGGTGAAACGATAGAAAGCTTTAACAAAGCTGTTCGCCCGGGAAACTTTAATCCGAGTGAATTAGACAACTGTAGAACAGAAGGGCTGACACCGCAAAAAAGTCATTGGGCTGTCCAAATCGATGATGCACCGTTCTATGCGTATCCATTAAAAACGGGAATTACCTTCACGTATTTGGGAGTCGAAGTGAATGAACAAGCAAGGATTAAAATGGAGAATGGACAGCTCGCTGATAATATGTTTGCTACTGGTGAAATTGTCGCTGGGAATGTTCTGCGGCGAGGCTATTTAGCTGGATTTGGGCTTACAATGGGAGCGGTCCTAGGAAGAATAGCGGGGAGGGAAGCTGCAAATGCAATCAAATGAGCTGCTACAAGATGGAAAACGGCAAATGAAGCTATGTAATGCTTGCCGTTATTGTGAAGGCTATTGTGCTGTTTGGAAGGCAATTGAGTGGCGCCGGGATTTTACGGATCATGACATGGCCTATTTAGCAAACCTATGTCACGATTGCAGAGACTGCTATTATGCTTGCCCATTTACGACGCCTCATGAATTTGGCTTAAACCCTCCGAAACTATTCAGTAGTTTACGAGAGAAAGTGTATCAGCAATATGCTTGGCCAAGTGCGTGGGGAAAGCTCTTAGGTGAAAAACGGCGCGGATTTTGGATCGTCTTGCTGGTTGGCATTGTATGTTTATTAGCAATTGTTTTTGCAAGCGGTGGGATGAGCGGAATGTTGCAGAAGCATGTCGGAACAGGATCATTCTATAAGATTATTTCGGAGATCACCTTGATTGTGATCTTTGGCATTTTAGGTCTGTGGATGGTTGGTGGCTGGCTAATAGGTGCATGCCGTTTTTGGCATGATATCAAATCGGCACAATCAGAAAAAATTACAGCCAAGGACGTGGCGACTGCTACATCATACGCGTTAAGCTTACGATATCTTGACGGAGAAGGTGCTGGCTGTAAATATCCGAACGATGCACTTTCAGGTAAAAGACGCTGGCTTCATCATTTTGTTTCTTACGGATTCCTTCTTGACCTTGTTTCAACGGTGCTAGCTGCATTTTATTCGCATGTTTTACACGTTCAACCGCCGTATCCATTGTATCATCCTGTAGTCATGCTAGGGGCGCTCGGTGGCATCGGAATTATCATTGGAGTTTCAGGACTACTCATTCTGAAAGCAAAAAGTGATCATACAGTATCTGATTCTGAAGCTAGTAAATCAGGAACTTTATTCTCGGTTGCGTTGTTAACCGTTGCAGTTACAGGAATGGTATTATTAGCAACACGGGAAACAGCCGCAATGGGAATCGTATTGATCATACATTTAGGAAGTGTTGCTGCTTTATTTTTTACCGCTCCTTATTCGAAATTCGTCCACTTTGTCTACCGATATTTAGCATTAGTCCGGTATGCACAAGAGGAGAGAGTAGCAAATCATGGAACCAATAAGGTGGAGAAAAACATCAATTAATGACCGTGCTACATTGCATTCTCGCATAAGAGAAAGTATGGGGAAATGCGGTTATTGTATAGATGATGGTGGTTCGCCGAAGCTTACCGCCAGCTTTCCGCGGGCAATGCGAACCGCTTCTTCGCTGCACTCGCCTGCCTTGCTTTTCCCGCAGGAGTCGAGCGGACGTTTCTCCGGACTGATGAGTAGTCGCTTTTTCATTTCTTAGTAGCCATTTTTAATATAATGGAAGATATTCTATTCCTTTTTTGAAGGGGTATCCTATTATCGAAACGTATACGGCATATCGCTAGTTTACTTGATACGGATTTACAGAAAAAAATCCATGTAAGCGATGTTTATTTTTACTGCTCTGAGCTTAAAAAATTTGGCAAACTGAGATGTTGAGTTGAGCTTAGGCAAAAAACAGGCACCCCCCATTAATTCAATGGGGGGTATCTCCACAAGATTGCCTTACCTTCTTGTATTTTTATAACCCAATTATAAGGAACTAGAGAGCATATTTCTCTCCTTCAGGAATTGCTTAAGATCTTCTGTTGTTGGATAGGATGATTGGGTGCCGCGTTTTGTAACACTTAAAGCTGCAAAAGCAGTAGCCATTTTTAAGGCGTTCTCAATCGTGTAATTATGAGTGATGAAATGGGCGAAGCAGCCAATAAAAGCATCTCCGGCACCAGTTGTATCTGTTGCTTGTACTTTATGTGCTTTAATATGTTGCACGTGATTTCGTGTCATCCATAGGACTCCCGATTGACCGAGAGTTACAATTACATTTTTTAATCCTTTGTCAACAAGCATTTTCGCTGCATGCTGAACTTGTTCTTCTGTTTGTACGGGCAGGCCTGTTAACAATTCAAGTTCAGTTTCATTTGGCATCAAATAATCACATGTTAATATTCTATTAAAATCTAAATCTTTTGAAGCAGGGGCAGGGTTTAAAATGACTGGTATTTGATTTTTATAGCCAAATTGAATGGCATAATAAATCGTTTCTAATGGAATTTCCAGCTGTAAAACAATTAATGAACATTTTTTTAGTTTAGTTGCTGCTTGATCAATGTCTTCAGGAGATAGATATTGATTTGCTCCTTTTATAATAATGATTCTATTTTTCGATTCTTTGTCGACAAAGATAGGGGCAACGCCGCTTGATGATCCAGGGACTTTTTTGACGAATTCGGTATCAATTCCATAATGTTCTAAGTTCTTAATCGTTCCATCTCCGAACAGATCGTCACCGACTTTCGTAAGCATCGTGACTTTTGCTCCTAATTTGGCAGCGGCTACTGCTTGATTAGCCCCTTTGCCACCGCATCCCATCTCAAAATTAGGAGCTTCAACGGTTTCTCCTTCTTTCGGCATTCTCTCAATATAGGAAATGAGATCAACCATATTTGAGCCAATTACAGCGATATCCATCATAATCCCTCCTTTATTTTTTCCCAGTTGTCACACGAAATGTTCTTTCTTCACCAGCAGATAAATATATTAAGCTTCCGGATTCTTTTGCGGCTAAAAATCCTTCTGGAAGACTTGTACCTGGGAGTACAAATGCGGCGACTTGTTGATCTCCATTATAGAGCAGCCAACGGGTTGCAAATGGAAATTCGGTTGTTGAGAATTCGCTAAAAAAAGTATTCCCTTCAGTAGATGTTATTTCAAACTGTGCTGTTTCTTGATACTGTTCTATATGCTCGGCGAAAAAGACGATCTCTGGATCATACATTTCTGGTGAATTTAATTGAGAAATCGTTCCGCCATTATTTGCAAGCTCTTTTGTGTAAGTTAACCAAGTTTCATTTGGTCTAATATGTGCTGGTATTGATTCTCTAATGCGGAATGCATCATCTGGAATATTTTGCTTCATAACTCCCTGTGGAACATAGGCATAGTTCAGGTGGCACATGTATTGTAAAGGCATTTTAGTACTAGATAGATTTTTGACCTTCATTTCAATATGAATGAATGACTCGCCTGTACTAAGTGTAACAGTGGGACGTGCTTCATAATGATGACCAAAGCCTTTTGTGTATTCGTACATTCCACCAAGCTTTATAAAATCAGATGTAATCTCCAACCATGCTTCGTCCATTTCTGCACAGGCCATTTCTCCATGTAGAATATGGTTATCCTCCGGACTTGGACAGCCATTACTTAGCAGTCCTGAATGAAATGCAAAGCATCCATACGTATCTTCTATACATGTAGCTTTTTTCGGTTGTTTAAACATGTTTTTCATTTTTAAATTACAATCATCAAAGTGCAGATCCCATATCATTTGTCCATAAAAGGGCAATAGAACGACTTTTCCCCGCGAATTTACAATTTCTACCGCTTCAATTTCTGACGGATAGCGAAATAAGGAAACTGTAAATTCATTGTTTTCATAGATTACAGTACGTTTGTCAGTGAAAAAATATTTTTGTAGTTTTACAATCCCCATTGTTAGCACGCCCTTTCTATAATTTTGCAGGTGCTTCTTTAACGCTATCTATTTTCTTAACCGTTTTGCTATTTCTTATTTCGAGATAGAAATAGATACTGACATAAATAAAGCAAATCATTGGTACGATGAAGGAAAGACGCATTGACCCGAGTAAATCGGAGACATATCCTTGAACGGCTGGAATGATAGCGCCTCCAATAATTGCCATGACGAGAATGGCGCCAGCTGTTTCTACGTATTTTTTATCCTTCACAACTTCAAGTGTATGGGCATAAATGGTCGCCCAACATGGACCGAACATGACACTGACTGCGATGGCTGCATAGACGGCAGTCATATTCGGAACAAGGACAATATACAGAAGAAGGAGTGAACCGATTACTGAGTATGATAAAAGAACTTTATTCGGTGAAAAACGTGATATTAAGAAATTAGCAATAAATTTACCGACAAAGAAGGCGATATAACTATATACCATAAAGGTAGAGGCAGAGCGTTCATTGATGTTATGGTTCAATTCAAGTGCCAAGCGGATCGTGAATGACCAAACTGTTACTTGCATTCCGACATAAATGAACTGTGCGACAATTCCTTTCTTAAAACGGCTATTATGAGCGAGATACTTTAACGTTTCCAATATTCCTGCTTTTTCAGTAGACTCTTTTACAGAGCTATTTGATTTACAAGCAGGAAATTTTGTCATGATAAAAAGAATTAATACGGCGATTAGAACGAAAATCATAAAACGATATGGAGAAAGTGTGTGCTGAAGCATTTTAATGCCAAATGCATGTGCTTCTGCTGCCGGCATTTTTTCCATTTGTTTGCTTAAGCTTTCACCGTTCCCGAATATTAAGTATTTTCCGAGGAGGATACCTAATATACAGCCTAGCGGATAGAAGGTTTGGCTCACATTTAAACGCAATGTTGCATATTTACTTGAGCCTAACATAGAACTGTATGTGTTGGCAGATGTTTCAAGAAAACTCAATCCAATTGCAATCGCAAAAAGGGCAACTAAGAACATCGTATACGTTGCCATATGGGAAGCTGGAAAGAAGAGTGAACAACCAAGGATGTAAAAAATTAAACCAGTCATAATAGCGATTTTGTAACTGCTTTTCTTGATCACTAGTGAGGCAGGAATTGCAATTAAAAAATATCCTCCATAAAATGCACTTTGTACGAGAGCGCTTGCAAAATCACTTAAAGAAAAAACACTTTTAAACTGTGTGATTAAAATATCATTTAAACTCGCTGCTGCACCCCAAAGTGGAAATAGGAAAGAAACTAAAATGTATTGAATATATGGAGTTCGACTTAAATACCCATCCGACATTTGTTCTATTGGTTTTCTTGACATCAGTAGGCCTCCCCTTATTTTATCGAATATTCTTCATTCATAATCTTGACACTTGCACTTGCACCGAGTCTCGTCGCACCTGCTCGAATCAATGCTTTCGCATCTTTCAGTGTGTGGATGCCTCCAGAAGCTTTCACTCCCATTTTCTCACCGACTGTTTTTCTCATTAATGCCACATCGGCTACGTTTGCACCTCCAGTTGAAAAGCCTGTCGATGTCTTCACAAAATCTGCACCAGCCTTCTTTGCTAATTGACAGGCACGTACTTTTTCCTCATCGGTAAGTAAGGAAGTTTCAATGATGACTTTCACAATGGCTTTATTTTTTGCTGTATTTACTACTGCCCGTATATCTTCTTCGACAGCCTGATCATCCCCCTCCTTTAAAAGCCCAATTGAAATAACCATATCTACTTCACTTGCGCCATTTGTGATTGCATCTTCTGTTTCAAACACTTTTGCAGCAGTTGTAGTAGCTCCTAATGGAAAGCCAATTACTGTACAAACTTTTACATCGCAGCCCTTTAATGCTTCAGATGCAAATGGGACCCAAACAGGATTGATACATACGGAAGCAAAATGATATTGCTTAGCTTCTGCGATTAATCTTTCAATTTCCTCTTTTTTTGCATCCGCTTTCAAAATAGTGTGATCGAAGAATGTTGCAAGTTCCATTCATTCTACACTCCCTTTCCGTTTTAATCTTCTGAATATGACTTTAAAATAACACTGATTTGAACGAATGTAAATATTTATTTTTACTTTTGTTCATATTTTTTCACAAAAAAAGATATGTCTGTTCAACATATCTAATATGATCGCTCTTCCAATAGTGCTCTAGCAGTATATTGATCGGTGATAAGCGTGTTTGCATATCCTGCAATTAATGCAGTTCGAATAGCGGGAATTTTTCTTTGGCCGCCTGCTACAAGAATGCTCCGTTCTTTTTTTCGCAACTCATCCAATTCAATGCCAATTGTACGATTATTTATTGCCTCATTACAAATATTTCCATCTTTATTGAAAAAACGGGAACAAATATCTCCTACCGCATTTTGCTGAAGTAATTTTTTTTCTTCTGCATTTAGGTAGCCGAGTTGAAACAGCAGTGCATCATCTAATACGGTTCCAACTGTGAAAATAGCAATATTTGCTTGTTTTCCTAAATCAATGATCTGTCTCATATGACTATCGTTTTCTACCATTTCTTTTATTTCAGGACGATCAAATATAACAGGTAAAGGTAAGTAACGAGAAATGGTATTAAATGCTTCGGCAATACGATGAACAGTTTCATATGCATAGTTATTTACTCTAGCGTGGGTCACTCCGCCTTTCAATTGGACTACTTCTACGCCATGTACTTGTTTTGCCTTTAACTGTGATGATAGCGAATACATTGTTCTGCCCCAAGTTACGCCAATAATATCTCCATCTTTTACGACATCAAATAGGAAATTGGCACCCACTCGCCCAAGATGCTTGATAATCTCATGATCTTTATTTAAAGGTGTATAAGCTATCCGCACTTGGTCTAATTTATATTTCTTTTTTATCTGATCGGATAACACATCCATATCTTCTAATGGGTCGTAAATGTGAATGCTCACATAACCCTGGTCTTTTGCATGTTGAAGCAATCTCGAAACTGTCGGTCTTGATAAATTCAAATGATCTGCGATTTGTTGCTGACTATAGTCCGATTGATAGTATAACCGAGCAACATCAATGCTTAGCCGATCTTTATCAGAGTCAATCATTTTACTCCCCCCTTTTTTAAGGTGCCTGACCCCTTTTGTGCGATAAAGCACAAAAGGGGTCAGGCACCTTTAATATTTATAAGTGTTAGTGCATATCGTTTAATTACAGTTTATTTTATAACAGTAAATGAAATCAAGGGAGGAGATGAAACTATTGGCTCACTTAGAGGAACAATCGTTTTCAATAGAACGATAGAACAAGTGCTCATGCATGGATGGTTGTTCTGGTTTGTAAGCGTTTTACGACCCTTTTCGGAGTTGTTATTTGAATAGACAACATTTGATTAAAGAGAAAGGAGGTGTGGCTGTTGAGCAACTGGTCATAGAATAATAGTTTGCGTTTTTGCAATGAAGATTCGTGTGTCTTGTTGTAACAATGTGTTTGGGAGGGATGAACGATGAGCATATTTTTGTCATTTTTATGGGTCGCAATTGGGGTTATATTACTACTATTTTTAAATTTGAAATTTAAAATGCATAATATTTTAGCGCTCATTTTAGTAGCTTTAGTCGTGGCGTTACTTGAAAAAATGAATACTGCTGAAATTGCTTCTACGATTGAAGCTGGTATAGGAAGTACAATGGGTTCCCTTGCTTTAATTGTAGTTTTCGGGGCAATTATTGGCAAATTAATGACAGAGTCTGGGGCATCCCAACGAATTGCAACAACGATTATTGATAAATTTGGTTAAAGTATTTGCAATGGGGGCTCGTTTTAATTGGTATTATTTTTGGAATGGCAATGTTTTATGAAGTTGCCTTTCTTATTGCGGTACCGCTAGTGATTAGTATAGCAAAAGAAGCAAACATTCCTTATATGAAATTGATCATTCCGACAGTAACAGGAGCTACAATGGGGCATAGTCTTTTTCCGCCGCAACCGGGACCTATGGCACTAGTGTCAGCGTTTCATGTAGATGTTGGTCAAGTTTATATATTTGGATCAATTGTCATTATCCCTGCTGCAATTTGTGCAGGTATTATTCTGCCAAGATTTTTAAGAAATCTTGAAACATTGCCATTAGCAAATATATTAAAAGCTCCTAAAAAATTTACTGATGAAGAAATGCCAAGTTTTTCGATTAGCTTGTTGATTCCGTTAATCCCAGCAGTGATTATGGTCATTTCTTCAATTGTAAAATTTTTTACAGATGAACATGCGCGCGCATATAAAATTGTAGCTTTCTTTGGAAGCGCAGAAGTTAGTATGCTGATCGCTGTTTTAGTAGGGATGTATGTGTTTGGTATTCGCAGAGGAATGAAAGGGCATACGATACAAACTCATATGACAAAAGCAATATCAGAAGTGGCAAATGTTATTTTAGTCATTGCTGCAGGCGGTGCGTTTAAACAGGTTATTGTTGACATAGGCGTAGGAAACAACATTGCGAAATTAATGGAGCATAGTAGTTTATCACCTCTTATTTTAGCTTGGCTGCTGACTGCATTTATTCGTATTCTTACCGGGCAAGGGGCTGTTTCTGCGATTACCGTTGCTGGCATTATGGAGCCAATGATTAGTAGTTTTAATGTGAATCCAGTGCTAATGTTGTTAGCTATTGCTTGTGGTAGTAACACCATCACAATGATGTATGACGGAGGTTTCTTACTATTTCAGCAAACATTAGGTATATCAATGAAAGATACATTTAAAACATGGGGGCTGCTAGAGCTGGTAAACTCTGTCGAAGTATAGGTGCCTGACCCCTTTTGTGCAATAAAGCGCAAAAGGGGTCAGGCACCCTAAAAAATGAAACAAAATTTCTTTTTTAAATAATATTTCGTTTTTTGTTGAAATTACATTTCGTTTTTAATATAATGAGGGCAACGAAAGAGGTGATAATCGATTGTTTGGATTTTCTGTTTACCTTAATGAAGATTGGTCGCACGAGCAGGAGAATTATATTAGTAAAATGGCTGATATTGGATTTGAAGGTATTTTTACTTCCCTCCATATTCCGGAAGATGATGCCTCAAAATATCGTGAACGCTTAATGCCGTTGTTAAGTATCGTGAAGAGGAAGCATCTAAAATTGATGATCGATATTTCGGGGGATGCGCTGAAACATATTGGGCTTTCAATAGATTGTCCTGAAGAGATTGTAGAAAGTGGCATTTATGGCTTGAGAATGGATGACGGTATTGGGCTAGAAGCAATTGCTAATCTTTCAAACTATCTTACAGTCGGTTTAAATGCAAGTACATTAACGGAACAGGACTATATTCAACTCGAAAAGTATCATGCTAATTTTAATCGTATGGAGGCTTGGCATAATTACTACCCTAGACCCGAAACAGGCTTGGATGAAACGTGGTTTCGAAAAAAAAACGAATGGCTAAAATGTAAGCGTTTTAATATTGTTGCTTTTGCACCTGGTGATAAGATATTGCGTTCACCACTATATGAAACATTGCCAACTTTAGAGATTCATAGACATCAGCAGCCTTTGACATCATCATTATCGCTTCAAAGTGATTATATCGTTGATCATGTATATATCGGTGATCCTGGGTTGTCAGATGAAGCATGCAGCCAGTTTATTCATTATCTTCGACAAGACGTCTTGCTTTTGCATGCAGCCAATATAAAAAAGAAATGGCGTCCGTACATTTGCAAAGAACATCATAGTCGCATGGATGTTGCGAAGGCTGTTATCCGCAGTGAACAGTCTCGAGTATTGAATAAAAATGAAGATATTCCGCCTGAAAACACTGTGAATAGAAGGAGAGGGAGCATCACAATCGATAATAACCGATATAAGAGATATAAAGGGGAACTGCAGCTTATTAAACAAGAATTACCGCCAGATGAAAAAGTAAATGTGGTTGGACAAATTACGGATAAAGATCTGCCATTACTCGATTTTATCCATGCAGGTACAAAGTTTAAGATCGTTGATACCCAAGGAGGAGCATGATGGATTTAGAAAAACTTACTACAGAACAGCGTAATAAAAGTACAATGAATTTAGACACATTATCAACTATTGATATTTTACGGTTAATGAATGAGGAAGATCAGAGCGTTCCTCTAAGTGTAAGAAAAGAATTGCCGCAAATTGAGAAAGTTGTTGAAGCAGCGAAGCGATCCTTTCAACAAGGCGGGCATTTAATATATATTGGCGCTGGTACGAGCGGGCGTTTAGGGGTACTTGATGCCGCTGAATGTGTACCGACATTTAGTGCAGATCCATCGATGGTACAGGGGTTAATTGCAGGTGGAATTTCAGCAATGACAGTAGCCGTTGAGGGGGCAGAGGATTCTTTCATGTTAGGAGAGGAAGATTTAAAAAGAATCCATTTAACGGAGAAGGATACTGTGATTGGTATTGCTGCTAGCGGCAGAACGCCTTATGTGATTGGTGCTTTAGATTACGCGAAAAAGGTGGGCGCAGCAACAGCGAGCCTTGCCTGCAATAAAGATGCAGAGATTAGTAAGCATGCAGATATTAATATAGAAGTTCAAGTTGGTCCGGAAGTGTTAACGGGATCCACGAGGCTGAAATCAGGTACAGCACAAAAATTAGTTTTGAATATGATCTCTACAGCTGCAATGATTGGGATCGGGAAAGTGTATAAAAATTTAATGGTAGATGTGAAGCCGACAAACAGTAAATTGGTAGAACGTTCAAAATCTATTATTATGCAGGCAACTGATTGTAGCTATGAAGAGGCAGAGCAAGCATTCCGTGAAGCAGATGAAAATGTGAAATTGGCAATTGTTATGGTTTTAACCAACCTCTCAAAAGAGGAAGCGAAACAAAAATTAGATGAGGCGAAGGGGTTTATAAGAAAAATTATATGATGGAGGGGGAAGGATTAAGATGGCTGAATCAAAAGAACAAAGATTGGCGCGGGAGATTTATGAGAATGTCGGCGGCATTGGTAATGTAGCAAAAGTGATTCACTGTATGACTCGTGTTCGCATGACGATTAAGGATGAACGTAAGGTCAATTTGAACGGTCTTAAAGCTGTTGATGGTGTTTTAGGAATTGTTGAGGATGAAACTTTGCAAGTAGTTGTCGGACCAGGTATTGTTAACAAAGTTGCAAACATCATGGTTGCTGAAGCTGGTGTTAAGCTGGGGGAAACCTTTCCGGAAGATTTGCTGGATCAGTCAGTATCAGAAACGGAGCCGACCTTAACAGATCGTCAAAGAGTGGAAGCAAAAGCGGCTGAAGTAAAGGCGAGAGAGAAAGCAAAACATAATAACAATTCAGCATTCAAGCGCGTGTTAAAATCCATTTCAAATATTTTTGTGCCATTGATTCCAGCCTTTGTCGGAGCCGGTATTATTGGTGGGATTGCAGCCATTTTTTCCAATTTGCTAACTGCAGGCACAATTGGTCACGAATGGACATCAATCGTCACTACACTAAACGTGATTAAAAATGGTCTGTTTTCCTTTTTGGTCATTTATGTTGGGATTAATAGTGCTAATGAATTTGGTGCAACGCCAGGTTTAGGCGGTGTTATCGGTGCTGCTACACTTTTGACGGGAATGGATCCTAAAGCCCCGTTAATGAATATTTTTAATGGAGATGCATTGACAGCTGGTCAAGGCGGGATCATTGGGGTTATTTTTGCGGTCTGGATATTGGCGCTTGTTGAAAAAAAGCTGCACAAAATTATTCCAAACTCGATTGATATTATTGTGACACCTACGATTGCGTTATTAGTGATCGGACTTTTTACGATATTTATTGTTATGCCTGTCGCAGGTGTTGTATCTAGTGCACTTGTAGGGTCAATCACTTGGGTATTAAATGTTGGCGGTGCTTTCTCAGGATTTATATTAGGTCTCTTCTTCCTGCCGATGGTTATGTTTGGATTGCACCAAATTTTAACACCTATTCATATTGAAATGATTAATAAGACAGGTGTTACGCTACTTTTACCAATCTTAGCGATGGCTGGTGCGGGTCAGGTTGGTGCTGCTTTCGCTTTATGGGTAAGATGCAGGGAAAATAAAAAATTAGTGCAATTAATAAAAGGAGCACTTCCAGTTGGAATTCTCGGTATTGGGGAACCTTTAATATATGGTGTAACATTGCCTTTAGGACGTCCGTTCATTACAGCATGCATCGGCGGCGGTATTGGCGGTGCGGTGATCGGCGGAATTGGAAATATTGGTGCCATAGCGATTGGACCAAGTGGCATCCCTTTAATTCCTCTTATTGCAAATGGACATTGGATGGGATATGTTTTAGGCTTATTGGCAGGATATGTTGGCGGATTTTTAGTGACATTCTTCTTTGGTGTCCCTAAAGATGCCCGGAAAGAAACGATAGCAAACTAGTTGGTGATGATTTTGGAAGAAAATATTATTTTGCAAATAAAGTCTAAATTAAATGAGCTTTCTAAAACAGAAAAGAAGCTTGGGGAATATATTCTTCAACATTCTGTGGAAACAGTAAACGATAATACAAGTGAATTAGCAAAGAAAGCAGGCGTTAGTCCAGCAACCATCGTTCGATTTTGCCGCTCTATTGGTTTATCAGGTTTTTCGCAATTAAAAATTCGTTTATATGCTGATTCCTCCGCAGTAGATGAAGACTTGTATTCAGATATTACCCCAAATGAAGATGTAGCGCTTATTGCTGATAAACTAGCGTTAAGATTTAATTCATCTATTTCACAGACCGCGAAGTATTTGGATACAGGTAATATTGAAAAAATTTCTGAAATCATTGATGTTTGTACGATGATTTATGTATATGGTTTAGGGGCTTCACATGTTGTGGCTGATGATTTCACACAAAAATTTTCTAGAATCGGCAAGCCTGTTGTGAATACGTTAGACCATCATTTATTAAGCTCTGCGTTAATAAGTGCGAATGATCATAGTCTATTTGTCGCAATATCTAACTCGGGTGAAACGAATGAAGTAATCAAATTAACAGAAATTGCAAAACAAAAGCATCTCTATACGATCGGTATTTCTCAAAATGCGAGTAGCACATTGGCACAATTAGTTGATTTTCCTATCATTCATCATGGCGGTGAAGCCGTAATGCTGCGAAGTGCTGCTACAACATCTTTAGTTTCACAATTATTTACGATCGACGTCTTGTATTATGCCTATGTAAATAGACATTCGCAGAAAATATTACAAATGTTGAAAGACTCAAAGATCAACATTCAAACTTTTTTTAAAGAAAATAGTTAATGCAGGAAAAGACCGCAACATTTTCATGCATACATTTTCAATTAAATAATTGCTTAGGAAGTGCTTAAGATGCCTGATTCTTTTCATATAACGTGAAAAGAAGCCGGGCATCTTTTTTTATAGAAAAATAGTTCCATATCATCATTTTATTTAATGAAGAGCATAATCTTAGGAATGAGATAACTATTGTCTCACAGATATTAGGGGAAATAGCACTTTTGATTTATTTGAATCTAAAAGATTATTACAGTTAAGTTTTTACTGAAGTATGAAGAGATATGGATAAATAATGTAGAAATTGGGTGATGGAATGAAAACGGTTAAAGTAGAAGAGCCATTTAAGCTTATAATCGAGGAAATGGAAATTCCACAGATCCGTTCTCCAAAAGATGTTCTTGTGAAAGTAAAACGGGTGGGGATTTGTGGTTCGGATCGACATATTTATCATGGAACCAATCCTTTAGCTATTCTACCAAGAATTATTGGACACGAGGTTGCAGGCGAGGTTTTTGAAGTAGGGAAAGATGTTACAAGTGTAAAAAGAGGCGACCATGTAGTTGTGGAACCGATTCGCTATTGTGGTAAATGCTATGCCTGCCGTAAAGGAGTTCCAAACGTATGTGAGTCATTATCTGTTTTTGGAGTACATGAAGATGGTGGTTTAAGAGAATGGTTTGTTCTGCCTGAAAGACAATTGCATACTGTTGATCCAAATCTTTCATGGGATGAAGCAGTTTTAGCAGAGCCATATACAATCGGAGCACAAGCTGTTTACCGTGGCAATGTTAAAGAAGGAGATACTGTTCTTATACAAGGAGCTGGACCAATTGGCATCTGCATTTTAAAATTGGCGAAATTACACCACGCAAAAGTAATGGTAAGTGATATAAACAGTGAAAAATTATCATTTGCTAAAGAGAATGGTGCAGATGTAATTGTGGATGTTTCTCAAAAAGATGTACTGAAAGCGGTCGATCTTTGGACAAAAGGGGAGGGTGCGAATGTAGTCATTGACGCAGTTTGTTTACCACAAACGTTTGAGTTGTCTCTTCAAGCTGCTTCTGTTGCAGGAAATGTTGTTGTACTTGGTTTTGACAATAAAGCATCAGCAATTTCACAGCTACCTATTACACAGAAGCAACTGACTATTGCTGGTTCAAGACTACAAACCTATCAATTTCCTAAAATCGTAAAATTACTGAATGACGGAAAACTAAGAGAAAATGGATTAATTACCCATAGGTTTTCTCTTAAAAAGGTGCAGGAAGCTTTTACTTTTATTGATGAACATCCAGATCAAGTTAAAAAAGCAATTATTGTGTTTGATTAAGTAGGATGTTTTACGACGGTTGAAACTGTTTTCTGTTGAAATGACAAAGCTAACGATTGAATCATTACAAATAGATAAAAGGAGAAGAGATTGTGAATAAGGTATATGGGGGTTAAACTTACTCTTCTCATTAAAGGGATTATCTTTTTTTTAAGCAGACACTATTAAGTTATGAAACATAAAGAATAAACAGTGGTCAATAATGAGAAAACGCTATCAAAAGGAGGCTTGCAAATGTTTACAAAAGATAAATTACCGGTGATTATATTGTTATTCTTGGCGGGAATTATTAATTATTTAGACCGCTCTGCGCTGTCGATCGGAGCTCCATTTATTTCTCACGATTTATCCTTAACTGCTACTCAGATGGGCATTATCTTTAGTAGCTTTTCAGTTGGATATGCTATCTTTAATTTTATTGGCGGCATGGCAGCAGATAAATATGGTGCAAAGTTAACGCTTTTTGTAGCGATGGTGGTCTGGTCGTTATTAAGTGGTGCCGTTGCCTTGGCTGCTGGTTTTGTAAGCCTAATTTTAATACGGATATTCTTTGGAATGGGGGAAGGTCCACTTTCCACCACGATCAGTAAGATGGTGAATAATTGGTTTCCCGAGAAGCAAAGGGCCTCTGTTGTTGGATTAACAAGCAGTGGTACACCACTAGGCGGTGCCATATCGGGGCCAATTGTCGGATTTATTGCAATTTCTTATAATTGGAAGCTCTCGTTTATTTTTATCATGATTATTGGTCTTATTTGGGCATTTTTTTGGTTTAAGCTTGTGAAGGAAAAACCGAAAAATGTTGTCATATCCTCTAAGATACAAGTGGTTTCACAGGATAGAAGACCATTGAGCTATTATTTAAAACAAAAAACAGTTTTATTTACTTCTTTTGCTTTCTTTGCCTACAACTATATTTTATTTTTTTTCTTAACTTGGTTTCCGAGTTATTTAGTAGAAGCTCGAGGATTAGATGTTAAGAGCATGAGTGTGATTACTGTTATACCATGGATATTAGGTTTTGCTGGATTAGCTTTAGGAGGATTTGTATCAGATTTGGTTTTTAAAAAATTCTCCAATAAAGGCGTATTATTTTCAAGGAAAATTGTGCTCGTGACATGCTTATTCATATCTGCTATTTGTATTGGAGTAGCCGGGGTAGTCACTACAACAGTCAGTGCGGTTACTTTAGTAGCCCTATCGGTTCTTTTCCTTTACTTAACAGGTGCTATATATTGGGCGATTATACAAGACGTTGTAGAATCAAGCAGTGTAGGCTCCGTTGGTGGCTTCATGCATTTCTTAGCTAATATTGCTGGAATCATTGGTCCTTCTTTAACTGGTTTTATCGTTGACAAATCTGGTTCCTTCTCGGGTGCATTTTTATTAGCCGGGGGATTAGCTGTTCTCGCATCACTATCGGTTATTTGGTTTGTTCGTCCAATTATTCATAAAAGTTCATGAAGGAGAAAACATGGATGCTATAATTTAAGCAAAAAAGCAATTTTGATCGTATGAAAGAGTTGTCGAACTTGAAATCTACTCATCAATCCACTCCTGTTAGTGAAAGGCTAGATGTTTCCCATGTTCTTTGTATGAGTTAAATCCATCTGCAATTAGCATTTCTACATTAAAAACTGGATATATCATCTAAATAAAACCTATCCCATTTACATGCCCAAATGAAGTGACCCCTAAAAGTTAGACACAGTTATTTTATTAGGCAGCCTGTGTAAAATGAGTTCGGTATTGTACCGGACTCATTTTTAATTTTGCCTTGATCCGTTTCGTATTATAGTAATTAATATATTTTTGTAATTCTACTTTA
>NZ_JAAIWK010000012.1 GCF_011008565.1 Heyndrickxia ginsengihumi
TACTGCTACATATTTTTCTTTTTCTGTAAATCGTTTTTTCATAATAAAACACCCCGATTATTATTTTCAAATTGTGTCTAATAATCGGGGTGCAGTGCATGCATTAGCACCAGGAGGCTCACCAGCCGCCCGCGGAAAGCGAAGGATATTTCCGGAGCGGAGTTGGAGCCGCAATATTCGGGTTTTCTTTAGTTAATATACTTTTGTCCAAGCTCCTTTTAGGATGTTTTTTTATTTTCTTGTTGCTGTTTCATTAAAAGGGAGAAGTGGATTTCCGCTCCATGATGCTCGCACCTTCCGCTTTAATCAACTTGTATACGATGTAAGTGAATATCCTGTTTTATGAAGCAGTTTTTGTAATCATTTTAGCAATTTGTTCAAAGGACATTTGATTCGTCAAATCATATTCGCCTATTTGGAGCTGCTTTTGATAATCATGAGCAATCAAATACTGACTAAACTGTTTCTCATCTTTAATAATTTCTCCTGTTTTTAAGCGTTTGCTTATATCCATTGTTGTCATACCTTTTGTCACAGATAAATGGTAGCGAACGATTTCTTTATGTTTCTTCGTTTCAGAGGCCTTTTTTGATGTTTGTGATAACAATTGTTTATTTTTAGCTGCAAGTTGTTGATTTTGTTTTTGTAATTGGTCATATTCGCTTTTTTTTATCACGAGATAGCCTTTTTTTACATGACTCGTATTAGTAGAGAACAATGGCTGGCATGCTAATATAAGCAAGGCTGCAATGAGCAGTCCAAAAGCAAATGCTCTTGTTGTTTGTTTATTCATGTAAAACTCCTTTCGAAAAGAACGCATTACTTCGCATTCGAAGCTATAATTGATTGCACCTCGTCGACGGAGAGGGCAGATTGTTTTGCAATTTGCTCAAACGATAAACCTTGATTAAATAAAGCGAGTACTTGGCTTTTCAGAATTTCATTTATTGGTTTATTCTTTTTATGTTGAAGATCTGTTTTTGAAACAAATGGTTCTCCACCTAACAACTCTTCTTCTAACACTTTCAGTCTTTTTTTTAGTTTGTAGGATTCTTGGAAAAATTGCATTGATAATTCTTCTACTTCTTGATGTACTTGCTCTGTTCCATTTTTCTGGAAAAAGGAAAGAATAAAAAGAATAATTGCAGCAATTAATAGAATAACAACTATTGTATACAAATATTTCACTCCTTTAAAATCAATGGGATGCTCATTTATCAATTGTTTATCATCATGAATCTAATCATATTTATACCATTAAATGAAATGAAAGTTAATGACTTTTTTATTTACTGCTTTTTGATATAAAATCATACTAGCATTTCAGGAAAAAAAATGATATTATAGAAAAGTCGTATGAATAGTTGATGAAATGTCATGATGTTTGGAGGGAATTATAATGCGTGTAAATATAACATTAGCTTGCACAGAATGCGGTGAGCGTAACTATATTTCAACAAAAAATAAACGTACGAATCCAGACCGTATTGAATTAAAAAAATACTGTCCTAGAGAAAAACGTACTACAGTACACCGCGAAACAAAGTAAGCAGTAGGAATTTCCTGCTGCTTTTTTCTTTCCCTTTTTATTATAATGAGATTTAGGATGTGGTTCGATGGATAAGAAAACATTAAGAACACAATTGAAGGCAAAGCTTGCTACAATTGATCGGCCTAAATATGAGCAAAAATCATTACATATTGCAACAAAATTATACTCACTTCCCGAGTGGAAAGAAGCTGAAAAAATTGCCATTACAATATCAAATGTTCCAGAGGTAGATACATGGCAGATCATAAGAAAAGCGTGGGAACAGCAAAAAAAAGTGTGTGTTCCAAAATGCCTTTCAGATCAAAAACAACTTGAATTTTACGAATTGCGTGCTTTTACTGATTTAGAAAAGGGTTTTTATGGTCTATACGAGCCAATTAAAGAGGCGAAGAAAGTATCAAAAGATTCCATTGATATTATCATTGTTCCTGGATTAGCTTTTACTTATGAAGGGTATCGTTTAGGCTTTGGCGGTGGTTATTATGATCGATTTTTAGCCAATTTTACAAAGAAAACGATTTCTTTAGCTTTTAAAGAACAACTCATTGATTCTCTTCCAATTGAGACATTTGATATTCCGGTTAGAACAATTGTAACAGAAGACCAAATTATTTATGTTTAAACATGACGGATAAAATTCTCCATTCCACACACACTAAAAATAAAGTGAAAAAGAATGGAGTGAAAAAGATGAATGGCTGGGGAAAGTGGATTGCTTTATTTATTTTCTTAATTTCAGCTTATAAATATCGCTATAAATTAGTAAATGTCCTTCTAGGTAGCTATTTTCTTAGAAGATCGATTGTCAAAATTGCAATGTCTATCCCGAAATTAAGATCCACATTTATAAGCAGTGCTTTTAAATAGTAATTGTTAGACAGTGTTGCTTTATACGGAAATAGATTTTTTTCATGTTTTTAAACATGTATTAAATTGATAAATATTAAAAAAGAACGAATGCAAAAAAGGAAATTCTTTGCAGATCGTTCTTTTTTTCGTTATAGTAGATACAACATATTCGATATGATTAAAAAGGAAAAGGTAGGAGAGACTGTGAGCAGTAGAGAGGACTTCCTTTTTTGGCGATTAAGTCATTACTTTATTGTAGAGAAGGGCTACCGTCTTGTTCAAATGAGTGAAGGATTTGAGGAGCTCTGGTTAGAAAATGTTGCAAATAAACAGGCGCAATTCGTTCGTCTTCTTCGCTATGACTTAGATTGGGGGAATTGGCTAGCTCGTGATATTGCCCATGTCGGGACGCAAACAGAGAGTCTCTGTCAACAGTTAGGGAAAGCTTCTCTTCACACTTTAAATATCTATGTCAGCCAGTATCCGCCAGTCGATGATTATGAGGCACACATTTCGGAAAGTTTAGTTGTAAATAAGGGCAAAGCATATGTACATACGATTTTATTTGAAACGGAGCATTATATTGACAGCTTAAAACAATTAATGGTCACAATGGGCGATCGTCTCGATATTAAGCTAAATCATGCCTATGACGATAAAGATATTGAATTATTACAAAGATCGGTTTTAACTCAGGCAGTTCAAAATCAGGAAAAAGAAAAAAATCTATTTGAAGCAGCAACACCGTTTTTTACCTATATATTTTTAGCAGTTCAAATCGCAATATTTCTTATCATGACAGTAACAGGCGGAACAGAAAATACGGCAAATCTCATTCGCTTTGGTGCAAAGTATAATCCACTGATGTTACAAGGAGAATGGTGGAGGTTCATCATGCCTATATTTATTCATATTGGGATATTGCACTTATTAATGAACTCACTTTCACTCTATTATGTTGGAACATTGGTAGAAAAAATCTATGGACGAATTCGATTTGCATTGATTTATTTGTTTGCTGGTTTTTCAGGTACGCTAGCTAGTTTTTTGTTTAGCAATAGCATTTCCGCAGGGGCAAGCGGTGCAATTTTTGGTTTATTTGGTGCACTGCTATATATTGGCACTGTTTATCGAGCATTATTTTTTCGTACGATGGGCTCGAATGTGATTATGCTCGTCATTATAAACCTTGTCTTCGGTTTTACGGCATCGGGAATTGATAATTCTGGTCATATTGGCGGTTTAATTGGGGGATTTTTAGCTGCCGCAATTGTTCATTTGCCAAAAGAAAAACGCCTAATTGTACAAATTGTCTCCTTATTCATTACATTGCTGACAACAGTTTTACTACTTTATATTGGATTTCATCCAAATACTTAGAATAGTGTCGGGATTTTACAGTTTAAGAAATCCTCTGTTTTAATAAAACATAGTCTTGATCTTTTGTTGGAATCAATACATACAATGTTTTCTCCTTCAAATTGATTACAACGAGGGGAAGATAGCTGCCAATAGGATTCATTGGTGGCTTATTTTCATTTCTAAACCCAATCATATAATTTTTATATAATCCTTCCCATAGCTGACCAATGATTTTTTGTGTGTCAGCAACAGACAAGCCGCGTATTGGTGTTTGATTGTATTGATACAAGTCAGTCAACGGTATCGAAATAAGCTCCTTGTTAGTTAGTCCATATTTTGCTTTCCCCTTTATCCATAATGACTGTAATCTTTGAGTTGTGTATTGATTTAATGCAACTTGCCACTCACTTTCTGCTTTATTTTTAGGATGAATAAATGAAGAAGCATGTTTTGATGGTGAAACAATCATATATAGTTGGGCATTGGACATTTTTTGTGTACTTCTAATCGATTCACCGTTATGTAATTCACCATAATGAAAAGTGATCGCTTGAAATAATGCACTTTCTGAATTTGAAACGATTTTTTGTTCTTTAATGGTTTCGGTATTTGTTTTCCATTTTTTAATTCCTAAAGTGCCCTTTAACTGTCCATTTTCATACAATAAACCAACATCCTGACGAAGATAAGCTTTTCGATCTAATGTTGACTCAATGCTCCATAGAAGATGATACTGCTCTCCAAATGCCGAGGAAGTTTGGTGCAAACTCGTTTTCGTCTTTGTAAATCTCGCTTCTTTTTCAATTGAAAAAAAAAGAATGCTTTCCTTTGTTTGCTGATGGGGGAAAATGGTATATGTAACAAATACTATAACTAGCAGGAGTAAAAATATATAATATTTAAACTTATTATGCAATCGTTATCCCTCCCTTCAGTACAAAGGCAATTAAATATCATCGTTCCACATAAATGAGCCAATAATGATTCTGATCAAAAGTGAACAACCTTTATGAAAATATATGAACGAGTTATTTGTTTATGCACTGAAAGGAAAAGCTTGTTTGTATAACAATATTCTACTATACTTTTTTTAGAGCTTTTAATAAAAGGTTGGGAAGTTATGAGAACGCTTTATGATGTACAGCAATTATTAAAAACGTTTGGTATTATCGTTTATATTGGCGATCGTACAGCAGATCTTGAGTTAATGGAATTAGAGTTGAGGGAGCTATACACAGCTCAATTAATTGAAATAAAAACATATCAAACGGCTTTATTGTTAATTCGCCAGGCAAAACAATCTATAAAGGATAAAGGGTGAACTATATGGCTGATCAATTGATTTTAGGTGTAGATTTAGGTGGAACAACTACTAAAATAGCAATCTTAAATACGGACGGAGAAATTCAGCACAAGTGGGAAATTACCACTGATAGTTCAAATGACGGCGAACATATTTTGCCAAATATTGCGCAATCATTTACTGCAAAACTTGCTGAATTAAATCTATCAAAGACTGATTTTTTAGGTATTGGAATTGGGGTTCCAGGACCGGTGGATATGGAAGCAGGCATTATGTACGAGGCGGTTAATCTCGGCTGGTCTCCAAACTATCCTGTCGTTAAGAAATTGCAGGATTTAGCAAAAATGCCAGTTGTCATTGATAATGATGCAAATGTTGCTGCACTAGGAGAAATGTGGAAAGGTGCTGGAGAAGGGACGAAAGATTTAGTGTGTGTTACATTGGGGACCGGTGTTGGCGGCGGGATGATTGCTAATGGTGACATTATCCATGGTGTAAAGGGGGCAGCAGGAGAAATTGGTCATATTACAGTTGTTCCTGAACACGGGGCACCATGTAATTGCGGAAAAACTGGCTGCTTGGAAACAGTTGCATCGGCAACAGGCATTGTTCGTATTGCGAAGGAGCATATGCAAGCCTCAGAACAACCATCTGCTTTAAGGGACGTATTAAAACAGCATGGCTGCATTACTGCTAAAGATGTATTTGAATGTGCAAGTAATCATGATAAGCTCGCTGTTGAAGTCATTGATTACGTAACAATGCATTTAGGTTTAGCATTAGCAAATGTCGGAAATGCTTTAAATCCAGAAAAAATTGTCCTTGGTGGCGGAGTATCCAAAGCGGGAGATTCACTTTTAAAACCATTGCAAGCTTATTTTTCAACATTTGCTTTCTCAACGGTGGCAAAATCAACAACGATAGACGTTGCAACGTTAGAAAATGATGCAGGTGTGATTGGAGCCGCTTGGCTTGTTTTAAATAAGCAGCCATGATTTTTTAAATTTATATATATAATTGCTGCAATGATGGAGGTATGTTGATGGAATGGCAATCACTGTCTTTAGGTCCTGTTCAAGCAAACTGTTATATATTATGGAATGAACAATTGGAGTGCATTATTGTTGATCCTGGTGCGGAAGGGGAGAAAATTGAAGCTTTTATTAAGGAAAAGGGATTAATACCGCTAGCAATTTTATTAACTCACGCCCACTTTGATCATATTGGTGCACTTGATTACATTCGCGATATTTACGATGTACCAGCTTACGTTCACAAAAAAGAAGCTGCTTGGTTAAATGATGCATCTTTGAACGGCTCGCAATTATTCCCAGTAGGACAAGTCGCAGTCCGACCTGCTGAAAAGATTATTGAGCAGGAAGGAGATTTAACGATTAAACATTTTACATTTCAAGTGTTGGAAACACCAGGACACTCACCAGGAAGTATATCTTTTGTATTAAAAGCTGAGAATATCGTTATCTCAGGAGATGCTTTATTTGCTGGGAGTATCGGAAGAACAGATTTACCTGGTGGCAGTCACAAGGAACTGCTTGCGAGCATTCATAATAAACTCCTTACATTAAGGGAAGATACGATTGTTCTTCCAGGGCATGGACGTCCGACTACCATTATAGATGAAATGGATGGAAACCCATTTCTCAATGGATTTTAATCTTTTCCCCATCTGCTTGTATCGGTAAAAACGGTCTGGATGGGGTATTCTACTATACAAAGGATGTTCAAATGAATGTTATATCGTTCATAAAGATGAAGCTAATTGGGCGAGACGCTTGCGGGAAACGCGGAATTGCTGAGACCCCGTAGGCTCAGCAGCCTGGAGCGAAAATGTTTATGATGAAAAAACAATAGAGTGTTGAAAAACAGCCTTTTCATTTTGACTATTCAATAGATATTATATTAAGCGAGGAGGTGCCTATAATATGCTAAATCAAAAATATACGATCGATTCTAAATATATACAACAGCATTTAGCAAATGAAAGAACCTATTTAGCATGGATTCGCACAAGCATTACGATAATGGGTGTAGGTTTTTTAATTACAAATCTGCATTTCTCAACATTGTCTTCAAAAATATTAATAAGTGATGTGTTAGCGAAAATAATTGGATTAACATCTATTTTTGTGGGAATCATTTCAATCATTATTTCAACTTTTACATACTTTCAAAAGAGCAAAAAGATTAATCAGCAAACATTTACTTTTTCAAGCTTATCTGTCATTTTTCTTTCGGTAGCACTTGTCCTTATTTTCATCGTATTTAGTATTTATTTTTTGTGTATTTGGGGTTTCTGACATCCTGTCTCAGTACCAAATTTTATAAGTGGTTTAACTCCCTTTTCTATACACTAGGGGGGTACGGTAATTTAAGTATAAAAAGATAATCATAATTACTATGAAGGGGGATTCAAACAGGTGGACATAATGAAACAATCAGAAGAAAAAGTGTTAACTGGCCATGGCGAACATTGTGATAGGAAAAGTCATCATTCTGAGAAAGTAAAAAAGAATTTAGTGACACGTCTAAATAGAATAGAAGGACAGATTAGAGGAATAAAGGGGCTGATTGAAAAAGACACTTATTGTGATGATGTGATAAATCAAATTTCTGCTACACAATCGGCGCTAAATAGTGTTGCAAAAATTTTACTTGAAGGTCATTTAAAAGGGTGCGTTATGGATCGACTGCAAGCGGGAGAAATGGAAGTACTTGATGAATTGTTAGTGACGATTCAGCGATTGATGAAAAAATAATTGAAAGGAGAATTTAAAATGGAAAAAATAATATTAAATGTTAATGGAATAGTGGGAAAATGAGCGTGCTTTCAAGGCACGTTATTTTTAACATCCTGTTATGCCTTCTATTGGTAAAAAGAGGGCGAGCATAAAAATGCAATAAAGGAATCGCTTATCATAATATAATATGTTCAGTTTGGACGGCTTTATTTTTAGGTTATTGCACTCCAATGCATTTTATGAATCGTGATAGTGGGTATAATGCCATTTAAGAGCTTTGATTTGAAGAATACAAAAACGCATTTATCGAAATGCGTTTTTATATAAATCTGTATTGTAAAAATTAATTGTTATCAAATTATGTACACTTTTCACTTTATATTTGCAATCGGTAACTGAATCGTAAAAGTTGTTCCGATCCCCTCTTTGCTATCTACTATAATTTTACCATTGTGATTTGTAATAATATGATGAGTCACCATTAAGCCTAAACCAGTTCCTTCAGTTTTATCAGTGAAAAAGGATTGACCAATTTTATGTATTTTATCAGCGGGAATTCCTATACCATTATCAACAATGCTAGCAAAAATATTAGTAGCATCATAGTCTATTTTTATATATATTGTCCCCTTTTTATCAATCGCTTCAATGGCATTTTTTATAAGGTTTACAAAAACTTGTTTTAATTGTACTTTATCACCACGGACAAAGAGGGCTCGGTATTTCTCTGGTTTGAAATAAATATTAATTTTTCGTTTAAAAGCTTCTGTTCCAAAGAGTGCTAAAGATTCTTCAATAATTTCTGCTAGCAATTCAACTTTAAAATCAGTTTCCTTCGGTTTTGCTAAATACAATAATTCATTAGCAATATGTTCAATTTGTGTAATTTCAGAATGAATAATATTGAAATATCGGTTGTTCGAAAATTCTGTATTAAGAAGCTGTAGAAATCCTTTAATTGAAGTGATCGGGTTGCGAATATCATGAACGATCCCGGAAGCTAATTCACCTATAACAGATAACTTTTCTTTTTGCATAATTAATTGTTGCGTTTTTTTAGCTTCAGTTATATCACGAATCACAATTTGTGCCATTAATTTATTATTGCGATGCATATAAGGAATGGCCATAATTTCTACATCAATGATTCTTCCATCCATACGAATCATTTTTTGCTCCATTACAGGTGCATGTTCTTTATATCCGATGACTCGTTTTAATCTTTGTCTACAAATACTGTGAAAGTCAGGATGTAAAAATTGATCAAAGTTTTTTCCAATAATATTTTCTTTTTGTTTCAAGCCTAATAAATTGATACAAGCTTTATTTGCATATACGACGATTCGATTATCTAATATAATATTTGTGTCTAAGCTTCCTTCAATAATTTGCTGGAAATCAAAGTCTAATTGTGAATGTGACATGTTGCTTTTTAACAAAGGATTTCCTCCTTTCCCATACATAATATAAACGATTGCGTGATTTTAGTAAAGCACCTCATTTTTCGTCAAAATAAACTCTCGTTGGCAACATGAAAGGTGAGATTTTTTGAAGAATACAAGTAAATGATAGGTATAAATACCCCAGGAAAAATAACTATGTCCATGCATTTATTAACATGGATAAAAAATTTAAAAATTTATTTTTTTTTTTGAAGGAATTTAAAAAAATATGTCGAAATGTGAGAATACAAATTTAAAAGGGTGGTGTTATATGGAAAATGTCTATTGAAAAAATAGTAGAGTTATTATTAAGTCATGCACTTAATAATAAGGTAACAGATGTTCATATCGTCCCTAGGAGACATGACTATCACGTTCAATTTCGGCAGTTTGGAAGAATTTATCCCCACAGGAATTTATCTTCAAAAACTGGAGAAAGATTGATTTCCCATCTTAAATTTATGTCGACGTTAGATATTAGCGAAAAACGTAAGCCTCAAAGTGGTTCTTTCCAATTAAATCTTTCCAAGCAATTGGTTTCTCTGCGAATTTCTACATTACCAACTTCACTATCGAAAGAAAGTTTAGTTATTCGAATTCTCCCAAATGATGATCAAATATCACTTGATCAATTGTCTCTTTTTCCTTCCAGTTTGAAAAAATTACTTGCCCTTATTCAGCACTCACACGGCATGATTATTTTTACAGGTCCGACGGGGTCCGGCAAATCTACAACAATGTACACATTAGTCGAGCATTGTGCAAATAAGTTAATGCGTAATGTTATTACACTTGAAGATCCTGTTGAGAAACAAAGTGATTCATTTTTACAAGTTCAAGTAAATGAGAAAGCAGGAGTTACTTATAGTACAGGATTAAAGGCAATTCTTAGGCATGATCCTGATATTATTCTAGTTGGTGAAATTCGCGATGGAGAAACTGCACAAATTGCAGTAAGAGCTGCTTTAACAGGTCATTTAGTATTGTCGACGATGCATACTCGCGATGCAAAAGGAGCGGTTTATCGTTTACAAGAGTTCGGGGTAAAGCCGCAAGAAATTGAGCAAACCTTGCTTGCTATCAGTGCGCAGAGATTAATATTGTTGCAGTGCCCAGTTTGCGGAGTACAATATTCACAGTTTTGTATCCATCATTTAAAAAATAGGCAAGCTGCTGTTTATGAGCTGCTATATGGAAGAAATCTACAAAAAGCAATACGGGAGGCCAATGGAGAAAAGGTACATTGCCGTTATGTCACAATAAGAGATTGGTTAAGAAAGGGGATTGCACTTGGCTATATTTCAACTGAAGAATATTACCGCTGGATTGTTGAAGATGAGGAACAGGAAGAGCATCGCGGATCAAGGGAATTTTCTCACTCGTATTAGCGAGCTGCTTACAAATGGATTTTCTATTTCTGAAGCAATTCAATTCCTTCAACATATTGATCCAAAAGGGAACTATTTTTCTCATTTCATATTAGAGGAACTACAAAAAGGAATTCCCTTACATGAAGTACTGCTAAAAGAAAAGTTTGATAAAAATGCTTGCTCACAAATCTATTTCGCAGAAAAACATGGTCATATGATTGAAGCTTTAAAGGAGGCGGGGAACTATTTATTAAAGAAACATAAAGATATTACAACACTATGGAAACTGTTGAGATACCCAATTTTATTATTGATTATTTTATTCATTGTTATAAGTTTACTAAAAACAATTCTATTGCCGCAATTCGAAAGTATTTATGAATCTTTGAACTATACTCCTTCAAAACAACTCCAACTCTTTCTCTATCTTATGCAGCATATTCCAAATTATTTTTTATACTTCATTTTACTATTTATAATAATGTTCCTCACGTTTTTTTCGTATATTTACAGGAAGTCTCCCATCGAAAGAGCAAGATGGCTTTCTAAAATTCCCTTTTACAATTTCTACTATAAACATTACAATAGTCAATTCCTTGCAAGAGAATGGAGTTTTCTATTAAAGAGCGGTTTTTCAATTCATGAAATATTACTTCTCATGGAATCGCAACATTTCAGACCTTTATTAAGAGATACTGCAAAAGAATTGCATCACCAACTATTACTAGGAAAAACGATATCGGAAGCATTTACGAATATTGTCTTTATTGAGAAACAATTTGTTATCCTTATTCGTCATGGCGAGAAAAACGGAAAATTAGATCAGGAGTTGTTTTATTATAGCCAAATTAGTTTAAAAAGGATGGAAGAACATATTCACACGATATTTCAAATTATACAGCCAATCATATTTATGATAATTGGAATATTTCTCATAGCCATTTACATGTCTATATTATTTCCTATGTTTCAAATGATTGATGCAGTATAAATTATAACGTAAAAAATTGGAGGAATTCATGATGAACAATCAAAAAGGATTCACTTTAGTTGAAATGCTCATAGTGCTTCTCGTTATAACTGTTTTGCTATTTTTAATGATCCCAAATATATCACAGCACAGCAAATCAATTAATAATAAGGGATGTGAAGCTTTTGTTGATATGGTACAAGGACAGGTGCAAGCATATGAAATGGATCATCAGGCATATCCAACAAGTGTAAATCAATTAAAAGATGCAGGATATATTTCAAAGACGAGCTGTCCGAATGGTGATCCTGTAGAGATTAGCAGCAGTGGAGTTGTATCTGTAGATGGCAGCAATTAAAACAATAAGTAATGAGGAACAAGGATTCACTTTAATTGAAATGTTAATTGTTATTCTCGTAATGACAATTGTTGCTTCATTTGGTTTTATAAACATAAAACCTCTGTGGACTACTGTAAAGAAACATTTATTTATCAATCAACTTCAAGTTGATTTATATTATGCACAAACGTATGCGATCACTAAGCAAACAAATGTTTATGTCCAATTTTATGAACGAGCAAATCGCTATATGATGACAGACAATCAGCATCAGCATCTTATTGTTGATCGAAAACTACCGGAGAATGTTGATATGTTAAGTGAAGGAACTTTTTCCTCATATACAATCAATCCAGATGGAAATGTGACGAACTTTGGAACGATTTATTTTCGAGCGGGAGAGGAACAAGTTAAATTAGTTGTGAACATCGGAAGGGGGAGATTTTATGTCCAAGAATGAGGACGGATTTACATTGGTAGAAGCAGTGACCGCTTTTGCCATCGTGCTTCTGATTACGACTGCGTTATTTCCGTTAATGCTCAATATATTAGCACAGTTAGAACAGTCAAAAAAGGATATGATGGCATCACGTTTATTGTATGAACATATTGAAGAATGGATAAGAATAGGACAACGATCCTCCAGCAGCCATCAATTAGTAGGAAATACGGATTTCATATTTAATATTGATGATCAAGATAAAAAAGCATGTGTGGACTATGAAAAAAGACAAATTTGCATACAAGGCTCTTTTTAATCAACATGCTTTTACGCTGATTGAAAGCATGTTTGTTCTCTGGATCGTTGTCACTATTTTTTTGCTATTCCCACTTATGATTAAAACGTACGCCCATATTCAGCGGGTTATAACCCCAGAAGAAACATATGAATGGAATATATTTTTAATTCAATTTCGAAAAGAGTTAGGGATCAGTAAAAGTTATACCATCGAAAACAACCATATTAAGTTGTTGGTTAATAATAATTTCGTTTCGTATGAACCGTACGGAGCATTAATCAGAAGAAGAGTAAATGAAACCGGTCATGAAGTCGTCTTGCGCAATGTAAAGGATGTGAAATTTACAGAGGTAGGGCATAAGCTTCAACTTGTTGTTCAATTTCTAAATCAAACAAAGGAGGAAGCTGTCTTAATTCCAGTTGAAAGCAGTGATGCGAATGAGAGTACGGAGTTTAAATAGATACAAAAATGATAAAGGATTTATTTTTCCACTAGCTATAGCTTATTCATTATTAACATTTGTCATGTTGATTTCAAGTGTAAGTATTTATGTTTCTGAAAAACAGTATACGTCATTAATGAAAGACTACTATAACTGTAATTCAATGTTATTATTGGCGCTTAAACATATCATCGACATGGTAGACGATGGAAAAGAAGTCAATCATGGTGTAGTGCAATTTTCTGCCGGAGAGGTTTCATACAATATTCAAAAGCAACAAGACAACAATATTATCATATCAGTCCAAATGAAAAATTCGCGAAATGAAACGCTGAAAAGTGAAATGTTATATAACTTAAAAAATAAACAGATTATGGAATGGAAAGAATAACAAATAGCCTATTAAAAAAATATGAATAGATTGCACCGTATTTGGTAATAATGCGGATTGTATAGGTGGTGATGAATATAAATACAAATGATTATGTTAAATATATGACAGAAACATTTATGCAGCATATGCAAATTCCTAAAAACGAACGAAAAGAGAAAAAATTGCAGAAAAAGAATGAGAAACCATCATTTTTTATACGTTGGTTTGGAACGACACCATACTACTTGTTTATGTTCATGAAAAGAAAATAAAGTTTTGTTTACAATTCGGACTGTCAAGTTTTGCTTATGCAAAATCACATGACAGTCTATTTATTTATACGATCGTATCTTTTAAATAAAAAACGCCGCCATTAATCAATTCAATAATAATTTTTGGCTCATATTGTTCTTTTAATGCTTCTTTTTCTATGTTATATGAGTCGGGCTTCTCATCCATATCTTCGTAAAATAGATCAAGTAAAGCCAAATCTTGATTCCAGCGGTTCATTGCTTCTATCGCCCAACCGTGATCTTCCTGGGCAAACTCATTACGTAAAAATTGTTCTATTCTTTTTACTCCACTTCCCAATTTAATCAACGGTGTTAAAGTAAAACAGTAGTCGGGAATTTTTGGTGTCAACATTTTTTCTTCGAGTTTCGTTTGGAAATCTTCTACAAGTTTACCATGAATTAAATTTAAACCGAACGAACGCATGACATCTTTTTTTAAATCGCATTGATAAGAGATCTTTACATTGAGTCCTAGCCATGGAAATAAAGAAGTTTGTTTCCCGTTTGTATTCACATCTTCGAATAAACGAACGAAACGTGCAAATTTTTTTGTAGTTTGAAAAATTTGATTTAATCTCGGTGCGCCAAAATGAATAAGTTCACCCTTCGTATTTTGTGGAGCCTTTTCCTGATCTGTTATTAATGTTAATGTCATAGGATTCGGAGTTCCGCCTGTTTTTTCTAAGTATGTCCAGTAAAAAGGACGGTTCATCAGTTCTTTATCAAGATCAATTGTTAGCTGCACCTTTAAATAGCCAGGATGATTCTCAAGTATTTCGCAGCCGTTTGTCGTGAAATATTGTTCAAGATATTGATGTATTTCTTCTTGAAGCATCACTTTGTTCCTCCTGTTCTCGTATAGACTCAGCAAACTCAATCATTTGTGTTAAATTTTCCATTTTAATTTTCATTTCCCCTTCAGAATTGGATGAATGAAAAATATCAACTAAATGGTCCTCTAATTTTCCGAATTCAAGACGAGTTAAAATTGCATCTAACTCACCTACGACACGTTCGAACAAATTAATTTTTTCATATAATAATTTCAGAATATGCTCTTCAACCGTATTTTTTGTAGCAAAATTATAAATATGGACATCTTCTTCCTGGCCAAGGCGATGTACACGACCGATTCTTTGTTCTAATCTCATTGGATTCCAAGGTAAGTCGAAATTAATAATATGATGGCAAAATTGTAAGTTAATTCCTTCTCCACCAGCTTCTGTTGCAATTAATACTTGTGCATGCTTTTGAAATAATTCTCTCATCCAGTCCTTTTTACCGCGTTTAAATCCGCCTCTAAAAGGAACAGAAGTAATGCCGTGCTGTTTTAAAAACCATTGTAAATACAATTGTGTTGCACGATATTCTGTAAAAATAATGACTTTATCATCGATTTTTTTAATCAACTCTAATGTTTTTTCTGCTTTTGAATTGCTTGATACTGCTTCAATCTTTTTAATAATACCTGCAATTGTGTCCTGTAAAATTGAAGAAGCGTCAGTGTCTTTTTTCAGCATATTTTTTAATGTGATAAAAACGGCTTCCCTGCTGCTGCATGCTTCTCTCTGTAATGTTAACAATGAGAAACCTGCTGTATGATAGCCATCATACAGTTGTTTTAATGATTGCAGCGATTGGTATAATTCTTTCTCTTCATGATTAAAATCGATTAATATTGTTTGCACATGTCTCTTTGTCCATTCAATGCCTGTATTGGCACGACGATTGCGAATCATCACTTTATTTACAAGCTGCTTCAAAGCTTCATCTTCTCTTACATCACGGTCTCCGCTTTTATATTTTTCGCTGAAATTTGTAGCACTGCCCAAATGTCCTGGCTTTAATAATGATACGAGATGAAAAATTTCATCAATTCTATTTTGAATAGGGGTAGCTGTTAGCAACAAACAAAATTTCTTCTTTAAATTTTGTACAAATTCATAGTTTTTTGTCTTTGCATTTTTTAGTTTATGGGCCTCATCAATGATGACAAGATCATATTGTTGCTCATAAATGATTTCCCGGTGTGGACTTCTTTTGGCTGTATCCATTGAAGAGACAATACAGTCATATTGATCCCACATATAACTTTTGCGCTGTCCAACTGCAGGAATATGGAATTTTTGATTTAACTCATTAACCCATTGCGATACTAATGAAGCAGGCACTAAAATGAGTACTTTCTTTACAAGACCACGAATCATATATTCTTTTAAAATTAAGCCAGCTTCAATTGTTTTACCGAGTCCAACTTCATCTGCCAAAATTGCTTTTCCGTTCATGTTCTCAACTACTTGCTGAGCGACTTCCAGTTGGTGAGGCAGCGGTTTAACATTTGCTAAATGCCGCGGTGCTTGTAATCCTTTAAACTCAGGAATAATGAATTGCTTTTCCATTTCAATAGCTAATTTATATAACCCCCAGTCCCCCCAAGGACCATCTTTCTCATAACGTTCAACGAGGTCTTTTTCCCATTCAATATTAAAATCTATTTTTAGGTCCATGAAAGCTCACTCCTAAATCCATTTTTATATAAGCTAATTGTGCATCCATTAATATGGGAGCATTTTGATAAGAAAACGGGAAAATGATGTTTTCCGTCACTAAAAGAAATACGGCAATATATTCAAAATAAAAGTTACTTGTAAAATCTTAATGTTCATAAGATAAACCTGCTGTTATATGTATAAAAAACGTACATTGTTGTAATTGAACATAAAAATGTTCGGTTATTTTTGTGAAAAGCTAAAAAAATTCGTTGATTTTAGCTAGTATTTAATGATAGGATGAACATGAGGATGACAGCAAACCACATGTTCGAAACGATTGAAGTCATTCGTCATATCTTTGACTTTGTTTTAATATGTTTCAATATTAGCAATTTGTTTTAATTAAAGTTATTTACTTAAAAATGAGATTTTATTAGTAGTATGCCCATTTTTAAAATAAATATTGGCGGATGACAATAAGGGGAGAGACTGTTTTTTACGGCGCCGAAGGAGCAAACAGATTATGTGAATCTCTCAGGCAAAAAGACTCTTATTTGGACGCGACTCTGGAGAGAGCTTTACGATAAAGCCACCAAAGGGGACACCCATTAGGGGAAACTTTCAGGTACCATGACAGAGAATACCTACAATTATAGGGGTATCTCTGTCTTTTTTTATACGGTTTGCTGTTATGTCCATTACGCTTCAACCATCGTTAAAAAATTCTTGGGGGTATGTTTGTGACAAAGTTAAAAAGGACACCTTTATTTGATGTCTATCATGAATATGGTGGTAAAACGATTGATTTTGGAGGATGGGAACTTCCTGTCCAGTTTTCAGGCATTCAAAAAGAGCATGAAGCTGTACGGACAAAGGCTGGCTTATTTGATGTGTCACATATGGGTGAAGTGATTGTAGAAGGCAAAGATAGTTTGCGATACTTACAAAAAATGGTAACCAACAATGTTGAAAATTTAAAGCCAGGGTATGCCCAATATACAGCAATGTGCTATGAAAATGGGGGAACAGTAGACGACCTCCTTATATACCAACTAGCAGAAAATAAATATTTGTTAGTTGTTAATGCCGCAAATATTGAAAAAGATTATGCGTGGTTAAAGGAACATCAGGATGGAAAAGTCGCAATACATAATATATCGGATTCTATCGCGCAATTGGCAATTCAAGGTCCTTTTGCCGAAACGGTATTGCAAAAATTAATAGAAGATTTGGATTTATCGACAATGAAATCTTTTACCTTTGCACAACATGTGGATGTTAACGGGATAACTACTTTAGTGTCACGTACTGGTTATACGGGGGAAGATGGGTTTGAACTATATTGTAAACAAGAAAATGCCGTTCAGTTATGGAAAGCATTATTGCAGGCCGGTGAAAATGAAGGGATACAGCCATGTGGACTTGGAGCCCGTGATACATTGCGATTTGAAGCTGCCCTTTGTTTATATGGTCAAGAGTTATCAGCTGACATATCACCTTTAGAGGCAAAAATTGGTTTTGCTGTTAAGCTGAATAAAGATGTCAACTTTATTGGGAAAGAAGCTTTGCAAAAACAAAAAGAGCAAGGTGTTCCACGAAAGCTCGTTGGCGTTGAGATGATAGAACGGGGAATTCCACGCCACGGCTATAAAGTTTGGGCAGGTAATGAATATATTGGTGAAGTTACAACTGGTACACATTCACCAACTTTGAAAAAGAATATCGGGCTTGCATTATTAAAAACGCCATTTACTGAGCGTGATCAAGAAGTGGAAATTGAAATTCGCTCAAAAAGAGTGAAAGCAAAAGTTATTTTAACACCTTTTTATAAACGTTAAAGGATGGGAGAAAAAAGAAGATGATGAAGCATCGTTATTTGCCAATGACAGAAGAGGATAAAAATGAGATGTTACAAACAATAGGGGTAACTTCTGTAGATGAGCTATTTCAAGATATTCCAGAAAAAGTTCGTTTCAAAGGGGATTATGATATTAAAGAAGCGAAATCTGAAACAGCATTGTTAGCAGAACTATCAGATCTTGCTGCCAAAAATGCTAATCTTAAACATCATGTTTCTTTTCTAGGTGCAGGTGTATACGACCATTATATTCCGACAATTGTTGATCATGTGATTTCAAGATCAGAATTTTATACAGCCTATACTCCGTACCAGCCGGAAATATCTCAAGGGGAATTACAAGCTATCTTTGAATTTCAAACGATGATTTGTGAATTAACGGGGATGGAAGTTGCTAATTCTTCAATGTATGATGGGGGAACGGCATTAGCAGAAGCGGCCATGTTAAGCTGCGGGCATACGCGCCGAAAAAAAATTCTTATTTCCAAAACTGTTCACCCACAATCTCGGGCTGTTTTACAGACATATGCAAAAGGTCAAGGGATTTTAGTAGAGGAGATCTCATTTGCCAATGGCACGACAGATATAGAACAAATACAACATAAAATGGATGACGACGTTGCTGCTGTCATTGTCCAATATCCAAACTTCTTCGGACAAATCGAGCCATTGAAAGAAATAGAGGAAATCGTTCACGCACATAAAGGGTTATTTATTGTTTCAGCTAATTTACTTTCATTAGGCGTTTTAACACCTCCAGGCACTTTTGGTGCGGATATTGTTATAGGTGATGCACAAGTGTTTGGAATCCCTGCTGCATTTGGCGGACCACATTGCGGATATTTTGCCGTAACAAAGAAATTAATGCGCAAAGTACCTGGGAGATTAGTGGGAGAAACAATTGATGAGAATGGAAAAAGAGGTTATGTATTAACATTACAGGCCCGTGAACAGCATATTCGTCGTGATAAAGCTACATCTAACATTTGTTCAAACCAAGCGTTAAATGCTCTTGCGGCTTCCGTTGCCATGACTGCGTTAGGGAAAAAAGGTGTTAAAGAAATGGCGCTGCAAAATATTTATAAAGCACAATATGCCAAAAACTATTTACAAAAAATTGGATTCGAAGTGGCATTTGCTGGAGCATTCTTTAATGAGTTTGTTATTAAAGTTCCAAAAGGGATAAAAGAAATAAATCAATCGTTACTAACGAAAAACATAATTGGTGGCTATGATTTAACAGCTGATTATCCAGAACTTTCAAATCACATGCTCATTGCTGTAACTGAATTGCGAACAAAGGCGCAAATTGAAACATTTGCAAAGGAATTGGGAGGGTATTGTCATGCTAAATGAAGATCAACCACTTATTTTCGAACGTTCGAAACCTGGGCGAATTGGTTATAGTTTACCACCATTAGATGTTCAAGAACTTGATTTGAAAGAGATATTTCCTACTGAATACATTCGCAATGAGGAGCCTGAACTTCCAGAGGTATCGGAATTAGATATTATGCGGCATTATACATTGTTATCCAAACATAATCACGGAGTAGATTCAGGGTTTTATCCGCTTGGTTCTTGTACAATGAAATATAATCCGAAAATAAACGAATCGGTTGCTCGTTTTCCAGGTTTTGCCCATATCCATCCTTTACAAGATGAAAGTTCTGTTCAAGGTGCACTTGAACTGATGTATGACTTACAGCAGCATCTTGTTGAAATCACTGGAATGGATGAAGTTACATTACAGCCTGCTGCTGGTGCACACGGCGAGTGGACAGGTTTAATGCTAATTAGAGCTTATCATGAAGCGAACGGTGATATGAAACGGACAAAAGTGATTATTCCTGATTCTGCCCATGGAACAAATCCAGCTTCTGCCACAGTTGCTGGATTTGAAACAATTACTGTTAAGTCCAATGAACAAGGACTTGTTGATATTGACGACTTAAGAAACATTGTTGGCGAAGATACGGCAGCACTCATGTTAACCAATCCCAATACATTAGGATTATTTGAGGAAAACATTTTAGAAATGGCTGAAATTGTCCATGAAGCTGGTGGAAAATTATATTATGATGGTGCTAATTTAAATGCTGTATTAGCAAAAGCGCGGCCAGGGGATATGGGTTTTGATGTTGTTCATTTGAATTTACACAAAACATTTACTGGTCCACACGGTGGAGGTGGCCCTGGTTCAGGACCTGTTGGGGTAAAAAAAGAGTTAATTCCATTTTTACCAAAGCCAGTTATTACAAAAAAAGATCAGCAATATGTACTTGATTATGATCGCCCGCAATCAATTGGTAGAGTTAAACCATTTTATGGAAATTTCGGTATAAATGTACGAGCATACACATATATACGGTCAATGGGGCCAGATGGTTTAAAAGCAGTCACTGAAAATGCTGTTATTAATGCAAACTATATGATGAGAAGACTTTCAGAATATTATGTGCTTCCATACGATCGCCATTGTAAACACGAGTTTGTCATAAGTGGAAGCAAGCAAAAAAAATTAGGGGTCCGTACTTTCGATATTGCAAAACGGTTACTAGATTTTGGGTTTCACCCTCCTACTGTTTATTTTCCATTAAACGTTGAAGAATGTATGATGATTGAACCGACTGAAACTGAATCAAAAGAAACATTGGATGAATTTATTGATGCCATGATTCAGATCGCAAAAGAAGCAGAAGAACATCCTGAAATTGTGCAAGAAGCACCACATACTACTATCATTAAACGACTTGACGAAACAAGAGCGGCACGCAAGCCAGTATTGCGATATACAAGGGAATAAAGGAAACAACATTACATCTCATCTTTATTTTGAAAATAAAATATACGAATGAGGGCTGCCAAAAGGAAATACAACAATTTAACTCCTTTATAGGCAGCCCTATTTTTCTTATATAATTATTGTTTGGCTTTGATCTTACCTGTCCAATTTTTATATCCACCTTTTAATTGGCTAAGATCACGATATCCTTTGCGATAAAGCATTTGTGCAGCACGTACAGATCTCGTGCCATTTTGACAATATAAATATACAGGTTTATCGGAACGAATTTCTTTTATCCGCATTTTTAATTGGGACAATGGAATATTTCTAGCTCCTAAAATATGTCCGTTGTCAAATTCGTTTGGCTCACGAACATCGATAAGTTGAGCTTTACGGTAACCGGCTTTAAATTCTTCTTGAGTCAAGCTCTTAAGAATTTTTTTCTGTCTAAAATAAGTAGTGAGACTGTACACTAGAATTGCGCCTACGACGATTATAACTGAATACCATGTTTGTGACATGTTGTTTCCCCCTTTCCTACAGTTTACACTATTTTCTATTATATTCGTGATTTCGGTTAGAATCAAAATCTTTTTTTACGAATTCGCTTTCTTTGTTTTTTTAATAGGTTTTGATAAACTAGATACGTAAATTCTATAAAAGAGGGATAATAGATGGGAAAAGAAGTATGGAATTTTATTGATTCGGGTTTTTGTTCCCCGTATTTTAACATGGCATTAGATGAAGCATTATTAGATTGGCATAGCGAAGGGAAAATTGCGCCAACCATTCGCTTTTATGGCTGGAATCCAGCAACATTATCTATTGGCTATTTTCAGAAGGCTGAGAAAGAAATTGATTTTGAAGCTGTAAAAAACCATCAGCTAGGATTTGTAAGAAGGCCGACAGGCGGCAGAGGCGTTTTACATGAACATGAGCTTACATATAGTGTGATTGTATCCGAGGAACATCCTGATATGCCGAAAACGGTCACTGAGGCATATAGGGTCATTTCAGAAGGGATTTTAAAAGGATTCCAGTCATTAGGATTAGAGGCCTATTTTGCAGTGCCGCGAACCGAAGAAGAAAGGAACGGCTTAAAAAATCCGCGGTCTTCAGTTTGCTTTGATGCACCAAGCTGGTATGAACTTGTAGTGGAAGGCCGAAAAGTAGCTGGGAGTGCACAGACAAGGCAAAAGGGGGTTATTTTGCAGCATGGGTCAATTTTACTTGATTTAGATGAGGATAAATTATTTAGCTTGTTTAAATATCCTAATGAAAGAGTAAAAGAAAGAATGAAACGCAGCTTTAAAAATAAGGCTGTAGCTATTAATGAAATCAGCCCGCAAAAAGTAACATATGAAGATGCCAAAATTGCCTTTAAGCAAGGATTTCAAGAAGGACTTAATATTGAATTGAGACCGTACGAATTGTCGGAAATGCAAGTGGCATATGTTAATGAATTAGCAAAAAATCGCTATCAGTCTGATGAATGGAACTTCAAACGATAGTTCGATAGTTGAATCATGATCTAGTTGTTTCCAAAGAATGTAGAAGTTTCATATAAATATATAGAGACAAAAGGAAACTATATATTTATTAAAAAAGCAAAGATAAAGTTGCCCTTTGGAAGCAACTTTTTTTTCGTTTTTAAAGCAATTGTTTTAGAAGGTTTTTGCTTACTTACATAGACTTAAATAATTCATCATGTAATTGTTTATAAAGTTAAGCGGAGCGGAAGGTGTAAGGCTCCTGCGAGAAAAGCGGGCACGTGCAGCGGAGATCAGCAACTTTTTTAAGTGCACAAACTCTATTGAGCATTATATGAAGAGATATATTCTTCGAATAAAAGGTAAAAAAAGATTTTTTTAATTTCTAAAGTTCTATTTCCTCTGTTTATACATTAAAAATATACAAATCTCCATTAAAAATAATGATTGTACCGTTTCATGTAAAAACATGAAGGGGAGGGAAAACTTTGGAAATTGATGGTGTGTTTTCAGGTGGCGGAATAAAAGGGCTTGCATTAATTGGGGCTCTCGATATTTTAGAACAACGTGGTTTTACTTTTAAACGCATCGCGGGAACAAGTGTAGGCTCAGTTATTGCTGGCTTTGTAGCGGCAGGATATACGAGCAAGGAAATGGAAGAGCTGTTATATGAGACGGAATTGGCTCAGTTTCTTGATACACGGAGAAGCTTTTTGCCGATGCCGTTCGCTAAATGGTTATTGCTGTACTGGAGGCTTGGCCTCTATAAAGGCGTGAAGTTTGAAGAATGGCTGGAAAAAAAATTGGCGGAAAAAGGGGTGTATACTTTTAAAGACTTGCCAAAGGACTCTTTATATTTCATTGCGTCCGATATATCAAATAATCGCTTAGTTGTGCTGCCGGATGATTTGGAAGTGTATGGAATTCCTAAAGAAACGTTTCCTGTTGCGCGTGCAATCCGCATGAGCTGTAGTATTCCGTATTTTTTTGAGCCTGTACGATTAAGGTCATTAGCAGGAACAAGTGTAATAGTTGATGGTGGAGTTCTAAGCAATTTCCCTATGTGGTTATTTGTAAAACCAGAAGAGAAGAAGACACGGCCTGTACTTGGCATTACGTTAAGTAAGAATAAATTAGAACAGCCAAAGATTAAAATAAAAAATGCTATTCAACTGTTTGATGCCTTATTTACAACAATGAAAGATGCCCATGATGCCCGTTATATTTCTAGAAAACATGAAAAAGATATTATTTTTATCCCATGTGAAAAAATCTTACCAATTGATTTTGAAATTTCGAATGATATAAAAGCAAAAATGATTGAGACAGGGAGAAATAAGACAGTTGAATTTTTGAAAAAATGGAATTACTAATATCCGCAATATAATAAAAAAATCGAGCTTAAAACATTGCTCGATTTTTCTTTTTGTTTTTTTTGCCCTCAATCACAGTTAATTTCACATTAGACTTTTTGTGCAAAGTTTTTTTTCTCGGCTTTGAAGAATGAGTAGAACTACTATGAGTTGTTGCTAAGCGCTGCTTTAATCTCCTTTTTGATTTTTTCGCAGCTTTTAGAAAAGCTTTTTGATCTTTTAGTTTTGCCCGATCAGTACCTCTAGTCAGAAAAAATCTAAAAGCAAAAACAAAAATAGCTGTAACGATAACAATTGAAAATAGCGTTCTTAAAAGGGAGAAAGGGTGATTTAGTAAAAGTGACACAAGGCCAATTACTGCTAAAATACCGATGCTAGATACGAACCATTGGCCAGATCTCAAATAAACGGCACCTCCTCATATGATATACATCATTTTTTCCAAAACGCATTTTTTTATACAAAATTTATACTTGCACCCAATATTAAGTAATTATAGCTTATATACTTATAATTCCCAACATTTCACATAAATAAACAAAGCTAACGTATTAACTGCTTTTCATTGCTACATATTTCTTCTAGTTTAAGTAACTCATTGAAAGAAGCAATTGCAACTTCAACTTGGTCATCATCCGGTTCTTTTGTTGTTAATAATTGTAACCATAATCCAGGATAACCAAGGTATTTTAAAATAGGGATATGTCTGACTTTATTTGTAATTTGTAATACTTCAAATGATACGCCAAGAACAACAGGAATTAATAAAATTCGATCAACTACACGTAACCAAAGTGGATCCGTTGGAACGAGTGTGTAAATAAAGACGCCGACAATAATTGTAAATAAAATAAAACTACTGCCGCAGCGGTAATGAAGACGGGATTGAGATTGCACATTATCTACTGTTAATTCTAAATTGTTTTCATACGTATTAATCACCTTATGTTCTGCACCATGGTATTGAAAGACTCTCTTAATCATAGGTGTTAAAGATATCGAGTAAATATAAATTAAGACTAATGCCAGTTTAAATAATCCTTCAATTAATATTTGCGCATATTTACCAGGGAAAATTGGTTTTGTTAGCTCTGCTAAAAATACAGGAATTAAGGTAATAAAAAATTTGGCAAAAATGAATGATAATACGCCAATAACAGCAACGCCTAGAATCATTGACGTTTTTGATGCCGGTTTTTCAACAATTTTAGTGTCTTCGTTTGGATCAAGATCATAACGTTCACTTGCAAAATTCAAATGTTGTGCACCATTTGCACTTGATTCAATAATTGCAATAATTCCACGTAGAAAAGGAATATGTTTTAACTTTTGCAGTGAAGGCTTTGATTTTCTTGGTAAATAAAAATATTCAATGCTTTCGTCTTTTCGGCGAATCGCAGTAACTGTTTGATGTTTTCCACCAAACATCACTCCTTCGACAACCGCTTGACCCCCATACACTGGTTTTTTGACTTTCATAATAGCCTCCGTCTAATCGTAATTGGAATGTTTTAGCATGTAAATTTGATTGTTTTTGTAAATAACGATTATAAAAATTATTTTACTAAAAAATTTGAAAAACGACTAGATTATTTACTTATGGTTAAGCTAAATATGAAATAATTAAGGGTTATGAGGTGAGCTTATGGCATTTGATCGTGATAAACTGAAACAGCAGGAACATACATTGAGCTTTATGCAAATGGTTATCATTACCGGTTTTGTTGGTGGCGTTTTTTGGAGTGCGATTGCTTATTGCTTTCATTTTTTAAATTTTACATCTATTGAGCCAAATATTATATTAGAACCTTTCACTGTAGGAAAGTGGAGAACAATATGGATTGGAAAAATTATTTCTATCATAGCATATGGTGTTATATCAATTGGAATCGCCGTCATATATTATGTTGTTTTAAAGAAATTTAAATCTATGTGGATTGGTGCAATATACGGGCTTGCTTTATTTGCAATTGTTTTTTTTATTTTAAATCCAATTTTTCCAAGCATGAAGCCGTTTTGGAAACTAGACTTAAATACGATTATTACGTCTTGCTGTATATATATTTTATATGGAGTTTTTATTGGATATTCCATATCGTTTGAACAAGTACAAACAGAAAAATTTAAAAAAAGAATGGCAGAACAACAATAATTGATTATTTTGAATATATACATTGATCACGAAATAAACACCCATATGTTTTTAACAATTGCTCGTACTATAGGTAATGAATGAAAGAAAATAGAAATGGTCCAAATGATATGATAAAATGGTAAAGTCAATATATTTAAAAAAAGGTGTTCAAATGAAAAAATATTTAGTGCTAAATGGACCAAATTTAAATTTATTAGGTAAAAGAGAGCCAGATGTTTATGGGAAAAATTCTCTTGAAACTTTAACGGCGCAAATGAAGAAGGTCGCGGAGGATATAAATGTTTCACTTGATTTTTTTCAATCCAATCATGAAGGGGATTTGATTGATTGGTTACATAGTGCTGAGGAAAAGAATTATGAGGGAATTATTTTTAATCCTGGAGCATTTACTCATTATAGCTATGCGATCAGAGATGCAATCAGTTCAATCACTGTTCCGGTTGTGGAAGTACATATTTCGAATGTTCATGCCCGAGAAGAATTCCGTCACCAGTCCGTGACCGCTCCAGTTTCAGCGGGGCAAATTGTAGGTTTTGGGTTATTTGGCTATGAGCTTGCATTAAAGGCTTTAGTTGAACATGTGAAGGGGAGAGAAGCTTAATGTCCAAATTAGAAAAATTAAGAGAACAATTTTCCAAACATGGGATAGATGGCATATTAATTACAAGTGAGTATAATCGCAGATATATGTCTAATTTTACAGGCACAACGGGAATTGTATTAATTTCAGAAGATGCAGCAAAATTTATTACTGATTTTCGTTACGTTGAGCAAGCAAGTAAGCAATGTGTTGGGTTTGATATCGTTCAGCATCAAGGACCTGTTGAAAAAGAGGTTGCAAAGCAAGTTGAACAGCTTGGTATTAAAAAACTTGGATTTGAACAAGATTATGTTAGTTTTTCAATGTATCAGCTTTATACAGGATTATTGCAAGCCGAACTTGTGCCAGTGTCAAGCTTGATTGAAAATTTACGCTTGATTAAGACTGATGAGGAGATTAAGATATTAAAGGAAGCTGCAGACATTGCTGATGCAAGTTTTAAACATATTCTGGACTTTATTAAACCAGGAGTAACGGAATTAGAGGTTTCTAATGAATTAGAATTCTTCATGAGAAAATGTGGCGCTACTTCTTCATCTTTTGACACGATTGTCGCTTCAGGAATACGTTCAGCACTTCCACACGGGGTTGCTACAGATAAAGTGATTGAAAAAGGTGATATTGTTACGTTAGACTACGGTGCTTATTATAAAGGATACGCTTCCGATATTACAAGAACGATTGCTGTTGGTGAACCTTCAGCACAGTTGAAAGAAATATATCAAATTGTTCTTGATTCACAGCTTTTAGCTGTTGAGAAAATTAAACCTGGTATGACAGGGATCGAAGCGGATGCAATAAGTAGAGAGTATATTGCTTCAAAAGGGTATGGTAAAGCTTTCGGTCATTCATTAGGTCATGGAATTGGTCTTGAGATCCATGAAGGTCCAAACCTTTCAATGCGTTCGGCATATACACTAGAGCCAGGAATGATTGTAACAATTGAACCGGGTATTTATGTCCCTGGAGTAGGTGGAGTACGTATAGAAGATGATACATTGATTACAGAAGATTCCAATGAATTGTTAACCCATTCCACAAAAGAATTAATTATCTTATAATATACTAGGGTATAATCCCAATTTTGGGATGTATGAAGATTTAGGAGGAAAAATATGATATCAGTTAATGACTTTCGTACTGGATTAACTATTGAAGTGGACGGTGGCATCTGGCGCGTATTGGATTTCCAACACGTTAAGCCAGGAAAAGGTGCTGCATTCGTACGTTCAAAACTTCGCAACCTTCGTACAGGAGCTGTTCAAGAAAAAACTTTCCGTGCAGGTGAAAAAGTAGAGAAAGCACAGATCGATAACCGCAGAATGCAATATTTATATGCAAATGGTGATCAACATGTATTTATGGATAATGAAACTTATGAACAAATTGAATTAAGTGCTGCATCTATTGAATATGAATTAAAATTCTTAAAAGAAAACATGGAAGTACACATTATGATGTTCCAAGGTGAAACACTTGGAGTTGAATTGCCAAACACAGTTGAATTAGAAGTAACTGAAACTGAACCAGGAGTAAAAGGTGATACAGCTACAAATGCTACAAAACCTGCTACTCTTGAAACAGGTTTGATTGTTCAAGTTCCGTTCTTCGTTAATGAAGGAGACCGTTTAATCATTAATACAACTGATGGTTCATACGTCTCACGCGCATAATGATATAAAAAGACATCACTAACATAGTGATGTCTTTTTTAAAAGAGGCTGTGACAAGCTTAAAAGTGGTAAGCTAAAGACGAACATTGCCATCAGCTCTGGAAATAGATGTAGACTCTTACGGGGGGCTCACCAGCCGCAAGGATATTTCTGGTACGCAATATTCGGGTTTTCTTTCGTTAATATCCTTTTGTCCCGGCCTCTTTTCTAAATTATCTTAGATCGGAGCAGAGGGTGCGAGACTCTAACGCGGACAGTGAACCTCTAATTTGTTAATTTAATGCCAATATCGTACACATAAGGGTTTTTAGGAGCTGCAATCTTTTTAAGAGAAGTAATATTTAATATAGGGATAGTAGATGAATGATAAGTTGTTTTTTCTATTTTTCCTTTCACCCGAACCCACGTATCATCTTTTAACGGACTAACATTTCCTCTTGCCATCATCCCATATACAGATGCATCAGCAATACAGCAAGTAATAACAAATCTAGATACTACCATTTCGTTTTGTGGTAACCCGTTTTCCCGATAAACAAAGCCAACAATTTCTACTTCCTTGCCAACAAATTGATCTATATGATTTTCAATAATCCCGACAGTAGGAGAATAGGTTGCATCGGAAATACGGATATCGTTACTTGCAAGCAGTTTTTTTTGTAATGCATCATATTGCTGCTGTGTCATATATTCTTGTGGTGTCGTACTAGCTCCTTGACTACTAGTTGCTTGTTTATTATTTGTAGTGTTTGTTCCTTGATCGTTATTTGTTTTTACATTAGCATTTCCATCAGTCAATTGAATTTGCCGATTTTTTGCGACTGAGCTGCCAAGTGTATGATTAGAAAACATGAACCCTGTAATAATCGGAATAATAAAAAGGGAATAAAAGATACAAGAGCGGAAAGTAGTTTTTGGCGGTTTATGCTCTTCACAGCAATCGCAAAATACTTCTTCTTTACTTGATGTTCCTAAAAAGATTTGAATGATTCCTAATATCATGAGTGCAAATAAGACAACAGTTGTATAACGAAATAGCCTAGGAGAGATAAATAAATCAAGTCTGTTTGTTAAACATAGTTTATAAAGTAAAAGGGCAAATCCAATTAAAAGAACCCCTTTTAAATAAGTGTGAAGCCTGATCCGCAAGAGCTTTAGCTTCGTGTTTTTATCCATTTGGAAGTTGTTGCTCATAAATTCATGTCTCTCAATGGTCTCAATTTTACTCATATTAATTCCTCCTTCCTATATAAAGAAATGAAGTATTTGCGAAAGTCCATAAACAGCTGCAACAGCAGAGATGATAAAAACAGACACAAATTTAAAGCGAAAGTATGCAAATAGCATTATTGTATTTTTAAGATCTAACATTGGACCGATTACGAGAAAGGCAAGAATCGATTCTGTATTAAAAGAGTGAATAAAAGATGAAGCGACAAAAGCATCAGCCTCAGAACATACCGACAACACATAGGAGAATCCCATCATGACAGCAGGTGCTATCAATTGGTGACTTCCGATTGAATCAAGTACATTGCGATTCAAAAAAGTATGAAAAAGACTTGCAAGGAGCGCGCCAAACACTAAATATTTACCTGTATCAAAAAATTCATCACTGACATGTTTGAAAAAGGCTGTCCAACTTTTACCATGGTTCATATGTCTCTCATCAAGTGTAGAGTGTTTTAATATTGTTTTATCTCTAAATAAGACATAAGTAATCATTCCAATCGTGATCGCTGCTAGAAATGAGAGGATCATTCTGCCAAATAAAAAAATATGATTGTTTTGAAAGGCATAGTAAGTAGACAAGTAAACAACTGGATTTAAGGCAGGAACAGATAGCATAAAAACGATACTAATATGTTGTGGTAATCCTTTTTTTATTAGTCTGCGGACAACGGGAATAATCGCACATTCACAAATCGGAAATATAATACCAAGAAGTGTTGCTGGTATCATTGCGAGTAATGCATGTTTAGGCATCACCTTTTGAATAACTTTTTCAGAAACAAAGATTTGAATGATAGATGAGGCAATAACACCTAATAAAATGAACGGAATTGCTTCTATTATAATGCCTAAAAAAATCGTATTCAGATTAAATATTTGTGAAGGAAGTAGATTAGCGATATCTTTTGCAATCTTTATATGTTCAGAAAAAAGAAATAGATAGATCAATATTAAAAAAAGAACATTTACGATTAGAGATTTTGAGAACCTCATTAAAAATCCATACATAGTGTTCCTCCTATTAAAATCTTTTAAATTTACTATAAACAAACATATGTTGAACTTTCCGTAATTATTACGATTTAGGTTGCTATTTTTCTTTTTTGAAAAACATAATCATTACGCTTTGTGAATAATGTTAAATATCAAGCAAATTAATAGAGAAAAGGAGAGGTATTTTGTGAAACAAAAAATTCCCGTTTATATTCTTACAGGGTTTTTAGGAAGCGGAAAAACAACAGTATTACTAAATATGCTAGAGCACGCTCGAAAATCTGGATTAAAGCCAGGACTGCTCTTAAATGAAGCTGGCAGTGTAAATGTAGAAAGATATCTTTTCCAAGAAGAAAACATGATAGAACTTTTAGATGGTTGCATTTGCTGTTCGATTAAAGATGATTTGGTGAAAGCATGTCAATTTTATTTAAGGGAAGAAACTCAAATAGATATCCTTTTCATTGAAGGTACAGGAGTATCCAATCCGAAAGATATTGTGGCAGCTTTTCATAATAGAGGACTTTCACATTATTTTGAAATAAATTCTATTATAAATGTCATAGATGCAAGTAAGTATTTAGAATATAAAAGCGTTTTTTCAAGTTCCAAGGAAATAAGGGAGTTGCTGAAGGATCAGTTAGAGATAAGTACATTGGTACTGTTAAATAAAATAGATTTACTAAACGGACGGAAAAAGGAGAAAGTAATCAATCATATACGTGCCCAATTAAATAGTAATGATCAAATTGTAGAAACGACATACGGAAGAGCGAACGGTGAGATTTTATTGAAAAATAGATATATAGAAGAAAGACAAACGAAAGAAGTTCAAGGAAACCATCATCACCATGCAAACGGACAGCATCTTCATAGTTTCCAAACGATAAAATTAGAATTATGGTCATATGTTGAGAAGGAAGTGCTAGAAAAATGGCTTATTTCACTGCCAGATTATATATATAGAGGGAAAGGAATTATTCAGACAAAGGAAAAACGATTGCTTCAATTTCAATTTTCTTCTCGAAATGTTGTCTTTAAAGAGATCGATCAGTTTTATCATGTAACACCGTGTGTGATTTTAATCGGACAAGATATGAATAAACAGTTGATTCAAAATAGCTTTCAGGAAAATGTTTATTCACGTTGACAATTGGCTATACTTTCGAAAAACTTATTTTTAAATAAAACTCCTTGAATTAGACTCCAGTGATTAATTGCTCAATAGAAAAAGAACTCAAATCACATAAGATGATTTGAGTTCTTTTTTTGGTTATTTATTATTTATGAACTACTACCTTTGTTCCTGTTGGAATATGATCATAAATCCACTTTGCATCAGGAATTGTTAAATGGAAGCATCCGTGAGAATCTTTTTGCCCTAATTTTTTAGCATCAGCCGGAATTACCTTTTTATCTTCCGTCATAGGGACACTATGGAATAAGAACTCACCATGATTTTTCCATGATACCCAATACTCCGCGCCTTCTTTATATTTTGGAGAATAAAACCATGTGCCGCGTTCAGCTTGAACATGGAATGTTCCCTCTGGAGTGGAGTTATCAGGATTTGTATCTAATCCACTTGAAGTGATCATTGTATAAATTGTTTTATTATTATGCTTTATATACACTTTTTGATCATTGATCGAAACATCAATCCATAGTTTCTCATTTGCAGATAATGTTGGATAGGGACCGCCTGATGGGGCGTTCCAATCAATTGTTTTTTTGGTAGATTTCTTTTTTGTTGTATCACTTTTTGTTTGTGATGAAGCAGTATGATGAGCTGTTTTCTTTTGCTTTGTCTGTTCTGCTGCAGAGGCAGCAACATTTGAATTATGTTTATGAATGTAAGTTGCCGCACCAACCACTATTGCAACTGCCAGTAGTGCAACAATGGAAGTATATAAGTATTTCATTAGGTGTACACTCCTATCCATTTCGATATCGAAACAAGGTTAATAACAAATCGAAACAATTACGATTCAAATTATATAGAAGTCTATCAATATCGTCAAACACTTTTACCAGATCTTAATATATTAGAAGGAATTTAACTGATTTTGACAATGATCAATGTTGCTATCGATGGGAAATATATGTTTTGCCCAGTCTCTAGCAATTTATGCTATCTATTTCTACGAATTCAGTCATAATCTCTTTTAAAATGAATAAATTGTAGTATCAATGTAAACGAAGCTTATAAAGATTCGCTTACATCAGGGGGATTCAATATGGAAGACGTACTTGAATGTTTACCGAGAACAATGGCTGAAAAAATAACAGAGCTCCCAGAACAGATAAAAAGTGAGATAGAAGAAATCCGAATTCGGGTAGATCGGCCACTTGAAGTGATGGCAGGAGGAAATCCAGTTTTTTTACGTTATATCCCGACTGAACATGATGCAGAGCATCTCATGAATCGTTTAGCTCATTTTTCATTTTATACATTAGAAGAAGAATTAAAAAAAGGATATATCACAATTGAAGGAGGGCATCGCGTAGGTATTGCCGGTAAAGTGATTCTGGAAAATGGACAAGTAAAAGCCATTCGTCATTTTTCCTCATTTAATATCCGGATTGCACGAGAAAAAATTGGCATCGCTCAGCAGTTTACTTCTGTTCTGTATAAAAAACGCTGGCTTTCGACCATGATCATCGGTGCACCGCAAACAGGGAAGACAACCTTTTTACGGGATATTGCGCGAATCATCTCGACGGGAGTACCAGAAAGAAATATACCTCCATATAAAGTAGGCATTGTAGATGAACGTTCAGAAATTGCTGGTTGTGTGCATGGTATCCCCCAACTGCATTTTGGACCTCGTGTAGATGTATTGGATGCCTGTCCGAAAGCTGAAGGGATGATGATGCTTATTCGTTCAATGAGCCCAGATGTTCTTATTGTAGATGAAATTGGCCGCGAGGAAGATGCTCAAGCGATTTTAGAAGCGGTCAATGCAGGGATTTCATTAATTATGACGACACATGGAGATTCAATAGAAGATATTAAGAAACGTCCAATTTTAAAAAACATATTAGATCAACAAACTTTTCAGCTGTTTATTGAATTAATACGGAAGGAGAAGCCAGGAATCGTTGCAAAAATACGAGATAGTAGAGGGTTGATCTTGAAAAACAATGAAGGTGGTTTACATGTTTAAAATGATTGGCGCCGTGTTAATTGTAATGGCGACAACTCTTATTGGGTTTGAAATATCAAAACGTTTGAGTGAACGACCAAAACAATTAAGGCTTTTTAAAAGTGCTTTGCAATCTTTAGAAGCAGAAATTATGTACGGGCACACGCCGCTTCATGAAGCATCAAGAAAATTATCATTACAAATGCCGAAACCGTTATCAACCTTTTTTGAGGAGTTTTCCAATCAATTAACCTCCATTGAAACAACAGTAAAGGATGCTTGGCAAAACAGTTTACAGCATATTTGGAAAGAAACCGCGTTAAAACAAAGTGAGTATGAAATTTTATTGCAATTAGGTGAGAACTTAGGGAAACATGATCGTTATACAGAACAAAAACAGATTATTTTAACATTGACCCATTTAGAAAGAGAAGAAAAAGAGGCCCACGAAAAGCAAAATCGTTATGAAAAAATGGCAAAAAGTTTAGGGGTTTTATCTGGATTATTGATCGTCATTTTGTTGATGTAAAAGCGTTAATGTTCACATTGTATCGCTTAAGTAGGAGGAAAAATGGATGGGAATTGACGTCGATATCATTTTTAAAATTGCTGGTGTTGGAATCGTTGTCGCATTTTTGCACACGATCTTAGATCAAGTCGGAAAAAAAGAATATGCACAGTGGGTTACACTATTAGGGTTTATCTATATTTTATTTATGGTTGCTTCAATTGTGGGAGATTTATTTTCTAAAATTAAATCTGTTTTCTTATTTCAATAAGTCAAATGAATACCCTTTAAGTGGTACGAGAAGGGGGGATTAACCATTGAAATTTTGCAAATTGTAGGAATTGCATTGATTGCGACATTTCTTGTTTTAATTTTGAAAGAACAAAAACCTAATTTTGCTTTTCTATTAACATTATTTGTTGGCTGCAGTATTTTTCTTTTTTTAGTGGATAAGATTTATGAAATTGTCCAATTACTTGAAAATATCGCACAAAAAGCAAATGTAGATACGATGTATATACAGACTATATTAAAAATTATTGGTATTGCTTATATTGCCGATTTTGCCTCCAACATTACAAAAGATGCAGGTCAAGGAGCACTGGCGGCAAAAGTGGAATTAGCAGGGAAAATTCTTATTTTAACAATGGCGATACCAATTATTACGGTTTTAATTGAAACCATTATTAATCTGGTTCCAACCGGATAAAGCAAGGAGTGAAAATCGTTGCGGCAATGGATGCAGATTCTTATCGTCATACTCATCGTTTTTTTTTCAAAACAAGCTATCGCTTATGGAGCCACCGATGAATCAAGTTCGCAGGAAGCTATCCCGGAAAAATTGGTAAATCAGCAATTGAATCAGTTAGATTTGTCTGATTTAAAGAAATACTGGAATGAAATTAATTCAGAATACGGCGGATTTTTACCCGAAAGCCAAAAAGGTAGTCTTATTGATTTTATTAAAGGCGAGAAACATTTCTCATTACAAGCATGGTTTAAAAGTTTATTAACGTTTATTTTTCAAGAATTATTAATTAACGGGAAATTACTCGGGTCCCTTATCATTTTAACGGTATTAAGCGTCCTGCTTGAAACACTTCATCATTCTTTCCAGCAAGGGATGATTAGTAAGATTGCATATGCAGTTATTTTTATGGTACTTGTCATTATTGCTTTGAACAGCTTCCATGTTGCATTGGATTATGCCAAACATGCAATAGAGACGATGAATGGATTTATGATTGCATTAATGCCGCTCATTCTAGCACTTTTATCAACGACAGGCAGTGTGACTTCTGCGACATTTTTCCATCCGGTTGTCGTATTTTTATCTAACACGAGCGTAATGTTTATACAATATATCGTCTTACCATTATTACTATTATCAACATTACTAAGTATTGTCAGTACGTTATCTGAACAGTATAAAGCTACCCAATTAGCAAAATTGTTAAGGAATATTAGTATCGGCGGTTTAGGAATTTTTATGGCAATTTTTTTAGGAGTTTTATCTGTACAAGGTACGGCTACAGCAATTACAGATGGACTTGCCATTCGGACAGCTAAATTTGTCACTGGCAATTTTATTCCTGTTATCGGAAGAATGCTAACGGATGCAACAGATACAGTCATAAGTGCATCTGTGTTGCTGAAAAACACTGTAGGCATTGCTGGCGTGGCAATGATTCTATTAATAGCTGTTTTCCCAGCGATAAAGATTTTTGTTATGTCTTTTATGTTTAAATTAGCAGCAGCTATTATGCAGCCATTGGGGAGCGGCCCCGTAATTGCTTGTCTGGATACAATTAGCAAAAATATGTTATACGTTTTTGCCGCTTTAGCAATTGTTACGATTATGTTTTTCTTAACGATCACGATTATTATCACAGCTGGAAATATTACGATGATGATGAGGTGAAAGGAAAATCTGTCATTTTTGCACAGCGCAAAAGGAGGCGTTTTTGCATATGGAATACATTACAAAATGGGTACTGAATATCATTATTTTTATTTTACTAGCAATGGTTGTTGATATGTTACTACCAGATTCCAGTATGCGTAAATATACAAAGCTTGTAATTGGATTGTTGCTAGTGACGATCATCGTTACCCCGATTTTTCAGCTGTTTTCCAAAAATTTTAACACGGTCATGACGAATGTTGTAAATCATGGAGATGTCAATCAAACTTCATTGGAAAATTCAATAGAAATAAAGAAAAAAGAAATAATTTCAAATCAACAGGAATATACATTAAAACAAATGGCTGTCCAAATGAAAAAGGATGCAGAGGGGGAGGTAGAAAAGAAGTTTGGTAAACAGATTACCGATATTCAACTAACATTAAAAAATGATAATACGCTTGGGGAGAATGGCGCTGAATCAATCGATGCCAACGACCTGAAAAAAATTATCGTTTATGTAAAACAAGACAATGCAACTGGGGCCATCGCTTCTATTGAACCTGTTAACATTTCAGCAACAGAACATGCAAAAAACAATAACTCCGTAGATACGAAATCTATTATTTCAACACTGTCTAATCATTGGAATGTATCGAAGCAAAAGATTGAGCTTCATATCGAAGGGGGGACAGAATCTTCGCAATGAACAATAAGCATGGGCCGTTGGATCAATTAAAAGAATGGTTGTCAATAAAACCTTCATCATCAAACAAAAAGAATAAAAAATATCCTATTATATTACTTCTTTTTATTTGTGGAATAAGCGTTATGGTGCTTAATAATTTGTTTTCTCATCATCAAAGCAAAAATAATTTAACTGCAGCAGCTATGTCGGACCAAAGTAGTAAAAGTCAAGAAACGATATCTCTCAATAAAAATAGTTCTAGTAAGAAAAAATCGATTAACTCCTATCAAGAACAGTATCAAGAAGAGCTGAAACAAATTTTAGAACAAATGTCTGGAGTCGGTTCAGTTAAGGTTCTTGTAAATGTTGCTTCAACAGAAAGCAAGGTATATGAGAAAAATTCAACCGTTCAAAACCAAATTACGACGGAAACCGATAAAAATGGTGGAGAAAGAAAAATCGATAATATTTCAAAAGACGATAAAGTGGTTACTGTGCAAGATGGAGAAAAACAAGTTCCGCTTGTTACAGAAACGAAAAAACCAAAAATTACAGGTGTTCTTGTTGTTTGTCAGGGGGGCAATGACATTGCCATACAAAGAGCAGTAAAAGAAGCAGTTTCAAATGCACTAGACGTTCCAAGCTATAGAGTTTCCGTCATGTCGAAAAAGTAATAGGGGGAATTTAAAATGTTATTAAAAAAGCAAACAGTTTGGTTATTAACGATGTTAAGTTTAGTAGTTGTTCTATCTGTCTATTATGTAACATCTGACCCAAGTTCTACTAATCAAGTGGCGAAAAATGAGGCAAGCAAGACAAAAACAGAGTCGAAAGAGCAAGCATCCTCTTCTAAAAATAACGTAAAAATTACAACAAAAACAGCAAGTAATGAAGTATTTGAAGCACTTCGTCTAGAAAGACAAGATGAAATGAGCAAACAGCAAGAAGAACTTACAAACAAACTGGCATCAAATGATTTGACACCAGATGAAAAAAGCAAAGCATATGACGAAATGCAAAAATTAACAGAAAGAGCAAACAAAGAACAAGTATTAGAGACATTAATTAAATCAAAAGGTTATGATGATGCACTTGTACAAGCTGATGGTAACCAAGTAATTGTTACTGTAAAATCAAGTAAGCATGACAAAGCTGCAGCAAACCAAATACTTAAGCTTGTCAATGAAGAGTTAGGCAACTCTCCAAAACTAGCTGTTGAATTTAAATAATCAAGAAGGCATAAACTTTTCGGAGGGAATGCCTCCTTTTTTTATATTTCAACCTTTTCCCTTAAAAGTTTATAAAAATATGAAATAGAGCATCCTGGAGCGAAGAAACAACTGTTCTTTTTTTGATGAACAAGTATTAAAGGTTATAAAAACAACCTAATTTAAAAAAATACTGGATAAAAATAACTGTTTCTCATTCAAATATTGAATTCTTTCTAGTTCTTATCGTATGATATTGATAGTTATTCATTAAAATGTGAAAAACTTTAAAACGAATTTTATTTATTTAAGGAGTGTCTAATATGTTAAAAGTTCAAGATATTAGGGAGTTAATCGAACTCGTTGATCAATCAAGTATCAATGAATTTGAATATGAAAACGAAGGTGTATCCATTAAGTTGAAAAAGAATACAGGCGTTCAAATTGTTGAACGAGCTGCAGCCGAAGCACCGTTCGTTGCTGCCGTTCAAGCACCGCAAGTCGCTCAAACACAACAACCTGCACAAGCAGCTCCGCAAGCTTCTGAGGCGGAAAAAGCTGCAGATGAGAATTTACATAAAATTGTTTCTCCAATGGTAGGAACTTTCTATCAAGCGCCATCACCTGATAAAGAAGCTTATGTAAGAGTCGGATCAAAAGTAAGCTCAGATTCAATTGTTTGTATGATTGAAGCAATGAAACTATTTAATGAAATTGAAGCAGAAGTAGAAGGAGAAATTGTTGAGATTTTAGTAAATAATGGCCAACTAGTAGAATATGGACAACCATTATTCTTGGTGAAGACAAAGTAAGGAGCGGACATTAATGATAAAAAAAGTATTGGTTGCCAATCGAGGAGAAATTGCGGTACGTATTATTCGTGCTTGCCGCGATTTAGGAATTGAAGCAGTAGCTGTCTATTCAGAGGCAGATAAAGATGCTCTTCATGTACAATTGGCTGATGAAGCTTATTGTATTGGACCAACTGTGGCAAAAGATAGCTATTTAAACATGATGAATATCGTTAGCATTGCTACATTAACGGGGTGTGATGGAATTCATCCAGGATATGGCTTTTTAGCTGAAAACGCGGATTTCGCTGAATTATGTCGCGAATGTAATATTAAATTTATTGGCCCTAGCCCAGAAGCGATTTCGAAAATGGGGACAAAAGATGTAGCAAGAGAAACAATGAAAGTAGCGGGAGTTCCAATTGTCCCAGGATCAAATGGAATTGTGGAAAGCACAGAGGAAGCGATTGAAGTCGCAAATTCAATAGGATATCCTGTCATTATTAAAGCAACGGCAGGTGGCGGTGGTAAAGGTATCCGTGTTGCTAAAAATGAAGAAGAATTGTTAAAAGGAATTAGCATTACACAGCAAGAAGCAGCAACAGCATTTGGAAATCCTGGTGTATATATAGAAAAATATATCGAAGATTTCCGCCACGTTGAAATTCAAGTAATGGCAGATGAACATGGAAATGTCATTCACTTAGGTGAACGCGATTGTTCAATTCAAAGACGTTTACAAAAACTGCTTGAAGAATCACCTTCACCAGCATTATCAAGTGAAATTCGTGAAGAAATGGGGCAAGCAGCTGTAAAAGCAGCCAAAGCGGTGAACTATACAGGTGCAGGAACGATCGAGTTTATTTTTGATCATCATGAACAAAAATTTTATTTCATGGAAATGAACACACGTATTCAAGTAGAACACCCGGTTACAGAAATGGTGACTGGTGTTGACTTGGTGAAAGAACAAATTCTCGTAGCATCTGGTGAGCCATTATCTATTACACAGGATGAAGTACAATTCAATGGTTGGGCAATTGAATGCCGGATTAATGCTGAAAACCCTGCGAAAAACTTTATGCCATCACCAGGTAAAATTAATTTTTATTTGCCACCAGGTGGTATTGGTGTTCGTGTTGATTCAGCTGTATATCCTGGCTATAAAATTCCGCCATTTTATGACTCAATGATTGCAAAAGTGATTGCTTATGGGGCAACACGTGATGAAGCAATAGCTAGAATGAAACGTGCTTTAAGTGAATTTGCAATCGATGGAGTTGAAACAACCATTCCTTTCCACTTAAGACTGCTTGAACATAATGTATTTGTCGAAGGAGATTTTAACACGAAATTCCTTGAAAAATATAACGTAATGGAATAACTTGTTACTAGGAGGTGTGTTAAGTATGACAGAAACAAATCAAATGTTAGCGATGCACCATGAGAATGATGATTTAGGTAAAGTAGAAATTGCACCAGAAGTGATTGAAGTCATTGCAGGAATTGCTGCCACTGAGGTGGAAGGCGTTGCACAAATGCGCGGTAATTTCGCGAGCGGAGTAGCCGAGCGACTTGGAAAGAAAAATCACGGTAAAGGTGTTAAGGTTGATCTAACTGATGATGGAATTATTGTTGATGTTTTTTGTACAATGAGTTTTGGCGTTTCAATTCCAACTGTTGCGCAAAAAATACAAGATAATATTAGACAAGCACTATTGACGATGACAGCTCTTGAAGCGTCTGAAGTTAATATTCATATTGTAGGGATTCAATTCGAAACCCAAAAGAGTGAAACCGATTTCTAAACAGAAGAGTAAACAAAAAAAGAGTCAAAGACGGAGTGTCTTGGCTCTTTTTTTGTCATAGAAAATGATTTGTTTGAATTAAAGCAATACTCTCTCTATTGATTCTTTTACTGCAATTATTGCGGGGCTTCTTTTTTTGCTACAATCTTTTTGGTAAAATGATTTATGCAAATAAAAAGTATGAATTATTTAAAGGAGTTTTAACTTAATATGATGAAAAGAAGAACCGCCCGTGAAAAAGCATTACAAGCTTTATTCCAAATAGATATGAATCAATCAACTCCAGAAGAAGCAATAGAAAATGTATTACATCATCAAGAGCATGATCCTTACTTAAGTGACCTTGTAGAAGGAACTTACGCACATATAAAAGAGATTGATGCATTAATTAGTGATCACCTTGACAAATGGTCAATTGATCGTCTAGCAAAAGTGGATTTAAATATTTTGCGGCTAGCAGTATATGAATTAAAGTATGTTGAAGATGTTCCGGCAAATGTTGCAATTAATGAAGCACTTGAAGTTTCAAAACGCTTTGCTGATGAACGTTCTAGTAAATTTATAAATGGTGTATTGAATCATATTAAACAAATGATTCAATAAAGAATATGAACTGGGGGATAAAGAAATGTCTGCAAAAATTATTGATGGGAAACAACTAGCAAATACTATTCGTCAAGATATTAAAAAGGAAGTAGAGCACCTGCAAACAAAAGGGGTAACACCAGGATTAGCTGTGATTTTAGTTGGGGATAATCAAGCTTCACGTACATATGTTGCGAATAAAGAAAAAGCATGTAAACAACTGGGAATGAAATCTGTATTAATTGAATTACCGGCAACAATTGACGAACAAACTTTATTAACTAAAATTGTTGAATTAAATAATGACGCTTCAATACACGGTATTTTAGTACAGCTCCCATTGCCAAAACATATTTCTGAGAAAAAAGTCATTGAGACTATTTCTCCTGAAAAAGATGTTGATGGTTTCCATCCCATTAATATCGGCAGAATGATGACGGGACAGGACGCCTTTCTTCCTTGTACCCCATTTGGTATATTAAAGATGATTCAGTCTACTAATATTGATGTCACGGGCAAACATGTTGTTGTCATTGGCCGCAGCAATATTGTAGGGAAACCTGTTGGACAATTATTTTTAAACGAAAATGCGACGGTTACTTACTGTCATTCGAAAACGACTGATTTGGCAAGCTATACAAGGCAAGCAGATATTTTAATTTGTGCGATCGGAAAAGCCAAATTTGTAACGGAAGAGTATGTGAAAGAAGGGGCAGTTGTCATTGACGTTGGAATGAGTCGTGATGAAAATGGAAAATTATGCGGGGATGTAGATTTTGAGTCAGTACAGGACAAGTCATCTTTTATTACGCCTGTACCAGGGGGTGTCGGTCCAATGACAATTACGATGTTAATGTATAACACATTAAAATCTGCCGCCAAAGAGATTTAAAAAGTAGCATAATTTTTATATAAAGACGTTATCATCGCTAATAAGCTTCTATTTTGATAAAATAGAAAGGAAAAAGCTGCCTTCCTTTGTAAAGGGAGCAGCTTTTCTTCTTGAAACAGGAGGTGTTTTCAAGATGAACAGTCAACCATATTTAAGTGTACAGGCTTTAACAAAATACATAAAACGTAAATTTGATGCTGATCCATATATGCTTAATATTTTTGTAAAAGGAGAAATTTCTAATTTCAAACGTCACTCAAGCGGACATATGTATTTTACTTTAAAAGATGATAAAGCACGGATCTTAGCTGTCATGTTTTCATCTGCCAATAAAATATTGAAATTCGAACCGGAAAATGGGATGAATGTCTTAATACGAGGATCTATTTCTGTATATGAAGCAAGCGGAAATTACCAATTGTACGTGAAGGAAATGCAACCAGATGGAATTGGTGAATTATATTTAGCGTATGAACAATTAAGAGCCCAATTAGAAAAAGAAGGGCTGTTTGCTCCTGAACATAAACAAAAAATACCGCCCTATCCCCATGCCGTTGGTGTAATTACCTCGCCAACAGGTGCTGCTGTCCGTGATATTATTACGACGATTAGAAGAAGATTTCCGATTGCAAAAATCATTCTTTATCCTGCGCTTGTCCAAGGAGGAAATGCAGCCCCCACCATTGTACGCGCAATTGAACGGGTGAATCAGAATGAAGAAGTCGATGTTTTGATTGTCGGCAGGGGTGGAGGATCGATTGAAGAATTATGGGCATTTAATGAAGAGTCAGTAGCGCGAGCGATTTTTCAATCTACCATTCCTGTAATATCCGCTGTTGGTCATGAAACAGACTTTACAATTGCTGATTTTGTTGCGGACTTACGCGCACCAACTCCAACAGCAGCTGCTGAGATGGCAGTTCCTCATATTGAAGAATTAATTGAACGGATTTTGAATCGTAAAACGAGATTAATACGCAGTGTGCGTGAGAAAGTTCATAGAGAAAAAAATCGGCTGGAATATATTGTACGTTCTCCTATATTTAGAAATCCGCATCGACTGTTTCAACAACAAATTGAGACTGTCGACAGGTTATTAACACGGTTGCAACGTGAAATAAAGCACCACTCTTTACTTTCTATGCGTACATATCAAGAATTAAACCGCCGTTTAATAAACAATCGCCCAACACAAAGGTTACAGCTTGAACAGCAACGTTATGCTAAGTTAAACCAAGAGCTAACAAAACAAATGAAATCCATTTTAAAAGACAAACAGCATCAGTTCGCCAAAAATTTATCAGCCCTCGAAGCTTTAAGTCCTTTGAAAGTAATGGAAAGAGGATATAGTCTTGCCTATACAAAAGATCAAACATTGATCAAATCTACGAAACAAGTTCAAAAGGATGACGATATCCAAATTCAATTATCTGACGGATTACTATGGTGTAATATAAAGCAAATTGAAAGGGGAAATGGACATGTCTAAGACGTTAAGTTTTGAAGAAGCAATGGAACAATTAGAAGCGATTGTGCATCAACTAGAAGAAGGCGATGTGCCGTTAGAAGAGGCAATTTCAATTTATAAAAAAGGGATGGAATTATCACAATTATTGCATGACAAACTAAAAAATGTTGAAGAACAGCTGACAAAAGTAATGACGGAAGACGAACAAGAAGTTGATTTTGTTATTGAAGAGGAGGAATAGGCTTGGATGATTTGCGGCCTTATATAAAAAAAGTTGAAAGTCAATTAGTTCAAGAAATATCAGCATTAAATGCACCATTTATCCTGAAGGAGGCAATGAATTATTCATTACAAGCTGGTGGTAAAAGAATTCGTCCTCTTCTTTTACTATCGACGATCCATGCGCTTGGCGAGGAAATTGAAAAGGGAATACAAGCTGCGTGTTCTCTTGAAATGATTCATACTTATTCGCTCATTCACGATGATTTACCAGCGATGGATAATGATGATCTTCGTAGAGGAAAGCCAACAAATCATAAAGTATTTGGTGAAGCGATTGCGATTCTTGCAGGTGATGGTCTTCTCACCTATAGCTTCCAATGTTTGGCAAAGGATCCATTATTAACACTTGAACAAAAAGTAGCATTACTTGAGTTATTGGCACAATCGGCAGGTCCAGAAGGAATGGTAGGCGGACAAGTAGCGGATATGGAAGGCGAAAATAAGTCATTAACACTTGAAGAATTGCAATATATTCATGAAAATAAAACGGGCAAGTTATTGTCATATAGTGTATTAGCGGGCGCGATTATAGGTGGAGCAACGGAAGAACAGCAAGCTTTATTCCATCAATTTTCACAGCATCTTGGACTCGCTTTTCAAATTCAAGATGATATTTTAGATATCGAAGGAGATCAAGAAAAAATAGGAAAGCCAGTTGGAAGTGATCAATCGAATCATAAAAGTACATATCCATCTCTACTTACACTTGAAGGCGCAAAAGAAAAATTAAAAGTCCATATTGAAGCAGCCCAGTATTTTCTAAAACAAACAAAATTAGATATCACATTTTTAAATGAAATTACGCAATTAATTGCTCAACGTGATCATTAAGGTAGAAAAGCAATTGAGATATGTTATAATACAGTTACCATCTTTTAATGACCATGATCATTTGACAACGCTTAAATATTTGATATAATACCGTTTCACATTAGTGTTAACGGTTCTTTTCATGATAATAAACTGGTCGAAAATAGGAAAATCTTGTAGAAAAAGTAGAATCGTTTATAATAAGAATACAATCAAATTGTAGAAGAACGAATACTAAGACATGAAAGTGAGTGATCCGTATTGGATCTTACATCAATTAAGGACCCGTCGTTTTTAAAGGAAATGGACATTCCTGAGTTGAAAAAGTTGAGTAAAGAGATACGTCGATTTTTGATTGAGACGTTATCAAAAACAGGTGGACATATTGGACCTAATTTAGGTGTTGTTGAATTGACGCTTGCATTGCATAAATGCTTTAATAGCCCGAAAGACAAACTTCTTTGGGATGTCGGCCATCAATCATATGTTCATAAGATATTAACAGGAAGAGCAGACCAATTTGATACTTTAAGACAATATAAAGGACTTTCTGGATTTCCAAAACGCAATGAGAGCATGCACGATGTTTGGGAAACAGGTCATAGTTCCACTTCACTGTCAGCTGCAATGGGCATGGCAGTTGCCCGGGATTTAAAAGGTGAATCTTCCTACATTGTTCCTGTTATTGGCGATGGTGCCCTTACAGGTGGAATGGCATTAGAGGCATTGAATCATATAGGACATGAGAAAAGTGATATGATTGTTGTTTTAAATGACAATGAGATGTCAATAGCACCAAATGTTGGTGCTATCCATAACATGCTTGGTAAGCTTAGAACTGATAGTAAGTATCAGCGTGCAAAAGATGAACTTGAAATGTTTCTTAAAAAAATTCCTGCTGTTGGTGGCAAGCTTGCTGGTACAGCGGAAAAATTAAAGGATACATTAAAATATTTATTTGTTTCTGGCATCTTTTTTGAAGAGTTAGGTTTTAAATATTTGGGACCTGTAGACGGCCACAATTTTGATTCTTTGCTTGAAAATATTCAATATGCGAAAAAGACAAAAGGTCCGGTCTTATTGCATGTTATTACGAAAAAGGGAAAAGGTTACGAGCCAGCAGAAAAAGATAAAAAAGGTGCGTGGCACGGAACAGGCCAGTATAAAATTGAGACTGGTGATTTTATAAAACCGGTGGATACTCCGCCGGCATGGAGTAAACTCGTAAGTGATACTGTACTAAAATTAGCAAAAAAAGACCCGCGTATTGTGGCAATTACACCTGCAATGACAGTTGGATCCAAACTTGAAAAATTTCAAGAAGAGCTTCCAAACCGTGTATATGATGTCGGGATTGCAGAGCAGCATGCAACGACTTTTGCAGCGGGGCTGGCAACGCAACAAATGAAGCCATTTTTAGCAATTTATTCAACCTTTTTGCAACGTGCATACGATCAAGTTGTCCATGATGTTTGTAGGCAAGATTTAAATGTATTTTTTGGAATTGATCGGGCCGGTTTGGTAGGTGCAGATGGTGAAACACATCAAGGTGTGTTTGATATTGCATTTTTACGTCATATTCCCAATATGGTTTTGATGATGCCTAAAGATGAAAATGAGGGCCAGCATATGGTAAATACTGCCATTCAATATAATGATGGGCCAATTGCGATGAGATTTCCGCGTGGCAATGGCTTAGGTGTGCCGCTTGATGATGAGTTAAAAAAGATCCCGATCGGTTCCTGGGAAGTATTAAGGGAAGGATCAGATGCATGTATTTTAACTTTCGGCACAACGATTCAGATGTCATTGGAAGCTGCAAATAACTTACAAAAATTAGGGATTTCGGTTAAAGTTGTCAATGCACGTTTTATTAAACCAATGGATGAAGCAATGTTATTATCTATTTTAAATACAGGCATGCCAATATTAACTGTTGAGGAAGCTATTCTACAAGGCGGATTTGGCAGTGCAGTAATTGAATTTGCTCACGACCATGCCTTCTATCAGCTGGTCATCGATCGAATTGGTATACCAGATCAATTTATTGAGCATGGCAGTGTCAAAGATTTACTTCAAGAAATTGGGTTAACGGCAGAAAGTATTGTACACAAAATTCAAAATATCTTACCAAATAAACAACAAAAAAGGGCTTAGTCGCTATATGAAAAAGGAACGAATAGATGTACTCCTCGTTGAGCGAGGACTAATGGAAACAAGAGAAAAAGCAAAAAGGGCCATTATGGCAGGGCTTGTTTATGCAAATGAAACACGCTTGGATAAACCCGGAGAGAAAATTAGCATCGATACACCGCTTGTTGTGAAAGGAAATCCATTGCCATATGTTAGCAGAGGTGGCTTAAAACTTGAAAAAGCATTAAAGGTATTTGCTGTTGACATAAAAGATAAAATTTTATTAGATATTGGCGCTTCTACAGGCGGATTTACAGACTGTGCCCTGCAACATGGGGCAAAAATGTCTTACGCTCTTGATGTGGGCTATAATCAATTGGCTTGGAAACTGCGCAATGATGACCGTGTCGTTGTAATGGAACGTACAAACTTTAGATATGTAACAGCAAGTGATCTTATAAAAGGGTTGCCTAGTTTTGCTTCCATTGATGTTTCATTTATTTCTTTATCTTTAATTTTACCCGTATTGAACAAGTTGCTTCTTCCTAACAGTGATGTCATCGCATTAATTAAACCGCAGTTTGAAGCTGGTAGAGAGCAAGTAGGGAAAAAAGGAATTGTAAGGGATAAGAAAGTTCATAAACAAGTAATTGAAAAAATTATTCAACTAGCAGTAGAGGAAAATTATATCGTTGAAAACCTTTCTTATTCACCAATTACTGGCGGAGAAGGAAATATTGAATTTTTAATCCATCTAAAATGGACCGGTGCAGAACAAGGAGAAAATAAACTAAATACAGCAACAGTGGAAGATGTTGTGAATGACGCTCATTCCACATTGCAAAAAAGAGCAGATCATTGATTTGCTCTTTTTTAAGGTTTTTCATTTATCATTCGTGTACAATTTTTTTAAAATAGGCTAATATACAAGTAGTTGTATAAATACTAAATCATTTTACGATTTTTTCATAATATTATTCATAATTAGCTACTTTATCGAGGTGAGAATATTGAATAAAGGCCAACGATTAATCAAAATCCGCGAAATGATTACGAATTTTGATATTGAAACACAAGACGAGCTTGTAGAACAACTGCGGAATGCAGGCTTTAATGTTACGCAAGCAACTGTTTCCCGAGATATTAAAGAACTTCATCTCGTCAAAGTACCGTTAAGTAATGGCAGATATAAATACAGTTTACCAGCTGATCAACGTTTTAACCCTACACATAAATTAAAAAGAGCATTAATTGACGCGTTTGTCAGCATTGATACTGCTGGGCATTTAATAGTGATGAAAACTTTACCAGGGAATGCTCATGCGATTGGTGCATTAATTGATATATTAGATTGGGAAGAAATTATTGGAACATTATGCGGCGACGATACATGCTTGATCATTTGCAAAAATGCAGATCAAACAGAGAAAATTGCCCAAGATTTTTTAGATATGTTGTAATAATAGAGGTGACATAATTGTTACAAGAGTTAGCAATCAAAAATTTTGCCATAATTGATGAATTGTCGCTTTCATTTGAAAAAGGATTAACCGTGTTGACTGGTGAAACAGGAGCAGGTAAATCGATTATCATTGATGCTGTTCATTTGCTAGTTGGAGGCAGAGGGTCCTCTGAATTCGTACGCCATGGTGAGGGGAAAGCAGAAATTGAAGGGCTTTTTCTTTTAGATCAAGAACAGCACCCTTGTGTTGAACGTGCCCGGGAATTTGGAATTGAAATTGAAGAAGGCATGATCATTTTACGCCGTGAAATTTCAAAGTCTGGGAAAAGTGTTTGCCGAATTAACGGTAAGCTCGTTACGATCTCTACTTTACGGGAAATTGGCGGGACGCTGATTGATATTCACAGTCAGCATGAAACACAAGAGCTATTAAACGAAACCTTTCATTTACCGCTTCTTGACCAATATGGACAGCAAGAAATTAGTACAAGCTTAGTGAATTACGAAGAGATCTATAAGCAATATGAGACAGCGTTAAGCCGTTTAAAACGGTTTAATGAAAATGATCAGCAGCTTGCACATCGTCTTGATCTAATACAATTCCAGTATCAAGAGATTCAAAAGGCAAATTTGCAATTGAATGAAGATGAAGAACTATTAGAGGAAAAAAGAAAACTTGTTAATTTTGAACGTTTGTTTGAATCCTTAAATACAAGTTATCAGTCCCTTCAAGGGGAACAGCGTGGTCTTGATTGGATTGGTTTATTGATGAGTCAATTAGAAACTGCAGCAGAAGTTGATAAAGATATGGAGCCAATTTTAGAATCCGTTCAAAATAGTTATTATATGCTTGAAGATGCTGCACATAGTATTCGTGATCAACTGGACAATTTAGAATTTAATCCTGAACGTTTAAACCAAATTGAAAGTCGTCTAAATGAAATCAATCAACTAAAACGCAAGTACGGAACGACAATTGAAGATATTTTGGAATATAGTTCGAAGATTGAAGAAGAAATTGAAACCATCCAGCATCGTGATCATCATATTGAAGAATTACAAAAAGAATTGGACATATTACAAAAGGATCTTTATTTAGAGGCAAAACAACTAAGTGATCTTCGGCAAAAATGGGCAAAAACATTAACTGAAAACATTCATTCAGAATTAAAACAATTATATATGGACAAAACAATATTTGAAGTTAGATTCCATTCAACATCGGATCAGTACATAGACGAAGCATCCCCCATTCCATTCCGTAAAGATGGTTTGGACAATGTTGAATTTTATATTTCTACAAATCCGGGTGAACCGTTAAAACCATTAACAAAAGTTGCCTCAGGAGGAGAACTTTCACGTATTATGCTTGCCCTAAAAACAATTTTTTCTAAGCATCAAGGTGTAACATCCATTATTTTTGATGAGGTAGATACTGGTGTAAGCGGCAGGGTTGCACAAGCAATTGCAGAAAAAATTTATCAAGTATCAATTCATTCGCAAGTGCTATGTATTTCCCATTTACCTCAAGTTGCTTCGATGGCGGATACTCATTTCTTTATTATGAAAGAAACATCTCAAGGTAGAACGAGAACGAAAGTAAAGACTTTAAATAAAGAGGAAAAAATTAAAGAAATTGGCCGCATGATTTCTGGAGTTGAAATGACTGATTTAACAAAGCAACATGCACAAGAATTAATCGAATTGGCACATTCCATTAAACAAGGGAAAAAATCTCTAAAGGGCTGAGGATTAGCCGAAAGAAAATTAAAGGTCAATTAACACAACTATCCATTTTGGGTAGTTTTTTTTCTTTTTCAGTTGTTATAATTCATCATCATCAAGGCTAAATTAAAACCATAGCCAAGATAAATAAAGGCTTTATAAAAAGGGTGGACTAGAAGCGAGGAGAGTGAACAGTTTGAATTGGGAATTTGTTAGAAAAATGATTGGTGGAGTTCTCCTTGTTTCATTATTTATATTGGGGTTCTCACACCCATTTCAGCAATACCTTCACTTTCCAAAACAAGTTCGAATGATGGAAGGTCAAGAAGTACATTTTGCGAAATCTGTGAATGTATCTGCGGCACCTGTTTCAAGTAAAAGTACCGCAGAAATTAAAAATAGTAAAGATTCTGTTGCAATTAAAGGGAAATCTGTTGGAAAAGAAGACATGTTTTTGGAATTTGCAGGTTTGCCGATCAAAAAAGTAAATGTCCAAGTTCTAAAAAACATTAAAATGATACCTGGCGGCCAATCAATAGGTGTTAAATTAAACACATTAGGTGTATTAGTAGTTGGCCATCATCTTGTGGAAACAACTAAAGGGAAATTCTCACCAGGGGAGCAAGCGGGAATTGAGGTTGGCGATATAATCATCAAAATTAATGATCACAAAATTGAAAAGTTATCTGATGTCGGTCCAATTGTTCAGTCAACGGCCCAAAACGGAAGGCCTTTAAAGATTACATTAAAACGTGATCAGAAAACGATACAAACGAGTTTAACGCCACTAAAAGACAAATCTGAAGATCATTACAAATTAGGTTTATACATTCGTGATTCTGCTGCAGGAATTGGAACGATGACTTTTATCGATCCTAAATCAGGAAAATATGGTGCTTTAGGACATGTTATCTCTGATATGGACACGAAAAAACCAATTGTAGTAGAAAATGGACGAATTGTAAAATCAACCGTTACTTCAATTGAAAAAGGTAAAAACGGAAATCCTGGTGAAAAATTAGCTCGTTTTTCTGCAGAAGATCAGGAATTGGGAAATATTACGAAAAATAGTCCGTTCGGAATCTTCGGCACGTTAAAGCACAGTTTCAGTGACGATAAATATGATAAACCAATGCCGATTGCTTTATCCAATCAAGTAAAAACAGGTCCTGCCAAAATTTTAACTGTTGTAAATGGAAGCAAAGTCGAAGCTTACGATATTAAAATCGTTAGTACAGTACCACAAAAATTCCCGGCTACAAAGGGCATGGTAATAAAAATTACAGATCCAAAATTGTTGAAAAAAACCGGAGGCATTGTCCAAGGGATGAGTGGTAGTCCAATTATTCAAGATGGCAAACTCGTAGGTGCCGTGACACATGTTTTTGTAAATGATCCAACATCTGGATATGGTGTTCATATAGAATGGATGTTAAACGAAGCTGGAATTAAGTTATATAAAAAACAACAAACAACACAACAAGAAGCAAGTTAAGGTGCCTGACCCCTTTTGTACATTGCAGTACAAAAGGGGTCAGGCATCTGTCGAATATAGTCGTTTTCTAAAGAAAACAAAAGAATTATTAAGTAATCATTTATTTTTTGATAAAATTTAAAGAAACAGCAGGATATTTATTGTCATTGTCGAAACTTATGTATGTAAATAAAGAAATTGGAATGTATTGGCTATTTTTGAGGAGGATACCGGTAGTGAAAAAAATTAATGTATTTATTGTTGATGATAATCGCGAGCTTGTACACTTATTGAATGAGTATATTTCTTCACAAGAAGATATGGAGGTTGTTGGGGTTGCACACGATGGGTCAGAATGTATTGAAATGTTAAAAGAAACGACTCCAGATATTTTACTATTAGACATTATTATGCCGCATTTAGATGGTCTTGGGGTGTTAGAAAAATTAAGAGAGTCAAACTACATGTCCATGCCAAACGTAATTATGTTAACTGCTTTTGGACAGGAAGATGTAACGAAAAAGGCAGTAGAGCTTGGGGCTTCTTATTTCGTCTTAAAACCATTTGATATGGAAATGCTTGTCTCGAATATACGGCAAGTAAGCGGAAAAGCAAATTCATTTGTTAAATCAAACACTAGTTCAGCAGTACGCAATAATACACCAGTTGAAACAAAGCCAAAGAATTTAGATGCTAGCATTACAAGCATCATCCACGAAATTGGAGTACCTGCTCATATTAAAGGATATATGTACTTAAGAGAAGCGATTTCCATGGTTTATAATGATATCGAATTGCTTGGTTCCATTACAAAAGTACTATATCCTGAAATTGCAAAAAAATTCAATACAACCGCAAGCAGAGTCGAGAGAGCTATTCGTCATGCGATCGAAGTAGCATGGAGCCGCGGTAACATTGATTCCATTTCATCATTATTTGGTTATACTGTTTCTATGTCAAAAGCAAAGCCAACAAACAGTGAGTTTATTGCAATGGTAGCAGATAAATTACGTCTGGAGCATATGGCTTCATAACTATTTTATAAAACAAGATAAATTAGACCACGTTTGTCATTAAATTGTTATCATATTACTCATTTTTCCAACACTTTCAATTTATTGGATGAATAAAATCTGATAAATGCGGAGGTGTTTTATTTTTTCTGAAAATTCATCTATTAAAGAAGTTGCCTATGTACTTGCATCAGGGAGTATGTAAGCGCATACATTAAATTGAAATCCGCATTAGCGTTTCCTTTCAGGTGCCCGTTTTCAACGGGGGGCCAAATATCTAGAATTATTTACTATGACCATAATAGAAAAGAAATGATTGTAATGAAATGTATATAGAAAGTAAACAATTAGAATAAGAAGTTTCTATTAAATATTCCCTTTGTAAAAAGTTCGGTTTTATATAAAAAATTATGTTCTTAACAAATCATCAGGCTTCATATTAACATTGAAAAAGCTATCACAAATATAATATAACTGAAAATGTTTTGACTTTTATTGAGGATGTGACAACATGACACTTATTTTTGCACATCGTGGATCTGCTGGTACACACCCCGAAAATACGATGGCTGCATATGTAGAAGCAGAAAGGGCCGGAGCCGATGGTATTGAGCTGGATGTCCAGCTTTCAAAAGATGGGCAGCTTGTTGTAATCCATGATGAAACAATTAATCGAACGACAAATGGAAAAGGATACGTGAAAGATTATACTTTGAATGAATTAAAGCGATTCAACATTTTAACAAAGCAGCAGCATATTTTAAAAATTCCAACATTGGAGGAAGTATTTGATTGGCTGAAAACTAATGATCTTTATTGCAATATTGAATTAAAAACTTCAAAAATTCGCTATGATTTCATTGAAGAAAAAGTTATTGCTTTAATTAAACGATATCACTTTGAAGATCGCATGCTTATATCATCTTTCAATCATTATTCGATCATTCAATGCTATCGGTTAGCACCTGAAGTTGAAATTGCCCCACTTTATTCGGAAGTATTATTTATGCCGTGGGTATATGCAAAGTCCATTCAAGCAAAGGGAATCCATCCGAATGTAAAAACGATAAATGATGCCCTTATTCAAGCTTCAATGGAAAACGGGATTGCAGTCAGACCTTATACTGTGGATAAAGAAGAAGATATGAAAAGATTATTCAAGCTTCAATGTTCAGCAATCATTACTGATTATCCTGAAAAAGCTGTAACGTTACGAAGAAAACATACGTAATTGCTTGAAAAATGTCTCCCTTTATGAGGCTGGTATACGAACAAAATAGTTCATTATTCGTTTATTATCGTTCACATATTTGCTATTATATATTGATATGAGCAAGACAATGGATGCACTAATATTCTGAATTTACGATTATTTGCAGAAACGCATAAAAAGTTGCAAACTAGAAAAAAGGAATGTTTTTCTAAAGGGAGAAATTCTGCTGTAAATCGTTTATGTAGACAGCATTTCTATGAGTTGCTCGTAGAAATGTTGCTTCCTTTCAAAAATGCTAATATGCAATCTCTTTTTACGAAGGAAAGATCATCCCATTTACGTATAAAATAACAGAAATCTTCTTTGAAAAGGAGGAGTTAATTTGGCAAGAGATTATGATGTAGTTGTATTAGGCGGTGGGACCGGAGGATATGTTGCAGCCATTCGTGCTTCACAGCTAGGATTAAAAACAGCTATTGTTGAAAGAAATAAATTAGGCGGAACATGTTTACATAAAGGATGTATACCTAGTAAAGCGCTATTAAGAAGCGCTGAAGTATACAGTACAATTAAACGAAGTGAAGATTTTGGCATTCAAGTTTCCGATACAGTTTTACAGTTTCAACGTGTTCAGGATAGAAAGAATGCGATTGTAAATCAATTACATAAGGGAGTTCAACATCTAATAAAGCAAGGAAAAATTGACATTTTTAAAGGAACTGGCCGTATTCTCGGACCTTCTATCTTTTCACCGCTATCTGGAACAATTTCAGTTGAAATGGAAAATGGTGAAGAAAATGAAATGCTTATTCCTAAAAATGTCATTATTGCGACGGGATCACGTCCCCGCTCATTGCCAAATTTAGAGATTGATGGACAGTTTGTTCTAACATCTGACGAGGCATTAGAGCTAAATGAATTACCTAAATCTATTATTATTGTAGGTGGTGGGGTAATTGGCATTGAATGGGCCTCTATGTTAGCTGATTTTGGTGTGCAAGTAACGATTTGTGAATTTTCAAAGCATATCGTACCAACAGAGGATCAGGAAATCTCAAAAGAAATTCATCGATTGCTAAAGAAAAAGGGTGTAACAATTTGTACCGATGCCAAAATTATGCCAGAGACTTTGAAGATAGAAGCAGGACAAGTAACGATACAAGCAGCAATGGAGAAAGAAACGCGGTTGTTTCAAGCTGAAAAAATTCTCGTTTCTGTTGGCAGAAGGGCTAATATAGAAAGCATTGGTCTTGAAAATACAGACATTGAAATAGACCATGGCGTGATAAAAGTAAATGAACATTTACAAACGAAAGAGGCTCATATTTATGCCATTGGTGATGTCATTGGTGGCTTGCAATTGGCACATGTTGCTTCACGTGAAGGGATCGTTGCTGTTGAACATATTGCTGGCTTGGATCCTGAACCAATTGATGCTCATCTTGTACCAAAATGTATTTATACGAGTCCTGAAATTGCAAGTGTTGGGTATACAGAAGAGGAAGCAAAGGATAAAGGATACAATGTTAAAGTTGGCAAGTTCTCATTTAAAGCAATTGGAAAAGCACTTGTCTATGGAGAATCAGACGGTTTTGTAAAAATTATAGCTGATCAAGAAACCAACGATGTCCTTGGGGTGCATATGATAGGTCCCCATGTAACAGATATGATCTCTGAAGCAGGCTTGGCCCGGGTATTGGATGCAACTCCTTGGGAAATCGCCCAGACGATTCATCCACATCCTACTTTAAGTGAAGCAATTGGTGAGGCAGCGCTAGCAGTCGATGGGATTGCGATTCATTCATAAGTGTTCAAATAAAAATGGCTAAGGAGGATATCAAATGACAGAAAATCGACATAAAGCATTAGGGCTGACAGATCAAGAAGCCCTCAACATGTATGAAACGATGTTAGAGGCACGCAGAATTGATGAACGTATGTGGCTATTAAATCGTTCAGGAAAAATACCATTTGTTATTTCTTGTCAAGGACAAGAGGCAGCACAAGTAGGAGCTGCATTTGCGCTAGATAATCAAAAAGATTATATATTGCCATATTATCGTGATTTAGCTGTTGTATTACGATTTGGAATGACAGCTAAAGATTTATTTCTTGCCGCTTTCGCAAAGGCGGAGGACCCGAATTCAGGAGGGCGACAAATGCCTGGTCACTTTGGGCAAAAGAAGAATCGAATTGTGACACAGTCATCACCAGTTACAACGCAAGTTCCGCATGCGGTTGGGATTGCTTTAGCGGCGAAGATGGAGAAAAAGGATATTGTTTCATTTGTTACATTTGGAGAAGGTTCATCAAACCAAGGTGATTTTCATGAAGGAGCAAATTTTGCAGCAGTTCAAAAATTACCTGTCATCTTAATGTGTGAAAATAATCAATATGCGATTTCTGTTCCGGCTGAAAAACAATTAGGAAATACGCGTGTTTCAGATCGAGCGATCGGCTATGGAATGCCTGGATTCACAGTTGATGGAATGGACCCGTTAGCAGTCTATGAAGTAACAAAAGCAGCGGCTGATCGTGCAAGACGCGGAGAAGGACCAACATTGATCGAAACAGTAACATATCGTTTCACAGCCCATTCATCAGATGACGATGATCGTTCATATCGTTCACAAGAAGAAGTGGCAACTGCAAAGGCAAATGATCCAATTTATAAATTCGGGCAATACTTGAGAGAAATTGGACTGTTAAATGATCAACTAGAAAAGGATATCAATGATCGTATCATGAAAGCAGTCAACGAAGCCACTGATTATGCTGAAAATGCTCCGTATCAAGAACCGGAACAAACATTGAAATATGTCTATGCTGAGGAGTAAGGGGGAACATATATGGCGGTAATTTCATATATAGATGCAATTACAATGGCAATACGTGAAGAAATGGAACGTGATTCCAAAGTTTTTATTCTTGGTGAGGATGTTGGTAAAAAGGGCGGTGTCTTTAAAGCAACCACTGGTTTATTTGAACAATTTGGCGAAGAGAGAGTCATTGACACGCCCCTAGCCGAATCTGCAATCGCAGGGGTAGGTATTGGCGCTGCGATGTATGGAATGCGGCCGATTGCTGAAATTCAGTTTTCAGATTTCATTTTACCTGCAGTTAATCAAATTATGTCAGAAGCAGCCCGCATTCGATATCGCTCAAATAATGATTGGCATTGTCCGATTGTTATTCGCGCCCCATATGGAGGCGGTGTTCATGGTGCTTTATATCACTCACAATCAATGGAAGCGATTTTTGCAAATCAGCCAGGTTTGAAAATTGTGATGCCTTCAACCCCTTATGATGCAAAAGGACTATTAAAAGCAGCTGTACGTGATGAGGATCCTGTTCTATTCTTCGAGCATAAACGCGCATATCGTTTAATTAAGGGGGAAGTACCTGAAGATGATTATGTACTGCCGATCGGTAAGGCAGATGTAAAACGTCAAGGTGACGATATTACAGTGATTACGTACGGACTATGCGTTCATTTTGCATTGCAGGCAGCTGAGAAATTAGCTCAAGATGGTATAGAAACGCACATTCTTGATTTAAGAACTGTGTATCCTCTTGACAAAGATGCAATTATCGAAGCGGCTTCTAAGACAGGAAAAGTATTATTAATTACGGAAGATAACAAAGAAGGAAGCATTATTAGTGAAGTATCGGCTATTATTGCTGAAAACTGCCTTTTTGATTTAGATGCGCCGATCATGCGTTTAGCAGGTCCTGATACACCTGCAATGCCATTTGCACCAACAATGGAAAAATATTTTATGATGAATCCTGAAAAAGTGGAAAAAGCAATGCGTGAATTGGCTGAATTTTAATCAGCTTAATATAACAATGAATGACTTTTTATTGCTAGGGAGGAAATCTTATTGGCTATTGAAAAAATGAAAATGCCTCAATTAGGGGAAAGTGTAACAGAAGGAACGATCAGCAAATGGCTTGTTTCTCCTGGAGACCATGTTCAAAAATATGATCCAATTGCAGAAGTTATGACTGATAAGGTAAATGCCGAAGTGCCCTCATCCTTTTCGGGCGAAATTGTGGAACTGATTGCAAAAGAGGATGAAACTTTAAGCGTTGGTGAAGTGATTTGTACGATAAAACTAGAGGGCCAAGAAGAAGATAGTAGTTCTATGTCAAACATAGTTGAAGAAGATCAACAGGATTCAACTGCTTCTATTGCTCCTGTCAAACTTGGGGATCAAGGGAAGAAACTCCGTTATTCTCCAGCTGTACTAAAACTTTCGCAGGAACATCAAATTGATCTTACGAAAGTGAATGGAACTGGTAAAGACGGGAGAATCACACGGAAGGATTTATTGAAACTGATTGAACATGGTAACATTTCGACAGCAAATAATGCTGAAGTTGTAACAGGTAAGCAAGAAGTGAAAGAGGCTAAGCAAACAAGTATATCTATACCTGTTTCTTCGGGAGCACAAGGTATTCAGAAAGGCGATATTGTCAAACCAGTAAGTGGCGTTCGTAAGGCTATTGCTAATAATATGCTACGCAGTAAGCATGAAATTCCACATGCATGGATGATGATGGAAGTCGATGTGACAAATCTTGTTGCCTATCGTGATTCTCTTAAACAAGAATTTAAACAACGTGAAGGCTTTAATCTTACTTACTTTGCTTTCTTTGTGAAGGCTGTTGCTCAGGCATTAAAGGAATTTCCAGAATTGAATTCAATGTGGGTTGACGATCAAATTGTTCAAAAACAAGAGGTTAATCTTTCGATTGCCGTCGCAACAGAAGATGCTCTTTTCGTTCCTGTCATAAAGAATGCTGATGAAAAGTCTATTAAAGGAATTGCCCGCAATATTACGGAATTGGCACAAAAAGTACGAACTGGTTCTTTGAAAGCCGAAGATATGAGCGGCGGTACTTTTACTGTCAATAATACTGGTTCGTTTGGATCAGTACAATCGATGGGCATTATTAATTATCCACAAGCTGCGATTTTACAAGTAGAAGCGATCGTAAAACGCCCAGTTGTCATGAATAACGGAATGATTGCTGTTCGAGATATGGTAAACCTATGTTTATCTCTTGATCATCGTATTTTAGATGGCCTTATTTGCGGTAAATTTTTAAAACGAGTTAAAGAATTGCTTGAAAATATATCAGCAGAAAATACTTCTGTATATTAGTAACAACGTGTTATAAGCAGTCTACCAAAATGAAGTTTATGTTAGAAATGGCTTCCTTTAAGATTTAAAAAGGATGGAAGGCTTCCTTGGGAAAAGCAAATCAAACGGGAGACGCTGGGGATTGTATCGCCCTGGAAAGCGAATATTTGAAGCGGAAAATAGCTTTCTTTTTTAATTACTGTTTATATACAATCATGAGGGTCTGACCTTTGTTAAAAGGCGGGCTCTTTTTTGTATATGACTCATTCTTCTGTTTTCTTTCAAAACCAGTCATGCTCTATAAAAATAGACTTATGATATTATGTCTATTTTGTTAATTAAATCGCTCACAAAATAGAAATGCTAGTTAGGAACCTTTATATAGCAGTGTTGAGAGCGGTTTCTTCATCCATAGATGTTTATGACTGATTTTGAATGAATTTTGTTGATTTCTGTCGGTTTTGATTGTAAAATGAAGTTGTGTAGAAATGAATGCACTTACAAGGTAGGGATGTTGATGTTAACTGAACAAAGGCATCGAATGATACTAGAGCTATTAAAAAGTAAAAATATCGTTAGTATCCAGGAATTTACTGCATATACAAATTCATCCGAATCTACGATCCGCCGAGATCTAACACAGCTTGAAAAAAAGAAGCTGTTAAAACGAATTCACGGTGGAGCCCAACGTTTACATGGTAAGTTACAGGAACCAAATATTGTTGAAAAAACGGCTCAAAACACACGGGTAAAGGAGAAAATCGGACTTTATGCAGCTTCATTAGTGGAAAAAGATGATTGTATTTACTTAGATGCAGGCTCAACGACTATGCAAATGATTCAATACTTAAATCCTGGTAATCATATGGTAGTCGTAACAAATGGTATTACGCTTATTCCTCATTTGCTAGCAAAGGGGATTAAAACATATTTAATTGGTGGACTTGTCAAACCAAGGACAGAAGCTGTCATTGGGAGCGGTGCTTTGAACGATATTAATGGGTATCGTTTTGATAAATGCTTTTTAGGCACAAATGGCATACATCCGAAGCTAGGATGTACGACACCTGACCCTGAAGAAGCAATTCTTAAATCTAAAGCTTTAGAACTATCACAAGAAGGGTTTATTCTTGCTGATGATTCAAAATTTGGAGAGATTTCTTTTTCAAAATTCGCAGAACTATCAGATGTTACGATTATTACGAATGAGCTAGAACAGGAAATACTATCAATCTATCAAGAAAAAACAGAAATAAAGGTTGTGTAAAATCATGATTTATACTGTAACACTTAATCCATCCGTCGATTATATCGTCAAAGTGAATGATTTTGAGGTTGGCGGGTTGAATCGTTCTATCATGGATACTAAATTCCCAGGTGGTAAAGGAATTAATGTTTCACGAGTATTAAAAAGATTGAATGTTTCTTCCACTGCGTTAGGATTTATCGGCGGATTCACGGGGAACTATATCGAACAATTTTTAAAAACTGAAGGCATTTCAACTGATTTTGTACAAGTTGAGGAAGATACAAGAATCAATATTAAATTGAAAACTGAAAAAGAAACCGAGATTAATGGCCAAGGTCCAATTATTACAGAACAAACGTTAAAACAATTTATTGGAAAAATTGAGCAGCTTAATGAAGATGATCTTATTCTTTTCTCTGGAAGTATCCCGAGTTCATTGCCAGCAACAATATATGTAGATCTAATAAAAAGATGCCAAGAAAAACATATTCGCGTAATTGCCGATGTTTCTGGAGAATCTTTAAATCATGTGATCCATGCAAATCCTTTTTTAATTAAACCAAATCATCACGAAATTGGCGAAATTTTTAATACGAAAATAGAAACAGTAGAAGATGCCCATTTGTATGGACGCAAGCTTCTAGATCTAGGTGTGCAAAATGTGATCGTTTCAATGGCTGAAAAAGGAGCACTTTTCTTAAATAAAGATAGTGCATACTATGCAACGGCCCCTAGAGGGATAGTGAAAAATTCCGTTGGTGCTGGGGATTCTGTTGTTGCAGGTTTTCTTAGTCAATTTTCACAAGGTAAATCTTATGAGGAAGCATTTCGAGTGGGAGTTGCATGTGGTAGTGCGACAGCGTTTTCTTTGGAGTTATGTACAAAAGATGAAGTAGAAACCCTTTTACCGCAAGTAAAAGTTCAAAACCTTTAAAGGGGGAGACAACGATGAAGATTACTGAGCTTCTTACAAAAGAAACAATGAAACTAGATTTGCAAGCGACATCAAAGACATCTGTCATTGATGAGCTTGTAAATGTACTAGCATCTGCTGATAAACTAAGTGATAAAGAACAATACAAACAAGCGGTATTAGCACGTGAGGCCCAAAGTACAACAGGGATTGGGGAAGGAATTGCAATCCCGCATGCGAAAACGGCTGCCGTAAAGTCGCCGGCAATTGCCTTCGGTCGCTCAATACAAGGCATTGATTATGAAGCTTTTGATGGAACAGACAGTCATTTGTTTTTTATGATTGCTGCAAGTGAAGGAGCAAATAACACTCATTTAGAAGCACTTTCAAGACTTTCAAGTATGCTTATGAATGCTGAAGTTAGAAATGCTTTATTAGCAGCAAAAACAAAAGATGAAGTGATTTCTATTATTAATCAGCATGACGAAGATGACGAAGAACACCATGAAAACGTCGAAGCAACAAATAAAGGCCTCGTATTGGCAGTAACAGCTTGTCCTACTGGTATTGCCCACACATATATGGCCGCTGATTCATTGAAAGAAAAAGCAAAAGAATTAGATATTCCTTTTAAAGTGGAAACGAATGGTTCTACAGGAGCGAAAAATATTTTGACCCCTGAGGAAATTGAACAGGCAACAGCGATTATTGTTGCAGCAGATAAGCAAGTTGAAATGGAGCGTTTTAAAGGTAAACATGTTATTGAAGTACCTGTAGCAGATGGAATTCGCCGTCCGAAAGAATTACTTGAACAAGCTTTAAAACAAGATGCCCCAATTTTTAAGGGATCTGGTGAAAAGGCAAGCAGTAATGATGGGAAAGAAGTAAAGCAACGAAATGGATTTTATAAGCATTTAATGAATGGTGTTTCTAATATGTTACCGCTTGTTGTAGGCGGTGGAATTTTGATTGCGATTTCATTTATGTTTGGAATTCATTCATTTGAACCAAAAGATCCGTCATATAATCGTTTTTCGGAGGCATTGCATTTCATTGGTGGCTCAAATGCCTTTACATTAATGGTGCCAATTTTAGCAGGTTTCATTGCAATGAGTATTGCTGATCGTCCAGGTCTTGCTCCAGGGTTAGTCGGCGGTTTCATGGCTTCCCAACAAGGTGCTGGGTTTTTAGGAGGACTTATTGCCGGATTTTTAGCTGGTTATGTTACAAATTTAGTGAAAAAGCTTTTTGTAAAGCTACCACAATCATTAGAGGGAATTAAACCAGTATTCTTATATCCGTTATTTAGTATCTTCATTACCGGTGTTATTATGTTTTTCGTCATTGATAAACCAGTTATGATGTTTATGAACTATTTAACACATTTCTTAAATGAACTAGGAACAGGGAACTTAATGCTACTCGGTATCATTCTTGGCGGTATGATGGCAATCGATATGGGTGGTCCATTTAATAAGGCAGCCTTTACATTCGGTATTGCCATGATTGATGCCGGAAATTACGCACCACATGCAGCTGTAATGGCAGGCGGTATGGTTCCACCTTTAGGTATTGCACTTGCAACGACGATTTTTAGAAAAAAATTCACAAAAAAAGAAAGAGATACAGGGCTTTCATGTTATGTACTTGGTGCATGCTTCATTACAGAAGGAGCAATTCCATTTGCAGCTTCTGATCCAGCCCGTGTGCTCCCGGCTTCCATTATTGGTTCTGCGGTAGCTGGTGCCCTTACAATGATGTTCCATATTCAATTACGTGCACCACATGGAGGAATTTTCGTTATTCCTTTTGTCGGCGGAAATCCTTTACTTTATGCATTAGCAATTATAATCGGGGCAGTTGTTACAGCTGTGTTGCTTGGAATCTTGAAGAAAAAAGTTGTTGAATAATGAAAAATAGGAGCTGTGATGAACTGACTTTAAGCATTATACTTAAGGCAGTTCAATCAGCTCCTATTATTTTTTAATAAAAATTGGATAGCAAATAAAGCTATCCAAAACATCTAGGGAGTTTAGGGGTATGGATCTAGATGTAATACTATTGTTACCAATAATATGCGAATTTAAACTTACTCGTACTAATAGCAAGATCTCTAGAGCGGAAGGAAACGAACATCCTGAAGCGGGAATCACCCTCTCCCATTTTAAAAAAATTAAAAGTGAAAAGTTAAAGAAAATGAACAGAAAAATTGAAAGATTAACGGTAAACCTGCTATGATAAAGAGTAGTATTGTAAGTATGAAGAAAGGATGAGTTAAATGAGCGTAGAATTTAATATGTTTATGAATGATGTTGTACGACAAGCTCGTGAAGATGCCATTCAAGCAGGCTATCAAGAATTAAAAACCCCAGAAGAAGTCGATGAAGCATTTGCTAAAAAAGGAACAACACTTGTACTCGTAAATTCAGTATGTGGCTGTGCTGGAGGTATTGCTCGTCCAGCAGCAGCGCATGCTGTCCATTATGACAAACGTCCTGATCAACTTGTTACTGTATTTGCAGGTCAAGATAAAGAAGCTACAGCAAAAGCACGTAGCTATTTTGAAGGCTATCCACCATCATCACCATCATTTGCATTATTAAAAGATGGGAAAATTGTCAAGATGATTGAACGTCATCAAATAGAAGGACATGATCCAATGTCTGTTATTACACAATTGCAAGATGCCTTTGAACAATATTGCGATGAAATCTAAAAATGAAATCCGGTTAACAGCCGGATTTTTTTCAAATCACTTAGATAGGGGTAAATAAATGTTTCGCATCGGTTATCGTACTTTAAAAACAGCTGTGGCTACTCCTATTGCGATTAGTATTGCACAATTTTTTCATTTACATAATTTCTTATCTGCAGGAATTATCGCCATACTATGTATTCAAAATACGAAAAAGAAATCTTTAAGTGCGGCATGGAGCCGTTTTGTGGCATGTATGCTTAATATGGTGATATCTTCTATTCTTTTTACAGTTTTTGGTTATCATTCGTTCGTAATAGGTCTCGTATTATTTCTTTTTATCCCAATTACGGTCATGTTAAAAGTCAATGAAGGAATCGTCACTTCTAGTGTTATCCTTCTTCATTTTTATGCAAATGGACATGTTACTTGGTCATTTCTCTTTAATGAATTTCTGATTATTATGATCGGCATTGGGGCTGCTCTAATCATGAACTTATATATGCCCAGCCTTGATCAAACGCTCATTAACTACCAGCAGCAAATAGAAGCGAATTTCAGGATTATTTTTGAAGAAATGATTCAATATTTAAGAATGGATAAAATGACATGGGAAGGGAAGGAAATTACGGAAACAGCTAGCTTGTTGGAGGAAGGAAGAAAACTTGCATTTCGGGATGTTGAAAATCGAATCACCACAAGGGACTCTTTTTATTATGAATATTTTAAAATGCGTGAACAACAATTTGAAATTATTGAACGTTGTTTACCGACTCTTACCTCTATCTCAACAATGGTCAGTCAGCGTAATTTAGTAGCCGATTTTATTGAAGAAGTAAAAAACAATATTAAACCAGAAAATACGGCACAAAACAGATTGGATTCACTTTATCGTTTGCAGGAAGAGATGAAAACAATGGCACTTCCGAAAGATAGAGAAGAGTTTGAAGCACGGGCAGCGCTTTATCATTTTTTGCAGGAAATGGAACAATATCTTTTAATTAAAAGTGAATTTAAAGATACGGTGAATGGAAATAAAAATGAGGAGCAAACTAGTAGAAAACGTGAAACTAGGTGATGGATTTGCGTCTACTAATCATGATGTTCCTTGCGTTTATTTTTTCAATGGCGAATGTACAAGCGGAAAAGTCAGACGCTTCATATATCATTGTAAATAAGCAATATAACCAATTGGTTTATATTGAGAACGGTAATATTGTATTGCAAACTAAAATTGCAACGGGAAGGACAAAGGAATTAACACCTGAGGGTCTTTTTACTGTCACAGTGAAGGCGAAAAATCCATATTACCGCAAGAAAGATATTCCGGGTGGTGACCCACAGAATCCTTTAGGCAGTAGATGGATCGGCTTTAATGCGCGAAATACAGACGGTAGAATTTATGGTCTTCATGGAACGAATCGCCCGAATTCAATTGGTCTTTATGTATCAAATGGATGTATTCGCCTGCCGAAAGAAGCACTTGAAACATTATATGACAAAGTTTCAAGTGGTACGAAAGTCTATATTACACATTCGCCAAAGTCAATGATCCAAATTGCAAAGGATATAGGAGCACTATGACAGAAAGAGGCTGGGATAAAGGTATGTTAACGATATTGTGGTCTAACCTCGCTCCGGAAATATACTTCACTTTCCGCGGGCAGTTGGTGAGTTTCCTCGTGCTAACATGCTGCGGGGTCTCGTCGATCCTATCCTCCCACAGGAGTTTACGTATATTTCCGGAGCTGATTTGTGCAATATTCGTTCTTCATTAACCATTTTTAGTTTTTATCCCAGCCGCTTTAATATGCAGAAAAACAAAAGTCTGCTTAAAATAAAATTGAAATACCTGATAAAATAGTTGCTGCCAGCATGGCAAACAACATAACATAAACAACAATTTTTTGTACTCTTTTAGACAATCTCATTCACTCCTGTCTGACGACGCAAAGTATATGATCATTGTATATGGAGAAAGTTAAATAGACAAGTAATATATAGATAAACATTCCAAACTAGTGAGTGATCAACCTGGCATGAATATCCCAACTATTTTATTTGTCGATACCGATAATCAGCAATCATTGAGTAGATATAGTCGAAAAAGTGTATATTTGAATACATTGTTTTATTAAAAAATGGCGGCTGTTCTAACAGCTTCCGATGTAATTGTTCCGCGTATTTTAAATCTCCTTGCTGAATGAAGTATAATGTGGCTAATGCATATACTGCGCTTGATTCATAAGATGAGGCAGGACTTAGTGTCGTTCGGTTATATTGCCCATAAATTTTTCCTTGCTTGCTCCATTCCTTACGTAGCCAACGATCAAACATTGTTGGAGGTTTGCCTTCTATTTCCTCATATTGGAGGGCAATTAAGAGCTGATCAATCATATTAACACTCTTTGTATTTGCTTTTTCATATTGTTTTGTATCAACGTTTACGATCTCTAAAAAGAAAGGGGAAGACGAAACGCTTGCTTGCTCCAGATCATTTTTATAAGTAGATATTGAAATGGAGTTTAGCTTTTTGAAAGCCGATATATTAATGTAACTTAAATGAAGCGTATTTGCCTGTTCATTTGTTGACCAATTATAGAAATCAATGAGTGCTCCATTTCTTTTCTGTTTCGTAAGTAACGATGCACTAATTTTGCTCGCTAATTGTTGGTATTTATTGTCTTTAAAAAGATGAGATGCATCCGTTAAGACATCGATGAGTCGGAGATCATCGACTAGTGCATCTGTTGAAGTATTTTTAGTTAATTTCCATTTTACGTACGTATTTTGACCGTCAATAACAAAGTATTTATAAAGAATCTTAAATTGACGATCAAACTCTTCATGATTTTTCGTCATTAGTAAGTAGTCCATATACAAACCAATGCTTTCAGATAAATACTCTATATGCTGATTTCGCCCGTAGGACTTAATTTCGCCTTTATTGTTTTGATAGTAGTGATCTACTGTAGCAATTACATGTGATTGTTTGCGATGAAACTGAACGAGCGTAATGCTGGCCCCTAAAACGAACAGTACTATAATGACCGCAAAATAATTTCTTTTTTTCACATAGGTTCTCCTCTGAATCTTTCTGTTTTATCCCACTTAATCGTCTTTTTCCTATAGCGGCTCCATAAATAAGCACATGCACTTTTCATTAAGAGCAGTAAAAATAGTTGGGCATAGGTAAAATACATAATAGTAGCAACGAAAACATTCATAGGTGTCACTGTAAGTTCAAGAACTAAGCTACTAATAATTTGTACTGTATAGATAATATAGCTCATAAACCAAAATAAAAGTAATGGTGATTGGAATTCCGGTAATTTATACCCGAATATTCCTAATATAAACCAAATGTCAGAAAAGAGTAATAATAGTACGAAAAGAAAATAGGTAAGTACGTGTTGTATGCTATGAACGAGAGTCTTACCTTTCCAATAAGAAAGGTCATGGAATGCCTTTTCTAGTAAATAAAGATTTCCGATAAGCCAGCGTGTTCTTTGCCGGATAAAGATGTTCATTTTTTCGGGTTCTTGTTCCCATGTACGTGATTGAGGAACAACAGGGAGCTTTTTGTTTATTGCTGTGATACGTATAGTTAACTCGGCATCTTCAGCCAAAGCAAAAGGATCATATCCTCCAAGTTTTTCAATCACTTCCCGTTTTAGCAACATATTTGTTCCTGCTAATGAGCCTGTTTTGAATGCTTTCCATCTTCCGCTTTGCATCAATAACTGAAAAACTTGGAACTCGATGGCGATCATACGTGTAAGCAAATTTCGATTTGCATTTATCGTCTTTACGTATCCTACTGCCCCAGCTGCATTTACTGTCGTTTCTGCAGCATGGACCAGCTCTACTACAGCATTTTTTTCAGGTTGATTATCGGCATCAAATACTAAAAAATAATCAGATGTTGTAATCGATAAACCGTAATTTAAGACACGAGATTTTCCTTTAGGTTGACCTGGTGGAACTTTAATATAATGAATTCTAGTAAAAACATCACTGAAATGTTTAATAATCGATGCTGTATCATCTGTTGAGGCGTCATCCAAGACGTATACATCTAATTTTCCAGGATATTCTAGTTTTATCATCGCTTCTAACGTATTTTTGATGACAATTCCTTCATTATGTGCTGGAATGAGGATCGCTACAGATGGATATTTCTCTAGTATTGTAATACGGCGTTTTTTTAAACGGTGTAACACTCCTGCAACTGTTAAGATAGAATAATAAATTAATAAAAACCAAAAGAAAAACATGATTACTACTAATATGAGTTTCATAGGGGATTTACCTCTTTTGCGTAATATGTTAAATCATTTAATGTTTGATTGATATTTTCTTCCACTTTTACGATTTGGTAGCTAACTGGTATTTCGGCGACTTGCAACTGTTGATGTAAGCTTTTGAATAAACGATCTAATACGATGTAGCATCCTTCTTTCGTTGTATTTTGTAAGAAAATAAGTGGTTTTCCATCAATTAAAGTAACTAAATCAAAGTCAGCCCGTACAGTTTGCAGGATAATCTCTGTAATCACATGTAACATAGAAGCCTCGACATCATTATTTGCATTGACATGATTGAACCATATTACATAGCAATCTTCATTTCTTCTTTTAACGCCTGTCAATATAATCGTTGCGCGATTTATAAATTCCGAATAAGACAGAAGGTGTGGGAGATGCTCAAATTTTTTTAATTGATTTATTTGTTTTTTAAATTCTACGTTTTGTTGAAATACTTTTCGTAAATAGGTAAAGAGTAACCACAAAAGGATTAAGGTTACGGTGATCAGTAAATCTTGAATCATGAAAGTTACCTGCTCTGTTAGTAGCGAATGGTGAAAAAATGCGTAAAATAAAAAACTGAATCCTATCGTGAGACTAATTATTAAAATAAATATGTAATTTTGAGCACTTGTAAACAAACTCATCGGTATAAATGCGAGCGCTAGTATAATTAAATCCATGATAAAAAAGAAAGGCGTAGAAAAGTGAAGTAAGGCTACAATACTGCAAATTAGCGAAAATATAAGTATAGATAATGAGAGGAAGTAAGCTTTCATTGTTTTCTCCTTATATATTAGAAAGTTCTTATTTTTACAAACAAAAAACCACCTAAAAAATAGGTGGTTGCACTACTGGCTCCTTGTTATCTAAGTGCCCAAATACAGATAACAATTCATGGCTTATTTTTTTAAGCAATACTATTAACTTAAAAATATGCTATTCTTAAAAAATTTTAACAGAGGCAAAAAATAGCGTCAAACATTTATTAAATGTAAATAATGGAAAGAACTTAATCTATTACTAAAATATAATTTCACATTATTTTTTTATGAAATGAGTCAATGAAAAAGAGTTGTTACATGAATAAAATAAAAGGAAAGTTAGATGATATGAAGGTGTCTAAATTTTACATAGTTGAAAAAACATGAATCATTGTCGTTAACGAGATTTAGCGCTATACTGAAAGAGTTAATACATAGTTTGGAGGTTTTTCCATGGTAAACGAAGAAAGATTAGTAAAAGAATTTTTTGAATTAGTTCAAATCGATTCTGAAACTGGAAATGAAGCTGAAATCGCAAAAGTTTTAAAGAAAAAATTTGAAGATCTCGGTGTTGAAGTAGTTGAAGATGATACAAAGGAAAAAACTGGTCATGGTGCTGGTAACCTTATTTGTACATTAAAAGGAACTGTTGCTGAAGCTGATACAATTTACTTTACATCCCATATGGATACTGTTGTGCCTGGCAAAGGTATAAAACCTTCTATTAAAGACGGCTATATTGTTTCTGACGGTACTACGATTTTAGGTTCAGATGATAAAGCTGGACTAGCAACGATTTTTGAAACAATTCGTGTATTAAAAGAGGATAACATCGCACACGGTGATATTCAATTTATCATTACAGTTGGCGAAGAATCTGGCTTAGTAGGGGCGAAAGCATTAGACCCTTCCGTTATGAAAGCAAAATATGGTTTTGCTTTAGACAGTGATGGGGAAGTCGGAACAATTGTTGTGGCTGCACCTACACAAGCAAAAATTGCGACAACGATATTTGGAAAAACAGCGCATGCCGGAGTAGCTCCTGAAAAGGGTGTTTCTGCAATTACAATTGCTGCAAAAGCGATTTCCAAAATGCCGCTAGGTCGTATTGATAGTGAAACAACTGCAAATATCGGACGTTTTGAAGGTGGAAAAGCAACAAATATTGTTTGTGACCGCGTTGATATTTTAGCTGAAGCCCGCTCATTAGTACCAGAAAAAATGGAAGCTCAAGTGGCAAAAATGAAAGAAGCTTTTGAAACAACTGCAGAAGAAATGGGCGGAAAAGCTGAAGTAGATGTAAAAGTGATGTACCCAGGATTCAAATTCCAAGATGGCGACCAAGTTGTTGAAGTTGCTAAACAAGCTGCTGCTAAAGTTGGCCGTCAAGGAAAACTTGAACAAAGCGGCGGGGGCAGTGATGCAAATGTCATTGCTGGCTTTAATATCCCGACAGTAAATCTTGGTGTCGGCTACGAAGAAATTCATACAACAAATGAACGTATTCCAGTAAAAGAACTTGTAAAACTCTCTGAAATGGTCGTCGCAATCGTTCAAATTGTGGCTGGCGAATAAGCAATGAGACGTTTTATGTTTGTTGTAAGAAGGAGTAGATCTTTTATTGGATCTGCTCTTTTTATCAATTAAGCGGAGAAAGGGGTTATTTTATGAATATCCTTGAAAAGTATCTTGTATTTAAAGTAGGAGAAGAGGAATATGGAATTTCCATTCAGTCCATTATTTCAATTGAAAAGATCGACAAAATTAGACGTATTCCCCAGTTGCCAAACTATGTTAAAGGAATTGTCAAAGTTCGGGACGAATTAATTCCTGTTATAGATTTACAAAGTATTATGTATCAATCACCATTGCAAGTAGATGATCAAGTACGTCTCATTGTGTTACAAACAGCTGCTTTATCGATTGGTTTGCTTGTAGAAGAAGCTTCAGACATCATCGAAATCCCTGAAGAAGCTATGAAACAAATTGGTCTGATTGCTTATCAAAAAACGCAATATTTTTCTGCGATTGCAAATTTAGAAAATCGTTTAATTACAATCATTGATCCTGATATTTTAGTAAACTCGTTAGATGGAATTAAAGAGATTGTAGAGTACATGGATCAAGAAAAGCTAGAATCTGAATCAATTACATTGTAATAGTTGTCCATGAAATGGAGTGATGATCATGAATGAGTATTATCCGAAAAATGGCCGTGTCATCCTTCATATTGATATGAATAGTTTTTTCGCCTCTGTTGAGATCGCCGATCATCCTGAACTTAAAGGAAAACCGATTGCCATTGCAGGGGATCCTAAAGAACGGAAGGGAGTCATTGTCACATGTAGCTATGAGGCTCGAGAATATGGAGTGAAAACGACAATGCCTGTGTGGGAGGCGAAAAAATTATGTCCACATTTGCTGATTATTCAACCTCATCATGATAGATACCGGGAAGCTTCTAGAGATTTTTTTTCAATTCTTCACCAAATAACACCGCTTGTTGAACCTGTATCAATTGATGAGGGATATGTTGATATAACAGAGGAACATCACCTCGGGAGCCCTGTCCAAATATCCAAATTCATTCAGCAACGTATTTTCTCTGAGCTATCTTTGCCATGCAGCATTGGAATTGCTCCTAATAAATTTTTGGCAAAAATGGCGTCGGATATGAAAAAACCAATGGGAATTACAATCTTACGGAAACGCGATGTTGCAAATAAATTATGGCCGCTCCCCATTTTAGACATGCATGGTATTGGTAAAAAAACAGCTGAAAAACTGCAAAGTATTCATATTTTTACGATACGAGATTTAGCACATGCGAATGATATTCAGTTAAAACAGCTTTTAGGGATAAGAGGTATTCAATTAAAGGAAAGGGCCAATGGAATTGATGCACGTCCTGTTGATCCTGAGTCGATCAACATAACGAAAAGTATTGGCCGTTCCAGAACTTTCCCTGAAGATATAATAGAAGATCATGTGATTGATGTCGTGCTACAAAATCTTGCAAAAGAAACATCATTAAGATTAAAACGGAAAGGATACTTAACGGCCAATATTATGATTACAATTCGTTATCATAATAGAAAAACGATTACGCGAAGCCGAAAGCTACATCGGCCGATACAAGAAACAGAAGAACTTTTTTATGAAGCAAGATCATTGTTTATTCAACATTGGAATGGGAATCCTGTGCGACTTTTAGGGGTGACTGGTTCAGATTTAGTGGAAGAACAACAAGCTAATGAGCAGCTAGATTTATTTACTTATGAAGAAATTGCCAAAAAAGAGCCTTTATATAAAACAATCTCTCAGCTGCGTGATAAATTTGGAGAAAATGTTATTCAAACAGGGCGTGCTATTAAACAAACTTCTGCAAAAAATAAAAAGAAGTAGGGTTACTTTTTCGTAAATGGGAATAAAAACGGAAATCGCTTCTTTTTCTTTTCTTTTTTTTGCGGTAGTTTGTTCGGTGTTTCATTTGAGGCAAGATAAATATTTTCTTGATCGATGGCGTAATCGTATGCGAGGACAAAACCGATATCTGTTTTCGTATCTTTTCTTTCTACAATGGAGAAAGGAATATTGTATGTTTCTGCCGCTTGAATATATTTAGATAGAAAGTCATAATCAATCGTACCGTTAAGTAATATTTTCGCCTTTGGATGTTCTCTTAAGCAATCAATGACTTCAGAGCGAATATGTTTTTCTCTCACTTGTTTTACCGTTAAAGCAAGAACAATTCTTTCACGCAAAGTGCCTAAAAATTTACGGCGCTCCTCTGGCAAAAGCTCTTTTTCACCATAAATCCCTTGTTGTAAATAATCATCAAGCTCTTTTTTTCCTGTCAAGATCATGACACCTCACAGTTTTTTAATAAAAATGGAATACGCTTTGGAGTAGCGTATTCCATTTTTATCATATCTAATATTAACAAACATCAACTTCAAGATTTTCAACTGGCCACCAGAAAAATCCATCTTTTTCTAGTAGCTCATCAGCTGCTTTAGGTCCCATCGTTCCTGCTTCATAGTTAGGGAATTCCATTTTCTTTTCTTCCCATACATTTGAAATTTTATCAACGAAATTCCAAGATAATGCAACTTCATCCCAGTGAGTAAAGTTAGTTGCATCACCATGCAAGCAGTCATAAATTAATTTTTCGTAAGCTTCCGGAGTATTAATTCCCTCCATGCTGCTGCTAGCAAAACTTAATTGAACAGGAGTTGTTTCCATATTTTGACCAGCTTTTTTTGCATTTAAATGAAGCGTAATCCCTTCTTCAGGTTGAATATGGATAACGAGCAAGTTTGGATTTAATTGCTGGTCTTTATTGTAATAAAGATTCATTGGAATATCTTTAAATTGTACGACAATTTTTGTTGATTTCGTAGCCATTCTTTTACCTGTGCGAATATAGAAAGGAACTCCTGCCCATCTAAAGTTATCAAACATTAGTTTACCAGCGACATATGTTTCAGTATTTGATTGCGGATCTACATTCACCTCATCGCGATAGCCAACCACTTTTTCTCCTTGAATATTGCCTGCACCGTATTGACCACGGACAAAATATTTTTGTACATCTTCACCTTCAATTGCTCTTAAAGAGCGAAGGGCCCGCACTTTTTCGCTGCGGATTTCATTAGTTGTTAAATTAATCGGTGGTTCCATTGCTAATAAAGCAACCATCTGGAGCATGTGGTTTTGCACCATATCGCGCAATGCACCACTGTTTTCATAATAACGTGCACGTTCTTCTACACCAAGCATTTCACTTGAAGTAATTTGGATATTAGAGATATAACGGTTATTCCATAATGGCTCGAAAATAGCATTAGCAAAACGAATGACCTCGATATTTTGTACCATCGCTTTTCCTAAATAATGATCAATACGATAAATTTCACTTTCTGAGAAAGATTTACGAATTTGTTTATTTAAAGCTTTAGCAGATTCTAAATCATGACCAAATGGTTTCTCAATCACTAGACGTTTAAAACCATTTGTATTTGTAAGGCCGTCATCTTTCAAATGATCTGAAATTGTTCCAAAATATTCTGGAGCCATCGCTAAATAAAATATGCGATTTCCTTCTAATTGATACTGTTGATCAAGATCATCTGCTAATTTTTTTAGTTGTATGTATGACTCTGAATCAGTAACATCATGCGCTTGATAATAAAAATGAGAGATGAATTCATCAATCTTTTCAGCTGTTTTTCTTGCTGTTAAGACTGAGTCTTTAACGTGATCACGAAATACTTCATGGCTCCAATCTCGTCTAGCAGTACCGATGATTGCAAAGTTTTCAGAAAGTTTTCCTTTCCGATACAAATTGTATAAGGATGGAAACAGTTTACGTTTCGCTAAATCACCTGTAGCGCCAAATAACATAATTAATGATTTAGGAGTTTCAATTGCTTGCATGTGTTTTACCTCACTTTGTTTTTAAAAATTTTTATTAGTGAACCTTCTCTTAACATGTTTTTTCATCAAATATTGTTTAGGAAAATGAGCGCCTTAAGCAATTTTTATATAGGCTGTTTTTTTATCAAAGGAGTAGTCGATTTCTACTTTAGGATGTTTACTTTCCGTACGCGGGTGCTGAGCCCTGCAGGAGTCCCGCACTTTGCGCTCGAATCAGCCTTTAAAAACAACAATTTTTTAGAAAAGACTCTTTATATAACATGGCAATGGCAGAAATACATGATTATTATATAAAATTATTGCGTTTGTCATACAATCTTTAAGAAATATGCGCATGTTAAAAAGTATACATGTTATTATACAGTTATAGTGTAGCTTATTTTATTTAAATTATCTTAAAGCGAACAACATTAATGATCAATATGAATGAAAAAACAAATAAAGATAAGAAAGATTGAGATTGTGCACCTTTTCTCAAGAAACATTTTCACTTTATTCTAGTCTTTCAGACGAAAATACGCAAATGATATGCAAAAGATTCCTTTTAAAAAAAATTATGATAAGATAGTTTACAACATTATAATCGGAAAAAAATCAAGTTTGAATAGGGGGAAGATGTTTGGAACTTTTATTTTTAGGAACGGGCGCGGGAGTACCTGCCAAATCCCGCAATGTTACATCTATTGCGTTGAAACTGTTGGAAGAAAGAAACGCGATATGGCTCTTTGATTGCGGGGAAGCAACACAGCATCAAATTTTACATACATCCTTAAAGCCTCGAAAGATCGAAAAGATTTTTATTACTCATTTACACGGTGATCATATATTTGGATTACCAGGTTTTCTCGGGAGCCGTTCTTTCCAAGGGGGAATTTCTACATTAGATATATATGGCCCACCAGGAATTAAAGCTTTTGTGGAAACTGCACTAAGTGTGAGTGAAACCCATTTACAATATGCACTGAATATCCATGAAATTCATCAAGGAATAGTTTTCGAAGATGAACAATTTACGGTCGAAGCCCAGCTGCTTGAGCATGCGATTCCAAGCTTCGGTTACCGAATTATTGAAAAGGATAAGCAAGGAACGTTAGATGCCGAAAAATTAAAATGCGATGGAATTCAGCCAGGTCCGATTTATAGTCGAATTAAAAACGGGGAAACCATTGTATTAGATGACGGCAGAGTGATTCATGGGTATGAATATCTTGGACCTGCCAAAAAAGGGAAGATTGTTACGATCTTAGGAGATACAAGACATTGTGAAGCAGCACTAGAGCTTGCAAAGGATGCTAATATCGTCGTTCATGAGGCAACTTTTAACGAAGAAAGCGAGCAAATGGCTTTTAATTATTTCCATTCGACAACTGCTCAAGCTGCAAACACGGCAAAACAAGCTAATGCAAAATGTTTATGTTTGACACATATTAGCTCCAGATACGGAAAAGAAGAGTGGAAGAAGCTTGAAGAGGAAGCAAAACAAATATTTGCCCAAACTATTTTAGTGCATGATTTTATGGAAGTAGATATTCATTAAAAAAATAAAGCTATTGATCTCGCTATATGGTTGCAATTAATGTAACAAAAATGTTCATTTCATGATCATCCGGTTAATATTTCTTTTTATCCGCAGCTTACTGTTTGCGGAAATCGACTCTTTTTGATAGTTAAGCAACAAAGTGTAAGAAAACAGCGTTAAAAGCCCTCCTTTGAGGAATCTCAGAGGGGGGCTTTTTCGCTTTTATCTATTTTGTTAGTTCCAGCCACGTTCATATTGAACAGGGCTTTGTAGTTCCACGCCTAGTTCCTTCGCGGCTGTACGAGGCCAATATGGGTCTCGTAGCAATTCTCTAGCTAAAAATACTAAATCAGCACGTCCGTTTTGTAAAATTTCTTCAGCATGCAGAGGAGATGTAATCAGCCCAACTGCACCTGTTGCAATATTGGCATTATGCTTAATTTCATCAGCTAATGGCACTTGGTAGCCAGGGAAAGAGTTGATTTTTGCAGGAACAACTGCTCCAGAGCTTACATCAATTAAGTCAATTCCTTGCTGTTTAAGCAGACGGGCAATTGCTACATAATCCTCAACATCTAGACCGTCAGGATGATATTCACGTGCGGAAACACGGACAAATAATGGACCTTCCCAAACAGATTGAATCGCATCAATAATTTCCTTTAAAAAACGATAGCGATTTTCTTGTGATCCGCCATATTCATCGGTACGTTTGTTTGATAATGGAGATAAAAATTGATTAATCAAATAGCCGTGTGCTCCGTGTATTTCAATCACATCAAATCCGGCCTTTTTGGCACGGATCGCGGCTTGTTTAAAATCTTCTATCGTATCCAAAATATCCTGTTTTGTCATTTCCTTAGGCGTTTGATATCGGTCATTAAAGGCAATGGCGGATGGGGCTACGATTTCCTCTTTTAGTTCTGCTTTTCGGCCAGCATGGCCAAGCTGAATGCCGATTTTTGCCCCGTGTGTTTTTACCATGTTTACGAGCTTCGTTAGCCCTGAAAGATGATCATCGCTCCAAATTCCTAAATCATATGGAGAAATTCTGCCAATTGGAGATACCGCTGTCGCTTCTACAATAATGAGTCCAACTTGACCAACAGCACGACTTGTATAGTGTGTGTAATGCCAATCTTGAAGAGTTCCGTCTTCATTCATTGAAGAATACATGCACATTGGAGACATAACGATTCTGTTCTTCAATGTTACATTTTTAATGGTATATGGCTCAAATAATTTTACATTTGACAAAGCCAATGGCCCCCCTTATTGATTATTTAACGGTCTCCATTATAGCAATAACTTTTTTAAAATAAAAAGAATATGATTTCCTCATAAAGTTTACTTTGAAGATACTTGCTCAAATGTTTGCGCAAGCACAGCAGATTGTTTAGTCGCTGCTTTGACGCAATCAATAAATGCTTCCTTAACAGAATGCTGCTCTAATACTTTGATTCCTGCTTCAGTCGTACCGCCAGGACTTGTAACAGCTTTGCGTAAATTTTCTGGCGCTTCTCCAGAATGTTTTAACATTTCAGCCGCACCGATAAGTGTTTGGATAACAAGTTGTTTTGCAATTTGTTCTTCTAAACCAATTTCATTTGCAGCTTGTTCCAATGCTTCGGCAATATAGTAGATATAGGCAGGACCACTTCCAGATAATCCTGTGACAGCATCTAATTGATTTTCTTCCACCACTTTTGTTAATCCTATAGCTGAAAATAGTTTTAATGCCATCTTTTGATGAGCATCGCTTACAGATTGATTAAATGCTATGGCAGTTGCAGATTTTCCAATCATTGCTGAAGTATTTGGCATTGCCCGCACGATGGGGACATCATTATGCAGTTGGCTTTCTATAAAAGATAAGGATATTCCTGCGGCAACGGACACTAATAATTGTCCTTGCTGAATATAGGATTGAATGGACTGAAGAGCAGTTAAAATATCCTTTGGTTTGACAGCAAGAATAATTACATCTGTATGTTTTTCAAGCTCCGATAAGGATGTTAATTTTTTTATTCCATATTTTTCTTGTAATTGTGTTATCCGATGTCCATTTGAACGGTTCAAAACTGTTATCTCATTTCCAGCTACAATCTTTTTTTCAATAATGCCGCTGATCATCGCCTCCGCCATGGATCCAGCCCCAATAAAAGAAATATTCATAGTTAATGCCTCCTCTAGTAGTATGCACATGATAAAGTTCATTCAACATGAAAACCCTTCAATCCATTAAAGGACGAAGGGTTTATATTCGCGGTACCACCTTTATTACTAGAATACTTTATATTCTAGTATCTCTCAGTTGATAACGGTCATTTTCCGGTTTGGTTTGCCAAACAGCTCGCAAGGTAGGTTCAATGGAAGAGTGGATGATGAAGTTTTTCAGCCGTTGAACTTCATTCTCTTTTCATCATCTTCTATTTACTGATCTTGGTCATTGCAGATACTTCATATTCACTTTGATTATGCACAAATACAAAATTGATGTCAAGAATGTTTTTAAAATTTTCAGTCAATCTTAATATATTTAAATGACAAAAAACATATATTTCGCTACAATTTAAATACAGATATAAAAGGAGAGAAACGTTATGATCGGCGATAAAAGTGTCGTGAAAATATCACTTCCAACACCATTAGTAGTTGGCAATGTAATGTCTATTTGATAAAAGGGGATGTGCTCACTCTAATAGATGCGGGCGTAAATACTGAAGCAGCATGGAATGTTTTTCAAACGCAGCTTGCTGAAATGGGCTATCGACCTGATGATATTGAGCAAGTTGTGCTTACTCACCATCATCCCGATCATATTGGCCTGCTAGCAAGATTGCGTGAAGATATTCCTGTTTTTGGTCATTCATATTGTGTTCCTTGGCTAATAAATGATCCAAATTTTATGCGCCACCATGATGCTTTTTATATGGAACTATTTCATGAGCTCGGTCTTACTAATCAAAGAAAAAGCAGTGACGTATTAAAACAGATGAAGTCAACATTGGCATTAGGATCTGTTAAACCATTAACAAATACAATAGCGGAAGGGGAAACACTTCCAAATTTAGATGAATGGAAAATTATTGAAACGCTTGGTCATGCACAAAGTCATCTTTCATTTTACCGTGAATCAGATGGGGTCTTAATTGCAGGCGATCATATTTTAGCACATATTTCATCAAATCCATTATTAGAGCCGCCTTTACAGCTGGACAAAGAGCGTCCCAAGCCGCAATTACAGTATCGAGATTCTTTAATGAAATTATTGCCTATTGATATTCATATAGCATATACAGGTCATGGGGAAAATGTGAGAGATATTCAAACATTAGTTCAACAGCGCCTGCGTACTCAGCATGAAAAAGCTTTATTAGTGAAAGAAATGGTGCAACGGGAAGCACTTCCAGCTTTGAAAATTTGTGAACAATTATTTCCAACATTATTTAGGAAACAGATGGGTTTTACCTTGTCTGCAACGATTGGCTTACTAGATTATTTACAATCATTAGAAATGATAGATAAGAAACTTGACGATTTTGGCGTTGCTTATTATGCTACTAAAAGTAAATGAAATAAGAGGAGTACAGAATGAGTAATCAGCGAATAAAAAGTAAAACGATTGTTATCACAGGTGCTTCGGGAGGATTAGGAAAAAATATAGCCTATGCATGTGCTAAAAATGGAGCAAATCTTGTATTGCTTGCTCGCAATTTGAATAAATTAGAAGCGATCAAGTATGATATTGAAGAGCATTACGGCGTTCAATGTGATATTAAATCATTTGATGTTTCAGAATATCATAAAATTGATGACGTATTTGAAACAATCTATCGCGAAAAAGGAACGATTGACGTTCTCGTAAATAATGCTGGATTTGGTATATTTGATGAAGTACAGGATATTGATATGGCTGATGTAGAAGGAATGTTTAATGTTAATGTTGTTGGATTAATTGCTTGTACGAGAGCAGTAGTTCCAAATATGCAATTAAAAAGAAGCGGTCATATTATCAATATTGCTTCACAAGCTGGAAAAATGGCTACACCTAAATCGAGTGTATATTCTGCTACAAAGCATGCAGTGCTTGGTTTCACGAACGGTTTAAGAATGGAAATGTCAAGGTTTGGCGTCTATGTAACAGCTGTGAACCCAGGTCCGGTTGCAACAAATTTCTTTAACATTGCAGATAAATCTGGAACTTATATGAAAAATATTGAAAAATTAATGCTGAATCCTGAAAAGCTTGCGCTAAAAATAGTTGATGCCATGTTTACAAAACGGCGGGAAATTAACGCGCCAGGATGGATGAATGCAAGTAGTGTGTTCTATTCCCTTTTTCCTAAAACAGTTGAAACAATTGGGAAAAAGGCATTTTTTAAAAAATAATTTGGTTATACTGACCATCCATCAATCATCGTTTTTGGATGGTTTTTTCGTTCAGTAATAACGGTCAGTCATGAAGGCTGTCTGCCATAAAAAATATAAAAAAAGCTGTTATACGATCAAAAGAAACTGTAACATATGCGATGATCCTATCATCCTGCTTCTGCCCGCCAATCAATTGATCGAGCAAAGAATATGAATCATTAAGAAAAGAGGGGGAGGGAACATAAAAAGGCTGCCTATTTATAGCAACCTTTCATCGCTTTCTTGTTTGGATTAGATCTTCTTGCACAAGCCAATTTTGCGGAAAAGGATTTCCTAATACCCAGTAACTAATCCCCCTAAGACCGTATTGAATCAGTAAATTGAATTTTGCTTGCATACTGCGTGCATCTTCAAACCAAACTTCATGCTGCTGACCGTTTTCATCTGTATATCGGAAAAATGGAGATTGATATGTTTGGTTGTATTGGATTGTTGCACCGTACTTGGCTGCTAGAGCAACAGCTTCTTGAGGACTGACAGTGCGTGCGATTGTTCCTTGCTGCCAAGGAATTTTCCAATCACGGCCATAGAGAGGGGCACCCATCATAATTTTATTTGCAGGAATGACGGTAACAGCATAATCTAGCACCTTCTTAACCTCATTGATAGGTGCAATTGCCCACGGTCTTCCGCCAGCCCATCCCCATTCGTATGTCATCAAAATGATAAAGTCTACGATTGCCCCATGTGCGCCGTAATCATGAGCCTCATAAAGTAAACCTGATTGGGTACCGGAAGTTTTAGGGGCAAGAGCGGTAGAAACGAGATAGCCTTCTGCGTGCAAGCGATTGACAACCTTTCTAAGAAAAGCTGTATAACGATCACGATCTTCAGGATAGACATACTCAAAATCAAAATTAACACCGCGATACCCTTTTTGTCTCATGACGGTTAAAACATTATTAATTAAAGTATCTTGAATTGATTCGTTACGTAATAAACTTGCGGCTAAATCAGAATTAAATCCATTTTCAGTAAAGTTCGCTAAAATTAGTAATGGTGCAACACTTGTCGAATGTGCAGCTTCTAATACAGAGCTCTCGTTTAATTGAGATAGGCTTCCATCCGCCCGAAAAGAATAACGGAAAGGGGATAAATACGTAAAATAGCGCCCTAAATTGCGAACTTCTTGCACAGCATCATTGTTAAATTGTGTTGTGTAAGCATTCACTTCTTTTATAGGCCGTTGCCGTGTCGGAATTCTCAGCACTTGATTCACATAAAGATTTGTTGTACTAGTCAGATGATTGATCTCTATAAGCCTTTGTAAATTAACGCCATATTTTTGGGCAATTTCATATAAAGTTTCACCAGCTTTTACAGTGTGGTAACGGATCGGAATTGTTAATGTTTGCCCAACGCGTATAGCAGTTGGATTCGTAATTTGATTTGCTTCTAAAATCGCTTGTGCTGTAGTCCCGAAACGGGCTGCGATTTCCCAAATTTGATCACCTTGCTGAACAGTATACTGTCGAGCTGGTGTCGGAATGACTAAAGCTTGCCCGATTACTAAATTTCCAATATTGGGTAACTGATTTGCGGACTGCACTTGTGTTATATCCACGCCAAATCGATTGGCAATCTCCCAAAGCGTATCGCCATGTTGTACAACATAAATTTGCATACAATCTCTCCCTATCATCATCATTCTTAATACTCTATTCAAGATTGTAGGCAATTGTTTTAAAAAATTGATCTTTGTTAAGAGAAATTGTTTTTTTGGACCTTTAGGTGAACAATCTGTATTAAAAATTCATCAATCGTTTTTTCATATAGTTCACGATTCATATTAAATGATTGGGCATGAGCGCCATTTTTCGCAACAAGTAGCTTCTTAGGACCTTTTTTTCTTTCGTAAAGTGCCTTCGTCATTTCAGGTAAAATATAGTCGTCTTTTTCACTGTGAATAAATAAAATTGGTTTCTTAATTCGTTCAACAACGCTGATTGGTGAAACATGTTTAATTGCATAACCATCCCGGACACGAATGAAAAAATCAGTGAGTGGTAAAAAATATTTTCCGGGTAGTTTTATTTCTCTTGTAAACATTCGAATCAACAGGTCAGGAAAATCGGAAAATGGGCAATCTGCGATATAAAAGTTCGCGCGATCTTCAAGCAATCCTGCATATTGAAGAAGAGTTGCAGCCCCCATTGATTCCCCATGTATCCCGAAAATAATATCTTCACCTTCGCGGTTGAGAAGGGCATCGACAACTGCTTTTAAATCAAACTTTTCGTAATAACCGTAGCTAGTTGTTTTTCCTCCAGATTCCCCATGTCTACGATGATCATATATGACGGCATTAAATCCCCTATTAAGAAAAATATTCATATATTTAATGGAATTCATTTTATTTTCGGTCACGCCGTGACAAAAAATCATATATTGATTTGAAGCTGGAAAAGGTTTAACAAATACTGCTTTAATTGGGTAGCCAAAAGGAGATTCAATAAAAACTTCTTCCTTTGGCAATTCATCATAAGAGCGAAGATCAACACGCTTTGCTTTTGTTTCCCGATCAATTATGTATTGTTGATCCTTTCTTCTAATATGCATAATCCTTTCAGAAATATAAATACCTAGCCCTGTAGTTAAAACGGCGGCACCGCCTAATACTGATAAAAATTTTTTCATTGAGGGATCCTCCGGCACTTAGTGGCAAAAATTCGTCATTGACATTCACGCTCTGTTTTGAATAAAGAACAAGGGAGATATCCCCCAAGTCCGCAATGTCATTTCAAATCTAATAGTTTTTGTTTTAGTTCATTTTCCATCGTTGCAAGTTCTTGTTCAGCTTGGTAGCGCTTTGCACGGCCATCTTGCTGAATCCGTATCGTTTCTTCCAACGTAGCAATCAAGTGTTCCTGTGTTTTTTTCAATGTTTCAATATCAACAAGACCTCTTTCATTTTCCTGAGCTGTCTCAACAGTATTTGCTTTTAACATTTCAGCATTTTTCAGTAATAAGTCATTTGTTGTTTTTGTAACTTGCTTTTGTGCTTCCACAGCATGGCGTTGGCGCAGCAATGTTAGCGCAATTGCAATTTGATTTTTCCATAGTGGAATCGATGTCATAATAGATGATTGAATCTTTTCTGCTAACGTTTGATTCGTATGTTGAATCAAGCGGATTTGCGGTGCACTTTGAATGGTGATTTGCCTGCTTAATTTTAAATCATGTAATCTTTTCTCTAAGCGATCAGTAAATTGAATCATATCATTTACTTCCTGAAAAGCCATTTGATCTCCAGATGTTTCGGCTTTTCGGCGTAATTCAGGAATTGTTTTTGAGTGAAGTTCCTCAATCTTTAATTCTCCAGCAGCGATATAAATATTTAAGGCATGAAAATAATCTTTGTTTTTCTCATATAATTGTTCTAAAAGTTGAATATCTTCCAATAAAGTTTTTTTGGACATATCCAACTTCACGGTAATGCGATCAATTTGTGCACTCGTTTTTTGATATTTGGATAGTAGTTCTTGAACAGAACTCGAAATTTTTCCGAACATACGTGAAAAAAAGCCCTTTTTTTCTGCTTGTAATTCTTCAGGATTCACTTGCTCTAGCTTGTGCATGAGTTCATTTAAGATGTCGCCAATTTCACCAATATCTTTTTGTTGAACATGATCAAGCATGGAGTGGGAGAATTGCAGCAATTTAGATTGAGCTTGTGTTCCATATAAAATAACAGCTTGGTGATCAGCTGGATCAATTTGCTTAGATAGTTCCAAAGCCTTTTGGCGGTTTTCTTCTGGAAGCATATCAATCATACGGGTAGGTTTTATGTTATTGCTTTCTTTTGATTTATCTATAGAATCAAGGATAGACTCATGATTTCCAAAAGGATTTGCAAGTAAATCTTCCAATCTATCGCTTGCTTGTTCTCCCCATAGAGGTTCTTTTGCTTCAGTCATTTTTTCTTTCTCCTTTCCTCACGCGTAAGTGGACGGTTTTGGTCAATAGAATGTTTTGCATATTCTAGTTCAAAATGAAGATCGTCGATATCCCTTTTTAGCATACTGTATAAATCTTTCTCTATTTCGTGAGTTAATTCCTTTAAAGTGTGTCTTGTTTCGTCTATGTTTTGGATAATCTCTTTATTTTTTACAGGTTGAGCATTTAATAATGAAAATTTTTCTGAGAGCTCTACCATTGAGTTTAAATGAACATAGAAAAAAGATTCGGCTAAATAAAAACGTCTTGGTTCTTTTTGAATTAAACTATATATTTTTCTAACGATTTTGTTGATATCATAATAAAGCTTAAACGTCCTAATATCACGTATACTAAAAAACGTTTTTTGAAGCCTTCTGATTTTATATTTTGCTTCTTTTAAATTTTTAAGTATGAATCGATATTCTTTTCGTGATATTTTCTGTTGCTTTATAAATTGTCCGGTGCGGACCCATTTAGTACATTGATAAATGAAGAGACCAGCAATTAAAGAAGAAACACTAGTCGCAAAAAATAAATGATTCGTACTGAAATATACAAGGAACCAAATGATGACCATTGAAGGTATAGTTATAAGCAGGCGGATAATCAATTCCAAAATAGCTTTCATAGTACATAAGGCACTCCTATCAAAAGTAAACTTGATTATACTATATACGATTTTCGCTAAAAAAGGATTCATTTCTACAAAATATCTTTTATAAGATGTTCGCTTTGGCTAAAGCAATTGCTGCAGAATACACTATTGATTATCGATGGGAGATAGGAAAGCGCATATGAATCAGTGAAAATGTTTTTTTAAACAGTATTCATTATTTTTACAAAAAGAAAGAAGTAGATATATAATAGTAGAAACATCATTCGATTCATATTCATTTTTTGAAAGGTGGCGAAATTCCTACGAATAGTCATTTAAAAAGATCATGTATGTCTATTCACTTTTGCGTAGGAAGAAGAAATGGCAAAAAAATCACAGCAAAAAAAACAAAAACAAGCTGAAAAGGTTAGTTTACAAGATACATTAAATGAAGATCTTCTCAAAATGTTAAAACAAACAAAGCAGCAGTTAATAGATGATGAAGAACAGAAGAAAAGAGAGGAAGCGGAGAGAAAAAGAAAAGAGCAAAAACAACGGGAAAAAAATAAATCATTTGCAGAATTGCTAGAAGAAAATCCTATGGATTGGAAAAAATATAAATAATGAATATCTATCTCATTTTTATGTAACAAAGAAATAAAGCAGGCTGGATTATAAGGGTATCACAACGTAATTCCCCATATGATTCAGCCTATTAGTAGTTTAGTATACTACTATTATACTGCGTCAGTATTACATGGTAATTTCTTTTATGACATGCTACTACATGACTTGGAAGGACTATGCTTTATGTCTACCGCGTAACGTCCAAATTTGATGCAGCATGCAAAGCATTTCAAATACGGTCAAACACGTGAGGGTGATCCAGCCCGCCATTAAATAAGGTTGAATAACCGTTTTTACTGATTCACTCGTTAAATAATCTCTAAAATAGAAGCAACAGAAGGCAGCAATAAGCAAAATGAAGATACAAAAGAGAATTCCTTGGACTAATTTACTTCTTGTTTTTCCTGCTTCAGCAGCATATTGCTTATCCCATCCATTACTGCTGTTTGCTGATAGTTTTTCCAACCATACTTGAGAAAAGGTTACTAAATTGACCCATAAATAAATCTCAGGACTAATTAGTAATGTTGCTAGGATGACATCAATTGGCCGATGCATAGGCGTTTTAATAGCTAACATCATATTTAAAATCGATGCTATCACAATAGGGGTGAGCCATATCCAGTTCCAATAAAATTGATCGGTCGCTAGGGAAACAGCCACTAACGAAATAAAAATAAGGCGAACGATTAAATCAATAAATGTTTTTGCTTGGGAACGCCATAGCTTTCCTGTATGCCTTGTTCTAATGTTGAGATCGCGGTTTGTCAATAAATCAACAGTGCCTGATTTCCATTTGTTACGCTGTTCACGATACGTATGGTAAGATCTCATTGCATCAACAAAACAGCGGGCATGGGGACTGATTAAAGTTTTCCATCCGGATTTTTGCAGCTGCCAAGTTAGTAGCATGTCTTCAACATCACTTTCATTTTCCCAAGGACCATCGAGTTTATTTCGATCGACAACATCTTGTAATGCTTCAGGGCGAAATAATGTCGCTTGCCCGCCAAGTACATAAGTGCTGCCGCCACGGTATTGTAAATCTAATAGCCAACTTGCCATATCTTGCTTTTGTTGGTGTGTCCACCATCTAGATATTGGTCCGCCATATTCTCCGCTGGCAATTTTTTCTTCATAGTGGACATCATCTTTAGAAAGGAGACTCTTTTTCTTAGGCATTCTCATCGTGTATTTTGCCATAACCCCGCCAATATTGCGTGCGCTCATTAAATCATCCCAAAGATAGGTTAAGGCGTTCGGTGCTAGTCTGCTATCGGCATCCATACCGAGAATAGCCTTAATTGATTGTTTGTAGAATTCTTGAAAAGGTGTTAGTTTTTTATCATATAAATCTAACACATCTCCGTAAAGATACTTCCATGCTGTATTTAAGGCACCAACTTTTCGAAGCTTATTATTTTCAGTCACTAATACTTTTAAATTTAAGTGAAATTCTTCTCCAGCTTCCAGTGCTTTTTCTTCAGTACGATCTGTACAATTATCGGCAATTACATAAACATCAAGTTCAATATCTTTTGGTAAGGATTGATCGCCTAGACCGGCCAAGCAATCACGTATTGACTTTTCTTCATTGTGGGCAGGTATAAATACAACGATTCTTGGGCGCATGAATGTATTTTTGACGGAAGGGACATTTACATTCTTTTCCACTTTATTCCTCCTGTTTCATTTTATTTACTAAGAAATCGATTGGTTGTTTACACTTGTATTAATTTCTAAGCTGTGTATAAAGAAAATTAAGGCGGGAATTAACGTAAATGGTTGATTCAAACTTTCCCATCTTTATTTATGAAATTATACTCACTTATAATGTTCTTTAGAACGAACAAAACATGAAATAAATCATTAATAATTAGATGGGAATGGGGTGATTCTGTTTGTTATAAGGAACAAATTGGCAGCCTTATATAGGCTGTTTGTAGGGGATGGGATACAATAATTTCCATTGGTAAATTATAAGAGTCTTTATTTTTCGCTACAGAGATTCGCTTTCATTGCGCAGGGTCTAATGTTTACTTCAAAACGAAACGCCAACAGGTATAAGGCTGCTGGCGTTCTTATTTGTTCTTTAATTTCCATTTGTTAAATTCTAAAAATTGCCGAAATTCTTCTTTGGATACTCCTGAGTTCATCGCTTCAACAACAAGTTTTTTCCATTCTCCATCTAATTCAGCTGTTTCTAAATCGTTTATTTCTTCATGCAATAATGTATCGACAGAAATTTCTAGTACGTAAGCAATTTTTTCTAAAAAATGAATGGAGGGATTCGTTTGAATATTACGTTCAATTGAACTAAGGTAAGATTTGGCAACTCCAGCTTTTTCAGCTAATTCTGAAAGGGAAAACCCATTTTGTAAACGGTACTTTTTAATCTGTTGTCCAATCACTCCTGTCACCTACCTTCGTTTTATTATATCATATAACGAAGGTATCGTTCCATATTTCGAACAAAAGGAGAGTAAAGAAGGAGAACAATCAGAAGTTCACGAGATAGGAAATTTTTTATTGTTCCCCATTTCTTAGGAAAACTTGAATATCATTTACTGTTAATCCAATGTTCAAGGCACTTAAAATTAATTCTACCCACTCCGAATCCAATGATTGCTCAGTTTCTAATGGATTTTTTTCCATGGTCTCCTCCTAAAATACATAGTATTTCAGGTAGCCCAGCCGTCGTAGTACGTATCGTACCTTAGACCCGTGACTTTGCGCCCCTTTTTTTCAAGAAGGTTTGCCCTTTGCTGAAAAATAGAACTATACGCAAGCGTTATCTTTAAGTCTAATGTTTCAAATTCAGTATAAAAAAAATAAATCAATGTTGCTCGTAAAATATGTCGGCAGTAAATAACATTTCGTTGACAAAAAAAATCAAATTGATTGATGAAATGACGAGTATTTCACGCGTGAGGGAAAATAAAAATGATTAAACATATTCAAGCGTATTACAGCATCATTTTTTGTTGGAACGAGAAGAAATATAGCGGAAAAATTACGGGTTTTTTTGGCAAAATAAGTAAATAATATACATATGTGCTAGTGTTCACGATGAACTATAAAGAACGATGCCAGGTTATATGTTTTGTCTTCGAATAGTCTCTCGTTTAAATAAGTATAAAAAGCAAAGAACCACTATTGATTCTTTGCAATGTAGATTAACGATGTGACTCATATTGATTCTGCACTGTTAACGAACGAAGGATATGTAATTCTTCAGCGGTGAGAGGTTTGGCGTTAACAGCTTTAGCATTCGTACGCAATTGCTCTATCGAACTAGCCCCAGCGACAACAGCGGCAACCGGTTTATGTGCTAAGTTAAATTGGAGAGCAAGTTCTGTTAGAGAACGCTTGTCAGAAACAAGTTGCTCTTGAAGTTGTTCTAGTAGCGATTTAATTTTTGCATAGGAATAGTTCATATATCCGCTTTCCGGAATTTTTTTCAAACCGTTAGAGCTGAAAATTCCTTTTGCAACAGGTCCCCTTGTAACAATACTAATTCTTTTCTGTTCTAAGAGATCCATTATAGTTTCTTCGGGTCTGCGGTCTAATAAACTGTATTGCATCATTACACTAACGATCGAAGATTTACTAACATACTCGCGAATGACATTTGGGCGAATAGAAGAAATACCATAATAGCGAATGATTCCTTCTGACTTTAATTCTTCAAAAGCTTCAATCGTTTCTTCAATATTGTCTTCAATCATTCCACCATGTAATTGATAGAGGTCAATATATTCGGTTTGTAATCTTTTTAAACTTTGTTTGACCGCTTCTTTTATATAGGCTTTTGAAGCATCCCAATGCCAGCCTTGTCCATCTTCATTCCAGCGATTCCCAACTTTTGTTGCGATTACTACTTGGCTGCGAACATGTTTTAATGCTTCACCAACAATTGTTTCATTTACACCGTGGTCATAGAGATCAGCGGTATCAAAATAATTAACGCCTTCTTCGAGTGCCGCTTCGATAATGCCGCGTGCTTTAGTAGGATCGGTTCCAAGTGACATGCAGCCTAGACCTAGTTTCGAAACAAATAGATTAGATGTTCCTAAACGATTTTTTTCCATATAATCGTGTTCATCCTTTCAAACGTTAGTTTTCTATATAAATATAGCGTAGAAAGATTAATAAACACAATGAATAACTATGCATGAACAGATTGTATCCAATCGTGTATCGTATTGTGCTGTTTACTATAGTGTTTTAATGCTTTACGTACTTCCCATGCTTTTCCTTTAATAATAACACCTTTGTCATGAACAATAATAGTCATGAAATTCCTCCTATTCATAATTTAAAATATGCATGTGTTAAAATGTATGAAGAAGAATTGCAAAAAGAACAAGGAGATAGAGACATGCAAAAATTTGAAGAAAAAACGTTAAAAACAGAAGAAATCTTTTCAGGAAAAATCATTAACTTACAAGTACAAGATGTTGAACTGCCTAATGGAAAAACGTCTAAAAGGGAAATTATTAAGCATCCTGGGGCTGTTGCAGTTTTAGCGATTACTGAAGATGGAAATGTTGTACTTGTAGAGCAATACCGAAAACCGATGGAGAAATCATTAATAGAAATTCCGGCAGGGAAATTGGAAGGAAATGAAGATCCTCAGGAAGCGGCTCTTCGTGAGTTGGAAGAAGAGACGGGCTATGCTTGCAAAAACATTGAATTGATTACTTCATTTTATACTGCACCAGGCTTTGCTGATGAACTCATTCATCTATATATTGCAACAGATTTAAAAAAATTAGAAAACCCGAAGTCTGCTGATGAAGATGAGTTTGTTGAATTAATCGAAGTTAGTTTGCAAAAAGCAAGCGAATGGATAAAATCAGGAAAAATATGCGATGCGAAAACGCTGATTGCCATTCAATATTGGCAACTGCAATCGAGTGAACGATGAAACAACAAGAAATATATTTTGTTGATCTTCATATTCATATAGGACGAACGAAAACAGGAAAGCCGGTGAAAATAACAGGTTCGCGTACATTAACATTAACGAATATTCTTCAAGCAGCAAAAACTCGTAAAGGGCTTGATATTGTTGGTGTAATTGATTGCCATTCTCCGGAAGTTATTTTAGAAATGAATGAGCTTATTCAGTCCGGTGATTTAATTGAACAAGAGGATGGAGGATTAAGATATCAGCAATCTGTTACATTGATTCCAGGAGTGGAAATTGAAGTTAATGATGAGCAATGCCAAGGACCAATTCATGTATTGGGTTATTTTCCTACAGTGCAGATGCTTACAGAGTTTGCAAATTGGTATCAGCATAGAGTAAAAAACGTTCAATTAAGTACGCAAAGGATACACGAGAATGCCCATGTTTTACAAGAAAAAATTAAATCATTATCAGGTTTGTTTATACCAGCGCATGTGTTTACTCCGTTTAAAAGTCTTTATGGAAAAGGAGTAAAACATTCATTATCAGAAGTTTTGGAGCCTAAGCTTATAGATGCGATCGAACTTGGATTAAGTTCAGATACTTCTATGGCTGACCGCATTAAGGAACTGCACAATTACACATTTATTACAAATTCCGATGCTCACTCATTAGCTAAAATTGCAAGAGAATACCAAGTAATGCGCTTAGAAGCACCAACCTTTCTTGCTTTACAAAAGGCATTGCATCATCAAGATGGCAATGAAATGATTGCTAATTACGGTTTAAATCCGCAACTTGGAAAATATTTCAAAACGACTTGTGCAAAATGTCAAACGCAATATGATGAGGGAGTTTGTCCAAATTGTGGTTCCACAATGCAGACAAAAGGAGTATCTGAAAGAATTGAGGAATTGGCGACAGCGAAAGCGAAAGCATTTCCGAAAAGACCGCCATACATTCATCAAGTACCACTTGAGTTTCTTCCAGGGCTTGGTCCGAAGACGATGGAAAAATTACTTGATCATTTTGGGACAGAAATGAATATTTTACATCGCGTCCCTGAAAAGGAATTAGAACGAGTAGTTAAATCCGAACTTGTTGATCTAATCGTCCATGCAAGAACAGGCGAATTAGCTTTTCTATCAGGTGGCGGCGGTAAATATGGAAAGGTGAAACGCGAAGTTTAATAAAACAGAATATGTTTAGATTTAAATGAACTAAAATATCATTCACTATTTAAAATAGCTGAAAAAAATCAATCATACTACTACAAGCTGCCGGCAAACTTAATGTTTTTCGTTTGTCTGCAGTCTTTTTAGTTTAAATAAAGGTTCGCCGAACAATAAAATATTTGCTTTGATGTTTCTTTCATCGCTCATTTTTTACAGATGTTTTCTGCATAATATTCAATTCTTTCACTCCAAAAGACCACATTTGCTTTTTCCTATTCTACTATTCTTCTAAATCTATCTTTTCATGGCATATTTTTTTCCTAGAAATCATAAATTGATGGTAAGAATGTATTCGTCAGTTTAAGTTTGAGGGAGGGAAAGTCGTGCATAATAATCGTCGTTCTACTAATCCTATAAGTCGTCATATCCAAGAGAATTCCTCTATCTATTCATTTATTATTGTATTGTTTTTAATGGGAGTGATATTTGGAGCTATCATTGTGAACAGCCTATCAATTGCGCAGAAAGAAGATTTATTTTACTATTTAAAACAATTTTTTGGACAAGTATCTACTGGAAAAATTGCCACAAATGACGATTTGTTCCGCTCAAGTTTCTTTCATAATGTGAAGTTTCTAGGATTGATGTGGGTATTGGGGATTTCTATTATAGGTTTACCTCTTATTCTCGTACTACTATTTTTAAAAGGGCTTGTTGTCGGTTTTTCTATTGGATTTCTCGTCAATCAAATGGGATGGGGAGGGTTTCTTCTTTCTTTCGTAACGGTATTGCCACAAAATCTGTTAGTCATTCCAGGTTTTATTTTTACAGCCGTTATGTCTGTTATGTTTTCATTAACATTAATCCGTAAAATCTTTATGAAGCAAAACATACATTTTCCTTTTTTTCAAATTTTCATGAACTACTGTTTAACATTTATTATTGCAATGGCTGTTGTTGGATTAGCTGCATGTATTGAAGCATACTTATCACCAGAATTAATGAGGGCGGTCATCAAATATGTTCATGTTTAATCTTCTAGTATTATATAATAATTAATATCTAAATATAATTATTATAATATATACATTAAAATCATTTCATTTTGACTATTTTCCTTAATCTGCTATAATAACATCAATAGTGGCAGAGGGGAGTAGCTAAATGGAAGAAGCACGTATTGATAGAATAAAAAAACAGTTACACTCAGCAAGTTACAAGCTTACACCGCAACGCGAAGCAACGGTGCGTGTATTGCTAGAAAATGAAGCAGATCATTTGAGCGCGGAAGATGTATATCTCCTCGTCAAAGAGAAATCCCCTGAAATTGGGTTAGCCACCGTTTATCGGACATTAGAATTACTAACTGAACTAAAAGTTGTAGATAAAATAAATTTTGGTGATGGAGTATACCGTTACGATTTACGTCAAGAAGGTGCTGCGCATTTTCATCATCATTTAGTCTGTATTGAATGTGGAGCAGTTGATGAAATTCAAGAAGATTTACTAGAGAATGTTGAAAAAATTGTTGAAAGCCGCTGGAATTTTAAAATTAAAGATCATCGCTTAACATTTCATGGGATTTGTCATCGATGTCAGGCGAAGCATGATGAAAAAGAAGAAAGTATGACAAAAGAAGAATAGTAGAACCTTTTCGTATATTGAAAAGGTTTTTCTTATAGAAAAGAAGATTATGAGATCTAAATACGTTTCTGTTTCCTCTGTTTATCGTTCATACATTTCTTATGATAAAAGGTATAAATTCCAGAAAGTCTGTCATAGCTTGTATAAAGAGAAAGAAAAGCGAAAGGGCGGACAAAGAGATGTTATGGATTAAGCTTACTTTGAAAACATTAAAAATTTTTATTTTGTTTTCGGTTTGCACTGTACTTTTTTATTATGGAATTTTGTGGGTGAACGAAGAATATGAAAACTATCACCGCTACGATAAACCAGAGGGCACAGCAGTTAAAGTTAGTACTCAAGCAGATAAAGATCCAAATTGGGTTCATCGTCTTTTATTGTTTTATTCAGATGGGGAGTAATCATTTATGAAAGATCAATTGAAAGACTTTATTCATTTTTTGGTCGTTGAAAAAGGGCTAGCAAAAAATACAGTCGTTTCCTATGAACGGGATTTAACGAGCTATTTAACATATATGGAGCAAGTAGAACAAATTTCATCACTGAATGATATTAATAGAGTTCATATCATGCATTTTTTACATTTCTTGAAAACTCAAGGGAAATCTGCAAAAACGCTTGCAAGGCATGTTGCCTCCATACGATCTTTCCATCAATTTTTATTGAGAGAAAAAGTGACAGGACAAGATCCTACAGTACATATCGAAACACCACATGCCGAAAGAAACTTACCAAAAGTATTAAGTATACAAGAAGTTGAAGCACTGCTAGCAGCTCCAAACGGCAATAAACCTTTAGATATTCGGGATCGGGCAATGCTGGAGCTCTTATATGCAACAGGTATCCGAGTAAGCGAACTTATTAGCTTAAATTTAGATGATCTTCATTTAACAATGGGGTTCATAAAATGTATTGGCAAAGGAAGCAAAGAACGAATTATTCCAATCGGCACGACGGCAACAAATGTTATTCAATTATATATACAAGAGAGCAGGCCAAAACTTGTTTCAAAAAAACAAATGTCAGATGCTTTGTTCCTAAATCACCATGGAAACAGGTTATCTAGGCAAGGTTTTTGGAAAATCTTAAAAGGACTTGCTAAAAAGGCAAATATAGAAAAAGATATTACTCCGCATACGCTTAGACATTCATTCGCGACACATTTAATTGAAAATGGCGCCGACTTAAGAGCGGTTCAAGAAATGCTTGGACATGCTGATATTTCAACGACGCAAATTTATACACACGTATCAAAGACAAGATTAAAAGATGTCTATGCAAAATTTCATCCACGTGCTTAAATTAGAAAACCGCTGCTGTGAACTGCCCCCCAATTGTTAGACACCATCTAACAGTTGGAGGTGCAGTTTTTCTATGGTTAAATTTACTGCCGAAGATAAATTACAAGCAGTTAAGTGTTACTTAAA
>NZ_JAAIWK010000013.1 GCF_011008565.1 Heyndrickxia ginsengihumi
GTCACCACTTTTAATGATGGAGGATTAGCTCAGCTGGGAGAGCATCTGCCTTACAAGCAGAGGGTCGGCGGTTCGAGCCCGTCATCCTCCACCATATATAAAATGTTGCCGGTCTAGCTCAATTGGTAGAGCAACTGACTTGTAATCAGTAGGTTGGGGGTTCAAGTCCTCTGGCCGGCACCATTTTTTTATTACGTGCCATTAGCTCAGCAGGTAGAGCATTTGACTTTTAATCAAAGGGTCGAAGGTTCGAATCCTTCATGGCACATCTTTTCTAATTTATTGTCATGATTATTCATATTAATAAAAAGTAAAATGCGGAAGTAGTTCAGTGGTAGAACACCACCTTGCCAAGGTGGGGGTCGCGGGTTCGAATCCCGTCTTCCGCTCCAGTTTACCCCTTATGCCGGGGTGGCGGAATTGGCAGACGCACAGGACTTAAAATCCTGCGGTAGGTGACTACCGTACCGGTTCGACTCCGGTCCTCGGCATCATTATTTTAATATGCGCCCATAGCTCAATTGGATAGAGCGTTTGACTACGGATCAAAAGGTTAGGGGTTCGACTCCTCTTGGGCGCGCCACCTTAAACGCGGGGCCTTAGCTCAGCTGGGAGAGCGCCTGCTTTGCACGCAGGAGGTCAGCGGTTCGATCCCGCTAGGCTCCATTTCAACTTTTTATGCGGGTGTAGTTTAGTGGTAAAACTACAGCCTTCCAAGCTGTTGTCGTGGGTTCGATTCCCATCACCCGCTCCAAAATAATAAGGGCCTGTAGCTCAGCTGGTTAGAGCGCACGCCTGATAAGCGTGAGGTCGATGGTTCAAGTCCATTTAGGCCCATATTTTTCTAAATAGTAGCAATTTTCAATTCCTGTTGAGGGTTTTTTATTTTATTTAAAATTTACATCGCCATCGCAGTTGTGATGTAGACATCTACATTATATTTGTAGATGTCTTTTTGTGTATAAGATGGGGTCTAGGCATTTAGACATCTTTAACTTCGTTTAACCAATGTTCGATTACTTTCCATTCTTCCTGTATGACAATAGCTTCAAATTGGAGAACCTCTATTAGTGTCATGAGTGCAATCGTCGTAAAGTCATCTATATCATTAGTTCCGTTTTCATATTTGATAGGCAGATAAATATTTGGATTGCTTTCTAAAATATGTTCAATAGCTGTTGAAATGGATTCATGGATGTTGGATGCTTGTTTTAGCGTATTCCATCTTGCACATACAGGGATGAAGACTACATTGTAATAGGCATGTTCTTCAATTAATTGCTTTGCTTCGACTTCACATATTCCCCGAATTAGAAAGTCCTGCTTGATAATATTTCTTTCCTGGTCGAAGCAGTCATTTAAATATTTAAAAATCAATAAATTCCTGACAAAGCTTTTGTTCGCCTTATTTATCAGCCCGTCACATTTAGCTAAAACTTCTTTTATAGTCTCTATACGCATATCGATCACTGCCTTTCAAAAGGGGATGTTTGCGGGACAAGTTATATTGGATGGACATATGTTTTACTTTATTGGAATGTGTATGGTGTAGGAACATATTTAGATCGCTAATCATTTGAATATTAGACTTGTAATGGTCAATATTTATTACTGTTAATATCTACTATACATGAAAGATTCCAAATTGGTCTTGAATCCTTTATACTAGATAAGTATGCAAAAAATAATAAATGGAATGAAAATTACTGCATAATTCAATGCTTAAGCATATTCGATAACATATTAGTTGAATTTTTAGAAGGAGGAGCATTAATTGACGATTACACAAGGAGAAACTTTAGTTACTGAAATACGCCAATTAGATGCAAAAGGTTCTGGACAGGCTGCAGTGTGGCGCGAAAATGAGCACGGTAATCCTAAAAAATTAAAGCTTACGATTCCGCAAACTCTCCCTGGTGAGAAAGTACGGGTGACTGTTGATAGGCCTGACAGAAGAAGAAGAAAAGCAATACCAGAAGAAATTTTAGAGGCCCATCCTGAAAGAGTGGTTCCCCCATGTCCGCATTTTGATCGGTGTGGAGGCTGCGTTTGGCAGCATTGGGATTATACAGGACAGTTAAAACAAAAGACTGACCATGTTAAACAAGCAATTGCTGCGCAAGGATTTGACCCTGATCTTGTCCACGATACAATCGGAATGGAGCAGCCATGGCATTATCGTAATAAAATGGAATTTACGTTTGCACCGGATGGTTCACTCGGTTTGCATGAACAGGGAAATTTCCGCAAAATTATTTCACTTGAATCATGTCTTATTGCCGGCAAAGAGATGGTTACAGCTGCAATGGAAGTAGCTAATTGGGTAAAAGACCATCAATTAAAAGGCTACGATAAAGATACACATGAAGGACTTCTTCGTCACTTGATGGTTCGCCAATCTTTTGCTACTGGTGAAATGATGCTTGCCCTTTTTGCTACGAAAGCACCTACAGGTGATCTTGAACAAGCGGTAAGTGATTTGACAGCTAGAATTAACGAAAAATTTTCTCAAGTAAAAAGTCTACTATGGCTTGAAAATACGCAATGGGCTGACAGGACTCAATCCGAGCATACGCATGTCCTAGCTGGACGTGATTTTATTTACGATGAAATGGCAGGATATCGTTTCCGCCTTTGGTTTGATACGTTTTTCCAAACGAATCCGACACAAGCTCAGAAGCTAGTTGAGTTGGCATTGGAAATGGGGCAGCCAAAGGAAACAGAAAAGATGATCGATCTATTTTGCGGCGTAGGAACATTTTCACTTCCATTTGCCAGCAGAGTTGAGAAGCTTGCTGGAATTGAAATTGTAGAGACGTCTATAGAATCTGCAAAACGCAATGCTAAAGATAATGGGATTTCGAACACATACTTTTTGGCTAAAGATGCTCGAAAAGGAATTGATCAAGTGTTAGAGAGCTTCGGTAATCCGGAATTGTTGCTACTTGATCCACCTCGGTCTGGTGCAGGCGGGAAAGTAATGCGTAAAATTGGCCGCTCTAAACCAGAACGTATTGTTTATGTATCTTGTAATCCAGATACGTTTGCGACAGATATAAAAGAACTTGAGCCATTTGGTTATACGTTAAAAGCTGTACAACCAGTGGATTTATTTCCGCATACTGTACACGTGGAATGTGTAGCACAGCTTATTTTGTCGGATGAAAGCAATCCAACAGCATAATTGATTAAGGTTGATTGTGGAGGAATGGTGATGTTTCTGTAGGAAGCGGGCCCCCCTCAAATCTTATTTGTTAGAAAAGCAACGGTGTGAAAGAAGACAACCTAGAATAAGAAAAGATTGATCCGAGTTCGTTACAACCGAGCTCGGATTTTTTTGTATTAATTGCTTTTTTCTTTATATTCATTAGCCGCATATCGGCAGTACATCATTTGCACATGTATGAGTCCTGTCATATTATTATAGATAGAAACTAAAGAGTTTAAGGAGTGTTATTTGTGAGTTTTTTCTCTTCAAGATCATCAGGCCGCAAGCCGTATAAATATGGGAATCATGGGCATAAGCATTATCAAAGAAAAGGTCTGTTTGGAAAACTGGCAGATGTACTGAACTCTGGGAGCTATTCTTATAATCGCTATCCGCATCGTCACGAGTACGAACCGAGTCAAGAAAGACCAAATTCGCAAGTAATGACTTGTAGAAGATGCCATGTACAAATACCAGCAGGATCAAAATTTTGCCTGGAATGTGGTGAAAAGGTGGAAAAGATGTTATTTTGCATGAATTGCGGAGAAACGTTACCAGCAGGTGCAAAATTTTGTTCGAATTGTGGAGCGAAAACAAATAATTGAGGTTTCTCCATAAAAGAAGATGGTGCGGAAAAAATTACGGGAATTACAAACTGATCGAGCCGATAGGGGAAGGACGTTATGGAGTTTGTTATTTAGCTATGACGAATGATGGAAACCGTGTCGTCATTAAACGATTTAAACCCCGAATGTTTAAAAAGAATAAAGGAAAAAATGCCTATGAAGCTGTCATCCTGTCACAAATTCGGCATGATGCAGTACCTGAGCTGTTGGGGATTGTAAATGATAATGGTTTGTATGGATATGTACTTGAACTAAAGCAAGGGAAAACTGTGGAAGTGATGCTCTTTAAAGAAAAGCATATGTTTACGGAAACGGAAATTTTTCATATAGGCAGCCAACTTATCAACGTGTTAAAGTATTTACACGGAAGAGGAATAGTTCATCGCGATATACGTATTCCGAATGTGCTCATAGACGCCGGTGAAGTATCCCTTATAGATTTCGGTCTTGCCCGCTGGGCGGACAATGAACAATACTGTTTTGATCAAGATTTTTCATATTTAGGTGATTTTTTGTTATATCTTCACTATTCTTCTTTTAAGAAAAAGGAAGGAAAAGGGAAAAGATGGTACGAAGAATTAAACCTCTCAGAAACGCAAATCGATTTTTATAAAAGATTGCTGCGGCTGAAAACACCATACGCAAGTATTGAAGAAGTAGAAAAAGATTTTATTCGTGCTTTTTCTGACGTTAAAAACAAGTATATCTAAATATAGTAATTCGAAAGGTCTACTGACAAATTCTTCAGTTTATGAAGGATACTTAAAGAAGTTTATAGAGTGAACATTTAGAAGGCAGCTAGCTTATTTATAAGCTAGTTTTTATTTTTTGTTTATGAGAGGAGAATTTAAACAAATGTGATATATAAATTTGATATCTCTTCTTAATAGAATTAAAGTTCAAAAATCATATGACACGTATGAATTATTACTAGTTCTTTTTACCCGCAATGAGATTAATCGATTATAATAACTATATAGAAATTTAATACTCGTCTTATTCTAAATTCTTTAAAAGAAGGGATATCATGAATTATATCGCACATATTCGTGAAAGTGATAAACAAATACAAACGGTGGAAGAGCATCTATTAGAGGCAAAGAGATTAGCAGAGTCTTATGGAGAAAAAATTGGCGTTAAATATTTGGCAGGGCTTGCTGGATTGCTTCATGATTTAGGAAAATATACGACTGAATTTAGAGAATATATATTAGAGGCGGTGAATAACCCTGATTCTTCACTGAAAAGAGGGAGTGTAGACCACTCAACGTTTGGAGGGAAACTATTATATGAACTTTTTCATACAGGTGAGAAGTTAGACCCTTATAAGGCTATAATGGCTGAAGTTGTGGGAAATACGATTATTTCTCATCACTCTTATTTACAAGATTTTTTAAGCCCAGATCTTAACTCTAATTATTTAAATAGAGTTCGAGATAAGGAATTGGTTGAGTTTGAGGAGACAAAAAAACAATTTTTTGAACATGTGATGACTGAAAATGATTTCTATAAATATGTGGATAAAGCTGTATCTGAACTAAAAGACTTTTTAACGAAAGAGCAGTCAAAGAGTTATGAGGAAAAGCTAATGTTTTTAACAAAATTTATCTTTAGTGCTTTAATCGATGCTGATCGAACGAATACTAGATTATTCGAGGAAAATAAAACAGACGAATTTAGTTGTACTGCTGGTGAGCTTTTTGAAATTTATTACGAGAGATTATTATCAAAAATAAATGCCTTTAAAATGAAGACAGATGCGAATTCACATATTAATATACTGAGATCTAAAATGTCGGAACAGTGTGATAAGTTTGCGGAGAAACCATCGGGAATATATACATTATCCATTCCAACTGGAGGAGGAAAAACATTAGCAAGTTTAAGATATGCACTTAAGCACGCTACACTTTATAACAAAAAACATATTATTTATATTGTTCCCTATACAACTATAATTGAGCAAAATGCAGAAGAAGTCCGGAGTATATTAAAGGACAATGTTCATATTTTAGAACACCATTCAAACGTGATTGAAGATACGAATGAAGATGACGAGAATCAAGATGGACTAATGAATGAAAAGCAAAAATTAAAACTGGCAAGAGATAATTGGGACTCTCCAATTATCTTTACAACGATGGTCCAATTTTTAAACACTTTTTATGCAAAAGGAAGTAGAAATATTAGAAGACTTCATAATGTGAGTGAGTCGGTCATTATTTTTGATGAGATACAAAAGGTACCTGTTTCATGTATATCTTTGTTTAATCAAGCTGTTAATTTTTTAAAAACATATTGCCATGCTTCTATTATCCTCTGTACGGCTACCCAGCCTGCATTGGATTTTGTAGAGCATAAACTAGATGTTGATGCAGATGCGGAAATCGTTGAAAATTTAGATCAAGTGATAAAAGCATTTAAACGAGTTGAAATTGTTGATAAAGCAACGGAGGCAACATTTAACAATGAAAAGCTCGCACATTTTATTGACGAAAAATTAAAAGAAGTTCAGAGTGTTTTAGTTATTTTAAATACAAAATCAGTTGTAAAAAAGTTATATGAACTATTAAAAGTTAAGCAACAGGAGATTCCTATCTTCCATCTAAGTACTTCAATGTGTGCTGCACATCGAAATAAAATATTAAAAGAAGTAAGACTACATTTGCATGCAGGTAAACAAATTATTTGTATTAGTACCCAATTAATTGAAGCTGGCGTGGACGTCAGTTTTGATTGTGTGATCAGATCTTTAGCGGGATTAGATTCTATTGCACAAGCAGCTGGTAGATGCAACCGTCATGGGGAAAAAGAAATACAATCTGTATATATCATTGATCATGAGGAGGAAAATCTAGATTATTTAAAAGAGATTAAAGTTGGAAAACAAGTTTCAAAAAAGATACTTATTGATATTCGTCATGATCACTCAAAGTATGGAGGAGATATTTTATCTACTCAAGCATTAAACAAATATTTCAAAGAGCTTTATACCGAATTCGAAAATGATTTAAATTATTTTATCCCGAAATTAAAAAAGAACATGACAGAATTATTAACTGAAACAAAACGGCGATATAGTTATCACGAAGCTTATTGCCGTAATAAAGAGAAAAAGGGTCTTCCATTATTTTTAGTCAACAGTTATCGTACTGCGGCCGAGCAGTTTCATGTCATCGATGACCTTACCACGTCTGTTATTGTTCCTTTTGAAGAAGGGAAAGAAATTATTGCAGATTTAAATAGTAATGGATCCATTGAGGATCTCACACAATTATTACGAAAAGCCCAGTATTATACAATTAATCTCTACCACTATGAACTGGAACAATTAGATAAACAGGACGGTCTAATTAGTTATTTAGATGGGAGAATTATTGCATTAAAAGAAGGGGCTTATAGCGGGGAATTTGGTCTAGATCTTGAAAACGATAGCGAGCTCGGTTTCACCATATTTTAAAAACCTATCTAATAGTAAAGATAGGTTTTTAAATAATATAATATATTTTTCAATCCGCGCTTAAATAGCGACAATATATTATAACACAATGATATTTTTTAATTTTCATATAATATATAATTTTTATATTGAAAAAGATATAGGGAAAATGTACTATTTAATTGTGAGGAAATTAAAAAAAGGAACGGAGGTGCATATATGAGAAATGCGATTGAATTTGAAGTATATGGGAAATATGCGTTATTCACGGATCCTTTGACAAAAATGGGTGGAGAAAAACTATCATACCAAGTACCTACTTATCAAGCGTTAAAGGGAATTGTAGAATCAATTTACTGGAAGCCTACATTATTAATGATAGTAGATGAGGTTCGCGTGATGAAACCAATTCAAATGGAGTCAAAAGGTATAAGACCGATTGAATATGGCGGAGGGAATACACTGGCAAACTATACTTATTTAAAGGATGTTCATTATCAAGTAAGAGCCCATTTCATATTTAATCCTTATCGTCCGGATATGGCTTTTGATCGTAACGAAAATAAGCATCATAATATTTTGAAACGCTCACTTAAAGCCGGAGGAAGGAGAGATATATTCTTAGGCACAAGAGAATGTCAGGCTTATGTAGAACCTTGTGTTTTTGGCGAAGGGGAAGGATTTTATGATCAATATGGAGAGATCCATTTAGGGACAATGGTTCATGGAATTAACTATCCTGATGAAACTGGTAGAAGTGAAATGGAAGTGCGTTTATGGAATCCAGTAATGAAAAATGGCATTATCCAGTTTATTCGACCTGACCAGTGTACAAAAGTCCGAAAGATTGCAGGAATGGATCTTAAGTACTTTGATAAGACAAATGTAGAATCCGCAGATGAACTTCTAAAAAAACTGGAAGAGGGGGGGAATAAATGAGTTGGTTATTAAATTTATATGAGACTTATGAATCTAATTTAGACCGAGTTGGAGAAATCGAAAAAAAGTATAATGACCAGGAATTTACATTGTTACCAATTTCCCATACGACACAAAATGCTCATATTGAAGTAGAAATTACAGAAGATGGGGAGTTTCATTCAGCAACGGTTATTGATAAAAGTGATGCTAGCACGTTAATTCCATGTACGGAAGATTCAGCTAACCGAGCTGGTTTAAAAATTGCTCCGTATCCACTTCATGATAAGTTAAGTTATGTAGCTGGTGATTTTGTAGCTTATGGGGGAAAGATAGAGCCGTTTACATACTATATTAAGCAACTTGAGGCTTGGGTGAAATCTCCCTATGCGAATGAAAAACTCAAATGTATTTATACTTATTTAAGCAAAAAAAGATTGATTCGTGACTTAGTCGATGCGAAGATCGTATGGTTAGATTCCGATGGACATTTAATTGAGAAATGGGATAAAAAAGCTGAGTCTATGTATGGCAATAAACCGCCATTGTTTTCGGTCATTAGCGGTGGACAGGAAAGTGCCTTTGTTAGATTTAATGTTTATTCTCCGGATTCTATCATAACGAAAGTATGGAAAGATCCCGAAATGTATAATTCTTTCATTCAATATTATAAAAATCTATTAAGTGATGAAGATGTTTGCTTCGTAACGGGAGAAACATTACCGAGTACAGATAAACATGCAAACAAGATTAGAAATGCTGCAGATAAAGCTAAATTAATTTCAGCTAATGATAGTAGCGGCTTTACTTTTAGAGGACGTTTTAATAAAAGCAATGAAGTTGCCAACATTAGTTATGATGTGTCACAAAAGGCGCATAATGCTCTGAAATGGTTGATTCAGCGTCAAGGAAAAATCATTGATCAACGTGTGTTTCTTGTATGGGAGAATGAAAAAGTTAACACGTATGATCCTCATGAGGACGCATATGATCTGTTTTCACTTGATCCAGCACAATCCGAGAAAACAGAAAGAAAATCGTATACCAATGAAGAATTTGCTCAACAATTTTCTAAAGTAATCGATGGATATCAAAATGAGTTGCCCGCCGATTCAAAAGTAAACATTATGATCCTTGATTCAGCAACTACAGGTCGGCTTGCAGTTCTTTATTACCGAAATATGAATCAAAACCTTTATTTAGATAGGTTAGTTAAATGGCATTCAACATGTATATGGAGGCATTGCTATCGTAAAGGGATAATCTTTTTCGGTGCACCTGCTACAAAAGATATTGCGTTTGCTGCATATGGACAAAAAGCGAGTGAAAAAGTTGTTAAAGGATTAATGGAACGTATCCTTCCATGTATTTTAGATGATAAAAAAATTCCAGTAGATATTGTAAAAAGTGCTTTTTATCGTGCTTCCAATCCTGTAGCAATGGAAAATTGGGAATGGGAAAAAACATTGAGTATTGCATGTGCCTTAATTAATAAAAAGGAGGGTTACAATGTGACGTTAGATACAAAGAATTTTGATCGTGATTATTTATTCGGTCGATTATTAGCAATTGCAGATGTTTTGGAAAGACGTGCACTAGATAGTGATGAAACACGATCTACAAATGCAATTCGATATATGAATGCTTTTTCGCAACATCCTGCAAGAACATGGAAGACTATCCAAGCTAGCCTGCAGCCCTATCAAGCAAGACTAGGTACAAGAGGCTTATATTTGTCTAAATTAATAGATGAAGTAGCTTCTAACATGAATTTTGATGATTTTAATAATAGACCATTATCGGGTAAATATTTATTAGGATTTTATAGCCAACGCCATGAATTATGGCAAAGGAATACAATGAAAGAAGAAACATCTAACTAGAAGGGAGAAATTACTATGACTATATTAGATCATAAAATTGATTTTGCAGTTGTTTTATCTGTTACAAAAGCCAATCCAAATGGGGATCCATTAAATGGAAATCGTCCGAGACAAAATTATGACGGGTATGGAGAAATATCCGATGTAGCTATTAAACGGAAAATTAGGAATCGCCTGCAAGATATGGGAGAATCAATTTTTGTTCAATCCAATGATAGAAAAGCAGATTCATATAGCAGTTTAAGAGAGCGAGCTGAAGCGAATACTGAGCTAAGTAAAATGTTAAAGTCAAAGGATAGTTCAAATGATGAATTTGCAATGGTTGCTTGTAAAGAATGGATTGACGTCCGAAGTTTCGGACAAGTGTTTGCTTTTAAAGGTTCGGGGAACAAAGGAGTATCCGTTGGCGTTAGAGGACCAGTGTCTATTCAAACAGCAACAAGCATTGATCCAATTGACATTACAAGTATGCAAATAACAAAAAGCGTAAACTCTGAACCTGGTAAAGATAAAGGTTCGGATACGATGGGGATGAAACACAGGGTAGACTTTGGACTATATGTTTTTTATGGCAGTATCAACACACAATTAGCTGAAAAAACTGGTTTTACCAATGAGGATGCAGAAAAAATCAAACAAGCACTCATAACACTATTTGAAAATGACACCTCGGCTGCCAGACCTGACGGAAGTATGGAAGTACACAAAGTTTACTGGTGGGAGCATAAATCTAAATTAGGCCAATATTCTTCTGCAAAAGTTCATCGGTTATTAGAAATTAAAAGCAATGTAGATGAACCAAAGTCGATTGATGATTACACAATTATACTGAATGAATTAGACGGATTAGAAGTGAATGTCATTAATGGAGTATGATAAAGAAATTGATTATTTGATGCTGTCTGGTATTCAACATTTTCAATTTTGTAAACGACAATGGGCTTTAATCCATATTGAACAGCAATGGGAAGAAAATGTTAGAACTGTTGAAGGGCAATATCTTCATCGAAATGCTGATCAGCCATTTATAAGGGAAAAACGAGGCAACAAGTTAATTGTTCGTGCAATGCCTGTGAGATCAAAAGAGTTAAACATTACAGGTATTTGTGATGTTGTAGAGTTTGTTCAGGATGATAATGGTGTGGAGATAAGTGGGATAGAAGGAAAGTACGTAGCTTATCCTGTTGAATATAAACGTGGGAAACCAAAGATGAACGATTCCGATATTTTGCAGCTAACAGCACAAGCGATGTGTTTAGAAGAAATGCTACTTTGTGAAGTCAATGTCGGATACGTGTTTTATAATGAAATAAAACATAGAATAGATGTTCCGTTAACAATTAATGATAAAAATAAAGTAAGATCAATTGTTGCAGACATGCACGATTATTATAAGCAAAGGTATACACCTAAAGTAAAGACAGGCTCTTATTGTAAAAATTGCTCCCTTCAAAATATTTGTTTACCGAAATTAATGAATAAACGATCTGTAAAAAGTTATATTGAAGGGAAGATCAATGAATGAAAAAACTTTTAAATACGTTATTTATCACTCAACCAGATGTTTATTTATCTTTAGATGGCGATAATATTGTTCTTCTTAAGGAACAAGAAAGGTTAGGGAGACTACCGCTTCATAATTTAGAAGCGGTTGTATCCTTTGGATATACTGGTGCGAGTCCTGCTTTAATGGGGTATTGTGCTGAAAGAAACATTTCATTAGTATTTTTTACGATGAATGGTCGTTTTCTAGCAAGAGTAATCGGTCAAAGTAGAGGAAATGTAGTATTAAGAAAGAAACAATATAGAGTATCAGATGATGAACATATGTCTGCAAGAATTGCCCGAAATTTTATTATCGGAAAAATTTACAATCATAAATGGATAATTGAGAGGATGACAAGGGATTATCCGCTTCGGGTTGATGTCAATCAATTCAAAGAAGTTTCTCATTATCTATCTTCTGTTATTCATGAAGTTAGGATCTGTGAGGATTTAGAAAGATTAAGAGGATTGGAAGGACAAGCAGCTACTAGCTATAATAAAATATTCAATCAGATGATTTTACAGCAGAAAAATGACTTTTATTTTCACGCTCGTTCTAGGAGACCGCCGTTAGATAATGTGAACGCGATGCTCTCATTTGCTTATACATTATTAGCAAACGATGCGGCTTCCGCATTAGAAGGGGTGGGACTGGATGCATATGTTGGATTTTTACATCGCGATAGACCTGGAAGAGCATCTCTCGCTCTAGATATTATGGAGGAATTACGTGGTGTCTATGCTGATAGATTTGTTTTATCATTAATTAATAAGAGAATCTTAAATAAAGATGCCTTTTTAAAAAAAGAAAACGGAGCTATAATCATGACAGATGAAGCTAGAAGAAAGTTCTTAAAAGCTTGGCAAGCTAAAAAGCAAGAAAAGATCACACATCCGTATCTTGGCGAAAAAATATCATGGGGATTAGTACCACATGCCCAAGCATTGTTATTAGCCCGTTATTTACGTAATGACTTGGATGAGTATCCACCTTTTTTATGGAAGTAGGTGTAGTAGTGCTAGTATTAATTACGTATGATGTTAGCACTGTTAGTAACAGTGGTCAAAAGCGATTGAGGAAAGTTTCAAAGCTATGTCAAAATTACGGACAACGAGTCCAAAATTCAGTATTTGAATGTATTGTAGATGCTGCGCAGTTTGCAACATTAAAAATTGAGCTTACAAATATTATTGATGAAAATCAAGATAGTCTTAGATTTTATCAACTAGGTAATCATTATAAGAATAAGGTAGAACATATTGGAGTTAAACAATCAATTGATGTGGAGGGGCCTTTAATTTTTTAGTGCGAAAGTAAAGTGCACATAAATTTCCTAGTATATTCGCACCTGAATTTTCATGTTTTATTTCCAATTTTTGTTATATTTTTATTAAGTTCTTTACTTTAGTAAAGAAAATGGTGAGTTTTTAATCAATTTTTTTGTAATGTTGAATTGTTTTGATTAAAATTCGCAGTCGCACTCTACATGAGTGCGTGGATTGAAATAAACGGATTTGGATCTGATTATACGGGGGTAAATCGTCGCACTCTACATGAGTGCGTGGATTGAAATAACAGACAGCAAAATACACGGGCTGGATATGTTTGTCGCACTCTACATGAGTGCGTGGATTGAAATGCCACGTTAACAGATGCAGCAGGGTCTACATACGGTCGCACTCTACATGAGTGCGTGGATTGAAATTGCCTTTTAATGCATATGCCTTAAACGTTGAAGGCGTCGCACTCTACATGAGTGCGTGGATTGAAATTTTTCTTGCAAGAAAGAAAATAGCAACGAAATAGTCGCACTCTACATGAGTGCGTGGATTGAAATACCCAGAGTCAATGGCAGCACCAGAAAAATATAGCGTCGCACTCTACATGAGTGCGTGGATTGAAATATCCCATTTTTCACGCATTAACCCGGATTCTCGGTCGCACTCTACATGAGTGCGTGGATTGAAATAGGTTTTACTACAAATAGGTGATGGTCATGAAAAAGTCGCACTCTACATGAGTGCGTGGATTGAAATCATCTGGAACCATGAGAAGTACAACGAATGCGATAGTCGCACTCTACATGAGTGCGTGGATTGAAATATAAAATGGGAAATCGGTTAGTGACGGTTGAAACGTCGCACTCTACATGAGTGCGTGGATTGAAATCGATCGAACGGGATACTAACATCGCAGGAATCTCAGTCGCACTCTACATGAGTGCGTGGATTGAAATACTGATTACTTGTGTTGCGGTTATAGCGGTTGCTCCGTCGCACTCTACATGAGTGCGTGGATTGAAATATCAAAGGCATATGAAGAAGTCGAAATTTGTGAGTCGCACTCTACATGAGTGCGTGGATTGAAATCGCTATGCTTATTATTTGATAAATACACCAGATATGTCGCACTCTACATGAGTGCGTGGATTGAAATTAAGACCCATCATTAACCCTCCAAAGCTTCAATAAGTCGCACTCTACATGAGTGCGTGGATTGAAATTTTATCTCCCCATACTGGAACAACAGTACACCATCCCGTCGCACTCTACATGAGTGCGTGGATTGAAATCTATGTGTTATTACTCTAGGAATCTATAGTTTTGTCGCACTCTACATGAGTGCGTGGATTGAAATAGCTCAGCAAACAGCTGATACTGCATTACAAAGGTCGCACTCTACATGAGTGCGTGGATTGAAATTCAGATTAAGGAAAGAGAATTTAATGGTGAAAAAAGTCGCACTCTACATGAGTGCGTGGATTGAAATAAAAGGGAGAAGATACTATGAAAACCATTTATCAGTCGCACTCTACATGAGTGCGTGGATTGAAATGCAGATGTATACTAAGCTATATGTCTACGGAGGTACGTCGCACTCTACATGAGTGCGTGGATTGAAATTGTTATAAAAAATGGACGTCCTTTTAATGAATTTGTCGCACTCTACATGAGTGCGTGGATTGAAATTCCTGTTACTGGAAAGGCTGTTTTTTCCCATAAAGTCGCACTCTACATGAGTGCGTGGATTGAAATACAATTTAATTTTATCTCATCACCAGGATATGCAAGTCGCACTCTACATGAGTGCGTGGATTGAAATTCCGTGTCATCCAACGCTGCACGAATGCTGTTGGCAGTCGCACTCTACATGAGTGCGTGGATTGAAATTTGATATGCCTAAATAATCTTGGATGTATTGTCGGTCGCACTCTACATGAGTGCGTGGATTGAAATTACTTTTGCTGGTATGTCTGCTTTGTCTACGTCAGTCGCACTCTACATGAGTGCGTGGATTGAAATTCCAGAAGATATGGCAAAACAACTTATCAATAAGTCGCACTCTACATGAGTGCGTGGATTGAAATCTTTTGCAGTCTCTTTATTCATTTGGACTTTTTCGTCGCACTCTACATGAGTGCGTGGATTGAAATATCAATGCACAATCTTATCCTAGAGCAATGGGTAAAAGTCGCACTCTACATGAGTGCGCGGATTGAAATGAGGTTAAATATAATAGTTTCAAAGAGCTGTTAGGTTGCATTAAGTTACATAGAGATTATGAGTAACAGTTTAAGAAGTATGACTTTCTATGTTAGCAATTATTAAGTTTCAGCCTTGTACTTGAATATTAAGTTAAATTACATCATTTAAACTTAATGACTGTTAGAAAATTTTAAATGCGATTCAAAAGTTCATCGGTTTTAAAGCACTTAATACAGACGAAAAAGTGGGAAGAAATTAATTTCATCCGATACAGCTATTGGTAGTTCATTAAAATGGAGGCACTAGAATGTATAAGTAAGTTTGGACCATTTTTATATGCAGGCTGCAGCTTTTTCCCCATCTTCCGTTCTTCGATGAACGAAAGGATACTCTCCTCCTCCATCAGATCAAGACCGACACTGTTTGTACGGCTATTGCACTATCAAAGAATTTAGTGAGGAATAACCTACTCTAAGTATTTCATTCAATTATTTGCCTATAAAGTAAAGTGACGATTATGTATGGGAAATGGACTGGCTGCTAGAGAGATTTTCGGTTGCTACTTAGCTTCAAAAAAGGCCGATGCTAATCAAATTAATATAAATGTTTAGACTAACAATTATTTTTTGTAAGCATTCTTTTCATTCCAAACGATTATCTATACATAGTGTGATACGATTAAATATAAATAGAGGAGAGAAATTTAATAGATGAACAATCTCACAAAATTTAAAATAAAAAAGCCTGCTAATGAAGTATTTGAGGCGTTCGTAGATCCTGAAAAAATCAGTAATTTTTAGTTTTCATCAACTTCTGAAAGGTGGAAACAGGGAAAGACGATTACAGTCAAATACGATGAATACAATGCACAGATTGAGATTGTCATAATAGAAATTGAGGTGAATAAGAAAATCGTGTTTCAATGGGGGGCCAATGGAGAAGGGTATGTTGTCACGATTATGCTAGAAGCGGATGATCATATGAGTACTATTATTGAAGTTCGTGAAGAAGGCTTTAATGAGAAAGATAAAGGGTTTGTTAATCAATTGATTGATAATAAAGAAGGCTGGGTATTCATGCTGACTTGTTTGAAAGCCTATTTGGAATTTGAGGTAAATGAGCTGCGGACGGGGCTAGTAAAGGATTAGCCGTAAAAAGTTTATTTCGTACAATAATTTATCCACATGTTCGTTGGACTTCTTTCTTAAACACATGTGGATTATTTCTTTTTGAAAATGTATATCCCCATATTTTCAACCTTTATCCCCAACAATGTTTATAACTCGTCTATAACTTTACTCAACTGAACTATCTTTTTATGATGAAGATTCTTTAAAAAGGCCGTTTTATATCCTTTATTTCTTTCTCATTAAACGATTCATAAAGTTGGTGGAGTGCCCCTTTATAAACAATATCTATTTTCAAAACAATCTTTTAGAAATGTGGATAAATTGGTTTTTTCCCTGCTCATACAGGGAATAGAATCTGGAATGAAGTTGTTAACAATTTCTTAATAGAGTCATGATAGAATAACTATACATGACAATAATAGTTCATTCGTGATTCATGACATATTGTTATCAATTCGAATCATTCCTCACTTTTATTTACTTGAAAATAATTGCTACGTGGACATATAAACCAAAAAAGGAGATGAGCGTAATGTTTTTAGCAGAACTTCAATTAAAGGAGAAAGAAGCATTTCTTGAACTGGCGGCATTAATTGCAAAGAGTGATGGGAGACTATCAATCTATGAAGATGTGATTTTTGAAAAATACCAAAAAGAAATGGGATTAGAGAATTATACGATAAAAGGTCTTGAGATTAGTGAAATTGTTAAGTTATTTACAAATGAACGTTCTAAAACAATTGCTTTAACAGAAATACTGCGACTTATTTTCTCAGACGGTGTTTTTCATGATCAAGAACGAGAATCGATCAACTTAGTTATGACACATTTTGGATTTGATCCTCATGAATATGGAAGTTTAAAAGATTGGGTCCTTAAAATAAAAGATTTATCAGTATATCAAGAAAGCTAATTAGGAGAGTGTAACACCCCCATCGAATCAATGTTTCGATGGGGGTGTTCTATTTTTTACGCAATATTCCATTGGATTGGTGCTAGCCTGCGGAAAGCGAAGGATATTTCCGGAGCGGGGTTGGAGCGCAATATTCGAGTTTTCTTTAGTTACCTTTGTCGCTCCTCTTTTTTTGAATATATTTCAGTAAAACCTATATTCTAATTTGGAGCACTTCATTTTATTCAATTGGTTGGCACAAAATAGTTCATAAGCCTATATGTCCAAAATTTGCACTTGTGCATACGATATGTTTATGATTGTTATTTCGTGTATGAATTTGCAATGTCTCTATCCAGAGATAGATGTAATGTTAAATAAATTTCTATCCGAAGTTAGTAGATTCATAAAGCTGATTTAGGTAAGATAAACATATCCTAAGCAGGCAGCTGAAATTAAGTTATCCGATTTGAATAAAGGAATATGTTAAGCTTGGATGATTTGCACTTATTTATGATGTATTAAATTAAGGGAGGAATGTTTATGCACCAACAGTTTTATACGGTGATCATCATCGCAGCAGTTATCATTTTTGGCATCTTTAGACGCATTCGCCGAAATATTGGATGGCAACAGTTGAATCAAGGAAGAATAATGTTTAGAGCGATTCTTTTATTTATAGTTGGGATCGTATTTTTAGGAGAAAGTATTTCACACCCTGTAAGTTTGGTATCAGATGTTATTGGAATTATGATTGGTATCGTTCTTTCTTATTATAGTGCAGGAATGACACGGTTTGAGCAAAGGGACCGAAGCTGGTATTACCGACCAAATACATGGGTGGGTACCGCTGTTATTGCAATTTTCTTTATACGTTTAATTTATCGTTTTTATGAAATGTATGCCCATGGTGTATTAAGCGGAGTGCAGGGGGAGCAAGCAAGTGAAATGCAGAATATGGGATATGCTGTTGGAAATTCATGGACTGCTGGCTTCTTGCTCATTATGTTTGCTTACTATGTTAGTTATTATATGATGTTATTGCGCAAACAAAAACATCTTTTACAGTCAGGTGAGTAATAGATGGCTGAATTGAAATAGGAGTGAATGAAGATGACAGTAGAAAATATTCGAGAGAATAGAGGAAAGTTGATTAATATTGCTGTTATCTTTTCACTCATGTATATGAGCCAATTATTTATCGGCTCCCTGCCAAAAGTGCTTCTCAATCTTTTGTTTTTGGCAATATATGCTAGTGTATTATCCGTCCCAAAATCATGGTGGTCAGGAAAGCGACTGTTCCTTGCTTTCTTGATAATTGTGATTGAAGCAATGACGGTTTTATTTTTGTTTCATGAAATAAAACTGATTTATTTCCTCGCCACAGCAATCCTTTCAATTTCTGTTCGGCTGTCATTGTCTAAACCGTCAATTTTGGGAATGACGGTGATCTTTGTAACAGCAGTACTCTATATCCATTTTGGAAGTGAGGATCCTTTTAGTATTGTATCTTTTGGCATGCTGTCAATCGTTATATATATTACGATTCGAAATCGGATACAGAGGAACGAGATGTACGAATTGGACAAGCTTCATTTAGCACAATTGCAGGAAGCTTATGAGCAGCTACAAGAAGCATCTGTGACAGCTATGCAGTATGCAGTGCTGGAAGAAAGAACCCGTATTGCAAGGGAAATTCATGATGCTGTCGGTCATAGTTTGACGTCGCTCATCGTTCAGATGCAAGCATTACGTTATATGATGAAAAAGGAGCCGGAGAAGGCCGAGAAATCACTTGAATCGATACTAGTCGTTGCTCGTCAAGGATTGCATGATATTCGTATATCTGTTCATTCTCTTGCAGATGATCGTTCCGAGTCAGGAATTACCCCTTTAAAAGCATTGCTTTCACGCATGGAAGCAACTGCGTCCATCCAATACGAATTCGATACAGTGTTAAATGATGAGGATATCGATGTTAATATTTACGGTACATTGTTTAAAATTCTACAAGAAGCGATCACAAATATTATCCGCCATTCTCAGGCGACAATGGTGTACGTACGTTTAACAAAAGAGGCTGGAAAGATCGTCATGCAAATTCGCGATAATGGTATTTTACAATCAAGCCAGCCAATTCATGAAGGATTCGGTTTAAAGGTGATGAAGGAGAGGCTTGAGGAGCAAGGAGGAAGACTGCACTATTCAGCTATGGAACCACATGGGTTTAACATTATTGCGGAAGTGCCAATGCTGGACTAATTGAAGAAGGGGGGATGGGAAATATGGCGCTTGAAAAGAAGATGAAAGTGATGCTTGTTGACGATCAAACGATGATTCGGCAAGGATTTGGATATGTTATTCATTTACAAGACGATATGGAGCTTATTGGTGAAGCTTCAGATGGAAAAGAAGCAGTAAAAGTAGCAAGTCAATGTCAGCCTGATGTGATTCTGATGGATATTCAGATGCCCGGCATGTCAGGTATTGAAGCTACTAAAGAGATTATTGCCCGGTTTCCGCAAACGAAGATCGTCATTTTAACGACCTTTGATGATCAAGAATATATTTATCAAGGAATTCGTGCAGGTGCTGTCGGCTATTTGCTGAAGGATGCAGAGGTAGAAGATATGCTCGACGCTATCCGGTCTGCATTCCGTGGTGAAGCTATTTATAAAACAAGCTTAGCGGCTCATGCTCTTTCAATGGTAGCGTCGTCATCCGGGTTTATTGTGCCAGAGGAGAAGAAAAAATGGACGCTGTTAGAGCCTTTAACAGAGCGTGAACAGCAAATACTTCAAGAAATGGCTTATGGATTACGAAATGACGAGATTGCTAAAAAGCTAATGATTACTGAAGGGACAGTAAAATCACATGTGCACCGAATACTGCAAAAATTTGGATGCGAAGATCGGACGCAAGTAGTTGTCGCAGCCCTTCGTAACGGTATGGTTAAATAAATACAAAAAAATTTTAAGGTTTTATTAAAAGCACGTTATCTATAATAGATGGTCTTTCCCTTCAATTATTCATAAAGCCGATTGGAACGGAAGGTGTGAGGCCCCGGATATTCACGGATTGTGACAGTGAAAAGCGAACATATGAAGCGAAATACCTTCTCTCTTTTGATAAAAAGGCAATGAAATATACGAAAATAGTCTAAATGCATTACACTATCCACATCCATCAGCAAATTTAAGTGAGTTGATATAAACAAATAGAAGTGTCAATTTGTTGACAGTGGCATCTTAATATGTAATTATAAAAAACTATATTGGAACTTATGTAGAAGGATGAGAAGTCAATAGATTGTGGAACAAAATTCAAAAGTTTGAATATATTTTTACAATCTCGATTAATGTGCTTCATTTTTTTAGGGGGAAACATCATGAGTGAAATCCGCTATGTGAAAGAAACGAGAACTTTTAAAGCAAGTCACGTTCTCCCACCGGATACGAACAATCATAATACGTTGTTTGGTGGTAAACTGATGGCGCATATAGACGATGTAGCTGCGCTTTCGGCAATGAAGCATGCAAGAGGGCCTGTTGTAACTGCCTCGACTGATTCTGTCGATTTTCTTAATCCTATTAAGGTCGATAATGAGGTTGCTCTTGAAGCATTTGTTACGTGGACACATCATACATCAATGGAAGTTTTTGTTAAAATTGTTGCAGAAGACTTGATTACTGGAGAACGTACTGTTTGTGCAACGTCTTTTCTAACATTTGTCGCGATCGGGGAAGACGGACGACCAACAACAGTACCACAAATTTTTCCCGAAACAGATGAAGAAAAATTTTTGAACCAAGGCGCTCCTGAAAGGGCTGCTAATCGTAAACAACGCCGCTCCCGCAGCAAACATTTAGCTGATTTATTAGGTACGCACCGTCCGTGGGAGTTACACTAAATACTTATTAAAAATTCCATATTAATAGCTAGTAAAAGACAAAGGAGAAGCATATGTATATGCTTTCTCCTTTTTTATATTGATGGTGTTTACTTAACCGTTCATAAAAGGATCAGAGAAATCCAGACTGCTAGAAGAACATCATTTCCCCCTTTCAAGACGAAAATAGCCTTTATCTAGCATCATCAAATAAAATATATCATATAATTCTGAATCTATGATAATATTTACATAAAAACATGAAAGGAATTATCATATTATGGCAATTAAAACGGTATCCATTATTGGGTTAGGAGCTTTAGGTATTTTATTTGGCCATCATCTAGCAAAGAGAATGCCGAAAGAAAATTTAAGAATGATTGCAGATGAGGAACGCATCAGACGGTATAAGCAAGATGGCGTTTATTGCAACGGTGAACGTTGTGAATTCAATTATATGACACCTGAGCAATTATGTGAGCCGGCAGACTTGATCATTTTCACAGTGAAATTTGATGGTTTACAAGCGGCAATTCACGATGTGAAACATCATGTTGGTAAGCAGACGATTATTCTATCTGCATTAAATGGTATAACGAGCGAAGCGATTATTGGTGAAACATATGGAATGGAAAAAATATTGTATTGTGTTGCTCAAGGGATGGACGCAGTGAAAATAGGTAACAAACTAACTTATGAGCATATGGGCATGCTTTGTTTTGGCGAGCGGGAACCCGATATCATATCAGAAAAGGTAAAGACGGTTGCGGCGTTTTTTGAACAAATGGATGTACCATATGAGGCAGATACAGATATGTATAAAAGACAGTGGGGAAAATTTATGCTTAATGTTGGTGTAAATCAGACGGTTGCTGTTTATGAAAGTAATTATGGGGAAATTCAAAGAAAAGGGAAAGCTCGCGATATGATGATTGCCGCTATGCGTGAGGTAATGGTTTTGTCTGAAAAAGAAGGAGTTTATTTAACAGAAGCAGACTTGAACTACTGGCTGGATGTAGTAGATGCTTTAAGTGCAAATGGAAAACCGTCTATGGCTCAAGATGTTGACGCCAAACGCCCTAGTGAAGTGGAATTATTTGCTGGCACTGTGTTGAAAATGGGGCAAAAGTATGGTGTACCTACCCCCGTAAATCAAGAATTGTATGATCGCATACAATTTATTGAAAGTCAATACAAAATCCAAAGTCCACGTTAATAATGCTTATATATGGGAAGAAAAGGAAGAGCAGAGGACGAGAGCCGATTAAAAACTCTTGAACACCTCTGTTTTTTACTAGAAACTGAGTGGAATAAGGAATCGCACATAATTAGTAGAATAATATTTTAGTGCCAAAAAAGGAGAGGGGATAGATATGAAATCAGAGAAGAAAAAAATGATCAATGGTGAACGATATGACCCTAGTGACAATGAGCTAGTCAAAGATCGTGAACGTGCACGGCGGATTACACGAATGTTTAATCAAACATTAGAGACTGAAATTGATAAAAGGAAGGAGCTTTTAAAAGAACTTTTTGGTTCAACTGGGGATGACTTATTTATAGAACCGAGTTTTCGTTGTGATTATGGTTATAACATCCATGTCGGTGAACATTTTTTTGCGAATTTTAACTGTGTGATTTTAGATATTTGTGAAGTACGAATTGGAGATAATTGTTTCATTGCTCCAGGCGTTCATATATACACAGCCACACATCCTTTAGATCCGCTAGAAAGAAATTCTGGTGTTGAATTTGGAAAGCCGGTGACAATTGGTGACAACGTATGGATCGGCGGCAGAGCGGTTATAAACCCTGGCGTCAAAATAGGGAATAATGTAGTGATTGCTTCAGGAGCTGTTGTTACGAAAGATATACCTGATCATGTCGTTGTAGGCGGGAATCCTGCAGCTATTATAAAAAACATTGATGAATGAAGACTTCTTTTCCCCATCTTTTCCGCAATCAACATAGGATGCATAAAGAGGCGTTCGATGATTATGTCTCTATGCATCCTAAAATAGACGTTTCATATAGCTGTTCCCTATTTAACAGCATAGACGGAAATTAATACCGATGCGACTTCATCACCGATATTTTCAACATAGTGGGGAACGCTCGCACTCCAACTAAATGTATCTCCTTCTTCAAGGATATACGAATCCTCACCTTGCTTTGCAAGAATTTTACCTCGAAGGACTAAATGACATTCCTCACCTTCATGAGCATTTTCTTCAGCTGTTGATGCTCCAGGTGGAAATTCAACGAGTCTCATGCTTAAGCCTCCTTGAGATGCCAAATGCTCAATTTTTAAATCCCTTTTTTTATTGATCGTATATTCCCTTTCATTTTTTCTAATGACACTCATATGCTGATCTTTTTCCAATAACAAGTATGGTAGTGGGATATTTAAAAAATTAGCGATAATTTGCAGTGTATTGATGGATGGAGATGTGTTGTTGTTCTCTACATTGCTAATAAATCCTTTTGAAAGTCCAGTTCCTTCACACATTTGTGCAATAGTCAGTTTCTTTCTTAGTCTAATCGTACGAATTTTAGAACCAATATTCATGCTTCCACCTCAAAAGTTTCTTATTAGTAAAATTAATTACATATTAGCAAAAAAATAGTTGACATTCCATCCTTTATTTTTATATCATTTTAGAAAACAAATGTTCATATTAGAAAACAACTTTATAAATATACGTATCTTAAATGAAAGGATGTTATAAATGGGAGCCCCCGTGATATATGAGCTTCGGAAGCCGAAAGAACTCATTCCTAATAAACAATACCCATGTTTGTTTGTGATGCATGGTATTGGGAGCAACGAGCAGAATATGCTGCCATTAGTTCAAGGACTTGAAGACCATTTTTATATTTTTAGTATTCGCGGTCATTTGCAACAAGCACAAGGATTTGCCTATTTTTCTATTCAAGCATTTGGCAAGCCGCATCGTGATGTATTCGACGAAGGCATTGCGAAATTATCGAGCTTTATTGATTTTGTTTGCGAACAGTATCCAATCGATGTAAGCCAATTATATTTGTTAGGCTTTAGTCAAGGGGCGATCGTTTCCATGACACTTGGATTAATGCGTGGGAACAGTATAAAAGGAATTATTGCATTAAACGGATACATTCCACAGTTTGTTAAAGAGGAATACGATAAGCAATCACTTGAGCGGTTAGCGCTGTTTATTTCGCACGGACAGTTTGACCAAGTGTTGCCTTATGAATGGGGAAAGGAAAATGCAGAGTTGTTCCGTAATTTGCATGCTTCTGTTACTTTTAACACATATGCAGAAGGGCATACTGTATCAAAACAAAGTGTCATAGATTTTCAGACGTGGCTTTTGAACGATTTAAATAGATGAGTGAAGGGATAAGGAGGAAAAGGATAATGTTGCCATCTTTATTTATAGCACACGGTGCTCCATTATTAGCAGTCGAAAACAATGAATATACGCAGTTTTTAAGTCAATTAGGAAAACAACTTTCTCGTCCAAAAGCAATTGTGTTATTTTCAGCTCATTGGGAAGCACGCATTCAAAAAGTAAGTGAAGTTGATCAATATAGTATGATCTATGATTTTGGAGGATTTGACCCAGTATTAAATCGAATCCAATATCCTGCAGTAGGGAACAAGGATATTGCAAAAGAAATCAAAGACCTTTTCACTAGCAGTGCTATACCGTTTGCTGTGGAAAGACAACGCGGTTTGGATCACGGCGCCTGGGTCGTGCTCCGTTTACTTTATCCGAATGCAGAAATTCCTGTAATATCTATGTCAGTTAATCCGCAATTAAACTTAGAGGAGCACTATAAGATCGGTAAAGCTTTAGAGCAATTAAGAAAACATGATATATTGATTATTGGGAGCGGGGGCACGGTCCATAATTTAAGAGCATTAAATTGGGCTGATGATGGCAGTGTTGATCAGTGGGCGGTTGAATTTGACGAGTGGTTAGCACAAACTTTGCAGCAATGGGATCTATCATCATTATACAGCTATCAGTCAACGGCACCATCAGCTGAACTTGCAGTTCCTCCGTATGGAAAAGAGCACTTTATTCCGCTTATTTATGCAATGGGAGCAGCAGATCGTGTACAGAAGGCAATGCTCCTCCATCGCAGCTATCGATATGGAAACTTAAGTCATAGTGTATGGAAATTTGGCTAATAGTTTTCAAGAAAAAATTCATGTATGTTCTTTTAAACTAAATATCACTTAAAAATAACCACTGTTTTTATTGACGTAAAAGGTGTATATAGCCTTTTACTAGTTGATAAGCACAGTGGTTTTTTACTTATTAATGGAAGAGGACTTCTTTGAGATCAGGAAGGAAATGATCGGTGAGATGAAGAATATAAAATATATTCATTGTTTTTAAGCGTTTACATATATAAGTGGATATCAAGGCTCATACTTGGGGGGACTAAAATGGACGGTCAATATTGCTTGAAGGAAAATAGGGCATTATGTGAGAAAAGTATCTCATATAATGATAAACTTGCGCCACTATTTATACGGAACATATTATATTCACTCATTCCTGAAGGAACGGAGCGTATATACGTGTTGGGAATTGGCTCCAATATGATTAGTGGTGACAGCCTTGGTCCATTAGTCGGAACACTGCTTTCTAATTTATATCCTAAACATTTAACGGTATTTGGAAATCTTCAGCACCCACTCGATGGAGTCAACTTCATACAAGATTTTTCACAAATTTCGGTATTAAAAAATAGTTTCGTTATAGCGATTGATAGTGTTCTAGGCCCAAAAGATTATGTAAACACAATTGTAATTCGTGAAGGGGCTTTGCACCCTGGTGAAGCTCTTGGAAAAAAACTGACTCCAGTTGGCGACTGTAGTATGATGGGAGTCGTCTTAAAACAGGATCATGATACAGCAAATTCGCTTCTATATACAAACCTTCATCTTATTTATACGATGGCAATGAGTATTGCTAAAGGGATTTCCTTGTCAGTTAGGCAATATTTTCATTATCCAGCCAATCATCCTATTTTGAATGTCCGATGACACTTCAAATCCACCTCCTTTTTAGCCTTTCTAGCGATTTTTTAAAGGAAAGGCACTATTTTTCATCAATTCCTTAAAAGTCTTTTTCTAAATAAATTGCTATTTCTAATAGATGTTGTTCACTAAAACAGTGATAAAAAGAAGTTGATTGGAGGAAGGGGGAGATTCCTGCGGGTAAAGCGTGGCAACGAGAGACCTCGCAAACGAATGGGCGGGCCCGCGGAAATCATTTACTCCCTTTTTGATAAAAGATAATAGAGTCATTGAAAAAAATACGAATAATAAGAAAAAAGATATATTACTTTTTTCTTATTTTGTATAATTGACATATCAAAATGTCAATGATGAGAGGTTAAAGATGAAGCGAATTCGTCCGTTTGTGTCTCCGCAAGTATCAAATGAAAAGAAAAAGTTATTAAAAGCATATTTATTCAAGGAAAACATACAACGGTGCAAGCTTTTTGCTAAAATCGTTGTATTATTTGAGTCCATTCTTATTGTATTAAATCGGTCTTCATACTATTTTTCCAATCACTCTTTGCTTTCATTTGACTCATATATTTGTATGTATGTAACGTTGCTTGTATTAAGCATTTTTATGCTTTCTTATATCCATCGGTTTGAGAAAAAAGATACATATACGAAACGTGAGTATCAAATGTTTAGATTTGGCTTATTAAGTATGGTTGTATTATTTTTAGTATGGGGGGCTGTAGTTACCCTTATTGATCAAAAAACGTATGGGAATGTTTTAGCTTTTGTAGTGAATTTTATGTGTGTATCAATTCTTTTTCATGCGTCTAATCGGACAATCCTTACTATTTACAGCCTGCCAATTCTTGTCTTAATGATTGGATTACCTTTTTTTCAACATTCAAGTGCTATATTATTTGGCCATTATATTAATTTAACCGTTTTCCTGTTTTTTTGCTGGTTGGCATCAAGAATGCTCTATACAAGTTATTCGACTAATTTTTATAATGAGCTGCTTTTAAAGGAGATTAATGAAAGCCTTGCACAAAAGATTGCTGAGAATGAGATAATGAATAGAAAGCTAGAAGGAGTAAATGAGCAGCTAAAGAAATTGACGTTAATAGATGAGTTAACGCAAATTCCAAATCGCAGAGGTTTTCACCAATATGTAGCAGAAATGCTTCTTTTGAAAAATGTAGAGCGGAAAGTATCCGTGCTTATGCTCGATATTGATGCGTTTAAACTGTTCAATGATCATTATGGTCATGTAGAAGGAGACAGGGTGTTGCGATTAGTAGCGCAAAAAATTAAACATACTCTTGATCCGTCCAGCAGTATTACAGCAAGATTTGGCGGGGAAGAATTTATCGTTGCGATCTTTGATTTAGATGAGTTAATTGCATTTAAACAAGCGGAGTCGATAAGGAATGCCGTGTTAGAACTTGGAATTCCGCACAAACATTCTCCTGTTCTAGATCACATTTCTGTTAGCATTGGCATAGTGACTGGAACTGTATGCACTGAAAACGAAATTCAGGAGCTGATCGTGCAGGCAGATAGTGCACTTTATAAAGCGAAAACTTCAGGAAGAAATCGAGTTGAGAGGAGTTTAGTCTCCAAGTAATGAAATAATATATTAGTTATTTATAAGCTTCGCGCTTTCATTAATAGAGTGGCTATTATTATTAAAAGGAGAAAATGCGAATAGAATTTTTCAGGTTTTCAGAGTCTATAACAACCAACAATCAATCTTATTGATTGTTGGTTGTTATTTGAGTTAAATGATTTACAAAGATTCTCGTTTCAAAATTTGCGTTGTGTGTAAAATGCCTATTAGGTGTCGCTTTAAGTGCTCTTGTGTTTGGCTGGAAAATTGCACATATTAAATCGTCTTCGAAAATAGAAGGAAACAAAAACATTTATACCATTTCAGGACAAATGTTTTTTGGAACGACTAATTATTTCTTGACGGTGTTTGACTATGAACATGATCCTGATCAAATTGAAATTGATTTTACTCACTCACATATTTGGGATCATTCTCGTGTAACAGCGATTGGAAAAGTAATCGAAAAATATGAAAGTCATCATAAAAAAGTAATACTTGTAGGGTTAAACGAAGAAATTCATAGAATGATTGATCGTATTGGATTACAATCAGTATCAAGCTATGAATAGTTCTAATATATATAAACATGTGATGATGCGGAAATCTTATGTGAAACAAGTTGCTTTTTTATCAAACTGTTCATAATATGTGCTGATGGAAAAAGGACATGACTGCCATTGTTTAATTCCTTACAAAAAGTCCTCTCTTTGTTGGGATAACAATTCATATGCTCTACGGCGTTTAATTTTATATTATTCATGAATTTTGGCTGTGTTGCTCATCTTGCGCCTATATTTATTAGATAAAAATAGTAAAAAGATTCTTGAAATCAATTGTTAAATCGGTTACACTAATTACACTAAATATGAAGGAGTGAACCAAAGGGCGATGATTTACTAATCCTATTTATTCAAAAAACAACTCGTAAACGATACGATGCATTTTTTGAATAGGATTAGTCTGTATTTTTATAAAAATCATGGATCATACAGTACGAGTACGTTCGGTATGTTGTCCTTCGGTTCAAGACGACCTCTTATTCTAAAAAATGCAGGATAGGAGGTTTTTTATATGGAAAAAAATAGAAATCAAAAGATGCGGCAGGAAAAGGAAAATGTCTTGACAACATTATTAAAAAATCGCTTTGTAAGGGCAATATTCCTTTCCGCTATATGTTTGCAAATTGGCATTTGGATTCGAAACTTTGCTGTTCTTTTATTTGTCATGGATAAAACAAATGGAAATGCCTTTGCTGTTTCGATGATCTCTGTGGCAGAATTTGCGCCGATATTTATTTTTTCATTTATTGGTGGGGCATTTGCAGATCGATGGCGGCCGAAAAGGACGATGGTATGGTGCGATGCTTTAAGCGCTGTTTCAGTTTTTGCAGTAATTCTTGCTCTTGTTTTCGGAACTTGGAAGGCGATATTTTTTGCTACTTTAATTTCGTCAATACTATCGCAATTTTCGCAACCGTCGGGTATGAAATTGTTCAAAATGCATTTACAAGAAGAATTAATTCAGTCGGCCATGTCCATTTATCAAACGATCTTTGCCATGTTTGTTATTTTAGGACCGATACTCGGTACTTTTATTTATCAGAAATTTGGTATAGACATATCGATTATGATGACGGGGATCGCATTTTTGTTATCTGCAGCAATATTGACGCTTATACCAGCTGACCATTCTCTAAAAAAAGAAGAAAAAGTAACAACACTTTTACAAGAAATGAAGAGTGGGATTAAATATGTTTTAGCAAAAAGAGAATTAAAGTTGCTAGGTGTTTGTTTTATGGCAGCTGGATTAGGAATTGGTTTAATCCAGCCTCTCAACATTTTCTTAGTGACGGAGCGTTTAGAATTGCCAAAGGAATATTTGCAATGGCTATTGATGGTTAATGGAATTGGTATGATATTGGGTGGAGGAATTTCTATGGCTTTTTCAAAAAAGACTCCCCCGCAAACATTACTGGCGATCGGCATGTTGGCGAATGCCATTGGCACGAGTGTAACAGGTGCTTCGTCTATTTTATGGCTGACTTTAGCTACGCAATTCTTGAGTGGACTCTTTTTACCTTGCATTCAAATTGGCATCAATACAATGATTATTCAGCATACGGAAACGGCATTCATTGGAAGGGTGAACGGAACACTATCGCCATTGTTCACAGGATCAATGGTAATAACAATGAGCATTGCCGGAACATTAAAAGAGTTGTTTTCAATTGTTGCGATATTTGAAGTTGCTGCTGTTCTTTTTATTGTTGGGTTATTGTTCATCTTACCAATTTATAAAAAAACTGGCGCAGATCCTGTAGAGGTTCCTCGAGAAGAGGTATAGCATGAAGATGAGGCTGGGACATAACTCAAAAGTGGTTAGCTAAAGACAAACATTGTACAAATTAGTTCCGGAAATAGACGTAGACTCCTGCGGGAGGATAGGCATCTGTGAGACCCCGCAGTGCATTAGAACAAAGAGGATCACCAGCCGCCCGCCCTGAAACAGAAATCAGTCTCCAATTAACAACGAAAGGATGAAGAATGATGCAAACTTTAAAGAGGGGAGACATAATCGGTATTTTTTCCCCTTCTTCTCCTGTTACATATACTTGTCCAAAAAGATTTAAACGGGCGAAGGAATTTATCGAAGCAAAAGGTTTTAGAATACTAGAGGGAAAATTAACGGGAAAGTATGATTATTATCGTTCAGGAAGTATACAGGAAAGAGTAGAGGAATTAAATGAACTGATTAGGAATCCGGAAGTGCGCTGTATCATGTCAACAATTGGCGGAAGCAATTCTAACTCTCTGCTTCCCTATATAGACTATGAAGCATTAAAAAGTGACCCTAAAATTATCATTGGATACTCTGATGTCACAGCTATTTTGCTAGCAATCTATGCGAAGACAGGTGTTCAAACATTTTATGGACCTGCCCTTGTCGCATCATTCGGGGAATTTACACCATTCGTCGAAGATACCTATCACTATTTTGAAAAAATTCTTGTTGGCGAAACTAATTTTCCTTTCTGTGTTGAACTGCCAAATTATTGGACAGATGAATATGTAAAATGGGAAACGCAGGAGAGGGAAAAAGAAAAAAGAGAAAATAAGTGGATTACCGTTCACGATGGGGTAGCTAGAGGAAGATTAATAGGTGGAAATTTAAATACAATGCAAGCTTTCTGGGGAAGTGAATATATGCCCGAAATAAAAGAAGGAGATATTCTTTTTATAGAAGATTCTTTAAAAAATGCAGCAACAATTGAAAGGAGCTTTTCCCTTCTAAAGGTAAATGGAGTTTTTGATAAAATTGCTGGCATTATTCTTGGTAAACATGAATTATTTGATGATCAACATACGGGGCGGAAACCGTTTGAACTATTATTAGAGGTATTAGAAGATCAGCACATTCCGTTTTTAGCGGATTTTGATTGTTGCCATACTCATCCTATGATCACAATGCCAATTGGTTGTGAAATTGAACTAGATGCAACTAATCAAAGAATTTCTATTTTATAGGAACAAATACATGTGTGGAAAAAATGTATTGAGAAATGATCTCAATTATGATTAGTCATATATAATAGAAGAAACTAGGTGAAAAACAACAAAAAAGAGCCCCAATTCTCAATGACGTTGAGAATTGGGGCTCTTTTTGTTGAAATTATAATGACTGTTCACTTGCCTTTGTTTTTAATGAATGAGGTGTATTTGTATGCCGATCCCATTTTGTGAAAATCAGTCCAATGACGATTCCGACAAGTGCTGGTACGACCCATTCAAGACCGACAGATGCCAGTGGCAGTGCTTGTGTGAATGTTTTGACAGGACCTAATGAAAGCCCAAATCCTTGAAGTCCCTCAAATAATGAAAATATACCTGTAAAGAATAAAGCAAAACCATACACTCTTTTGGAACCGCGGAATAATTTATGGAAGAATGTGAGCACGACTAAAACAATTGTAATAGGATAAGCCATTTCTAAAAACGGTACTGAAAATTTCAAGATAAGATTCAAACCGAGATTCGAAAGAATAAACCCGATGACTGTTATAGTGATAACAACTGTTTTATAACTAAATTTCGGAATTAATGCTGAAAAATATTCTCCGCAAGCTGTCGTTAAACCGACAACAGTAGTGAAACATGCGAGTGTGAAAATAAATCCTAGTAATGCTTTTCCGCCTTGACCAAGAACAAGGGTCGATGTAGCAGTAAGGACATCTGTTCCATTGCTGAAAGTTCCTTCTGACGCCATTTTGACGCCGATAAATCCTAAAGAGACATATACCAACGCAAGAATTGCACCAGCTATAACACCGGCTTTTAAAGTATAGGAAGTCAATTGTTTTTTATCTTTAACACCGCGGCGTTTAACTGCTGTTAATATAACGATTCCGAATGCTAAAGATGCTAATGCATCCATTGTTGAATAGCCATCAATAAATCCTTGGAAGAAAGAATGTGTTTTATAATTTCCCACAGGTGCAAGTGATGGATGTCCAGCAAGTTTTATAATTCCGACTACACATAATACAACCATTGAGATCAGTAAGACCGGTGTAATCCAACGGCCAAGATATTTAGACATTTTATCTGGATTCAAACTTACTAAAAATACTAAGGCAAAAAATACAATACTAAAAATAAATAATGATAAAGACGATTGTTGTGCTGAACCGTGGAGAAAAGGCTTTACTCCCATCTCATAGGCGACATTTGCATTTCGAGGAATCGCTAGAAATGGTCCGATGCACAAATAAACAATAACTGTAAAAATAGTACTGAAAATTGGATGGACACGATTACCAATCGATTGAATTCCTCCATCTACGATCGAAACAGCTGCTATTACGATTACTGGTAATCCAACCCCTGTTACGATAAAACCTAGAATAGCAGTCCAGTATGAAGTTCCGGATTGAATACCTAGAAAAGGTGGAAAAATTAAATTGCCTGCCCCAAAAAACATAGAAAATAGCATAAACCCTATAAATAACAAATCATTTTTTTTCACGCCATGTCTCTCCTTCGTAGTAAAAAATAAAAAACTCGCCCCTAAATAAGGGACGAGTTAGCTCGCGTTACCACCCTAGTTCCATTACAAAAAGTAATGGCGCTCAGTCAACGTACAATCATACGTGTTCCTTTATAACGGAGGAAATTCCGTCAGAGCTTACTGTTGTTTCGGCTCTGCATCTCAGAGATGATCTTCGGAAAGGACTTGAACATTGACTTTCAGCACTACGCCAACTCTCTGTGGAACAAGTTCCTAACTTACTCTTCTCGTCATAGAATTTTGAATGAAAAATTTGTTTCGTATTATCTGAAAACAAGATTAACAAACGAATAAATATCTGTCAACATGTTTAACAAAGATTTCTTATTTTTGTTTTTAAGATCAATGAGCAGCACTGTTAATAAAATAAATGTCATTTTAGCAGAAAAAAGATGCTGTTCTTATTATAGACTGATAATGAAGTTAATTGAAGTGAAAAGTACGGGACTTCTGTAGGAAAGCAGGATTGAAGTGACTTACGGAGTGCTGAGGAACTCAGCACCCGCTAGCAGAAAGCGAGTATCTTGAAAAAAAATTTCCCCTATAACATCCTCTTTTGTAAAATTATTCCTTACATACCAACATTTTTTAATGCAGAAAAAATTTTTCGCCATTTTCAGAAGGTAGATATATATAAGTAGGGAAAAAGTGGAAACGTTTTCAAATTAACTTTCTAATCAAAATTGTCAAAAAAGTTCACTAAAAAGGGTTGACCATTTATAAGAAAAGTCGTATGATTGACAACAATTAAAGAATATATAAAAAATTCAATTTTGAGTGATGATGCAGAATGTTTTGTTCAATTAGTTTTTTAGTTGAATGAACACTTATGAAACAGTCGTTCCAAAGGAAATGAATGGGAGTGATGGAATGCGAAGTGACATGATTAAAAAGGGAATTGACCGAGCACCGCATCGCAGTTTATTGTATGCAGCAGGTCTAAAAACGGAAGATATCAATAAACCATTTATCGGTGTGTGTAATTCCTATATTGATATTATTCCCGGACATAAACATTTAAATAAGTTCGCTGAAGTTGTAAAAGAGGCGATTTGGGAAGCCGGCGGTGTTCCCTTTGAATTTAATACGATCGGTGTAGATGATGGAATTGCAATGGGACATATCGGAATGAGATATTCATTGCCGAGCCGCGAACTAATTGCAGATAGCGCTGAAACGGTTATAAATGCTCATTGGTTTGATGGTGTTTTTTATATTCCGAATTGTGACAAAATTACACCTGGAATGTTAATGGCAGCTGTTCGAACGAATGTCCCAGCGGTTTTTGTTTCTGGTGGACCAATGGAAGCAGGAAAAACCCCGGATGGTAAAAACTTATCGCTCACCTCTGTTTTTGAAGGGGTTGGTGCAGCAAAATCAGGAAAAATCAGCTATGAAGAGCTGGAAATGTTAGAATCCAATGCTTGTCCAACATGTGGTTCATGTTCAGGAATGTTTACAGCCAATTCAATGAACTCACTGATGGAAATGCTCGGTTTAACTCCTCCAGGGAATGCGACAATTATAGCAACATCAGGAGAACGTCACCGGATTATTAAAGAGGCTGTTCAATACTTAATGAATTGTATTGAAAAAGATATAAGGCCGCGAGATATTGTAACAGAAGAAGCGATTGATGATGCATTTGCTCTTGATATGGCGATGGGCGGCTCAACGAATACTGTCCTACATACATTAGCCATCGCAAATGAAGCAGGCATTAATTATGATTTACAACGTATTAATGAAGTAGCAAAACGAGTTCCTTATTTAGCGAAAATCATGCCGGCTTCAGATTATTCAATGCATGATGTTCATCTTGCTGGTGGAATAAGTGCTATTGTTAGAGAACTTTGTAAGGTAGAAGGTGCATTGCATCCTGACAGAATTACTGTGACAGGAAAAAGCATTTATGAGAATGTAAAAGACGCTGAAATTTTAAATTCTCAAGTAATCAGACCAAAGGATAATCCTTATAGCCCTGTCGGTGGATTGTCCATCTTGTTTGGAAATATCGCTCCGGATGGTGCAGTAATTAAAGTAGGGGCAGTTGATCCATCAATTAAAACTTTTACCGGAGAAGCAATTGTATTTGAATCTCAGGAAGAGGCGCAAGCAGGGATAGACAACGGGCTAGTAAGAGAAGGGCATGTAGTTGTCATTCGCTATGAAGGCCCAAAAGGCGGGCCAGGGATGCCAGAGATGCTTGCACCGACATCCTCTATTATGGGGAGAGGATTAGGGAAAAGTGTTGCCCTCATTACAGATGGAAGATTTTCTGGTGCAACGCGTGGGATCAGTATTGGTCATATTTCACCGGAAGCAGCAGAAGGTGGACCAATCGCATTAGTGCAAAATGGAGATAAAATTTTCATAGACTTAGTGAATAGAAGTATTCAACTTCTTGTAACAGATGAGGAGTTAGAAAATAGAAAAAGAAATTGGATTCCACCAGAGCCTAAGATTACAAGTGGCTGGCTGGCAAGATATGCTGCTCTTGTATCAAGCGCCAATACGGGTGGAGTTATGAAAATTCAATTACAGAACAAATCGTTGACGAGGATAAAGTGATTTGATCAGGTATTTATAGAGAGTCGGGGATGCTGGAAACCGATAATACCCCTTATCATGACATCGCCTCTGAGTGCTTATCTGAACGATCCATCTAGTAGGATAAGTCGAGTCTTCTACAAAGACTTGTTACAAAAAGCGACATTCGTTGAAATGTTGCATGAGGTGACACTTGTAAGAGTGTCATGAAGTTGGGTGGTACCATGAAAAGATGCCTTTTCATCCCTACAAAAATGGTAGACTTCTATTTTACCATGCATAGGGATAAAAAGGCTTTTTGTTTTGATTAGGGTATATCCCTTTATCATATATCAATAAAAAAGCAGGAGGGAAAAACGTGTGCGCTAAAGCAAGAATGGATGGAAATGTAAAAACAGTCGAGTTAAATGGTGCAGATGCGCTCGTTCAATTACTAATGAATGAGAATGTGGATGTGTTATTTGGTTATCCGGGTGGTGCTGTCTTACCAATTTATGATGCACTATATGATAAACCAATTAAACATGTATTAACTCGGCATGAACAGGGAGCCATTCATGCGGCAGAAGGTTATGCACGTGTGACTGGAAAACCAGGTGTAGTCATTGCTACTTCAGGTCCAGGTGCAACGAATCTTATTACAGGTATTACAGATGCAATGATGGATTCACTTCCACTAGTTGTCATTACAGGTCAAGTTGCAAGTGCCGTAATTGGGAGCGATGCTTTTCAAGAGGCAGATGTAATTGGAATGACATCACCTATTACGAAGCATAACTATCAAGTTAGAGATTTGCAGGATCTTCCGAGAATTGTTAAAGAGGCATTTCATATAGCATCTTCAGGAAGGCCTGGTCCGGTAGTAATTGATGTTCCGAAAAATATTTCAGCACAAAAGATTGAGTTACCTGAAAGTGTTGAAGTACATTTGCCAGGCTATCAGCCAAATGTATCTCCAAATCCATTGCAAATTAAAAAATTAATGGAGGCCATTTCCTATTCTACTAAACCAGTGATTTTAGCTGGGGCAGGTGTATTGCATGCAAAGGCTTCTGAATTACTAGTACAGTTTGCAGAAAGAGGGAGAATTCCAGTTATTAATACGCTGCTGGGATTAGGCAGCTTTCCAGCGAATCATTCTTTGTTTTTAGGAATGGCTGGAATGCATGGAACTTTTGTAGCAAATACAGCAATATGTGAGAGTGATCTTTTAATTAATATCGGTGCCCGTTTTGATGATCGTTTAACAGGTAATCTAAAGTATTTTGCACCGAATGCAAAAGTTGTCCATATCGATATTGATCCTGCAGAAATCGGTAAAAACGTGAAAACAGATATTCCAATTGTGTCCGATGCGAGAGAAGCATTGCTCAAAATTTGTGAAGGAAACATTGTAACTGCTGGTACTGAAGAATGGATTCAAAAACTGCAGGAAGATGCTGAAAAATATCCTCTTTGGTTCGATAGAGATGATGAAGAGCTTTCTCCGCAGCATGTTATTACAAGAATTCATCATTATACAGATGGGGATGCAATTGTTGCGACGGATGTAGGGCAGCATCAAATGTGGACTGCACAATTTTACGGATTTGAAAAGCCTCATAACTGGATTACTTCCGGTGGTTTAGGAACGATGGGCTTTGGATTTCCGGCAGCAATTGGCGCACAGTTAGCAAGACCGGATAAAAAAGTTATTGCTGTTGTCGGAGATGGCGGTTTTCAAATGACTTTGCAAGAATTAGCAGTTGTTAGGGAATTAAATATTCCAGTTAAAATCGTAATTGTAAATAATCAATATTTAGGAATGGTACGGCAATGGCAAGAAACTTTCTATAAGGAACGGTATTCTTATTCCGATATTCAAGTTCAGCCAGATTTTGTTAAATTAGCTGAAAGTTATGGTATTAGAGGGATAAAAGTGACGAATGAGCAGCAATTGGAAGACGCCTTTTCTACCATGCTCTTAGATGACGAGCCCGTTTTAATTGATTGTTGTGTGAAGAGGCTGGAATTGGTTAATCCAATGGTTGCGCCTGGAAAAGGTCTCCATGAAATGATGGGGGTGAAGCCATGAAAAGAATTGTTATCGCAACGGTGTTAAATCAGAGTGGTGTCCTAAATAAAATCACAGGTGTTTTAGCAAAGAGAAAATTTAATATTGAGAGTATTACTGTTGGTCATACAGAAAATGACGGTATCTCAAGAATGACATTTGTAGTAAATGTCGATGATGATGCGCAAGCAGAACAGTTGACAAAACAGCTGAACAAATTAATTGACGTGATCAAGGTGCAAGATGTGACAGATCAGGCGATTGTTGCCCGTGAATTAGCGCTTGTTAAAGTGTTAAGCACAGCGCAAACACGCAGTGAAATTGGTGGGATTGTTGAACCTTTCCGGGCATCTATTATTGATGTAAGCCGTGATAGTGTCACAATTCAAGTCACAGGTGATAGTGAAAAAGTAGAAGCGCTAATTGATCTATTAAAACCTTATGGTATTAAAGAAATGGTAAGAACGGGGCTGACGGCCTTCCTAAGAGGCTCCCAAAAACAAGTAACAGACCTTAGTTCTTATTCATTACTAAAATAAATATTTTAAATTTTTAATCAAAAAGGAGAAGATGAACAATGGCAAAAGTATACTATGATCAAAATATTCAAGAAGAAGTATTAAGAGGCAAAAAAATCGCAGTAGTTGGCTACGGTTCTCAAGGTCATGCTCATGCGCAAAATCTTCGTGATAATGGTTTTAATGTTGTAATTGGACTTCGCGAAGGAAGGTCTTGGAAACAAGCAGTTGAAGATGGCTTTGAAGTTAAATCTGTAAAAGCAGCTAGTGAAGAAGCCGATGTTATTATGATTCTTCTCCCAGATGAACTACAAACGAAAGTATATAAAGAAGAAATTGAACCAGGTCTACGTGCGGGAAAAGCCCTTGTATTTGCACATGGTTTTAACATTCACTTTACACAAATTATTCCACCAGCAGATGTTGATGTATTTATGGTTGCGCCAAAAGGACCAGGACATTTAGTAAGAAGAACATTTGTAGAAGGTGCTGGTGTACCTGCACTTATCGCTGTCTATCAAGATGTATCGGGGGAAGCGAAAGACTTAGCATTTGCCTATGCAAAAGCAATTGGAGCTGCTAGAGCGGGTGTTCTTGAAACAACATTCCAAGAAGAAACAGAAACAGATCTATTCGGAGAACAGGCTGTCCTATGTGGTGGTCTAACATCATTAATAAAAGCTGGGTTTGAAACATTAACAGAAGCAGGTTATCAACCTGAAGTTGCCTATTTTGAATGTTTGCACGAAATGAAATTAATCGTGGACTTAATTTACGAAGGAGGATTGAAAAACATGCGTTATTCAATCTCCGATACGGCACAATGGGGAGATTTTGTTTCTGGACCTAGAGTAGTGAATGAAGAAACGAAACAACGTATGGGTGAAGTGTTGGCAGATATTCAAGAAGGTAAATTTGCAAAGAGTTGGATTTTGGAAAATCAAGCAAATCGTCCAATGTTTAATGCCATTAATGCTCGTGAAAGAAAACATCCAATTGAAGTAGTTGGTGAAGAGTTACGAGAATTAATGCCTTTTGTGAAAAGCCAACAAAAACAAAAGGAAGTGGTTGCGAATGCGAAAGGTTAATATTTTTGACACGACGTTAAGAGATGGGGAGCAATCGGCAGGGGTTAATCTTAACATTGTTGAAAAAATTGAGATTGCAAAGCAACTTGAAAGACTTGGTGTAGATGTAATTGAGGCAGGATTTCCTGCCTCATCCCAAGGGGATTTTCAGGCGGTAGAAGCAATTGCTAAAACCATTAAAAACAGTTCTGTTACAGGGCTAGCAAGATCTATCACTCGTGATATTGATTCAGCTTGGGAAGCTTTAAAGCATTCGGAAGAGCCAAGAATTCATATCTTTTTAGCTACATCACCCATTCATATGAAATACAAACTTAGAAAGTCTCCAGATGAAGTCTTGAAAAATGCCGTTGAATCTGTAAAATATGCCAAACAAAAATTTCCAATTGTGCAATGGTCGGCTGAAGATGCATGCCGCTCGGATCGTGATTTTCTCGTTAAAATCGTTACGGAAGTGATAAAAGCAGGCGCATCTGTTATTAATTTGCCAGATACTGTTGGCTACATTACTCCGAAAGAGTACGGGGAGCTATTTGAGTACATTCAGTCAAAAGTCCCTAATATTGATCAAGCTATTCTTTCCGCACATTGTCATGATGATCTTGGGATGGCAACAGCGAATACATTATCAGCAATTGAGCATGGTGTTCTTCAAGTTGAAGGCTGTATTAACGGAATTGGTGAACGTGCCGGGAATGTGGCTCTTGAAGAAGTTGCCGTCGCCCTTCATATTCGGGAAGATTATTACCAAGCAACAACGAGATTGAAACTGGATGAGATTAAGCGAACGAGCCAGCTAATTAGCAAGTTAACAGGTATGGTAGTTCCTGGGAATAAGGCAATCGTTGGTGCTAATGCATTTGCACATGAGTCAGGTATACATCAAGATGGTGTCTTAAAAGAAGCTTCAACTTATGAAATCATTACCCCTGAATTAGTTGGATTTTCGAGCAACCGTCTTGTGTTAGGAAAGCATTCTGGTCGTCACGCCTTTAAAGAACGAGCAATCGAATTAGGATTTGATCTTGAACAAGAGAAATTAAATGAGGCGTTTCAAGCCTTTAAAGAATTAACTGACCGCAAAAAAGAAATTACAGACGATGATTTATTCGCGATTCTTACTGATAAGCAAACAGATCCAGAAAATGTAAGAAAATATGAGCTTGAAAGTGTGCAAGTTCAATACGGAACGACCAACATTCCAACTGCAACCGTTAAAATTACTACTCCAGAAAACGAGCATATCCAAGAGGCTGGTACTGGTTCGGGCAGTGTAGAAGCAATCTATCAAACATTAGGAAAAATGGTTGAAGGTGAAGTGAAATTAATTGACTACAAGCTTCAATCAGTTGGATCCGGTAAAGATGCACTTGCAGATGCATACGTAAAAGTAAAATATGAGGATATTGAATCGGGCGGACGTGGTTCTGCACAAGATGTTTTAGAAGCCTCCGCGAAAGCATTTTTAAATGCGATTAACCGTGCTATTGGAACAAAAGAAAATGTATTAAATAAAGTAAATGTTTAATAGATTCGTTGATCATTTTTTCTATACAAAGGAGGGAAACAGATGGCAAAAAAAATTACCGTTTTACCAGGTGATGGTATCGGTCCTGAAGTAATGGATGGAGCTGTCAAAGTGCTAAAAGCTGTATTCGATCACTTCGGTCATCAATTTGAATTTGTTGAAGCGCTCATTGGCGGGATTGCTATCGATCTAGAAGGATCTCCACTTCCAACTGCAACATTGCAAAAATGTGCTGAAAGTGATGCGATTCTTCTTGGCGCTGTCGGTGGACCTAAATGGGATCATAATAAACCTGAATTGCGCCCTGAAAAAGGATTGCTAGGCCTTCGTAAAGAAATGGGCCTATTTGCTAATTTGCGACCAGTTAAAACATACGAACCGTTAATTTCTGCATCACCTTTGAAACAAGAGGTGATAGGAAATGTTGATTTATTAATTGTTCGAGAATTAACAGGCGGTCTATATTTTGGAAGACCGAGCGAAAGGCGCGGACAATTCAACGAAGAAGTCGTTGATACGTTACAGTATTCAAAAGCTGAGATTGAAAGAATTGTAGAAAAGGCATTTCAATTGGCTAGATTACGGAGAAAGAAATTGACATCAGTTGATAAAGCAAATGTGTTAGAATCAAGCCGCATGTGGAGAGAAATTGTGGATCAAATGGCATCCAAATATCAAGATGTTGATGTCCAGCATATGCTTGTCGATTCAACAGCGATGCAGTTAATTACGAAGCCAGAACAATTTGATGTCATTGTAACAGAAAACTTGTTTGGGGATATTTTAAGCGATGAAGCTTCCATCATTACAGGATCATTAGGCATGCTGCCTTCAGCAAGCTTACGGGCTGACGCTTTTGGAATGTATGAACCTGTTCATGGCTCAGCCCCAGATATTGCAGGACAAGGAAAAGCAAATCCACTCGGTACGATTTTATCTGCTGCAATGATGCTGCGTTATTCTTTTGGACTTGAAATAGAAGCAAAGCTTATTGAAACATCGGTTGATGACATTTTAAAAGATGGATATTGTACTGGAGATTTACAAATTCCAAATGGGAACATTTTAAGTACGTCACAAATGACTGAAAAAGTAGTTGAAAAGATCCGTGAAAATCATGCAATAAATGGATTAGCGAAAACTTATCAGTAATCAAGATTGGAGTGATTAGATGAAGCCGCAAACAATTATTGATAAAATATGGGATCAGCATTTAGTTCTTCATGAAGAGGGAAAACCCGATTTGCTTTATATTGATCTTCATCTAGTTCATGAAGTTACATCACCGCAAGCATTCGAAGGTTTAAGAATGAATCAGCGCAAGGTACGAAGACCAGATTTAACGTTCGCAACGGTGGATCATAATGTTGCGACGACGAAAGATCGAATCTCTTCTGATCCAGTTTCTAAAAAACAGATGTCAACGTTAGAAAAGAATTGCGAATATTTTGGAGTACCGCTTGCAGGTATTCATCATCCTGATCAAGGGATCGTACATGTTATTGGTCCAGAACTCGGTTTAACGCAACCTGGTAAAACGATTGTTTGTGGGGATAGTCATACGTCGACACACGGAGCATTTGGCGCGATTGCATTTGGCATCGGCACAAGTGAGGTTGAACACGTTCTTGCTACTCAAACACTTTGGCAAAAAAGACCAAAAACGATGCAAATAAAAATTAATGGGAAGCTTGGTTACGGTGTAACTGCTAAAGATTTAATTTTAGCTATTATTGGGAAATATGGTATTGGCGTCGGAACTGGCCATATTGTTGAGTATACTGGGGAAGCAATCCGTCACTTATCAATGGAAGAAAGAATGACCGTTTGTAACATGTCTATTGAAGCTGGAGCGAGGGCAGGTTTGATTAGCCCAGATGAAACGACAATATCTTATCTTCGTGGAAGAAAATATGTTCCGAAAGGTGAAGAGTTTGAGAAAAAGGCAGCCTATTGGCTTTCATTAGCAAGTGATGAAGGGGCAGAATATGACCGTACACTTGAATTAGATGCTAGTGAAATTGAGCCGCAAGTGACATGGGGAACTAATCCATCTATGTGCCTGCCAATTAATAGCACGTTGCCAGTTCCGGCAAATATTGAGGATGAAAATAAAAAACAAGCGGTTGAAAAGGCATTACATTATATGGGATTAGAAGCCGGACAGCCGATTAGTGATATCGAAATTCAACATGTTTTTATTGGATCATGTACGAATTCACGGATTGCCGATTTAAGAGCAGCAGCCGAAGTTGTGAAAGGAAAGCATGTACATGATGGTGTAAGAGCATTAATTGTTCCAGGATCACAAAGTGTAAAAGCACAGGCTGAAGAAGAAGGCTTAGATAAAATTTTCACGGAAGCAGGATTTGAATGGCGGGAAGCCGGCTGCAGTATGTGCCTTGCTATGAATGATGATATTGTACCTGCTGGAGAGAGATGTGCCTCTACATCGAATCGGAATTTCGAAGGTCGCCAAGGGACTGGATCACGTACCCATTTAGTCAGTCCGATCATGGCAGCAGCTGCTGCTATTTATGGGAAGTTTGTAGACGTTCGGAAACTTGATTCAGTTTTATCTCATCATTAAAAAGATATATGTTCATGTGCTCCTCAATCGGTACATTTCGTTTCAAGGAGGTTAATAGATGGAAGCGTTCAAGAAACATACAGGGTTAGTATTTCCTCTAAATCGTACAAATGTTGATACAGATCAAATTATACCGAAGCAGTTTTTGAAAAGAATTGAAAGAAAAGGATTTGGAGAATGTCTTTTTTACAACTGGAGATTTGATGAAAATGGTGTGAAGAAAGACGACTTTGAATTAAATCATCCTAAATATGAAGGCACTTCAATTCTCGTTGCAGGTGATAACTTCGGATGTGGTTCCTCGAGAGAACATGCACCATGGGCACTTTTAGACTATGGATTTAAAGTTATTATTGCACCTAGCTTCGCAGATATATTTTTTAACAATTGTCTGAAAAACGGAATATTAGCAATTGTTTTACCGGAAAAAGAAGTGTATAGTTTAATAGAGGAAGCAAGTAAACATTCTTTATATTTAACGGTCGATCTTGAGAATGAAGTCATATTTAGTGAACAATTTCGCATAGAATTTCAAGTAGATCCATATCAAAAAAATATGCTATTAGAAGGTCTAGATGAGATTGGGTTAACATTGATGCATGAAGAAAAGATCGCGGAATATGAAAAAACCACAACATTAGGAGTGTGACGGAACGTGGGGATTACTTACAAACTAAAGACGTTATAAGTGCATTTGAAAACTTATTACCAATTATTCATAGAACCCCTTTAAATCAATCAAGTACTTTCAATGATATGGCAGGGGCTCAGTTGTATTTTAAAATGGAAAATTTGCAGCGGACAGGATCGTTTAAAATTAGAGGAGCGTTAAATAAGATAACGAATCTATCTAAGTATGCTAAACGAAACGGTGTTATTGCGGCATCAGCTGGGAATCACGCTCAAGGCGTTGCTTTTTCGGCCACTAAGCAAGGCATTAAATCAAAAATTTATATGCCGGAAAAAACGCCAATGGCAAAAGTAATTGCGACAAAGGCGTACGGGGCAGAAGTCGTATTAACTGGTGAATCATTCCAGGAAGCATATGAGGCAGCAATTGAAGATCAAAAGATCAGTGGGGCAACATTTATTCATCCGTATGATGATTATGAAGTGATGGCAGGTCAGGGAACAATTGCATTAGAAATGATTCAGCAATGTTCAGATCTGAATACAATCGTTGTACCTATTGGTGGTGGCGGACTCATTGCTGGTGTTGCTAGTTTAGTGAAAAATTTCGCCCCGACTATTAAAGTCGTTGGTGTCCAATCAACAGGTGCTCCTGCTACTTATAATCGATTTAAGGGGCTTGGTAATCATAGATTGGATAATGTAACAGGGATAGCGGATGGTATTCTCGTGAAGGAAAGTGGGAGACTCACATTTCCACTCATCAACCATTATGTTGATGAGATTGTTACTGTTAGTGATGAAGAAATTGCCTCAGCAATTATCCTCATGCTCGAACGGGAGAAAATGTTTGTGGAAGGTGCAGGTGCTGCAGCCTTTGCGGCAATTTTAAGCGGAAAAGTAAATGTAGCTGGTAAACACGTTGGCGTGATCGTCAGTGGAGGTAATGCAGACATTGAAAAAATTCCATATTTTAAAAGGTTAGCAATGTCAGAAAAGGCTAAGCGAAAAATCGTTTCATTATAAGCACTTAAAAGGACCTGGCATCACATTATACATATATAAGGAGATTCTTGTATATGGCGGTGTGATGTCCGGCCCTTTATTAATTAGCTGAACACTCGAAAAAATCAATGATTTTGAAGGCGTATTTTGATACACTAATAGAGTAAAGGGGTGAAAAAATGGTTAAAACAATATTATTTGATGTTGATGGTGTTTTATTAAGTGAAGAAAGATATTTTGATGCTTCTGGATTAACTGTTTGGGAAATTATACATAGTGATCATTATTTAGGGTTGGCTCCTGATCAATTCAAGACAGTCTATCGTGATGAGGAAATTAATAGAATTAGGGAGCAAGTTTTCGTTCAAGATGAAGTACTTAAACTTCTGAAGTCTAGAGGATTAAATGCAAATTGGGATATGATTTATTTAACATTAAGCGATCAGCTTATCCATCTTTTAACTCAAATTAAAGAGGATGAAGCGGATCAAATTGAAAAATGGTTAACTGCTGAAATCAATTATGATACGATTGCAGAAATGAAAGCCGTTTTTTCAAAGTATGAATTAACATTGGATTTCACAATGTTCCTTGAAGATTTTAAACATACAACAGAAACGAAGCAGGGATTATTAAAAGTATTAGATAACATTGTATTTGACAAATTAGGCGTTAAAACAGATATTTTTAGTAGAAAAGGTGCATTATGGTCGGTTGGTGAACATGCCTCACAAGAATGGTATGTCGGCGATAAATATATTTTATCTTCTACTGGGAAACCATCTGTTCAGCCGGGAAAAAAAGGTTTTCTGGAGGAGGAAATTCCTTTAGCAAAACCAGAAGAAATTAAAGCGTTATTCTCAAATATCAGATCAAAAGGAATTGCACTTGGGGTTGGGACAGGCAGACCTCAGTTAGAAACATTTGGACCTTTTAAAGCTTTAGGATGGTTAGAATTTTTCCAAGAGAATCATATTGCTACAGCGGACGAAGTACTAAAGGCTGAAACAGAGCTTCAAAGTGATCTGCCATTAGCAAAGCCAAATCCTTTTACATATTTATTGTCTTTAAAAGGGACTGAAACATCGGCTCAAGAAATTGTTCATACAGAGCTTCCACTTAAAAATGGGAAAGACATATTAATCGTTGGAGATTCTTTAGCAGATTTATTAGCGGCGCAAAAGATGGGCTGTCTTTTTGCTGGTATTCTAACAGGATTATCAGGTCAGGAAGCAAGAGCGGAATTTGAAGAGCATGGTGCAGATTATATATTAGATTCTGTATTAGATGTACAAACAATCATTTAATGTATTAATATTGGTCAATTACTATATTCGCATAGGCCCATATTGAACAGGGCTTATGCATTTTTATTATTTAAAGAGAATCTAACATCAATCATTGAATTGATAAAAATAATGTTAGGTTTTATCACATGGTTGTTATTGTTAAATAATAAATGCCTCTATAAAAGAATGATAAATTAGAATAAAATAAATTATTGACTTTATCTGAATATTATTGTAATATTACAACATCAACAAAAAGGAGTTCAAGAAAATGGGAAAAATGGTCCACATTTGGATTGTATGAGCAGATAAAAGCACTTTTATATTATTATCGTTTTTTATTTAAGTATAAAAGACAGAAAATTTAAATATTTTACAAAAAAGAGGGGAATTCATAATGAAACAGGCAACGAAGGATTACCTTATTGAACGTATGTATAAAGCATCGATCGGTGCATCGAATGCAGTATTGGTGACTTTGGGGATTGGTCTATTATTTGAGACGTTTGGCAAGTTTTTAGGATGGGCTGGTTTTCTAACGATTGGAGCTGCAACAAAATCATTGCTTGCCCCCGCAATCGGAGCAGGGATTGCTTATCAGCTAGGAGGAAATACATTAATCATTTTTAGTGCAATGGCCTGCAGTGCAATTGGAGGAAATGCCATTCATCAAACATCTGATGGGCTCATTACCCTTGTTACTGGACAACCAGTCAGTGCTGTGTTAGCGGCTCTTGTGGCAACATGGGTAGGAAAACGTGTTGCTGGTCGGACAAAATTAGATATGATGGCAATTCCATTTGCTGCTGTCCTTGTTGGAGGAGTTGCAGGTGTTGGGCTAGCAGCAGTAACAACACCATTGCTGCAATGGATTAGCGGACAAATTACAGCTTCTGTAGATGGCAGTCCATTACTGGGATCAATGGTTGTTTCCCTTGTTTGGAGCATTTTGTTAATGACACCCGCTTCATCTGCTGCACTTGCAATTGCACTGCAACTTGATCCTGTTTCGAGCGCAGCTGCATTAATTGGATGTACTGTCCAATTCGTTGGGTTTACAGCGATGTCGTTTAAACAAAATGACCTCGGTGCAAATATTGCACAATCACTTATTACACCAAAGGTACAGTTTCCTAATTTAGTGAAAAATCCGCGACTTGTGATTCCGCCATTTATTTCGTCTATTATTTGTGCGCCAATCGCAACGATGGCTTTCCATTTTAAAGTTTCGTATGAACTTGCAGGACTCGGCCTTAATTCTTTAATTGCGCCACTTAATATTGTTGCAAATCAAGGATTAACGGGATTACTTATATACATTGCAACTGGAGTTGTGCTGCCAATCATCATTACTTTAGGAATCTATCATTTTATTAAACTACTTGGTTGGGCAAAAAGAGGAGATTTACAAATGGAAGTACAATAGCATATTTTAGTTTAAGGGGACTAATAATCATTAGGATCAAGGGGCTAACGCTTCTATCCAGATGATTATTAGTCTTTTTTTTACTGCTGAACATTCTATCATCATTGCTCTTTTTACTTTCGTTTCATCTTAAATAAGGATGCTTACGGGCCGCCTGCGGAAATCACCGTCCATATATAAAAAAGCATTCGATACAATGCTCGAATGCTTTTCTCTATCAATTATGAATATGAGTTCGATAAACGATTATTGACTATACTTCAATAAAGGGGGAGTCCTGAAAGTTATAACCCGTTGTTAATTCTAATGTTTGGATATCTTTCATTCCAATCAATGATTTAATGTTGTCAGCAACATTTTGCTCGATTTTTTTATCAAGTGTAAGAACCATGATGGCCTCGCCACCAATTTCTTTCCTTCCCACTTGCATTGTACCGATATTCGTATCATTTTTCCCTAAAATGGAACCTACTTGACCAATCATCCCAGGAATATCTTGGTGTTTAATATATAGTAAATGCTGCTCAGGGCGAACATCAATACGATATTCGTTTAATTTAACAATGCGGGCACCGAAACCATTAATGATGGCAGCACCGACTTTGATTTCTTTGCTATGTTTATGCAATGTAAGCTCTAAATAGTTTGAGAATCCTTTGTTTTTAGCATTCTTTTGAATATTGTAAGTTAAACCTTGTTCCTTCAATAAATGAATGGCGTTTACTAAGTTTACGCTCTCGCCAAGATGGTAAGTTAAAATGCCTTTTATAATAGTTCTTGTTAATAAACTTGTGTCCTCTTCTATTAATTCCCCAGCATAGGTGATGTCAATTTTTTCAGGTGCATCGTTTAATAATTGGATACCGATCTGTGCCACTTGTTCACCGAGCATTAAATAAGGCTCCATACGTCCTTGAACTTCCCCGCTTGTTTGCGGCATGTTAATCGCATTACGAATCGATTGAGATTCAAAAATATTGATGATTTCTTCACTAACATCGATCGCTACTCGTATTTGAGCTTCTTGTGTTGACGCACCTAGATGGGGAGTTACAATGACATTTGCTTGTTTTAATAAGCCTTCGGTAATTTTTGGCTCATTTTCAAATACATCAAGTGCAGCGCCTGCCACGTGTCCCGAATGTAAAGCAGCAAGTAGGGCGTGTTCATCGATTAAACCACCGCGTGCACAATTCACGAGGCGAACACTTTTTTTTGTTTTTGCTAAAAATGCTTCATTAATAAGATGTTTTGTATCTTTAATTAATGGTGTATGAACAGTAATAAAATCAGAGGCTGCAGCGATTTCATTTAATGTTGCTTTTTTAATGCCTAATTTGCTGGCGCGTTCTTCTGTTAAGTATGGATCATATCCTAAAATAGTCATTTTAAAAGCTTGAGCCCGTTTTGCAACCTCGGTTCCGATTTTTCCCATTCCGATGACGCCTAATGTTTTTTGGTAAAGCTCTACGCCCTTAAATTTGTCACGTTCCCAAAGACCATTTGTTGTTGACTGATGGGCCTGTGGAATATTTCTTGAAAGTGACAGCATCATTGCTAAAGTATGTTCAGTTGCTGAAATTGTATTTCCTCCTGGAGAATTGACAACAATGATACCTTTTCGTGTTGCCGCATCAACGTCAATATTATCAACGCCTACTCCAGCACGGGCAATTACTTTTAAATTTGCAGCATGTTCAATGATTTCTTTTGTTACTTTCGTTTGGTTCCTTACAATCAAGGCATCGTATTGATGAATGATTTCTTTTATTTCCTTAGGTGGTAGCTCCGTATTTTTATCGACAGTAAAATGTTCATGCTCATATAATTTCGTAAGTCCTTCGTCATTTACATTGTCGGTAACGAGCACTTTATACATGTTTTTTCCATACCTCCTGTGCGGTTTTAACAGCTAGACCAAACACATCTTTTTCGTATAAAGCATTTACAGCAAATTCAAGTGCTGTTAAATATTGAATAACATCAAATGGTGTGCAATATCCCATATGCCCGATTCTAAAGATTTCACCTTTTAACTGTTTTTGACCGCTTGCAATTGTCATTGAGAAATGTTCTTGTAAATAATTTTTAATGGCGTTTGCTTGCCCATCTTCAGGTCTAATTGATGTAACAGTAGGGGAAGCATCGGCATCTTTTTCGACAAATAGTGGAAGTTCTAATGCTTGAACGCCAGCACGAGTCATATCTCTCATTACTGCATGACGTTTGATCACTTGCTCAAATCCTTCTTCTTCAATCATTTGACAAACTTCATTCGCACCGTAAATAAGGGAAACAGGCGGAGTGAATGGTGTTGTTGTTTGTTCATCATAAGATTGAATATAACGATTTAAATCAAGATAGAAGCGTTTGGATGTTCCATTTTTAATCGCCTCTTTACCGCGTTGATTAACTGCAATGAAAGCAAGGCCTGGTGGAAGCATTAATGCCTTTTGTGAACCAGAGACTAGAATATCAATTTGATATTCTTCCATATTCACAGGGACACCGCCAATACAGCTAACACCGTCGACGATAAATAGAGCATCACTTATGCGTTTTGTCACTTCGCCAAGTTCCTTAATAGGATTTAAGACAGCTGTTGAAGTTTCACAATAAGTAGCAAATACAGCTTTAATCGGCTGATTTACTGTTTTTAAATAGTCTTCTAGCTCTTCAGGTTGGCAAGTTTTTCCCCATGTTATGTTTAAACGGTGGACTTCAGCGCCATATGCTTCACAAATTGAAGCGAATCGTTCGCCAAAAACTCCTGTGACAACAACGACTACATGATCACCTTCGTTAATAACATTGCACACTGCGCTTTCTAAAGCAGAAGTTCCACTGCCCGCTACAATAATAACAGGCTCCTTTGTACCAAAAACAGGCTGAAGTCTTGTCGCAACCTCTTCAAGATTTTTAGAGAAAACTTTGCTGCGATGGGCTACCATCGGCTGACTCATAGCTTTTTGAACTCGTTCTGGAATTGGTGTTGGACCAGGTGTAAATAAAGAATCTTTACAAAATAGCATTTTGTTCATCCTTTCACTTTTGAAAAAATAGAATGTATAGAACGGGTTATAATGCCGTCCATAAAAATAAAACGCCCCTCATAGCAAATACATATTGCTATGAGGGACGTTATTAACCGTGGTACCACCCTCGTTTACTACTTTTAAATAGTCTCGACTAGATAACGGCGATGCCGGGGCAACCTACTGTTATTTCAGCTGACCAGTTCAGAAGCGCTAGGTTTGTATAGATGAAGTATCGGTTTGCAGCGAACACCGACTCTCTGAAACTTTATCTATACACCTTCTTCATCATTACTTGTTTTGTATTTTTGAGAATAGGATGTTTATTTCGATAATTCCCTGTTGACGTTATTCTAACATCATGATTCGACAGTGTAAAGAAAAAAATAAACAATTTTAAAAAAACTGTCTCTTTAGCATTTTTGACATATTCTATACTTTTGAAGGTGAATCTATTTGTTAATCATGTTTGAAACTGTATAAAAACACAAAAACAGGAAATAATATTATTACTCTCCCCGAAAAAGCATCTTGGCAGTACAAACGGATGCTTTTTCACCCTTACAGAATAATCTTATGGAAAAAAACTTTTATCGGCACGGCAATCTGTGCATTATTGAATCTACTATATTGAAAGTTTGCTATATTCGTTTTGGTGGCAACTTTCATCCATGCATCGCTAAAATCATGTTTACTTCTTATTTCCTCCGAATAATTTATGAAAGAACTCTCTTTTTTTCTAAATTTAATTGTGATGATTTGATATTGTAAGTGTTCATCCATTAATATCCTAGATAAAGGAAATAAATTCATTTATTGGAGATAGATCAAATGGACATTCGTCAATTGCTTTACTTTATTGAAGTTGCAAAGCAAAAAAGTTTTACAAAAGCTGCTAATACTTTACATATATCACAGCCGGCATTAAGCAAAATGGTGAAAAGTTTGGAAGAAGAATTAGAAATCGAACTGATTGATAGACGGTCGAAGCATATTGAATTAACAGATGCTGGGGAAATAGTATTTTCTCAAAGCCAAAAAGTAGTACATGCGTTTAATGATTTACATGCTCTTTTACAAGATATGACGACTTTGAAAAAGGGAAAAATTAAATTTGGCCTCCCACCACTTATTGGAACTGTATTTTTCCCTAAGATCATTAAAGGATTTCAAACATTATATCCTAATGTAAAAATTCAATTGATTGAGCATGGTGCAAAACGGGTGAAGCAATTAGTAAAAGAGGGCGAGCTTGATTTTGGCATTATCATGCTGCCTGAAGAAGATAACGATTTTAATATTATTCCTTTTGCTACGGAGGAATTGATGCTATTTGTACATACATCACATCGATTAGCCGCTAAAGAGGAAGTTTCCATTTTAGATGTAAAAGATGAGCCGTTTATTTTATTTACTGAAGATTTTACATTGCATGATCGGATTATACAGGAATGCCAAAATGCCGGTTTTCAGCCTAATGTATCGTATGAAAGTTCCCAATGGGATTTTATAAGCGAGATGGTAGAACAAGATCTTGGCGTTACATTTTTTCCAAAATCAATTACAAAAAAGGCGAATCCTAATACTGTGAAGGCAATTCCTATTAAAGATCCGATTATTCCTTGGAACTTAGGAATTATTTTAAAAAAAGAAAAATATGTTTCAAATGCAGCTAAGACGTTTATTGAATATATAACTTTATCTTAATGAGATGATACCACTTTCATTCCTATAAGTTATAGGAGCTATAAATTATATGTATTTTACGTTTTATAAAAATTGAAGTAAAGTATATGTACCGAATAAAATTGTTAACAATATGTGTCATTACATTTTTTATAAAGCATTGGTTGTTGCAATGAAATTGTATATATGGGGGTGAAGACAACGTTTAAGCTTACATGTTAAATAATGTTCATGTTTATATTTCTTTTTCCTCACGGGCACTGACTTGGATCGTATAGGGTAGCATCAATGTAGTATGTTGAGGTCATCGTCGATTGCTTATAAAATGAACAATTTTTAGCAAGTAGCGGTCCAATTGTAGACTGCTCTTTTTAAAAGTAAGCTTAAATGGGAGGACATAATATGATGATATGGATTAAGAGAATTATACAAATCTGTTTCCTTTACGTTTTATTTATGATAGGTAATTTTATTGCCACTTCTTTTCATATATCAATTCCGGGGAGTATTATTGGTCTCGTTATATTATTTGTTTTACTTCAAAGTAAAATCATTAGGGTGGAGTGGGTTGACTTAGGAGCGAATTGGCTAATAGCAGAACTGCTTCTTTTTTTTGTTCCATCTGCAGTAGGGGTTATGAAGTATAAGCAAATGCTCGGATTAGAAGGAGTTAAGATTTTTCTCATTATCATTTTAAGTACAATTGTTGTCATGATTTTTACAGGATTTACAGCGGAAATCTTGTCAAAATTAAGAAAGGATGTAAAACATGAATCTGCTTCTCCAAAGCATTAGTGTTGTCGTTACTGTGCTTGTTTTCTGGATGTGTAAAAAAATTTATGCACGTTGGAAATTCTTTTTTTTAACTCCGCTACTAATTTGTCCAATTCTTATTATTTTACTATTAGCGGTTTTTCATACTCCATATGTAACGTATGCGAAAGGGACTAGTTTATTGACTAATTTATTAGGACCAGCAACAGTTGCGTTTGCTGTTCCAATGTATAAACATTTTGCATTGCTAAAAAAATATAGTATCGAAGTATTGATGAGTATCATCGTTGGATCAGCGATGGCCATTACATCTTCATTCTTATTTTCCTTATGGATGGGACTTAGTACTTCTACAGTTGATAGTATCGTACCACGTTCAATTACGACACCAATTGCGATGAATATTTCCCAGCTTATTGGAGGACTTCCAACGATGACTGCTGTCTTCGTTATTATAACCGGTTTAATTGGGATGATTGTTGGCCCAATGGTAATTCGAATGCTTTCAATCAAAGCATCAACTGCAAAAGGACTTCTTTTAGGGATGGGAGCACATGGAGCAGGGACATCGAGGGCATTTGAAATCGGTGAGCTTGAAGGTACGTTTGCCAGTCTTGGCATGATCGTGGCAGGTATTGTAGGATTTATTCTTACTTCTACATTTTTTCCAATACTGGATCATAGTCTATGATGAAAAATAGATAGGCTGTTTGGCCCATCCAATTTTTATTTAAGCTCTATTGCAGCATTTACAGCAATAGAGCTATTTTTGTATAAAAACAAGCTTATCCAATCTAACATTTAAATGATCATTACAAAGCAACGCTCCATTGGTTTCCTCCGAACCAATGGAGTGTTGCTTTTGAATCCCTTTAGTTCCATTTCTATAAGTGATTTTTAGAGTGGAAAATGGGAGACTTAACATGTTATTAAAACAAATACGGGATATGTGTACAGATTCAATACTAAAAAACAATAAGCTTGTCGACTGCTTACAACTAATATTACATGTTAGGCATGAATGTCTTAATAACCTTTATGATAGTCAACAAGATTGATCGTTAAGTCGTTACCGCTTAAATAGTTCTTTAAATTTGGAATCAATATGTTTTCGATAACACGTTGGTCGTATTGGGCGGTTGAGCCTGCTGTATGTGGTGTAATAATTACATTTTCTAAATCCCATAGCGGACTATCCTCTTGTAAAGGCTCTTTTTCGAAAACATCCAGACCTGCACCGGCAATTTCCCCATTGCGCAATGCTGATATTAATGCATTTTCATCAACAATTTCTCCGCGGCCGATATTGACAAAGAAGGCTGTCGATTTCATTTGTTTAAACTGTTCTTTTCCGAAAAGATGATGCGTTTTTTTTGTTAATGGCAGACAAACGATGACGAAATCACATTGTTTTAGCACAGTTGGCAATTGTTCCGTTTTGTACATTTCATCCACAAATTTTGCTTGTTTTCCTGAATTTCTTACCCCAATCACTTTCATCCCAAACGCTTTTGCAATTTTGGCAGTTTCTAGACCGATCTCTCCGACGCCGATAATTCCAATTGTTTTGTCGTGGATTTCAAGCTTCAAATTAGTATCGTCCCATTGTTTCTTCAATTGATTACGCACATATGTATGAATGTTTCGTGTAAAACCAAGCATCATCGCGAAAATCGTTTCTGAAATAGGATAAGCATGGACACCGCTAGCAGTCGTTAATAAAATCTCTCTCACTTTTAATTGTTCTAACGGAAAACTATTAACCCCTGCACTCCAGCTTTGAATCCAGCGCAAGTTTGAATCTTGACTAAGAACTTCTTGTTCAATCCTTCTATTCCAGCCTGCTATAATTTCAGCTTCTTTCACGTAAGGTTTCCATATTTCGGTTTCTTTGCCGACGACAATATTCCAATCAGGTATATATTGTTGAATTTGATCGACTTTTTGTTGACTCAAGGATTCAGTAATAATCATTGTTCTAGATGCCATTAAAATCCCTCATTTCCACAAGTTTATGTTTATGTTCTTCGATAAAAATTTATGAAAATCCTTCTAAATGATGCTCTAATAAAAAATTAATATTTATCAATCTAAATATAGTCATAAATACCTATGAATAAAGACTAAGATGATACGATAATAAGATTAGACGTATTATGACATGCCTCGACAAAAAAGGAGTTGCCAGCATGAAAAAATTTCTAAAAAAGTACATTAGTTGGAATATGAAAACAAGACTTGCGGTTACTTTAATTGCTGTTCTCATAGTTCCGAGTCTTATTATCGGCTACAGTTCTTCATATTTTTCAAAAAAAGTAATCGAACAAAGAACAATCGATGATGCAAATCAAAACGTAGAAATCTTAAAAACGAAAATTAATGAGACAATTCAACCAAGAATTCAAGATGTTAATTATTTTGCTGAGCACATTACTGCAAAGCAATATAAACAAAAGAAAAATGAACAAATCCGTACACAATTTCAACAGTATAAAAATTTAAACGATACGGTAATCAATGTGTACGTTGGAACAACGAAAGGTTTAATGATTATAGAACCGAAACAAGCATTGCCGAAAGGATACGATCCGAGGGAAAGATCTTGGTATAAAGAGGCGATGGCTAAAAAAGGGGAAACGATCATTACAGAGCCTTATCAAGATGCTGTTACAGGCAATATGGTTATTACGGTCGCAAAGACAACAAATGATGGATCAGGTGTCGTTGCAGTTGACATCAATTTAAGTGCAGTCCATGATCTTGCAAAACAAATTAAAATAGGTGTCCATGGATACCCAATATTGTTGGATCAAAATAAAAATGTGATTGAAGTACCTGGTAAAAAAGCGGGATCTAAATCAAGCACAGGCATTACCGAGCGCATGTACAAACAGAAATCAGGAACTTTTTCATATGTCAAAAGTGGCGTAGATAAAAAAATGGTTTATACGACAGATCCTTTAACAGGTTGGAAAATTGCGGGTACGATGAACACTAAAGAAATTAATGATGCTGTTAAACCGATCATGTATGAAACTTATTTAGTAGTGCTTATTTTCCTTGTGTTAGGCGCAATTTTAAGCTACTTTATTATTCGCTCTATTACAAAGCCAATCCAGCGCTTAAGGGAGGCTGCGATTAAAATTAGTGATGGTGATCTAACAGAAGAAATTACGATTAAATCAAACGATGAAATCGGTGCGCTTGCTCAAAGCTTCAAAAAGATGACTGACAATTTAAGAGATTTATTGGATCAAGTCGATAAAAGCACGGAGTTGGTTGTATCTTCTGCAGATCAATTAACTGGCAGTGTCGAAAATACAACAGAGGCAACGAAACAATTGAATTCTGCGGTTGGGCAAATTGCAAGTGGAGCAGAGACACAGACGCAAGGAATTGAAAATAGTGTTACAGCCCTTGGAGAAATTGCTAAGGCAATGGAGAAAGTAACAGATAGTACGATGGACATTTCCAACTTAACAAACACAACGGTTGAACACGCACAGAATGGTGGGAAATCAGTTCAAGAAACTGTTGATCAGATGCAATCGATCTATAGTTCTGTTCAACACTCAAATGAAACGATACAATCTTTACACGCAAATTCTATGCAAATTAGTAAAATTACAGAGGTCATAAAGGGAATTGCTGAACAGACAAATTTACTGGCTTTAAACGCTGCAATTGAAGCTGCTAGAGCTGGTGAACATGGCAGAGGATTTGCCGTTGTCGCTGAAGAAATTCGGAAGTTGGCTGATCAATCATCTGTGTCAACAAAAGAAATAGCCAACTTGATTTTCCAAATACAAAATGAAATGAAAGAATATGTAAAAGAAATGGAACAAGTATCAATAGATGTACAACATGGTGTGTCAAGATCCGAAGAAACAATAACGAAATTTAACTTAATTATTGATGGTATGAAGGATATTGCTCCACAAATAGAAGAAATGGCAGCCGTAACAGAAGAAATTTCTGCATCAATTCAGGAAGTTACTTCTACGACAAATGAATTATCAAACATTGCTGTAGAAAATGCTGCAGCAACTGAGGAAATGGCAAGCTCTATAGAAGATCACCAAAATACGATGGGGGATATTGGTGACTCTGCAAGAGCACTTTCAAATATATCCGAGTATCTTCAAGATTTAGTGAAGAGATTTAAGATATAATGTTAGACATATATAGTCGTTGATTAATTTTTTTAAATTTTTATTGATAAATTCTCTTGACATATTGTTGTATGGAGATTAATATAATAATCAATAAATTCGAAATAAACTTAAGTGATGATGAAGAGTAGTATTCTATACGGATACAAGCAGAGAGCCGGTGGTTGGTGTAAACCGGTGTTGAAGTGTAGATGAATGGACTTCTGAACTTCCAAACTGAACCTAATGAAATAATTAGTAGTAGGCTTTGGCGAATGTCTCATCGTTATAAGAGACGGGTATTAAGAAAAATATTCTTGATACTGTCAAAGCTGAGCTATTTCAAGCTAATAAAGGTGGCACCGCGGGTTCCTCGTCCTTTACATAAGGGATGAGGGACCCTTTTATTTTTCCACCAAGAAAAATTTAATATTGAAATTGATGATTAAGAAGAGTATGCAAAATAGAAGGGTTACAGAGAGCCGGGAATGGTGAGAATCCGGTACGTGGAGTTTTGCAGAATGGGCTTATGAGAGGTTTCTTGAAGCAATTTTAGTAGGGAAGCACGGGATCCACCGTTACATGGATAGAGTATAAGATGCAAAATCCGTACTCGAATGAGTGGAAGAATTATGTATTCTTCAATAGAGGTGGCACCGCGAGATATCGTCCTCTATCCATATGAATGGTTATGTCATATGGATAGAGGACTTTTTTATGAAATTAATTGAGGAGGCAAACGATGAAGACGAAGGGCGTTCCATACAAATATAAAGTACTGAGAGTCAATGGAGATATGTTAACCCCCATTATGATCTATACACGATTACAAGGGGAAAAGCGATTTTTATTGGAAAGTTCTTTAAAGCATGATGAAAATGGTAGATATTCATTTATCGGTGCAAATCCGATTATGGAATTTATTGGATTAGGCAATAAAGTGACTATTGAAGATCATCTATTAGAAACAAGCGTTGATCATTTAGGTGATCCACTTGAAATTGTGAAGAAAGCTCTTCCTAACATTGAGCTCCCAATTCCTTTTCCGTTTTATGGCGGGGCGGTAGGGTATATCGGTTATGACGTTATACGCCAATATGAATCAATCGGAAAAATCTATGAAGATGAAATGAATATACCTGATTTTCATTTAATGGTTTATCAACATCTCGTTGTATTTGATCATAAGACGCAATATGTATATATCGTTGCGATTGAGAAAGACGAACAGCAGGCAGAAAGAAAGACGGAAATTTTACGTGAGCAAATCCTTGCGAAAATAGATGAAGAACCATTTATTGATGAGGGGGCCATTTCGTTTCAACCGACGATAGATAAAGAGACCTTTATGAAGATGGTGGATACGGCAAAGAACCATATTGAAAATGGGGATATTTTCCAAGTTGTATTGTCACAGCGAATGAAAGGCCATTTGGAACAGGATCCATTTTATTTTTATCGGAAACTGCGAAAAGCAAATCCATCACCATATATGTTCTATTTAGACTTTCAAGACTATATCGTTTTAGGAGCATCTCCAGAAAGCTTGATAAAAACGAAAGGTCAAACGATTTTAACGAATCCAATTGCGGGAACGAGACCGCGCGGAAAATCGGATGCGGAAGATAGTCAATTAGAACAAGAGCTGTTGCAAGATGAAAAAGAACTAGCTGAACATAAAATGCTTGTAGATTTAAGCCGGAATGATTTAGGACGTGTATGTAATCCAGGGACCATTGAAGTAAAAAAATATATGAAAATCGAAAAATATCAGCATGTAATGCACATCGTTTCAGAGGTTCAAGGTGAATTGGAAAAAGGAAAAACTGGTATTGATGCCCTCGTCTCTTGTTTGCCTGCCGGGACTGTATCGGGAGCACCAAAAATAAGAGCTATGCAAATTATTAATGAGCTGGAAAGAAAAAAACGTGGGATGTATGCGGGTGCCATTGGGTATATCAGTTTCAGCGGGGATATAGACTTTGCCCTTGCCATTCGTTCTTTGCTTATTAAAAATAACACTGCTTATTTACAATCTGGAGCTGGAATTGTATATGATTCTAACCCAGCGACTGAATATGAAGAAACGCTTAATAAGGCAAAATCGATTTTGGAGGCGCAAGTACATGATTTTATTACTCGATAATTATGATTCTTTTACCTATAATTTATACCAATACTTATGTGAGATGGATGAAGAGGTTAAAGTGTTCCGAAATGATCACATAACGGTAGAGGAGATTGAGGCGTTAGCACCGGAAGCGATTATTGTATCTCCTGGTCCTGGAATACCAGAGGATGCGGGAATTTCAGTTGACGTTATTACGCGGCTATATAAAAAGATTCCAATTCTCGGTGTTTGCTTAGGCCATCAAGCGATCGGAAAAGCATTTGGTGCTACGATCGAAAAAGCAAAAACGATTATGCACGGAAAAACGTCATTCATTGAGCATAACGGAAAAGATCTTTTTAAAAACATACAAGTACCATTTAAAGTGATGCGTTATCACTCATTAGTAATAGAAGAGAAGAGTATGCCAGCTGAGCTTGAAATTACCGCAAGATCAACAGATGATCACGAAATTATGGCGGTAAAGCATAGAGAATATAAAGTGTTTGGAGTGCAATTTCACCCTGAATCCATTGGGACAGAGGAAGGAAAAGCAATCCTTCGCAACTTTTTAGAAGAGGTGAGAAGAGTTGAACAATATGAAACCATATCTTGAAAAAATTTTAAGCGAAAATGGTCTGAATATTGAAGAAATGAAGTCGGCATCGAGAGTATTATTTTCAGATGATGTATCAGAAGGAGAAATGGGGGCGTTTCTCGCTACCTTAAATTTTAAAGGGGAAACAGCAGAGGAAATCACAGGATTGGTTGAAGTCATAAAGGAAAAAGCTGTGCCGATTCCATGTTCAGTTCCGCATGTAATGGATAATTGTGGTACAGGTGGAGATCAAAGCCACAGTTTTAATATTAGTTCAACTGCTGCCTTTGTTTTGGCAGGAGCAGGAATTAAAGTAGCAAAGCATGGTAATCGTAGTGTTTCTAGCAAAACTGGAAGTGCGGATGTATTAGAAATCCTTGGGGTATCACTATCGTTCCCTGCTGAAAAAATTGAAGAGTTGCTTGATCAAATCGGTATTGCGTTTCTGTTTGCCCCGAATGTTCATCCTGCTTTGAAAAAAATGATGAAAATTAGAAAAGACTTGCGTATTCCGACAATCTTTAATTTAATTGGTCCGCTGACAAATCCGATCGAATTAGAGACGCAATTATTAGGCATTTATCGCCGAGATATGCTAGAGACGATGGCTGAAGTATTGCATCGTTTAGGAAGAAAGCGGGCATTAGTTATCAATGGTGCAGGCTATTTAGATGAAGCATCATTATCAGGGGAAAATCATTTTGCACTCCTTGATCAAGGGGACATTCATACATTTACATTAAGCCCAGAGGATGTTGGACTTCCAACATATACAAATGAGGAGATACGTGGCGGAGATGCCAAGAAAAATAGCGAAATATTATTGTCAGTATTAAATGGTGAACAAAGTCCTTATCGCGATACAGTACTGTTGAATGCTGGATTAGGTATTTATGCAAATGGTGCGGCGAATAATATTGAAGAAGGAATTCAATTAGCTAAAGAAAGTATTGATTCAAAAGCAGCGTTGAACAAACTTAATACACTTATAGAAGTAAGCCGAAAATTAACACAAGAGGTGATTTAACTTGACCTTTCTAGAAAAAATTTTAGCGGAAAAAGAAAAAGAGGTTGCTAGATTAAAAGCATCACAGCTTAGACTAGCAGCTATTGATCGAAAAGCACCGTCATTATATGAAACATTTATGCAATCAGAGAGAATGAGTATCATCTCGGAAATCAAACGGGCCTCTCCTTCAAAAGGAGATATTCGAACGGAGATTGACCCTGTTCATCAAGCGATACAGTATGAGGAGGCAGGGGCTAATGCGATTTCTGTGTTAACCGATCAGCCTTTCTTCAAGGGGACTATTGATGATTTAAAAGCAGTCAGCCAAGCGGTAAAACTTCCGGTTCTTTGCAAAGATTTTATTATTGATGAAATTCAAATTGATATTGCAAAGGCAACTGGGGCAAGTGTAATTTTGTTGATCGCAGCAGCACTTAATTCTAAACGATTGAAACAATTGTATGATTATGCTCAATCTAAAAATTTAGAAGTCCTATTAGAAGTGCATAATGAAGAAGAGCTGCAGGTGGCACTTGCTGTTGGAGCAAATATTATTGGGATTAATAACCGTAATTTAAAAACATTTGAAGTTGATCTCGCCGTTGTCGAACATTTAGCAAAGCAAATTTCTGACCCTAACATTCTCATAATTAGTGAGAGCGGTATACGTACTCGAGAGGATGTGGTGCGTGTGCAAAAGGCTGGGGCAAAAGGAATTTTAGTAGGAGAAACGTTGATGAGATCTACTACAGTGAAGGAAGCAATTAAAAGCTTAGTAGGAGAAACACTTCATAAAGTAAAGATTTGTGGAATCCAGACATTAGAAGCAGCCCAGGCGGCAGTTCAAGCAGGTGCAGATTTAATCGGCTTCGTATTTGCAGATAGTAAAAGGTATATTGAACCTGAAAAGGCTGCGATGATTTCAGCATCTATTCCAGCAAACGTACAAAAAGTAGGCGTATTTGTGAATGAAGAGGTTAATAGAATGCAAGCCATTGCTGAACAAGTTGGTCTTGATTATATTCAATTGCATGGCGATGAATTACAAGATGTAATTGATCAATTAAACTATCCTGTCATTAAATCATTTCCGATTCAGACGCAAGCGGATTTAGAAAAAATAAACCAGTATAACGCAGACATTTATTTATTAGATAGTGCGGGTGGGCCGTACCGCGGTGGAAATGGAATTTCTATTAACTGGGAGCTGCTAACTGCATTATCTACGAAAGAAAATGTGATGCTTGCAGGTGGACTGACTGCTCAAAATGTAGCTGATGCGATTGCGATGGTCAAACCAATGGCGGTCGATGTTTCAAGCGGAGTTGAAACAAATGGTGAAAAAGATACGGAAAAAATGATGCAATTTATTAGTCAAGCAAAACAAGCATTTCAAAAATTAGAGGAGAGTGAATGTAATGACAACTTATACACAACCGAACCTAACGGGTCACTTCGGTAAGTTTGGCGGCAAGTTCGTCCCTGAAACTTTAATGCCGGCGATGAACGAATTAGAGAAAGCTTATCAAGAAGCAATGAAGGATCCAGCATTTCAAGAAGAACTGGAGTATTATTTGCAACAATATATAGGGAGAGAAACACCGCTATATTACGCCGCAAATTTAACGAAACTTGGCGGCGGTCCAAAAATTTATTTGAAAAGAGAAGATTTAAACCATACCGGTGCCCATAAAATTAATAACACAATTGGCCAAGCACTTTTAACGTTAAGAATGGGCAAGAAGAAAGTAGTCGCAGAAACGGGCGCTGGTCAGCATGGTGTTGCTACTGCCACTGTGTGCGCCTTGCTTGGATTAGATTGTATTGTATTTATGGGTGCTGAAGATATTCGCAGGCAGAAACTGAACGTTTTTCGAATGCAATTACTAGGGGCCGAAGTTCGGAGTGTTGAACAGGGGAGCGGCACATTAAAAGATGCAGTAAACGAAGCACTCCGTTATTGGGTTAGTAATGTAGAGGATACGCATTATATTATGGGCTCAGTTGTAGGACCGCATCCATTCCCGCAAATTGTTCGTGATTTTCAAAGTGTAATTGGGAAGGAAACGAAACAGCAAATGCTAGAGCAAACAGGCAAACTGCCAGATGCTGTTGTTGCTTGTATCGGTGGCGGTAGTAACTCAATGGGGATGTTTTATCCGTTTATTGAAGATGATGTTCAACTTTATGGTGTGGAAGCAGGGGGAGCAGGAATTGAAACAGGAAAACATGCTGCCTCATTAAGCCATGGAACATTAGGTGTTCTGCACGGGATGATGACTTATTTATTACAAGATAATGATGGCCAAATTCAAGAAGCATATTCAGTGTCTGCTGGTCTTGATTATCCAGGGGTTGGACCTGAACATAGTTATTTAAAAGAAACAGGTCGTGTTAAATATACATCTATTAATGATGATGAAGCGTTAGAAGCGTTCCAACTCCTTTCAAAAGTAGAAGGCATTATACCTGCTCTAGAAAGTTCGCACGCCGTAAGTTATGCATTAAAATTGGCAAAAGAAATGTCTGAAGATCAAACGATCGTAGTCTGTCTGTCAGGCAGAGGAGACAAAGACGTTGAATCTGTGAGCCATTTACTAGGGGGAAAAACTAATGGGTAAAACGAAAATAAATGAAAGTTTCAAGAGAGTAAAGGATCGGAATGAAAAAGCATTTGTTCCTTATATCATGGCAGGAGACGGAGGATTGGAAGTTACTCAAGAGAGAATTGAATTTTTGGAAAGATGCGGAGTGACGGCAATTGAATTAGGGATTCCATTTTCAGATCCTGTTGCTGATGGTCCAACGATTCAAGCTGCAGGAATTCGTGCTCTTCAGCAAGGAACAACTTTGGCGGCAGTATTAAATCATTTACAAGCTCATCCTAGAGAAGTTCCACTTATTTTAATGACTTATTTTAATTCTATTTTTTCATATGGAATCGAAAAATTTGTCCAAGATTGTGATGAAGCTGGAGTTGATGGTCTTATTATACCTGACTTACCGATTGAAGAAGAACATCTTATTACAGGAGAATTAGGAAAAAAGGATATAGCACTTATTCGACTTGCTGCTATTACTAGCCCTGAAGATCGTATTAAAGAAATTGCTTTGCGAACAGAGGGCTTCTTATATGCAGTTACTGTTACAGGTACAACGGGAAGCCGTACGAGTTTTCATGACAATGTTGAAACATATTTAAGTCATCTTTCACAGTCATGTTCAGTACCTGTATTGGCCGGATTTGGAGTTTCAACACCTGATCATGTCCGTCATTTAACAAATTATTGTGATGGTGTCGTTGTTGGAAGCAAAATGATTGAGCTTTTCCAACAGCGACAGTTTGCTGAAATCGAACAGCTAGTTCAATCAGCAAAAGATATCCACACATTAAATTAAATGGTTTTAACACTTTTCCACATGGTTATTCACAGAATTAACAGTCAAATCTGTCATATGGGTATTTTTTGAGTTTTCTGTGGATAAAAAGCTAGGCACACATTATGTGCCTGGCTCAGATTGTCGACAAAAAGCATCGAGAGCACTTACTCTCGATGCCTTTTGTCATTTTTGAATGGAATTGCGGTAAAAACCGTTGATTTCCGCTCCAGGGGCTTGCTTTCCGGGGGGCGTTCGCCAAGCCTCCTCGTCGCTGACGCTCCTGCGGGGTCTCGTCTGTAAAGCTAATTCCCCAGGAGTCAAGCCCCTTCCGCTCCAATCAACTAGTCTGAGTCCTACTCAAGTAAGTTTCCATGTTTGTTTCTATTTCTTTAATAGTTTTTTGCATAGGACGATACATATTCATATCAACGATGGATACTTGGACGACCGAGTGGTGAGTAGAGATTTCCAACTAATGGATAAATAAAGGAGAAATCGATGGTAGTTTCAAGTTATGTACCAAACTGATCTTGCGGCTAACTGGTCTTCTCTTAATCATATTGTTTCTCGTCATCATTTTCCTTCACCTTATTATATTTCTTATAATATCAAAAAAGACTGTAGGCAAGCTCATTTTCACTGAGTTTCTCTACAGTCTCAACCAGGCACATTACGTGCCTGGATTTAACATTATTTAGATTGTTTCATTCGTGAGTTTGCACGCTTTGCTGCAGCGTTAGAACGAGCTTGTGCTTCTAAGTCATCTTGATCGGCTAATTCTTGTGAATATTCTACATCTAACCCATCAGATTTTAAATTTTTTGGAACTTGAGGAAGTTTGCTTTTGTTTTTATCTCTTGTTTTTTGACTATGTGCACGACCCATTACAAACACCCCTTAAGAATGAATGAAATTGCGATATTTAATCGCAATATTAGGATGTGCCTAACAACATTTTTTAAACAGGAAATTATTTGTTGCGGTCGCTCGTGTAACCTCCAGCTCGATCAGCTTTTTTAAATTCGCGTTGATATGTAACTGCTTGCATACTACTTAGATTGCTCTTTGATTTAACTCGCTTATCTTTTGACATGTTTGAATTCCTCCTTTTTTTAATATTATTTCCTATCTTGTACGAAACATACTATTCAATGATAAAATAGTAGGGAGGAGGTATTGATTAAAATGCCGACAATCACGAAAATTTCTGTTCAAAAAAATAATCCAGAAAGATATAATATTTTTCTCGATGGACAATATCGCTTCAGTGTTGATGAAGAAGTGTTAGCAAGATTTCAATTATTAAAAGGGAAAGAAATATCCTCCTTTGAGCTTGATCATATTATGCTGCAGGATGATATTCGTAAAGGCGTAAACATTGCGATCCAATTTCTCTCTTTTCGAATGAGATCGGAAAAAGAAATAAAAGATTACTTACGAAAAAAAGAAATGGATGAAGCAATTATAAAAGAAGTTATCCACAAGCTTTATGAACAACAATATTTAAATGATTTACATTTTGCGATTAGTTATGTGAAAACTCAAGTCAATACTACTCGTAAAGGAGCAAAAATAATTCAGCTTGAGCTACAGCAAAAGGGGATTAATGAAGCGTATATTGAAGAGGCAATGGGTTACTATGACATCGATAAACAAGTTGAACATGCGCTCTTATTAGCTGAAAAGTATGCGAAGCAACATCAAAAGCTATCGGAGAAACAGCTTTATCAAAGGATTGAACAACATTTAGCAAGAAAAGGCTACACATTTGACGTGATATCACGGGCCTTAAAAAATTTACATGTTGAAAAAGTTGAAGATGAAGAGTGGTTTGCTTTAATAAGGCAGGCAGAAAAGGCACATAAACGATATCAAGCATTTACAGGCTTTCTTTATGAGCAAAAAATGAAGCAATCTTTATATCGAAAAGGTTTTTCATTAGAGTTAATTGAGCGTTATTTACGGGAAAAAGAGGAACAAATCGAGATGGGAGAATAAAAATGGAGAAAAGATACAGTGAAATGAACGAATTTGAACTCAAACAAGAAATTGCACAACTAATGGAAAAAGCCCGCAAGGCAGAACAGCTTGGGATTGTTAATGAGTTTGCTGTATTAGAAAGAAAAATATTAATGGCAAAAGCTTATTTACTAAATCCAGCAGATTTTAAACAAGGGGAAGTTTATCAAATTGATGGCGATCCGGGAAGTTATTTTAAAATTGATTATATAGACGGCGTTTTTGCTTGGGGTTACCGTTTAAGTGGTGGCCAGCCACAAGAGGCGCTTCCAATTTCGATGCTGCAGCCATTAACAACAAAAGCATGATCAATACGATCATGCTTTTATATAGGATAATATTTAATCACTATTGTTCACGATGACTTGAAGCTCTCATACGTTCTTGAGGATGTGTATTAATTGAGCCGTCTGCACGCTTTGATGCGAATTCTGCTTTTGCCCGTGGTTCGCCTTCAAATTTATTATCGTGTCCATATGGAAATCCCTTTGATTTATTGCGCATCATTGTATTCCTCCTAACAATAACGGATGTGAATTAAATTCACATCCGTTATTGTACCCCGGAATCATTCTTTTACACTGAATTATCTTGGAACGATATTGACTTTTTTCTTTAATTTATCATTATTGTAAATCCAACCTGTAAAAGATCCATTGATATCAAGCTCAGGACTTAATTCTACAACAGCAACAAATGAATAGTGACCATCTGTGCCACGATAACGTAAATCAGTGAAACGTACTTCGTATCCGTTATTATGTTCTCTGATTTTCCAGCAATATACAGGGGAAAATGATAAAAATGCTGCAAGATTTCCATCTTGTTGTGCAGCTGTCATTATATCGTTTTGGATAATCGGTATCCGTTTAAATGTATCCATAATCATGATGTTGCTTGCATGGGCTTTCGCAACATAATAAGTATCTTCAGTGATCACAACAATTTTCCAATAATTGTATCGTAAAGTTGGTGTGATAAACATTTTTTGTACATTTGGTATTTTTTTTCGGACAGCCCGTTTTACAGCTAGTTGCGAGATCCACCTAGCGATATAGTATACGATAATGATGATATACATGATTAAAAACGTATATCCTGGCTGTGCCCCAAATGCCCAAGCAACGATACCGATCACATGGATTACAAAAATGATAGGATCAAACGTGTTAATAATCCCTAGCGCAACCCATTTGTTTGAAAACGGTCTAAGCGCCTGTGTACCATATGCGTTGAAAATATCAACAAACACATGGAGAAAGACAGCTAAAAAAGACCATAGCCATAAATGAAGTGTATTTGTGCCCGGGAAAAAAAGAGAAAGTACGGCTGTGATCATAATTGGCCAAAGGATAACAGCAGGGACAGAATGTGTAATGCCCCGATGATTTCTAATATAGACTGCGTTATTACGAAATTTTAAAAATGTGTCAATATCGGGTGCTTGTGAACCAATTATTGTTGCTATTAAGACACTATGAAATTGAACAGAATCTTGAGCCACGACAGGGTCTAATGTAGCTAGACCTCCAAGTGCTAATCCCATTACGACATGGGTTCCTGTATCCAAAATGATTTCCTCCTAAAAATGAAAGGTGTAAGTATTTCGTGTACGCTATTTAATTTTAGTTGCATCTATTTTAATTCATGATATGGTAAAAAAGAAAGTAATGCAATAGTGATAAATACAAAGTTGGTTTTTATAATAATATATCCTAATATGTTTTTAGTTAGTATTCAGTTGGGGGATTTACTTTGAAAAACAATGAACCATTTTATATAGAAGATATTGATATTCAAGCATTTCAACATGATCTCATTACATGGTTTGAGCATGAGCAAAGATCATTGCCATGGAGAGAAGATCAGGACCCTTATAAAATTTGGGTTTCAGAAATTATGCTTCAGCAAACAAGGGTAGATACTGTCATTCCATATTTTCAACGATTTATTGAACAATTTCCGACAATTGATGCTTTAGCCGAAGCGGATGAAGATAAAGTATTAAAAGCATGGGAAGGTTTAGGATACTACTCTCGTGTCCGCAATTTGCATACGGCAGTAAAGGAAGTAAAAGAAAAGTATGGCGGTATCGTCCCAAACACACCTAGTTTGATTTCAAAGCTGAAAGGGGTAGGACCTTATACAGCAGGTGCGATATTGAGCATCGCCTATGGTTTACCTGAACCAGCAGTAGATGGCAATGTCATGAGAGTTCTCTCGCGAATTTTATCTATATGGGATGACATCGCTAAGCCTGCTTCACGTAAAATTTTTGAAGCAGCCGTTAGGGAGCTGATTTCACACGAAAATCCTTCCTATTTTAATCAAGCATTGATGGAGCTAGGTGCCTTAATTTGTACGCCAACATCACCATCATGTTTACTTTGCCCTGTTCGTGAACATTGTAAAGCCTTTTATGCTGGAACTGTGGAGCAGTTGCCTGTTAAAACAAAGAATAAAAAGAATAAAAAGATACAATTAATAGCAGCTGTCTTAACCGATCATAAAGGGAATGTGCTGATCCGTAAACGTCCCGATAAAGGGCTGCTTGCGAATATGTGGGAGTTTCCTCAAGTTGAGAAAAGCTCGCTGATTCCATCAAGAAGAGTATTGAACGATTATTTATTAGAAGAATATGGATTAGAAGTGTCGCTAGATACAGAACATTTCGCGGAAATCAATCATGTTTTTACGCATTTAACTTGGGATATTGAAGTTTATAAAGGTATGATTAATAGTGAAGTAGGGGAAACAGAAGAGCTGAAATTGGTTCCAATAAAAGACTTAAAAAATTTTGCCTTTCCAGTTTCGCACCAAAATATATGGAAAAGTTATATAAAAATTGCTAAAGGTCTATAAGAAATAAAGGAGCAGAAAACAAAAGAGACGAACATTTTTGTTTTCTGCTTTTTTTTATGCTGAAGGTTGTTGGGACTCGATTGCTTTTCTTAATATATAGCGATCAATTTCTTTTGCTGCCTTTTTTCCTTCTTGCATTGCCCACACGATAAGGCTTGCACCGCGTTTAGCATCGCCAGCAGCAAAAATATTTTCTTCATTTGTTTGGAACTTGTTAGGAAGTGTTTCAATCCTGCCGTTTTTTGTTTGGATTCCTGTTGTATATGATTCTTGAACGCCTTCAAAACCGATTGCAATTAATACTAAATCAGCTTCCCAACATTGATTCTGATTTGAAGAAGATTCATTAAAAAGAGCAGTTTCTAATCCAGTGACATTGTTTTGGTCGTCACCAAGAAATTTAGTTGTTTGAATATAATACTTTCTAGGATCTTCTCCAAATACTTTAAAGGATTCTTCATAAGCATAATCTAAAGTAAAGAGGGAAGGGTTTAAAGGCCATGGCTGATCGTCTGTACGTTCTTTTGGAAGCTCACCATGTTTACCAAATTGCACAACACTTTTACAACCTTGCCGTATAGCTGTTGCGACACAGTCTGCACCTGTATCACCACCACCGATAACAATTACTTTTTTTCCTTTTGCGGAAATAGAAGGTTCAGTATTTGACTGATTATTTAAGAAATGTTTAGTACTTGCCTTTAAATACTCCATTGCAGGATAGATGCCATGTAAATGACGGCCTTCAATATCCATATCACGTTGTTTTTCTGCCCCAATACATAGCAATACAGCATCAAACTCTTGTTGCAAATCTTCTAAAGAAATATCTTTGCCAATCTCAACATTTGCTCTAAATTCGATACCTTCTTTTTGCAAAAGATCCACTCTGCGTTGGACATATTTTTTTTCGATTTTCATATTAGGGATACCGTACATTAGCAGACCGCCAAAACGATCTTCTTTTTCAAAAACAGTAACGGAGTGTCCAAGTTGATTTAAATCATCACTAGCTGTTAATCCAGCTGGTCCACTTCCAACTACCGCTACTTTTAATCCTGTCCGTTTCAAAGGAATTCGCGGTTTTACCCAACCTTTATCAAAGGCTTTGTCAATAATGGCTTTCTCGATGTTTTTAATTGTAACAGGCTCGCTCACTAATCCAGCTGTACAAGATCCTTCACAAGGTGCCGGACAAGCTCTTGAAGTGAATTCTGGAAAGTTATTCGTTAATAAAAGCCGTTGATAAGCTTCTTTCCATTTTCCTTCGTAAACAAGTGTGTTCCACTCAGGAATTAAATTATATAAAGGACAGCCGCTTGTTTGCCGGCCAATTAATGTCCCCATTTGGCAAAAGGGAGTGCCGCATTCCATACAACGCGAAGCTTGTGTATTTAATTTTTCTTTCGGAAAAGGTTTTTGATATTCTCCCCAATTTTCAATACGTTTTACTGGATCTAACTCTTTAGGTTTTTCACGTTTTTTATCAATAAAATCAGTCGTACCGCGCATTTTTCACCCTCCTACAACAGCGTTATTTAACCGCCAATCCTTATAAAGGAAGGCGGTTAAACCATTCTTGATGTTTTGATAGATCACTATTGATTATTAAGCATGTTCTGTTTCTAATTCACTTAACGTTCTTCCAGCTTTTTTGAATTCGAAGGCTGCCAGGCGAGCTTCATCATTTGACATTTTCTGGTTTTTGAAGTATTCAATAAGCTGCATCATATTGCGATATTCACGAGGAATAATTTTGACAAATTTACTTCCAGCTGTTTCCCAAGTTTTTAAAATTTTCTTGGCGATTGGACTGCCAGTGTAATGATAGTGTCTTTGGATCATTTGATATAATTCACGCATTTCTGTATCTGCATGGACTTTTTCAACATCAACCATTTCCTTGTTAATTTGCGTCAACAATTCATGTTCATTTGTATTTGCGTATAAATATGCAATACCGCCCGACATTCCCGCTGCAAAGTTGCGACCGATAGAACCAAGAACTACGACGCGTCCACCTGTCATATATTCACAACCGTGATCACCGATACCTTCTACAACAGCATTGACTCCGCTATTGCGGACACAGAAACGTTGTCCTGCCGTTCCGCGAATATATGCTTCTCCGGATGTAGCACCAAAGAAAGTAGTGTTGCCGATGATTGCCTGTGGCTGATTGCCCCAAGACAATCCAGGTTTAACAATGATTTTACCTCCTGATAAACCTTTACCTACGTAATCATTGGCATCACCCTCTAATTCAATTGTTAATCCTTTAGGGATAAAAGCGCCTAGACTTTGACCGGCTGACCCTTTGAGTGATACTTTAATGAAATCTTCTGGTAACCCTTGATCTCCATATGCTTTCGTAATAACGTGACCTAATGATGTGCCAACAGCACGATCTGTATTCACAACCGGCAAGGTGATAGATGTTCTTTTTTTATGTTTTACTGCTTCAGTAAGCTGCAGTAATAAGCGTTGATCAAAACGTTCTTCGAGTTTATGATCTTGAGCAGTTTGTTTTTCAACGTTAACAGTGGATTCGCTAGCCTTAAACAACATATTATGAAGGTCAAGATGTTTAGCTTTCCAATGTGACTTCACGCTGTCTTTTTCTTTAAGCAGGTGTGTGGCACCTACTAGTTCATCTAAACTGCGATAACCGAATTGAGCAAGTAATTCACGAACTTCTTCGGCGATAAAATACATATAATTGACGACATGATCCGGACTTCCCATAAACTTTTCACGAAGCTTTGGATTTTGTGTTGCAACGCCAACTGGACATGTATCGAGATGGCATGCTCTCATCATAATACAACCGAGAACTACAAGTGGGGCAGTAGAGAATCCATATTCATCAGCACCTAAGCATGCTGCTTTAATGACGTCTAAGCCCGTCATCAATTTTCCATCTGTTTCAAGTACAACACGATCCCTTAAGCCGTTTAAGGTCAATGTTTGATGGGCTTCTGCTAAACCAAGTTCCCAAGGCATGCCTGCATGTTTAATACTTGTTTGCGGGGATGCGCCCGTTCCGCCATCATGACCACTAATTAAGATTGTGTCAGCGAGCCCTTTCGCAACACCAGCAGCAATTGTTCCAACGCCAGCTTTAGCAACTAACTTTACGCTTATTCTTGCGCGTGGATTTGCACTCTTTAGATCATAAATTAGCTGCGCTAAATCCTCGATTGAATAAATATCATGGTGAGGAGGAGGGGAGATAAGTCCCACACCAGGTGTGGATCCACGAACTTCAGCAATCCACGGATAAACTTTAGTGCCAGGAAGCTGACCGCCTTCACCAGGTTTTGCACCTTGAGCCATTTTAATTTGTAACTCATCAGCATCAGTTAAATATAAGCTCGTTACGCCAAAACGTCCGGATGCCACTTGTTTAATGGAGCTGCGTCTTGAATCTCCATTTGCATCTTGAATGTAACGTTCTTTTTCTTCGCCGCCTTCACCGCTATTGCTTCTCCCGCCAATACGATTCATTGCAATCGCAAGTGCTTCATGAGCTTCTTTACTTAGCGCACCATATGACATTGCACCGGTTTTGAATTTCTTTAAAATATTTTCCACTGGTTCGACTTCATCAATTGAAATTGGCGAACGATCACTTTCTACTGTTAGCAAACTGCGAATAGTAGAAAATGGACTATTGTGATACATTTCAGAAAACTTTTTATATGTTTCTTTATCATTTGTCCGTGCTGCACGTTGTAATGTATGCATCATTAGTGGATTGAATAAATGAAATTCTCCATCTTTACGCCATTGAAGCTCACTGCCAGTGTCAAGAGCTTTATTATGTTGATAGAGAGCTTCCTGTGCTTGTTCATAGCGCAATGTTGCTTCTTTTGCTATTTCCTCTAATCCAATACCGCCGATTTGTGAAACAGTTCCTGTAAAATATTTGTTCACAACCTCTTCAGATATTCCAAGCGCTTCAAAAGTTTGGGCTCCACGATAGCTTTGCAATGATGAAATTCCCACTTTTGTCATGATCTTTATGACACTTTTAAGAATAATCTTAATGAAATGGTCACTTGCTTTTTTGAATGATGTATTAATATGACCTGATTCAATGAGAGATTTAATTGTTTCCAGTGCTAAATAAGGATGAATTGCATCTGCACCAAAGCCAATTAATGAAGCGAAGTGATGTGCATCTCTCGGTTCACCTGAGTCAATCACAATGCTAGCTTTTGTTCTTGTTCCATTGTTAATCATGTGATGGTGCACACTAGAAGTAATCAGTAGCGACGGAATTGGGATATTGTTTTCTCCAATCGAGCGGTCACTTAAAATAATGATTTCGGCTCCATCTGCAATGGCTTGATCAACTGCAGCAAGGACATTGTCGATTGCTCCTTTTAAACCTGCTTCTGAATTTGGTGTGAAATAGGTTTTAACTGTTTCAACTTTTAGACCTTGATTTTGGATTGCGTAAAAACTTGCAGTGTTTAAAAATGGGTGTTCTAATTGTAATTTTTTATAATTGCCAGCATCCCCATTTAATGAGGATTGTGCACCTAACCAAGTAACAGACGAGATCACGACCTCTTCACGAATCGGATCAATAGGCGGGTTTGTTACTTGTGAAAAACTTTGTTTAAAATAGTGATAAAGCAATTGTGGACGTTCTGATAAAACGGCAATTGGAGAGTCAACTCCCATTGCTGCAATCGGTTCTTTTGTATCTTGAGCCATCGGTACGATAGACTTCGTTAATTCTTCATATGTGTATCCAAAAAGTTTTTGATAATAAAACAATTCATCTTTTTCAAAAGTAGTTGCTGCCGGAATTAAATTTGCTGATTGAGAAATATAGGCAACATTTTCATCCAAATGTTCTTGATAAGGTTGTTCTAAACTAACTTGGGTTTTTAACTCATCACTCGGAATAATGCTTCCTTGTTCTAAGTCTACAAAAAGCAGTTGCCCCGGTTTTAAATGGTGGCGTTCTTTTACATTTTCTTCGGCAACATCAACAACTCCAACTTCAGAAGCGAAAATAATTTTATCATCATTCGTTATATAATAACGGGCAGGGCGTAAACCATTACGGTCCAAAATTGCCCCAATTTGTTTCCCATTTGTAAATTCTAAGGCCATTGGTCCATCCCATGGCTCCATAACTTGACTATAATACTCATAAAATGCTTTTAAATATGGAGGGAGATCATCATTCTTTTCCCATGGTTCAGGAACCATCATCATAATTGCTTGTGGAAGCGGAACATCATTCATTGTCAAAAATTCTAAAACATTATCAAAAATTGCTGAGTCACTGCCTTCTGTATTTAACACTGGCTGAATTTTCTCTAACGTAGATTCATCAAAAGTATTAGCAAATAAAGGCATCTTTGCGTTAAACCAGTTAACGTTACCTTTTATCGTATTAATTTCTCCATTATGAGCAATCATTCTGTTCGGATGAGCTCTTTCCCAGCTAGGGAAAGTATTTGTACTAAAACGTGAATGAATGAGTGCCAATGCAGATGTGAATTGCTCTTTTTGTAAGTCTAGATAAAACAACGGTAACTGATCAGCAGCAAGCATCCCTTTATATACAATCGTTTGATTTGATAAACTAGCAATATAAAGGGATGAGCGATATTTGTTTTCAACTAATTTTCTTAATAGATAAATATTTTTTTGAAAATTCTTTTCTTCCGTGTTATCGTTGATTGAAGTAATAAAGATTTGGGAGATAAAAGGTTGAGCTTGTTTTGCTTGCTCCCCAAGACATTTATCAGATGTTGGGACATCGCGTACACCTAATACTTTTAATTCAAGATTAGCTGCTTGGTCCTCAAATTCATGATAAATCTCCTTTTGAAGCGACTGATCATGGGGGAGAAAAAGCATTCCTACTGCATACTCACCTTTTTTGGGAAGGGTGAAGGAACAATTATTTGAAAAAAATTCATGTGGGATTTGGAGCAAGATACCTGCACCGTCAGCAGTAGTTTGGTCAGCATTTTTTCCGGCACGATGATCTAATCTTCTTAACATTTCTAATGCTGTTGTGACAGTCTCATGAGAAGCACGGCCTTTAACATCTGCATAGAAGCCAATACCGCATGCATCATGCTCGTATTCAGTTCGATAAAGTCCGTAGGTTTGTTGATCTAAATTCTGATATTTCATGCTTCACATTCCTTCCATTTATCAAATCAAGTCCGAAAAGTAAGATTATTTTAAATTTTACTCTTTTGTTATTATTCCTTACAATATATTATTAAGATTAAATTAATCTCATGTTTAGATTGGTGGGGATTTTTGTGGAATTACGTCAGCTAACATATTTTATAGAAGTGGCTAAAAGAGAGCATGTAACGAAGGCGGCAGAAGATCTTCATGTTGCACAATCAGCGATAAGTCGACAAATTTCATTACTGGAGTCCGAATTAGGAGTCACGCTTTTTTTTCGTGAAGGGAGAAACGTAAAATTAACCCAGATTGGAAAAGTTTTTCTCAAACACTCGGAAAGAATTGTAAATGAAATTAATATTGCAAAACAACGAATAGAAGAATTTACAAATCCAGAAACAGGAATTGTCCGTTTAGGATTTTCAACAGGTTTATCTTTCCAGCCATTTTCAGTATTTTTTGCTCAATTTCGTGAAGAGCATCCAGATCTACAATATCAATTTATTCAAGGAACGCCCAATTATTTAATTAATCTAATTGAAAAAGGTGAACTGGATATCGCAATAACTGCTCCAGTTCCAGCGGATGACCCACTTGTAAACGGCGAGATTTTATTTACAGAAAAATTAAAGTTAATTTTTCATCAAGAGCATTGGCTTGCAAATCAATCTATCATTCGGTTGTCACAATTAAAATCTGAACGGTTTATTACGTTTCGGGCAGGGTTTTCGATTCGGGAAATGTTGTTTAATGCTTGTCAACAAGCTGGCTTTGAGCCAATTATTGCTTTTGAAGGCGAAGATATGGAAACCATTAAAGGACTCGTTGCCAGTGGAACAGGTATTGCAATTCTTCCTGAGCCTACGTTATTATTTAATTTGTCAAAAGAAGTAGGTACTGCTGAAATTAATGATTATCAATTTAATCGTCCTGTTGGGGTGATTATGCCTAAGAAAAGGGAAATGGCTCCTTCAGAGAAGATGTTCTATGAGTTTTTAATTTCATTTTATGACCGCCTTCATCGTTTTCAAATATAAAATCACATATTGTTAATTATACGGATTCATTACAGAAAGGTGTTTGTATATGTCAAATAAAGTAGCTTTAGTAACAGGAAGTAGTAGAGGAATCGGCAGAGCGGTTGCAATTGAATTAGCAAAAGAAGGCTATGATTTAGTAATTAACTATGCTCGCAGTAAATCAAAAGCATTAGAAGTAGCAGAAGAAATTGAAAAATTTGGTCGCAAGGCATTGCTTGTGAAAGCAAATATCGGTGATGTACAAAAAATTAAAGAGATGTTTACACAAATTCGCGATACATATGGACGCCTTGATGTATTAGTAAATAATGCGGCATCAGGTGTTTTACGGCCAGCAATGGAATTAGAAGAATCACATTGGAACTGGACGATGAATATTAATAGTAAGGGCTTGCTCTTCTGTTCACAAGAGGCAGCTAAATTGATGGAGCTAAATGGCGGCGGTAAGATCGTCAGCTTAAGTTCTTTAGGATCTATCCGCTACTTAGAAAATTATACAAGTGTAGGGGTTTCGAAAGCAGCGGTTGAGGCTTTAACACGTTATTTAGCCGTTGAATTGGCGCCGAAAAATATTATTGTGAATGCTGTTTCTGGCGGCGTGTTGGATACAGATGCATTAAATCATTTTCCAAATCAAGAAGAAATGCTTGAAGATGCGCGGAAAAATACACCTGCTGGCCGTATGGTTCAAATCGATGATATGGTTAAAACGATTAAGTTTCTCTTATCAGATGATGCCTTTATGATAAGAGGTCAAACGATTATTGTCGACGGAGGACGCTCATTGTTAATGCTTTAAGGTTAAAATCTATTTAAGTAAGATCTGGTACATTTTATTTTTTGTATCAGATCTTTTTTTTAATCCCTTCAAAAAAAAATCGGATAATTTTTTGTTCATTGGTTACATTAATATTCGTGGAGGTGATAAGCATGAATCAAAAAAACAAAGCCGCTCAAGGTCAATTTGGAACTGAATTTGCAAGTGAAACAAACGCTCAAGAAGTAAGAAAACAAAATGCAAAATCTGCTCAAGGCGCACAAGGCCAATTTGGGACTGAATTTGCAAGCGAAACAAACGCTCAAGAAGTAAGAAAACAAAACCAACAAGCTGAAGCTAACAAATCTAAAAACGTTGGTAAATAATGAATAACATGAAAAAGAGGCATCCTAATTCGCTGGATGTCTCTTTTTCATTCGACAAAAGAAGTCAAAGGAAATTTTCGAGGGGAAAAGAATATTTATATAATGGCGCATGTAGGGAGGAATCTAATGGTGAACGAATTTGATCAGCTTGTTTATGAACAGATGTTAACGATGGAAAAATTATTAGATTTACAGGTAAAGCTAGAAGAGAACCGCGAAAGTCAACAGCGCACAGAAATTCAAAAAGATCTTTGTGAAAATGAAGAGTTATTTGAACTTCAAACATATAAAGTAATTGAACTGTTTCAGACTTTAAAATCATCATGTACATAAGTTGGCAGGAAATGTTTATAAAATAGCGGACAGATTCGGAACGAAGATTCGCATTCAATGCTTAAAGCAATGGATGCTTTTTTATATTGTTTTGACTTTTTAAAGATCATCATTGATTAATGTCTTATTGATTGAGCGGAAGGTGCGAGACTCCTGCGGGAAAAGCGAGCAGTCTGGAGCGGAAATTAACTCCTTCTAATTAAAATACAATCTCCATGTTAATCTCATGCATCCTCATATTCCTACTGAAGTATCCCTTTAATAGTAGTAAACTAAAAATGGATAAAGTGTGAACATATAGACATATAGGAGGTTCCCAGTTGGTGACATCATTGCAAATGCTTGTGCAACTATTCGAACGCGCAGCCCTTCTCATTATTTGCTTATTTTTCATTACAAGAGTTCCGCGTTTTAAAGAAATATTTCAAAAAGAAAGACATAATGCAATTGAACTTATTGTAATTACGTTCATTTTTAGTGCTTTTGCGATATTTGGTACATACTCTGGTATACATGTTGAAGGATCACTCGTGAATGTTCGTATTATTGCAATTGTATCTGGTGGAATTTTATTTGGTCCTTGGGTAGGCATTTTAACAGGGATCATATCTGGATTACATCGTTATTTTATTGATATTGGCGGAATTACTTCTGTCCCTTGCTTAATTACGAGTATTCTTGCTGGGTTTATATCAGGCTATATTAGCAGAAAGGTGAAAAAAACAAAGCGCTGGATTGCCGGAATTGCTGCCGGTATGTTTTGTGAAGTGCTAACGATGCTGCTTATTCTTCTCTTTGCAGAGCCATATTCTCTTGGTGCCGATATTGTTTCAAAGATTGCTTTTCCGATGATTGCTGGAGATGTAAATATTGGCTTAATTATTTTATTTGTTCAAAAGGTTGAGGAGGAAAGAAAATTAATTGCAGCAAAACAGGCAAAACTAGCATTAGATATCGCGAATAAAACATTGCCTTATTTTCGCTCAATTAATAAAGACTCGTTGAAAACGATCTGTACGATTATAAAAAATGATATTAAAGCGGATGCAGTTTCAATTACAGATACTCAGCATATTTTAGCTTACGTTGGATTTGGGGAGGAAAGGAATAAGGCTGGACATGAAATTACGAGTGATTTAACGAAATTAGCAATTCAAACGGGAGAAATAACCATTCGTAATCATATTATAGATGAGCAAATACCTGAAATTAAATGTTTATTAATCATTCCGTTAAAGGAAAGGGACGAGGTCACAGGGGCACTAAAAATTTATTATCGCAAAGCATATAAAATTACATATTCATTGCAGACGATGGCAATCGGCCTTGCGCAAATTATATCAACACTTATGGAAGTATCACGTATTGAGGAAATACAGCAGGAGGCAAAAAAAGCAGAATGGAAGGCACTGCAGACAAACATTCATCCGCATTTTTTGTTTAATACGTTGAATGCTATTGCCTCCACAATTCGGAAAGATCCGGAAAAGGCACGGCAGCTTATTACAAATTTATCTGGTTTTATGAGATTTAATCTAGAGTTAAATGATGAGTTTATTGATATTACAAAAGAATTACAGCAAGTCCGCAACTACGTGGAAATTGAAAAGGCCCGTTTCGGTAGCAGGCTGCAAGTTGAATATGATATTGATGAGGTAGCTGTACAAATTCCGAGTCTTACACTTCAGCCACTTGTTGAGAATGCTATTAATCATGGTATTTTAAAAGTGAAGGGACCGGGAACTGTTATGATTTCGGTAAAAGATTTACAAAAATATATTCGAATTAGTGTAAAAGATACAGGGGCAGGAATACCTGAAAAGGTAATCGAGCGAGTGTATAAAGATGATGTACCTAACAATCAAATTGGCTTGTATAATGTTTATCGGCGTGTAAAACTAATTTATGGACAAGGGCTCGTTATACATAGACTTTCGAAAGGAACGGAGGTTTATTTTGATATTGCGAAGGAGAGTTTGAGATGAAGGCCATTATTGTAGAAGATGAAATTCCAGCACGCGAAGAGTTACAATATTTGATTGAGACATATAGTGATATTGAAGTGACAGACGTTTTTGAAGATGGCCTGGATGTTCTAAAGTTTTTGCAAAAAGAGGAAACCGATGCAATCTTTCTTGATATCAATATCCCTTCTTTAGATGGAATGCTATTAGCGGGAAATATTAGTAAATTTTCTCGAAAACCATATATTATTTTTACAACAGCATATAAGGAACATGCAGCCGAAGCATTTGAGCTTGAAGGTTTTGACTATATTTTGAAACCTTATGAGGAAAAACGGATTGCCACGATGCTAAAAAAGCTAGAGAACGCGTACAATCGGGATCAAGTTAACATGCAGGTAGAGGGCAATGCTGAAATACATCGTCACAAAAGTACGACGCGTATTAACTTACGAAAAGACGAGAAAATAATTGTAACAGACGTAAATGATATTTATTATTGTTCAGCACAAGAAAAGTTCACAATGGTTTATACGAAAAACGAAGTGTATAAAATGCCGATGAACATATCTGAATTTCATGCTTTAGTGCCGCAAGATCTTTTTTTTCGTTGTCATCGTTCATATATTGTTAACCTCTCTAAAATTCGCGAAATTGTCCTTTGGTTTAATCAAACCTATTTACTTCGTTTAACTGAATTAGAAGCAGAAATACCTGTCAGCAGAAGAAAAGTAAAGGAATTTAAGGAAGTAATGAATTTGTAAGTAATGAATGCAGTTTAAGTTTTTACAAAGCTTAAGCTGCATTTTTTCTTTACCGCTTATACCAAATTATATACCGTTCATTCTGAAATCGCTTTCTTTTTGCTTTTAAGTATTATAATGCAGGTAATGGACAAGCTATAGCTGAAGCTGAAGGAGGAGACATAAAATGAAAGGCAACGAACATCGCAGCTTGATCGTTTTAGGAACAATTATCGTTCAAATCGGTCTCGGTACTGTTTATACATGGAGTTTATTCAATCAGCCATTAGTTGATAAATATGGATGGTCATTACGATCGGTCGCTATTACTTTTTCGATATTAAGTTTAGCGCTTTCTTTCTCTACATTATTCGCGACAAAGCTTCAAGAAAAATGGGGAATCCGGAGGCTAATTATTAGTGCAGGATGTTTACTAGGGATAGGATTAATACTTAGCTCGTTTATTTCTTCACTGTGGTTGCTTTATTTGTTAGCTGGAATATTTGTTGGGTTTGCTGACGGTACGGCCTATATTACTTCTTTATCCAATTTAATTAAATGGTTCCCAGAGAAAAAAGGACTTATTTCTGGCGTTTCTGTCGGAGCTTATGGTACAGGCAGCTTGCTCTTCAAATATGTTAATGGTGCATTCATTAATCATTTAGGTGTTTCAACTGCATTCTTATGCTGGGGAATTATTTCAATTATCTTAGTTGCAGGCGGAGCATTTCTAATTAAGGAAGCAGCAAATAGTGAAAATAAAAAGATGGTGAACAATCATGTAGAACATGATTATTCTGTAAAAGAAATGTTGAAAACAAAACAAGCATACTTATTGTTTGTCATCTTCTTCACGGCATGTATGAGCGGCTTATATTTAATCGGTATCGTAAAAGATATTGGTGTAAGTTTAGCTGGATTGAATGCGGCGACCGCAAGTAATGCAGTTGCACTTGTGGCAATATTTAATACAATAGGAAGGATTATACTTGGCACATTATCCGACCATGTTGGACGTATGAGAGTGATCTCAGGTACATTGCTTGTTACAGCACTCGCAGTGTTAACATTAAGCTATGTCCACCTGAATTTTCCTCTATTCTTTATATGTGTAGCTGCAATCGCCTTCTGTTTCGGCGGGAACATAACCATTTTCCCAGCGATTGTTTCTGATTATTTTGGTTTGAACAATCAAAGTAAAAACTATTCTGTTATTTATCAAGGATTTGGGATTGGGGCAATATCAGGATCATTAATTGCCGCAGCACTTGGCGGTTTTATGCCGACATTTAAATTTATCGCCGTTTTATGCTTGATATCCTTTATTATTACTTTAGCAATTAAAGCTCCAGGTAAAGAACCAGGATTAAAATGGAAAGGGTTGCGGAAACATATCCATCATGCAAGACCGCATACAAGATAACTGTTCATATGGCCTATTTTCACAGTTCCATTTTGATTTAATAATTAATGACTAAATTAGTAAAATTGCTCTAATATATGCCCTAATTTTATTAATTAGGGTTCTTTTGTTTTAAAATTTAAAATAAACCGTTATAATAATATAAATATTATATTTATACATAGGAAATGGAAAATTGATGAAAGTAGGCTTGAGACTATGGGGATTCCCAGCGAGGGTGATAAAGTACAAATTCAGAGCTATAAACACGATGGTCATATTCACCGCATATGGGAAGAAACGACCGTATTAAAAAGCACAAAATCATTAGTCATTGGTGCGAATGATCGTACGCTTGTAACCGAGTCGGATGGGAGAACTTGGATTACAAGAGAACCTGCCATCTGTTATTTTCATGCCGATTATTGGTTCAATATTATTGGTATGATTCGCGAAGATGGGATATACTACTATTGTAATTTAGGATCACCTTTTATTTATGATGAGGAAGCACTAAAGTATATTGATTACGATCTTGATGTAAAGGTTTTTCCAGATATGACATATACGGTTTTAGATGAGGATGAATATGAATATCATCGTAAAAAAATGGGTTATCCAGATGTGATTGATCAAATTTTAAAACGCAATGTCGATCATTTGATTCGTTGGATAAGACAGCGAAAAGGCCCTTTTTCTCCAGATTTCATTGATCTGTGGTATGAACGCTATTTAACATATCTTCGTTAAACAGTTCTAACCTGTTGTTCTCACCAACAGGTTTTTTTATGGTCTATTTCATCATCGTAGATGTTCTGGCATTTATGTTCCATAGGCTTTTAAAAATTAATAAAAGACAGCATTACTGCATTCTATAGATTTAGATTTTCCTCAGTTCGGAGGGTTTGTTGTGAATAGTATTAAAAGATACATGAATTTTGTAAAACCTTATTGGATGCAAATAGTTGCGACCATTATTATTGGCATTATGAAGTTTGCCATTCCGCTTTTAATTCCACTGCTTATTAAATATGTGATTGACGATATTATCGGCAATGGTGCACTGTCCGTCGATGCGAAAATGCACAAGCTCGTATGGATTATGTCCATTATGCTTGCCATTTTTGTATTACTTAGGCCGCCGATTGAATATTATCGTCAATATTTTGCCCAATGGACGGCAAGTAAAATTTTATTTGATATGCGTGACCGTTTATTTACGCATTTACAAAAACTAAGTTTTAAATTTTATGCAAATACACGTGCAGGAGAAGTCATCTCCCGTGTCATCAATGATGTTGAACAAACAAAAGACTTTGTTATTACAGGGCTAATGAATGTGTGGCTCGATATGACGACAGTACTCATTGCCATTGTAATGATGTTTTTAATGGATGCACGTTTAACACTGATCTCATTAATTGTATTTCCATTTTATATTATATCTGTTAAATATTTTTTCGGAAATATGCGCTCTTTAACGAGAAAACGTTCGCAAGCATTAGCAGAGGTACAAGGCTATTTACATGAGCGTGTACAAGGAATGGCAGTTATTAAAAGCTTTGCGATTGAAGATCACGAACAAAAGCAATTTAACCAACATAACGCTAATTTTTTACAAAAGGCTTTGGCACATACTCGCTGGACGGCAAAATCATTCGCTGTCGTTAATACGATAACAGATATCGCACCGCTGTTAATTATTTTTGTTTCAGGATATTTAGTAATTAAAGGAAGTCTTACTGTTGGTACATTAGCTGCATTTATTGCATATATCGATAATTTGTATAGTCCACTGAGACGACTAGTGAATTCTGGGACAACATTAACACAGGCTTTCGCTTCAATGGACAGAGTATTTGAGTTAATGGATGAAACTTATGATATTGATGATCTCCCAAATCCAAAAGAATGCAATCATGTACGCGGTGATATTCAGTTTGATCATGTTAGCTTTAGTTATGACAAAGAGCCGATATTAAAAGATATTGATTTAAACATTCGTGCCGGTGAAACTGTAGCACTAGTCGGAATGAGTGGAGGCGGTAAATCATCGCTTGTCAGTTTGATTCCACGTTTTTATGATGTGACGGAAGGGAAGATTTTCTTAGACGGTGTCGACATTCGTGAATTTAAAGTGCGAAGTTTAAGAGATAAAATTGGGATGGTGCTTCAAGATAATATCTTGTTTAGTGAGTCCGTGCGATCGAATATTTTACTTGGAAACCCAAATGCATCTGAAGAAGAGGTCGTTCAAGCAGCGATTGCTGCAAATGCGCACGAATTTATTACAGGTCTATCAGAAGGATACGATACGAAAGTAGGGGAAAGAGGCGTTAAACTATCAGGAGGGCAAAAGCAGAGAATCGCGATTGCAAGAGTGTTTTTGAAAAATCCTCCTATCCTCATACTTGATGAAGCGACGTCTGCATTAGATTTAGAGAGTGAACATTTGATTCAAGAAGCACTCGATAAGTTAGCGAAAAATCGTACGACATTTATCGTAGCTCATCGTCTATCAACGATTACACATGCAGATCGTATCATTTTAATTGAAGATGGGGAAATAAAGGAAATGGGTACACATGGGCAATTGATGAACAAGCAGGGGCTCTATTACAATTTATTTCAAATACAGCAGCTGGATGCATAGATGGTGTATTTGATCAGAGGCTGGGACAAAAAGATGTTAACTAAAGAAAACATGAATATTGCGCTCTAATCCAGCTCCGGAAATATACTTCGCTTGCTACGGCCGCAGGAAGTATATTTCCGGAGCTGCTTTGTGCAATGGTCGTCTTTAGCTTACCTCCTTTGAGTTTTGTCCCGGCCTTTTTTAATACCGACAGGCTTTAGGCAGGGTTTAATTTTGCTAATCTCTTGTTTAATTTTTCCCGCCAATTATCAGCTAGTTCTTCAACTGCTAATATCTTCTTTATTCCTTCTACATCTTGCGGAGAATGGAAATAAAGATCATTTCCGAATTGAACGGAAATTTGTTTCGGATGCGGCTCGATTAAAGTAATCTTTGAATCTTTTCTAACGGTTCCTTCTTTTAAGACACGGCATAAATATCCTGTAAAGCCAGTTTCCACCATTCTATTAAGGAGCGGAATTCCTGTTCTTTTATTAATCGTATCGCAAGGGATTCTACCTTGGGTGATTTGAATGATTGCTTCGCCAATCTCGAAAATATCACCAATATGGACATCTTTCTCTAACATATTGGTAACTGTAAGGTTTTCACCGAAAGTGGAGGAAGGCAGGGCCGTTTTGAATTCTTCTTCCCATAATAAATAATGTTCGTAAGGATAGATACATACGGCGCGGTCAACTCCGCCATGATAACGTGTATTTGAAACGCCATCTCCGTAAAAGCCATCTTTTGTTAAAAAGGCTTCTTCAATGGATTCTTTACAAATACCAGTATCCATTTCTTTCCCGCCACTGTACTGCATCTTCTTTGGTAGCCCAATTGAAAATGTGATGATCTCTGGAATTGCTCGCTTTTTCATTTCCTATGCTCCTTATGAAAGATCTGTTATCAAAATATTACCACTTTTTCAGTTTTGTACAAAGAGAAAGTTGTACAATCACGATTTTTAAAATTGCCCATAAAAAATTCAGTCTTTTTTTATTTGGGCTTGATAATGGTTCTCCGAAGATTTCCGCGGGTAAGCGCCGAGCTGCTTCGTCGCTACGCTCCTGCAGGGTCTCGCCTGTCTTGCTGTTCCCGCAGGAGTCGAGCGGACGCTTCTCCGAACCAATGAAGTGTTTCCCCTTTAGTCGCTGCTTTTTATAGTGTCTTTTGCATATAGAACATAGCTTATTTACTACATTTTGTTCTAGGCTAAAAAGCAGAAAACCCCATCAAATATACATTCAATGGGGGACGTTTTAAAGCTGTCTTTTTTTAAGTAGAGACACCTAGATATAATATTTTCTTATTATTGCTCATCTAATTCAGCTAAAGTGATATCATTTTGGTTGTTGTGTTTATGATAAGTTTGGAACACATCAATTAATTTCTCCAAGTGTTCAAGCTCTTCTTGGTAGTCGACAAGCAAGGCCAATAAATTCATAATATGATATGACTGTAAATCAGCCCGGAATGTTTCATCCTTCAGTTTTTGATGAAATAAATCCATCAATTCATTGCGCTGCTGATCTCCTATTTTTTGATTTTCTGCGTTTCCTTTCACTTTTCCTAAAAACATTAACAATAATTTTTCATGCTCGTTTACTAAAAATTCAATTTGTTCCTGGATCATCTCTTGAATCTCTTTAGGGAGATGAACGATATCATTTTTATAATGATACAAACGTTTAAGAATGATAAAACTTAAATTTAAAATTGTTACCATCTGTTTATAAAGAACTATTTTTCGTTGGACATCATGTTTTTTCTTCTTAGAATAAGCACGGTCTTCCTTAAATAATGTATACAATTGTTCAACTTTGTAGACACGTTCTTTAATTTCTGGAATTTCATCTTTTAATAAGCTGTAATCCACTTCATGACGGGAAGTAATGCGGATGAATTTCAGCAAGTCTTCCGTAACATGTGCAATTCGAACATATAATTTTTTTTCGTACTTTGGCGGTAAAAATATTAAATTCACAATAAAAGAACTCATAATTCCGAGAAAAAGCGTTGAGAAACGAATACCTGCAACTTGTAAAAAGTTTTCTCCAGGCGTTTCCATAATGACAATCATCGTAACAAGGGCAAGACTTACATTGTTTTCTAATTTTAACTTCAGCATTAAGATGATAATAATAATTGCTCCGAAGCCAACAATAATTAAATGATTTCCAAATGCCATAAAGAGGATAACGGCAATAATTGCACCAATTACGTTTCCTTGTACTTGCTCAATGATCGATAAATAAGAACGATAAATTGTCGGTTTAATAGCAAAAGTAGCGGCAATTCCTGCGAATACCGGTGATGGCATATTTAATAATTTTGCAATAAATAACGCCAATGTGATAGCAATACCAGTTTTAAAAATGCGGGCTCCAACCCTCATAGTTAAAATATTCCTTTCTTCATGTATTCCAAATTGTTTTTATTTAAGCTGTTTATCTTTAATATCCCATAAAATCATAAAGTAAACCAACGATTCACTTTTGGTAAACAACTAGCAAAAGACCGGTCCACCTATTATATAAAATATGGAAGTTATTCGTGCAATAGAGTAGTAATATACAATGATTTGTAAAGTTTGGCAAGTAGAATTTTTTTAGATTATTCTCTTTTTTTAACAGAGTAGTTTTTTTATGTAGAAGTGAGAATAGAAAGCTTGTCATGCGTAGATAATTAGACTCCTTTTCATTTATTTATCCTCATTAAAAATAATGTTATTATAGCATGACTGTCTATTAGAATGTATTATTTTTATTGGACATTTTTGTTACAAAAAGTGCAAAAATCGACATGCATCAAGTAAGATTTGAGTATAAAGAAACCTTGGCTTTCATCTAGCCAAGGTTTCTTTATTAATATTAAGCTTTTAATTGTGAAAAGGCGTAATCCGCAGCTTTTATTGTTTCTTTAATATCTTCTTCTGTATGAGCAGTTGTAATAAACCATGCTTCATATTTTGAAGGGGCAAGATTAATTCCTTGGTTCAGCATAAGCTTGAAGAATTTACCGAACATTTCGCCGTCAGTTGCTTCAGCTTGTTTATAATTTTCAACCGGTTGATCGGTGAAATAGACAGTAAGTGCACCGACTAAACGGTTGATCGTTACAGGAACTTGGTGCTTTTTAGCAGCTGCATTCAGTCCATCTTCTAACATTGCACCGAGGCGATCTAGTTGTTCGTACACGCCATCTTGCTGCAATACTTCTAAGCAAGCAATTCCTGCCAACATCGATGCAGGGTTTCCTGCCATTGTACCAGCCTGATAGGCAGGACCTAGAGGTGCTACTGTTTCCATAATTTCTTTTTTACCGCCGTATGCTCCAATTGGGAGACCGCCGCCGATAATTTTTCCCATTGCTGTTAAGTCAGGGGTGACTCCTAAAAGATTTTGAGCACCGCCATACATAAAACGGAACGCAGTAATGACTTCATCATATATGACGAGTGCGCCAGCTTGATGTGTTAACTCATTTACTTTTTCTAAAAATCCAGGTTTCGGCTGAACAATACCGAAGTTGCCGACAATTGGCTCAACGAGGACAGCAGCAACTTCATCTCCCCATTTATCCAATGCTTCTTTTAATGAGTCCGTTTCGTTGAAAGGAACGGTAATGACTTCTTTAGCAATTGCCTTTGTAACACCGGCAGAATCTGGCATTCCTAACTGAGAAGGCCCAGAACCCGCGGCAACGAGTACAAGATCTGAATGTCCATGATAACAGCCTTCAAATTTAATAATTTTATCGCGGCCAGTGTAAGCACGAGCAACACGAATGGTCGTCATAACCGCTTCTGTTCCAGAGTTTACGAAGCGCACTTTATCCAATGCTGGCATGGCTTCTTTAATCATTTTTGCAAATGTTACTTCAAATGGAGTTGGGGTACCATACAGTACACCGTTTTGGGCTGCAAATTGAATTGCTTTAACAATATGAGGATGGTTAAAGCCTGTAATAATTGGGCCGTACGCAGCTAAATAGTCTATATAACGGTTTCCGTCAACATCATAAAAATAGGCTCCGTCACCTTTACTCATAGCAACTGGTGAACCGCCGCCAACTGCTTTGTAAGAACGTGAAGGACTATTTACGCCACCGACAATATGCTCTAAAGCTTCTGTATGTAATGTTTCAGATTTAGTGAAATTCAATGCAATACCTCCTAGCATGTTTATGAAATGTTTTAAGTGATGATCTATATTTGTTTATTTTTTACAATTTACACCAACTTTATTGTAGACCTCTCATTCGTACTCGTCCAGTGTGAAAAACAATTTCTGAAGCATAAGTTGTGAGGGACGAGCGTAACATGGTATAAAAATTTGTCTTTATAAAGAAGCGTGAAATCAAAAGGGGCATTTGTATGTTCATTATCTTTGGAATACTAGTTGTTATCTGTATTGTGATGAGCTTAAAGACGCTATTTTTTACATCGAAATTAAAATATAGACAAGTTTCTTTTGATAATTTCCTTTTTCTATCCTTTACATACACAAATATTATGATCGGTTTTGGGTTGTTATATATGATTTTGGATATTATCGGATTTCCTATTGCGTTAGATCATGGACATGTATTAACAGGACATTATATAGAGAGATTATTGACGTATATGTATTTAAGTGCAGTGACATTGTTTTCAGTTGGCTTCGGTGATGTTGTTCCAATTGGAATCGCGCGATTGTTAGCTGTTATTGAGTCGTTGCTCGGATATACGATACCGGCTACATTTATGGTAAAATCTTTATTAGATACTGGAAAGAAGTAAACATAATTAAAATGTGAATACAAAAGGAGCGAGAAATATGGCACCTGATTTTACTTTACAGGCAACGAATGGTGAACATATCACATTGTCTGATTATCGTGGCAAAAAGCATGTTGTTCTTTATTTTTATCCGAAAGATATGACGCCAGGTTGTACAACAGAGGCTTGTGACTTCCGCGATCATTATGAAAATTTTTCTGATCTAGATGCAGTGATTTTAGGAATCAGCCCTGATCCAGTGCAAAAACACCAAACGTTTACAGAGAAGCATGGTTTACCATTTTTACTTTTAGCAGATGAAGATCATCAAGTGGCTGAAGCTTACGGCGTTTGGAAGCTGAAAAAGAATTTTGGCAAAGAATATATGGGGATTGAACGCTCCACCTTTATTATTAATAAAGACGGAGAAATCGTCAAAGAGTGGAGAAAAGTAAAGGTGAAAGGCCACGTTGAGGAAGCATTGAATTTTATTAAAGAACAGTTGCATTAAAGCCTATTTGTTAGAAAAACGGCTTATGTCCACGCCAACATTATACAGATACATATATTATCGTAGGGCATACCTCCTCAAGAAAAGTCACGATATTGGCTGTCTCTATTTATAAAAGCTTTACACCGCTGTTTATGGCAGGGAGCTTTTAGAGACAGTCTTTTTACTATTTCTTACATAGCATTCATTTTATTTTGCAAAATTGCTTAAAAGGAAAGGGGTACTTTCTATGAACATCATTTTTACATTTAAGCCTCCTATTGAGATGCAGAAAGAGTTGCAACAATCTTTTCCGGATATTCGCTTTCATTACTTTAATCAGATTGAAGAGGGGCAGTCTATTTGGGGAGAAGCGGAAGTCATTGTTACTTTTGGAGAGGATCTAACTCCGCAGCATATTAACAATGCCCATCATTTAAAGTGGATTATGGTGGTCTCGGCAGGGCTGGAGAAAATGCCGCTCGATTCTATTCAAGAACAGCAAATCATGGTTACAAATGCGCGTGGAATACATAAAAAACCGATGGCTGAATTCACGTTTGCATACATTCTTCATCATGCAAAGGGAATTCATAATTTATCATTGTTACAAAATCAACGAGTTTGGAATCATACTTTGAAGACTCAAGAAATTAATGAACAATGCATAATGATTGTCGGTACGGGGGCAATTGGACAGGAAATAGCACGAATTTCACAAGCATTCGGCATGAAGGTGATAGGTGTTAATCGCAGTGGAAAAATGGTCGATCATGTCGATGAAGTTATCCAATTGGATTCGCTGAAAGAGGCATTACCTGAGGCAGACTATATTGTATCAATACTGCCGAGTACGAAAGAGACGGTCCATATTTACCAATATGAACATTTTCAAAAAATGAAAGAATCTGCCGTATTTATTAATATTGGCCGTGGTGATGTCGTTGAAGAATCTGTACTTATCGATGCATTATTAAATCAGGAAATTGCCCATGCTTATTTAGATGTGTTTAAAAAGGAGCCACTGCCAGCTGATCATCCTTTTTGGAATATGAAAAACTTAACGATCACACCGCATTTATCCAGTCATTCTGAACATTATTTGCCGCGGGCGATGGCAATTTTTAAAGAAAATTTATCGTCTTATTTGCAGAAGGAAGAGAAGCAACAATATATAAATGTAGTGGATATTGAAAAGGGGTATTAAAATGAAAATATATACGCGTACTGGGGATAAAGGCATGACGTCACTCGTTTATGGTGAGCGTGTTTATAAAAATGATGCACGTGTAGAGGCTTATGGCACATGTGATGAAGCAAATTCAATGATCGGTCTGGCTTTGAGCTATTTGCAGGCAGAAAGCTTCTCCGAAAAAAGGGATGTTGAATCAGTATTTCAGCAAGTACAAACAGTTCTTTTTCATGTAGGGGCGGAGCTGTCAACTCCTCGTGGTAAAGAGGTTCATTGGAAATTAGAGGAAGAACATATTCGTCAGCTTGAAACGATTATTGATCAATGGAATGAGCAACTTAAGCCATTAACGACATTTATTTTACCAGGAGGTCATCCTTCAGGTGCTGCCCTTCATGTTGCTAGAACGGTAGTTAGACGGGCGGAACGTAATTGCATGAATATTGAAGAAGTAAATCCGTTAGTATTGGCATTTTTAAATCGTTTATCTGATTTTTTATTTGTTGCTGCAAGATATATAAACACTTGTTTAGGAGCTCAAGAACAAACATTGCATATATTTCGTTGATCATTATCACAATAAGTAAGAAAAAACGTTATCGAGAAGGCAAATAAATGCTTTATTTATCACGATTTATTTGACAAATAGGTATGTTTTTTTGTAAACTTATTTATAAATATTATAAATTGAGAATGATACTTAGGAGAAAAGAGGTGCATGACGGTGTCAGAGCATCAGATGAAGCAAGCGTTGGAAACGCTGAAAGAATCAGGCGTTCGCATCACCCCTCAGCGTCATGCGATTTTGGAATATTTAATTCAGTCCATGTCACATCCAACGGCCGATGAAATATACAAGGCATTAGAGGGGAAATTTCCTAACATGAGTGTGGCCACAGTTTATAATAACTTGCGCGTGTTCCGGGAGATAGGTTTAGTAAAAGAATTAACCTACGGGGATGCTTCTAGTCGTTTTGATTTTGTGACGTCCAGCCATTATCACATTATCTGTGAAGATTGTGGAAAGATTGTCGATTTTCACTATCCTGGTTTAGACGAAGTAGAGCAATTGGCAGCACAAGTTACTGGGTTTAAAGTAAGCCATCATCGTATGGAAGTATACGGAACTTGTCCTGAATGTGTTAAAAAACGCAGCAGTAAATAACAAAAAGGTAGCGAACTGGTTTTCCAGTTCTTTTTTTATGTTTCTTTTCCATTTGAAAAAAGTCCTTTTCTAAAAGATAGTCATGTATAAAGCAGAGAGGAGCGGAGAGTGTGAGACCCGCAAGCGGACAGCGCCGAGAAGGCACAACATTTGCCCCTGCGGAAAGCGAGCATCCTAGAGTGCAACCAACAACTCTTTTTAATGAACAACGATGAAGTTTATAAATAAAATATTTATAAAGAATTAATGTTATTAAATAATTTGTTTTGTTTAAACTCTGTATAAGGTTGATAGGAGCGGAAGAGGATGCAAGACTCCTGCGGGATGAGCGGAATTGCTAAGACCCCACATGCGTGCAGCGAGGGCACTGAAAAAGTCCATTAAATTATTAGACGGTTAAAGGTTGAATAAATTAAACCTTTAACTGTCTTTTTAGCTTATAATAATG
>NZ_JAAIWK010000014.1 GCF_011008565.1 Heyndrickxia ginsengihumi
ATTAATATCATTATTATAAGCTAAAAAGACAGTTAAAGGTTTAATTTATTCAACCTTTAACCGTCTAATAATTTAATGGACTTTTTCAGTGCCCTCGTTACCCGACTGCGGGGTCTCGCCCCCTTCTGCTTCAATCCACTTTTTATATGAACCGGTTAAGGTTATTCACGTTTCATCTTATTAGAATGATATTAGAAACTTACAGTGATCATTACCTTCTGACTTACAGCTTGTTCTTGTTATATTGTCTGTGTCAAGAACATGTTTAAACATAGATGTTTCACAACTGCATGCAGCTTTATATTCATGTGCAATTTTCAAAATGGGACAATTATATTCGGTTAATTCGAATGTTTTCTCATCAATTTGTGATACAGCTGCCATATAACCTTTTTCATTTTGAATATTGTGAAGCTCAATCATTTTTTCGAAAGGGGTTTTATTCTGAAATCTTCTAATATATTCTTTAGTCATGCGCTGCTCTCTTTTTTTGAATAACTGCACGATCGTTTGTTCTCCGTACATTTCTTGAATATCTCTCAGAAATTCAATGCTTAATCCTTCATAGTTTTTTGGAAAAAGCATTTCACCTTTTTCTGATAAGGAGTATATTTGAAGTGGTCTTCCTACAGGCTGTTTTACTTCTTTTGACTTAATGATACCATCTTGTTCCATAGTGGTGAGGTGTTTTCTTACGGCCATATCTGTAATATTTAAGCATTGAGTTAAGTCACTTACCGTTAATGCAACTTCTCTCTTTAATAAATCAAGGATTTTATCTTTTGTTGTTTTTTTCGTTATTGTTTTCAAATTGCTGCACCTCATTTTAGATACAAAGTGTTATCATTTATAAATAAAACAAAAAGCAGTGCTGAATCATCACGGCACTACCTTTCAAACATCTTAATAGTTATAGAGTTATATTTATTATATTAAAAATGATTGCAACTGAAAAGTAAAATACTTATAGCAATAAAAATGAGTAGGAGTATTTTTCCTTCACAGTTATAAATATATAAAAGTGCAAATCATTTGATTTTCTTACAATCATAGGATAATCTTTTATTATACTTTTTATACTTTTAAGTATAAAAATATACTATTGATCATTTTAGGAGGAAATAAAACATGAAAAAGTATGAATTACCAGCATTATCTTATGATTTTAACGCGTTGGAGCCATACATAGACGAGCAGACGATGACCATTCATTATGGCAAGCATCATCAAACGTACGTAAATAATTTAAATGCTACAATTGAAGGGAAAACGGAATTACAAGAGAAAACATTGGAAGAACTTCTTGAAAATTTGGACGCTATTCCAGGGGAAGTTAGAACTGCAGTGAGAAATAATGGTGGCGGTCACTTAAACCATACACTATTTTGGGAAGTAATTGCACCTGCCAAAGAAAAATCAGAGCCCATTGGAAATTTAGCAAATGCTATAAACGTAGCTTTTGGTAGTTTTGAAAATTTTAAAAATCAATTCTCTAGTGCAGCTGCTAGTCGATTTGGATCTGGCTGGGCATGGCTTGTTGTGAATAATGAAGGGAAATTAGAAGTGACTAGCACTGCAAATCAAGATAATCCAATTATGGAAGGAAAAACGGCCATTTTAGGTTTAGATGTTTGGGAACATGCCTATTATTTACATTATCAAAATAGAAGACCTGAATATATTGCCAACTTTTTTAACATTATTAATTGGAAAGTTGTTTCAGGAAAGTTTGAGCAAGCTCTAACAAAATAATCAATTAATTTATTGAGTGAGGCTGTGACAAAACTCAAAAGTAGTTAGCTAAAGACGAACATTGCAAATTAGCTCCGAAAATATACGTAGCCTCCTGCAGGAGGCTCATCAGCCGCCCGCGGAAAGCAAAGTATATTTCCAGAGCGGAGTTGAAGCGCAATATTCGGGTTTTCTTTCGTTCATATCCTTTTGTCCCAGCCTTATTCAATCGTTAAAAAGTTCCCAATGTATGCGGATTTTCATTACATAAATTGCAAAAGCCATATTCAATGAATATTTTATAGATACGTAAGAAACATGAGCATATACTAGTAAAATTAGAAATGCTATTTGCATGCATACATCATTATAAAGGTCATTCTTTTTTGGAAGTGAATGACAGAAGGAGAGAACAATATTGAAGCTTGTTGGAATTTCTGGATCATTGGTTGGGTGGAAAACAACCCAAGCTGTCCATGATGTTTTATTTGCTGCTAAAGGAATGAATTCAAGCATACAGACAGAATTAGTCGATCTAAGGGATTATGAAGTAGAATTTGTTCGTGGTACACCATTAACTTATTATAATGAGGACACAATTCATGTTGTTAAAACAATTCTATCTGCTGATGCATTAGTCATTGGTACTCCGATTTATCAGGCATCTATTACAGGAGTATTAAAAAATCTATTGGATCATCTTCCTACAGATGCTTTAAAGTCTAAAGTGATTGGAATTATTACAACCGGAGGAACGGATAAACATTTTCTCGTAGCAGAATATCAATTAAAACCGATTTTATCTTTTTTGAAAGGAACTGTATCGGTCAGCAATGTTTTTGTACACAATGATTCATTTAATGAAGAAAATGAAATTGTAGATGTAGACATTGCAAGGCGGATCAATAAACTCGCTGAAGAGATTCTGTTTTTACAAGAAAGAATTAGTAAATAAAGAATAACCATGCTTAAAAAGAGAAGGAGAAAATACGATGGCGTTTGTTATTACAAGCCCCTGTGTGGCTGAGAAAGCTGGGGAATGTGCAACAGTGTGTCCTGTTGATTGTATAGTTGAAGATCGTGAACAGTTTTTTATTAATCCAGATTTATGTATTGATTGTGGTGCATGTGCTGCTGTCTGCCCAGTATTCGCAATTGTTGAAGAATACGAATTAACACCAGCACAAGAGCCGTACCTTGAAAAAGCAGAAAAATTTTTTGGGATCTCTACTTAAACATTTCCTCTTGGTAGAAGTAATTGATTAAACATATTAATCATACCGTTACTTCTACCTGAAAAAGGTTTTATCAGACGCATAGTGCTCGACTAAAAGAGCATAATCAATATGCGATTGATAAAAGTATTGACAGACAGTAAAAGGCATATTATAATTATCTCGAATTCAAGATATTTTGCTACTCATAAAAATAAACATTTGTTTAAAAAAATTTTTGATTACTATCTCGAATTCGAGATATTTTTCGAAACTCTTCCACTAATTACTTGTCAGGTGGTTGTTTAATTTTTTTAAGTGAAGAAGCAAATATCTTGGCGCCGAAATTAATGGCTTTATACTATTTCAGAGCAACAATCATTTATAAAAAAGTAAAATATTAACAATTAGAAGGAGTGAAATGAAATGGAAAAGAAAACGATGGGGATTCACCATATTACCGCCATAGTGGGGCATCCGCAAGAAAATGTGGACTTTTATGCCAGCGTTTTAGGTTTGCGTTTAGTGAAGCGAACAGTAAATTTTGATGATCCCGGTACTTATCATCTTTATTTCGGCAATGAAGAAGGTAGCCCCGGAACGATTATTACCTTTTTTCCATGGGCGGGTGCCCGCCAAGGAGTAATTGGGGACGGTCAAGTAGGTGTTACAACGTATGTAGTTCCTAAAGGAGCAATGGAATTTTGGGAAAACAGATTAACAAAGTTCAATGTTCAGTATACGAAAGCAAACAGATTTGGAGAAAGTTATTTAAAATTTGATGATCCACACGGACTTCATTTGGAAATAGTCGAAAGAGATGGTGGAGCGACCAATGGATGGACCTTTGGCGTTATAACACCCGATGTTGCAATAAAAGGCTTTGGTGGTGCAACGCTATTATCAGCACGGCCAAATCAGACTGCAGGGTTATTAGAAAATGTATTAGGACTTGAAATGATTGGTAGAGAAGGAGATCTCATCCGTTATCAATCTTCAGCTGAAATTGGTAATATCATAGACTTGAAATTAACCCCTATTGGTCGTGGCAAAATGGGAGTTGGCACCGTGCACCACATTGCGTGGCGTGCAAAAGATAACGAGGACCAATTAGATTGGCTGAATTATGTGGAAAGCAGCGGATATGGTGTAACTCCAGTTCGAGATCGCAATTATTTTAATTCTATATACTTCAGAGAACATGGAGAAATTTTATTCGAAATTGCTACGGATCCTCCAGGATTTGCACATGATGAGTCAAGAAAAACAATGGGTGAGAATTTAATGCTTCCGCCACAATTTGAAATATATCGAGGACAAATTGAAAAAGGGTTGCTTCCATTTAAAGTAAGAGAATTAGACTAATATATATTGAAAAGAAAGTACGCACTTATAGATAATGAGGAGGAATTGATAATGATAGATTTAGGATTACTTATCATACGAATAATGGTTGGAATAGTATTTTTCTATTATGGATCCCAAAAGTTATTTGGATGGTTTGGTGGATACGGGATCAAAGGCACTGGCGGCTGGTTTGAATCGGTTGGAATAAAACCAGGAAATGCTATAGCACTATTTAGTGGTTTAGCTGAATTGGTAAGTGGTATTCTCTTTATTTTAGGACTATTTTTACCGATAGCAGCTGTTCTTATCACAATTGTCATGTTAGGCGCAATCGTAAAAGTTCATGGGCCTAAAGGGTTTGCGAATGCTGCTGGTGGTTTTGAATATAATTTAATGCTAATTGTCATTGCGATCGGCATGGCATTAATTGGACCGGGAGCTTATTCTTTACATGATTATTTAAACTTTTGATAGAACTAATAGCAACATTTCTATAATCATTTTAACTTTTGGGATATTTTCTCAATTAGAAAGAAATAATAGGTAGGTGCAATTATGAGTATTTTATCCAAGCTATTTGGAAATTCTTCAGAGAAGAAGGAGATCGAAAAAATGGAAAATGTTAAGTTAGCAGTGATTTACTACAGTATGGGCGGAACAAATTATCAGTTATCTAAGTGGGCTGAAGAAGGAGCGAAAGAAGCAGGTGCTGAAGTAAAAGTATTAAAGGTACCTGAACTTGCTCCCCAATCAGTTATTGATGGAAATCCAGTTTGGAAAAGTCATGTTGAGGCAACAAAGGATGTACCAGAAGTTACATTAAATGATTTAGAATGGGCAGATGCCATTATTTTTAGTGTCCCAACACGATTTGGAAATATGCCATCACAAATGAAGCAGTTTTTAGATACTACAGGAGGTCTTTGGTTTAACGGAAAGCTTGTGAATAAAGTGGTAAGCGCAATGTCTTCAGCTCAAAATCCACATGGTGGTCAAGAAGCAACCATTTTATCATTATATACGACAATGTACCATTGGGGAGCTATCGTTGCCGCTCCTGGATACACAGATCCTGTAACATTTGGTGCAGGGGGGAATCCTTATGGTACAAGTGTTACCGTTGATCAAGACGGTAACATGGTTGAGGATGTCCAAGCGGCAGTAAAACACCAAGCAAAACGTACAGTGACTGTCGCTGAATGGGTAAAAAAAGCAAATCAATAAAGAGAATGTATGAGGCTGGGACAAAACTTAAAAGTGGTTAGCTAAAGATGAACATTGCACAAATCAGCTCCGGAAATATACGTAGACTCCTGCGGGAGGCTCATCAGCCACCCGCGGATTTCCGGAGCGGGGTTAAAGTGTAATATTTGGTGTTTCTTTTGCTAACATACTTTTGTCCTAGCTTTTTTTATTTTTAATCACTATACATATTGGAATGCAAGGGATGAAACCTTATAGCGGAAATCATCCTCCAGCATTTATGAAAAGATCATTTACGTTCAACTTTTTGAATTTCTTGTAAACGATGATAACGTTTTTCTGTTTTAAAGATTCCGCCTTTTATATAGATAAAAAGAGAAAACATGTACATGACCACTGTAAAAAATGATACACCGAAAAATCCTCTGAAATGGTTTAATAATAAACCGCCGATCATACCGCCCAGTGCAGTTCCTCCATACATTGCAGCATTCGCCATGGCAGAGACGGTCCCTCTTGCAGTAGTTGTTAGAGCTTGCAATGTACTTATAAAAATAGGAAAGACGAATCCGCCAATTAAAAAGATCATAAATAGCAATAACTCTGCAATCATAAGATTTAACGCAAATGGCAGTACGGTGTAAAGAATAATGAGTGAGCAAAAAGCAAATAACAGCGATTTACGTACACCTAGTTTTTTCACAAGGTGATTGCCAAAAATAGAACCGAATGTATTACCTAAACCAAGAGCGATCATTGCTGTACCAACTTCTGCTATATGTAACTGGAAATCTGAAGAAAGCCAAGAACCTATAAAAGAGAAGGCAGCAAAATTGCCAGTTTGAAAGATAAAATAAGCAATTATGTATATAGTGATTGTTGGAGTTTTAAATAATCGTAAGTATACATCAATAATAGATCTTCGTTTATTTGTTGTATTGGACGATGTTGGAAGTGATGGAAGAATAAACAATAGGCCAATCATTAATATAACGGAACAACATGCGATGGCAAAAAATGGTGCATGCCATGACATTGCAGCTAAATAGCTACCAATTGGGATGCCGATCATTTGTGATAAGGACAATCCTGCTGTTGTATATCCCATTGTTTTAACAATGTTCTTTGGCGCTACTAAAACTGGAATTGATGCCCAAACTTGTGGAGTGATAAATGCTGCGCTAATGCCCGCTAGTAATCTAAAAAGCATCATCGTCCAGAAATTAGGTGCTAACCCGCATAAGAATGTAGAGATCGCAAACCCAATCATGCCAAAGATCATTACTTTTTTTCTATCTAAATAATCGGAAATTGGTCCGGCAATTAACGCAAAAGTAGCATATCCTAAAGCATATGCGCTAACCATCCAGCCGGAAACATCAGCGGAGATATGATAGATTTTTGTTAATGCTGGAAGCAATGGTGAAATTAAAAATGTATCTGTTCCAATTAAAAACATAATAGAGAAAAATAAAAAAGTGATGTTGTTCTTTGTTTAATGACTCCTTTTGTTTTGTAGTTCTAAAATCTTTGAACTAAAGAATAATTTTTTCCTAGATTCTTATAACGAATCTAGGAAATGTGAAAGGTACGTTTCAAAAGTATCTAATCTTAATTGAACATATTTCGTTTGTGCTTCTTTTCTTGTAGAGATCAATCCAGCTTCACGTAAAATTTTAAAATGATACGAAGCGGTTGACTTAGAAATATTAATGTTTTCACCTACCTCGCCACAACTTATTTCCTTATCAACATGTTTAAGCATACGGATAATTTCTAACCTTGTTTCATCAGCAAGCGCCTTAAAAATTTGGACTCTTATCTCATCGTTGTTCTGTAGTTTCATATTCATAAAACAATCGTATAATGAGTGAACCATTTTTGCAAGGAATAAACATATAGGTCATGACAAATGGTAATGTTCTGCTTTTTTTCAATTTGGATTGTTAAGAATTGACAAGCCTTTCATGTAAGTTTGATGTAAGGGAATGTGACATAACACTTGCAAATAACTGAATTTTCAATCATTATAGTAATAATAATTTTGCTTAACGGTTTGCGGTAAAGGAGAATGTATATGGAAGATATGTACGAAATTTTGGATGAAATATATTTTAACAAACTAAAAGGTGTACTTGCGACCGTCATTCATGTGGAAGGTTCTGCCTATAAAAAGGAAGGGGCTGCCATGTTTTTTAAAGATGATGGCACGCAAGTGGGACTTATAAGTGCTGGCTGTTTGGAAGAGGATTTAGCAGCTAGAATCCAAAATGGTTTTGGACAACAAACAGAGACGATTGTTTATGACATGCGGGGATATAATGATTTGTCATGGGGAGAGGGATCTGGTTGCAACGGCATTATCGAAGTTTTAGTTGAACCAGTTGATGCAACGTATTATGAGCATCTGCTTAAATTGAAGGCGTTATTGGAAAAAGGAATTGCTGTAACATTCATGAAATGTTTATCGACCGGTTCATATTTATTTCTAACAGAAGATGGTCACTACAAATTTGGTAGTTTACGAGGTGAATCAATTAACATACAAGAATGTTTTCGGCTAAGAAATGGAAAAAATTACTTATCAATGCTTAAAGAAGAAGTATACATTCATCATTACTATCCGAAACCACGATTAATTATTTTTGGTGCAGGAAAAGACACGATCCCCCTTGTTTCCCTTGCAGCACAAACCGGTTTTACCGTAACGGTGTCAGATTGGCGACCGGGTTTATGCAATAAAAGAAATTTTCCAAACGCAGATGTACTTGTTGTCGGTTTCCCCTCAACAGAATTAATAGAAGAAAGAATTAAGGTTTCTCCGCACGATTTCGTGCTAATTGTTACACATCATTTTTCAAAGGACGCACAGTTATTAGCCTATCTTCTCGATAAAAATATACGTTATCTCGGTGTGCTAGGCTCTAGCAGACGTACGAAGCGTTTACTCGGTATGGAGCTGCTTCCATCTAATATTCGCACCCCTATAGGATTATCGATAGCGGCAGAAGGACCTGAAGAAATTGCTGTTAGCATTGTCGCTGAATTAATTCAATTAAAAAATCAGCTGATGAGAGAGAAAGTTCATCTGTGATATTCGAGAAAATCGCAGGGTTATTGCTAGCAGCTGGGAAAAGTAACCGGATGGGACGGAGCAAACTTCATCTCCCATTAGAAGGAAAGCCATTAGGCAGTTTAGCGTTAAAAACAGCGATCACGTCAAAACTTGACTATACACTTGTAATGATGAAAGAAGAACTAGGGATTGCATGGATAGATACTGAAATGTTCAATCATGTCCATCAAAGAAGATGGTCGCCAATTTACTGTTCTGATGCTGAACGTGGGCAGGCCCATACAATAAAATGCGGCATAAAGGTGGCCCAGCTGATGAATGTAAAGGCAGTTATCATCATACTTGCAGATCAACCGTTTATCGAGGTCGGCATGCTTAATCATTTAATCGAAGAATTTCAAGAGAGAATGGAAATGGGGCAAACAGTAGATTTTATTGCCTCCAGTTATAAAGGAAGAATCCAGCCTCCTATGTTAATGGCAAATACACTTTTTCCAGCATTAATGGAGCTTAAGGGGGATCAAGGTGCCCGTGCAATTTTAAGAGATAATTCTTCTTTGCGAGGGATGTGCATTGAATATGATAACTGGCAACTTTTCCATGATGTTGATACAAAAGAAGACTACGAAAAAGCAAAGGGGTTGAATCGGTGGTGAAGCAAGAAAAGATACCGGAAGTTTCATCTGTCGTTTTAAGACCAACATCTATTGAAGAAGCATGGGAGTTAAAGAAAGAAATTGGTACGCATGCTATGTTTATTTCTGGCGGTACACTTCTGCAAATGAAGAGGGAACAAGGCACAGCTTTGCACCCTTATTTAATAAGCTTGGAGAAAATAGACGGAATGCAAGAAATACAACTTAAACAGATAGATTCAGAACATTTTTTAGTGATTGGCGCTTCGGTACGCTTAGCAGATGTACGTAAACATGCTCTTATTAAACAAGAGTGGAATATTCTTACACATGCAGTCAAGGAGGTGGCTGCACCAGCTGTTCGAAATAGAGCAACAATTGGTGGGAACGTCTGTTATATGGTTGGCGATACAATTCCTGCATTATTAGCATTAGCTGCTAAAGCATGTTGGTTTGATGGCAATCATTTACAAATCGGTGAGATAGAGTTGTTTTTACAACAATATCAATTAAATCCAAGTTTAATATTAACAGCAATTATGCTTCCTTCTCAGATACTAGCTGAAAATAAGATAAATGTGTATAAGAAAATTGGCCGCAGAGAGGCGTTTATTCCATCACTTGTTACTGTTTCTCTCAATGGTTCTTTTACGAGTGAATTTCGAGCTGAGCATATTAGGATTGCAGTTGGCGGCGGTACATACTTGCCAAAAAGATTAATAGACTGTGAACAGCTTCTACATGGAGCAGTCTTGACAAAAGAAAAGATCATGAGTTTGTATGAAACAATTATTAGGGAATATAATCCGGCATCAGATGCCTTCGTATCATCGGAGTATCGAAAAATGGTGGCGGCTAACTTAATTATTTCAGAGTTAAGCAGTGTTTTTGATGGAAAGGTGTGAGATATATGGAAAAACAGAATAAAAAACGAAGCATTAGACCGGATGGTATCGCAAAGGTGACAGGAAAGATGACATACTTAACAGATCTGTCTTTCTCGAATATGCTTTTCGGAAAAATTCTTAGAAGTTCATACCCGCATGCAAAAATTATTTCAATTAATACGACCAAAGCTGCACAGTTTCCAGGTGTAAAAGCTGTAATCACATTTAAAGATGTACCGGGATTAAACCGATTCGGAATTGTGACACCCGATCAGCCAGTTTTATGTGAAGATCGAGTTCGTTATGTAGGGGATGCAGTAGCGGCAGTTGCGGCAGAATCAGAAGAGATTGCGGAAAAAGCTTTAGATCTTATCGAAGTTGTTTATGAGCCGTTACCAATTATCGATAGTCCCACAAAAGCACTAGAACCAAATGCACTGAAACTTCATCCCGATGGCAACATTCTCCATCGCAGAGAACATATAGATGGCAATGTGGATGAAGCCTTTTCTCAATGTGCTGTTATTGTTGAAGAGACATACCATGTTCCAAGGCAAATGCATGCATATATGGAAACAGAAGGAGGTGTCATTGTTCCAGAAGATGATGGTGGTATTACTGTCTATGTCGGTACTCAACATGGTTATAAAGACCGCTTCCAGTTATCAAGAATTCTAGATATGGATGAAGAAAAAATTAGAATTGTATCCAGTCCAATCGGCGGATCTTTTGGTGGTAAAGATGAATTGAATATCCAACCATATGGAGCGCTGTTGGCATTATTGACTGGGAGACCAGTAAAAATCCATCAAACACGAAAAGAATCAGTGATTTCGAGCATTAAACGCCATCCAATGAAAATGACGGTGAAAATTGGTGCTGATGAAACTGGAAAATTATTAGCCTTTCAGGAGTTCATTGTCGCAGATACCGGTGCATATTCTACACTTGGACCTGCGATCTTGGACTTTGCAGTTGAACATGCCATTGGTCCATATATGATTCCGAATGTTGAGGTGAAAGGAGTCTCTGTATTTACCAATAATGGTGTTGCTGGTGAATTTCGAGGATTCGGAGGCAATCAAGTTACGTTTGCTTTGGAAGGACAAATGGATCGTTTGGCAGAAAAGCTGGGAATAGATCCAGCCGAGATACGAAGAAGAAATATTCGGAAAGCAAATGACCATGGCCCATTGGGACATCGAATTGCTGAAACAAATGGTGCTTCTGATGTACTGGAGGCAGTTGCCGGCAAATTAAAAGAGAAAGTGATTGAAACAAAGCGATACAATGAGGAAAATAAATTGAAAAAACGTGGTATCGGAATAGCAGTCACCATGCATGGAGGCGGGCTAGGCTATGGCCGTCTAGATCCGGCTGGCGGAAGACTTTCCTTAACAAAGGAAGGGAAAATTGAGCTTGCATTTGGTTTTGAAGAAGCTGGACAGGGGATTTTAAGTGTTATTGAGATTATCGCCTGCACGATGCTTGGCTGTTCGAAAGATGATTTATCGATTGTTATCGGCGATACTGCTATCGTTCCTTCCTCAGGTTCTACAACAGCTTCACGGGGAACGAGCATGGTGTGGCACGCAATCAATCGAATGAAAAGTGAATTTCGTCAAAACATGCTTGAAAAGGCAGCAACCATCACAGGCATTCCGCACGCAAATTTAAAATTAGGGGAAGGTGGGATTTTTTCCGAACATGAAGGCCAAATATCAGCTAGTCCCGTTCTTTCTTATCGTGAACTAGCTGAACTTATTCCTGAACATGATCTAGTCATTATAAAGACGAAATTTGATTTTCCAACTACCCCAGATAAAATCGATTCTGGGCACTTTTTATATACGTTCGCTGGTGTGATGGCACAAGTCGAAGTTGATATGTTGACAGGAAGAGTCAAAGTCATTGATCTAGATCAAGCAATTGCAGCGGGGCCCGTTGTAAATACGCTTGGATACACTGGGCAAATTGAAGGAGGCGGTGTAATGGCACTCGGCTATACTTTAATGGAAGAAGCCGCAATGGATGAAAGCAGATATCTTACAGAGAATCTTGACACTTATTTAATTCCCTCAATTAACGACGTCCCTTACAAAATGAATGTGGAGCCAATTGATGATTTAGTTGAAGGGGATCCGTATGGTCCAAGAGGAGTAGGAGAAATCGGTTCGGTCGCTGTTTCACCAGCCATTGTAAAAGCTATCCACGATGCGACAGGATATTGGGCAAACCGATTGCCAGTTTCACAAGAGGAGATTCTAAAATATGTAATGAAAGAGGGGCATGTCATTGGATAAAGTAGAGGTTAATAAAAGAAAACTAGAACAGCGTATGTCAGGTCGTATCAATATTACGTTTATGCTCAATGGTCAGCATCATATGCTTGAAGTTGATCCGACATTAAGGCTTATTGATCTTCTGCGTAATCAGCTACAAATGACTGGAACAAAAATCTCCTGCGGAATTGGACGGTGCGGTGCCTGCTCAGTACTAATAGATGGGAATGCAGTGAATGCTTGCTTAGTGATGGCTTATCAAATCGATCAATGTTCAATTATGACAATTGAAGGTTTAAGTAAAGATGGAGAGCTTGATGCCATTCAGCAATACTTTCTTGAAGAAGGAGGATTTCAGTGTGGTTATTGCACTCCGGGAATGATTATCGCTGTCAAAGCATTAATGAATGAAACACAACATCCGACTGAAGCACAAATAAAAGAAGCATTATCTGGGAATCTTTGCCGTTGTACGGGATATGGCGGAATTATTCGCGCTGTTCAACGTTTGATAGCGAAAGAAGCAGAAAGGTCATAAAACTTTGTTATAAAACCTTTTGATATTATATTGCAAAGGTAGGTAACTGATTAAAAAGTTTAACATCGATAGTTTCTCTGTTTTTGCAGATATGCTGCAGATTATTAAAAAATACGATAATCAGTATATTGGAGTATAGAGGTAGAAATATTTGCCCCAAACTATTTATAAAAATTGTTCTTGGGGTTGTTAATATGCAGGCATATTTCGCTTATCACTCAAAACTTCATTCATTCCATCTTTTTTCAATTGAACATTTGCTTACAATTGCTGTTATTGTTGTTCTTAGCACACTATTGTTTGTTTATCAAAACGGGCTCAAAAAGCTACGATCGGGAATTTGTTACATGCTGGCTTTTCTGTTAATCATTTCAGATACTTTGCAACATTGTTGGCTTGTATCTGAACATGTCTGGTCATTGAAAAAGGATTTACCGTTACAATTAAGTGATATTGCTGCAATCCTAGCTGTCGCAATGCTCTTGACGAAAAGCTATAGATTGTTTCAATTTATGTATTTTGCAGGTTTAGGAAGCTCATTACAAGCAATTTTAACACCTGACCTTGGCCGTTTTTCTTTTCCGCACTTTCAGTATATTGAATTTTTCGTTTCACATGGCGGTGTAGTATTAGCGTGTCTTTTTATGGTTGCAACATTTAACTATAAACCAACAATTCCATCTATGTGGGCATCTTTTTTCATTGTAAATTTATATGGAGCCGTTATTTTTTTCCTAAACAAATTGCTAGGAGCCAATTACTTATATATTATGAAAAAACCGCGAAATACTTCCATTTTAGATTACATCGGTCCTTGGCCGTGGTACATATTTTCAATGGAGCTTGTCATATTGGTAAGTTTTTATCTTTTATACAGTCCATTTTGGTTAAAAAAGAAGATGTAAAGAATGCCCATATGTGGATAAGTTGCTTTATGAGAAATGGGTATCATTTAAGACGTTCAACTATATATGTTCAATCACTTATTACTTTGTTGCAATTAATATGTATGTTGGTACCCAAGGTCCAGTCCACCACCCTTGCCATCCAGCATTTTTTAAAGTAATGTTAACCATTCCTAAATTTTCTAATACGCATTTATACTCTTTTACTTTACTGATATCAGTAATAATTAATTTACCTCCCTCTTTTAAAACTCTATGGGCTTCTTGTAATGCTTTTTCCCTATCTGCTTTTTGATGAATATTATGGATGACGAGATTGCTTGTAACGAAATCAAAATATTGATCTTTAAAAGGCAGACTGCGAATATCCCCTGTAATTAAGTCAATTTGTTTACTAATTCCTTCAAGTTCGGCATTTTTTCTCGCAATATCAATTCCGTTTCCTGATTGATCAATTTTTTTCCATAGGTCTATTCCTGTTCCTTGAACAGTAGTTCCAAGCTTTTTAATAATTAAATAAAAAATAGCTCCCCGACCACATCCTAAATCTAGAAAATGAGCCTGTTGCTTTATCTCTAAATCCGCTAGAATGTTATTCCAAATAGTAAACTTACCTTTTAACGTCGAATGCATGTAGAAAAATAGACAAATCAAACAAAAAAATGCATAACCTAACAGCCAAAATGCCCAATCATGGCCAAGAGATATTAAAATAATGCCTAGCAGTGCAAGGATAACAAAACAACTAAAGTAGCTTATAGGAACAATAGGGGCATCGATTCCATACTTAGGCTCGTTCATACACAACCTCCTTATTGACGATAAAGTAAAAATAACAACATTTGTTAAAGATTTATGCTTGTGAATAGGTATTAGTACAATAATATCATGTGATGTTTTATTGAGCTACAGTGGAATTGTCTATAGAATGGTTGTTTGTCTTAAAGGAGGAACAGTGATGAATATCGAATATAAAAAATAAAAATATTTGGATGATTGCTTGAATTTAAAAGAGTTAGCAATAGATATTGCAAATGTTTATTTACAACATTCAAAAGTAGAGGCTGTTTTACTTGGCGGATCTGTTTCCCGTAATTGGTATGATGATTATGCTGATATTGAATTGTTTATTTTATGGCGTGAAAATCCAACAGATGAAGATCGGAAAGCCGCGATTCATTATGTAAATGGTGACATCATCGATTTTTATCTATATGAGGATGAGGAATGGTCTGAGACATACATAATGAATGAGAAATTAGCAACTTCTTAACACGAACCGTTCAGACAATAATCGTTGATGTGATGGTTGCAATTGACACGGATCTAGATAAACAATGTCTTATCGCAACAGTACGAGACGAGGTTGCTCTTGGTGGTAAGGAAGTCATTCATGCACTTAAAAAACGAGTAGAGGTTTATCTTACAGCATTAAGTGAAGCGATGATTAAAGAATATATGGATTTTGGCAGTAGATGGAATAATCGCGAGGCATTACTTGCTCGTGGAGATTAGTTAATGCTATATAAAGTAATTGTTTCTGTACAGTCGATAGTGGGGATGCTTTTTGGATTAAATCGACTATATGTTCATCAGCCAGCTTTTAAATGGCAAAAACATTCTTTAGAAATGATGGATATTGTGCCGAATCATTCATTTAAGCGCTTTTCTTCTATTTTACTGGAGGATCCCCTAAATGTTATAAAAGAATTAGAGATTATCGTGCAAGAGGTGTATCAATTCATTCAGCATGAATTCCCAAGGATTGATGTATCTAAAGTCATAAATCAATCGTTATTCTTAAGGCCGAAAAATAGAAGATCACAATTCATTCAATTTGACAAAGATATGTAGTATTCAGTTTTAACTAAATAGGATAAAGGAGGACAGCTTGAATGAATTTCATTAAACCTGGATGGATCATTATTCTCAACGGAACTCCAAGATCTGGGAAGTCGAGCATTGCTGCTGTTATCCAGAAAACATTTGAAGGTGTATGGATGAATATTGGGGTTGACCGCTATATGGAGATGATTCCCGACCGTTATCAACCTGGGATCGGACTGCGGCCTGGCGGTGAACACCCTGAGATAGAACCGATTATTGTAAATATGTATAAAGCGATGTATCAATCAATTGCTGCGCATAGTCGTTTAGGAATGAATGTTGTAGTTGATGTAGGACATCATGACGGTTATTCTGTTCCTCGAGGAATTTTACCGATGTGTGCAAGAATATTGAAGGGGCTCCCTGTTTTATTTGTGGGCGTTCGCTGCCCGATCGAAATTATTATGAAACGGCGGATTGCAACTTGGCAAACTGGTTACACAAATGATGGTAATATTCCAAAACCAGTAAGTTTATGGCAACAGCTCGTCCACCAGCCAGGTATTTACGATTTAGAGGTAGATACTTCAATGAATAGTGCTGGAGAGTGTGCTAATATCATTCGTCGCAGACTAGAAGGGCCTTCGCCAACTGCTTTCCATCGCATTGAAAGTATGTAAGGAAAAGATGCCTATAATGAGACAAATAACTAAGGAGGCTATAAATTCAAATAAATCATATGCAAGTGAATGATCTATAATACTGGGGGGCGTTGCTGGCATCAGTGACGCTCCTTTTCTTATTTCTTTTTATTTATTATCAATGTATGGTCGTTTAAAAATACATAATGTTCTAAGTTGTCTATCCCCTATGTATATTGTAATAAATCGGATGTCCGATAATCTTACAAACAGGTCACAAATATTTTTATCGTTTATTTAGTCTTGGAAGGAAAGAGGCGAACATGTTGACTCGTATCTAGTGTATTTAAATAGGAAAAATTCTTGAAGAAATGTAGAGGAAATGTAGCGGTTAATTATTAAGGGTGTTTATTACCAAGAAATAGTTACCGTTTGAGCCGGAGTCGTCAATCACTTCGGAGTAAGCCGCCCAAGTATGAGAGAAGTAGTAAGAATGTTTGCGTGACGAGATATCGTGACACATCAAGGCAACGTTAGTTAAGCTCATCCTTGGAAATGACATTCATCTGTTAATGTTTTTAATACTAGCAGAATGGGGACAAAAAGCAAACATTTCAATAATAAAAGTGCCATCTATACAGACGCCGTTATTGATCGCCAAAAATCAAATGATGAAATAAATAAGTGCATTCAATTTACGACGAATATCTTTTTTAAGGAAGGGGAGTACAGTCATGTCATATAGCTATTTTATGCCGACTCGAGTTTTGTGTGGAAATAAATTATCGGATCAAATTGGAGAAGTCGTTCAAGAATTAGGGGTTCAAAAAATATTAATTGTAACAGATAAGGGGATTCAACATGCACGACTTCTAGAAGGCATTGTGCAATCGCTTCTGGATGTAAAGTTGGATTATGAAATCTACAACGAGGTTGAACCTAATCCATCTTCTGAAACGATAGAAAAAGGAACAAAGTTTCTAAAGGAACATCGCTTAGAAGCGGTTCTTGGGGTAGGTGGGGGAAGCAGTATTGATACTGCAAAAGCGATAGCAATAATGGCAACGAATCCTGGCAGTATTTTAGACTATGAGGGAGTTGGTAAAATAAAAGTAGCTCCAATTCCAATCATAGCTGTTCCTACAACAGCCGGAACAGGAAGCGAGGTAACAAATTCAACGGTTATTACAAACAAAGAAACATCATTTAAATTAGGTGTACTTAGTTCTTTCATCTATCCAAAACTCGCTATATTAGACCCAATACTTACTCTTCATTTACCACAAAGTATAACAGCATCGACAGGAATGGATGCATTAACCCATGCCATTGAATCTTATACATCAAAAGCGGCTAATCCTGTAAGTCAGGCACTTGCCCTTAAAGCTATTAAACTGATAGGAGAAAATTTAACAAAAGCATATTTTATTGGAACTGAAATTGTATATAGAGAGAAGATGCTTATCGCTTCAATGATGGCAGGGGCTGCATTCGCACAATCGCGCTTAGGAAATGTTCATGCAATTTCACACACACTTGGAGGAGTTTTTAATATTCCACATGGAATTGCGAATGCAGTACTATTGCCTTTTGTAATGGAATTTAATCTACCAGCTTGTATCGACCAATATAAAGATATAGCCGTAGCCTTAGGAATTGATATCACAGGCTTATCTACCGTAAAGGCAGCTGAAAAAGCAGTGAATTATGTAATTGAAATGAACAAAAAGATGAATATCCCCTCTAATATTAAAGAATTAGGGGTCAATATGGAACAACTTAATAAATTGGTAAAGGATTCAATGAGAAGCGGTAATGTAGATGTAAATCCTAGGTTAACAAATTCCGATGATATTCAGCAAATAATAGAAAATGCTTACAATGGAAAATTAAAAGCTTTCCTACGATAAAAATTGCTGTATTATGTAAGCGTTTATCAGTAATGATCCAGAAAGAGGTCCAATCTCTCCACCAAGAGGGATGAGACCTCTTTTTCATTTTTTCTTACAGAGTGTTGTATGAACTAAGAGCGAAAGACTATTTTCTTTTAAACAGAAAATATTATTGACATTGATAATCATTATCAACTATGATTAAATTATCCTGTGTGATAATCGTTATCAATTAGGAGGCTATATCGTGAAAATGTTCATTGGGTATATAAGTATGTCAGGTAATACGGAGGATATTGCAACGATACTTAAAGATGTTCTTCTTGAAAATGGGTGCGAAGTGAAAATGGACTATCTTGATGATATCGAAATAGAGACAATCTTAGACTATGATTGTGTGTTTATTGGATCTTATACTTGGGGGGATGGAGATCTTCCATATGAAGCAGAAGATGTATATGAAGAAATGAATGCATTAAATTTAAAAGGAGTACACGCAGCATGCTTTGGCTCAGGCGATACGATTTATCCAGAATTTTGCGGGGCGGTAGATATTTTTGCTGAAACATTAGAAAAAAGAGGAGGAGAGGTTTTTAAGGAAAGATTAAAAATTGAACTAACTCCTGATTCTGATGAAGAAATAAATGAATGTAAGCAATTTGCACAATCTGTCTATGAGTGGGTATTAGCAAAAAATAATGTGAATCAAGTTTAAAATGCTTATGAACGCAACTTAACTGAATAGGGTGTTATACTGTTAATTGTTAAAATAATCATTATAATTAAATATAATGATTATTTTTAATTTCCATAAAATGAATCGGTGTCCGTTGTTGAATGATGATATTTGTAAGACGTGCGGGATTCAATATGAGCGTTCTGCTGAAAAGCTTGAATAACGTCTAATACGAGTAAATGGAGGATCAGGAACCGCAGACTATTAAGACGGTACTTATAAGCTGCACGATTTTACTTTAGAAAAAATGGTGGGATCCGTTTGAATGAGCGGGCAAGTGCTACAAAAAGGTGAGGAATGCAAAAATATAGATTTCTGATGCCCCGACAATTCCAATTGTAGTAAATCGTAAATAGATGATGAATGTTATGACAGCCAATATGATATTAGCAATTATACTAAATATTTTGATGATGATTTTCCTTGAGTTTATTCCTACCGTAAAAGCAATAATAAATCAGATTTCTACTAATATGTAAAAAATAGTTGGAAACCATAAGCTAATTGGAAGAAACCAGCTGATCTAAAACAATGATTTCAAACAAAAACAGCCCGAATGTTAACGGTCGGAAGAAATTTATGTTGCTCGTCATCACGAGTTTTAATGTTGTCCGCTTCTTATATTAAACGATTAACTCATTTCAAAGTTGACTGGAATGGACGGTGCAAAAATCCTGAAATGGCACTCAGCTACTTTTTATAAAAAAAGAAACAATGCCACAATGAATTTTTATGCCATATTTGATCTTCTTATTATTTTAATTGCAGAGCAATTGCCGTAACGTTTATAAGTCATTTTAATGATATGAATCACCGTATATAACAAATAGCTAAAGTGAAAGGGGTTGAAACAATGGCATACTGTAAAGTACGTATAGCTGATATTTATTATGAAGATATCGGGGAAGGGATGCCAATTATCATGCTCCATGGATTTACACCTGATCATCGATTAATGATTGGTTGTATGGAACCTATATTTACTGAGCGAGATCGCTATCGACGTATATATTTAGATCTGCCTGGAATGGGTCTGACTAAAAGTTATCATGACATCAACAGTACGGACGATATGTTAAATGTTGTTTTGGACTTTATTCAAACTATACTGCCTAATCAACCATATTTAATTGTAGGGGAATCTTATGGCGGATATTTAGCAAGAGGGATAATTGAAAAAGATAAAGGACAAATACTTGGTGCAGCATTTATATGCCCAGTTATTTTTCCTTTGCAAGTCAATAGAACAGTAGAAACACATAAAGTCATGATAAGTGATGAGACATTAGTGAACAGCTTATCTATAGAGGAGTTAGCTGAGTTTAGGAATAATCAAGTTATTCTTGATGAATATAATTGGCTGCGCTATCGTAATGAGATTCTTGCTGGATGTAAAATTGCAGATGAACAGTTTTTAAATAACATTAAGCATAACTATGCATTTTCTTTTAAAATTGATCAATCTACTTTTAATAAACCAAGTTTATTTTTGCTAGGCAGGCAGGATTCATCGGTTGGATATAAAGATGCACTAAGTCTCATAAATAATTATACGCGTGCAACCTTTGCCGTGTTAGATACAGCAGGACATAACTTACAAATAGAACAGCCACAACTTTTCACTAGTCACATAAATGAATGGCTAGATAGAGTCGACATTAACAATAAATAATCCTATATAGAATCAATTAGAAAATAAGTATAAGTTTTTCGTCCTTTAGTTTGTTCAAATCTTTAATAGTACCTACATTTTTATATACAGTTGGATATATAATTGATGGAATATATATTTGGAGAGAGTCGTCATGAAGATATTGCCTGGGTCTTCAAATCTAGATCATTATTTAAAGCATTCGGAAATAATTGATTTTACACATCCTGAAATTCAGCTTAAATCACAAGGAATCCCAACAGGTTTTTGTTATCAAAGGTTAATGGTATTTGATACGCCAGAAAAAGGGTATTCTCTTCATGCTCTTCATGGCGTGTTTCTTCGGTCATTAGATCGCTGGATTCGGTTAGATGCTCGTGGAAATAAAGCTGGTGTACAAGCGCAATTCTCCATAGATAAAGAAAGGTTAGCATTTACAATTAATGAAGATATGGATGAAAAGGACTTTCTGATGATTTACACTAGCCCTATTCAAGCAACAATCAATACATTAAAAGAGAACAGAGATGCCATTGAAATGTGTTGGAGGCGTAGAGCAATGGTATATAACAAACCTAGACAGCTTAATAAAACCGCAAACTTTATAAAGGAAGCTGAAAAAGTGAAAATGAAGCTAGAGTGTAAAATTAAAGTTCACAAATTAGGTCAAGGCAAAGATGGGACGATAGGTCAACTTAAAAATTTCTATAAAGATGTAGAACTAATGATTAAAAGCAAAAGTCATATTCCATCATATCCAAGAGCTATTACTGACTCGTGGGATGTTAATAGTGTACTTGGAAAACAACTATTAGATTTATATGAGGTATATAAGAGGCTAAGATAACTACTTCTGAAAAAAATGATAATAAATTAGGATGAGTCAATTTTTAAAGTAGTAAAGAGTTTTTAGGTTTAAGCACGATATTTCAAATCTCAAGGTCAAACAAGAGAATGGCCTGAAATGTTAAGAAATGATGAAGAACAAGGCGGGAACTTTGGTACATATTTTTAGAGATGAAGGGCTTAGTGATGCCAAACTGAATGAGGAAAAAAGAATTGCATACAGAGTTACTCGAATAAATCTTGTTAAAAGGATAATCTATTTTTTTAGATCATATAGATTCCTCCCAATACAAAAATGAAACAACGTTGCTTGAAGATTTAAGAAGAATGAATAATACTTTATATCCTCCAAGAGGTGGGCTTTCAGATTTTTTTATTTGGCCAAATGATTTTAGTGAACGAGTTAGGCTTAATGGAACTTTAAATAACATAGAGGAAAATATTTGGCGTATATTGTTAAGTCATTAAAATATTATTGTTGATTCGTACTTCCTTTGAAAATAGGAGATCTAAATTTTTAGATCTCCTATTCATCAGTCATGTACGTGTTCCTCGCTTAAATTTTGGTCATTTTGTAAATAAAGGTGATAAAGAGTCATCATCGCTACGGTCGCAATTCCCATGGTTCCATTACGCCAACTGTATATGTTGGGACGCCCTTTTTTATTGCTTCAATCACTCCATCGGAAATCTCTTTATTTGATAACCATCTTGAATGATTGTGTTCAATGACAAATCCTAGCTGTATTTGATGATAATTGCAATGTTCACTATGTGGAGAAGTTTGTTTAAATTGAAGTAAGTCAGCGCTGCTTCCCAATACGTGAAATAAATTCCAATGATGTGTTGACTTTGCAATGACTTGGTTGATGATATGAAGTGCATGTTTTGCATCGGAGTGAATCCATGCAACTACTAAGTCAATCGCACCATGCTTTTCACTGACTTCGCTAAGTCTCTTTCTTAATTCGTTATGATTGCGATAATCGACCATTACAGGTGTTATTCGTGATGGACGCTGAGATTTTGCAATGACTTTCTCCATACGCTGTACATCCCGTGCTATGACTGAAACATGATAACCGTTATTTTCTAGCCAAATCGTAACCGCTGATAACATACCAGTTCCACCGACGACTAGTGCGTGTCGCATTTTTATCCCTCCAATAGTATGTAAAAAATGTTTTCTTTCTTAAAGCTTGAGCTATCTAATTCTAATTAAAGAAACTTATACTTTACTGAACGTATAAGTTTTAGTTAGAAAAAATCGTTAAGGTGGTTGGATGTATTGGTAACTAAGGATTCCTCTTTTTTTATTTGTAATTGGCACAATCTCTGGACTTTTTCAAAAGTTTCCTGAAGTCTTCTTTGTAAATATATCATATTTTATAAGAAGTATAGTCTTCATTGGTTTGATTTGCGTTATTTTTACTATTTTTGAAAAGACAAAAATAAATGAAAAAAAGATGCATTTTACAATTGGTATAGGTTTAATTTTCTTAGGTTTTCTGATTGGTTATTTAATGGTTTGATTAAATTTGAAGATTCAAATTTTTTATCATCATTATAGCTTATAAATGACTAAGGAAACCAGCATATACGCACGAAATTTCAGCAATTTGCTTCGAAGGGGTTATCGGCAGCGTAAGCAAAACATTGACCATTAAAAACACCCCAAAAGTTAGATTTTTAGTCTAACTCTCGAGGTGCACATCTGTATGATACCCCTATACGGTAAATGTCTGACTTTCTGCTAAAAGCCGTACTCTTCTTCTTTCTCCGCGCGAATTGTCGCGAATGTTTTCGTTAGTACAACGGTATCTTCAACTAAACGATTGATGCGAAATATTACATCATCGTTTGTAATTTCTTTACGATAGAAATCTTTTTCTTCAATAAACACATACGTTTGGACAATTTGGGCTTTCATATAAGATAAGATCGGTTTTAATTGTTGTTCTGCAACTAAGTAATGTTTTGAAGATCCTGCTGTGACAATCATACTAACAACTTTATCAAGAAATGCATTTACGGGTAGAAGATCAAAGATATTCTTTAATGTCGCAGGTATAGAAGCCTGGAAAATAGGTGTTCCAATGATAAGCGCATCTGCATCCATGATCATCTGTGCTACATATTTTGTATCACCTTCATATTCCAAATAATTGCGGCCATCACTAAATTGAATGTCATAATCAGTTAAATCTATTAATGTTACGTTAATCTCAGGATATTGTTCTCTTATTACTTTAAAAGTGTAGTCCATCGCTGTTCTCGTTTTCGAACCGACTCTTGAGCCTGATAAAACAACAATCTTCACATTGCTAGCCTCCTATTTTTTTGCTGTATATTTTCTAATTGCTGGTAAAATTTCTGTCCCAATTAATTCAACATTTTTCATAATTTTCTCAAACGGCATACCCCCAAAATCAATTTGGGCAATATAACGTTGATGACCGAACATTTCATGTTGGTAGAGGATTTTTTCAATGATTTGCTGTGGACTGCCGATATTCATAATATTATGTGGATCTGCGCCTTGAGCAAAATGCTGCTTAGGGAAACCTTGACCATTCGTTTTCTTCATTCCTTCGTTAATCCGAGGATATGTTTCGCGCAATGCTTCCTGTGTCGTTTCAGCCGCAAAGAAAAAGCCTGCAGTAGCAACAGGAAGCTCTGCTGGATCAAAGCCGTTGCTTCGTGCTGCTTCACGGTAAGCGTCAATCGTTCGTTTAAAAACAGAAGCTGGTCCACCTAAATGGGCCATGAACATTGGAACACCAGCGTATCCCGCTTTCATTGCACTTGCAGGTGACCCTCCAACTGCTCTCCATATTGGCATAGATCCGTCATGAGGTCGAGGAAGTACTTTTGCATTTCTTAATGGCGCACGGAATTGCCCTTGCCAGTTCACAATTTCTTCCTTATTAATTTTTAATAATAGGTCAAACTTTTCCTCAAAAAGTTCCTCATAATCGTGGACGTTATAGCCTAGTAAATCAAAGAGTCCAATTCTTGAGGCACGTCCGGCAATAATTTCGGCACGGCCCCGCGAAATTAAATCAATTGTCGCAAAATTTTCATAGACTCGTACTGGATCCGATGTACTAATAATCGTTGAAGAGCTTCCAATTTTTATATTTTTAGTTGCTTGCGCAATTGCAGAGAGAACAACAGCATGGGCCTGGGTGGCAAAATATTCTTGATGACTTTCACCGACGCTGAAGAAATCAAGTCCTGCTTCATCTGCCAGCTTTGCGTATTCGATAATCTCATGTATCCGTTCTTCTGCAGAAATCCTTGCGCCTCTTAAAGGATCAGGTAAGTGATCCCCGAGTGTATATATGCCAAACTCTAACCCTTTACTTTGGTCAATTCGATATCTTTCCATTTATGACTCATTCCTTTTTCAACGCTATCATGTATGCGATCATAATATTTTTTATAGTTATTTTCGTAACATTAGTTGCTGTTCATTTTAACCATTCATAGATTTGCTAAAAGTACAAAAGACAGGACCTCTCCGAGTTTATGCGTAGTGTGAGATACCCGAAAAAGCTCCTGGACCGCCCGTGGAAAGCGAAGCGGGGAGACCAATAATTCTTTCTAAACAAGCTATTTAAAAACAATAATCATTTAAAATAGAACTTAATACGGACATTGCCAGGCACCGTTATTTAAATTGTATCCTTTATTATAAGTAATGAAGTGCGTATCTATCAGTCGGCAAAGTACTTCATTCAACTCTTCGCAATATTATTGTAGAGCATAATAGCAATTCATATAAGTACGTACTTTGAAGTGGTATAGTATACTTAAAGATACTAATGGAGGAATAGGATATGAACATTGAACCAACCTTATGCCGTGTGGAAGATGCTTTAAGCATCTTAGTAGGAAAATGGAAACCGATCATTTTATTATATTTATTAAAAAATGGTACACAGAGATTTAGTGAACTAAAAAGAAGTATCCCTGGTGTTACTCAAAAGGTGCTCACAAAACAGCTGCGGGAATTAGAAGAAGAGGATATTATTGAACGAGTGGTCCATCCGCAAGTTCCACCTAAAGTAGAGTATTCGATTACAGAATATGGTATGAGCTTACAGCCTATTTTAGAGGCTATGCATGAATGGGGGACAAAACATACATTGCACAAACAGCAAAAAATGAATAAAGAAAGTATATGAGATTTAACATATTCTTGTTGATTACTGCTGAGAATTTTGAATTATTTATCGAAGAATAAAATTGAAGGTTGAACGTTTGTCGGAAAATTGATATTATAAGAATAAATCTAAAAAGACTATGTGTGACTGGCGAAACGCGGATAACCGTGAGGGAGCACATAGTGGTCGTAGCCGTTCGCCTGGGCAGAGGTAAAGGATTTTTAACATCCTTTGCCTCTTTCTGCATTTAGGGGAGGAATGATAAAAACAGAGGGGCAAAACGCATACATAATAAATACGGAATGTTAAACTTAAACAGGTTTTCATGTGGTCGACGTGAAAGAATGTTCGGAAATTGAACAAGAACAAAACAAAGGGGAGAACATAAATGAGTACAATTGCGTTAGAAAAGGTCGCAATAATCAAAACATTAAATAATATTGCAGAAAGTGGATTAAACGTATTTCGTGATGACCATTTTACAATAGATAATGATCATGAAAATCCTGATGCTATTGTTGTCCGCAGCTTTAACATGCATACAATGGAATTCGGCAGGCATTTAAAAGCAATTGCACGGGCAGGGGTAGGTGTCAATAATATTCCAGTTGACAAATGTACGCAAGAAGGGATTGCAGTGTTTAATACGCCAGGAGCGAATGCTAATGCTGTAAAAGAATTGGTGCTTACTTCTTTAATTGCTTCATCCCGTAATCTTTTTGCTGGCGAGGCTTGGACAAAGACACTAGGAAAAGAAGGAAAACAAATTCCGAAGTTAGTCGAAGCAGGAAAAAAACAATTCGTTGGGAAAGAAATTAAAGGGAAAACATTAGGGGTTATTGGCCTTGGAGCAATTGGCGCCCTTGTCGCAAATGATGCCCTACAGTTAGATATGAATGTAATCGGCTTTGATCCGTTTATTTCTGTTGACACAGCTTGGAACTTGTCCCGCAATGTTCAACGTGCTTTGACGCTTGACCAACTATTTGCCAAGGCGGATTACATTACTGTTCATGTGCCATTAACAGACGATACAAGAGGCATGTTTAATGAAAAAGCATTTAATATTATGAAAAAAGATGTTCATATTTTAAATTTCTCCCGCGGCGAACTTGTGAATGAAACAGATATGAAAATCGCACTTGAAAATGGAAAAGTTGGCAAATATATTACAGATTTTCCAAACGAAAGTGTGCTAAACATGAAAAACACAATTACTTTTCCGCATCTTGGTGCATCTACGAAAGAATCTGAGGAAAATTGTGCCATTATGGCAGCTCGTCAAGTGAAGGAATTTCTTGAAACAGGAAATATTAAAAACTCTGTAAATTTCCCAAATGTCTCACTTCCATATACAGGTAAGCAACGTATCGCTATCTTTCATCAAAACGTTCCAAATATGGTTGGAAATATTACAACGGCAATTTCCAGTTATCATTTGAATATTGCAGATATGATAAACAGAAGCCGTGGAGACTATGCGTATACATTGATTGATATTGATAAAAAAGTAGACAGTGATGACATTCCAAATTTGAAAGAAAAAATGAATGAAATTCCAGGAATTGTTACAGCACGTATCATTTAAACAATTGTATTTCATAACAGGATATGTAAAAAGAGATGTCGGGTTTATATAAAATGCCTGGCATCTTTTTTCATGCTTATCGATGAATGATTGATTAGCTGCAATGGTTTTAGCCGAATATTGCAATTTTGATGAGAAGCATCCATAATGAACATGCATTCGAACAAAAATGATCCTTGTTAGGAGCGAGTAGTATGACGAAAACAATTGTGGAAAAGTTAAACTTGCAAAAATATAAAAAAATAGCCGTGCTAAATATGCCGGAGAATAAAGATTATTTTGCAACATTAAATCATTATGATACAGCGTTTGTCGAAAGCAGTTATGATGTTATTTTTGCTTTTGTACTGGATATAGATGCTTTAAAAGATATGGTTCATAAAGTGATTGAGAATCATTTTTTAAATCAAAACGGTTATCTTTTCTTGGCTTATCCGAAGAAGGGGAATAAAGTGTATGATACGTTTATTCATCGAGATCATTTATTAGATGGATTAGGTGCAGATGAAAACGGTTATGTTGGAACAAGTAATATGAAATTTGCACGTATGATTGCCTTAGACGATGTTTTTACAGTTGCAGGTTTAAAATCACAGGACCGAAATAAAGTGAGTAGATTAGCAAAACCAAGTCAATCTGTTGACGACTATGTTGCCATGATTAAAGATGTAGAAAACGATTTGCGAGATACTCCTGAATTACTTGCGTTTTATCAATCCCTTACACTAGGTTATCGTAAAGATTGGGCAAGATACATATACAGCGCTAAGCAAGAAGCGACAAAAGCTAAACGGCGTATAGAAATGAAGCTGATTTTAGGTGCAGGATACAAAAGTCGTGATCTATATAGAAATCGATAATTCGTACGCTTTTCAATACGAAAAAACGCTTCTGTTCAAGTTAATTAAATCATTTGTATATGAATATAGAACTAGATGTCAGGAAAACGGAGCTAGGTTTAGATATTGCAGGTGTGATCGCAACAAACTGATGAAAACGGCCTAAACGAAGGTGCCTTACGTATATGCTGAAGATGAATAATATAAGACAAGCAGATTGATACTTAGATGCGAGGTAGATGATTTCAATATGTTCTGCCTTTAAAGATATTTTTTAAGTATATGATGATAAAGGCTGTGATCTCCCTGCTATGTTCACTGACAGTATTCGAGGGAAGGATTTGCGATATAATGAATGGATTTTTAGATTTCGATTAGCGGTCATTGATGAAATCTTTCAATCGTGTTGAACTATTACCAGTTTTTTCTTATGATTTATGCCAACCTTTGGTATAATTAATTGAAAAGGCAAAAAAAAGCAATAATTGATGTGCGTTGTCCATCTATAAAGCATGCTTGCTCCATTGAACATACATATGCGCGTTTTAAAAGGCAAGTAATTAGCCAACACTAGGTGCGTACAATCATCTTTTTAATGAAAACAAAAAAACTACGAAAAGAACTTTAAAGATATGGAGGGAATTGCATGGTATTGCCGAATTTTGAGCAACATTTACAAAAATATGCGAAATTATTAGTAGCTAAAGGGATCAATGTCCAACCTGGTGATTGGGTGAAAATGACAATTACAGTAGACCAGGCACCACTAGCACGATTAATTGTGAAAGAAGCTTATGCATTAGGCGCTGAAAATGTCATCGTTGTATGGTCAGATGATGAAATTACGAAACAGCATTATTTAAATCAGCCAGAGGAAGTGTTAACGAACATCCCCGATTATAAGATTGCTGAATCGGAAGATCATGTATTAAATCATAAAGTAAGCCGACTGTCAATTTTATCAAGTGATCCTGGTTTATTAAATGATGTCGATCCAGGAAAAGTCGCCGCTTATCAAAATAAAGCGAGCAAAGCTTATCGTGTACAGCGGATAGCTACCCAAAATGATGATATTAAATGGACAGTTGCTGCAGCTGCCGGGGCTGGATGGGCAGCGCAAGTGTTCCCTGATTTAGCAACTTCGGAAGAGCAAGTAGATGCTTTATGGGATCAAATTTTTAAAACTTGCCGTGTTTATGCTGATGATCCCGTAGCAGCATGGGATGAACATAAAGCGACTTTGGATGAAAAGGCTGCGAAGCTCAATGAAATTCAATTTGATGCACTTCACTATACTGCTCCAGGTACCGACTTAACATTAGGATTGCCGAAAAATCATATTTGGGCAAGTGCAGGCAGTACGAGCCGTAAAGGTGAGGAGTTTATTGCGAACATGCCGACAGAAGAGGTTTTCACCGCTCCGGATACACATCGCATGGACGGTGTTGTGCGCAGTACGAAACCGTTAAGCTATGCCGGGACTTTAATTGAAGGTATTGAGGTTCATTTCAAAGATGGTAAAATTGTCGATATTTCCGCTGAAAAGGGAGATGAAGCAATCAAGAAATTGGTCCATGATAATGAAGGTGCAACAGGATTAGGGGAAGTTGCCCTCGTGCCAGATCCGTCGCCAATTTCGCAATCAGGTATTACTTTCTTTAATACGTTGTTTGATGAAAATGCTTCAAATCACTTAGCGATTGGTGCTGCATATCCAACAACAATTCAAGGTGGAACAGAAATGAGCCAAGAGGAATTATTAAAGCATGGTATGAATACTTCTGATGTCCATGTTGACTTTATGATCGGCTCTGCTGAAATGAATGTTGACGGTATTAAAGAAGATGGAACAATTGTACCAATATTCCGCAACGGTGATTGGGCAATTTAGAACTGAAACACAAAGCATATTTAGATTAAAGCCGGAAAGATAGGTACCGCAGCAATGGCCATCTTCCGGCTTTTCATTTTTTGAAAATTCCACTTCACATCAACTGCCTTTTGTTGTAAAATTACGAGAATATTTTATATAATAATAGTTTTTCGAAAAGGGGAGAGTAGGATGATTAGACGGCTAGAGAAAACAGATCATGAGGCTTGTTTTCAATTGTTAAAAACACGAAGTGCTGAAAATTTATTTATAATTGGTGATATTGAAGCTTACGGTTATGAACAAGATTTTCAAAAGCTATGGGGAGAATTTAATGAAGATGGAGAACTCATTGCCGTTTTATTAAAATATGAAAAAAGCTATATTCCTTATGCGGCAGGTTCATTTAATGCCGTGGGATTTGCTGAGATTATCTCTAATGATCCTGATTTTACTATGATGTCAGGAATAAAACATATTACTGAAAAAATTGAGCCTTATATAAATAGAACGCTTAAAAGAAAAAGACAAACATATTATGCGAAATGTACGAGCTTGAATTCGGATGTTAAAGATGTCGATTGCTCAATCGTACAACAGGCGTTTCCTAGCGATGCAGAAGCACTTGTAAAATTGCTTCATTCAGTTCCGGAATTTAGTGATGCATCGATGACAGTGGAAAGTAAACGCCGTGGGCTACAAGATGGAACTTCACGTTCATATTTTATTATAGAAGATGAAAAAATGGTCTCTACTGCATCAACAGCGGCTGAAAATTCCTTATCAGCAATGGTTGTCGCCGTCGCTACATTGGAAAACTATAAGAAAAAGGGGTATGCAACGAAGTGTATGGTTAAGCTTTGCAATGACTTATTACGGGAAGGAAAAGAATTATGTTTGTTCTATGATAATCCGGCGGCAGGTGCCATTTATAAGCGAATCGGTTTTGAACATATCGGTTTTTGGATGATGTATACATACAATTAAACATTCGATAAACCAGTTTTTTTCTTTGGGGTGAAAGAATTGAAAAATATTTATTTGGTTAGGCATTGTGAAGCGGAAGGACAGTCTGCGGAAGCACAGTTGACAGAAAGAGGCAATCACCAAGCATTGGACTTATCAGCATTTTTTCATAGTATTCAAGTTGATCGTATTATATCCAGTCCTTATAAGCGTGCCCGCCAGTCTATTGAGCCGCTTGCCCTCTGCTTAAATTTGGAAATAGAAAATGATCATCGCTTGACAGAACGTGTTCTAAGCAGTGAAAATCTCCCTAATTGGTTTGAAAAGTTAAAAGCTACTTTTACGGATATGGATTTGACATTTGAAGGCGGCGAATCAAGTAGAGCGGCAATGAAACGAATTGTCGCAGTAACTGAGGAAGTTTTTCAAAGTGACGCGATCAACACAGTGATTGTCACACATGGGAATATTATGTCCCTGCTTTTAAAGCATTATCAGAAAGATGTTGGATTCACTGATTGGTGTAACCTTTCTAATCCTGACGTATTTCTTTTAAAATATGAAAAACATAAAATCATTTGTGCAAGAATATGGGGGAAAGATGGTGAGTAGTTGTTTTCAATTAAAGTATAAAAACAATATCCTCAAATTTGAGTTGCAATTCTATGGATGTGATCTATATGTTAAAACGATTGAAACTGAATTGCTTTATTGATGTTGAGTATACACAAGTGCTATTTTATCTAGACTGCGGCGATGAACATCCCAATTGTGTAACGGATAAGATCAGCAGTTAGAAAGCCATGTCCTAATATTAATGCACCGAGCCATGTTCTGTGAATTTGGTTGATTCAATCTGTCTGATAAAGCTGACTGAATTCAATGCCGAAGCTGAACAAAAAACTAAGCAACATTGCGATAGGCGGGGCTTTATGTGCAAGTAAGAAGCGCATTCCGAAATAGACCATCATTGCCCACAGCATATCATCGGCATTTTGTGCAATGTAGATTGGAAGCAGATAGCCAAATTTTATTGAGGCTAACCCTAAATCGTGAAGACAAATGCCGTAAAGTAGGCGATTCTCCTATTGGCGTTATATAGATTGTTAGGTTTATTTGCAGTAGTCAATAGTAATCACTCACTATACATTATCGATCATTCCATTATGCGGCTTCTTATGTTCATTTGCAATGATGCCAATTCGAACATTGTTGTTAAAAAAATATTTATAAAAAAACATCAGCTATCAAAAGGGAGGTGCTTCTTGATAAAGAGGAATGAGCAACAATTGGCAAGAGTGCAGCTTTGAAATAAACTTCGCTAATGATCATAAAGATTGATCATTTATTGTTAGGAACGATACGAAGGAATATTCGGAATAACCTGATATAATATGATATAGAGATTGACATTAACCTCTTTAAAGATCAAAATAAATCGGGGTGAAATTGTGAAAATTAAACATTCAGCTTTCAATTATGATAAACATGGACAGAAATACTCTGGGTACAGACGAACTGATCCAAGAATTGAAGAATATGTTTATGCTGCTCTGGAGTCGGCTAGCACAATCTTGAATGTAGGTGCTGGAGCAGGGTCGTATGAACCTGAAGATAAATACGTCATTGCTGTTGAACCGTCAAGCGTTATGCGTTCCCAACGTCAAAGAGGCAAGAAGGTGCCAGCCATTATTGGAACAGCCGATTCACTACCTTTTGATGATCATTCTTTTGATGCTTCTATGGCAATGGTTACTATTCATCACTGGCCGGACATAAAAAAAGGTTTGCAAGAATTACGAAGGGTAACTCGAGAACAGGTTTTAATTATGACTTTTGATCCAGAAGCGTTGGACGGCTATTGGAACGCCGAATATTTCCCTGAATTAAACGAAATAGAGAAAGTGCGCTATCCTACAATTGACTTTATTACTGAATCACTCGGCGTAAACAGTCAAGTTCAGCAAATCCCTATCCCGTTTGATTGCGCAGATGGTTTTCAGGAAGCGTTTTATGGAAGACCGGAAGCTTTCTTGGATAAAGAGGTACGATTGTCACAGTCAGCCTGGGGATTCTTACCTGATGGTGTTGAGGAAAAACTTGTTAAGAGATTATCAGATGACCTTAAATCAGGAACATGGGATAAAAAATATGGGCATTATAGAAAGAAACCAGCTCTTATGGGGGCTCTACGCCTTATAATAGCAAGACCATAAGGACATATTACGAAAGCAGATAACCAAACTTTATTAACAACATTTCTGGGTGTAATCGATGCTAGTATCCATTTTGAATCGATTTTTTCAAAATGGATATCTTTTTATTGTTATGTATTGGTTTGTTTTACAAAGAGACAGTATCGATATATCTTTACAAAAAGTGATCCACACTAAAACGTTTTCTATAAATCCAAATGTATATTAAATGTGATTGGGAGTTATGATTTCGATGTTAGAATTTCTATTGGGAAAAGTACACGATTGGTTATTAGGGATTGGTTATTTTCATAACGCTTTGGATACAAAGAGGAGGAAACAACATGGAAGTATTTGCAGATTATTTAGCACGTATTGATAACCAAGAACACCGGGAACGAACAGAGGAGGTTTTAGCTTGGGTAGCCAAAAAATATCCAAACTTAAAGCCTGTTATTAAGTGGAACCAGCCTATGTTTACAGATCATGGCACTTTTATTATTGGATTTAGTGTATCAAAAAATCGTATGACTGTCTCTCCTGAATTGCAAGGAATTGTTCATTTTTCCGATGAAATTGTTCAGGCTGGGTACAGGCACACTAAGTATTTAGTAATTTTTCCGTGGGAAAAACCATTTGACTTCTCATTACTTCAGAAAATGATCGAGTTTAATATTTGGGATAAGTCGAATTGTTCTACTTTTTGGAGGAAATAAAAAATAGAATAAACCTTGTAGGTTCATATCATGTTCCAAAAGATTGATTCGTTTTTTAGAAAATATAGTGTGAAAAAATGTTCTCAGCCAAATGGGGTACAATTGTTGAACAAAAATGGGAAATAACGCAAATGACTCGTAATGATGATCCGGAGGTGGGCAGTCGGTGATACAAGATAATGAGCTGAAACTTGTGATTGGTGCAGGAGAATATCATAATAACCATGGTTGGATACATACGGAAGAAGATGAATTAAATTTATTAGATCTACAATTATGGAAACATCAATTTGCTGAAAATTCTATAACAGCAATTTTGGCGGAGCATGTTTGGGAGCATCTTACATATGAAGAAGGTATTGAAGCAGCAAAAATTTGCTATACTTTTTTGAAGCCTTCAGGGTATATTCGCTGTGCAGTCCCTGATGGATTTTTCCAGAATGAAGCTTACCAACGTATTGTGCAAATAGGCGGACCTGGGCCAAAGGATCATCCAGCAGCAAGCCATATAAGTGTTTACAACTATAAAATATTAAAGACGATGTTTGAAACTGCTTTTTTCGAAGTAAAGCTGCTTGAATATTGTGATGAAAATGGGGAATTTCATTGTCATCATTGGAATGGCAAAGATGGGGTAATTTTTCGTTCGAAAAAGTACGACTCTAGAAATCAAGGGGATCAACTTAGTTTTCCGTCGTTAATTATAGATGCAATCAAGATTGCAACGTAATATGGATGTGTAAAAAGATTGTAAACCACTTGTTAAACCTATCTATCAAGCGGCTTGCAGTATTTTTTATTGTTCAGCAGAGTTGTAAAAACGTTTGACTATTTACAAACATTATATTATTATGTTTGTAAAATGATAAACAAAAATTAAGTTTGTTTGTTTTTATGTAAACGATTGGAAGTGTTGATTTGGAGATTTCAGATATGTTTTGGAATGCCTCGATAGCAGAACTTAAACAAGGATATGTTGAACAACCTACTTCTTATATATGTCTGTTATGTGGGGAGAAAATTGAAAAAGGAATTATTTATCCCGAAGGAAATGTCCTTTATGAAGCGGAAAGGTATATGCGCCTTCATATCAAAAATGCCCATCAATCGGTATTTGAGTACATCATTGGACTTGATAAAAAATTAACCGGTCTTACTGAACATCAAAATCGTCTCCTTCGTCTCTTTTATCAGGGAAAAAGTGATAAAGAAGTGCAAACTGAGCTTGGAATTGGAAGTGCATCTACAATTAGGCATCATCGCTTTGCATTAAAAGAGAAGGAGCGACAAGCAAAAGTCTTTTTAGCCATAATGGAGCTGCTGAAAGAAAAAGATCAATATGCACCTGCATTTATCCCTCCGCATCAAACAGCAAAAATGCTCGATGCGCGCTACGCTATTACGGAAGAAGAGCAGCAAAAAACAATCAAAAAGTTTTTACCTGATGGAATAAGCGGCCGCCTAAAGAGATTTCCTCCGAAAGAAAAGCAGCGACTGATCGTTCTGCGTGAAATGGCAAAACGATTCAAACAAGACGTTGTTTATACTGAGCAAGAAGTGAACGAAATGTTGAAGGAAATGTATGAAGATTATGTCATGGTCAGAAGGTATTTAATAGAATATGGATTTTTAGATCGGAAATCGGACGGAAGTCAGTATTGGCTGAAAAAATAAGAAAGCAGGTGTATGCAAATGGATCGAAAAAAGGAACTAAAACAGCTTTATAAAGAAACACCAATTGAAGCTGGTATTTATCAAATCAAAAATACAATAAATGAAAAAATGTTTATTGGAAGTACTAGAAATTTTAAAACATTAAATGGAGTAACATTCACTTTAGAAACAGGCACACATACCAATAAAACGCTCCAAGATGAATGGCACCAATTTGGAAAAGAAGCTTTCACTATTGATATATTAGAGAAACTTAAAAAGAAAGATGATCCGTATTATAACGAAAAAGAAGCGCTGGCAGAATTGGAAAATAAGTGGTTGGAACAACTACAGCCATATGGTGAAAGGGGATATAACAAAAAGAAGTTCCGTTAAATTAAGAGCAGAACTTTATAAAACAGATTCATAGATTATGATTAGGGCGTTTCGTTATAAATTTCCATCTCATATCCAATTGTTATGTTCAAGTTGTCATACATGGCGGGCATGTTACTGTATTTTTAAAAAGGGCGGCATACTATTCGCTCGATTCAAAAATCTTTGTATATAAGCTTTGGACAAAGTAAATTAATTGCCGTATAACGGATTGAAAGTTCATACAACTCTAATGTTGAAGGGATGGTAAAAACAGGAAGTATACAATTTAGACCTTCTTTAGGTGGGAAACACAAAGTCGGATAAAGGTTTATAACGAGGACTGTCAACATAAGAATATGCTAACATATGTTGCCACTAAAGCAGTAAAATCATCATTTTATGAATTTAATCATATATCATCATTTGATAATGTATAATCGTTCAAATGAAATAAGCTATTTTTATTGACAAATAGAATGAATGTATTTATAATCGAATTCATATTAATGAACCAATTCTAAATATTTAAAATTGCCGATTGGTCAACCAAAGGCACCTGTATATATGCAGGTGCCTTTTTGATTTTTAATGAAAATGTTGCGAGATAAGCGATATCTTTAAACGAATTTAATATTCTTTAGGAGGGTGGAAGGAAAGATGCCAGAAATTGATGCAACCTCAAGAAATATGTTTAAGAAGGAAAAACATCCCTTAAAGCAAAATGAACATTTAAACTTACCTGATTTACTGTTCTTTAATTGGTGCCAGCAACAATACAATGTTAACAGAGGTATATATAATACAATTGATCAATGGTTTTATCACTATGGTATAAAAGAAATTTTGCCTCGTCGGCTTTACATTTTATCATTTTTAAGATTTGCTTTAGATAAAAAATTAGTCACTGATTCAAAAAAGTTTATTCGTTTCGGAAATGGAGGATTGACGAAGCAGCTTGCGGTATTTATGACAGAAACAGAAAATGAGAGTGAGAAGACAGCTCTATATTTATATTCAACATTGCCAAACATTTAGTTTTTAATAAATATTCTAAATTAACATAAATCATGCCGATTGGTCAACCAAAGGCACCTGTATATAAACGGGCGCCTTTTTATTTATACTTGTCCTCCTAGAAACATGTCGCTTTAAATACGAGTTATTCAATAGGAAAAATAATATTTAAAGAATGTTGAGAAGAAAGGAAGTATGAAGATGAACAAAGTGACAGTTATTTCTGCAAGTCCATCTGAAAAGTCAAGATTAAATGGGATCCTTAATTATGTAAACACTTATTTGGAACATGCTGATATCGAACTTGATGTGATCGAAATTCGCAATCTTCCAGCCGAGGATTTAATCCACGCCAATTTTAGCAGTGAAGAAATACAAGAAGCAAATAATAAAATTGCGGATTCTTCATTTGTTGTGATTTTAACGCCAATTTATAAGTCGTCTTTTTCTGGTCTTCTAAAAACCTATTTGGATTTACTGCCCCAAAATAGTTTAGATGATAAAACAATTTTACCAATTTCTATTGGAGGGACATTCGGGCACTTGCTCATGATTGATTATGCACTTAAGCCGGTGCTCTGTGCACTTGGTGCCACCCACATTTTAAAAGGAGTCTTTGTACTAGATAGTCAAGTAAAAAAATTAGGAAATCATCTATTCGAATTAGAAGCAGAGGTAAAAGATCGTTTAAATACATCGTTGAATTCGCTCGAGATAAAGAGTGTAAGCAATATTCCTATATAACCATCAAGCTTTATCGAGATTACGCTCAAATCCTCAACAGAAAGCTTTATATTTCTGGTTTTGCCTGGAATGCTTTATATAAACTGAGCATAAATATTTGCGTTTTTATGAAACGTATTCATATAAGTAAAATGAAAATATAGTATAGAAGGTTTATTGATATGGGGGCAAACTTGCGATGTTAAGTGAATTGTTAGAAGGTATTGATTACTTATTCGATTTTTTAACTTTTATAATCCCTATAGGGAACGAGTGGCAAAAGCAAATCTAAAGTGGGTCAAAAAACAAGATTGTTTTTTTGACTATAAAAATGATCCGAAGTGGGAAAATATGCTAGAACATGATAAAAGAATGCGGCGGATTTTAGGCTCTTATTCTCATGAAAAATTGATGCATAACTGTACATTACAAGAAGCGATGAAAAAGGAGCTAATTAAAACTTACGAAAGTCGGAAGCTTAGCTGGAAAATTAAGTAATGAAATGGATGTTTATAATATTCAATTACTTGACAGTGTCTCTTAATAGCTCACCCATTAAATAATGGGTTTATACTAATATATAAATATTCTTCTTTTCGAGGTGAGTGTAGTTGAGAAAGCAAGAGACGAGTTTAAATTTAGATTTAGAGCGTATTGTCTTTATCGGAAGAAACTTTGAGGAATATTGTAACATGTTTTCTTATCAAAGAAGAAATTAGAGGATAGAAAAATACTCGTTTGTCCGGCAGGGGCATGTTCGTTTACAGCTGTCGGAAATAGGCTAGGTTTAGATATAACAGCCTGTGATATTGCCTATTATTATGATGCTGAAGATTTGAAACAGGAAGGTCTTCATGATGTTGAACATACGATAAAGCATATGGAAAAAGCTCAAAACCATTATGTATGGGCGAATTTCAAAAACGTTGGAGAACTGCGAATCAATCGTTTAACAGCATTGGAAGATTGTACTGATGATATAGTAAAAGGGTCAGGGAGATACGTTCCTGCTACATGACCAACTTTGCCGTTTACGGATCAACAATTTGATCTCGTTCCGTCTGCACATTTTCTATTTATGTACGGAGATCACTTAAATTACCATTTTCATATTGAGACAATAAACGAATTATTAAGGGTTGCAAAAGAAGAAATTCGTATTTTTTCTTACGAATTATGGATGTATCGTTGAAGAAGTGAAAGTGCCATATGAATTTCAAAGGAATGCGAACACAATGTTAAAAATAATAAAGGGTGTGAAGTAGAGGAACAACGTTCGGAGTTGTTCCTTTGTTTTGGATACAAACTTCATTGCAACTTTTATAAAGTTTGTTAAAATATGATTATTCAGGAAAAATAGAATATGAACATAATAGATAAACTGACTTTTTTAAGATACTAGGCTAAGGGAAGGAAAGGTCGCCATGAAAGTGTTAGTAATGACATTAAGGGAGAGAATTGAGCGGTTTTCCGATTTTTCCATTATCCCGAAAGATTGGACATTGGTGTTTGCTGGCTATGAAAGCGACACAGAAAAGCTGCTGGAAATCGGTATGGATGCTGATACCATTTTTGTTGATGCCATTCAGCCTGTCAAAAAAGGGCTAATTGAAAGAATGCCAAATTTGAAATTGATTCATTCTGAAGGCGTTGGTTATGACCGAATTGATTATAATGCTGCAAAGAAAAAAGGCGTTTTTGTCTGCAACAATGCGGCTGCAAATAGCAGAGCCGTTGCTGAACAAGCGGTATTGTTAATGCTGGCTGTTTTAAGGAGGACGGTTGAAGGTGACAAAATGGTAAGAGAGGCAAGGCAAATAGAGGCAAAAAGTAATTGGAGCCTAGAAGGGATTCGTGAACTTTGGAACTGCCATGTTGGTATTATCGGAATGGGGGCAATTGGACAAGAGACGGCAAAACGGCTCAAAGGTTTTGAAACAAAAGTCAGCTATTACAGCAGACATCGGCTACCGGAAGAATTGGAAACTGAACTGGAGGCAACCTATTTGCCATTAGATGCATTGCTACAGCAGTGCGATATTATTAGTCTTCATTTGCCGGCCAATTCTGAAACGAAAGATTTTATGAATTTGGATCGTTTCCGTCAGATGAAGGAATCTTCTATTCTTATCAATACATCACGAGGGGACATCGTTGATCAGCATGCTTTAATGTTTGCGCTGAAAGAAAGGATGATCGCAGGCGCAGGTCTTGATACGATTTCACCAGAACCGGTGACGCAAAATAACATCCTATTGCAGCTGCCTGAAGAAATCAAATATAACATTATTTTTTCCCCACATATCGGCGGTGTGACTGAACAGGCTTTCATACATATGCATCGCTTTGTTTGGGAGAATATGAAGCGGGTTGCAGAAGGAAACAGACCAAAACATATTGTCAACGGATTATAAATGGGAGAGGAAGACAAAAATGATTGCAGAAGAATACAAACAAATGTTAGGAAAAAAATCTGTCATAAGAGAGATTGCTGAATATGGTGCAGAAAGAGCAAAAGAAATCGGATATGAACATGTTTTTGATTATAGTTTAGGGAATCCTTCTGTTCCAGTTCTACAAGCTTTTACAGATAAACTTATAGAATTAGCATCAAGCAGCGATCCAGGTGCGGTCCACGGGTATAGTCCAAGTCTTGGGATTGATTCCGTGCGCGAAAAAGTTGCGCAGTCATTAAAAAGACGTTTTGGCATGGATTATCAAAAAGAGCATATTTTTATGGTTTCAGGAGCTGCCGGTGGGCTTGCCCATGCACTTAGGGCCGTAACAGTCAAAGGAGATGAAGTTATTACCTTTGCTCCATATTTTCCAGAGTACGATCCTTATGTGAATAAAACGGGTGCCGTTTTAAAAGTTGTACCAGCAAATACTGCTGATTTTCAAATAAACTTTACGGAATTCGAAAAGATGCTAACGCCTAACGTTACAGCAGTCATTATCAATTCCCCAAATAATCCGTCTGGGATTGTGTATTCTACGGACACGTTAAAACAATTGGCACAACTTTTACAGGATAAAGAAAAAGAATATGGACATGAAATTTACTTAATTTCCGACGAACCATATAGGGAAATTGTCTTTAAGAATGTTGATGCACCATATATTGCGACATTTTATCAGAATACGATAACATGCTATTCTTTCAGTAAATCATTATCGATACCTGGTGAACGAATTGGCTACATTGCAGTTAACCCAGCATGTAAAGATGCAGCATTAATTGTTAACATATGTGGACAGATTTCAAGAGGGATTGGTCATAATTGTCCACCATCCATTATTCAGCTTGCCATTGCAGAAGTAATTGACATGACAGCTGATTTATCCGTGTACGAAACTAATATGAATATTTTATACAATGAATTAACGAATCTTGGTTTTTCTTGTGTGAAGCCGGGAGGGACTTTTTATATGTTCCCAAAAGCTTTGGAAGATGACGCAGTTGCATTCTGCAAAAGAGCATTAAAATACAATCTATTATTAGTTCCAGCAGATAGCTTCGGTTGTCCAGGCTATTTCCGGATAGCATACTGCATCCCAACTGAAAAAGTTGAACGCTCCCTTAATGCTTTCAGAAAACTAGCTGAAGAATATAAAAAGTAAGAGCATCGTTTTATATACATTTGCAGGAAGAGTCTTTGAGAAGATATTGTCATTATACTTTCAGATGAGGATGTGCTATACTGTTTTTTATCATAATAAAAGAGGTGATGGGTGGACGATGATTCACTAATCTTATTTTTGTCATTTGAAATCGAATATTTCAAATTATACGAAATAGGATTAGTCTGCCCATTTTTATAAACGACAAAGCTATCGATGAAGTAGCTTTTTTGTCATACAAATGTACGGCTAATCCTTCCAAATAACTGGGAGGATTTTTTTATTCTCCCTGTCATAGAGGGGGAGATAAAATGAAAGAACTATTGAAGTTATGTAATATTAGCCATGAAGTAATGGATTTTAAAATGTTTAAAAATATGAATGCTAGTGTGCAGCAAGGTGAAGTGATCGGTATTATTGGCAAAAATGGTGCTGGTAAGTCCACATTGCTGCAATTCATAAATAATGATGTTGTGCCAACAGGAGGGAAGCTGCAATGGTTGCAACAAGATTTGAACATTGTTCTCGTTGAACAAGAAAAAGAAACATTTTCTTTTGAAGGCATAAACGCTGCTGAAGTGAAATTACGAAAGAAGTGGCACGTTCCAACCAATGATTTTTCACAATTAAGTGGTGGAGAAAAATTAAAAGCACGGCTCGCACGAGGTTTTTCAAAAGACGCCGATCTTTTACTATTAGATGAACCGACAAATCATCTCGATGAACATAGTATAGAGGATCTAAAAAAACAAATGAAGATTTATAAAGGCACGATTATATTTGTATCACATGATCGTTATTTTTTGGATTCTGTTGCAACAAAAATTTGGTCAATTGAAGAGCAACATCTTATTGAATATAAAGGAAACTACTCAACCTATATAGAATTTCGTAAGCAGAAGCGGCTTTCCCAACAACGTGAATATGAAAAACAACAAAAAATGGTTGGACGGATTGAAAGTCAAATGGCCGAACTCACTTCTTGGTCGAAAAAAGCCCATGCACAATCAACAAAGAAGGAAGGGGTTAAAGAATATCATCGTGTAAAAGCAAAGCGTATGGATGCTCAAGTAAAGTCAAAACAAAAGCGTCTTGAAAAAGAGCTAGAAAAAACAAAAGTAGGTCCTATTCAGAAAGAATATGTTGTACAATTTTCGATTAAAGCGGGTGATAAGATTGGAAAAAGATTTTTAGAAGTAAAGAATGTCAGCAAATCATTCGAGGAGCGAGCATTATTTAAAAATGTCAATTTTACAATTCAGCATGGTGAGAAGGTCGCAATCATAGGTCCAAATGGTAGTGGAAAGACGACATTATTAAACATCATGTTCGGGAAGGAGGAGTCTGAAGGGGACATATGGATTTCTCCAACTGCCAATATTGGTTATTTAACGCAAGAAGTGTTTGATTTACCGCTTGAGTTAACACCAGAAGAACTCTTTTTTCAAGCATCATTTGCGGCACGAGGAAGAGTCCAAACGTTAATGAAACATCTAGGATTTATACCATCACAATGGACAGAGCCTATTAACAAGATGAGTATGGGTGAACGTGTGAAGTGTAAGTTAATGATGTATATATTAGAGGAAAAAGATGTGCTCATTTTAGATGAGCCAACAAACCATCTTGACTTACCTTCACGGGAACAGCTGGAAGATACACTAGCGCTGTATAATGGTACGCTTCTTGTCGTTTCCCATGATCGTTATTTCCTTGAAAAAACGACGAATAGCAAACTCGTTATTTTAAATAACAGTATACGGAAGCAATTGAATGAGTCGTTTGCGAAAAGAGACAATCTCGACGAGCTTATATTAACGCTTGAAACAGAAAGACAAGAAGTGTTAGGAAAGCTCAGCTTTATGACACCGAATGAGCAAATGTATTCTGAACTCGATAAAAAATTTATTGAGCTGACAAAACAAATAAATGATCTGAAAAAAGAATAATCGTCAGTAATAGAAACTCTCTCGGCACAGATATCTGTTAAAATGAAGGAATTATCACCATTTATCTCGAAAGAACAATCATATTCAAGTAAATCAGCTTCATAAAGGAGAGCTTCTTTTAATGGAAATTAGACGAGACGATTTAACAGGGCAGAAAGTAAAAGAGTTAGTGGCGGAACATCTTGGTGGGATGGCACAGCATTCGCCGCCTGAAAGTATACACGCACTAAATCTTGATGAATTGCAGAAACCGGAAATTACTTTTTGGTGCGCATGGGAAGAAGATGATTTACTTGGCTGTGGAGCACTAAAAGAACTGAATGATGATCACGGCGAAATTAAATCCATGCGAACCACTTCAGAGCATCTAAGAAAAGGCGTTGCTACGCAAATGCTTAAGCACATTATCGATGAGGCTAATCGACGCGGCTATAAACGGTTAAGTTTGGAGACGGGGGCAGTGGAAGCTTTCACACCGGCTCGAAATCTTTATAAACATTTTGGATTTCAATTTTGTAAGCCGTTTGCAGATTATAAAGAAGATCCAAATAGTGTATTTATGACAAAAAGTCTACAATTATAAAAGATTTTTATATATCGGGAGGATAGAATCATATGGCAGGAACGATAAGAGAGCAAATTAAACAAGGAACAAAGGTAAAAGTTGTACAAAAGCAAGACCAACGTTCTGGAAAACTAACTGAAGGTGTTGTTTCTAAAATCCTAACTAATTCCGCTACACATCCACATGGTATTAAGGTGATGTTGGAAAATGGCATTGTTGGCAGAGTGAAAGAAATTTTGAACTAACATGAATCGTGCTGAATCTATGATGCACCATGTACTCAATCATTCGTGTTTAATCAAAAATATGGAAAGAAATCGTAAAACGGCACTTTTTTAACATTGAATATGATATAATATAAACAGTTTCATAAAGAGCTAACGAGGAGGAGTCTGTCACCAAGGGAGTTTTATGCCCTTTGGTAGCAGACTCTTTTTGTATGTTATGCAAATGAACTACAAATCATATTGGAACGAAGGCCTGTACATCTTGGATGAACGATAGTTTTTTCATGAAATGTTTCAGGCCGAATGGTTGAAAAGGAGTGATGAAGTTGAGCAATGAAGCTTTGCTTGCGATTGGAATATTTATTGTTACATATGGATTGATTATTTCAGAAAAAATTCATCGTACGATTGTAGCGATGCTTGGCGGTGGATTGATTGTTTTATTTGGAATAGTTGGACAAGATACTGCATTAGAACATATCGATTTTAATACTTTAGGGTTATTAACCGGAATGATGATTATTGTCAGTATTACAGCAGAAACAGGTGTTTTTAAATATGTAGCCATATGGTCTGCGAAAAAAGTAAAAGGGAAGCCTTTATACATTCTTGTTGCCCTTTCTGTTATAACAGCATTTGGTTCAGCTTTTTTAGACAATGTCACAACAGTCTTGTTAATGGTGCCGATAACATTTAGTATTACTAGACAATTAAATATATCTCCGATGCCATTTTTAATCTCTGAAATATTAATGTCCAACATCGGCGGGACAGCGACGATGATTGGAGATCCCCCAAATATTATGATTGGAAGTGCTGTACATACATTAACCTTTGGAAAATTTATTACGAATTTAACGCCAATCATCCTAATCATTGTAATTATCACGATTCTTTTGTTGATTGCGATTTATCGCAAGCAGTTAAAAGTTGATGATAGCGTACGGCAAAGAATTGTAGAATTAAATGAAAAAGATGAAATCAATAATCCAGCGCTAATGATCAAATCTTTAAGTATTATGTTGTTAACGATTATCGGTTTCTTTTTACATCAAATCATTGGTGTGGAATCTGCAACAATTGCGTTACTCGGTGCCTTTTTATTATTGCTGTTATCTGGAGAAAGCTATTTAGAGAAGTCCTTAGCAAAAGTTGAATGGACGACAATCTTTTTCTTTGTAGGTCTCTTTGTTCTTGTATCAGGACTTGAAGAAACGGGCGTCATTAAACAAATTGCCTCTTTTGTTATTAAATTAACAGGTGGAAATGAAATAGCTAGTTCTTTTCTCGTATTGTGGTTTAGTTCCATCGCATCTGCATTTGTTGATAATATCCCGTTTGTTGCAACGATGATCCCGCTCATCCAACAAATGGGGACGTTAGGGGTTCACGACTTAGAACCATTATGGTGGAGTTTATCTTTAGGAGCTTGTTTAGGTGGCAATGGTACTTTAATCGGAGCGAGTGCAAACTTGATCGTTGCTGGGCTGGCTGGTAAAGAAGGATACAACATTTCGTTTGTAAAGTACTTTCTAATTGGATTTCCATTAATGCTCGTTTCGATTGTCATTTCAATGGTATATATTTATTTAAGATATTTATTGTAGGAGGTAAAGGGATGAATGCTTTGCAATATAGTGTCGCTGCTGATAAAATTCTTCTCCAGGAAAATAAAAGAGATGAAGATATTGAGTTTATCATAAAGTTCCAAAAAGCTGAAATACAAAAAGACTTGCATGAGCTTAGACAATTTTTTGAAAACGATGCTGTTTATTCAGATGTTCTATTTTACACGTATAAAGATCATTTACAGGTAATTGTTAAAAAGGAATCGTATGTAAGTTTTATTCTCGGATTATTCAAATGGAAGCTGTTAAAAAACGTACAATGGAATGAATAATGAACGGGGGCTGCAGAAGCAGCTCCTTTTATTATGGAAGCAACTTTGGTGGGAATTTTTCGCTCCAAGATATTCGCTTCAATCAACTGGTGTTTTAACAGGTAGTATTTAAAAAATGCGTTTTTCCTTATATGGCTGTTTGTGCATTCTTTGTTGTTTTTTTATCAAAAAAGAGTTGATATCTGCTCCAGGTTGCTCGCTTTCCGTAGGCTGATGCTGAGCCTCTTCGACGTTGCACGCCTGCAGGGTCCATCTATCTCGCTAATCACGAGAAAGTTATGAACAGTTTAAGTGAACAAATTATATAATAACAATCTTTTCTGAAGTGTATGATTTATAGGAGCTTGTTGCTTTAAAATCATGTGATGAACGAGGGAAGTTTATTATACGTAACACTTTTTCTCGTGAATAGTCGATCATTATCTCTTATGATGAAATATAATAAACTGAATATGTTGCTGTTTTCTTTCTGATGTTATAGTAAAGATACTGAAGTCGATATGAGAGGGGCTAACGATATGGGTGATAATAAGAGTGATGTTCAACAGCAGTTTGGCAGAAGTGCAGAATCTTATGTACAAAGTAAGCTGCATAAAGAAGGGAAGGATCTGCAAAAGTTGGTAAGTATTGCACATATAGACGGCAGTGAAAAAGTACTCGATATAGCAACAGGCGGAGGGCATACGGCGAATGCTTTTGCGCCTATTGTAAATGAAGTAACTGCTCTTGATTTAACGAAGGAAATGCTCGTGGCTGCTGAGCGATTCATTAAAGAAAATGGTCATGAAAATGTTCAATTTGTTCGTGGAGATGCAGAGAAGCTCCCATTTTCTGATGAAACATTCAATATCGTTACATGCCGAATCGCACCTCATCATTTTCCGAACATAAAGACATTTGTTTCTGAAGTATACAGAGTGCTTAAGAAGGATGGACAGTTTTTATTAGATGATAACGTTGTACCAGAATTAACCGCATTTGACCAATTCTACAACACAATTGAAAAAATGAGAGATTACAGCCATTTCCGTGCCTGGAAAAAATCAGAATGGCTGCAGCTCCTGGAAGCAACCGGCTTCGTCATTCAAGAATGGCATCGTTTTGAAAAACAATTTACTTTTGAACCGTGGTGCAATCGGATGAATTTATCAATTACGAAAAAGGACGAATTAACAACATACATGATTAACACATCTGAAGAGATACGAAAGAAATTTGCAATTATAATTGAAAACAATAAAGTCATTTCGTTCAAGGGAGAAGCAGTTGTGTTGAAGGCAGTGAAATAATTGATCTTTAATGGTTAAGCATACCCCAACTACTAAAATAAAGCTATAGAAAAATCTGCGCTGTTTTTCTGTTAATCTCGTATTCTCAAGAGGATAATCAATTTGATTAATATATTCGCTTTATGATTTTGCCTTCTAAACGTAATCAATGGATTTTTTATTTTGATTCATTTATGATAAGAAAAGGAATAGGTTTCTTTTCCTTAGCGAATCTAGCGGTAATAAACTTGATGCTGACTAGATTTTACGGGGATGAGGGGGAGAATGTCGAAATAAAGTTAGGATTGTACACTTGTTTGAACTTTATTTCATGAGGAGGTGCAACCAAAGCAAGCCAAAATGCTTTGGTGTTTAAAATGAAAATTGCTGAAGGAATTGAAATGTTAGAAATTGAAGGAAATATGATGGGTAACCGCATGGTGATTAATCCGACACTACTTTATGATGGTCAACATGCCGTTTTAGTCGATACTGGCATGCCTGGACAATTAGAGTTGATTCAAGCTGCGATGGCAAAAGCGGGTGTTCCATTTGAGCGAATTGACGGCGTCATTTTAACCCATCAGGATATTGACCATATTGGTGGGATACAGGATGTTATTAATGCGGTTGGAAAGCCCATTGATGTTTATGCACATGCTGAAGATCAGCCGTATATTGAGGGAGAGAAGGAACCAATAAAAATGACACGTGAGCGCGTGACGCAAATGTTGTCAAGATTCCCTGAGGATATACGACCGCAAATGGAGAAAGTTTTTCGAAATCTTCCAACTGCTAAAGTGACGAAAGTCGTTGCTGACGGAGAAGTACTTCCTATTTTTGGCGGCGTTGAAGTTATTTTTACTCCTGGGCATACACCTGGTCATATTAGCTTATACCATCGCCCAAGCAAGACACTTATTGCAGGTGATGCAACAGTTTCTCAAGATGGGAAAATTCTTGGCCCTAATCCGCAAGTAACACCTAATATGGAGCAAGCGCTTAAGTCTCAAAGCAAATTTACTCGTTTTGATGTCGCAAATCTAATCTGCTATCATGGTGGATTTTGTGATCATGAAGTAAATGAACAATTTCGTAAATTGTCTGAGGACAATCAATAAGTAGGTTAATTTCCTGCTTAAGGTCAGCCAGAGATTTCTGGTTGACCCTTTTTGCTTGTTAAAATTAGTTATGGGAAATATGAAATAAAAAATCATTATAAGGAGGAGACGGCATGAAAGAAAAATACTATCCTTGGATGCTCCTCTCTGTTACGAGTTTAGGTGTATTACTTTCAACTTTAAATTTAAGCACATTAAATGTTGCGCTGCCAGAAGTAGCAACACATTTTCATGCGAATGAATTGGCCTCCAATTGGATCTTATTATCCTATATGTTGGTCAATACCATTTTTATATTAGTGTTCGGAAAAATTGCGGATATTTTTGGAAGACGAGGAATGTACTTAATCGGTTTGCTTGAATTCACGATTGTCAGTTTTTTATGCGGGATTGCGCCAAATGTCTGGGTATTAATTGTATTGCGTGCATTACAAGCACTTGGAGGAGCTCTAATTATTACGAACACAACTCCATTAATTACAGATGCATTTCCTGCTAAAAAACTCGGAACCGGATTAAGCATTAATGTGTTAGTGGCGTCAATGTCTCAGTTAATTGGGCCAGTTGTAGGTGGATTTTTAGTGTCTCATTTTGGTTGGCGCTGGGTATTTTGGTTTAACGTACCTGTTGGCATCATTGGGTTTATTTGGGGGATGTTTACCTTAAGAGCTGTACCAGGAGAAGCAAAAGGTGAGAAAGTGGATTGGACTGGAAATGTCATTACTTTTCTTGGCCTTGGCGGTTTAATTCTTGCCATGTCAGAAGGAGGAACTGCTGGCTGGGGAAGCCTTCCAGTTATAATTGGACTTATTTTATTTGTCGTGTTAGCCTTTATTTTTTTCGTGGTCGAAAAGCATACTAGATTTCCGATGATCGATTTTACGCTTTTTTATGACCGACCATATGCAATGGCTAATTTAGCCACGTTTTTTAATTCACTCGCTCGTTCTTCGGTCATGCTATTAATTGCACTATTTTATCAAGTGGTAGACTCCGAAGACCCATTCATTGCCGGTCTAAAAGTATTGCCGATTACAATTGGCATGATGATCGGCTCTCTCATTGTTGGCGCACTAACAGTGAAGTATAGTGCGCGTTTGTTGTCAACTGCCGGTCTTTTTGGAACGTGTATTGGCATGTTGTTATTGACATGGAAAATTGGTGACCAAGACTCATTAATTTGGATCATGGTCGGACAATTGCTCATTGGAATTGGAACTGGTGTCTTCCAAACACCAAATACACAGTCTATTATGTTAACAGTTCCCCATGAAAGGCGGGGGCTTGCGAACGGCATTCGTTCAATGCTACAAAACATGGGAGCAGTCATAAGTACCGCTTTATCTTTAATGATTGTGACGAGTTTACTGCCGCCACATTTAAAGTCAGCTCTTTATGCTGGTGCAGGAGCGCATATTAGCGCAGGAGATACACATTTAATCGTTATCGGATACCGGACCGCATTTTTAGTGATGCTCTTCTTAACCTTATTGGCAATTGCGGTATCTTTTTTGCGTAATACGAAAAAAGAAAAGCTTGTGAAACATCCTGTTTGAGGAATAGATTCATATATTTATAAAAGGGAAATCGGCTAAACTGTAAATAGTTTGCCGATTTTTATATGAGCGTATTGTCTTTAAATAAGAGTAAAATATAATATTGTTATGTAAACTAAAAATGTTATTCAATACTTTATAAGCCTTCAGTTCGATCTTTATTTTCATGAAACAACAAAAAGTTCACAGAGACATACGAAATCCTACTATTGGTGCAGGACGGTGTCGGTTACTGCGCTTGCCTGGGAAATTGAAACTATCATTCCGTTAAAAATAAGATCAGGGAAAAAATTGGTTTATTGCTGAATGCGAATTTGTATAGCCATGTTTCGCTAAAAAACAGGAAATAAGGTTTAAAATATAGCAATTAAATATGTAAATAATCGGATTTGAACATGCTGTAATATAGGGTAGTGACATGTTTATTTCCTAATTTTTTTAAGACTTCTTTTTTGGTAAATTGATATGTAAATCCGCATTTTTCGTTTACTCTCTGTGAATTATGATTAAAATCGAAATGTCCACACCAAATTAAATCTAATGCTCATTCAATAAATCCATAATGAATGATTCTTTTTACAGCTTCTGGCATGATTTCTTTCCCCCAGTATTGAGGATGCAATACATAACCAATTTCCCTTTGCTTTAAATCGGCAAGACTGTCATCTGGTTTTCTACTATGAAGACCGATGCTGCCAATCATTTTATTCTCGTTTTTTAATACAATCGCATAAGTATCTTCGTTTTCGATAAAACTGTTTATGGCTTCTTTGCTTTCTTCCTCGTTTTTATGTGGCGCCCAACCAGCATTCGGTCCTACTAATTCGCTTTTAGCATATTCGTATAAATCCGTACTGTCAGATAATTTCCAGTTTCTGATTATTAATCGATCAGTTTTTAGCGGTTCCATAAACAACCTCCTAATTCGTTTTTACAATATTATAACATTTGCTATGATAAGCTTATAGAAGCTTTAAAAGAATGTGGAAGGTTAGTAGTGCAGTACCTATCTTGAAATTGAAGACATTAGAATGATATGTGCATTGTTGCTGACAAGGTTGTTGATTAGAAGAACATCCTAATTGTTAAGTGGATTGAGGGTGCCTTCAAAAAAATGTTGCTTCTATAATTTGTAAGTGTACGTACTGTATGGTTAGTGGACCGATTACGATTTGTGAATGAAACTGATAAAATGGGCTGTTAAAATTGTACAATTTCCATTCAAGAACTTCGTACGACTCATTTATCATAAATGATCTTTCATCTTTTTAGAGGAGGGGGTTACGATTAAAGTTATTTTAATACATGGTTTTAATAAAACATCAAAGGACATATGGACATTAGAAAATAATTTAAAGCAGTTCGGATATGAATGCTTTTCTCCAGATTTCGAACTTACATATAAAGAGATTGAACATTCAACTGCCGTTTTAGAAGAGATTTTGGAAGAAATGGATACATTTCATTTAAAAACGGATGAAAAAGTCCATTTGATTGGTCATAGTACAGGTGGACTAGTGATTAGAAAATTAATTGCTAATTCGAAGTATGTCCATAAAATTGGCAGATGTGTTTTGATCGCGTCACCGAATAAAGGCAGCAGGCTCGCGAATATTGCAGGGAATATAAAGCCCTATGTTGAGATTTATAAGACATTAAAGTCTCTTCGTTATGAAAGTGTTGCAAAATTGAATCATAATGATGAGACTGATATCGAAATGGCAGCAATTGCCGGGAATCACAACAATCTTTTATTAGGAAAATTAATTGGTGGTGTGAACGATGGCAGAGTCGAAGTCGAATCTGTTTATTTACCACATTTAAAAGACTTTATGATCTTGCCGTATGGGCATAAAGATATTCATCATCAGCCAGAAACGGCAAGATGGGTAGATGCCTTTTTAAGAACAGGTAAATTTCAATAAACAAAAAACGCAGCATAATCAAGCCGCGTCTTTGTGCCGTTTTTAGGGATGAAGCTTTTCATAAGCTTGTTTTGCTAGAAAAATGGCGCCGACGATACCCGAGTCATTTCCGAGTCCTGGAGAAATAATGTAATCAGATAATGATGCTGGTAATTGTATATAGCCGTTGATCAATTCAACTAATTTACTTTGAATAAGTGGAAACAGTTGTTTTTGATGCATAACACCGCCGCCTAAAATCACTTTTTTAGGCGATAGTATTAACATGTACTGCATAAGTGCTTGAGCGATATAGTAAGCTTCTATTTCCCAAACTTCTGTTTGATTCGCAAGCTCAACGCCCTTTTTCCCCCAACGTGCTTCAAGGGCAGGACCGGAAGCGAGACCTTCTAAACAATCTTGGTGAAAAGGACAAGCCCCAAGATAGCGATCATCTGGATGACGTCGAACAAGAATGTGCCCCATTTCTGGGTGCGAAAGCCCGTCAAGTATATGTCCTTTTACAATCGCCCCTGCTCCAATGCCGGTGCCAACAGTCATATAAAGGCAACTATCTAAGCCTTTTGCAGCACCAAGCGAGATTTCGCCAAGGGCAGCACTATTTACATCAGTGGAAAACCCAACAGGGACATGGAGTGCATGTTCAACCGTTTGTTTGATCGGATAGTGCTGCCAAGCTGTTTTTGGGGTAGAGGTGATAAAACCGTAAGTTTCGCTGCTTGGATTAACATCTATTGGTCCAAAAGAGCCAATCCCGACAGCATTGACATTAAATGTTGAAAAGAATGTTAGGACATTTTCCATTGTTTCATCGGGAGTACGGGTTAAAAACTGTACTTTTTCTTTTATGTGTCCGCTTTCATCACCGACAGCACAAACGAATTTTGTTCCTCCTGCCTCGATTCCGCCAAATAACATATCATTTCACCCTCATTACGTTTTTTGGATACTAACAGCTGTAAAAACAAACTTGTCATAACGATGTCGAGAAAAGGAATATTCAAATGGTACGCCTGTATTTAAGTATGAAATTTGTTCGACTTCAAGCACTGGATCATCCGGTGCGCATTGCAAATATTGTTGGTCCAATTCGTTTGGTTTACATGCTCGAATTTTCCGGTGGGAACCAGCAATTGTTAGTTTTAGATGATTCTCAATATAGTGATAAATAGAGGAGTGCAGAACCTCATCTGTAATACCGCTAATTAAATCAGTCGGCATATATGTGTTTTCTATTACGTACGGCTCACCTTCAACAATTCTCAAGCGAATGATATGATAGACAGGTGTTTTTGCACTAATCGCCAAGTGTGAAGCCGTTTCAGCATCCGGAAACATCACTTCATGTAAAATCACTTTACTTCGTACATCTTTGCCTTCCAGTAAGTGAGTAAGACCGAGAGATTCGTTTGTGCCGACATTTACAAGATGATTGTCTACTGCTGATTTAACGATAAAAGTTCCATGACCCCGTCTTCGATAGAGAAGTCCTTCCATGACTAACATATCCAATGCTTTTTTTACAGTCATCCGGCTGCATTTAAATTCCTTTGTGAGTGAAATTTCATCGGGAATCGGTGCGTCTGTCGAATATTCTTTTTCTAATATTCTTCGCTTTACTTCTTTTGCAATCGTTTCATATTTTGTCATTTTTACACCTTCTAAAAGATCCACTCACTTTTTTCCTGTTCTACTGAATAATATTATATCAATAGACAGAATATAAATGGGCCTTCAAATTGAAAATATTTAAGAAAAGAAGGGGAGAGCCCAAAAATGAGTTGCTCACTTTACCCTTGAACTACCTGTTTAAAATCCGTTATTTTCTGCGACTTGTTTAAACCAATATCCACTTTTTTTGATAGATCTTTCACAATGATGATGAAGATCGATTGAGATGAAGCCGTACCGATTTTTATACGCATTTGACCAAGACCAATTATCCATAAATGTCCACATATGATAGCCTTTCATATTAGCGCCTTCTTGAATTGCTTTATACAGCCATTTTAAATGCTCCTGGATAAATGTTATCCGGTAATCATCTTCAATCATACCGTCTGCATTTCGAAATGTTTCTTCGCCTTCAACACCAATGCCATTTTCGGAAATAAAACATTCAACATTCCCATAGTTTTCCTTTAGATTCATTGCGATATCATAAATACCTTTTTCGTAAATTTCCCATCCTCTATGACGATTCATTTTTCTGCCAGGCATTTCATAGTTGTCAAAGAGGTTTTCTGGCATAAAAGGTGCGTATGGATTTGGTAAATGTGCTTTTGCTTTTACTCGCCGGGGTTGATAGTAGTTCACACCTAATATATCAATCGTATTGTTTTTAATCAGTGTTGCATCACTGTTTTCAATAACAGGCAAGTAGCTATATTCTTTTAAAAGTTCGATTAGTTCAGCTGGATATTCTCCTTTAACAGCAGGGTCTAAAAAGCTGCGGTTAAAAAGCAGATCACATATATTTGCAGCTTTTAGATCGGCAGGGTGCTGGCTTCTAGGGTAAGACGGCGTTAAGTTTAAGATGATGCCGATTTTACCGTTTTGGATGCTTGCTTGCTTAAATACTTGAACTGCTTTTGCATGCGCAACAATTGTATGATAAGCAACTTGAATCGCTTTTCTGAAATCAATGATATTCGGATAGTGGAAGTCATATAAATATCCTCCTTCAACAGGGACAATCGGTTCATTAAATGTAAACCATTTTTTTACCCGATCACCAAAAAGCTCAAAACAAATGCGAGCATAATGTGCATATGCATCAATGACTTTGCGATTTTCCCAGCCGCCAATTTGTTGCAACTCAAATGGCATATCAAAATGAAATAAATTCACAAATGGCTCTATATCATTTTTGATTAATTCATCAATGACACGATTATAAAAATCTACTGCTTTTTCATTTATATTCTCGATTCCGCCTGGAATTAATCTTGACCATGAAATCGAAAGGCGAAAGGTATTGTGGCCTGTTTCCTTCATAAGCCGAATATCCTCTTGATAGCGGTGGTAAAAGTCTGATGTGTTCTCAGGACCGATCCCATCAAAAAAACGATTTGGTTCTTGTTCGAACCAGTAATCCCATATATTTAATCCTTTCCCGTCTTCATGTGCGGCACCTTCAATTTGTGTCGCTGATGTTGCGCTGCCCCACCAAAAGCCTTCAGGAAACTGATATTGTAATGTCATTATCCACACCTCTTCGTATCGTCTTTTAAATCATGATTTATGCAAATTTCGTTTGATAAAGCTCGATAATTTCAATTGCAAGATCTTTTACGGTCAATGCCGTCATCAGATGGTCTTGAGAATGAATAAGAATAATATTTAATTCGTTTTTTGTACCATTTGCTTCATCTTGGAGCAGTTTTGTTTGATAATGATGCGCTTTCGCTAATTCATTTTTTGCTTCTATAATTAAACGATCAGCTTCTGCAAAATTCCCTTCTTTTGCTTCTTGAATTGCTTCCATAGCACTAGAACGGCCGTTTCCAGCAAATAAAATGATCTGGAACGCAATTTCTGTCATTTGATCCATGTTTTATCACTCCTAAATAATAAAAGTATTTAGAGGCTGGGGGAAAAGTTAAAAGCTAGTTAAAGACGAAACGAACATTGCATAAATCAGCTCCGGAAATATATATAGACTCCTGCACGAGAAGGGACCAGCCGCCCGTGGAAAACGAAGGATATTTTCGGAGCGGGATTTGAGCGCAAATTCTTTCGTTCATATACTTTTGTCCCAGCCTTTGTTCGGATGACGACTAATGTTTATTAATTGAGAATTCGTCATTATGACTAATGTCGATTGTTCCAGCACTTTTTTCGTTCTCATAGTAATTTTTATCGAGAATTTTCAAGAAGGGCCACCAAATCGCCATTACTACGAGCAAATTAACCGCTTGCAACACGCCGCCTTGCCAAGCATTTCCAGTTGCTAAAAAGCCATTGATAATGATAGGAGTAGTCCACGGAACGATAACGCCCGCTGGTTTTGGAACTAAGCCTGTTGCCATAGAGAAATAGGTAATGCATGTAACAACAACAGGTGCAAGTAACCATGGAATTAAAACCAATGGATTCATGACAATCGGGAGACCGAAAATGATTGGTTCATTTACATTAAAGATTCCAGCAGGCCCTCCGAGTTTGCCCAACTCTTTCAGTTGCCTGCTTCGGCCGATCATAAAGATCAAAAGGACGACGCCTAAAGTCATACCAGTTCCGCCCATACCAACAAGGAAGGAATCCATAAACTGTTTTGTAATAATATTTGGTAGTTCATGTCCGGCTTGAAATGCTTTTAAGTTTTGATCATTCAATGTATACCAAATCGGATCAAAAACCGAATTCACAATAATTTGACCATGTAAGCCAAAAAACCAAAATAGTTGAATTAATAGTACCGCTACAATTGTGGCTGGTAAACCGCTTCCAAGTTTTGTTAACGGTTCTTGGATGATCGTATAAATAAAGTTTTGTACCGTTTCAAAAGGAGTTAAACTGAATAAAATTCGGATCACTAGAAAAAACGTTAAAGTAAAAGTAATCGGTATAAGGGCACTAAATGATTTTGACACAGCTGTTGGAACACCAGGAGGCATTTTGATCGTCCAATTTTTCTGAACGAAAAAACGATACAACTCGGCAGATATAAATGCTGTAAAAATACCAACGAACATTCCTTGAGCACCAAGGACAGCAGTAGGAATGACACCAGTTGTTTTCCCTACTACTTGAGGAGTTAAAATGAGGAAGGAAGCCAGTGCAACAACGCCGCCATAAATAGCTTCTCCCTTATAATGCTGTGTTAATTTGTATCCGATTCCAATAATAACGAAAAGGCCCATAATACTTAATGTTGCAGCAGATGCTGGACCTAATGCATTTTGATATGCTGTGTAAGCATCTTTACTAATGATGTGGTCTAAGAAAGGAAAGTTTGCGATTACAACAAAAATGGAGCCAAAAATAATTAACGGCAATGCGACCATAAAACCGTCACGTAATGCAGTTAAGTAACGGTTATTATTTAACTTATCGGCTATTGGCAAAAGGATGTTTTCCAACAAATCCATAAACTTATTCATTTTTTTCTCCCCCGGTTTTTATTTTTTGCTCATTAGCTGAAGCGCTTTTTTGTAAACCGCTTCTCCATCGATACGTCCATACGCAACAGGATCAATAACATCAAGCGGAATGTTCAACTCATCTGCAAATTTTGCTAACTTTTTCTTCATAAAGCGCATTTGCGGACCGATTAAGAGAATATCTGCTTTTTCCATTTCTTGCTGTGCTTGATCTTGACCTACTGCCCAAATTTCTGCTTCATCGCCAATGGATTCCGCATAACTTTTCATCTTTGAAACAAGCAAACTCGTAGACATTCCTGAACTGCACGCTAATAATATTTTTTTCATTTGAAATAACCTCCTGAACCCTTTTTGGTATCGCTTACAATTAATATTATAAACAACTATTTTTAAATGTCTATACATTTAAATGAAAAATATTAGACATTTTTAAATCCTAAGATTTAAACCTACCTATTCAATATGTTTATGATTTAGCATTTTTTGATTGTATAACGGTTAGCAGACTTTGCAAATACTATCAAACAGGCGGTGCGAGATTGGTAAATGAATAGAATGATATAACAGAGATAAAAAAAGATTGTCATTTCAAAACAATTATGCTAAATTATATGTAACCGATTACACATGGTAGGTGAGTTTTGTATTGGTAACAATTAAACAAGTGGCTGAGGAAGCAGGTGTATCAGTGGCCACCGTTTCTAGAGTGCTGAATTCAAATGGTTATGTACATGAAGAAACACGGAAAGCAGTTGAAAAAGCCATTGAAAAATTGCATTACCGTCCAAATGAAATTGCTCGCTCACTTTATCACCATACTTCTAAATTAATAGGATTGGTTGTTCCAGATATAACCAACCCTTTCTTTCCAGAACTGGCGAGAGGGGTAGAGGATTATTTACAACAAGAAGGTTATCATTTAATGATTGGAAATAGTGATGAAAATGTTGAAAAAGAAGTTCAATATATCGAAGCTTTTAGACAGCATAATGTGATGGGGGTCATCAGTTCAACAAGTGAAGAAACGGCTGAATGGACGAAATTAAATATCCCAGTAGTCCTTTTAGACAGAGTTCAAAATGATTTTCCATCTGTCTATGCCGATCAGGAAGCTGGTGGACAAATGGCCGCAAACATTTTGTTGGAGCGTGGAAGCCGAAATATTACGTTATTGAGGGGGCCAATCCATTTACGAATTGCACAAGAAAGATTTCTAGCTGCACTTCATGTTCTCGGTAAATCGGATGTACATTTTCAGGTTATGAATACTTCCTTTTCTCTGCATGATGCGTCTTCAACGGCAAAACAGCTTTTTGACCAATATCCAAATACGGATGGAGTTATTGCTGCAAATGATATTGTCGCTTCTGCAGTGTTAAGGGAAGCTCTATTAAGAGGAAAGAACATTCCGGAAGAGCTGCAAATTATTGGCTACGATGATATTCCAGTATGCGAATTGTTGTATCCTGCTCTTTCAACGATACACCAGCCAGCATACGAAATGGGAAAAGAGGCAGCGAAGCTTTTAATGAAAAGTCTTAAACAATCAAAAAAGATCAATGAACAAATGATGTTACCAGTTTCCTTTGTGGAAAGAGAAACAACAAGAAAGGTGGAAAAAGTATAATGGTCAATATTGCAGTTATTGGAAGTGCGTCTATTGATCTAGTTGTTAGTGCAAATAAGCGTCCTCAAGCTGGTGAAACGGTATTAGGAAAATCCTTTACGACCGTTCCCGGTGGAAAAGGGGCGAATCAAGCTGTTGCAGCTGCCCGTTTAGGGGCGAAAGTTACCATGATTGGACGTGTAGGTGATGATGAATACGGCAAGCAAATTTTGAATAATTTTCGTGCTAACGGTGTTCTCACTCAATTTATGGAACCGGTTACAGATTGCTCTTCTGGCACAGCACATATTATTTTAGCTGAAGGTGACAACAGTATTGTTGTTGTACAAGGGGCTAATGATTATGTCACACCAGCTTATGTAAAAGGTGCCAGTCAAGCAATTGAAACTGCAGATATTGTACTTGTTCAGCAAGAAATACCTGAGGAAACAGTAGAATATACTGCAAAACTTTGTGCAAAGCTCCGTATTCCATTGCTGTTGAATCCTGCACCTGCACGGGTAATAGGCGATGAGGTGATAGAGTTGGCAACATATATTACTCCAAATGAACACGAGTATAAGCTGTTATTTAAAGGAGATGATTCTTCTACAGTATTAAAAAAATACCCGAATAAACTGATCATTACTGAAGGAAAAAATGGTGCACGTTTTTATAACGGAAATGAAGAAGTCGTTGTGCCAAGCTTTTCTGTCCCGATAGTGGATACAACTGGAGCAGGAGATACGTTTAATGCAGCTTTTGCTGTTGCAATTTCAGAAGGACGCAGTATAGAAGAAGCACTTATATTTGCCAACCGTGCTGCTTCTTTATCTATTACCAAATTTGGAGCTCAAGGTGGAATGCCTACTCGTGCTGAAATGAAAGGATAGTGGATGATGAAAAAATATGGAATGTTAAACAGTTCTATTGCAAAAATATTAGCAGATTTAGGACATACAGATCAAATTGCCATTGGAGATATTGGTTTACCGATTCCTTCAGATGTTTTAAAAATCGACCTTGCAGTTACAATAGGAAATCCTTCATTTCAGAGTGTCGTTCATGCTGTCCATGAAGATATGACTGTAGAAAAAGTAATAGCTGCCGAGGAAATAAAGACAGAAAATCAGACGCAATATCAACATTTAGAAGCAGAGTTTCCTCATTTAATAGAGTATATAAGCCATGAAGAGTTTAAAAAGAAATTGAAGCATGTAAAAGCAGTTATTCGAACTGGAGAAGCAACAGCTTATTCTAACTGTATACTGCAAGCTGGTGTATATTTTTAATTTCCTATATTCATTGAAGTATAAAGGGGAGACTCCTTCGGGAATAGAAGCCCTCGTGGGAGATAAAGGTAAAATATGTTTAAGCCAACTTAATGCTTCCACATGTAGATCTTGTTTAAAATGCTGGATGTTATAACGAAAAAACTAGTGTTGTATGGGGGTGCTGATATGCAAATTGAAATGCGCGATATTTACAAGGCGTTTGGCATGAACAAAGTGTTAGAAGGGGTAAACTTCACACTTCTTTCTGGTGAGGTTCATGCGTTGATGGGCGAGAATGGCGCTGGAAAATCTACGATGATGAATATTTTGACTGGGCTTCATAAAAAAGACGGAGGAAGTATTTTAATAGATGGAAAGGAAGTAATGTTTCATTCACCTAAAGAGGCTGAGCGTGCAGGAATTGCCTTTATTCATCAGGAGTTGAACATATGGCCAGATATGACAGTATTAGAGAATTTATTTATTGGACGTGAAATGACTACACTCGGTGTATTAAAAACGAAGGAAATGAAAGCGCTAGCAAACAAAGTTCTTAATCAATTGGATATCTCTTTACCGTTTGATCGCATCGCAGGTTCATGCTCGGTAGGAGAGCAGCAAATGATCGAAATTGCAAAGACGCTCATGTTGGAGGCAAAGGTCATTATTATGGATGAGCCCACTTCAGCTTTAACGGAACGTGAAATCCGATCATTGTTTAAAGTTATTCATTCTTTGAAAAAAACAGGTGTGTCTGTCGTCTACATTTCGCATCGCATGGAGGAAATTTTTGAAATTTGTGATCGTATTACGGTAATGCGTGACGGAAAAACAATTGATACAAAAGCAATTGAAGAAACTTCTTTCGATGAAGTTGTTAAGAAAATGGTAGGACGCGATTTAGAAGATCGATTTCCAAGTAGAACAGCCGTGTTAGGAGATATTGTGTTTGAAGTAAAAAACTTAACACGTAAACCTACTTTTGACAGTGTCAATTTTTCGATTCGATCAGGAGAAATTTTAGGGATTTCTGGATTAATGGGATCAGGGCGAACGGAAATTATGAGGGCAATTTTTGGCATTGATTCATTTGAACATGGAGAAATTGTAATAAACGGAAAAAAGGAAACCATTCGCAATCCAAGCGATGCAGTGAAAAAGGGAATTGGCTTTATTACGGAAAATCGAAAAGATGAGGGGCTTCTTTTAGATTTTTCTATTAGAGAAAATATTGCGTTACCGAATTTAGAAAGCTTTGCACCTCAAGGAATTGTAAAGAGGGAGGATGAACTCAAATTTGTCAATTTAATGATTGAACGATTAAAAATCAAAACGACATCTTCTGAAGATGCTGCTGGGGACTTATCAGGCGGTAATCAGCAAAAAATTGTCATTGCAAAATGGATTGGTACAGCTCCAAAAGTGCTGATTCTTGATGAGCCGACACGCGGAATTGATGTGGGGGCTAAGCGTGAAATTTATCAATTAATGAATGAACTGACAGAGCGCGGTATGGCCATTATTATGGTATCTTCAGAATTACCAGAAATTCTCGGTATGAGTGATCGTATTTTAGTTGTCCATGAAGGAAAAATTGCGGGCGAACTAAACCGTGCTGAAGCAACACAAGAAAAAATTATGGTATTAGCGACAGGAGGGAATTAAATATGGAACAGATCAGCAAAAGGAGTAGCAGAGTATTTCAACAGTTAGGGCCACTTTTAGCCTTTATTCTTTTATTTATTATTGTTGCAATTTTAAATCCATCTTTTTTAGCGCCTTTGAATATTTTGAATTTGCTTCGTCAAGTTTCAATTAATGCTTTAATTGCATTCGGGATGACATTTGTGATATTAACAGGCGGGATCGATTTATCTGTCGGTTCAACATTAGCATTATCAAGCGCGCTAATGGCGGGTATGATTGTTTCAGGAATTGACCCAATAATTGCGATATTTATTTCCGCTTTACTAGGTGCAGTAATGGGGGCTGTGAATGGTATTTTAATTACAAAAGGTAAAGTAGCACCGTTCATCGCAACATTAGCGACGATGACGATTTTCAGAGGATTGACATTAGTTTATATGAATGGAAATCCGATAACTGGCTTAGGTGATAATTATGCTTTTCAATTGTTTGGCCGCGGCTATTTTTTAGGTATCCCTGTGCCAGCAATTACAATGATTATTACTTTTATAATCCTTTGGTTTATTCTTCATAAAACATCTTTTGGCCGTAAAACGTATGCAATTGGTGGAAATGAAAAAGCCGCATTTGTATCAGGGATTAAAGTAGATCGAGTAAAATGGATGATTTATAGTTTAGCAGGAATGTTGGCAGCGTTAGCAGGTGCAATATTAACATCCCGTTTGAATTCTGCTCAGCCAACAGCAGGAACATCTTATGAAATGGATGCGATTGCGGCTGTAGTATTAGGCGGTACAAGCCTTTCGGGTGGAAAAGGAAGGATCTTCGGGACACTTGTTGGGGCGTTAATTATTGGAACGCTTAATAATGGTTTAAACTTACTCGGCGTCTCCTCTTTCTATCAACAAGTAGTAAAAGGAATTGTTATCCTAATAGCAGTTTTGATTGATCGTAAAAAATCATAAGTTGGGGTGTGAAAATATGAAAAAATCGATAAGTCTATTATTAATTATCATACTTGTCATTAGTTTATCTGCATGCTCAATGAATCCTCCGGAATGGGCAAAGCCTGGTAAACATAAAGAATTAAAAGATATGAAAATCGGATTAAGTATTTCAACTTTGGATAATCCATTTTTTGTGTCATTAAAAAATGGGGTTATTCAAGAAGCAGCAAGCAAAGGGATAAAAGTGATTACAGTAGATGCACAAAATGATACCGAAAAACAAATGAATGATATTGAAGATTTAATTCAGCAAGGTGTCGATATGTTATTGATCAATCCAACTGACTCTGCTGCTATTTCCTCAGCAGTACAGAGCGCGAACCATATCGGAATCCCCGTTATTACTTTGGATCGATCAGCGGATAAAGGTAAGGTAGAAACTTTAGTTGCATCTGATAACATTACTGGAGGAAAAATGGCAGCAAACTTTATTATCAATAAGGTCGGCAAACATGCAAAAGTTGTAGAATTACAGGGTACACCGGGTGCCTCTGCAGCTCGTGAACGCGGGCAAGGATTCCACGAAATTGCAGACAAAAAACTCGATGTAATTGCAAAACAAACAGCAAATTTCGATCGGACGCAAGGTTTAAATGTTATGGAAAATCTCTTGCAAGGACATAAAGATATCCAAGCTGTCTTTGCCCAAAATGATGAAATGGCGCTGGGTGCAATTGAAGCAATTAAAAGCTCAGGAAGAGATATTGTTGTCGTAGGATTTGATGGAACAGATGACGGGATTAAAGCTGTTAAAGAAGGAAGATTAAGTGCAACAGTTGCTCAGCAGCCGGTATTAATCGGGAAACAAGCAGTTATAGCAGCATCTAAAGTATTACAAGGAAAAAAAGTGAAAAGTAGAATTGCGGTACCATTAAAATTGATTCAATAGTTTTCTATCATTCTAAATGATGATGGTATACTAAGTTTTATTGCTAATATGATGAAAAAAATTCATTTAGTTCTCTGAATGATTAGAGTTGGGAAGAAACCGAATAACTTAAAAGAAAAAGTTTATTTACCATTAAAATATACAATATTCCATCATTTGAAACGGGTTTCAATACCCGTTTTTTTTATACATGCTGACTTAATTTGAATAGCTATGTTGACTATATGACATTTGTCATCTATCCTACTTGACATTTATGTCTATTATTCATGGTGGCCATCTTTTAAAATGATGGTAAGAAAGGCAAAGATATCGTATTTTGTCTTAATCATGATTTGTCAGGAGGCACACATGCGTAATCAAAAAATTGCTGAGTTAAGAAAAAATGTTGCTTCGTTCGAGCGTTCAAACCGAAAGAAAAGCATTCGCCAAATGATTAATACAGCCGTTCCATTTTTCTTGTTATGGTTTGCGGCATATATAAGTTTATCGGTTTCCTATTTGCTAACTTTAGTGTTTGCCATTGTTGCATCTGGATTTGTTATTCGAATGTTTATTATTTTTCATGATTGTTGTCACGGATCATTTTTTAAAAATAAAAAAGCTAACCAAATCATTGGGACCATTAGTGGAATTATTACGATGTTCCCATTTGAGAAATGGAAAAGAAGCCATGCTATTCATCATGCTACTAGTAATAATTTAGATAAAAGGGGAACAGGCGATGTTTGGGTCATGACGGTTAATGAATATGTTGCCGCATCGTTTTGGGGAAGATTAGGCTATCGCCTTTATCGTAATCCAATTGTACTGTTTGGCCTGGGACCATTGTTTTTATTTCTCATATCCAACCGTATAAATCGAAAAGGAGCAAATCGCAAAGAACGCTTCAATACGTATTTGACGAATATTTCGATTGTTGTCATTAGTCTTTTGCTATGCTGGGCAATAGGGTGGAAAGCATTCCTCTTGATTCAAGCACCAATTTTATTTGTAGCTGGTTCACTAGGCATTTGGCTGTTTTATGTTCAACATCAATTTGAAGATTCATATTTTGAAAATGAAAACAAATGGGATTTTGTAAAAGCGGCTGTCGATGGCAGCTCCTATTATAAGTTGCCGAAAATATTGCAATGGGTAACAGGAAATATCGGTTTTCATCATGTACACCACTTAGCACCGAGAATTCCAAATTACAACTTGGAAAAGGCGCATAATTCAACGCCGCCATTACAAAAGGCAACAACGATCACATTGGGAACGAGCTTACATTCATTGCGTTTTCGTTTATTTGACGAAGAAAATAAAACATTTGTAAGCTTTAAGGACATTTATCCTTCTATAAAAAAGGAAAAATCAAGAGTAAAGCAAAAGAAAGCGTATGTAAAGCTTCAAAAAAATTAATATTGATTAAAGACCATTCCATATTCATGAATGGTTTTTTGCCTTTAGACGTTATATACTGAAAATAATCAACATAAAGGAGTATTCAATGCATTATTTTAATAAAATATTTCCGAGATTCACGGGTTTAACACCGTATGTATGGATTATCTTCTGTATTCTTCCTTTTTACTATATTCTCAAATCGTCATCAATATTTAATATTGTAGCTGGTATTTTTATGATTATGCTTTTTATTACGTGTTATCGCTTGTCATTTATTTTTAAAGGATGGCTAGTCTATGTCCTTGTATCATTTCAAATTGTTTTGTGTGTAGCGATGACTTATCTATTCGGATATATTTATTTTTCTATTTTTCTAGCCTTGTTTATTGGGAATGTTCAAAATAGGGCAGGTTTTATTACTTTATATACAGTTCATTTAGTGGCAACTATTACAGCTGTTAGTCTAGGTTTTTTCTTTCAAAATAAGATATTTATTACACAATTGCCGTTTATTTTAATTTGTGTGATTGGTGTCATTCTTCTGCCTTTGAACACATATAACCGTCACAAACAGGAAAAACTTGAACAACAGCTCAAAGATGCGAATGAGAGAATTGCTGAGTTGGTAAAGTTTGAAGAGAGAAATCGGATTGCACGTGATTTACATGATGTGTTAGGGCAGAAATTATCGTTAATTGTATTAAAGAGTGAGTTAGCTGGAAAGTTAGTTGATAGTAAACCAAAATTAGTCTCCCAAGAAATTAAAGATATTCGGAAAACCGCCCGTACTGCACTAACTGAAATGCGGGAGTTGGTTTCAAACATGCGCGGAAAAAAACTGGGAGATGAAATTATTCGTATCAAGCAAATATTAAAGGCTGCTCAAATTGATTTCACTTACACGAAGGAAGTGGGGACGGAACAAATTCCCCATATAGTTGAAAATGTACTTAGCATGTGTTTAAAGGAATCAATCAATAATATTGTCAAACATAGTAAGGCAACTTCTTGCAAACTTTATATTGAAGATTCACAAACTGAATGGCTGATGAAAATTGTGGATAATGGGATCGGAATTGAGAAAGAATCATTTCAGCAAGGAAATGGGCTTAAAGGTATGCGGGAACGACTGGATTTTGTAAACGGTATGCTAGATATTCAATCTGATAGAGGAATGAGTCTATTGATTAAAGTACCTAAGGTCATTAAAAAGTAGAATAGGAGGTTTGAGGATGATAAGAATTGTTATTGCAGAAGATCAAGGCATGCTGCTGGGGGCACTGGGAGCTCTTCTCGATATGGAGGATGATATGGAGGTTATCGGGAAGGCAAGCAATGGGGAAGAAGCATTGTCTCTCGTCAAACATGTTCAGCCTGATATTTGTGTAATGGATATTGAAATGCCATTAAAAAGCGGTTTAGATGTAGCTGAAGAACTGGAAGATTGTGCTTGTAAAGTGATCATTTTAACAACATTTGCTCGTCCAGGATATTTTGAACGTGCGAGAAAAGCCGGTGTGAGCGGTTATTTATTAAAGGATAGTCCTAGTGATGAACTGGCAAATTCGATCCGCAGTATTATGAATGGCCGAAGAATTTATGCACCTGAGCTTGTTGATATGGTTTATGAAGAGGAAAATCCTTTAACTGAGCGGGAAATAGAAGTGCTTCGGATGATTGCAGAAGGAAAAAACACAAAAGAAATTGCCAGTGAAATGTATATTACAACTGGAACAGTGCGTAACTATGTTTCCGTGATTTTTAATAAATTAGGCGTTAGCAACCGTATTGCAGCCATTTCTATCTTTAAAGAAAAAGGATGGTATAAATAATCCGAAATTAAAGCAACAAAACTAAATGAAAAAATTATTCTGTTTAATGTTTTCGGAAATGTATCTGTTTTTTGTTGAGAAAATGAAGTTTATTTCTGTGTTTGTCGAAGGAGAAATTAATGATGTACATTAACGAAATGGAGGGTGATTAACAATTAGACTAGGAAAAAAAAGTTGAAGGCAATGTTTGATAGCAAACTTGTACACCGGAGAAAAGAAACATGTTAAATCCCCCTCCTCAATTTGAGAGGGGTCATTCACGGATGCTCTTAGCAAAGGAAAGAATTATTTTACATCAGTTTTATTTGAAATAATATCAAAAAATGCATGAACAATTTCAAGTGACTGGAAAGTAACGAGAGATAATGCCGTTAAACTAAAAAATGCAACTGGAATAAAACGGATGAGCCATAACATATTATCTGCCTCCTTTGTAGAGCTTTTTACTATAATACCAGCGAAATATTAAAATTAGATTAAAAATAGATTAAATTTTAAATATACGAATAATTCAGATCGTGTTAATATGTAAATGTTAACATATGAGAAAATCTATTATCATGTATTTTGGGGACAGGAAAACTGATTGTGTTTTCACTAACTTTGGTTATTGCTTTCCTTTTTGTGATAATAAGTAGCAATTTGATAGAATACATAAGTGATTGCGATGACAATAAGGTAAATTGGCAAAGAGTAGATTAATTTCCAGCCAGTATAAATAAATACATGCAAGATAACAAATAAATATTCTACAGCAACCCCTATTATCGACCATGCAACTATATATACGACTAACAAAACTCTACTAACGTTTACATATTCTAAAAAATAAACGAATAAATACCCGAAAGCAGGATAAACAGCGTATAAAGCTAAATCAAAAAGTTCATATTTTCCTGAATCAGTTAAGTTGTATAAGTTATATGGCTTAACAGCCATTGAATGATCCATTATTTTAGGATAAGAGATACTAAGTAAAGCAATTAGTGGCGTAATTTCTTTTGGAATTTTTTTAGGCAGAAGTATGAGAATTAACAAATTGAATAGAATTGCAATAAGGATTGTCCATTCATTTTCATCAAATTTGTTTGGAAAGTAAAGGAGCATATTTTTTACCTCATAAGCCGTTTTTTTCGGTACCAAATCCATGGAAAGTATGCAAGTAACAATGTGAAGGTCCATTCCGCTACTGCCTCATAGAAGTTGAACTTTTTATTAATTTGGACCCCTAAGTGGATAAATAAAAATTCAACTATAGAAAGAAGAAGAATAGTAGAAATAAAAAGGATGATCTTTAAAGAAGCATGTTTACATCTTATGTATACATCAAAACAGACAACAATAACAAGGGGATACAAAAGTACTCGTTTAAAAAACTGAACCCAAAATGCATTAAGTTGATTTGGTAAATCCATTAACTTTAAATTTATAATAAGAATACTTGAAACCGAATGTGTAATGAGCCAAACCGTCATCCATATAAAGCAGATTTCAAAAATATGAAGTCTTTTCTTATAAGAACAAAATATTATGATCAGCAAAACGAGTGTAAAGAAAAATATAGAACTAGTCATATATTCACCTACGGGTTTTATACTAGTTTTTAAAAAAAGACCAAATTTATACATAAGGGAAATAAAGTAAGTTATGAGGAGGATATAAGCAACTGTGGGGTACGAAACTTTAAAAAATATAATAGACTGTTCCTTGTTTTATTAAAATATAAACACCTAGTAGAATTAACATGATTGGAACAATTATGTGACCATTGCGCTCTAATATTTGAGCAATGAATGGCTGGTTGCTTAATAAATTGCCTATATAACACCAAACTGCTACTAATGCAAGGAACATAAAGAGTATCAACATCAGATTTTCTAGGCTATTAGTCGAAAAATACGGAATGTAGACACCAATATTGTCACTGCCATTTGCAAATGTAATAGCGGCGGTTTTTAAGAGCCAACCAACCACATTTATCTGTTCTGATCGTGACCGATACAACATTATAAGTGATTTGATGCCAATATAGATAGGAAGCAATCCTAATAGCCCCACCCATTCCTTTTGTATAAGAAATGTTCCAAAAGCACCTAGCATGCTCGTAATTAGGAGGAGAAGAAAGCCAAGGTACTGTCCGCCTGCAATACAAAGCTTTTGTTCAGTTGTTTTTGCTTGAGAAAACCACGTCATTAAAAAGAAGAGATCGTCAATATTTGTTGCCATGAATAATATAATTGAAGTTGCAACAAGCATTACCATTCTTTAAAAATGATTCCTTTATGCTTATTTTTCATATAGATTCCCATATATGCCTGTTTCATCAAAAGCCTCGTCCCCCTTATTAACATAAAAGTATCCATTCCATTATATTTATATATAGTTGGTTAAATGCGTATGCTTAAAATCTTGGTGTTGTGATAGATGGGCATAGTTTAATGCAGGATCAGTGGAAGATAAAGGGAAGACGAAATGGCTAAAATAACTGTTTCAATCCGATTATGATAAACATAAGCCCAGCAACAAGGAAAGAATATTTCCCCAACACTTTAGCGAATATCGTATTTCCGATTATATTTCCTATCCAGATGGTAATATATCCCCAAATAGTAATGCTAATGATCATCAGCCAAATGATCGACTTATATGCGACTGCTGCGCCAAGTCCGCCAACAATGTTGGTGAGCGAAAGAGAAAAGCCAAGGATAATAGCATGCTGTATTCTAGGTTGTTGGATTTTTACTTCAGACTTATGTTCTCCAAATATGAAACCGAATGAACCGTTATAAATGGTGAATATTCCGAGACAACATAGTATACAACAAGAGATGAGTCCAGTTTCTTTTGCCGAAATAAATTGTAAAATAACAGAACCGAAAAGTGCACCGACAATTGTATAAAAGAAACCAATCAAATTAATTATGCCATTGAACCAAAAAGGGATACGAAAATATTTCATTCCATAGGCAATACCAACACCAGTATTATCTAAATTTGTACTTATTCCAATCAAATTGATGATGATAAAATAGTTGAGCCATTCCAATTGAATAAACTCCTCCTCTAAACTCATGTTGAAGACATCCTTAACAACTATCTTATGGAAGAAGGAATCTATTCGCATCCTACCAATATCTAATTTTGAATGAAAAGGTGTTTATCCATTAATTGCATCCAAATCGGATTAAAGACGAATGTTTTGCAATTGTTCAAATAGAGAAAATTCCCATCCTCAACTGAAAGCGTGATTATGATAAAAGGCTCGGTGTCCATTTTCCTGAACTGTACAGGATGCTGCCACCGAGCAAGTTAGACTAAATGATGTTATACGAACATTTTGTATGCTCTTTAATTAGCATAGATTTGATTCCAATAGTTAGAAGGCATTAGATTTAAGTCCCATACTGCAGATCCTGCCAAATGATATTTTGGTACTAAGCTTAAAAATGTATTAAACGTTTTTGCGGTTGGCATCCAAATTTTATATTGTAAACCGTTTGCTGGATAAGAAATGTAGTATTCTCCAAGATCTTTTTTCCATTGTAGCGAGCGATGATTTTGAGTAACTAATTGCTGTACGTAGGAAAGGGATAATGCAGGGTCGCTCACAACTTTTCCGCTACTATTCTCTTTCCAAATTCTAGTATAGGCGGGAAGACCTAAAATAATTTTTTTGGCAGGAATTCCCGTCTTAATAAATTCTTGAACGGTAGATTCTAACCAGTTCAGCGATGTAACTGGTCCTGGAACTGGATCGGAAGACCAATGGAGATCATAGCCCATAAAAATAATATAATCACAATATGTTGCAAGCAGTTTATGATCGAATCCGCTTGCACTGTTAAGATTCCCTTTAGGATCGGCTGGTAAATCGATACTTAGTGATATATTTGCCTGAGATAATTTAGTAGATAGATTTTTTACAAATGCTGAAAATAATGTCCTATCATTGCTATCCACGTTTTCAATATCGAGATTAATGCCGTCTATATGTTGGCGAGAAGCTTGGGTGTAAACTGAATTAATGATATTCTCAGTATTTTTTGCATTAGAAAGGAATGAATGGACATTCGTTTTATTATCATTATCAATAATTAAACGTCCCCAAGATTTCTTATGTTCCGATTTTAAAGTATTCATTGTGGAAGTATTTAAGTCAAACTTTACTTGATAGTTTTTATCGATCGTTGCGAATGTCGGTGAAACAGTATTAAGTTTTTTATAATTATTTAATTGATTATATATATATCCATTCCCTACAATCCATCCTAATGAAATTGATTCATTATTATTAGTAGTAGAATCATTCTGTTGATTAGCTGCTGCGCTTTTTTTCTCTGTATTTTGCATTGACGGAGGCTTGCTGCTTCCTGCTGCAGTTTTTGTTGAAGGAGACTGTTTAGATGGATCAGCAGTCATCGCTTTATGACGAACAGCATTAGTATCATTATTTGTATGATCATAGTGGACACTAATACTAGAAAAAGAGGTCACTAAAATACTAGGTATTGCTATGACAATAATCGTAATGAGGAAAACGTATATACAAGTATATTTAATGAAATGATACGGTAATGTAATCCGAATATATTCGTAGCTATCTTTCATTTTCTCCTCCTTTTGTGATACTCTATCTTAAATTTTGGTCTATATTAAATATTTATATGAAAAAGAGAAATGATTATAACAAATAAATCGTAATGATTATGATTTTTGGGAAATTGTAAAGAAGAAGCATGCTGTAAAGGTGAAAACCTAATATTTATGTTTTCTTGGCAACTTTCTATTGAAAAGGGGGTTGTCATTTTCAAGTTGTTTCGTTATTATAAATCGTAATCATTTCGTTTTAAAGAAAGGAGATGTAATATTAATCATAGGCCAGATGAAAATTGCTATTTCTATTATTATATTAAGTTGTTTACCCTGTTAGCACACATTACGAATGATACCTATCAATAAAGGGAGGATGTTAGAAATGTGGGAACATACTATAAAAGAGATTCTTGCCAATCTCACTGATCAGCAATGGAGAATTGTCTTTAATAAGGAAGACTTACAGATGAAGATCATTAATGACCGAGCTGAAGAGATGGATATAGAGTCATTAGAAATTGTATTAGGGGAGTTGGGAGACTATGTTCAACGTCTGAAATCAAAAGATGGCCTACCGTTAAAAGCACCTATAGATGAATTTAATCAAAGAAGATTAGGGATTAACGGCTACACACTCATCAATGATCAACAATATGGGGATTATCGTGATATTTTCGAAGTATTTTATGATCAAGCAAATATTTTTAGAATGAATCGATATACCATCGATCAGGAGAAAAATTTGATTTTTAGTGATATTAGCTTTAATGCCTATATAAATGCTGAAGAGGCTGAAACATTATTGCCATTGATTACGCAGTATTTAAATAATATAAAGAAACGTTCGAAACTATGCTGACCGATAGCAACGATTTTAAAGTAAATAGTAGGAGGAGAACATGATTCTATCTGATAAAGGGATTAAACAAAAGATTGAGTTAGGAAAGTTAGTCATTGATCCATTTGCTGCCTCTCAAGTTCAACCAGCGTCAATTGATCTGCGGTTAGGTGACCACTTTTTGATATTGGATAAGTATCGTACTTCACATATATCACTTAATGAACCTGCAACATATATGAAAATGAAGGAAAAGAGCATCACCATTCCTCCGCAAACATTTTTACTAGCAACTACGGTGGAATCGATTCAATTAGCAAATAATATAACGGCTTTTGTAGAAGGAAGAAGTTCAATTGGACGGCTTGGTCTCTTTGTTCAAAATGCCGGATGGATCGATCCCGGATTTTGTGGAACGATCACATTAGAATTGTTTAATGCAAATTGTGTTCCGATCACATTAGAAGCAGGCAGAAGGATTTGCCAACTTGTCATTGCTGAACTAGATCAGGATGCATCCCCATATAAAGGCAAATATTCAGGACAGTGGGGGGCAACTGAAAGCCGTATTTATTTAGAGCATGATGCTGAACCTTGTTCTAATAAACAAATGAATTGTTCAAAACTTAGTATCTTTGATTAGAAAAATAGACATTGCTTAATAACTGTTTTGAAAAAGAAGAAACGACATCCCTAATGATTAGTTCAAGCGTGAACAACATTCCAATGTGGGAACTGGATTGAAGTTTCATCAATAATGTAGTCTTCTTGTATTTTCATAGAAAATATTATATAATTTAAATCGTAATCATTACGATTTATTAAAGGAGGAAATAGCATGGCTAAAAAATCAAAAATAGCTAAACATTTAAAACAGCAGGCTCTTGTCGAAAAATATGCAGAGTTACGTAGAGAGCTTAAAGCAAAAGGGGATTATATCGGACTAAGTAAGCTTCCGCGTGATTCTTCTCCGACTCGTGTACATAATCGTTGCCGCTTAACAGGGCGTCCGCATGGTTATTTACGAAAATTTGAAATGTCACGGATTGCATTTCGTGAATTAGCACATAAAGGACAAATACCGGGTGTTAAAAAGTCGAGTTGGTAGAATTTAAATAGCGTGTAACATACTAATTGAATTAATGAATGCTGAAAAGAACGATTACATGCAACAGACGTTATTTGAGGATCATCGTAACATCGTTATATCAATAAAATCGTAATCGTTACGATTTGAAATAGGAGATGGAGTAAATGAAAAAAATCCCAGTAACTGTTTTGTCAGGATATTTAGGATCCGGAAAAACAACTTTGTTAAATCATCTTTTAAACAGTGACCATGGCTTTAAAGTTGCGGTCGTTGTAAACGATATGAGTGAGGTAAATATTGATGCAGAACTAATAAAAGAAGGAGGTTTCACGCGAACGGATGAAAAATTAGTAGAAATGTCCAACGGCTGCATTTGCTGTACATTACGAGAAGATTTGCTGATTGAAATTGATAAATTATCGCGGATAGAAGGGATTGATTATATATTAATCGAATCATCCGGCATCAGCGAACCAGTGCCTGTTGCCCAAACATTCACTTATTACGATCCAGATTTGAACATTGATTTATCAGAGCGGACAAAGCTAGATACGATGGTTACCGTTGTAGATGCCAACCGTTTTTGGAGTGATTATAACTCTGGTCAATCATTGGTGGATAGGCAGCAAGGCATTTCTGAACAAGATGAACGTGAGATTGCAGATTTATTGATTGATCAAATTGAATTTTGCAATGTTTTAATTTTAAATAAGTGTGACTTGCTTGAGAAGAATGAAATTGAAATGATTGAACGTGTTTTACGGATACTTCAGCCGAGTGCGAAGATCATCAAAACGGAGCATGGTAAAGTTAATCCAGAGGAAATTCTAAATACTGGTTTATTTGATTTTGAGCAAGCAAGCCGTTCTGCTGGCTGGATAAAAGAATTAGAGTTAGGTGCTGATCAACATACACCAGAAACGGATGAGTACGGGATATCCTCTTTTGTCTATAACCGTCGTTTACCATTCCATTCAATGCGCTTTCATAGATGGATGACTGAACGGTTACCTTATAATGTTGTTCGGGCAAAAGGTTTTGCATGGTGCGCAACGAGAAATTCGTTTGCATTATTAGTGGAGCAAGCGGGTTCAAGTATATCCATTCAGCCATTATCTTATTGGGTCGCTGCCTTGCCGGAAGAACAGCAAAGACGGATTTTTCGTGACAATCCCAATGTTTTAGACAGTTGGGACCCTGAATACGGGGATCGAAATACTCGCCTTGTTTTTATTGGACTGGATTTAGATCGGGAAGAAATCGAAAAAGAATTGGATGAGTGCCTTTTGACATATGAGGAGATGAATGAAGATTGGAATCGGCTTCCAGATCCATTTCATTGGACAATCAGTTACCAATATTAAATAGAACAAAGTTGAAACAAGTGCTAGTTACAGTTCTTTCTAAGTTTATAGAAACGAGGATTAAAATTGGTAAATGAACAGCCGCTAACAAACAAACCCTACCTTTTAACAAGGTAGGGTTTGTTTTAGTTTTATAATGCTTGATGATTATTTTTCTAGCCATTCTGTGTGGAAAATGCCTTCTTTATCAACACGTTGATAAGTATGTGCACCAAAATAATCACGTTGTGCTTGTAATAGGTTAGCTGGCAACGTTTCAGAACGATAGCTGTCATAGTATGCAAGTGCAGCAGATAAGGTTGGTACAGGTACACCATTTTTAACAGCTGTAGTTACGATTTCACGAAGTGCATCTTGGTAGCTTTCTACAATTTCTTTAAAGTACGGATCAAGTAAAAGATTTTTAAGATTTGCATCACGATCGTAAGCATCTTTAATTTTTTGTAGGAATTGGGCACGGATGATACAGCCGCCACGGAAAATCATCGCAATTTCGCCGTAATTTAAATCCCAATTATATTCTTCAGAAGCTACACGCATTTGCGCAAAACCTTGAGCGTATGAGCAAATTTTACTCATATATAATGCTTTACGAACTAATTCGATAAATGCTTTTTTATCTCCAGTAAATGCAGCTGCGCTAGGACCTTTAAGGAGCTTGCTTGCAGCGACGCGTTCATCTTTCAATGCAGAAATAAAACGAGCAAAAACAGACTCTGTAATTAATGGAAGTGGAACACCTAAGTCAAGTGCGCTTTGGCTTGTCCATTTACCAGTTCCTTTTTGACCCGCAGTATCAAGGATAACATCAACAAGTGGTTTTCCTGTTTCAGGATCATTTTTAGTGAAAATATCGGCAGTAATTTCAATTAGATAACTGTCTAATTCACCTTTGTTCCATTCAGAAAATACTTCATGTAATTCTTGTGCATTAAGTCCTAAAATATTTTTTAATAAGAAGTAAGACTCAGAAATAAGCTGCATATCGCCATATTCAATGCCATTATGCACCATTTTTACATAGTGTCCAGCACCATCTGGTCCAATATAAGTTGTACATGGATCTCCATCAACTTTTGCAGCGATATCTTTAAAGATTGGAGCAACTAAATCATAAGCTTCTTTTTGTCCACCAGGCATAATTGAAGGACCTTTTAGCGCGCCTTCTTCACCGCCAGAAACACCCGTACCGATGAAATGGATGCCAAGTTCACTTAATTCTTTGTTGCGGCGAATCGTATCTTGGAAGAATGTGTTACCACCGTCAATGACGATATCACCTTTATCAAGCAATGGTTTTAATTGTTCAATCGTTGCGTCTGTTGGTTTTCCAGCTTTAACCATTAATAAAATTTTACGCGGTGATTCTAGAGATTGAACAAACTCTTCAAGAGTATAATATCCAACAATATTTTTACCTGCTGTTTCACTTAGCATTTCATCTGTCTTTTGACGAGAACGGTTAAAAACGGATACAGTGTAGCCACGGCTTTCGATATTCATAGCAAGATTTTTGCCCATTACCGCTAAACCGATAACACCGATTTGTTGTTTACTCATGTAGCCACCTCATTAGTTAAAATTATGTAAAAACAACTTCACCATATGCAATATTTTATTCGGTATGCATATTTATTGGAAGTTTTTCTTTATTGTACCAAGTTTTATTCCATTTATAAATGAAAAAGCTTTAAATATGAAAAAAATTTTCTTTCTCAGTGCATATAAATGATTTTTGATTTCAATCATTATTCATTTTTGTAATGATTCAGTATAATAATGGGTGTGTTCTATTTGAGAAAAAGGTTTAAAATAGAATAATTGTGCCGGATTGTTTATGTTAATCTTGGTATATACATGTTTAATATGTGAACATGTCAAGTGAGTATATGACCTGTGTGGTTTTAGATATATTGACATTAAGGACTCAACATTTTTGTTTTAAAGGAGGGATTGGGATTGGGTATTGTCATTGTGGAAATTTGTGAAGGAAGTCTTATCAATGCGATTGATATTGAAAAAGAATTAGAATCCCAATATCCAGAAGTAGCAGTTATTATGAATGAATGCTTAATGGCGTGTGGAACTTGTACGTATAGTCCTTTTGCGATTGTCAATGGCAAAAAGATATTTGCGAAAACGATTGACGAATGCGTAAAAAAAATTAAAGAGCAAATTGAAATTGAATTAGCAAATGTATAAGGATGAAAAAATGTACTCGTTCCTTTACCGTTAATATATTATAATGGTGTATTGAGTGGATCATATTGACGAAAAAGTATCGCATCCATTTCTATTCAATTGTTAAAAATGTGGTTAACATGGATCACTTTATTTTTTATTTATATGATAGTGTAAAAGTGATAGTAACATGTACGTAAAGAGAAAATGTTATAACAACGAGAAAAAGGAGAAAAAAATGGTTGAATCAACTGTTTATCAAGAATTATCGGACTTGATCAATCCAAGCCAAGTATTTGAAAATGCGCCTTTAAGCAAATATACGTTTACAAAAACAGGCGGAAATGCGGACTTTTTAGTATTCCCGACTACATACGAAGAAGTGAAAAAGACAGTTCAATATGCAGTGAAAAAAAATATTCCATACACCATATTAGGAAATGGCTCTAATCTTATTATAAAAGATGGTGGGATTAGAGGAATTGTCTTAATATTAACGAAGCTAAGTCAGATCTATCATGAAGGCAATGATATCATTGCTCAAAGTGGTGCTGCAATTATTGATGTCTCTAGGTATGCTTTAAAACAACATCTTACGGGTCTCGAATTTGCTTGTGGGATTCCCGGATCAGTCGGTGGAGCTTTGTTTATGAATGCAGGAGCTTATGGCGGTGAGGTTAAAGATGTGTTGACAAGTGCACTTGTGCTAACAAGTACTGGTGAACTGTTACGTATGGAAAAGAGTGATTTTGAATTTAGTTACCGCTCAAGCGCGATTGCAAAGCATCATTATATTGTACTTGAAGGGACATTTAGTTTACAGCCCGGAGATGTAAATAAAATAAAAGAAAAAATGGATGAATTGACCTATCTTAGGGAATCGAAACAGCCACTTGAATATCCGTCTTGTGGAAGTGTGTTTAAAAGGCCGCCAGGATATTTTGCTGGTAAATTAATTCAAGACAGCGGATTGCAAGGAAAGCAAATTGGCGGTGTTCAAGTATCAACAAAACATGCTGGCTTTATGGTAAATGTAGATCATGGAACGGCTACTGATTATATGAATTTAATTAAGTATGTACAACGGACAGTAAAAGAAAAATTTGACGTTGATTTAGAAACGGAAGTAAAAATTATCGGCGAAGACTAATACAAAATCGGCTTGCTATTAAGTTAGGCAAGAGGATGAAAAGGAGGTTTCGTTTATGTATTATCAATCAGTATTAGATGTAATCGGAAACACACCAATTGTGAAATTAAACAATGTGTCAGACGAGGAGAGCGCTTCTATTTATATGAAATTAGAGTCTTTTAATCCAGGTGGAAGCATCAAAGATAGAGCAGCAATAAATATGATTCTTCAAGCTGAAAAGGAAGGAAAAATCCAACCTGGTAAAAGCGTTATTATCGAACCAACATCAGGGAATACGGGAATTGGCCTTGCAATGGTATGTGCGGCAAAGGGATACCGCTGTATTATTACAATGCCTGACAATGCTACTGTTGAAAGAGTACGATTATTAAAGGCTTATGGAGCGGAAGTCCATCTTACGCCTTTTAGTAAAAGGATGAAAGGATCAATTGATGAGGCGTATGAAATTGCGAAAGACATAAAAGATAGCTTTATCCCGATGCAATTTGATAACCCTGCAAATGCGGATGCCCATCGAAAAACAACTGCCGTAGAAATCGAAGAGGCTTTCGAAGGCAAGCTTGATGCCCTCATATTAACTGCTGGTACAGGCGGTACGGTGACAGGTGTTGGTGAAGAACTGAAAAAGCGCATGCCGAATTTAAAGATTTATGTTGTAGAGCCAGCTGGTTCTCCTGTTCTTTCAGGAGGAAAGCCAGGCCCTCATAATATTCCTGGCACAGGGCCAGGATTTATTCCTTCGATTTTAAATCAACATATTTATGATGAAATCTTGTTAATTAAAGATGAAGAGGCCCACGAAATGGCTTTGGAGTTAGGAAGAAAAGAGGGAATTTTAGTAGGAGCTTCAGGTGCTGCCTCGGCATTTTTTGCAGTGAAAATGGCAAAAAAGCTTCCTAAAGATGCGAACGTATTATGTATTGCCCCTGACACAGGTGAGCGGTATTTGTCGTCTGATTTATTTTTAGAATAATACAGTGAGAGCTGTCTCATTTTCTTCAAAAATTGCCAATTCATGTTTGAGACAGCTCTTGATCTTATTTTCTTCTAATGTCGACTAATTTGTTGCCTTTCCATTTAATTTTTACTTTTTCTTTAACTTCATAATCTAAATAAGTATGACAATCTAAATCTAGTATTTTTCCATTACTAAATTGCATTGCACAATAAGGTTTAGATGTACTAGTAGGAACAGAAATCTTTTTTTTCGTTGTAACGCCTACCGCTTTTGAATTGTTTTTAGGATTCGCAGCATAGTATTTTTCTACGATTGTCACCCTATGATACCCTTTGTTCGGGATATGGATCAAAAGGCAAATTAAAATAATGATACCTATTCCTAATAAAATCGATTTGATTGTAATTCCATTCATTTCCTACCCTCAATTAACTATTTTTTACTAGTTTATTAATTTCCTATGAAGAATATGCTTAAACATAGTCGATTTTGAGTCTATTTCAGAGATTTCCAAACTAGAATGGAAACTATCTATTTTTAGATATTGTCGTTCCAGCGGTATATGAAAAAGTTGATTGGAGCGGAAAAAGCGAGAATTCTGCAAGAAAAGAGGAAGTGAGGAGACACCAAAATTGTAAAGCGCAATGACGCTCAGCATCCGCCCGCGGAAAGTGAGTTTCCTGAAGCAAAAATCAAATCTTCCTTTTTTCGATAAGAAAGCGACGATGTTGATAAAAATGACTTTGGAAAAAAACGACAAATTTTATAAACGTTTTGAAACCTTTTTAGAGGGAAAACGTATTAATAGTATAAGCAAAAAGAAAGGGAGGGCATTATGAGCAATATTATCTTATCCGTCAAAGATTTAACGAAAAAAATTAAATCAAAGACGATTGTCGATCATGTTAGCTTTGAGGTAAAGAAAGGAGAGATATTTGGGTTATTAGGTCCTAATGGTGCAGGGAAAACAACCATTATCCGTATGATTGTTGGACTCATCAACAAGACAGCAGGAGAAGTTTCAATAAATGGATATAATTTGGATAGTAAGTACACACAAGCAATGAACCAAATTGGGGCAATTGTTGAAAACCCCGAATTTTATAATTATATGTCCGGTTACAAAAATTTACTTCACTATAAACGGATGTCAGAAAAGGACTTACCGAATGATAGAATTTATGAAGTGGCGAAATTGTTGAAAATCGACCACGCTTTAAAACAAAAGGTAAAAACTTATTCATTAGGAATGAGACAAAGGCTTGGTGTTGCTCAAGCAATTTTACATAGTCCATCTGTATTAATTTTAGATGAGCCCACAAATGGGTTAGATCCTCAAGGAATACGCGAATTTCGTGAAAATTTGCGGGAGTTAACAAAACACGGAGTCTCGATTTTAATTTCATCACACTTGCTTTCCGAGATGGAATTAATGTGCGATCGCTATGCAATCATTGAACAAGGAAAATTAATTCATATTGAATCTATGAATGAAACGACTAACTTAGAGGAGGACTTACTGCGGGAAGTAACATTCACAACTGATGATAGTGAACAAGCGCAAAAAGTAATAAAAGAAGCTAAAAATATCCCTGTTAATGTCCTTAGCCCAACACAAATATCGGTTTCAATCACGTACAATGAAATTGCAGATATGAATAAACTATTAGTAGAGAATGACAGAAAAGTTTTTGAAATTGTTTTTGTGAAGAAAACGTTAGAAGACCGATTCCTAGAGTTAACCAATCAAAGTACGGAGGTGAATCCATTATGATTGCTCTAGTGCAAAATGAGCTGATGAAGATTTTTTCTCGAAAAAGCTCGTGGATGTATATGATTTTCATTGTCCTTTTTATTCTGATCGGTGCTATATTTTATACAAAAATGTATGGCGGGGATGAACATAAAAATTGGCGGACAAGTATTCAGGCGGATATAAAAACAAATCAAGAAGTGTTAAAGAAAAAGCCGAATGATCAATATGCCCAACAATCGATTAAAAAGGATCAAGACTATTTGAAGTATAATATTAACCCTAATGCCCATACGAATTGGAATTTTATGAACGATGTTGTGATCACACTTGGTATGTTCGTCACCCTGTTTAGTGTCATCGTATGCAGCGGAAACGTGGCAGCAGAATTTGCAAATGGAACGATTAAACAACTTATCATACGTCCGCATCCACGCTGGAAAATACTATTATCTAAATATATTGCTGTCACGATATATTCGATTATCTTATTAGTTATTTTAGCGATCATGGGATTCATTATTGGCTCCATTTTTCTAGGCTACAGTGATTTCCATACTAAAATCATTGAATCAGCCGTCAATACGAATGGATATGACATTAAAGACGCTGGATCACAATTTTTATTAAAGCTTGGGCTTTATTTACCAAGTTTAATTATCGTAACGGCGATTTCCTTTATGCTTTCAACTTTATTTAGAACACAAGCGCTAGCAGTAGGAATTGGAATTTTTGTTTTATTTATGATGAATACATTGGGCGGAGTGATATTATTATTAATGAATAAATATCATTGGATGAAATTTTTAATTTTTCCGCATCTGGATTTATCCGTCTATGCATATCAAGATCATTTAGTAGACGGTGTCAATTTCGCCTTTTCAATCGTCACATTAATCATTTATTATCTTGTATTTATGGCCATTACATTTGCTTATTTTCAAAAACGAGATATCGCCAATTAATGATGTTTAAAAATACGAAGTGTATAATGAAGTCAGAGGGGGCCTGTCATAACAGGCTCCTTTTTTCTAATGGAAAAGGTATAATTAGTAACCATTAAATAAATAAAACGCGGATGCTATAATATTTGTGATGACTTATTAAATAGACGGAGTGAACATAAATGGAAATTCGACATTTATTTGAGTTAGAAAATGATGCAACGTTTCAACAACTTAATCAGCAAGTGAATTCATTCAATACATTAAAAATCTTAAAGTTAGAAAACCATGAAATCCGCCATTCAAATATTTTAGCTTGGTTGTTAAATCCGAAAGAAAATCATAGTTTACATGACTATTTTTTACGTAAGATGATAGAACATTTGATATTAATAGAGGAAAATAGTAATAATCCAAAATATGAAACAGTTAGTGGAATTCTTAACCATTCATTAATGGATAGTCACGTATATCGAGAAGTTAAAACTGATCAGAATCGATTTACTTATTGTGAATCAGCAACTTAAATTTATTTTTTTTATTGAAAATAAATTTTATTCGACGGAATCAAAAAATCAATTGGATGATTATTTGAATTTTATCCAACATACATTTAAAAACTTTACCATTATTCCAATTTATTTAACTTTGGACGGGGAAAAACCTTCTAATCAACAATATTTTATTTTGACTTATGAGCGAATTGAATCGATTCTGTATACAATTCTTATATTATATAAAGAGCAATTGAGTGATAACGTTTATAAATTTATCGAAGATTACAATCAAATATTAAAAGAAAAATTTTATCCAAATCAAGATCAGGTATTACAAGCAATAAACATATATAGAAATTATAAGCCAACAATAAATGCACTATTCGAAGAAACGTCTAAGCTTAATAAGCAGTTGCAATTTGAATCTGGATATCAATTTGAATTTATGATGAAGTATAAGAATACGATTAATTATATTTTTAAACACGGGAAAAATATTCTATCGTATAGTTTTGAACAATTCATTCATCGACAGTTCGGCGGCGAAGTTCTTTATGATGCACACCCAACTACTCCGAATTTACTACCACCAGAATGGAATTCAATTAGCTCTATAAAACTACGGGAATCAAATTATTGGCTAGGAAAAGGATTAATTGTCTGGTTTGAACAGACAAACGACAGTCGTTTACGACTTATTGCTGAAATGGGACCTATCGAATATATTCATCGTATTTGGTTACTTGAACAGTTGGAAAAAATCGGATTGGCATTTAGAGAAAATTCGAAATTAGAAAAAACACGTTATACACGATTTTTCTCTCAAAAGATTGATGTAAATAAGTGGGATGATATGGAGGAGCTATCACAAGCAATGGTAGCTTTATATAATAGTACGGAATTTGTTTTGTTACGTAAGCAAATCGCTGATATGTTAAATTATAAAAATTCGGTAAAAAATAGGATAACAAAAACAATTGAAAATTTTTCAACAGAAAAAACGACGATCCAAGTCCAAAAGGCATTTAAAAAATGGGTAGGAACAAAAAATATTCTTGAAAATGATTATCGTGTATCCTCGAAAACACTTTCCTTTAAAATTCCATTGTTTGATGCGTTCAAAGAGAAATTAGGGGAAACGAGAGAAAAGTGGTGGTGGGATAACGGACCGTTTCTATTTTGGATGAATATTAACTCAGATTCCCTTTTCTTTACGTTAGAGGTTGGTCCCATCGATGCAGATAAGCGCGTCCTGTTGATGGAAAGTATGAAAGAAAAGGGCATAAAATTTAGTAAAAAAGGACTTACAGTAGAAGCAAAATATAATCGTATTTATTCTGAAACCATATCGATTGTAGGATTAAATGAATCTGATTTAATTCATGCTTTTGATATTTTGTATGGGAACAAAGAATTGCAGAATATATTAGAAAAACTGCAAATCATTTATGATGAGACGGTTTGTAAACTAGAATAATTAGTGAAGTAGATGAAGAGAATATTCATTATTTTCACAATTGTGATCAAGTTCAGAAATTATTTAGATGTATTGGGGCAATAGACTAGGGTCGCGATGATTATGGACTCCGATGTCTTCTTGAAAAAATGAAGAAATAATGGTATAATATATTTAAATAAATACAGAAGTACCCGGAGGAGCCTGTCATTTGACAGGCTCTTTTTGTGTTTTTTTAGGGTATTAGAGGGAGGAAATGATGGAGCTATTTTTACAATTAGCGATTATTATTAGTAGTACAAAATTAGCAGGGGATGTTGCTGTACGTTTAGGGCAGCCGTCTGTCTTGGGGAAATTGGTTATTGGGGTCATTATTGGACCTGCAATGTTAGGGTGGATAGAAAATTCAGATGTGATTGATGCATTTAGTCATATAGGTGTTCTTTTTCTAATGTTTCTTGCTGGTTTAGAGACAAATATTGGAGATTTAAACAAAAACAGAAATTCATCGATGGCAGTTGGCGTCGGCGGTATTATATTACCGTTGTTAGCTGGATATGCTGCAGGGCTAGTATTCGGAATGGACCAAGGTCATGCACTCTTTATCGGGCTTTTACTTTCTGCTACATCGGTTAGTATTTCTGTTCAAACATTTAAAGAACTAGGATATTTGAAAAGCAGAGAAGGTACGACAGTTCTCGGTGCGGCATTAGTCGATGATATTCTAGTAGTTATTGCATTAGCTGTTGCTATGAGCTTTTTAACGACAAGTGATGCCAGTTTAACGATGGTAATCGGAACGAAAATATTGTTCTTTATTATTATTGGTTTACTTGGTTGGAAATTTGTACCTTTTATTATGAGAAAACTATCTTTATTAAAAGTTACCGAACCTCTTATGAGTATTGCAGTTGTCATCTGCTTTTTCTTTGCCTATATAGCGGAATATTTTGGTGTTTCCGGTATCATTGGGGCATTTGCAGCAGGTATTGCAATCTCACAAACAGAGTTTAGAAAACAAATTGAAAGAAAATTACATCCAATTGCATATACCATTTTTGTACCAGTATTTTTCGTAAGTATAGGACTTTCTGTATCATTCAAAGGTTTTTCTAATAATATTGTTTTCATTATAGGATTGTCATTGATTGCAATCGTAACGAAGTTTATTGGTGCTGGATTAGGTGCGAGATTGACTGGGTTTAATACCCATTCTTCCCTTGTTATCGGAGCAGGTATGGTCTCGAGAGGAGAAGTTGCTTTAATTATCGCTGCAATTGGATTAAGCTCTGGTTTATTAGCAGAAGAACATTTTACAGCAATCATTATTGCTGTTATTGTTTCCACCATTGCAACTCCACCGATGTTAAAAGCCTTGCTTAGTAATTCAAAGAAACAGTCAAGTATAAGTAAATTTTCATAGGAAATGTAACAAAAAGCAGTGTAGATTCACATGAGAATTTCACTGCTTTTTGTTTTATCATTGTCATTGATTGTACATATGTAAGTTGAACGTAGTAGGCGTTTAAAATGATGCAGTAAAGGATGGAACACTTGATTGACAAGGTGGTAAAACATTATTATGCAAACTAAAGATAAAACCGATTAGAGAAATATTGTATGTTTCGTTTTTTATGGTAATAAATATATAATAGTGGCTATATTGAATCTTTTGGAATGGTTTTTTGATATGATTAGCAATTAGCGATGGATAATTATGTTACACAATCGCTATGAATACCTGATATGTTTCGGAGGTATAAGATGTTGAACCTCATAAAAAATTTTCTACTTAAAAGAAAAGCAAAGACTTTCATATGGATTATATTTATTCTCTACTTTTCCTACATGGTCGATATTCTTTTTCTAGCATCCTTCAGACAAAACACGAATTTAGAAGAATATAATCTTAAGCCATTTAAAACGATCTTGATGTACATTATGTACTATCATTATTTTACTTTTCAAAATTGGTTCGCGAATCTTTTTGGTAATATCCTTGCTTTCATGCCGCTTGGTTTTATCATTCCATTACTGTTTCAAAGAATGAAAAACGGCTTTAAATTATTTCTGTTAACGTTTTTTATTTCATTTACAGTAGAATTAATACAATTGCTAGGTCATATTGGCGGATTTGATGTTGATGATATTACACTCAATACAATTGGAGGCATATTTGGATATTGGATGTTATTATTCATGCTAAGCTTATTTTCAAAAGTTAGAATTGAATTTTGGACTTTTCACGAATAGAAATGGACAAATGCACAAAACCTAATAAAAAGAAACGGAAAGGATATTGTGCCATGCCAAATCAACCACAACAATTTGTTCAATTTCTTAATCAGGAATTATCCAATTTTACAGTTATGTATATAAAATTACATCGTTATCATTGGTATGTTCAAGGAAAGCACTTTTTTTCTTTACATGAATTATTTGAAACGATGTATGAAGAATTCGCTGACAATATAGATCAACTAGCTGAAAGAATTTTAGCGATTGGTGGACGCCCGCTAGCGACGATGGCTAAATATTTAGATGAAAAAACGTTGGCAGAAGCTTCAGCGGACAATACTGAAGAGGAAATGATTGAACAATTACGAAGTGATCTTCGACTAATTGTTTCAGAAATACGTGAAAAAGGTATTCCGCTTGGAGAAGAAATCCAAGATTCAGCAACAGTTGATTTATTGAACGATTATGTTTTTACATTTGAAAAACATATTTGGATGTTGGAAGCATTTCAAAATGCCCGATAAAGAGCTAAATCAGCTCTTTTTTTATGAGAACATATCCCCTTTTCGTGTTATGCTTAAATAGAGCAGAACAGAAAAGGTGTTGATAGTATGGGATATATGGAAGAGCTAAGAAAAATTGTCGGGCAACGCCCATTAATTTTAGTTGGATCTGTCGTTTTAATCATTAATGAGCATGATCAAGTGCTTTTACAGCAACGGACAAACCCATATGGAGTTTGGGGATTACCAGGCGGGTTGATGGAACTGGGCGAATCAACAGAAGAAACAGCTAAAAGAGAAGTGTTTGAAGAGACAGGACTGCATGTAAATGATTTATCATTGATCAATATTTATTCTGGAAAAGAGTACTTTGTACAATTGAACAATGGCGATCAATTTTACTCAGTATCAGCTGCTTATTGGACAAAAACCTTTACTGGTACGATCACCGTAAATAAAAATGAAGCATTAAATTTACAATTTTTTTCATTCGATCATTTACCAGATCGGTTAGTAAAAAGTCATTTCAAAATGATCAATGACTATATGTTGAAGCATTAAAAAAACAGTAAGGAAAATCTCCTTACTGCTTTTTTATTCCATTAGGCTAAATAAATAAAATAGGCAAGAAACGCTATAAACAACACGTACATTAATGGGTGAATCTGTTTTCCTTTTCCTTTTACAAGCATCGTAATCGGATATAAAATAAAGCCTAATGCAATGCCAGTTGCTACACTGTAAGTGAGCGGCATCATAATAATAATGACAAATGATGGGATCGCAATCTCAAGTTTGTTCCAGTTAATGGCTTTCACTTGCATCGCCATAAGTCCGCCAACGATAATGAGTGCAGGAGATGTTACTTCTGTTGAAATAACCGATAACAGCGGTGAAAAGAAAAGGGATATTGCAAAACCAATTGCAATCACAATCGAAGTGAAGCCTGTTCTTCCACCTGCAGCAATACCCGAACTTGATTCTACCATTGTAGCCGGTGTAGAGGTTCCTAAAATACTGCCAAACACACCTGCAAGTGAATCAGCTAAAAGTGCACGACCCGCATTCGGTATTTTATTGTCTTTCATAATGCCTGCTTGGCCTGCAACGGCAATAAGTGTTCCTGCTGTATCAAAAAAGGCGACAAATAAAAATGTAAAGATAACGGCAAGCATGCTAGGATTTAATAAATCATGTAAATGGAAAAATACTTGTCCAAATGTCGGATGTAAACTTGGAATCGATCCAATAATTTGCTTTGGTGTATCAATTAAGCCAGCAATCATTCCGATAATCGTAGCAATAACAATTCCGAAAAAAATGCCCGATTGGATCCCGCGAACAAGTAATACGAGCATCATAATAAAACTAAAAATAGCTAATAATACTTGCGGAGATGTTACGTCTCCTAATGAAACGAACGTTGACTTATTCGCAATAATAATACCAGTATTTTTTAAACCGATAAAAGCAATAAAGAAACCAATTCCAGCAACAATCGCATGTTTTAAGTCTTCCGGAATCATATTAATGATTTTCTCACGAATTTTGAGCAGACTCAAAATAACAAATAAAATGCCTGAAACAAATACGCCTGCTAAAGCTGTTTGCCAAGGTATATGCATACCAAGACAAACGGAAAACGTGAAAAACGCATTAAGCCCCATACTTGGTGCAATTCCAATTGGATAATTAGCCAATATACCGATTAAAAGCGTGCCAATAATGGACGCTACAGCAGTTGCGGTAAAGACAGCGCCTTTATCCATACCTGATTGGCTCAATACAATGGGATTTACAATTAAAATATAAGCCATCGATAAAAACGTTGTAATACCCGCAACGGTTTCTTGTTTAAACGAAGTACCTCTTTCTTGAAACTGAAAAAACTTCTGCATATCTTTCCCTCGCTGTTCTCTTTGATGAAATAACTTTTTCGTCCTACTTACAAGCTTTCCCTAATTAAAGTTGAATATGAACAATAAAAACAGCTTCCGCACAAGACGGAAGCTGCAATAGCACTGCAAGGATGAAAGTATAATCTAGATAAAATCTCAATCATCCTTGTAGTCAAGCTATTTGCGGCAGCTTGGTAGAAACGTTTAGACCTTATTTCTAAACTTATACAAGGTTTCGTCCTGTTTTAAACGAATGGTAAAATTTTAACAAATTGTATTCGAATCGTCAATGAAAAAATTGTGTCATATCATACCTTTATCAGCGTTGTTAGTAAACTTTCGATTATGTTTGCAAATGTCATCTGATTAGAAAAACAAGTATTGCATAACCATTTAATTGAAGTGATGTACAAGCTATAGAGTATAATAGAGAAGGTAAGTAAAATAATTTAGATGGGGTGACGGACGATGAAAATAGGCGTAATTGGAATTGGCGGAATTGCTAAAAAAGCGTATTTACCAGTTTATGCACATTTGCAAGATATTGAATTTCATTTTTACACAAGAAACAAACATTATTAGACATTCAACAACAGTATCGTTTTACATACATGCATCATTCTTTAGATGATCTAATTAATAGCGGCATTACAGCGGCCTTTGTGCATAGCGCAACAGATTCCCACTATGAACTGATTAAGACATTGCTTCTTCATGATATTCACGTATATGTTGACAAACCTATCACTTATCATCTGCAGCAAACAAAGGAGTTAACGGAGCTTGCAAAAGCAAGAAATCTGCAGCTCTTTACAGGATTTAACAGAAGGTTTGCACCGACTTATCAAGCGTGTAAAGAAATCAAACAGCCTAATTTATTAGTCATGCAAAAAAATCGTTATAAACAAGCAGAGGACATCCGTACATTCGTATATGACGATTTCATTCATGTGATTGATACTTTACTATTTCTTTTCACAGAGCCAATTGAAGAACTGAATGTGAGTGGAAAAAAAGAAGGTGAGGTTTTATATCACGCAGTTGTGCAGTTCCACTCAAAAAATATGACAGCAATTGCGATCATGAATCGAGATAGTGGAACGAGGGAAGAAAGACTAGAGGTAATGAGCCAAGAGGAAAAAAGAGTTGTTCGTGATGTTGCAACAATGTCTATCCGTCATGTGAAGCAAGAAACGAAGCTATCTGTAGATGATTGGGCAGCAACATTAGAGAAAAGAGGGTTCGAGCAAATTGTACAACATTTTATTGACGTGATTACGAAGAGTGCAACCCCGGCCATTAGTATGGAAGAGTCACTTAAAACACATGAAATATGTGAACAAATTATTGATGAGTTATTAAAATAAATCTGTTTTCGTGAACTGCGTCGTTTTTAACCTTCATTTATTAAAAAATTCATTAAGATGATGATGGAAGCGGAAGGATGCGAGACTCTTGCGGGAAATGCGAGATAGACCCCGCAGGCGAAAAGCTTCGAGGAGATTCTCCATCCATCCGCGGAAAGTGAGCACCTGGTGCGGAAATCACCTCTTTTGTAATGAAAGATAACCTTTTCTAGAAAAAAACAAACTTAAAGAGTATGATTATTAGTCTGTCTAAATATGGTAAGATTAATGTTGTTTTGTGTATGATGATGGAAAACAGTATTAGGAGGCAATTATGAATCGATTATTATTTTTAGGAGCAGGACCAATGGCTGAAGCGATCATATCTGGAATTGTCAGAAAAGAGATCATGCCAGGTACTAGCATATATGTAAAAAATCGTCAGAATCAGGATAGGATTGAAGAATTAGTTGCGAAATACGGAATTAATGGTTTCAATCCTGAAAAAGATCAGCTTGATCAATTTGATATGATTATATTGGCGATGCAGCCAAATGATATTGGTGAAGTCTGCCGTGACCTTAAACAAAAAATTCATCCGCAACAATTAATCATTTCAATTATCTCCAGTGTTTCTACAGAGTATTTTGAAGAGCATCTTCATCAGCAACAGCCAATTATAAGAGTAATGCCAAACACATCAAGTACGATTAACGAGTCTGCTACGGCAATTTCGATCGGGAAATATGTTGAAGAAAAGCATGTCAATTTTACAAAAACGATGTTAGCAGCAATTGGAACTGTCTATGTTATTGAAGAAAGCAAAATGGATATTTTTACAGGGATTGCTGGATGTGGTCCTGCCTATTTTTATGCTTTTATGGAACAAATGGAAACACTTGCCGTTGAGCATGATCTTCCGATCGAATTGGCAAGAAATATGATTGCTCAAACGATATTAGGATCAGCAAAAATGGTATTATTAAGTGATGAGGATCCAATGGTTTTGCGAAAACATGTTGCGGCACCAAATGGACCTACTGAAGCTGGGCTTTTTGCGCTCGAAGCATTCGGTGGGAAAAAAGCGATTATTGAAGCAGTTAAAGCTGCAACTGAAAGATCAAAGGAAATAGGCAAGCTTTTTAATGTTTAATCGATAATGGAATCGAAGACATATTAATAAAAAGGAACGGTCTCCAACAAACATAGTAGAAGAGACCGTTCTTTTTTATTTTTTAGACCCTTACTAGTATGAAAGTTATTGATATTTGGCTTCAGGGAGCTGGAGGTATGGGAGCTTCCTCAGTAATGCCCAAGGTACCCCACTGAAGCCACTTTAATCTATTAGTAACAACTCTTAATAATGTAAGTGATCGATATAGATTTCAGAGAAAGAAAAAACCCTTGCGCAGTGAACTGCCCCCCAATTGTTAGACACCATCTAACAGTTGGAGGTGCAGTTTTTCTATGGTTAAATTTACTGCCGAAGATAAATTACAAGCAGTTAAGT
>NZ_JAAIWK010000015.1 GCF_011008565.1 Heyndrickxia ginsengihumi
TTCATTTGTTTCTCGACAATTCAAGTGTAAAGGATTTAGGAGTTTACGTGTATTTTTATGTCTGAATTTTATTCACACCCCAACAAATATAATAGAGCCAAAATATAAGAAATCCCTAAATTATGCAATAAAATCCTGATTTAAAAAAGTGTCGTATAATTGTAATTAAGCTAAACCAGAAGATAAGCAATACAAAGGATAATATTTGGGGGAAGTAACAATGTTAAAAAGAAATGCAAATATTGAAGCAATAAAGGAAACTAAAGATGCAAACAAATTTGGTGATTTTTATAGGCGCAGTTGCTTCAGCTGATTCGTCCTTCATCATATTGCTTAAAAACTTGTTGATTCTGGGGAAACAACAACCGTATGATGGAGAAATTGGCATATGGATAATAAGTTATACGCAAATGGCTTAAGAAAAATAGATAGGAGATTTCAATAAACAGAAATAGAATTTTAATGACAAATAAACTTCATATTTAATTAAAAGGAAGATTTCCCTTACCTACGGAAAAAAATCGTCCTTTTCAATGCTGACGAAGTCCTAATTTGAACTTTTAAAGATTCAACATGCAGAATATTATTAACACTGGTAAAATACATTGACAAAAAGAAATCAGTTCATTATTAAAAGCTGCACATCTTTTTTTTATATCTTCTACGATTAAATTTTTATTATCATAATCAGCTGAGCAAGTGTTTATTTGATTGGGGATTAATATGGAATTAAACGCTCTCATGACAATTCTTAAATACAATAATCAAAAGGTTGAATATTTCTATACAATCCCTCGCCATTCCATGTTAATCCTATTATTTTTCCTCTTAATTGATCTGGTAATGCAAAATTAGACTCTATCTTTTAAATAAATTTTGTTAAAAAGTTCTTGGCGCTTGTGTGTGGACGCCATATAATACCAGAAGGTATAAATTATACTCTCTACCTCCGGAAAGGAAGGAGGTGAGGAGAATGATGGAAAAGGTGATTTCTCTTATTCGACTCTTTTAAATTCAATAATAGCTATCATTACTTGACAGTTGCCCTTTTAAATTTAAAAGGACGTAAAAAGAACGCTTACCGTCGGAACCTATAAGCATTCAATCAATCATCCGTGAAAAGGGAAAATCCCCTTTCTACACCATTATTGAAGGGAGTTGTTAGATTTATGAATATGTCGATTATTTCATTAGCAATATCAGTCGTGACTCTGATTATATCAATTATCGCACTGGCTATAACTCTAAAGAAACGCTAATATATGCAGTGGAAGTCATGAAAGGTGATAAAAATGTCTGAATGTGAATTCAATACACGAATGACAGTAAGTATATAGGACAATAGAAATGAAGGTTTTATAAAAAAGATCAAAGGTCTTCTTGCTATTGCAAATGATAATAAAAGTGATGAAAAATTTCAATCTGCATTTATCATGGCGCAAAAGTTGATGAAAGACGATATTTCTACGGGGCCTTACCCATAACATATCAATCACTATTCCCAAAATAAACTCAAACATTATGTTTATCCTTCCTTTTTATATCGTTCATTAGAATGAACAGTCTTTTTAAATTCCAAAAAATTGGGAGAGTTCTTCTGTTTATATACAATTTTTATTATAGCAACTTCTCCCTATATCCTATTTATCTTTTTTCTGTTTAAAATGTAATTTTTGTCATGTTTAGTAGAAGAATTGCGTTTGTTTAGAGTAAAAATCTCAAAAACAATCCTTTTTGAGATTTTTGACACAAGAAGCACGGAAACGATACAGAGGAATAGTAGCGCTACTCTTCTCGATATATAAAAAATCTACTACAAGAAAGTTTTTTTTTGCAAATTTTGGGCATTTTATAAGGTATCAGGTTAAAAAAGTATGATAAAAGTGGGACAGCAATTGGTAAAACGATAATGAGAATGATATGAATCATGGTTAATGGGATTTTTGTATAGTTATTATCTTGCGTTTTACCTGAATGTAGAGCTTTCAGTTTTGGAAAATAAAGAAATATTTTTGGATTTGGTCAAGAATTACTATCCCAGTATTGTTTACTGTATTTTTTAACATAAACAAGAAAGTAAACGATCAAGGAAAGGTCTACACATGCTTTCTTCACTCTCGGAGAAATTCTTTTTCATTTACTTTACATAAGGATTTAAAAATGCCATTACTACCAGTTGCTAAGGATGCGGCAGATTACATAGGAGAGGGAGTAAAATGAAAATATTGTCAATGTTGGAATTTAAGTAATATACATTGACACAATATGCTTGTTAAGTCTGAATTCTTTGAGGTACTAAGAATATGTATAAAATTTCATCCTATCAATTGTTCGTCATAACCTTTATTTATCAATTAGGGACTACAGTAATTTTTGGGTTTGGGGGGGCAGCAGGTCGAGATGCATGGATTGGTCAACTTGTATCAATGGGTCTAGGGATTTTGGTTCTTCTGTTATACACTATCTTAATGCGCATGAACCCAGGGTTAACTCTTGTTCAGTGGTTCCCTGCACAATTTGGACGATGGATAGGAATACCCATTGCGTTTTTGTATCCGCTCTTGTTTCTATATCATGTAGGGAGAGGCCTTGCAGATATTAGAGATATGATTTCAACAACAATATTATTCAATACTCCATTTCTAATTATAGAAGGGGTATTTATCATCTTTATTGCTTATTGCGTATATGGAGGTATCGAAATCATTGCTCGGTTAGGAGAAATGATCTTTCCCTTAGTTTTAGTAATGTTTTGTATTCAGCTGATACTTCTTTGTAGCACGGGTGTTATGCATATTAATAATTTACGCCCTGTCCTTGAAAACGGATGGTCTCCTATTTGGAAGGTTGTATATCCTGGCGGTATTATGCAGCCTTTTGGAGAAACAATCATATTAGCCATGTTTTGGACCGATACAGACCGCCCTGAAAAGATTATGAAGACTACGATTCTGGCTACTATACTTGCCGGATTGATGATAACTTGTTGGGACATGCTTGCTATTTCAGTTATCGGTCCTATGTTTTCACGCTTTTTGTATCCACTTTACACATTACTCGGTGTAATCAGTATTGGGGATTTTATTGAAAATTTACAAATTTTTGGTATTTTATATTTTTTTATGACAGCCTTAATAAAGGAATTGGTAAATATGCTCGGAGCGCTAAAGGGTTTTCAGCAATTGACTCGGATGAAGAATTATCGGGCACTTATCATTCCAGCAAGTGTCATAGCATTGTTCTTGGGAATGACAATGTCAAAAAATATCTCTGAGCACGTTTATTATACTCACACGAAAATATTAGTACCTTATATATGGGTACCTATATTTTTAATAATACCAACTATACTTCTTATTGTTACTTGGTTCCGACAAAAGGTGTTTAAAATCAAAAAAAATGGTTAGAGAAACAATAATAGCCACCGGTCTAACTGGTGGTTATTATTGTTGTGCGCCCGGCATGGGTGCAGTCTCTAGGGTGCAAGTCCCGAGCCATGAAGGCAGTAGTAGTGGTTAGCTTAACGCAAGGGTGTCCGCGGCGACGCGGAATCTGAAGGAAGCGAGCGGCAAACCTCCGGTCTGAGGAATACAAACTTCATATGAGGCTAGGTACCATTGGATGAGTTTGCAACTCAAAACGAAGTCCTTACTGCCGAAGGTGGTACAGAGTAAATGAAGCAGATAGATGGAGGGAAAGACTGTACTCTTACCCGGGGAGGTCTGATTGATAAGCCAAGTACACTTGGTAACCTATCCAGCAATGGATAGCTGAACAATCAGAAGTCAGCAGAGGTCATAGTACCATTCTAACTCGAGAAAGAATGGGAAGGACTGAACTATTAAGAAAGAATGAAATCTGTACATTCGGTGATTGCGTTGAACACAGACAATCCGAAAGGACTTACCTAAAGAAGGAAGCGGTGAACCCGTTGGGGACTTTAGGAGGGTGGAGCAAGAGCCGGCATAAACAGAACCTTCATTCACGTGGAAAGGAATGACATCATGTTAATGGAACGGATCTTGTCACGGGAAAATCTCTTAACTGCCCTGAAAAGAGTGGAGCAGAATAAAGGAAGTCACGGCATAGATGGAATGTCCGTAAAATTCCTACGACGACATCTCTATGAAAACTGGGATTCCCTTCGGGAAACTTTGAGAACAGGTAACTATCGACCTTCCCCTGTACGTCGTGTCGAAATCCCGAAACCAAACGGAGGGGTTAGGCTCTTAGGCATACCAACTGTGACAGACCGTTTCATCCAACAGGCAATTGCCCAAGTATTAACCCCAATCTTTGACCCAACCTTTTCTGAAAATAGCTACGGATTCCGCCCTAACAGGAGTGCCCATAATGCAGTAAGAAAGGCAAAGGAATATATAAAAAAGGGTTTTCGTTGGGTAATTGATATGGACTTAGAGAAATTCTTTGATAAGGTCAATCATGACAAATTGATGGGAATACTCGCTAAAAGAATCAAAGATCGCACGCTTCTAAAACTAATTCGGAAATACCTTCAATCAGGTGTAATGCTTAATGGGGTCGAACAATCGACGGAGGAAGGTACTCCGCAAGGAGGACCTCTCAGTCCTCTCCTCTCAAACATAATTCTTGATAAATTAGATAAAGAACTAGAAGCCAGAGGGCATAGGTTTGTCCGTTATGCGGATGACTGCAACATTTATGTTAAGTCATTAAAAGCAGGGGAACGTGTAATGGAATCCGTTACGATATTTATTGAGCAGAAATTAAAGTTGAAGGTAAATAGAGACAAATCGGCGGTTGACCGCCCGTGGAAACGGAAATTTCTAGGTTTTAGTTTTACATGGAATAAAGAACCGAAGGTGCGAATAGCGAAACAAAGCATTAAACGCTTTAAGACAAAGATTCGAGAAATCACCTCACGGTCAAAACCTTTTCCGATGGAAGTAAGGATTGAAATGTTAAACCGCTACCTTACTGGATGGTGCGGATACTTCGCTTTAGCTGATACCCCAAGTAAATTCAAAGAATTCGATGAATGGATAAGAAGAAGGCTCAGAATGTGCGAATGGAAACAATGGAAGAAGCCTAAAACCAGAGTCAGAAAACTAATTGGTTTAGGTGTCCCAGATTACAAAGCATATGAATGGGGTAACTCTAGAAAGAAATACTGGAGAATTGCATGTAGTCCAATATTACACAAAACCCTCGATAACTCCTACTGGAGTCAACGAGGATTGAGAAGTCTATATAACCGCTATGAATTTCTACGTCAATCTTAATGGAACCGCCGTATACCGAACGGTACGTACGGTGGTGTAAGAGGTCGGGGGTTAGTCACCCCCTCCTACTTAATTCTCTACTCTTACTTAATCCACTATAAAGACATCTTCAGTGAATTTCTTCGTTCAAACTCATTCAATTATAGATGGCCCTGTTACGCCAATCTTTCGTACAATTAAATTCGCTTTTACAGAAATCTCAGCTTTTGAAAACTCTTTATCCCAGTTTTTCTTTAGGGATTTCCATTGGCGCATGTCTTTTCGTTTGATTGCATTACTAAATCCAAAGATGTCCGTACCATACTTTTTTTGCACCTTTGTAATTGTTTGAAGAACTGTTTTTTCAACCTCTTTGTCTAATGAATTTTGAACAATGGAAATATTTTGTATTTTAGTAAGATCTAATCTTGTATTGTTTTCTCGAATGTTTCCTTGTCCAGTTAAGGTGACAAGAATTTTTACCTTGTTGTTTTGTATGATTGGCTCAATATTGCTATCTAATTTGTTTAAATCCAAAGTGAAATAACCTTTTTCTTTTGGTACACGCGACGTCACCATTAGAAAATCCAGATTCCCGGTTAACCAATGAAACACTCTTCCTTCTTTCATATTTAAGAAACCAACTAATTTTAAGTTTTTGTTAAATATTCCGATACCTGAAATTCGAAACCCTTTCGCCTTGGATTGCTCTTCACGATTCTCCCCTTCTTTTAAAGAAGAGGGGGACTCAATTGAAATAACAGGCATGGTTGGGTAGCTTCCCTGACTGGATGTAGAGAGTAAAAAGTTTAAAAATTCTCCTTCTTTTAGTGATCCAATTTGGTTATATTCTTTTAAAGCCCCTACGGCGGGGATATTCTCCATTGGATACGATATTTTAAGAAAATTCTTTGCAGTGTTTCCCTTGACAACAAAAACATCGGTTAGTAAATTGATGCTGGGATCTCTAGTATAGTTATCTAATATGTCCCTGATGCCTTTTTTAGCCAGTGCTTCCCCAATGACTATAACCCTCTGTTGTCCACGAAATATTTTTCGAGAAAGCTTTATCTGCATTTGTTGTACGGCATCGAGTGTATTCTTCCCAATACCTGTTGCGACAAAATAAGGATTTCCCTGGCTTCCTCCACCTCCGCCATTTGTCAGTTCTCCGCTTATTTTTGACGGAATAACAACTTGGGTGCTAATCTGAATCTTTTTGTCCTTGGTTTCGTCGATCCCCCATGCGACTTCAATCGCACGATCGTTTAACTCCTCACTATCCCAACAACCGGATAAGAGTAACATAGATGGAATGAAAATAAAAAAGATGATTAGTTTCCTATTCATTTGTTTTGTCTCCTTGTTTTGGACTTGGTTGTTGACCTTCTGGAGTGCGTTTTTTATCCGCTCCGGAGATCAATGCAGGCCGGTAGGTCATGCCCCATCTCGGTACACGGATAAAAACATCTTTCCAGTTTTTAAGAATAAGTGGTGCTATCGGGCTTAAATAGGGGACTCCAAACGAACGAAGTTTAAGGAGATGAGCCAAAATGAAAAAAACTCCTATTACTATCCCGTACAGCCCTAGGGTTCCGGCTAAAATCAACAACGGGAAACGAAGAATTCGGTAAGCAGTACCCAGGTTGTATCTTGGTACTGTAAACGATGCAATACCAGTCGATGATACAATAATTACTACGGGAGCTGATACAATACCTGCCTGTACAGCAGCTTGACCTATGACAAGTGCTCCAACAATACTAACAGCTGAGCCAATAGGCCTTGGTAACCGAATTCCCGCTTCTCGAAGCCCCTCAAACATAAGTTCCATCAACATGGTCTCAACGAGAGTAGGAAACGGTACTCCTTCTCTGGCTGCGGCTATGCTAATTAACAAATTTGTTGGAATTAGCTGTGGATGATAGGTTACGATGGCTACATATAAAGACGGGAAAAGCAGTGCCATATTAAATAAGGAGTAGCGAATCAATCGAACGAAAGTGGAATAGACAGACCGTTCGTAATAATCATCTACCGCTTGCAAACCGCTCCAAAATGTCATTGGGACAACTAATACAAATGGAGTATTATCTACAAAAATGGCTATTTTTCCTTCTAACAAACTGGAACATACGACATCAGGTCGTTCAGTATTTTGAACTTGTGGGAATGGTGTCCATGTAAAATCCTCGATAAATTCTTCAATGTAACTTGATTCCATTACCCCGTCAACTTGTATTCTACGGATTCTTTTTCGGACTTCCTCTATTACAGTATTTGGAGCAATTCCGTCGATATAGGCAATGACAATATCGGTCTGAGTAATTTGACCAATCGTTATTGGCTCCAATTTTAGTTTTACACTTCGGATCCGTCTACGGATAAGACTTGTATTAATACGTAATATTTCTGTAAAACCATCCCTTGGTCCACGGACGGATGTTTCAGCAACTGGCTCTTCTATACTTCTTTTTTCGAATCCTTTAAGTTCTGCTACTAAAGCTTTACTTGTTCCGTCAACTAAAATGGCTACATTTCCCTTTAAGATCCCATTTGTTACATCCATAATTTTAATATCCTTCTGAACTTGTGCGATTGCAATAAAATTCTGCTCAATGATTTGTTCTACTTTTGGGACCTTTCCCAATACATCAGGAAATCCATCAAACATCAATGGTTTTAACACAACTTGATCAAGAGTCTTTGAATCAATCAAACCATCGATATAAATTAAAAGTATCTTGGTGTCACTTTGGATTTCAATGGGACGAAATATGATATCTGAACAATCTTTAAATATCTCTTTAAATATCTTCTCATTAATAGCAAGTTTAGTGTTTAAATTTAAATTTTGGATGTTTGGAAACATAGAATTTGACGATTCTATATCGTTTAATATCTTGTTATAATCCAAATATTTCCTTTTTTTCTTCCAAAACATATAACCGTCTCCCTGTTTATAATTAAACCATTCAGTTATAGAATTCCCCTTAACTCGACAGCTATTCATCGTGATTTATAATAAAGAAACCTTTTCCACAAACTTGTCCATTCATTAAGTAGCAATAACAAAGAGAACTGCTGAAACGATCCATATGTTGTAAAACTAAAGCTTTGTTACTTTTTGTAGTGCTTGATGTTTACTTTGAAATAATATTGATTAACTAGTATGGGGGCTAATTTGTACTTTATCAAACTTGGAAAATTGACCGTTATGAATAATTTCGGAAATTAAGATGTACTCCAAAATATCACTAAGAAGGAAACACCTGATAAAGATTTTCACAAATATTAACCAGAAAAAAATTCGAAATATAATACACCCTATTTCCTCGATGTTAAAGGAATCAAGTTTATTCTATGCGAAATAATTAAATATAAAAATTTATTCATAGCTAGGTAAACCAGAAAAATGTCGTATACATTTAGAAATCTAAAATATCAACTAATATACAAATCGTAGACAATAACTTGACAACAGAATTGATGAATCATTTATTAAGGTAGATGGATTAACAAGGCTATTTAGAAATCCATATACAATAGCCATGAAAATAAAAAATGATATTAAAGAAACATTTGGTCTGCCATGCACCGTTGGCATCGGTCCTAATATGTTGATTGCCAAACTTGCGCTAGACTTAGAATCAAAGAAAAAGAAAAATGGGATTGCAGAGTGGGCATATGAAGATATTCAAAAAAAACTATGGTCGGTTTCTCCTTTAAGTAAAATGTGGGGGATTGGTCTTAGGATGGAAAGAAACTTAAACAGAATGGGAATATTTACAGTTGGAGCTTTAGCAAATCATGATTTAAAGCTATTAGAGAAAAAGTTTGGAGTGATCGGCAATCAACTTTATCACCATGCATGGGGAGTAGATTTGTCCGATTTAGGTGCCCCAATATTGCAAGGACAAATTTCTTTTGGTAAAAGCCAAATTCTTATGAGAGATTATAAAAAAGAACATGAAATTAAAACGGTTATTTTAGAGATGTGCGAAGAAGTGGCTCGCAGGGCACGCAAATCACGAAAAGCAGGGAGGACAATTAGTCTTGGAATAAGCTATTCAGAATCTGAGTATGGCGGTGGCTTTTATCGATCCCATACGATTGATGAGCCGACAAATATCACAATGGTCATATATGAGGCGTGTTTAAAACTTTTTCGTCAACATTACACTGGAAAGAGTGTGAGGCAAATTTCTATATCGCTGTCCAAGGTAACGGATGACACGAATTTACAGCTAAGTTTATTTGAGCCAAGAAGAGATAAGCAGCGTGAATTAGGATATGTCGTTGACAAGATTAGAGATCGATTTGGATCAGCAGCCATTTTACGTGCTGTTTCATATACCGAAGCAGGTACGGCATTAAAACGTTCTAAGCTAGTAGGGGGACATAAAGCATGATTCGCGATCGGGGTAATAAAAAGTGGGTATCACTAATGTTGCCTGAACATGTTCAGATGCTGAAAGAAATGGCTATCGATTTAAATAGACAAGAGCAGCCCATTTTAGATGAAGATCAAATTCAAGAATTAGAAATACGTATTAATGATTCGATTCAATATCATTTACCTTTGGAGTTTACAATTATAAAAGAAGGATTTGAACAAAGGGTTACTGGTTATGTTCATCGTATCAATCAAATTCAAAAACAATTTAAACTAAAAGATATGAACGATAACGTTAAGTATATAAATTTTAGTGAGATTGTAGATGTCAATATAATAGATTAAAGTCTTGAAAACATTAAGAATGGATTGTTTTTGTTTATATGAACGTAACTATCAGTAGGGACTAGTGTAAAATTGGTAGCAATCGAATGAGAAGCAGAAGAGATTCTGCTTTCTTTTTTATCTCCCCGTTTTCCTTGCTATATTAAATTTACAATTAGCGATGAAATGGTTACTATTTAGTAGTGACTATAAGAAAGGTTGATTGACATGCATTTATCTTTAGACCCATCATTATTAATTATTTTAATTGTTTTTGGATTTTTAGCTTCATTTATTGATTCTGTCGTCGGGGGCGGCGGTCTGATTTCTCTACCTGCATTATTATTTACAGGGATGAATCCAGCAGGGGCGGTTGCTACTAATAAACTAGCATCGACAATGGGTTCTTTGACGAGTACTTTTATGTATTATCGCTCTGGTAAACTCGATTTCAAATCTGTTTTTAAATTATTTCCACTCACATTTTTTGGTTCGATGTTTGGTGCTTGGACTTGCCATTTGATAAATCCTGAAGTACTAAAACCACTAATGTTAGTAATGCTTGCCGCAGTTGCTATTTATACTATTTTCAAGAAAGATTGGGGGAGTATTTCCGCCCCAAAAAAATTGTCCATCCGTCACGTCATTATTTTTATGGTTGCTATTTTTGCGATTGGTTTTTATGATGGATTTCTTGGCCCTGGAACAGGTTCATTTTTAATTTTTTCTTTTTTGTTGATTGGTTTTGATTTTTTAAAGGCAGCGGGTAATGCAAAATTTTTAAACTTTGGTAGTAATATTGCCGGTCTGTTGATGTTTTCATTTTTAGGACAAGTAAACTATACTTATGGACTAATAATGGGGGTTGCACAACTTGCTGGTGCAGTTTGTGGCTCAAAGTTTGCGATCAAAAAAGGAAGCGGTTATGTCCGAGCTATGTTTATTGCAGTAACTGTTTTATTATTAGCAAAAAATGTCTATGATTATTTCATTTAACTACTGTGCCCTTTTTATGGGGTACAGTAGCTTTATTCAAGTTAATGAGACATCGTATCTTATTAAATCTCAAATTTATAAGGAAATTGCAGAATAAATGAGGTTGATACGATATCATTTTTTGTTTAGTATCATGTGCGCGCTGTTTAAGATTTGTACATATCATATAGATACTTGTTCGTATCGAAATATTTATAAAAGTCCTGTTTACAAAGCTTTTGATGTACTTATTTCACCCCGTGCTCTAATTGACTAGTGTTGAAAATTAATCATCGAATATATATGGGGCTATCTAAAAAAGGTTGCGTATAAATGTAACCTTTTTTGGAAAAATATTATAAATAATTCTTAAAGGTGGATTAAATGGATAATTACACAAATGACAATACCGCCAGAAGATATAAAGCCCATGTTAGTATTTTCGGAACAACTCAACTTCATTTGAGAAATCCTTACATTATTGCTTGGTGGTCTGCAGCGTTCCCTGGATTCGGACATATGCTTTTATCTAAATATCTTCGAGGATATGCATTATTTATTTGGGAAGTTATCGTCAATGTAAAAGCACATATTAACTCTTCAATGATTTATTCTTTTCAAGGAAATATAGACATGGCAAAAGAGGTATTGAACACAAGGTGGCTGCTGATGTATATTCCCGTGTACCTTTTCGGTATTTGGGACAGCTATCGCACAACAATAGATATGAATAGGGTTTATCTTTTAGCTGAGCGGGAGGAACATCGTTTTAATTCATTTTCTTTAGGAGCATTAGAGATTAACTACCTGGATAAGCGAGATCCTATTCTTGCAGTTATGTGGTCATCTTTTATTCCTGGTTTAGGGCAGCTCTATCTTCATAGAATCTTAACGGCAATCTTTATTATCGTATGGTTAGTTGTATTTTATTATTATTCCCATATTCAAGAGGCTGTCTTATTGTTAGTTTTAGGTAAAGTAAAAGAAGCCACCTCTGTTTTAAAACCAGAATGGCTCCTTTTTATTCCTTCACATTATGGGTTTGCAATATATGATGCCTATATTAATACAGTAGAAAATAATAAACTTTTCAAAAAAGAATTAAGAGGTTATTTAACTGAGCACTATCAATCGGAAGGTTTCCAAATAAAAAAAGGTAGAAAAGTGAAGTGATAAAATTTTGCAGCTTTTTTCAACGTTTGAAAGTACTGGATTTTTGGAAATGGCAGTTTCAACGCTAGAAAAAAGAGGGATTTCAAAAGAAAGTATATTTGCCGTTCCTCTTGACAATAGAAGAGAAGCACGTAAAATTTTTGATACATTGCATCGCTCAGATGGTACGACCCTTATTGATATTGGAGTGGGATTTGCAACTGCTTTATCAGTTATTGGCGCAAGCATAGGATTTAAATTAGCTTGGGGTCCAATTTATTGGGGATTAATAGGTGCATTTGTTGGGTTTGTCCTTGGCTTTGCTATACGCTTTTTTATAGAATTAGTTGTAAAAAAAAGGAAGAGAACGTTAAAGGGGAAATATTCTGAAATAATCTTAATTGTTGATTGTCCAGAATCTAAAGCTGAATTAATTGAGGAAATACTCTGGAATCATTTTGCATTAGGAGTAGCAAAAATAAAATGACGAATCGCTATGATTTATTGGAGTTGAAAATGCGGAAGCCCTTACTAAGCAGGGCTTTTTTTAGTTTAACTAAATTTTTTATCTAAATATTTTAAAATAGCTCAAAATAGAATAGTTTCATATTAAACTATCTTATAAAGAGGAGTGATTGAAATGGACATAAATTGTGATGATCCGAAGGTCAAACAGGCAATAGAGGTTTATCAATCATTTTGGGCTATAAATAAAACTACAGCGAAGTTAACGAAGAAAAATGCTGAAAGTTTTGGACTGTCATTACAACAGTTATCAATTCTTAATACATTATTTGCTTTTCCTGAACTAACACAGCAGGAATTGGCTGAGAAACTGATCACCCCAAAAAGTACAATTAGTGTTGGTATAGATAATTTATTTGAAACAGGGCTAGTAGAAAAAAAGTATTCTAAAAAAAACGAAGGAGAAGTAAAACTAACATTAACAATTAAGGGTAAAGAAATATCCACGAAGTCCAGTAAACATTCACTATCTTATAAAGCGATGTTGTTCGCTTTAGATAAAATGGCTGAAGAAGATATTCAGACTTTACTTCGTATACAGAAAGAACTGCTAAATCATTTAATTAAAAGCGGTTTTTAGGATTTAGTACGAGTTTAAAAAAAGATGACTCCTGTTAGAATAGGAATCATCTTTTAATTATCTTCAGATATTTATTAATTGTCTTCTTTAATTAAATTTCTTTTTAATATAGAAAGAAATCGAAACATTTCTAAGGCAAAGAACATGCCACTGACCCACGCTCCGCCGAATACATAGCCTGCTATAATATCACTTGGCTCAGAGTGATTAATATAGATAGCGCTGATGCCGTATAATGCTAGTATGAATATAAAAGAAACTAATAGTACGGTGATTAGCTTATAGTAACGGTGATGTCTTAATAGCATAATTAAGAAGAAACCGAACACGCTCACTAAGAACATTGCGGATTGATCCGGAAAATTAGAGCTGATATGTTTATTACTGAATAAAAATTGGAAAAGCCACTGAATTCCTTCTGAAAAAAGAAATGTTCCAATTAAAGTAACAGCGAAAAATATTAATTCCAGCCAAATGTTTTTTCTGTTAAAAAGAATGATGAAAATAGTAAGCAGAGTAAATACACCTAAAACTTTTATAGAAGATAGCGCATAAATCTTCAACATAACTACTTTCCAGTTAGAGTTAAAAAGCGAAAATACAATTGTACGAACGATCGTATTAAAGTGGACAAATTCATTGCTAATAAAATCTTGAATCATTCCTACCATTAAAGTAAAGAGAGCAGCAAATAAAACTAAAATGATTAAGATAAGAAATTTTACTTTAAGATAGCTTCGAAAGTGTTTAAAAGTTACTTGGGTTAAAAGGAAAAACGATTCTTTAATAGATTGCCTGTTCGTTTTTATAATAATATATGTAAGAACAATAAATCCGATTGCAATGCTTGCCAGAACAAGCCATTTTTTGATTTCACCCTCATACTGATCCCATTTCGGTCCTAATGAATATCCTAAAAAAATGAGTGTCCCAGTCCATAGAAAGACACCAATATAAGAAAAAACAGCAAATGAACGAAATGGTAGTTTGATTACGCCTGATATAATGCTGGCAATATGGCGGATACCTGGGATCATATAGGAAAAAATTAATAAAACTTTTCCGTACTTCGTATACCATCTCTCCATTTTCTCCATTTTTTCAGGTCCCATATGAATATAACGTCCATATTTTTTGAAAAAAGGTACACCAAGTATGTGCCCGATCCAATAGGAAATGGATGCACCTATAATTCCTCCCAGTCCTGCAGCAAGAATGGAAAGAATGAGATTCATTTTCCCTTGAAAAGCGAGAACGCCTACATAACTGAGAAGGGCTTCATTTGGGATTGGGATGATAATGAGTTCGAGCATTAAAGAAAGAAAAAGCACGATATATCCGTACTCATTTAATAAATGAATTAATTCGCCCATACATACACTTCCTTGAAATTGAATGACAGTTTTATCCTTTGTAATGGTGAATCTATCTTATCACAAATATTTAAATATGCCCAAGTTGTTTAAAAAATATCGTTTCATTAAGAAAATAATGAATTACTGCCAATTGTTAAAGGGTGGTGTAGTTAAATAAAGGTTTATTTAAATTTTAACTTTTTTATAAGATTCATCACAATGTTTCATGTGAACTTAAGCACCTTTAAGCAATCAAAAAGTAACTGCGACAAATTCAACATGTAAGACATATTATATTGTTAACGTAGGGATGCTGTATCTAAATTGCAATAAAGTATCTCTTTAATAACATTTCTTAAGGAGAGATTGCAAATGGTTGTGATTCAATATTTTGATAATACATTATTAGTGTTAACTCAGCTTGTAAGACAAATTCCCTCTGTTGGCGATGATATAAAAATTAAAGGACGAAAAGGGAAAGTAATCAGTGTGACAGAGATGGAAGGGAATATCGTCCGTATCAATGTCGCCTTTGAAAAAATCATCAAAAAACAATCCCTCTTATTAGATAATAAGAAAAAAAGAAAATAGCTAGCCATCCCGTTTTTTAACAGGAGAAGGGGCTCTCACCCCGTTTGCCACTCGATGAAAGTGGAAGGGGAAAGCATGTCCAAGGGAAAGAGACGATGCTCCTGTACCGCCCGCGGAAAGCGATCCCCTGAAGCAGTGAAAAACAATCCCCAACTACAAAAAAATAGACAGCTCTCACTTTTACGAGATTATTTACGCATTAAGAGGCCGGGACAAAAGGATAGTAGCTAAAGAGAACCCGAATATTGCGTTCCAACCCCGTTCGGGAAATATAGTTATTTAGCTAACCACTTTTGAGTTTTATCCCAGGCTCTTTTATTATTTTACATTCTCTTTTTCCATAATATCATTCACAATATCTTCAATCGTTACATTTTTCAACACTTTTTCCAAAGCTAATTGGGCAGTTGACAGCACTGGAATAATCGCATTTTGAATGTTCCTGCCTACAGGACATTTTGGATTTGGACTTTCGTGGATACTAAACAACTCATTGTCTTGCACTACATTAACAGCTTTATATACATCTAACAGTGTAATATCAGATAGTTTTTTAGCAAGCTTTGTTCCTGCAATACCGGGATGTACTTCAACTAATCCAGCCTTCTTTAACATCCCAATAATTTTTCTAATCAGGGCAGGATTTGTGTTTACACTTTCCGCTAAAAACTCAGATGAGTTAACACCGTCTTTATTAAATTCAATAAGTGTTAATATATGAATTCCTACAGCAAATCTGCTACTGATGGACAAAAAAATCACCTTCCCAGCATTCCTAACAACAGCATTTTTAAATGTAATTATATTGGTTACAATTCTTATTATACTTAAAACGAAAGGATGTAATCAATAATAGTAATGAAATGATTGACATTTGTACTGATTGTAACTAAAATGATTACATGTAATCATTTTAGTTACAACACAAACTTGCCGATAACAAAAAATATAATGGAGGGTTTAGACAATGAAAATATTAGTTACGGGAGCCACAGGTAAATTAGGAACTAAAGTTGTAGAAACGTTATTAAAGACTGTCCCTGCAAGTCAAATAGCTGTCAGTGTCCGCAATCCGGAGAAAGCTGAAAGTCTTCGGTCTCAAGGCGTAGAAGTTCGATATGGAGATTTTGATAAACCGCAATCATTGGACACTGCTTTTAAAGGGATTGACCGCCTTTTAATGATATCAGCTGATGGCGATAATGAAACAAGAATTCGTCAGCATGCGGATGCAGTTGCTGCTGCAAAACGTGCCGACGTTAAATTTATAGCATATACAAGCATAACGAACGCAAAGGAGAGTAAAAACTTCCTTGCTCCAACGCATCAAGCAACAGAAGAAGCCATTTTGAAAACAGGCATCCCATACTCATTCTTACGCAATAACTGGTACTTAGAGAATGAAATTTCAAGTATTCAAGCTGTAATGTCAGGAGCGCCTTGGGTGACATCAGCAGGTAATGGTAAGGTAGGGTGGGCGTTACAACAAGATTATGCAGCAGCTGCAGCAGCAGTCCTATCTGGTGATGGACATGAAAATACGATTTACGAGCTTTCTGGAGAACCATTGACACAAGAAGAAATTGCCGCTGCTTTAAGTACTGTATTAGGAAAGGAAGTATCTGTACAGCAGGTGGATGATACTGCCTATGCAAATATCATGAAAGGTGCTGGTGTCCCAGACTTCCTTATCCCGATGCTTGTTGGTATTCAAAAAGGAATTCGAGAAGGTACATTGGAAATTGAAAGCAATGATTTTGAAAAACTTTTAGGCCGTCCCGCAACACCAATTAAGGAAGGGCTGGAACAAATCGTGAAAGAAATATCAAAAAATAATTAAATGACCTTTAAACCGGCCTCAAATAGCAAAGAGGTCGGTTTTTTATGTAAGCATCCTTGATAGATCAGTTGGTGAGTATGGTATTTTTGGGGAAACCCCAAATCAATATACTTATCCGTGATGCTCCAATGACTGTAAAGATTTAGCTCTAGAAGATGATAGTAACTGAATGCAATCAGTTCATAAAAAGCTCAGCATGCTGAAGCGGAAAACATCACCAAAGTTTATAAATGCAGGAAGAAAACCCGTAAGTAAGTTTCATTCAATTGAAGAAATAATGCGAGACTCATGGGGGCTAGCGAAATTGCTGAGGCCCAACAGGTGAATAGCGAGTATCCTCAATCGGAAAAGACAGTAATGAATAATGTAAATACAAAAGTGGGCATTACCACTATAGAACCACTCCTATCTTTAGTACATAGAATAAAAAAATAAAGGAGGGATGATATCCTTGAGTGATTTAACTTATATAGATTATTTAGCAAAATTTGGAGTAGGTTGTGCCCACCCTGGCGGCTTCATCTTAACGCAGGATATATTAGCTAAGGAGAATATAAAACAAGATTCAAAGATTTTAGATGTAGGATGCGGAACGGGAAGGACAGCAGCCTATTTGTATGAGCAATTTAAAACGAATGTTGTTGGCCTAGAAATCCATCCCATTATGCTCGAAAAGGCGGAAAAAAGATTTTTATCACAACAGCTACCTATTCAGTTAGTTGCCGGATCTGTAGAAAATATTCCGTTTGAGCGCAATATGTATGATTTTGTCTTATCTGAGTCTGTTTTAGCATTTGTTAACAAACCATCTGCACTGGCGGAAATCTATCGGGTTTTGAAACCAGGCGGGAAATTAATCGCGAACGAAATGACAATAGAAAGCAAGTTAAGTGAGGAGGAGCAAACGAAAATAAAGCAGTTTTATAACGTAGACTCCTTACTAGAAGAAGAGGATTGGGAGCATTTATTAAATACTGCAGGTTTTTGCAATATAGAAATTTATAAGGGAACGCATGACGGTTACGCAGTACCGGAATACAACCTTTCACCGAATCTTGAGTTGGAATTGTTTAATATTCTAAGCCAGCATGGACATTTTCTTAGTCTTTACCAAGATATATTGACTTATCGTCTGATTACATGTACGAAATAAGTTTAAAGTATTTAATGAGTTTGCTCTAAGAGCTCTATATAGAATAATAATGTACTCAACAATCATGAATACGTGAAGAAATTGTCACTTACCTTTGCAATATACAGTTCAGTTCCTTGTTGTAAAGGTAAGTTTAACGACAGACTGAAACGGGTAGAAAGGATATCATCCTTTTATGTACATCGTTAAATGTGTAATAGTGGGGGAATCAGTTGAGAAGTAAAGAAAGTTTAGCTCCCCCATCCGTTTATCCTATACTTGAATGCTGGTGATTAAGTACAGCAATTTATTAGTGCAGTATGGACAAGCTAGCCATTTAGACAATAGAGAAAATAAAAAAGTTCCTTCATTTGAATACATATTTCTGGATTTTGAAATAACATTTTTTCTGTTTTTCTTTTCTGCATTGAATATTATAGTGGGCTTAGAAGATTTCTATGAGATGAATCTACCTAGCCTTGAAAGATATGAAATTTGGCTATTGAGAAAGTGTTTTTCCGATACGAACTCAATATTGATAGTCTAGGAGTAAACGGAAACATTCCTTTTACTAGATATTTATACTAAACAAACTCGCTTTATTCAAGGACTCAAAATGAAAAGAAAATATTATGTTCATTTGAACGTAATTTGAAGGCCTATGAATAGTTATTCGTATATTTGATATTAAATAGACGTATCAATAAACCAATCATGTCTATTTTAGAATAGGATAAATTAATATAATTGATTGGTAGATGAAAAAATGGACAATCATACAAAAGATATTTTTGGATCATTCATACAAGCAGTTGGTACAATTGAATCCGCAATTGGAAGTACACCTATAGAAGCGCTGAGTAAAAGACTATTGAACAATCTAACAGTAAAGGGAAATGTATTACAAGCCGTTGGTTGCGGATTATCAGCTGATGCTCAGGAAACTATCTCGTTTGAAAAAATCGGAGACGAAGTTCAATCAATAGGTAATGTGACGGTTATAATAGGTTTGCTTTTAAAATTAAAAAATCAACAAAATAAAAAATTAGTGATTACAGGAAATGGATTACAAGCATTAGGAGCACTTATTTCATTAACAGATGAATTTAACGATCGTACTCAAAGTGGAAGAAACTATAATATTATCGGTAATGCGTTACAATCAATAGGTAATTCCATGCAAGCGGTAAGTGGGATTTATGATTTGCAAGAAAATAAAGGTGAAGATGCCGAAATTCTCGATATTCTTGGTAGTTGGATTCAAGCGGTAGGCTCTATTTTTTCCTTAGTTGGCCAAGTATTAGAGGAGCGTGATGAGGCTGAAAAACACCAACCTGAATAAGCTTTGATCTTCAAAGTCCGCTGTTTCTTTAGGAATGCGCGCTTATCCAATTTTAAAATATTTTTGTGGCAACAAGATAAAAATGTGTAATATACGATGCTATGTTGTGGGTGAAAACAAGCATTGCAGTTCTTTATATTACGAATAACTGCAATGCTATTACCATATTCAGAAAAAGCTGGTGATCTAGGAAAAAACACCATTAAAAGATATAGCTGCTAAATAAATGATAATACACTTAAGGATAAAGAACTTTTAATAGTGCTTATTTATTGCTTGTTTTTAACCATTGTCAAATTCGGTTGCTATTAAGCGTTCGCCTGTTATTCCTGCAGATTGGTCCGAGGCTAGAAAAATAATTGGGTTTTGCCATGATTTTTGGTTTTAGAAGTTGGGAATTCCCTTCTAGTTCTTTTCTTACTTTATCAGGTATCATTCCAGTTACTGTGGCTTCTCCAGAAAGAAGCATGTTTACGGTTTTTAAGGTTATTTAAAACGTATAATACATTCATCCAAGGTTTAATCTACATGGTTTTATCAATACGTTGTATAGTTCCCTGTTACTACAAACTGCTTTGTATATTTTCATGTCTAATATTTTTACTGCTTTATTTCATTAATTTGCTCCTGTATTTTTTCTAACTCATTTAAGGGCAAATTTTTTAGAGCTTTTTTAATTTCTTCCTCGATTTGTTTTCTGTTTTTTTCTCGATATTGATCCCACCAATCTCGTAGCCCCTCAGTATTATCGAAAAGATATTCAATATCTATTTCTTCAATTTCGTCGTTTGATAAATATTTCAATACTTCTGCTAATAGCCGATTCACTTTATGAAGTTCATCTTCTTTCATGATTTCGTTGGATGAAAGATCGTTTGTTTCAGGCTCGTCCGTTGCTATATTTTTTCTCGACATTATTTGCCCTCCTATTCGTTATATGTATAGTATCGGATTTAATCATAGTTTTTAGGAATTTTTAGGAATACATAAATAAATGAATATACATAGTATATGGATGAAACTTCTGTTAAGAAACAATAGTGACAAAGGTGAAAAAACACTGTTTTTTAAAGTTTTTACAAAGAGCTGTTTTCGTAAACTTAAAAAGTTGACTTTTACTCCAAGGATGTTCGCTTTCCGCAGACGGAAGCTGAGTATCCTCGGTGCTTGCACTGAACGGAGGCTACTGAAAAAGTCTAAGAATGATGTAAAAAGGATTTCCTTAAAAAATCTATCCCCCACTATTGCTAGTGATGGTGGTAAACATGATGTTATTCTCCACTTCATAGGTGAAAAATAGTGTATTTTTGGTTGTTGCTTTTTTAACCATTCATATTTTTTTCTTAAAAAGAACTTTTTCAGTGCCCTCGCTGTACGTCTGCGGGGTTACAGCTATCCCGCTTTTTTCTCGCATTATTTTTTTATAATTGGGATTTGAACGTTATTCTTCAAGTTGTTCATGCAGCAATTAAATATAAGGATATTTAAAGTTAGGACTAAGGTATAAATAGGTAAAGAATATGAAAGCTTCCATCCAAAGTAATGATAGACGTGAAATTGACTAGCTATAAACTCTGTTCCGATAGCAATTAATGACCAAGCAGCTACGTATAAAACAAGAAGGACATTTTTAAATTTAAAATAATCATAAATATAGATATAAAGATAGCCAAAAGGTGGGTATATGCCATCCATAATTACATCAAATAAATCAAGCTTGTTAGAATCTGTTAAGTAATAAAGATGAAAGTGATCGATTGCAATTGTATAATCCAAAATTCTAGGTATTGCAATACTGTATAAAATGATCACAGCGGTTATAACTGTTGGAAATCGTTTTGGTAATATGTTATACATGATGATTCCTAAAAATATAACAGTTATAATGAACCATTCATCTTGATCAAAATGCTCTGGCATTTTTAAAATCATCTACTCATGTTCCTTTCATTAACTGTTTTCTATACCAAATCCAAAAAGTATAAGTCAATAAAACACAACATGACCATTCAGTGAAGGAGTAAATAACATTCCAGTTATGATTATGTAAAATTCCAAGCCATATAAAAAGAAAGTCAATCGCAATTAGTACAATAACAGTTAATAATAAATGGAATGTAATCATTAAATTAGAGGAATGTTTCAAAATCAAATCAAATGACCATGTGATAACTAACGGACTTAAGCATAGTCTTTTAAAAACGAGAGCCCAAAATAGCGATATATTGTTAGAAACGGTTATGTATTGTAAATTAACAATAATAATGGATGAACTCGTATAAGAGAGAATCCAAACTAGCATCCAAATCGAAAGGATTTCAAGGAGACTTAGTCTCTTTGGTATCACAATGAATGTTAAACAAAGGATAATTTAGACAAATAAAAAGAAAGATAAGATCATGATCTTGTTCCACCTTATCGAGTTGGTAATATTAAACTTTAAATGTCAGTATTACCTAAAGTCGTGAATTTATGAAATAATAAAAATAAGATGATGTATGTTTGATGTTTACTTCAGGGACCCGATTTCAGCTAGTAATTGAAGCAATCATTGCGGATTCTTTTCACTTAAGAATAATATGAAACAAATAGATGTGATCGAAGGGGAGTGATTGAGTTTTTACGGATACAGATGAGGCTTGATTTTAAACAGAGGCTAGGACAAAACTAAAAAGTGGTTAGCTAAAGACGGAGATTGCACAAATCAGCTCCGAAAATATACGTAGACTCCTGTGGGAGGATCGCCAGCCGCCCGCGGAAAGCGAAGTAAATTTCCGGAGCGGGGGTCAACGCAATATTTGTGGTTTCTTTCGTTAATATACTTTTGTCTTAGCCTGTTTATCAACAATAAAATGGGAGTGTCTATTAGATAGGCACATATTTTTTATTATTTTCTTGTAATAAACGAAACAAACAATGACAATATTGAAAGAATAACAGCGATAATCGCTAAAGTAAGTGTGATGTTCTTTGAACTAGTGTCATTCATATTGCTATGATCGCTTGAAGTTTGATGTTGATCATGAGCAGTCACGGTGTTTAAAGTCGTTGCAGATGTCGTAATTTTTGTAATTGAGTGTGGTGTGTCTGATTTTTCATTGCCTGTCCATTCTACAATTGACCCATCTTTGTAATACTGATAAGCATCCCAAGCAGCTGAACCTTGTTTGTCTGGATTTGCTGCGACAAAACTAAATTGTTGAAATTGATCTACACCGATTCCTTTTCCAGTAGCCGTCCAAGTAATGTTTTTCACCTTACCTGATGAGTCCTTTGCAAGTTTTACATTCCAGCCTTGAACAGGTTGATAAGACTCTAGTTGAACACCATCAGGCATTTTAAGTGTTATTTTTACAGTAGGCACCTTCTTCTCCGTAGGAACTTTCATTGTGTAAGTTTCCCATGCCCCTGGTGCCGATGTATTAGGTGTTACAACAACATGTGCACTTGCAGTAGCTGAATAAATAAAAAACATCAATGTTAATGTTAATAGTACCGAGGCCCATTTTTTAAATAATGTTTTCATTATAAAATCTCCTTAATTATGATTAATCTTAATTCTTTACATTGCTTATAGCAGGTCAATAATATTTTAAAACATTTCATTGTTTGTCAAATAATTCAAGAATTATACATATTTTTGGAAAAATAATTACCTTAACTAAATTTATGTGAAAAGTTTGCTTAAAACACACTTGTTAACGCAACCTAATATAAGTGTGATAAAAAGAGCTTACTCTAATGACCGTTAGTTTAAGAATAATATACGTTGAAAATAATGATAAAAAGGAAGAAGTGGACAAGCGCTAAAAAATCAAAGTTTGGTTTTCATGATTACTGAATAAAATGTTAAACAGATGGAAATTGTGGATACAAAGGAGAATACATATGATCGGTCTTTTATTGTCGATTTTCATCTTTAATTTAATTGCTTTTACTACGAATAAACGTTTAACAGTTAATCAAATCCTGCACATTTGGTGTTTTACCACTGCTTTTCAGATGGCTAGCGATGTTTCTCTTGAATTTAAATATTATGGATATTGGTACTTCACTAAAAAAATTGAGTGGAGCAGCTATTTAGCTCATACAGTATTAATCCCGCCTGTAAATATTATGTTTCTTAATTGGTTTCCATTTGGTAAAAAAAGAGTGAAGCAAATCCTTTATATTTTATTCTGGACTTTAGGTTGTCTGCTTTATGAATTGTTAACGCTTTTACCTGAACCATATGGATACTTTCACTATGGCTGGTGGAACATATGGCATTCGGCAATTGAGGACCCAATTCTTTTAGTTATTTTATTAGTATTTTACAAGCTGATCTGCAACATTGAGAAAAAAAAATAAATCCAAATGGAAATGAAGAGACGAGTCCATAAGCAATGGGCTCTTTTTTGAAGGAGATTTAAATAAGAGCACTGGAATAAAACGATATCATTCAATTTAGCTGATGAAATGAGTATGAATAGGGAATTTCTGATAGAATTGAATAAAAATTTAAAAAGATGGAAATTGTGAATACAAAGGAGAATGCACATGATTGTACTTTTGTTATCAATTTTCATCTTTAACTGGATTGCCTTTACAATGAATAAACGTTTAACAACAAATCAGACTGTACATATTTGGTGTTTTACAAACGCCTTTCAGATGACTTTCGATCTTTTTGTTGAATTTAAGTATTATGGATATTGGTATTTTACTAAAAAAATTGAGTGGCTTGGTCAACTACCACACTTATTAATTGTTCCACCTGTCAATATTATATTTTTAAACTGGTACCCATTTAGAAAAAAGCTTAGAAAAAGAATACTTTATATTTTGCTTTGGAGTATTGGATTAATATGTTATGAATTAACGGTGCTGCTTCCAGAACCTTTTGGCTATTTTCATTATGGCTGGTGGAAAATATGGTATACGGTTATTTTGGATCCTATTCTTTTAGTCATTTTAGTATTATTTTACAAGTGGATATGTAAAATCGAATCGAATCTTCGTCAATCGGATGGGCCTGAATAATGAAAGGGATTGCATAAAATAGGGTGATGAGTTCTGATGGAATATTTTGAAAATTTAATTTCCAGTATGGACAAGTGAGCGGGTGTAAAAAAGCTTTCGTAAACTACATATAATATGTTGACTTCTTTGTTCAGAGAGAGGTCCTTTTTTTCGTTCTCTAGTATCGATAAAGCTTTAGTAAATACCATTGAAATAAAATAAGTAGCCTACAAAAGTAATCCAGGAACAATAATGATCAAATTATTAAGGGGTATCGGTTTTAAAGTTTAATTTACAATCTACACAATGAATGGCATAGGAGTCAAGCAGTTAAGGATAGCTGTATATAATTAGTTTTTCTTTTTGAAGTGGTGCTTTTCAAAGTAGATGAATAAGTTGTAAATAATGATAAGAACGATAAATGCAATGACATTAACAAAAAAGGTAATAACCATAAGTAAAAAGAAAAACCCTCCTAGTTATAGATATAGGCAAAGAAAGCAGTAAATGTGAACTAAACGCTATGATTACAGTAAAATTTTTTCAAATATAGAGGAATTTTATATGCGTGATGGAAATATTCTTACTTTATTAGATAAACAAAAGCATTTTTACTTATGGAAGAGGAGATTTCGAAATGAAAAGAAGTCGATGTAGGAGCAGTTAAAATTGTTCATTTCGAAGGCCATAATGCTTATGGAGGAGAGAGCATCCCCAGCGCCACGAACAAATGATCATTTGTTCGTTTTCTATAATTCCTGACCAGCAATCTGTGTAACCTAAAAAACTATCTAGCACTATAAATTAAATTATCCTTAGTTGACAAATAGGGATTATATGATTTATGATAAATGATAATAAAATAACTTATCCAGAGAGGTGGAGGGATTTGGCCCTATGAAACCTCAGCAACCGATCGATCGACACGGTGCTAATTCCAATAAGCGTATGGCTTTGAAGATAAGTTGAGGATATTGCTCATTTGAAAACCTCTTCTTATCTGATGAAGGTTTTTTTTATTAACTTTTTTCAAAGGAGAGTGGAACAAATGGGTAAATTACATCAAGCAGTAGAAAATAGACGTAACGAACTTATAAATAAGTTAATTGCTTTTGATATTTACAAAAAAGAAGGAAAACATTTATTTGAATTGACCCTTTCGGAATTAGAAGCTGAATATAAAGCGCTTCAATCTAATTTCCATCCCCATTGTGAAGTCGAATCAATCCATTGGATCAACAAAAATTAACGCGATAAAATGCACGAATAAAGCAAGACTATTTGCTTGAGGGATCATGTCTTACAGAAGTAAATACAATAGAGAAAAGCAAAAGAAATAAATTGACGATGAATGATTTGCACCCTAAAGAAAGATATTCAGAGCTCTCTTTTAGGGTGCTTATTCAATCCGAGAAGGAATTTTACTGCATTTTAATAGTGTTTAATTGAAGTGGAAGGTGTGAAACTGCTGCGGGAAGAGCGGCTAGGTGCGGATCCGTAAGCGTATAACAAGCGTCTACAAGGAAAAGATTGGAATGCATGCAAAACCATATCCTTCATTAAAAGGGATGAAAAAGCTCGGGTACTATGTGGAAAATGTCAAATTTTTATTGACGAATATGTTTTTTTAAATGTATAATTATTTCCAACGATTTCAAAATATTTTATTTTCTATACATTCTTATCATGAGAGGTGGAGGGAAAGGCCCTTTGAAGCCTCGGCAACAGGTTTCTAAACACTGTGCCAATTCCTGCAGACAATAGTCTGAAAGATAAGAAGATTTGATGGAGTATTCATAATCAACTCTTCTTATCTTTCATGTGATAAGAAGAGTTTTTTGATGTTTACAAGCATTTGGGCTATTCGCACTAAAGTTTAAAACTGAATTCTTGACGATTGGACAAGAAAAAGTCAAAAACAAGATACATATGCAATTTGCATTATGGTGTTAGAAGAGAGCAATAGCTGTTTAAAAATGAGAAAATACAGATTTTATCAATAATAATAAACAGGTAAATTTCTTGTTTAATATGAGATTCAAAGTTTCATTGCGAAATATCCAAGTATGCATCTCTGCTTATTTGGATTTACTTAAGGAGGTGCATGTATATTAGGTAAGGTCTTTTTGATCTGAACAACATCTATAAGCAATGATCATAACAGAGATTCTAGTGAGGTGAGGAACTTTGCATTTAACTGTAAAAAATAGTCCTTTTAGTGAAGAACAAGTCGAAAACTTGAATCGCTTACTATTAACATTAACAGATAAACAAAAAATTTGGCTGAGTGGATATTTGGCATATCCATTGACTGCGGATTCTTCAAATGAGAAGAGCACAGCACCGAATGCTTCATCCTCTCTGCAAACTGCAGTGAGAGAAGTGACAGTTCTCTTTGGATCCGAAACTGGCAATGCGCAATCACTTACGGAAACGATTGTTCAAAAGTTAGAAGAGAATCAATTCAAGGTTACTTCTTCTTCACTTGATGATTTTAAACAGAAAGATTTGAAAAAAGTCCAAGACTTGCTCATTGTGACAAGCACACATGGAGAAGGAGATCCTCCAGATAATGCTTTATCATTTTTTGAATTTTTGCATAGCAGAAAAGCGCCGAAATTAGAGGACGTCCGTTTTTCCGTGCTTGCGTTAGGTGATCAATCGTACGAGTTTTTCTGTAAAACCGGGCGCGACATTGATAAACGTCTAGAAGAGCTAGGCGGTACTCGCTTCTATCCGCGTGTTGACTGTGATGTGGATTTTGAAGAACCGGCTGCTGAGTGGATTGAAGGGGTTCTAGGTAAATTAAAGGAAGCAAGAGAGTCACAAGTTTCGGCTGTTACAGTTTCTATAGCAAATCAGCTGTCGACAAGTGAAAAATCTACTTATTCAAAATCAAATCCTTTTCAAGCAGAAATATTGGAGAATATTAATTTAAACTGGCGCGGATCAAATAAGGAAACTCGCCACCTTGAATTGTCATTAGAAGGAGCAGGATTTACATTTGAACCTGGAGACAGTCTAGGTATTCTCCCAGAAAATGACCCGCAATTAGTTGATCAGCTTATCAAACAGCTAAAATGGAATGCTGAAGAGGAAGTTCCTATTAATAAGCAAGGAGAATCACGCTCACTACGTGAAGCATTGTTATCCCATTTTGAAATTTCAAAATTAACAAAGCCGTTGCTTAAACAGGCAGGAGAGATTTTCGGGAATAGCGAACTAATAAAAATGTTAGAGCCAGAGAGAGAAGAGACGTTAAAATCCTATTTAGTTGGCAGAGACTTGCTTGATTTAGTAAGAGATTTTCCACCGCGGGAAATTCCAGCAATTGAATTTGTAAGGATTCTCCGCAAAATGCCTGTTCGCCTCTATTCTATTGCAAGCAGTTATAAGGCAAATCCTGATGAGGTACATCTTACGATTGGTTCAGTTCGTTATAGTGCACATGGCAGAACACGCAGGGGAGTTTGCTCTGGACAAATTGCAGAACGAGTGAATCTAGGTGATCGTTTGTCCGTTTATATCCACCGAAACCCGAACTTTAAACTTCCTACTGACAAAGATGCTCCGATCATTATGATTGGACCTGGTACAGGAGTGGCCCCTTTTCGTTCCTTTTTAGAAGAAAGAGAATCAGAAGGAATTACCGGAAATTCGTGGCTATTTTTTGGCGATCAGCACTTTTCTACAGATTTCCTATATCAGCTTGACTGGCAAAGATGGCTGAAAACAGGGGTATTGTCGAAAATGGATGTTGCCTTTTCTCGTGATACAGCTAAAAAGGTGTACGTCCAGCATCGAATGCTTGAGAAAAGCAAGGACTTTTATTCATGGCTTGAAAATGGAGCACATGTATATGTATGCGGTGATGAGAAAAACATGGCTCATGATGTTCATCAAACACTGATCCAAATTCTTGAAAAAGAAGGAAGCATGAGCCGTGAGAACGCAGAAGAATATTTAACGCAAATGCGCAAGCAAAAGCGTTATCAACGCGATGTTTATTAATGAAAACGCGGAGATGGAAAGGAGAAGGAATATGGACGACAGACATATTTCTGTTCAGAAAGGAAAGCTTGATGAACTTGAACAGATTAAAGAAGACAGCCATTTTTTAAGGGGTACAATTGCAGAGGGATTGCAGGATCCTCTTACTGGAGCCATTTCCGATAATGATAATAAATTGTTAAAATTTCACGGAAGCTACCAGCAGGATGACCGCGATATTCGTAATGAGCGTCGCCGCAAGAAATTGGAGCCAGCTTATCAATTTATGGTTCGTGTCCGTCTTCCGGGAGGTGTAGCTACACCAAAACAATGGCTTGTGATGGATGATCTTGCACATAAGTATGGAAACGGAACATTGAAATTGACAACACGGCAAACTTTTCAAATGCATGGGATTTTAAAGTGGAATTTGAAAAAGGCTATCTATGAAATGAATGAAGCGCTGATGACTACATTGGCAGCATGCGGTGATGTCAATAGGAACGTAATGTGTAATCCTAATCCGTATCAATCCGATGTTCATGCAGAGGTTTATGAGTGGGCAAAAAAGATAAGTGATCATTTACTACCAAATACATCCGCTTATCATGAAATTTGGTTAGAAGATGAGAAAATTATTGACAGTCGAAAAGTAGAAGACTCAGAACCAATCTATGGATCTACATACCTACCAAGAAAATTTAAAATCGGTATTGCGGTTCCACCTTCAAACGATGTCGATATTTTCTCTCAAGATTTAGGTTTTATCGCGATTTTGGAACAAGGTAAGCTAGCAGGATTTAATGTTGCTGTTGGCGGCGGCATGGGGATGACGCATGGTGATCCGAAGACATATCCGCAAGTTTCCCGCGTCATTGGATTCTGCCCAGTTGATAAAGTAATTGAAGTAGCTGAAAAGGTTGTAACGATTCAACGGGACTACGGTAATCGTGTGAATCGGAAGAATGCTCGTTTTAAATATACAATTGATGCAAGAGGACTTGATTGGATAAAACAAGAGCTAAATGATAGATTGGGATGGGACCTTCAGGAAGCACGTTCTTATCATTTTGATCATAATGGCGATCGTTATGGCTGGGTAAAAGGTGATGGAAAATGGCATCTCACCTTATTCATTCAAAATGGGCGAATTAAAGACTTTGAAGACTATCCGCTGATGACAGGCCTGAAGGAAATTGCTAAAGTCCATACTGGTGAGTTTCGTCTCACAGGGAACCAAAATGTCATCATTTCAAATGTAACAGATGATATGAAAGAGACAATAGATCAATTAGTTCAAAAGTATAAGTTGACCGACGGAAAGCATTACTCTGCTTTACGTAGAAATTCAATGGCTTGTGTAGCATTTCCTACTTGTGGGCTAGCGATGGCTGAATCAGAGCGATATCTCCCAACACTTGTAGGGAAAATTGAGAGTATTCTAGATGAATTTGGATTACATGAAGAAGAGATTGTTATTCGTATGTCTGGCTGTCCAAATGGCTGCTCACGTCCAGCTTTAGCAGAGATCGCCTTTATAGGGAAAGCTCTTGGTAAATATAATATGTATTTGGGTGGTGGCTTTACAGGCAATCGTTTAAGTCGTCTGTATCGAGAAAACATTGGCGAAGCTGAAATTTTAAATACACTGCGTCCGATTCTTCTTCATTATGCTAAGGAGAGAAAAGAAGGCGAACATTTCGGTGACTTTGTTATTCGGGCTGGCTACGTTGAAGAAGTTCATTCTGGACTGGATTTTCATCAGCAACCTAAAGCAGTCAAAAGCTAAAATTGATTCACAATATGTACACTTAATTTAAGCATAAGTGATGTATCACACATGTATTGTTTCATCAATAAATTTTTGGAGCATGATAAAAACGCTAAAAAGCCGTTCCATGAGTTCAGCTTTTTAGCGTTTATTTATTTTTCTATCTTACCTATTTTTTCGCCAACATAGGTAAAATGTGACGTTGGTTCGTTTGAAATTGAATATTAATTTCTGCTCTAGAGGTTCCCCTTTCCGCGGGCGGGTCCGAAAGCATCTCCTCTTGGGGCTTCTTTTTGTACGTTTTTCCCGCAGTAGTCTCACCGCTAACGATCTAGGCTATGTGATTATTCAATTTTTATCGCTTTTATATGGGGAATTGAATGTAAACTTGAATACAGCTGAGTTGCCTGCCATTCTGTTTTGATCTTTCCCTTTATTTTGTATGTAAAGATTTGATGATCATCTATGAGATTCTCTTTAAAATCATAAAGAGAGATTTCAACATGATTCGCTTTAAGCGCTGCAAAAATCGCTTCAATTGTATCGTTGCGGTCTAGTTCTAACTCAATCGTAACCGGATGTTGCAATTTACTCTTGAAAATTCTACTAAGGATCTCTAATCCGATAAGAACTAAAATTGCAGCACAAGTTCCAATAATATACATTCCTGCACCAACACATAGTCCAATTCCAGAGGTAGCCCATATACCTGCGGCAGTTGTCAATCCTTTTACAAATTGTTTATTAATAATAATAGTACCCGCCCCTAAAAAACCAATTCCACTAACGACTTGGGCGGCAACCCTACTTGGATCTAAGACAATATTATGTTTTTGAATAATGTCGGAAAATCCATATTTAGAAACTAACATAATTAAAGCACTACCAACTGCAACTAAAAAGTGAGTTCTTAAACCAGCTTCCTTAGAGCGGAACTCTCGCTCTAATCCTATGCCCGCCCCTAACAAGCCTGCTACAGCTAATCTAATTATTAAATCGATTGTCATATGTGTAAACATCACTGTCTCCTTTCTAAAAAACATGTTACTATTGATTAAAAATCTAGCTTTCTTTCAACTCTTAAAAGTAATTTTCGATTGTTTTACGAAAAATCCTTTTTTTATTGGTTTTAAACATTTACTATTGTTAAGTAATGTGCGCTTGGTTTATTCATGTGAAGCAATATTTTACAAGAGTGAATTTTCCAGGCTTTTTTTACTAGTCTTAAAAGGAAAGCCTTTAATCTAATAAGTTTTTAAGGAACAGTTATAATTGTTTTATAATTGAATAGACATAAAGAAATATTAATAAGAAACTTCATAAAATCGGATTAACCCCCGAATTTTGGACAATATCTCTCTTAATCTAGCTTATTCTTAAAATTACGTTGTTTTTCATTTCCTTTTGTCCTTTTGGGAGTCTAGCCATTTCTTCCATTCCACCAAGGGTAAAGGCTTCGCCCGACTATCGTCGCCCTTGATTCCATTCCAGAAATAGCTTTTTTTATTTCGGGACAAAAGGAAGAAAAATGGAAAGGGGAGGGTTAAACCCGAACCTCTTTGACTTGCGCCTTTTCCCGCATGTGTTTTTCATAAAATTCCTTTGGTGACAAGTCTAGAATACTAGAATGCATGCGTCTTTCGTTATAATAAACCATAAATTCAGTGACAACCTCATAAGCCTGTGCATACGTTTCAAATTGCCATCTCGATAAGCAATCATCCTCAAAAATTCTATGAAATGATTCTATATGGGCATTCATATTCGGTGTTTTTGGTGGAATTCTTTCGTGTTCAATTTTATAATTTTCACAAAACTCCTCGAAAGTATGGGAAATAAACTGTGGTCCATTGTCTGTTCGAATCACAGGTTTTTCCAGCTTATCGAATTGTTGGCGTTTAAACAAAGCTCGCTGCAACGCTTGTTTCACGTCACCTCCAGTGCAACTCAAGCCAACATGATAGTCCACAATACTTCGATCATAGACATCGATTATGGACATGACAAAGAAGAATCGGTCTTCACCCTCGATAAACCCATACTTTATGTCTGCCTCCCATAATTGATTTGAACCTTTTATGATGCGGTTTCGTGCTAGTTTTCTAGGGTATGAGACTTTCTTTTGGCGTTGTGGGCGTAAAATGCCTAATTCCTTGCATAATCGGTAAACTTTTTTCTTGTTAATTTTAAGGTTATATTTTCGTCGAAGGACCTTAGTAAGCTTGCGATAGCCATAGTTGTAGCCATCGCCTGCAATCTCTTCAAGTAGAAATTCTTTGATCTGTTCGTCTGATACTTTTTGACCGTCCTCTTTGAAGGAATAACCTGGTGCTGGACGCCCCTCACTTACTTTTTTCTCTTCCACACGGTAGTTTTTTTGATAATAATAGGTGGAATGAGGAATACCAATGATTCTTAGCACCTTTGATATGGAGTAGCCTTTTTGAATCCATTTGTCAGCTACTTCAAGTTTTTCAGCAAGTGAGGGTTTTTCTTTTTTATAAGGTCTCGTAATATTGCAATTTCAAGGTCTTTTTCGCCTAATAATGTTTTTAGTTTCTCGTTTTCTTTTGATAATTCTTTTGCATCAAGATCTGGTAAAACAGCAACATCTACATCACCCTAATGGCCATTTTTGTATTCGGTACACCAACGACTTACCATGTTTGCATTTAGATTATATCGACGAGCCACTAAAGTCTTATTGCCTGTCTCTGTAGCTTCTTTGATCACTTGAAGTTTAAACTCTTTTGAATGTTTTGTTCTTGGCATGATGTCGACCTCCTTGGTACTTAAGCAGTATAAAACATATCACTCTTATTGTCCAAGTTCATTTTGGGGCTTATGAGAAATAACATAATGCTAATGAGTAACATCCTAATTAGTTCATTATATTTATAAGGAGTAGGTTATGAAGTATAGAGGAAGGGTATATTTATTACTTTTATCAGTTACGGCATCAGTGATAGAAATAATATTACGCTTAGATAACGATAGCTTAGATTATATTTTTGATTTAGCTTTCACAGCTATTGCATGGTACGTAGGTGGACTTTATGATCGCTTAAAATTTTTTTCTGAAAAAGATTTTTTAACATCATTGTACAACAGAAGATTTGTAGATAACTTTGTGCCTAAAATCCTTAAAAAAGCAAGTTCGAAAACGAAAAAAGTATCACTATTAGTAATAGATGTGAATCATTTTAAAAAATTAAACGATACATTTGGACATTATAAAGGGGACATGGCTTTAAAAAAAATTGCAGAATGTCTTAAAAAGAATATTAGAAGTTCCGATATTGTTGCTAGGTGGGGCGGAGATGAGTTCCTTATTATTGCTCCTGATATGGATAAAATAAGTGCAGAGGCTTTTAGTAAAGAAATAGAACGAACGTTTTTTAATGAAATGGGAGAAGAGTTCAAAAACATAATTGATTTATCAATTGGACAGGCTACTTTTCCTGATGATGCACAGACGTTTGATGAATTGCTCTCGCTTGCTGATAATAATATGTATACTGTTAAATATAGGAAGAGATTAAAGCTTTAAGCGCTCCTTTAGTATATAGTTCGTGTTTTTTTAAGTATAATCAATGATAGAGATTAAAAGAAATTTTATTTTTTAGTCAATGATGTTTAACAATTTTAAATGCGGGTATTACAGTTAATGTGCTTACTTTACATATACCTCTAATCAGGGAGGTACTTCTTTAATAATGTTTTAACCCTATCTTATCGATAGGGGGTTTTTTATTATTGCAACGATATATTTTAAATGCATGTTATGCAAAGTAAAACTTTATATGTATGAAAGTGATGAACAGATGATTCTTTCAGACCGCTTTATTAGGAAAAACATGATGAAGTTTAATTGACAGCGAATAAAACATAACATATATTAAAAATAACACTTATGGGTGTTATTTTTGTGTGAAAAGGAGTAAAAACTATGGAAACCAATAATCAAGGAAACTTACAGGAGATTAAACAAACAGTTATTGTTGATGTGCCAATTCAAAAAGTTTGGGAGACAGTATCGACTCCGGAAGGGATTGCATCTTGGTTTATGCCAAATGATTTTCAACCTATCGTTGGACATGAGTTCCACATACAATCACCATTTGGCCCGTCGCCATGTAAAGTAACAGAGATACAGGCCCCTAATCGTCTATCTTTTTTATGGGATACTGAAGGCTGGATTATTTCTTTCATTTTGAATGAGCTCGATGAGCATAGGACGGAATTTACGCTTATTCATGGTGGATGGAAAGAGCCTGATGTCATTGTACCGAAAGCAAATAAGAAAAGCTCAAATATTTATGACACAATGCAACAAGGCTGGATTAAGATTGTTAGTGAGCGTTTTAAAAAGGTTGTTGAGGGATAATGTCTGCTGAAAAATATGACGTTTTTCAGGCGATTGCAGATCCGACTCGTAGAGAGGTATTGCGATTACTTAGTGAAAAAGAGGAATTGCCAATTTCAAAAATAACCGCTCATTTTCCTATTACACGTACAGCGATTGTAAAGCATCTTAATATCCTTTCTGATGCAAAATTAATTAGCGGCAGGAAAAAGGGAAGAGAAAAGCTGTATCGTTTACAACCAGAACCGCTAGCTGAATTAAAAGAATGGCTTTTCTATTACGAGCGATTTTGGAATAATAAATTGTCTATCCTTAAACATATTGTAGAAACGGGTGAAACTTCTTCTTTACAAGTTATTAAAGATAAAGAGAATTAATCATCACCTTTATCATTGCTGTTTGTGATAAAACGAAGAGGCTGGGACAAAAGGATATTAACTAAAGAAACCCCGAATATTGCGCCCAATCCCGCTTCGGTACTGTCCTTCGCTTTTCCGGAGCCGATTTGTGCAATGTTCCTCTCGTCTTTAGCTAACACTTTTGAATTTTGTTCCAGCCTCGATATAATGATGAGAGAAAGATGTTTAGATCGCAACATAGTAATTGTATGAAAAGTAAACATTATCATCATATTCATTTATAAATTTTATAGTGACCAAATACATATAAGTTTGTAACGTCTTCTTCTTTATTTTTTGCCCACTTTATAAGGTGAGGACTTTTTATTTCAGTTTGGGATCAGAAAAACATGCAACTGAAAACTACCCAGATCAGTGGCATGTAAGAAATTCATTTTATTCGTATATCTTTAAAAATTTGCTATAACATTAATATAGTGTCCGTTCGTTATAGCAGGAAGGAAACCCATTTATATCGTGAATCATATTGTAATCGTAGTGTTTTAGTGCAAACTGCGATTGATACAAATACTCCATCACATATAATTTTCCGTCGGATGCACTACATAGAATGCCAGAAGTTCCTTGCCCACTTGATAAAGAAATTCCTATCGGTTTGCCCATTAATTGTCTAATTTTTTGCTGCCACGGCATATACTGCATTCCCCCTATAAGTCCAGCATATGTATGGATGATGCTTTAGTGACAGAATATTGTAATGAACAAATCGGACATATGAAGGGGATTAGAAAAGCACTGCATTCTCTATAACATTTCAAAAACGAATAGTTTCTGAATTATTCAACATCTACCGTTGAGGATTCAGGCGCAAGAATAGATCCTATCAGTGATATTTCTTTCCTAATGGAATCTTTTCGTCGTGGATCATTCGTACTATAGTATTCATCAAATAATTGACCTAGAATTTGGATTAATTCTAAGTATTCATCTTCTCTTTCTTCGACCATATTCAATCACCTTTTAAGATAATGGAGATACACAAGATTAACTAGATAATGATAAAAAACTGGGATGGTTGATTTGATTATATAATAGAAAGTGTATTATTTCATAGGAGAGATTCAGAGATAGTTGTAATGAAGTTAACTAACTTTATAATGGGTATAGTATATAGGCATGTTTTTGTTGTAATAAGAGGCTGGGACAAAAGGATATTAGAAAGAAACCTCGAATATTGCGTTCCACCCCCCTCCAGAAACATCCTTTTCTTTCCGGAGCTGATTTGTACAATATTTGTCTTTAGCTAACCATTTTTGAGTTTGTCCCAGTCTCGCATTAACTAACGTACGTGAAGATGTGCGGTGATCTTTTTCCCTCCAAGTGAAATGTACACATTGTAAGTACCTGGTGTAGTACGAGTGCCAACCTTCCATTTCCATGTAATATAGCCTTTGCTTGTTGATTTTTTAGCCTGTAGTCCCGCTGCTTTGCTTCGGCCAGATTTATAATATACCGATATTTGTCCTTTCGACTTCGGCGCACCTTTTACAGTAACAGAAGCATACTGACCATGGCGAACATTTAATGTTGAGCTCGTTACTTTTAATGAATAATGTTTAGTTGCAGCTGAAGCATGGAGAGGTTCTGTTACTACTGTTGTTCCTGTTAAGATCCCAAAAGACAAAAGAAAAGCAGTAAAAATTGATAAGACCTTTTTCAAAACGATAATTCCCTTCTATTGATAATATATTTATTAAAAGCAAATATTGCTTTTAATAGACTAATAGATTAATAGATATAAAGGCGCAATATGTATCTTTTTTAAAATAGATATCTTTTAAGTCAGTAAATTCCAAATAGAAGTTTATCACAAAATAGAGATAAATGAAATCATATTATCCGATGGAGGTTTGTCCAATTTACAAATTTCTTTAAGCGTGGCGGCAATAGTAACATCCGTGCATGGGGACTTTTAATAAACGGTGTGGTGCCTACCTTATGTCATACTTTTTTTCATATCTACAAATACTCTTGTTAACTGTTTTAATAGAATCATAACATTCTGCGGAAATGGAGTAGCATGTTATGATATAAAAAGGGTAGCTAAATCTTAAAAGCAAACAATCAATTAGTTTGGAGAAGCGTCCGCTCGACTCCTGTGGGAAAAGCAAGAAAGGTGATACCTTGCAGAAGCGCAGCGACGAATCGGCTCGGTGCTTGCCCGCGGAAAGTAAGCAGTAAGCTTTGGAGAACCATCATCTATGATCTATGCTTCATAATTGATTAAGCATGTATTCAAAGATTGTATGATTTTACGGTAGGGTACTTTTCATATGAAATTGCAAGAAGAGGAGGAATATGGATTGAAATTAGTAGCCATTGACTTAGATGGGACGTTATTATCAGAGGATGGTACGATTAGTGCGAAAAATAGACAAGCGATATTGGCTGTACAAAAGCAAGGAAATATCGTTGCAATTTGCTCAGGACGATCTTTTCATGATACGCAAACAATTCTTTTAAATGCAGGAATTGATTGTCCATTCATTACGGGAAATGGTGCAATAGCTTATGATTCCAATGCTGTACTTCAAAAGCTTATGATACCCGAACATGTGATAACAGAACTTCTACAATTGCTTGAGGCAAAAGGATATTACTACGAATTATATACAAATGAAGGAGTTTATATTTTAAGTAAAGGAAAAGAAAGACTTGGGGAAGAAATACGATTACTAAAAGAAAAAGATTTGAACTTTCCGTCTGAATGGGCAACAAAAGAAATGGAAATTCAATTTCAGCAGCATCATTTACATTATTTTGATCATTTTCAAGATCTCCATATCGCTGATCTTGAAATCTATAAAATTTTTGTATTGTCTTTTAATAGGGAAAGTCTCCAGTATTTACAAGAACTGTTAGGGAAAAGACAGGACGTTTCACTTACTTCTTCAGGAGTAACGAAGCTTGAAATTGCCCATACAAAGGTGAGCAAAGGAAATGCATTAACACATCTAGCCAATCATTTACATATTCCATTAAAAGATACTATAGCGATTGGAGATAACTTAAATGATCTCTCAATGTTCAGTGTTGCTGGGATGAGCATAGCGATGGGAAATGCAGAGGATGAGGTTAAACAGCAAAGTACATATACGACTAAGAATTATGACGAGGATGGTGTAGCCTACGCATTGCAAAAATATGTATTGGCTCTACAATAAAAACGGAGGGAACCCTTTTTGAAGGAGTTCCCTTCATGTATAGTGAATCACAATAATTTTCATTTAATGACTATCTAAAGTTTCCGGTATCGATTGTGTTATTAAAGCTAAGGAAATTGTTGTTAATGATAAATCCGCCAGTAGAGCTGCTTCCTGAACCATGTGTTGTTTTTGATACTGTTATTGGTGAAATAAAAGCTGTATCCCCAAAGCTTACTGTTGCTGTGCCACTAACATTTAATATTTGTGTGCTTCCGATGATTGCTGGCAATTTCATCATCCTTCAATCAAAAAATTGGATTCCATATTAATATATTTGTTGTTAGCAAAAATGTATAGACAATCATCATTAAAAGAAAGACTAACTTTTTCAAATATTTATGTATGAAAGGCAAGGCGAAATCTAGTTGCAAAACCATAGGAAAAATATTGGGAACATAAATATTCTTTATTACTCATTACCTAAGATGTTTGTTAAGCGTGAAAGCCCATATGAAGCGTCTTTCATTATTGTGTCAATTAATATTTCTACTTTTGGCACATCGTGTATAAGTCCCATTACTTGTCCGGCCCAGGCAAACCCGTTTGCTTCATCACCCCCATAAATGTACGCAAGATTTGCTTTTCCGCTAATACGCTCTTTTAAATCCTCATATGTAGCACCTAGCTGTTCACTTTCTAAAATCTTCATTGTATAATCTGATTTGATTACACGACCTGGTGTGCCAAATGTACGTTTAATAACGACAGTGTCCATTTCTGAACCTTCTACTAATGCCTGTTTATAAGTTTGGACAGCGTCTACACATTCCTTAGTTGCGATAAAACGCGTACCCATTTCAATACCATCTGCACCAAGTGCTAATGCTGCAAGGAAACCTCTTCCATCACCGATCCCGCCACTAGCAATAACCGGAATTGAAACCGATTCAACAATACGGGGGATGAGCACGATTGTGCCAAGATCATCTTTACCAATATGTCCGCCTCCTTCCTGGCCTACAGCGATAACCGCAGACGCACCTAGTATTTCTGCCTTTTTTGCTTGCCTTACAGTTGAAACAAGCACTAATGAGTGAATATTGGTATCTTTAATTCTTTCTAATATCGGCTGAGGATTTCCCCCTGTAATGGAAATGGCATGTACGTTTTCTTCGATGGCAACTTCTAACAAGTCGTTATATGCCTTATTGTATGAACCAATGGCAAAATTAACAGCAAAGGCTTTATCTGTTAACTCTCTTACTTTATGGATTTCTGCTCGCAATTTTTCCGGTGTAAATAATGTCATAGCTGTAATTTGGCCAAGACCGCCCGCATTTGAAACAGCCGCTGCAAGTTCAGCATTTCCTAAATAGGCCAATCCTCCTTGAATAATCGGGTATTTAATGTCCAGTAAATTAGTAATACGTGTTTTCATTATGTAACCTTCCTTATGTTTAAGTGTAGTATATTGTGAAATCCTTATTAGTACTCAAGAATAGTAGTAATCATTTTCATTAAAGCATCGCTATAGTGATATCAATAAAGGCATAAATAAAGTGTGATCGAATAGCGTTTTATACAATTTTAAACCAAAATTCTATAATAAAGAATAAAAACGAGTAAATAGCTTCATACTATCATTACGTACAGACCTCTTTAATTTTCGGATGAAGTTGATCTGACGTAGGTGGCATTGAAAATAGTCCCATCATTTGGGGCTATTTTTTATGCGCATACGTCGTTTGTAACAGGAACTCTGCAAGATTAGCGTATCAGCGGAGAAAGTCTGAAGGCATATGCTAAGGCTCTCGGACCGCCCGCGAAATGCGAACCAACGTTAAGATTGCACGATCGTCCCTTGATGAAAAATTATTTGCCAATTTCCATCCGCCTGTTTTTTCCATAACGAGCTTCTTAAACTCACTTTTGAGTTTGTATGATCTTTTATTTCAAAGGTCGTTTGGACGATATTAGAGGACAACTCTTTAATTGCAAAATGAAAACATTCCATTTTTGGTACTGCAAGGCCATTTAAGCAGTCTTGTTTATTTTTTTTCTTACCAGAGCTTGTAAATTCGATAAAATCATCGGCAATGAATTTATCCATTTCACTTTGCGATTTGCGAATTTCTGGCTTTAATAGCTGCGTTTCTAAAAAATATAAATGCTCTTTTAGAGAAGATGGACGTTCCATTATATTTCCTCCATATAAAATGTGTAATCGTTTGCTCGTAAGTTATCGTTTTAATACTTCGGGGTTAGCGATTCTAATCGGTTTGTGATCATGAAAGTATGAAATGATATTCTCAATTGAAACTGTTAAGAACTGATTGAAAATGTGATCTGTTTTCCAGCCAATATGGGGAGATAGGATAACATTGTCCAATTGCAGTAATGGATGTTCAGGAACAAGTGGCTCGCTTGAATATACATCAAGTGCCGCACCGCCAATTTGACGTTGTTGTAAAGCAAATACTAGGGCATCTTCATCTAATATTTCGCCGCGAGCTGTGTTAATTAACAATGCATCCTTTCTCATTATATTAAAATGGCGCTCGGAGAGTAACTTTCTCGTCTCAGGAACTAATCTAACGGCAATTACAACAAAATGTGATTGTTGTAAAAGCTTATCAAGAGAAACGTAAGTCACTCCTTGTTTTAATGCTCTTTCTTTCGTTAACCGTGGTCCCCAAGAGATCACATTCATATGAAAGGTTTTTGCAATTTCTGCAACACCAGTGCCAATTTTTCCTAAACCGATAATACCGACTGTTTTATTTTCTAAGCTAATTCCAACAGCATCTTTCCAATTGTTGTTTTTTATCTCTTCATGAAGAAGGATCAATTGTCTGGAAAAAGCAATCATGAAGCCAACAATTAATTCAACTACCGAGGAGGAACCACCAGGTGTGGTTGCGATTGGAATATGAAGGCGATTCGCAGCTTCCATATCGATATGCGCTAAACCTGAACCAGTCTGTGCAATGAGTTTTATGTTTTTTAATTGTTCCAACATCTCTCTCGTAAACGCCGTTCTTTCTCTTATAGGGATTACGACATCTGCATGCATGATACGCTGAAGTAAGACCTCGGCTGTTGGTTTATCATGATATATTTCTACGTCAAAATGTTGTTTTAACATATCGAGCTTAGGATGATGTAAAAGGAATTGCTCCCAATCATCTAAAATCACTACTTTCATATATAACACCTCAGGATTTCGTTGCCTTAGGTCGCAACGCTTGAATAAAATATATTATTGTTATGATTCGCTAAAAAGCGGTCATGTCCTTTACTAACAATAAAAATATGTGAGATTGTTTTGCCTTCAATGAATTCAAGAATTTGAAAGGTGCTTTTTATTTTCAAAACGCATAGAGAGACATAGTTGAATAAACAAATGAAGATAGGAAAATGTTATAATATGAAAGAGCAAATGCTGCTTTAATCTATATTTTCGTTTAAAAAACTGAAGGACCATTTGAGCACGGGAATGGTGTCTCAAACAATATTAATAAATCATTGTATTTTCATATACATAAATGAGGTAGCACAATATGTCTAATACTGCACAAACATATATACAGCATCTTATTAACATATATTTTCAACAATCGGATATCGAGTATGCTGAATGGTCTAGAGAGTATTTACGAAATCAGTTTGATTTTCTAGGTATTCGCACGCCGATACGTCGTAAATTAACGAAACAATTTATGAAGGAGTACGGATTACCTGCTAGAAATCAATTAAAAGAAGTAATTTTGTTGCTATGGGATCTCCCGCATCGGGAATACCAAAAAGCAGCGCTCGATATTCTTGAAAATGTAAAAAAGACACTTTTACCAACTGATATGGAATGGCTAGAAAAGTTGATTGTAACGAAATCATGGTGGGATACGGTTGATGCTCTTGCTCCTAATATTATGGGATATTTATTTCAAACTTTCCCTGAACTCATTCAGCAATATCCCGAAAACTGGATCGAAAGCGATAATATTTGGCTGCAAAGGTCTGCCATTCTTTTTCAACTTAAATATAAATTGGAAACAGATGACGAGCTTCTTTTTCGTTATATTTTACGAAGAGCAGACAGTAACGAATTTTTTGTTCAAAAAGCAATCGGCTGGGTATTGCGGGAATACGCAAAGACTGAGCCTGAAAAAATTCGAACCTTTGTAGAACAACATGAATTAAAGGCACTAAGCAGAAGAGAAGCACTGAAACATTTGTAGTTTTAAACATGATTGGCTCAAAATGTAGATATTTTTCACTAACATTCATTTTTTTGTCATGTTTCGGCTGTGTTATGTATAAATATATAAACGTCAAGAAAAAATCACCTGGTATGGCAGTACCAGGTGATAAGAACAGTTTTATTTAACAAGTGCTACGATAAGTGCGAGAAAGGAAACAATGAAAAACAAGAAACCGGAAAAAGCTAAAAATATTTTGCTCATGTTTTTCACCCCCTTGATACGTTATATTGTTTCACAAAGACAAATATGTCTGTTTACAGCAAAATAGGTATTAAGTCATCTATGTACCATTCCGATCCTTTAGTCACTTTCCAATTCTAATGTGTAAAGAGTACAAACAATTATATTAAGTGAAAAAAGGATGCCAATGCTTTTTTTGATTGGCATCCTTTTTTTGCTGCAAAAGAATGTGCTACAATGCTGCTTATATATAAAAAACTTTACATAAAAAAATAATCCTAAAATGGTTGACTCTTCCCTTAGGGGAGACGTTAGAATCAGTGGTGAGGTGGATAAAGATGCTATATACGGTAAAAGAGGTTTCAAAAATTACTAAGGTAACGGTTAAAGCTTTACATCATTATCACAAAATTGGACTTTTGTTACCGTGTAAAGTGAATGAGGCTGGCTACCGCTTTTATGGAACTAAAGAATTAGAACGATTGCAACAAATTTTATTCTACCGCGAATTAGATTTCCCCCTCAAAGAAATTAAACAAATATTAAATGGTGAACATGATCGATTGTCAATTTTGAACAGTCAAAAAAAGTTGCTTCAATCTCGTATAAAAAAAATGGAGCGTTTAATTGACACAATTGATCAATCAATTTGGTACACCGCGAAAGGAGAACATATGGATCAAAAAGAAATGTTTAAAGGATTCAATACTTCAGAAGAATGGACTGATGCATTACAAGAGCAAAATGAATATTTAAAGGAACATTATCAATATGATTTACTTGAAAAAAATGAGATTGATGTTCAAGAAATGAATGAATCAGCTTTAGAAGCAAAATGCTTTATAGAAAAGATGGCCGATGCATTGAAAAATGGTATAAAGCACAATGATGGGAGAATAAACAAACTGATAGACAAGCATATTCATTTTTTAAATGATCACGGACATCAAACAAAGGCAGCTGATTTTGCAATGCAAACTCGTTTCTTTTTAAATGATGATTTCCATAGGAATATGCTTGAATCACAACAAACAGGTTTATCTTATTATCTTTGCCTTGCCGCCGAGGATTTTGCATCTGTACAGTAATAATATTGAGGTATCTCAAAGTGAAGCCCCCATCGATCTAATATTCAGGGGGCTTGCTTTTTTGAACATAAGCTCAAACCGAATATCGTTCATCCATTGTTAATTTTGTTCAGTGTATGGCGGCGAAAGTAAGAATCGTCTGTATGGAAACTTTTCTGTTAGTAAAGCTGTAGAGGAGAATGTATTATTTTAATTCACTGATAGAAATTTGGAAAATAAACCATAAAGTAATACTGAACACTACTCCAAAAAGCCAGGCGATGAAAGGAGAGTGTTTAAAATGAATTCTTAATGCAATAAACAAAGCAGTATCAAGTAACGCTGACCAATATATATTCCAGCCATGATGGTAACTAATACCCTTCCAACCGTAATGATTGATAAGCTCCATGCCAAAATAAATTAGGACAAAGAATAGAATATAAAGGATTTTCTTAATCAATCCTTTATTAGGAAAGTGATGAAGGAAAATTAGAACGGTAGATAAATATATGGTAAACATTCGAAACAATACAATAAACGTATGATTGGGCAATAGCCGTTTATCAAATGAAGTGTTAAAGATCCACATCGGATGGTTAAATAGTAAGAATTGATAGCATAAATCCCAAAACGATAGAAAGAGAAAAGTTGGATAATACTGAGATGAATTTCTCCAATCACCCCATTTCCATGCCGCTAATAACCAAGCTAAACCATAGATGATATGCATATGAAAACCTCGATGTACTAGAAATATTTTTTAATGATATCTTTATGATTATTTGTGGACATGCTGCTGAATTGATTTTTTATAAAGCATTCTTATAAGTGACAAATTTGATAGTAGTATGATGAAAATCACAGGATAGAGAAGTGCTGAATATAATAGCTTCCAGCCATTATAGTAAAAAAATGAAGTATGTAAAAACAGCCATTCAAACATAATGGATATCATCGAACAAATGCCTATATATAGTATTTTTTTTAATATAGAGTATTGAAATGGGAAAAAGTTCAAAAATAGTATATTCACTGCTGGATACATGAAGAAAAGAATTGGGAGAATACTCCAGTCAGCACCTTTACGAAAATAACCAAAATAATCATATTTTAAATCTAAGAAAATGTTGCAAATGCTTTCGAAATATAATGAAAAAAATGAAGTTGTATACATTTCCAACAGTGATAGATGTTTTTTCGAGAAAATAATGATTAACCAGAAAAGAAAAGTTATTAAGTAGGGAAGTATCAAAATATTAAGCCTCGACTTTCTTTATTTTCTCTTATTAGATAATCATATTATGTTACTTTTTTTATTTGTTATGCGAATGACTTCATGTTGTGAAGTTGGAATTGAACGGAACTTCGTAATAGTAAAATGAGTTAGTGATAAATTGGGAAATTAGGCCGATCATTTATCTTCAAACCTAAGTAAAAGTAATCGTCAGCAAAGCTAGAAACAATACTTCTAAATAACGATACTCCTGAAACACTGTATGTTACCTGTACAAGTTAGTACAAGAAGCTATTATAGGCAGACATGAATGATACGTGTTTAAAACAGGTGAACTTTAAGGGAATGTACTGATTTTAACTGTAAAGAAATAATGAATTGTATGTTGAGACAAATAGCCCCCAACAGCAAGCTGTTGGGGAAAGAGTTTTTGAGTTGGATAACTTAAGAAGTGGGAAAAAGCATTGAAGATCCATCGATTAATGTGAAGGACAGAATGATGAACACTCTGTCCTTCTAAATATTGTGGTTATTAGTACAAACCACCGACGAATGAGGCACCTACGATAATTAAAAGGATAAATAACACAACGATTAAAGCAAAACCTAATCCATATCCGCCTGTTTCTGCACCCATATATCGCACCTCCTTTTTGTGAGGTTAGTATATTGTATGTGAAAAATAAATATCGGTTAAGCTATTTATTTAGATTTCAAAAAATTACACGAATAAACTATTATAGAAAACGCTGGATTTAACTTAAACGTAACGTTTATTACTAGAAGGTAGAATGCTGGATAAAGGTGATGTCGGATCTAATATCAACATGTGCTGAAACGAAATAAATGCTTATTTTGCCACTTTTCATTCCTTTTCAACTATTGACTGATAAACTGGTATAATCGAAAGTACAGATGGGATAAATGAATCAGGCATAAGAAAAGGTTGATGTTAAATGGATGAGCTCTTACCAAATTTAAGTAAAAAAGCAAAACAGCCTTTATACATACAGCTGTATAATTATATTAAAAAAGAAATTTTAGCGGGAAGAATAAAATCAAAAGAAAAATTACCTTCAAAACGAAAATTATCTCAGCATTTAGGAATTAGTTTAAATACCGTTCAGGCAGCATATGATCAATTATGTGCAGAAGGATTTATAGAAAGAAAACCTCGTCAAGGATTATTTGTTACATTGATGGAGGAAGATCTATCCCCTTATCAGATGAATGAGCCGAAAATGGAAGTAATCAAAGTACATGAACAAACAACGATTGATTTTAATTCGGGGAAGGTAGATACAGCTCATTTCCCATTTACATTATGGAGGCAGCTAACTGTTCAGTCTTTATATAGAGAGCAAGGAAATTTATTTTACAATGGTGATCCTCAAGGAGAACCATATTTGCGCCAAGAAATAGCAAAATATCTTTTCGCATCGAGGGGAGTGATATGCTCTCCAGATCAAATTGTGATTGGTGCAGGTACGCAATTATTAATTGGTTTATTATGTTTAATAATTGGTAGAAATTTTACTTTTGCAATAGAGAATCCAGGATTTCATCGGATTAGAACAGTATTGCAAGATCAAGGAGTGAATACAGCATTCATTCCTCTCGATTACAATGGAATAGATGTACACCTGTTAAGCAATACGGATGCACATGTCGCATATGTTACACCGTCACATCAATTTCCATATGGAATGGTAATGCCCATTTCAAGAAGAATTGAATTATTAAAATGGGCAGAAGAGAGAGACGCATATATCGTAGAGGATGACTATGATGGCGAGTATCGCTACAAAGGCAAGCCGATTCCTTCTTTACAAGGACTAGACGCAAGGGAACATGTCATCTATTTAGGAAGCTTTTCAAAATCTTTAATTCCTTCGCTGCGTATTAGCTATATGGTTTTACCTCCTGCTTTACTAAACAAGTATCAAGAGCGCTTCATGATTTATAAGCAGACGGTTTCCCGGCTCCATCAAGATACGCTTTTTCAATTTATGAAAGAAGGACATTGGGAAAGACATTTGAATCGAATGAGGACGCTTTATCGCAAGAAACATCATGTATTGCTTTTATCTATTAATAAATATATGAAGAGTCATGTAAAGATTATTGGTGAACATGCGGGGCTTCATATTGTTTTAGAAGTAAATAACAGGATGTCCGAAAAAGAGTTAATTGAAAGTGCCATCTACGTCGGGGTGAAAATATATCCACTATCCATTTATTATACAGATGTGGAAAAAGAATTGTTGCCAAAAGTAATATTAGGGTTTGGCGGTTTATCAGAGTCTGAGATTGAAAAAGGAATTCAACTAATTGCTGAAGCATGGAATATTTTATAAAAAAAACATATTCCCCTCATTAAGTTCCCCACGATTAATTGTGTTCGCGTTAATTGACAACACGGATCGTGAGGAACAGCTACTCACAATAAGATGATTGTGCCTTTTGTTTATGAGCGAACACCATAAAAAATAAGTCCAACTCCAAGGAAAATCCAAACAATTTTTGTGAAAGAAACTTTGTCCACAATTCCTACAAGACCAATTGTCGTTGTTAAAATTAATACGAGAGGACCGATTAGTGAGAGAGAGCTGTTTATGATGATTGCTTTATCGATTGAATTAAATTTTAACATAAGAATTGCGGCAGTTACCTCAATTGTTCCAGACAATAGTCTTAATATAGCCATGCCGAATACTGCTTTTTCAAATATAAAAAACATAATGACCTCCGAATCACAAAATCTCATACTGAATGAGCAACTTTATCTTAAATATATGCAAGTCCATTAAAGAAAATGAATGAGGAAAACCTTGTTAGTGACTCCGACATAGAGGATCAATTGCTTTGTAACGCAGACAAGAAAGCGTATTTGTGGGAGAAGGTTTACTGATATTACGAACATGCATATTCCCAAAATTTCGGGGGGCAACTACTCTTTTTTGTGAACTTTAAAGATGTATTTTAGTGAAAAAATGGCATATTTTATGTGTAATTTAATGTATAGAGATAAGCTTTTTGTAAATATGTTTATTCAATTTTATTTGGAAATGAACTTAAAGGAGTTTAATAATGGCAGAGTTAACTTTAAAGCAATCAAAATGGGAATGGCTGGAAAACCGTACGATCATTTTGTCGCCAGTAGGTAGCTATGCCTACGGAACAAATACGGACGAATCGGATAAAGATTATAAAGGAATTTGTATCCCTCCTATTGAATTTTACTTAGGGTTAGGGTCCTTTAATGAATATAGTACAAGCGGTGGAAAGAATTTTCGCAATACAAAAGATGATGTGGATATAAGTATTATCCATATTAACAAGTTTGTGAAGGATGCGCTTAAAGGAGTTCCTAACAATATTGAAATTCTCTTTGTACGTCGTCAAGATTATTTAAAGGTCACACCGTTAGGAAGGGCGCTTATAGATCAACGTCATTTATTTTTATCGAAGCAAATTGAAAAAAAATATCGTGGATATGCAAATTCTCAAATTCAAAAATTAAAGAATAAAACACAGGGAAGAGAAGATTTAATTGATCGTTTTGGATACGATACAAAATGTTTTATGCATAGCATTAGACTGATCACAAGTGCGATTGAAATATTAGAAACAGGAGATTTTTCTACTTTTCGTTCAAATCGAAGACTCCTCCTTGAGTGTCGAAAAGGAAACTATTCGTTTAAAGAAGCGCTCGAAATGATTACAATGTATGACCATCATTTAAAAATAGCAATGCAGAAATCGGAACTACCGGACTATCCTGATTATAATAAAGTGAACGAGCTATTAATAGAAATAAATAGAAAGGGTTTACATTTTTAACGAAGGTTGAATGAACCTTTTCAACATATATATGGAAATACCAGTCTTATTTTTGAAGGAAAGAAGCTATATAAAGAAGTGATGTCATCAGCATCTTTGCAAAATAAAGATGAATAAAATAACCGCAACACGCATAAATCAAGACAAAGATCAAAAGGAGGAACTGAATGATTATAAAAAAAAGAGTGTGGGAAGACGGAGATTTCGATGTGTATGGAAGGAAACGATTCAAGTACACTGGTTATTTTATTTTTGGGTTCATTCCAATATACATTAAAAGAGAAAGAATTATATATCGAGTAGGTGAGTCGGAAGATATTTAATAAAAATCATGTATCTAAGTAATGAAATTTATTGTTTACATTTGCGTTTGCATTGCATAATAAAAGACGGTTATGAAAACCGTCTCATGTTCATCATAGCTTTGAATGTTGCAATCGTTTTATTTTTGTTCTTGTATGCCATCGTGGATCGTTCTTATTTCTTTAAATAATTTTCCTCTATCAATCTTTAATTGTTTTACAATTTCATGTGGGCTTTTACCCTCTTGATGAAGTCGCATAATTTGATCTAAATTTTTATTGCTTACTTTAGCGATGGCTGAAGCAAAGATCAAGAAATGGAGATCTTCATTTTTGGATACGTATTTCTGGATTGTCTGTTTAGAAGTATGATTGTAAGTCGCTAAATAGTTTATAATTTTATCCTTGTGTGTTGCGTAAAAACGATTTCTAGCCTCACGATGCTCTTTCTTAATCTTTTCAATATCAACTCCGAAATGTTTTGCTGTTTCTTTCCAAGATGGATGTTGTTTATGGTATTGCAAAATATTTTCTAATGTTGTTTTTTGCTTACTATGCTCAGAGATAAAAAGAGCGTGAAAAATATCATGCTTGGAATAGCCCTTTTTCAATAGAGCATCTAATTCACTTTGTTTAATGATCAGACGATGATGCGGCTGCCCTTTTATTTCTGGTTCCGGACTTGCCTCTACAGATGCAACAGAAATAAATGCGCAGGTGATCATCACCATTAAGCTGAAAAGTATTTTTTTCATAAACACTTGCCTCCATTTCAAAATTTTGGTTACGCTAGTTAGTTTGTCCAAAATGTTTAATTCAATTATGAGAATTCACTAAGCTTTTTATGAAATTTTAATGATAAAAGTCAATGTGAATAAAAAATAATAAATAGGAAATAATGGATAAAAGTTCAATTTGTACAATCTTTTTGGTACGATATGATTAAGGATTTCTTTTAATAGGATTTGTTTGTTTAATATTTCAGTTTTTATTAGGGAAAAACCTCAGAGTTCACTTTCAATATTTATTGAAATAAACAACATGTAATAGATCCTATAAATAAAAAGGTAGGAAAGCAATGGAAAAAGAAAAATTAATTGTACTAATTGGACCTACAGCCGTAGGAAAGACAGAGTTAAGCATTGCATTAGCAAAGCGATTTGATGCGGAGATTATTAGTGGGGATTCGATGCAAGTTTATAAAGGAATGGATATTGGGACAGCTAAAATTTCTGAAGAGGAAATGGGGCATATTCCACACCATTTGATTGATATTAAAGAGCCTGACGAATCTTTTTCAGTTGCAGAGTTCCAACAGCTTGTTCGCAATAAAATAAGCGACATACATAACCGCAATAAGATGCCGATGATTGTCGGCGGTACTGGACTTTATATTCAATCCATTATTTACGATTATCAATTCTCAGATATTTCAGGTGATGAGGAGTATCGTACCCATCTTGAAAAAAAAGCAAAAGAAGAAGGAGCAGAAAGCTTATTTCAGCTCTTAAAACAAAATGATCCAGAAAGTGCAAAATCGATTCACCCCAACAATGTTAGACGGGTTATTAGAGCTCTTGAAATCTATCATTTTTCAGGGAAAACAGTTGCGGAATATCAAAAGACGCAAAAAAGAGAAGCACTATATGATATTGCTTTAATTGGATTAACAATGGATAGAGACAAGTTATATGAAAGAATAAACAAACGTGTGGATCAGATGATGGAACAAGGGTTACTTGAAGAAGTGAAAAAATTATATGAGCGAAATATTCACGATGTTCAATCCATTCAAGCAATTGGCTATAAGGAGCTATATGCATATCTCGATGGTCGGGTAACATTGGAAGATGCAGTTGAGCAGTTAAAACAAAATACACGGCGCTTTGCAAAGCGTCAACTAACATGGTTTAGAAATAAAATGGATGTACAATGGTTTGATATGACAAATGAAAGTGAAAAAACAAAAAAATTTCAGGAGATTTCCGATTTTATAGCAGGAAAGCTCAAATTAAAATCGAATATTTAATGTTAGAGAGAAAGAAGAGGAGGATACAAAATGAATAAGGCAATCAATATCCAAGATCAATTTTTAAATCAATTACGTAAAGAAGGTACCGTAGTAACGGTCTTTTTAATGAATGGATTTCAACTTCGCGGACAAGTGAAAGCATTTGATAATTTTACAGTTTTATTTGAAACAGATGGAAAGCAACAACTTGTCTTTAAGCATGCAATTTCAACGTTTACTCCACAAAAAAACATTCAAATTAATGTTGAAGAATAAACAATTGTGTCATTTTTGATCATATCACGCTATTGTTTAACTATAAGTAAACATAAATTTTTATATAAAAGAACTCATTTTTATTTGTGAAATGGGTTCTTTTATTGTTTAATCAGATGCTCATATACTTCATGCATGAAGTAAAAAACTTTATACTGAAAAAAATGATAGCGTCGTTACTATAATGAAAATATAGCGTTAGCATTAAAAGGATAATTGTGGAGAAAGGTTGCTTAGATTAATGGTATTTTGGATTTTAAGTGTGTGTTTTTTTCTTATATTATATTTCATTTATACAAAGAAAAATAAACCAGTTATACCAGCAACTTATGGGGCTGTTGTGATGGCACTTGGTATTCTAATTTGTGGTGTCATTCATAGGCTCGGGATTGCAAATGACTTGATCGGTTGGCTTTTAACCGCATGCTTACTTTCAATATTATTCTTTTTAATAATCGTATATATAGGAGATTTAGTTACAAGGAATTTTTACCATTTTCACTTAAAGGATCCTGTCCATAGTTTTGCTATCGGTACTTTGGTTGCAGGGACTTCAATTACAATCATTACGATTAAAACAGAGCTTGCTCGCTTAGTCATGTTTACATATTTCCTTTATATAATTGCATGTTTTCTCTGGATCATTTACATCATGCTTGCAATTAGAAATTATTTACTGTTTTTCAAAAAAGTAGATTTAATGAGGAATGCGCATGGCATTCTATTGTTGACATGTGTATCAACACAATCACTTGTTATTGCAGGAAACGTTATTTTTTCAACGGATTTCCCGAAAGTTTTGTCAGAAGTACTCATTACAGCAGGAATGATTTTATACTTATACAATGTCACGATTATCATAATGAGGGTAATAAAAATAAATCTTTTTTCTTTAGATAAAGAGTGGCAAAATACAAACTGCATAATACATGGGGCAGTGTCGATTACAGGACTTGCCATGTTGATGAGCCGCTCGTTTTCAAGTATGTTTGTTTATTTTATTTGGATATTAACATGTTTCTTATTTTTACTAGTAGAGAGTGCTGAAATCCTAAGAGCAATCCAGCGAATTGGCCGGTATGGTTGGAGGAATGGAATAGCTTGCTATCAGCCTTCACAATGGGTCCGTAACTTTACATTTGGTATGTTTTTTACTTTCACTGCTCAGATATCATTCGATACTCCTTTTATTATTGTAATGAAGCAATATTTCGTGAAAATTGGAATTGGATTTGTCCTGTTTTTATTTTTATTTGAAATGAGTTTATTCATGACTCAGTTCATCAGAATGCAGACAAAGAATACAATGAAAGATCACAATATCTCCTTGTAAACGATCGATTTAACGCACAAAGCCTTATTTATAAAAAAACATCAGTAGTGATCAGCACTATTTATGTTGTCATGTTTGTGCATGCTTCAGAATAAAATAGGGTAGATGATTATTTCTCGGGAAAGCGCAAAAAATGACATTTTCCCTGCATATATATGAGAAAATGACCATCTAATCGAACGTTATACAAAATTAGACATGTCCTTAAAGGGATTCGACATTACATGATCAGATGGCAATAATTTATTTTCAACTAGGCATTTGTCACTCTCTGGTCCTTTCAAGCGTATATTGTTTTTAGATTGTGAGGTGACTGCTTTGGATCAACCGATCAGAATGAAAAATAATGGGCAAATTAATATTGTATTAAATTCACAGAAAAGAGAAACCATACGTTCCAATAAAGAGATTGAAGTAGTTCCAAAGCCAATTTCAGCGGAGCATGAGATTTTAATGGAAATAGAAAATGAACTAAATTCGCTTGTTGGTATGGAAGACATTAAGAAAATGGTAAAAGAGGTATACGCGTGGATTTATATCAATAAAAAGCGGGAATCAGCGGGATTAAAAACAGGGAAACAAGCATTGCATATGATGTTTAAAGGGAATCCAGGTACGGGAAAAACAACGGTTGCAAGATTAATTGGAAAGTTGTTTCATAAAATGAATGTTTTATCAAAAGGACATTTAATTGAAGCGGAGCGGGCCGATTTAGTCGGGGAATATATCGGTCACACAGCTCAAAAAACTCGTGATTTAATCAAAAAGGCGATCGGCGGTATTCTTTTTATTGATGAGGCGTATTCTCTCGGCCGAGGGGGAGAAAAAGATTTTGGGAAAGAGGCTATTGATACACTTGTCAAACATATGGAAGATAAACAGCATGAATTTATATTAATATTAGCTGGCTATTCTGACGAAATGGATTATTTTTTAAGCTTAAACCCGGGATTGCATTCGCGCTTTCCGATCGTTTTCAATTTTCCAGATTACTCTGTTGATGAATTAATGGAGATTGGAAGGCGGATGTTGCAAGAAAAAGAATATATTTTAAGTCATGATGCAGAGCGGAAATTAAGAGATCATCTTTCTTATGTGAAAACAACGTTAAATCCAATTAGTTTTTCAAATGGAAGATATGTACGGAATATTATTGAAAAATCAGTGCGGACACAAGCGATGAGATTGCTGATGGCCAACCACTATGATCGTCATGATTTAATGACATTACGCAGTAACGATTTAATTTTTACTGATTAGTGGGTTAGAATGAGGCTGGGATAAAACTCAAAAGTAGTTAGCTAAAGACGAACATTGCACAAATCAGCTCTGGAAATAGACGTAGACTCCTGCGGGAGGATAGGCATCGGTGAGGCTCCGCAGTGCATGAACACGAGGAGGCTCACCAGCCGCCCGCGGAAAGCGAAGGTTATTGCCAGAGCGGGGTTGGAGTGCAATATTCGGGTTTTCTTTAGTTAATGAACTTTTGTCCCAGTCTCATTATTTTTTTGAAAGGCTGACTTTTTTTGGTAAGATACAAATAAGCGATTAAAGAAACGAAGATAGGTGATATCATGAATGAAGAGATGTTAAAGGAGAAAGTGATTATTGTTGGATGTCAGCTGAATGATCATCAGGAGCGGTTTTTATATTCAATGGATGAACTGAAATCATTAACTGAGACCGCTCAAGGAACAGTTGTCATGCAAGTGACACAGAATAGAGAAAGAGTGGATGCTTCGACATATATTGGAAAAGGGAAAGTTGAGGAAATTAAGGCGCTTGAGGAAGAGTTAGAAGTAGATTTAATCATTTTTAATGATGAACTTTCACCAAGCCAGCTTCGTAATTTAGCAAAACATTTTTCAAGCAGAGTAATAGATAGAACACAATTAATATTAGATATTTTTGCGCAAAGAGCACGATCAAAAGAAGGAAAGTTACAAGTAGAACTTGCTCAATTACAGTATCTTTTGCCCCGTTTAGGTGGACAAGGGGCTGATTTATCACGATTGGGAGGAGGTATTGGAACTAGAGGTCCAGGTGAAACGAAATTAGAATCTGATCGCCGTCATATTCGCCGTAGAATTTCTGAAATTAAAACGCAGCTTAATACGATCGTTCATCATCGGGAACGTTATCGTGAACGCCGGAAAAGAAATCAAGCATTTCAAATTGCGCTTGTCGGATATACGAATGCAGGAAAATCAACATTATTTAATCGTCTTTCTTCTGCTGATTCATATGAAGAGAATCAATTGTTTGCCACACTTGATCCAATGACAAGAAAATTTGTGCTGCCAAGTGGTTATTCAGCGTTACTAACTGATACAGTTGGGTTTATTCAAGATTTGCCAACAACTCTCATTGCCGCATTTCGTTCAACGCTTGAAGAAGTTAAAGAAGCAGATTTACTCCTTCATGTTGTGGATGCATCAAATCCCGATTATGATCAGCATCAAAAAACGGTACAGCATTTATTAGAAGAACTACAAATGGATCATCTTCCACAGTTCACTGTTTATAATAAAATCGATGAACAGCATCCGAACTTTATTCCTACTGTGACAAATTGCATATTAATGAGTGCATTAAAGGAAGAAGATCGTTTACAATTAAAAATAGAAATTGAAAAGCAAGTATTACACACAATGATTCCTTACGATGCCTTGATTCCACAAACAGGTGGTAAGCTGTTATCTACATTAAAAAATGATACAATCTTGAGGGAACTTGTTTTTCAAGAAGACGAGCAAGCTTATCGATGTAAAGGCTATGTGTTGCCAAATCATCCAGTACTAGGTTTGCTAAAACAATATGAAAGATAGAAAGGTGTACTATATGTTTCAGTTTTTACAGCATGGAGAAAAGCTTCAACCAATTGTAGACAAAGTAGAACAACAAATTTTTCCTATCCATAAGGAGATTGACCGCCGCATTGAGATGAATCAATTTCGTGTGTTACAAAGCTTTCAAAAACATCGGGTGAGTGATACACATTTCAATCCATCAACAGGTTATGGCTATGATGACATTGGCAGAGATACGTTAGAAGAGATTTATGCTGACGTATTTGGCGGAGAAGCCGGTCTAGTTCGCCCGCAAATTATTTCAGGAACACATGCCATCACCATCGCTTTGTTTGGGGTACTTCGTCCTGGTGATGAACTTTTATACATAACAGGGAAACCATATGATACGTTAGAAGAAATTGTTGGTACTCGCGGAAATGGAAGCGGCTCTTTAAAAGAGTTCAATATAGATTATAATAGTGTGCCGCTCACGAAAACAGGCGCAGTTGATTTCTTAGCAGTAAAAGAAGCGATAAAACCAAATACAAAAATGATCGGCATTCAAAGATCGAAAGGCTATGCGACACGCCCATCTTTTACAGTGAAAGAAATCGAGGAAATGATTCATTTTGTAAAAGAAATTAAACAAGATGTTGTTGTTTTCGTAGATAACTGTTATGGAGAGTTCGTTGAGGAACAGGAACCATGCCACATTGGAGCCGATTTAATGGCAGGTTCGCTTATTAAAAATCCAGGTGGGGGGATTGCGAAAACGGGAGGATATATTGTAGGTAAAAAAGAGTGGGTAGAAGCATGTGCCTATAGAATGACTTCTCCTGGGATTGGGCGAGAAGCAGGTGCATCACTTTATAGCTTGCAAGAGATGTATCAGGGATTTTTCCTTGCTCCACATGTAGTTGGACAAGCACTAAAAGGGGCGGTATTTACATCGGCAATTCTTGAGCATTTCGGCATGAACACTCATCCAAAATGGAATGCGGCAAGAACAGATTTAATTCAATCTGTTCAATTTGATGATCCAGATAAAATGATTGAATTTTGTCAGGCGATTCAATTTGCTTCCCCAATTAATTCATATGTGACACCGTATCCGAGCTATATGCCTGGTTATGATGATGATGTCATCATGGCAGCAGGTACATTTATTCAAGGAGCGAGTATCGAGTTGTCAGCTGATGGTCCAATTAGACCGCCATATACAGCGTATGTTCAAGGTGGACTAACGTATGCCCATGTTAAAATGGCAATCTGTTTAGCATTAGATCGATTATTTCAAAAGGGATTACTAAGCTAAAATGAAAACCGTTTTTGTAAATGAGGTGTTTTTTCATTGACCTGTTCATAAAGTTGATTGTTGAGGAATGTGTGAGGCTTAGTGGAAGTGGGCTAGATGCTTCTTGCTTCACAGCAGTGGCATCCGCCGCGGAAATCAAACCTCTTTGCAAAAATGACTATTCCTTTCTGATTTATAATAATCTATTTAATCACAACAATCTTTTTAGAAAGAACCAAAGACAATGAGGCTGGGGCAAAACTCCAAAGTGGTTAGCTAAAGACGAACATTGCATAAATCAGCTCCGGAAATATACGTAGACTCCTGCGGGAGGACAGGCTCACTAGCCGCCCGCGGAAAGCGAAGGATATTTCCGGAGAGGAGGTAGAGGGCACTATTCGGGTTATCTTTAGTTAATATACTTTTGCCCCAGCCTCGATGTCTTATAAAATACATGCTATAAACATTATGGTCATAGAGTTTAGTAAAGAATTGGAAATAAGGTTCGTTCAGGGAACAATCATATTTCATGGTACAATAGATTGATAGAAAGAAAAGTTAGAGGTGTATAATATGAGGGAAAAACCACATTTGCTTTTAATAGATGGAATGGCTCTGTTATTTCGTGCCTTTTATTCAACTGCTGTTACTGGACAATATATGGTGAACTCAAAAGGGATGCCAACAAATGGTGTTCAAGGCTTTTTACGTCATTTATTAATCGCAATAGAACAAAAACAAGCTTCACATATCGCTGTTTGTTGGGATATGGGGAGTAAAACGTTTCGCAATGAGTTATTCGATGCTTACAAGTCGAATCGTGAGGCACCGCCGATTGAACTAATTCCGCAATTTGATTTAGCAAAGGAAGTTGTGGAAGCTTTTCAAATTCCAAATATCGGCGAAATTGGCTTTGAAGCCGATGATTGTATCGGGACGGTTGCGATGAGCATGAAATCAGATGCAGATGTGTCAATTTTAACAGGGGACCGCGATTTATTACAATTACTTGATCAACATATTCAAGTTCATCTTTTACAAAAAGGTTATGGAAATTATAAAAGTTATACGCATGAAGCCTTTTTTCAAGAATATAATGTGACACCTCACCAATATATCGATGTCAAAGCGTTGATGGGAGATATGAGTGATGGCTATCCGGGTGTAAAAGGAATCGGTGAAAAAACTGCCTTGAAATTAATTCAGCAATTTAAGGACATACAAGGAATTTTAGACAATTTAGATGCACTTACAAATGCGCAAAGGAAAAAAATAGAAATGGATTTGGAAATGTTACATCTGTCTCGAGAGCTTGCTGAAATTAAATGTGATGTTCCGCTTCAATTTACTTTAGAGCACGCAGCTTTTACTGAAATTCCCGAAACTTTTATTGAAATCGTAAATGATCTTGAATTAAAAACGGTTAAACGGCATTTATTAGCTACAAACTGGAATGCCAGTCCAACTGTATAAATCATTCATACTTCTAAGATTGTGCTTGGCTGTAAACGAACTCCAAAAGGGACAGTTTGTTTACAGTTTTTTCATTAGAATGATTTCCACTCAAAGCCTCGCTATCCGCGCACGGTTCGGAAGCCATTTCGTCGTCTTGAGCTCCACACAGCAAGTCATTCATGCATACATAAAAATGTGGGCAGTTTTATTATCTGGTGTAGGGAGATGACTAGGCGGAAGGAAGATTTTTGCTTCAGGATTAGCTATTGACAACAGTTCTTCGGATGGATTTAATATGTATGCGCCAGACTCGGAGTGGAAAATCATCAATAATGAAAAGAGGCTCAGAATGAGAACATTCTGAACTTCTTTTGCCGGAGAACTGAAACTATATTACATATATCGTTTGCTGTTATGTTACCCTTTTGTATTTGCTTTTTTCGCACGGTTTTCTAAAGCCGTTTTTGGGTCTGCTGCATATTCAGAGTCTTGTCCAAAACCTTGTGGATTTACATTTGAAGCGATTTTCCCGCGACTACGATTTCCTTTTTTACTCACTTTCACTCACCCCCATCTATAGTATGTCCGAACATTGTTGTGATTTTCATTGAAAATAAATGGTCAAGAACAGAAAAGTAAGCTAAAATTTAATAGTTGTCTCTTTTCAAATGTATCAATGACGAAACACATTTATTTCTTAAAGGATGTATTTTCTATGAATTGGGGGAGCGCTATGACTTTAGGAGAGTATATCTTATTTTTAAGAAGCAAAGGTTTTAAATTTAAAGAGGATGTGATCCATTTTGTATATTTTGGAAAGCAATATACAAATGCATCCGATGATGTTGTAAAAGCTGCAATAGAAATCACGTTAAAGTCGCAAAGATATTTTGACGGCAGTTTTTACATTTCTTTATTAGAAAACTTTAAACAGCATAATATTCATTCAAGAAAAGAGGCTTATCATTATATACATAAACTAGGCTTACTGAAAAAAAACGAAGGAGCTTAATCCTTATTTAGGAAGCTCGATCGTTTTTTTGTGTCTCTTTCTTAAAAATTCAAATGGAATTTCCGTAAAAACCATACCGATTAAAATTAGAAGACAACCTAATAAACCGGCCGTATTAATTTTTTCGTGAATCCATAGGAAAGAAGTAATCGCAGCAAAAACTGGTTCCATTGTTAAAATAATTGCAACTCTAGAAGGAGTCGTAAACCTTTGAGCAATTGTTTGAATAAAGAATGCAGCAGCAGTTGCTAGAATTGCCGTAATAAAGAGAGACATAATCATCTCGTTTGTTAGTAATACATTGGCTGAAAACGACCTTCTCCAGTTTTCTAATAAAAAGGCGCTTATAAAGCTTAATAATGAGACGGTTAATATTTGAATGGTTGTGACCAATAAGACAGAGATGTGCCGTGAAAAGCGATCTGTACAAAGAATATGGAAGGCAAATCCAAATGCTGAGATGAGTACAAGTAGATCTCCAAGCGAAAACGGCTCACTATTTTTGACGGCCAATAGATAAAGGCCAACTGCAGCTAAGATTGAACCAATGATCGCCCCTGTTTCAGCACGGTGTTTTAACATAAAATAGGATAATATTGGCACTAATACTACACTCAGTCCCGTTATAAATCCAGCTTTTGCAGGGGTAGTGTATAATAAACCAATCGTTTGAAAGGTATAACTTGTAAATAAGCATAATCCTAGGATGAACCCGGGAATGATTGTATGGAGAGTAATCTGTAGTTTTCCTTTCTCTTTCCAAATACAGATTAGCAGTAATAATAGCCCTGCTAACAGAAAACGAATAGCGTTGAAGGAAAAAGGCGGTAATGCTTGAATGGCATGCTGAACGATAACAAACGTTGCTCCCCATACAAATGCTACAAATAATAAAGCTATTTCAGATAATTTTTTTTTAATCATGTTATTCTCCCTTTTGTTGCTGTTGGATTGCCTTCCGTGCTAAGTTGTCGGCTGTTTTATTTTCTTTACTTGGCACCCATTTAATAAAGAAAAGATCAAATTGTTCTATGAGTGTTAAAATTCTTTCTAAAATTTGTTTATAGGGAGCTTTTTTCGCAAATTGCTTTTCAACAGCATTAACAACTGCAGCTGAATCAGAACGAACTGAAATAACCGTGAACTGTTTTTCAAGGCAAATGGTAAGTGCTTTTTCTAATGCAAGATATTCTGCCTCATGATTATTGTTTTCACCTAGTGGAATTGAATAGCGGAATACATTTCCATTTGCTTTTATGAAAATACCAGCACCACTTAAACCTGGATCTCCAGCTGCGGCTCCATCAATATATACTTCAATCAATATTCTCTCTCCTTATAAATCACTCAATTTTCGCATAATCTAACTATAATCATTCTAAAAAAAACTGACAATAGAAATGAGTGAATAACATGAAAGTTTCTTTAAAGTGGAAGTATAACGTTTTAAAAGCGAAGCCCGTCCTTTTTCAATCAGAGTGGACTACGCCGGAAATGATGGAGAGGCTTATAGCAGATATTCAAAAAACAGGCAGAGTTGTGGAGCTAGCTATTATAGATGAAATGGAAAATGGATGGACAGTGAAAGAATTTTTAAAATGGAAAGAAGAGATAGAGGAAGAACCAAGTAATATCGTCGTTTACTTTGATGGTGGGTTTGATTTGCAGACAAAACGCGCAGGAATTGGGGTTGTCATCTATTATCAACAACATAATGCTACTTATCGAATACGGATTAATCACTTATTCAATGAATTATGTTCAAATAGTGAGGCAGAATATGTGGCATTATATTTTGCTTGTCAACAATTAGAAGACTTAGGTGCTCACCATGTTCCATGTATGATAAAAGGAGATGCCCAAGGTGTAATTATGCAATTGCTTGGAGAATGGCCATGCTATGAAGAAATATTAAATGATTGGCTTAATAAAATCGAGGATAAACTAAAAATGTTAGGTATTAAAGCAACGTACGAAACGATCTCCAGAAAGCAAAATAAAGAAGCTGATCAGCTTGCAAGCCAGGCATTACATGATCAGATGATTCATAGTCATGTTAAAATAGAAAACTGAATGCACAGTGGAGCGGATACATAATAAAAATATATAAGTGATCGTTTGGAAAAAAGGGAAGGTTGATGAAAACATGGAGCGCAAACAACTTTTACAAGAAGTAAATGAGTTATTGTCTACTTATTGTGATGGATGTTTTTTAAAAACTTATTTTCGCAAAGAGTATGGAAAAAAAAATGCTCATCAATTTTGCATAAGAAAATGTTCAGTCGGAGAAAAATTAAAAAAATACGGTGAAAGACTATCATAATCATATGCTCAACATAAGCTATATAAAAAGGCTGACAAAAATGCCAGCCTTTATTCATTAGTTTATAATTAAAGTTTAGTTACGTTAGCAGCTTGTGGTCCACGATTACCTTCAACGATTTCAAAAGAAACTTCTTGACCTTCTTCTAACGTTTTGAATCCTTCGCCTTGAATAGCAGTGAAATGTACGAATACATCGTCTCCGCCTTCAACTTCGATAAAACCGTAACCTTTTTCGTTGTTAAACCATTTTACTTTACCGTTTTGCATTTCTTAATCCTCCTAAATCACCAGCACATTTGTGCCTATAAAAATGTGGCATTAAACAGATGAAGAACCACTATTAAACTAGAGGATATCACGTGTTTAATGTTATAATAAATATACTCCATTGATGATAAAGAGTCAAGATTTTACACAATCAAAATTGTTAGAATTTCTATTTATTCTCACATTTGCAAGCGGTTAAATTGTTGTTGGATTTGCTGTAAATTTCATCAAAGTTTCATACAATCGTTAGAGGTTTTCTTGTTATAATTTTGAAATTATAGTAAACTAAAAACAATGTGTTTATGTTTAGTGTCGTGAAAAAGTAGTATAAATGGGGGTCTGGAAATGCCAACACCAAGTATGGAAGATTATATTGAACAAATATTTATTTTGATAGAGAGCAAAGGTTATGCCCGTGTTTCTGACATTGCTGAAGCACTTTCAGTACACCCATCCTCTGTTACAAAAATGGTTCAAAAATTAGATAAAGATGATTACTTAGTTTATGAAAAATACCGCGGTTTAGTTCTTACACCAAAAGGGAAGAAAATCGGAAAAAGACTGGTAGATCGTCATCATTTACTAGAACAATTTTTGAAAATTATCGGTGTAGACGAGGAAAATATTTATAAAGATGTTGAAGGAATTGAACATCATTTAAGCTGGAACTCTATCGATCGTATCGGTGATCTTGTCCAATACTTTCAAGCAAACCCTAGCCGAGTTCAGGCATTAAATAAACTTCAATTAGAAAATGATGATGAATGATCGTCATAAAGTTGTCTTGATCAAAACAGAGCTGCCTTCTAAATGGGGATGGATGTCGTTGATACTTCTATGGAAAGTACGCAGGCTGCTTCCTATAGAAGTAATTTGACTTTCCCATTATTTTTTGCGGCAGCTCTTAGCTCCTAGTTATTGAAAAATAGGAGGATAATTAGAAAAGTCTCTATCGTCATTTTCGTTTACAATATAGCTGGCTCCTAGTTCATTTTCCTGAACCTCCACCCCGCTAATAACTCCCGCTTCAATTTCATTTAACGCTTTTTGATAGGAAATAATTCTCCCAGATGAAGTTTGAAAATTAATAATTTCACCGAAATGATTTCTCTCAACTTTTATAATCTTTTCCATAAGCATCTTCCTTTCATATATATTCTTTAACTATCTTTGGTAAATTATGAAAAAAACAAACTGATTTTATGCAGTTGTTTTTATAGGAAGTCACAATTTTGTATTAGAGGGTGCATTTATATGTATGACCATGTATCATATGAGTGTAAGTAGATTTTTATATGAGTGGGGGATTGGGCATTGAAAATGAAGACATCCGTGAAGTCAGATATTGAAATTGCACAAAGTTCAACATTAAAACCGATTAAAGAAATTGCAGATAAACTGCAATTAAATGAAGAAGATCTTGAGTATTATGGAAAATATAAAGCAAAAATTACATACGAAAAAATCAATCAATTGAAAACAAAAGATGATGGAAAGTTGTTTCTTGTCACATCAATTAATCCTACACCCGCTGGAGAAGGAAAATCAACCGTAACAATTGGTTTAGGTGATGCATTAAGCAAGCTTGGCCACAAAACAGTTATTGCTTTAAGAGAACCATCACTAGGACCGACAATGGGATTAAAAGGCGGAGCAACTGGTGGGGGATATGCTCAAGTATTGCCAATGGAAGATATCAACCTACATTTTACTGGAGATTTTCATGCGTTAACGGCTGCTAATAATGCGATATCAGCTTTATTAGATAATCATATTCATCAGGGGAATGCACTCCAAATTGATCCGCGCAGAATTGTTTGGAAGCGGGCTGTTGATTTAAATGATCGTGCATTAAGGAAAGTCGTTGTTGGTCTCGGTGGGCCTGGACAAGGAGTACCCCGTGAAGATGGTTTTGATATCACTGTTGCATCTGAAATGATGGCAGTACTATGCTTAGCAAAAGATTTGGAAGATTTAAAACAAAGAATTGCGAATATGGTAGTTGCTTATAATTATGATAAAAATCCGATCACAGTTGGCGATTTAGGCATTGCAGGAGCTATTACGCTATTATTAAAAGACGCGTTAAAGCCAAATCTCGTTCAGACGATAGAACATACTCCTGCAATTGTACACGGAGGGCCATTTGCAAATATTGCTCACGGCTGCAATAGTATTATGGCAACAAAGACAGCATTGAAATTGGCGGATTATGTTGTTACTGAAGCTGGTTTTGGTGCAGATTTAGGGGCGGAAAAATTTCTGGATATCAAATCTAGAATGGCTGGTCTAAAACCTGATGGAGTTGTTATTGTGGCCACGATTCGTGCTTTGAAAATGCATGGCGGCATGAAAAAGGAAGACTTACATCAAGAAAGTGTAGAAGCATTAAAAGCTGGACTCCAAAATTTGCACAAGCATGTTGATACGATAAGGCAATATGGATTGCCATTTGTAGTTGCCATCAACCGTTTTCTCAGTGATACTGAAATGGAAATTGCTGAATTAAAACATTGGTGTGCTGCTCAAAACATCCCAGTTTCTTTAACAGAAGTATGGGGGAAAGGTGGAAAAGGCGGTATAGATTTAGCAAATAAGTTGCTGAAAACGATAGAAGAGAAGGAAAACAACTTTCAGCCTCTATATCCGCTAGAATTATCAATTGTAGAAAAAATCCGCACAGTTGTTCAGAAAGTTTATGGTGGAAAAGATGTAGAATTTTCATCACAAGCATTCAAACAAATTGAGGAATTTGAAAGGTTTGGCTGGTCAAATTTACCCGTCTGCATTGCTAAAACACAGTATTCATTATCTGATGATCCGCTAAAAGTGGGACGTCCAACAGATTTTATCATTCATGTACGCGAATTAAAAGCGAAGCTTGGTGCAGGCTTTATTGTTGCGTTAACAGGCGATGTTTTAACAATGCCAGGACTGCCTAAAAAGCCGGCTGCGTTTCAAATGGATGTTGATGAGAATGGAAATGCTGTTGGATTGTTTTAAAGGAAGTGAATGTGGTGTTTGACCCAACTGCATTTGATAATATGAAAGTTGTTTTTGAAGGAGCGGTATATGATCTTGATTTAAGCGGTGAGGCAATTGTTACGCAAAGGCATGACTATATTGACCTTGCTACTATGTCACGTTTATACAGCATCCGTCTCACTTTAGATGAAAATTCCTCTACGTATGCCGATATTCGTTTAGAAGCGACAATTGAACAATTAGCAGCAGAATTGCTAAATCAAGCAAATCAATTCCGGATCGGTGCTTTTGTAAAGGTTCTTTTTACATGGAAACAAGAGGAAAAATCAGCTTCTTATAAAAAATTGATCACATCCCTTTGGGGTGAAGAACGCTCATACGAATATAGAACGATTTTTTCTTCACATGAAGACCCAAAGGAAGAAATCATCATCGATTTTCAGCGAATAGTGACGGAAGATATGATGGATGATCTTTTAGAAATGCTTCATCATGTTGTGAAGACATTACAAAAACTTTATTAATATCATTTTAGAAAAGCTGCGTTATGTAAGACGATGCAGCTTTTTCTCTATTTAATATAAATCGTGTTACAATAATATGGAAAGAGGTTAGTATATTGATTGATATTATTGCTAAAACTGAACAATTCGTTTATAAAGAGCATGAAAAGGATTCGTCTGGCCATGATTGGCACCATATTGACAGGGTGCGTAAATTGGCTTTGCGAATAGCGCAAGCCGAACATAAAGGTGATGCTTTTATTATTGAAATGGCAGCTCTTTTACATGATATACCTGATGAAAAATTGAATGAACAAATGGATGAAGGCGAAAAGAAGTTAACACGTTTTCTTGATACAATACAAGTTTCGGATGAACAAAAACTGTTCATCATTGACATAGTAAAGACAATTTCTTTTAAAGGCGGGAATGAAGCGGACTTACATTCATATGAGGCAATGGTCGTCCGTGATGCTGATCGTTTAGATGCAATCGGAGCTATCGGGATTGCGAGAACATTTGCTTATGGCGGGAAAAAAGGCCAGGCCATGTATAATCCATCTTTACCAGTTAGAACAAATATGTCACTAAATGAGTATCGCAATGGACAAACTTCATCTATTCATCATTTTTATGAGAAATTATTAAAATTAAAAGATTTATTGCATACTGAGACGGCGAAACAACTTGCAGAAGAACGTCATCAGTTTATGGAGATGTTCTTACAGCAATTTTATAAAGAATGGGATGTTGATTAATGAGATCGTTAGCTATTGAAAACTTTACAAAATCTTATGGAGAAAAACAATTATTTGATCATATCTCCTTCCATATTGGTGAAAATGAACACATTGGGCTGATCGGGGTAAATGGGACAGGAAAATCTAGTTTACTAACATTAATTGCTGGTTTGGATGAACCAGATGAAGGGGAAATGATTCATCCTAATGATTATACAATCGGTTATTTACCGCAGCAGCCATCGTTGTCTCCAGATTTAACTGTTCTGGAACAAATCTTCCAAGGTGAGACTGCAATTATGCAGCTCTTGCGTTCATATGAGCAAATAACAATTTATCTTGAAGAAGATCCAACAAATGAAAACTATCAAAATCAGTTATTTAAGCTCCAAGAACAAATGGATGCTTTAGATGCGTGGGAAGCAAGTGCAAATGCAAAAACGATATTAACAAAGTTAGGAATCAGCGATTTTACAAAGAAGGTCGGTACGCTATCAGGTGGTCAAAAGAAACGTGTTGCACTCGCGCAAGTCTTAATTGAAAAACCTGATCTATTAATTTTAGATGAACCGACGAACCATCTTGATTATCCTTCAGTAAAATGGCTTGAAGATTATATTTCAAAATATCGCGGTTCAGTTTTACTTGTCACGCATGATCGTTATTTTCTAGATCATGTAGCCAACCGTATTTTTGAACTCGATCATGGACAATTATATGCTTATAAAGGAAATTATCAAGATTTTATTGAAGCAAAAGCATTACGAGAAGAAGAAATGCTCCAACAAGAAGAAAAAAGAAAAAATCTTTATCGTCATGAATTAGCATGGATGAAAAGAGGGGCAAAAGCAAGATCGACAAAACAGAAGGCAAGAATTCAGCGATTCGAACAATTAGAATCCAATATTGGAAAGATCCCTACAAATGAACAAGTTGATATAGCACTAGAAGGATCACGTTTAGGAAAACAAGTATTTGAATTAAAAAATGCCTCAAAATCATTTCAACATCAGAAAATATTGGATCACTTTGATTGGCTCATTAAACCATTAGACCGAATTGGGATTGTCGGAAAAAATGGCAGTGGAAAATCTACGTTTATGAATATTTTAGCTAGAAATATTCAGCTTGATAGCGGCGAGTTGCTAATTGGTCAAACCGTTAATATCGCCTATTATAAACAAGAGATTGATGAAATGAATGAAAATAAAAGAATGATTGAATATATTCGCGAGTTTGGAGATTCGGTTACGACAAAAGATGGTGAAACAATATCGGCTGCACAAATGCTGGAAAGATTTTTGTTTGAAAAACATACACATGGTACACCGATCTATAAGCTTTCTGGCGGAGAAAAACGGAGACTTTACTTGTTGTCATTGTTGATGGGTAGACCTAATGTACTTTTGTTAGATGAACCTACAAATGATTTAGATACACAAACGCTCACAGTGTTGGAAGATTATATTGAACAATTTCCAGGTGTCGTTATTTCTGTCTCACATGATCGTTATTTTTTAGATAAAACAGCTGAGCAACTGTTAATTTTTAAAGGTGATGCTGTGATTGATCAATATTATGGTTCATATAGTGATTATTTGGAACATGAACGGAAAAATGAGAAATCAAGCAAAGAACCAAAAAAAGAGTTAGTTATTGAACAAAAAGTAAAGCAGAAAAAGAAAAAAATGTCCTATTCAGAACAAAAGGAATGGGAAGCAATAGATGAGAACATTGAGCAATGTGAAGAGAAGATTAAACAATTGAATCAAGAGCTTCATCAAGTCGGATCAGATTTTATGAAAGCACAAGAAATTATGAACGTACTTGAAGAAGAAAACGAAAAGCTTGAGTATTTAATTGAAAGATGGGATTATTTATCTGAACTACAGAATTCATAAAATAGAGGAATGTCTGCACTTTGTGATAAAATAAAACAAGGCTACCGATGTCAGAGAAAGGTGGTAGAAAATGAATATAAAAGCAATTGAACCAACTCCAAGTCCGAATACAATGAAGGTTATTTTGACAGAGGAGCTACCAAGCGGAAAGCGGAATAATTATAAAAAAGAGCAACTGGAAGAAGCACCTGATTTGATTAGACGAATTTTGCAAATTGATGGTGTCAAAGGGGTTTATCATGTTGCAGACTTTTTAGCAGTAGAACGGGTAGGGAAAGTTGATTGGAAGGAAATTTTACCTAAAGTCAGAGAGGCTTTCGGCGAGGAACAATCCCATTCTAATCAAGAAGAAGTGATGAATGAGCATTTTGGAGAAGTAAATGTGGCGATCCAAATGTTCAAGGACATTCCGTTGCAAGTTAAGTTGACAGACGGTGAACAAGAAAAACGGTTTGGTTTGCCAGATTATTTTGTTCATGCTATGAAATCAGCTACTTTAGACGGCGATAATTACGTGTTATTAAGAAAATGGAAAGATTGGGGCGTTCGTTATGGCGAATTAGAGCAAATTGGCCATGATGTTGTCGAAGAATTGCTCGCAGCTTACCCTCAAGAAAGAATCAATACATTAGTAGAGCAAGCACAAAATCCTACTAAACCAATAAAGAAGAAACAATTGATCAAAGTGACATCAGATATGCTAGATGTACCTGATTGGCGCAAAAGATATCAGCTGCTTGAACAGATGGAAACCCCAACTTTGCAAGATTTGCCTGTATTGGAAAAAGCGCTGAAAGATGAAAAACCTTCTATTCGTAGACTTGCAGTTGTATATCTAGGAATGATTAAGGATAAACAAGTATTATCATATCTTTATAAAGGCTTGGAAGACGGTAATGTAACTGTGAGAAGAACAGCGGGTGATGCTTTGTCCGATCTCGGATTTAAAGAGGCAATTGCTCCAATGGCAAAACTGTTACAAGATCCAAGTAAAATCGTTCGCTGGCGTGCAGCGATGTTTTTATACGAAGAAGGTGACGAATCTGCGTTACCAGCCTTGAAACAAGCTGAAAATGATCCTGAATTCGAAGTACAGTTACAAATCAAAATGGCAATTGAAAGGATTACGAATGGGCAGGAAGCAAAAGGTTCGGTATGGAAGCAAATGACTGAGGCAAGAAAAAATCAACCTAATTAAATGAAGTGAAAGCAGAATTACTTTATCATTTAGCTTATGAGATTATATGTTGTTAATGATGATACGGCCAACTACTTTTCAGAAGTTGTTAGTCATCATCGTTATATCTAATAAATATATTTAACGATTGTAAATTTGAGGAGGTTTTATCGATGTCAATGGCATATGAAGATTATATGAGAGAATTAGTAAGACCAATGAGAGAGGAACTAGTAAACGCTAATTTCAAAGAATTGAAAACTGCTGAAGAAGTAGCCGAATACATGGAGAATGCACAAGGAACTACGTTAGTAGTTGTTAATTCTGTATGTGGTTGTGCAGCAGGGTTAGCAAGACCAGCAGCAGTTGAGGCAATTCAAACATCAGATAAAAAGCCTGAACACTTTGTAACCGTGTTTGCAGGTCAGGATAAAGAAGCAACTGCAAAGATGCGGGAGTATTTTATTGATATTGAACCATCATCACCATCTATGGCATTGTTAAAGGGAAAAGAAGTTTTGCATTTTATTCCAAGAAGCGATATTGAAGGACATGATGTTGAAGAAATTATCGCAAATTTGCATAATGCATTTGAAAAATATTGCTAATGTTACCGTAATGAAAAACGCTTTAGTTTTATTCTAAGGCGTTTTTATTCTATAGGTCTGTTTAAATGAAACATATTTATTTCAAAACTCATTTTTATGAAATTCTTTATTGATAGATCATAGCTATTTATCAAAATCGATGTTTAAAGGCTCTTTTCTAATAGATTGGATCATAGAGGCTTGGTGAAAGCGAACCCTAGGAGCGGAAATCACCGGCAAGATGTCAATAACTAAATTAGAAATGTCAGCAAAGACCACCTTATTCAAAGATGTGTAATTTCTAATAATAATTAGCAATGCAATTGGAGCGAAAGGGATGAGACTCCAGCGGGACAAACGCGTCCAAGGAAGACCCCGCAGGAGCTTGCGACGAGGAGGCTTCCGGACCGCCCGCGGAAAGCGAACCCCGGGAGCGGAAATCACTGGCAAGATGTCAATAACTAAATTAGAAATGTCAGCAAAGACCACCTTATTCAAAGATGTGTAATTTCTAATAATAATTAGCAATGCAACTGGAGCGAAAGGGGTGAGACTCCAGCGGGACAAACGCGTCCAAGGAAGACCCCGCAGGAGCTTGCGACGAGGAGGCTTCCGGACCGCCCGCGGAAAGCGAACCCCAGGAGCGGAAATCACTGGCAAGATGTCAATAACTAAATTTGAAATATCAGCACAAACCACCTTATTCAAGAATGTTTAAATTCTAGTTATGAATTACTATTTAATTAAAGAAGACCCAGGAAGTGGAACACAAATTCCGTCAAAAATAGCAATGTTTATGAAAACAGTTTTAATAAAGGATTACTGCTTTTGCCGCAATATTATATAATAGAGGTACATGTCAGAAGTAAGGGATATTTAAATGAAAAAATGGTTTAAGAAATCACTAGTCATTCTCGTTTCAGTACTATCATTTGGAATTGTATCCCCATCTCATGATCTTTGGAATCATAACCATCAAATCAATCGAATCAAACAGGGAAACACGGAAGATTATCAAAATAGTACAGCAAGTCTTTCAAGTGAACAATCTGACAATGAGCGCAGTATGTTGATAAAGAAGATGATCAATTCAGCAGAAATGCAATCATATGAAAAGTTTGGTTCTAAAATCAAGCCAGTCATTGAAGATGAATTTCGCGAGGCCATATTACCAAATATAGAAACAGCTATAACAAATACAATTATGCAATATCCACAAGGGAACTTGTCGAAACTCGCAATTTCTGAAAAACCAAGCGGTGGAGCCAGCGAAAAGATTTTTCATATATATGACAAAGATTCAATGAAAGACATTATCCGATTCCATGTTAGAAGAGATCATCCTCCAATGGAAGGATACTATTTTAATTTTCATTATCATGTTGCCTTCGATCATTTTCAAGTGCATCATCAATTGGGATCCATTTACTGGGATAAAAATACTCCTCCGCAATGGAAAGTGTAATCATGTCAATTTAAATAAGGTAGGGGAAATGTAATGAAACAATATTTAGATTTATGCCAATATGTGCTTGAGCACGGCGAAAAAAAAGAGGATCGAACTGGAACTGGAACGATCAGTACGTTCGGATACCAAATGCGTTTTGATTTACAACAAGGTTTTCCGCTTTTAACAACAAAAAAGCTACATTTAAAGTCAATCATTCATGAATTATTATGGATGCTGCGTGGTGATACAAATGTAAAGTATTTACAAGACCATCAAGTACGTATTTGGAATGAGTGGGCTGATGAAAATGGGAATTTAGGTCCGGTATATGGTGAACAATGGCGGTCATGGAAAACATCTGACGGATCGACGGTCGACCAAATCACCCAAGTGATTGAACAAATTAAACAAAATCCAGATTCTAGACGTTTAATTGTAAATGCATGGAATGTTGGAGAAATCGAGAAAATGGCATTGCCGCCTTGTCACTGTTTTTTCCAATTCTATGTTTCCAATGGTAAATTATCATGTCAATTATATCAGCGCTCAGGTGATATATTCCTAGGAATCCCATTTAATATTGCCTCTTACGCATTATTAACATTAATGATTGCCCAAGTGTGTGATCTTGAACCAGGTGAATTTATTCATACATTAGGAGACGCACACATATATTTAAATCATATAGAGCAAGTAAAATTGCAGTTAACGCGCGAACCTCGTGATCTTCCAAAAATGAAAATCAATCCTGAGATAAAAAATATCTTTGATTTTCAGTATGATGATTTTGAACTGTTAGACTATCATCCACACCCACATATTTCAGGAGTGGTAAGCGTATGATATCATTTCTATGGGCACAAGATGAAAAGGGGATTATCGGCAAAGATAACCAATTGCCATGGCATTTACCGGAGGATTTGAAATATTTTAAGGAATTAACATGGGGACATCCAATTGTAATGGGAAGAAAAACGTATGAATCAATTGGAAAGGCGCTTCCTGGGAGAACAAATGTCATCTTAACGAGAGATTCGCATTTTCATGCGGAAAATTGCCTTGTATTTTCCAATAAGCATGATTTATTACGATGGGCTTATGAAAAAAATGAAGAAATTTTTATAACTGGTGGGGCGGAAATTTTTGCATTGCTATTGGATGATGTCAATCGCCTATATATGACAAAAATTCATGAAGACATTGAAGGAGATACTTATTTTCCGATGATCAATTGGAATGAGTGGCAATTAATTTCCAGTAAACGAGGGCTGAAAAACGAGAAAAATCCATATGATTATGAATTTCTTGTTTATCAAAAAATTTGAAGAAGTATATTAAAAACCGACAAGATCTAAACTTTCATCTTGTCGGTTTTTTTATCAACTATGTTTTAAACTTAAACAAAGAGGATAATGCAAAAGTACATGCATGCACTTCCGCCTATCACAAATAGATGCCAAATAGCGTGTGAATAGGGGATCTTTCTTAAAATGTAAAAAATAGAGCCAATAGTATAGCAGATGCCTCCTGCAAGTAATAAGCCAAATCCAGCTTGAGTCAAATTAGAATACAGGGGTTCAAATGCAATGATTGCCAGCCAGCCCATAAGTAGGTAGTAGATTGTTGACAATAATTTAAAACGTTGAACTAAAAAGCATTTCGTTGCAATTCCGATAATTGCTAGCCCCCATATAATCGAAAAAATGGTCCATCCTAATGTGCCGTGTAATGTAATTAGAACTAAAGGGGTATACGTACCAGCAATCAATAAATAAATGGCTGAATGATCCAGTATGATAAAAAATTTCTTCATTTTTGACCAATAGAAGCTATGAAGTAATGTGGAGAATAAATATAGAAGAAGCATAGAGATCCCAAAAATAAGAAAACTTACCATATAAAGGGGATTCTGCTTTTGAGATGCAAAAAGGTATAAAAAAAATGTAGCAGGGATACTTAATAAAAATCCAATTCCGTGTGTGATGGCATTTGCGAGTTCCTCTTTCCAATTGCCCGAATAGCTTATATTCAAGTTGTTTCCCCCTTTTTGGTATTAGAACCATTATAGTGGATTTCAACCTTTGTCGCAATGCGAAGAAATTTCTGATACATATCATGTTGAAACTTTTAGAAGGTTGTATTGAAAAATTCCAGATTCAATTTGTTTTTCATGTTATAATGTATGCATTGCAAAAAAGTGAGGTGAAACGATGAGGAAAATCTTCATCACCTTCCTTTTCGCATCGTTGCTAACCATATCTGGCTGTTCGGCTGCAACATTTAAATCAGTAAGTTCTGAGCAAAAAAAAATCGTTCCTGTAAAACTTCATATTGTCTCTGTTGGGGATTCTTTAACAGAGGGTATTGGTGATAGCAAAAATCGAGGCGGCTATACTTATTACTTGAAACACGAATTAAATTCACTCAAAGGTGTTAAAGATACATCCATTCAAAACTTTGGTGTAAAAGGAAATACAACCGATCAGTTGCTAGCAAAATTACAGGAGAGCGCTGTTAAAAAAGCCATTAAACAATCTGATTTAGTCATTATCACAATTGGTGGTAATGATATTATGAAAGTGTTCCGCGCAAATATATCAGATCTTAATGAACAAGCTTTTAAAAATGCGATACCGGATTATAAAAAGCACCTTTCGAACGTTTTTACAACAATACGTAAAGAAAATCCAAATGCAAAAATTGCCCTTGTTGGTATTTATAATCCATTTTCAACATGGTTTTCGGATATTAAAGAAATGAATACGATTCTTAATGATTGGAACAATACGAGTAAACAAGTAACAAAGAGTTACAAAAATACTACATTTATACCTGTGGCGGATATCTTTGCAAAAAGGGAAGATGAGTTGTTATATGAAGAAGATCATTTTCATCCGAATAACAAAGGGTATGATTTAATGTCGCAGCGTATTTTTCAATATTTACTGAAAGATGACTTTTTAAGAATCCCTCATTAGATAGACGATTTGTATAAAGGATGAACGCTCATGAAAAAAAATCCGTGGAAACTTGCTTTTTTATCGTTATTAACGATTGTAGTTGTTATTGTCCTCGTACTTTCATATTTTCTCTTTGCGCCTTCGTCGGAGCAATCAATTCCTAAAGAGGCAAAAAAACAGCACGATATTGAGTTTCATGTAAAAACAGACAAAGCTGATTTAAATGGAATGATTAATCGCTATTTGAAACAAGAGAACTTTAATGGTGAAGTGTATTTAAATAAAGATGTTGAACTATATGGGACAGTGGATGTTTTCTCAGAAAAAATGCATTATAAGATGACATTTACGCCGAAAGCTTTAAAAAATGGTGATTTACTATTGAAACAAAAATCGGTTACTTTAGGAAAGATCCATTTACCCGTTTCATATATTTTAAGATTTATTGATACTACACAGCATTTACCTGACTGGGTGATTATTAAACCGAGTGACAAGCTTCTTTACATTCAATTGCAAAAGATGAAATTGGACAGCGATGCAAAAGTGGAAGTTAATCAGTTCGACTTAGCACATAACAATATTTTATTCACATTGTATTTCCCAAATAAATAAATAAAGAGGCTGGGGCAAAAGGATCTTAACTAAAGAAAACCCGAACATTGTGCTCCAACTCAGCTCCGGAAATATCCTTCGCTTTCCGTGGGCGGCTAGTGAGCCTCCCACAGGAGTCCACGCATATTTTCGGAGTTGATATGTGCAATGTTCGTCTTTAGCTAACAACTTTTGAGTGTTTTCCCAGCCTCTTTCGTTTATTATGAAAGTAATCGTAACCCCTTCGGATAAAAATTTTTCAAAATGCCATTTGCCTCTTTGCTCCAGCCTAACGGAAATTGATCAATTGTTATAAGAACCCACCCCCGATGATTGCCTGTGGTTTTTAATGTCTCACCTCTTAAATAGCGCAACCATTCTTCATTTTTCGAAGAAAGATCGTGGACATGTTTGCCTTGTTTAATTGACAATGCAAGTGCTAACGCATGATTAGGCTCAAAACGATTTTTTTTGAAGACGCCGAGATGTAGTCCAGCACGAACTAAATGAACGCCTTTTAACTGTGGACATTGTCTCGGTAATAAGAAGAGCTGATCTTTAAATACAAAAAATGCTTTTCCATCTGTATTGAAATGTATTAGATTATTTTGTTTGAAATCATTCCAGTCTCTTTCTTGAACTTTTGAAAGTTTCGTCGCTGCCTGCAATTGGATGCTTTCATTTGCTTCTTCAAGTCTTGATTGCTTCCTCAATTTTGCTACAAAATGGCCTTCTCCCCGTAAGCGGTGTGGCCAAAGCCTTGCTGTATGAACGATGTCCTTAAGTTGATTCTTTGTCCATTCAATCTTGCCTGGTTGGATCCCATGCGAATGGTGTATTGGAATAATGTCCATATCTGGAAATTCTTGTACAAATGCTTCGATCGTTTGTTCATTTTCCTCAGGAGAAAAAGTACATGTAGAATACACAAGTGTCCCACCTGGCTTTAACATTTTATATGCGTAGGATAGAATTTCCCTTTGCTTGTTTGCGCATTGTTCAACATGTTGTTGACTCCAGTATTTCATTGCTTCTGGATCTTTTCGAAACATTCCTTCACCAGAACATGGAGCATCTACTAAGATTTTATCGAAATAATTCGGATAAAGTTTACTTAACCTTTCGGGCGTTTCATTCGTCACAACTGTATTTGCTAGTCCAAACCTTTCAATATTTTCAGAAAGTGCCTTTGCTCGCTTTGGATGAATTTCATTAGACATAAGGAACCCATTCTCACCAATTCGTGTCGCGATATGAGTAGACTTTCCTCCAGGTGCAGCGCACAAATCTAATACATGATCTCCCGCTTTTACGTCTAATTGTTCACCAACAAACATAGCACTAGGTTCTTGAATGTAAAATAAACCTGCAGAATGATATGGATGTTTTCCAGGTTGGTCTTCTTTTTCATTAAAATAATAGCCAGTCGGGACAAAAGGAATGTTTTCTATTGAAAAAGGAGAAATCTGTTCCCAATTATTAGCATCCAATTTATTAGTATTAATTCTTAAACCGCTCGCACGTTTTTCTGTATAAGAATCAAAAAAATCATTTGCTTCATCACCGAGCAAAGATAACATTTTTTCCTTAAAATCAATAGGTAAATTCAATTTTATACTCCTTTCTAGATTAAAAACCATACCACAATGGATATAACTATTATAAGAAAGACGTTTAAATCAAGGCAATTAAACTTTTTATATTTTTTTGCCTTATGAATGACCATTCCTTCATTACATATAAGGACGATAAGAAAGAGTAAATAATTTGAATTTCAAGCAACTATGCCTAAAAGTAGATAAATATAAATTCACAAGCTACAATAAGAATACATCATGAAAAAATCGGGGTGATGGACATTGACTTTGGATAAAGCACTTTTTGCGGGAGGATGTTTTTGGTGTATGGTGCATCCTTTTGATGAATTACCTGGAATAGAAAAGGTCGTCTCAGGATACACCGGAGGGACAACACCTTTCCCATCATATGAAGAAGTATGTTCTGGAAAAACGGGACATACTGAAGCAGTACAAATTATATATAATTCTGAGCAATTCCCATATGAAAAACTGCTAGATATATTCTGGACACAAATAGATCCTACAGATGCTGGGGGACAATTTTTTGATCGCGGAAATTCTTATAAACCGGCTATATATTATTATAATGAGGATCAAAAAAAAGCTGCTGAAACATCTAAGAGAAACATAGAAAAAAGCGGCCGTTTTTCGAAACCAATTGTTGTGAGTATTTTGCCAGCATCTGAGTTTTATCCAGCTGAAGATTATCACCAAGACTACTATAAAAAGAATCCTACTCATTATCAAGCATATCATGAAGGATCTGGCAGAGCCGCATTTATTCGAACACATTGGGGTGACAAATATGGAAAATAAACATTTAAAAGAAAAATTAACGAAAATGCAATATGAGGTAACACAGCATAGTGCAACAGAACCTCCGTTTCACAATGAATATTGGAATACATTTGAAGAGGGAATTTATGTAGACATCGTGTCTGGAAAACCACTTTTTAGTTCAAAAGATAAATTTGATGCTGGCTGTGGATGGCCAAGTTTTACGAAACCAATCGCGGAAGATGAAATGGTTGAAAAAACGGATACTAGTCATGGAATGATTCGAACAGAGGTTAGAAGTAAGTCGGCCAATTCCCATCTAGGTCATGTTTTTCCTGATGGACCTGGACCAACTCATTTAAGATACTGCATTAATTCAGCCGCTTTGCGCTTTATTCCGAAAGAAAAATTAGAAGAAGAAGGCTATGGAGAATATTTATCTTTATTTGATTGAGTATCCTTTAACTTAACGGTCTTTAGGTAAAAGTCTCAAAAACTAGGCGAATGCACATACACATATCCTAATGAAACATACCATGAACTGAATAGAAAAATATAGAAAATCTTCGAGGAGTGAATGGTATGTACTACGGATATGATGGTGGATATGGTCATCCATATTATGATGGATATGGTCATCCGTTTGATGGATGCGGATGTTACGGTGGAGGATATAGCTATGGTGTTGTAGGCGGTGGCTATGGCTGTCGGAATTCATTTGCTTTAATTGTTGTGCTATTTATCCTTCTAATTATTATTGGTGCTTGCTGGGTAGATCCTAAATAAGTTTTGTTTATAATGATAGAAAAAGGCAACGGTAATGTTGCCTTTTTTCTATGATCAATTAAATGATTGCTCATTTTTATATTTTAAAATTACTAATTAGCTTCCGTAAATATTCAGCCTGCTTAGATAATTCGGAAGCAGCTGCAGTGACTTCTTCCATTGCAGCCGATCCTTCCTGTGAACTAGATGCTGTAGCTTCAGTGTTTGTTGCGGTATTTGCAGCAATTTGGTTAACGGCCTCGAAAGATTCCGCAACATCAATACTTAGTTTTTTAGTTTTCTCAATTTCGCTAACCATATCAATGATAACATTGGTTGTTGCATTTGTTTGCTTTTGAATAATCTGTAAAGACTGCTTCGTTTCAACAGAAGATTGCACACCAGCTAATACTGCCTGAACGCCTTCGTTATTTTGATCAATAATTCGATTAACTTCCTTTTGTATTGAAAGGACAATTTTTGTCACTTCATCAGCTGATCGTTGTGATTGTTCCGCCAAATTGCGTACTTCATTAGCTACAACTGCAAATCCCCGTCCGTGTTCACCGGCTCGGGATGCTTCAATTGCCGCATTCAATGCTAGTAAATTAGTTTGTTTTGCAATTCCTGTTATCGTTTTAATCATTTTTGTTATTTCAGCTGACTTTTGTCCTAATGTCTCAACTGTAGATGTTGTGTTAGAAATAATATTTTCAATACTCTTCATTTTAGATGAAGTATTATTTACAGAATCACTACCTTTTTCAGCAGATATTTTCATATCAAGTGACGCTTTTTTTACCGTTTCAGCTGAGTCATAGAGAATCGATACTACTTTTTCTAAAATCTCCATTTTTGACATTGATTTACTCATCTGATTTGAAACCTGTTCGCTATCACTTGCAATTTCATTTGCCGTTTCTGCAATAGATTGAATCGTACGTGCTGTTTCTTCGGAAGAAGCAAGTAATTGTTCACTAGACGAGGAGACGTTTTCAGCCATACTCGCTATATCCGTTACTAACTTTGCAATGCCATCAATTAGTTGATTTGTGTCTTTTGCTAGATTACTAAGTTCATCATTAGACTTAATTTCTATTCTTTTAGTTAAATCTCCGCCAGCATATGCGATGTTTAAAATTGATTGACTTATTTTACGTACGCTCGATTTAATGGTTTTCGTTAAAAGCATACTGATTATGATAGAGAGAATGACGGCAAATAATGATAATGCAACTGTAACAATTTGAGAAATTAAAACAGTAGTATGTAAAAGATGTATACGTTCTTTCGTTGTGTTTGTTTCATCCTGTAAAAGATCTTGAATTTCTTGTTTCATTTTGTTCATATAAAATGTCGTCTGCGACGTTTTCGTTTGTTCAATTGCATCCTTTTGCGTATTATATTGCCGTGCCTCGATGACGCGATCAATCCCACCAAGCCAAAAATTATATGCATGTGCAATACGCTCGACTTTAGTTCTTTGATCAGGATTTTGTTTCAGTAGTTTTCTTAATTCACGTAGTTTTGTATTAACATCTTTTTTACTCTGTTCATAAGGATCAAGTGCATCCATATCACCTGAAAGCACATAGTTTAATGAAGCGGAGTCAATATCGCCTGTTTGCTCTAGAAGGTTTTGCACATCGTCATGGACTATAATGTCATGCTCGGAAATTCGGGTAATTTCTTTTTCAAGATTCCTCATATTTATATACGATGTGATCGTTAATAGTATTAATAATATGGTAAGTATCCCGAATGACACGGCAATTTTCCCCCGAATCGTTTGGATATATGGAATGATTGCGCGGAAAAATGTTCGCATATCTTTCTTCTTAATGATGTTGAAAGTTGTTCTGTTCGAATTTTTTTTAGTTTTAATCACGGGGACCTCCAAAAAATATCTAATTTATTTAAATAGACACTCAATTAATAATATTAAACATTTATTAGTAAATAATCTATAAATTTGTCAGGAAAATAAACAATTAAATGTTATTTATAAATTTTCTTTTATTTTTATCTAATAGATTTAAAGGCAATAGGGAGACTGGAGGAAAAAAGTGAGACCTTGAAGTGATAATCAGCACTCACGTTTTAAAGAAGGTAGATTGAAATAAAAAGCTATATATGATAGTATGTTTTGACTTTACGTAATGTAAGTCTTTCGATATAGTGATTCATATATGAAAACGAAATAGAATAGAAAGGCGCTTGTACGATGAAATCCTTTTATCACTTTTTAATGAAATTCAGGGATGCTAAACAAAAAGACGATTTAACTATTTTTGCGAATGGAGCATACCGGGATCACAGTTTTCCAAAGCACTCGACAGATTATCATGAGATTAGTTCTTATCTAGAATTGAATGGAGAGTATTTACACTCAATGACCATTTTCGATAAGGCATGGGATATTTATATTTCTGAGACGAAATGATGCGCTTCGTATGGTCGAATAGGTAATGTTATGATTATTTAAAATGGCCGCGGAAAAACCAATTGCTGAACGGCATGACAGATATTTGTAATTTTTTAGAAAAAATATGTTTAATGGTATATATAATTTATCTTTTTCATACATTTTTTAAAAAAGGAGGAGGCGATTTTTTTGCGTGATATGGACGTATATATTGATACTGAAGAAATAGCTGAATTCTTCTATATGGAATTAGTTAAACGAGGGTATGTCCCGAAAGAGATTGAGCTTGAAGAAATCGCCGATATTACATTTGATTATTTAATTGCGAAATGTATCATTGATGAAGAGTGGGATGAATATCAAAGCTAGTTTATTAGGTAGAAATGTGTTTTGTAAATGAAATTTATGAATAAAGGGGCGATTTAGCTTTACTACGTACAATTAACGTACTATAATTACTTAAAAAGAATATGTTTGACACTACTAGGGGTGCCTATGCAGGCTGAGAGAAAAACATGTCGTTTTTTAACCCTTTGTACCTGATCCGGTTCATACTGGCGTAGGAAAGTAGGAAGTACAGCTTTTCTTCTTGCGATCAAGTCAGATCCTTAGCGGGTCTGACTTTTTATATTTTAGGAGGTATAAAAAATGAAAAAGCAACACGTTTATGAATTAGTAAGGAGAATTAAGGAAACGAATCCCCTTATACATAATATTACAAACATTGTAGTTGCAAATTTTACGGCAAATGGACTGCTTTCTTTAGGAGCTTCACCGGTAATGGCAGATGCAGCTGAAGAAGTGGCTGAAATGGCAAGTGTGGCAAAGGCCCTTGTCATTAATATAGGAACATTGAATCGTGATTCGGTTGAAGCGATGATCATAGCAGGTAAATCGGCCAATCAGCATCATGTTCCAGTCATCTTAGATCCAGTTGCAGCAGGGGCAACGACATTTCGTACAGAAACGGTGAAAAGGCTGTTGCAAGAGATTAAATTTAGTGTAATTAGAGGAAATGCTGCAGAGATTGCAAATTTAATAGGAGTAGATTGGGAAATTAAAGGAGTCGATGCTGGAAATGGACAGGGAGATATTGTTGAAATGGCCAAAAAAGCAGCACTGGCTTTGTCTACAACTGTTGCTATTACCGGAAAAGATGATGTCATTTCCAATGGAGAAACTACTTATATCGTTCAAAATGGTCATCCGATATTAACAAAAGTAACAGGAACAGGTTGTCTATTATCATCTATTGTCGCGGCTTTTAATGCGGTTGAGCATCAAGCTTTATTGGCAGCGACATCTGCGATTTCTTTTTATGGGGTAGCGGCGGAAATCGCTGCTAAAAAAACAGCTGGACAAGGCACTGGCAGTTTTCAAATTGAGTTTTTAAATCAGTTATCACTAGTTTCAGAGGAAGATATTCAGCGATATAGTATCATTACAGTCAAGTAAGGAGTAATCATGATGAAAAAGGCACTTACAATTGCCGGCTCTGACAGTGGCGGAGGCGCAGGCATACAAGCAGATTTAAAAACATTTCAGGAATTAGAAGTATATGGTATGTCGGTATTGACAGCTGTAACAGCACAAAATACGTTAGGGGTGCAAGGAGTATACCCACTACCATATGAAGCTGTTGCAAAACAATTGGATTCTGTTTTAGTAGATATCGGCACAGACGCATTGAAAACGGGAATGTTGTTTGACTCGGAAATAATTGAAATTGTGGCAGAAAAAGTAAAACAATATCAATTAAACACATTAGTTGTTGATCCTGTTATGATTGCTAAAGGGGGGGCTTCTTTACTACAAACTGAAGCAATTTTAGCATTGAGAAAAAGTTTGCTTCCGCTTTCTTTTGTAACAACGCCCAATATTCCCGAGGCTGAAGTGTTAGCTAATATGGAAATTACCAGTCAGGAGGATAAAAAAGAGGCAGCAAAACGAATTGCTGATTTTGGTGTGAACAATGTTTTGATTAAAGGCGGCCATGAAGAAAATGCTGATATTGCGAGTGATCTTCTATTCGATGGGGAACATTTTCACACATTTACAAGTAAAAGAATTCAGACGGAAAATACACATGGAACTGGCTGTACATTTTCTGCAGCCATAACGGCGGAGCTTGCAAAAGGTGCCTCCATTTTTGATGCAATTTCAGTTGCGAAAGCATTTATTACTGATGCAATCACATATGATTTGCACATTGGAAACGGTCATGGTCCAACCAATCATTGGGCATACAAACATAAAGGAGTACTTGACAATGACTAACATGAATAAAGAACAATTATCTTCTGCCTTACAATTGTATTTTGTGATGGGGAGTCCAAATTGTGTACAGCGCCCTGTTGACGTTTTATCTGAGGCAATTAAAGGCGGTATCACTCTTTTCCAATTTCGCGAAAAGGGTCACGGTGCGCTTGAAGGTGATCAGAAATATGCCTTAGCAGAAGAACTTCAATATATTTGTCGAAAAAATGAGATTCCATTTATAGTTGATGATGATGTGGATCTAGCAATTGCTCTTAAGGCTGATGGTGTTCATGTAGGTCAAGAGGATGAACCAATTGAAAGTGTAAGAGAAAAAATCGGAAATAAAATAGTCGGGGTTTCTGTACATAATCTTGAAGAGGCAAAGGAAGCAATGCAGGCTGATTACTTTGGTGTTGGTCCCATTTTTCCTACAAAAACGAAAGAAGATGCAAAACCCGTTCAAGGGGTAAGCGTCATTCGCCAGATTCGTTTAGCAGAAATTCAAATTCCAATTGTAGGCATTGGCGGCATCACTGAAAAAAACGCTTCTGAAGTGATTAGAGCTGGAGCTGATGGGGTGTCTGTTATTACGGCTATTAGTCAAGCTGGAAATGTAAGAGAAGCTGCTGCCGCGATTAGAAAAGAAATTTCTGCTTGCAGCAAACGTTGAAACTGACGTTAGCAGCGATGTTTATAGCAATCGGAACGCTTACAAGCAATCTGTTTTACATCCCAATTGGGCTTACAAAAGTATTTCCGATGCAGCATGTTATTCACATTCTTTCAGTAGTTTTTTAGGTCCTGGTTATACAGTGCTGCAGGCACTTTCCATTTCAATTTTGCGAATATAACAAGGACAGGCACATTTTGGTACTGGCTTTTTAGGTGTATTAGTATGTTATCCTATTTTTACATTGTTTTTAGGAAAGAAAGCTACTCTTTTTGGCTTTATCCCATCATTATGATTGCTTCAGTTGTCGGTGCTTTACTTGGCTCACTGTTTCTAACAATCATATTAAAACACTCAATATCACAACGATATACTAGAAGGTACTACAGGAAATGAGGGAGTTTCATAACAAGAGGAATGGAAGTTTGCATCCTTGACGATTACCATTTACAATGAACATATTGATAGAAGGAGGTACAGAATATGAGCGTACATATTGGTGCAAAAGAAAATGAAATTGCTGAAACAGTGCTGTTGCCGGGGGATCCATTGAGGGCAAAATATATTGCAGATACATTTTTAGAAGATGTAAAATGCTATAATGAAGTTCGAAATATGTTTGGCTATACTGGTACATATAAAGGAAAAAGAGTTTCTGTGCAAGGTACAGGAATGGGGGTACCATCCATTTCTATATATAGTACAGAATTAATGCAAAGTTATGGCGTGCAAAATCTTATTCGTGTAGGTACATGTGGTGCGATCCAAAAAGACGTGAAAGTTCGCGATGTCATCTTAGCAATGAGTGCTTCAACTGATTCACAAATGAATAGATTAACGTTCAATGGTATAGATTTTGCCCCGACGGCGAACTTTGATTTACTATTAAATGCATACAATAAAGGAATTGGAAAAGGATTAAACTTAAAGGTTGGCAATGTATTTACAGCCGATTTATTCTATAATGACCATGCCGACCATGAGAAATGGGCACAGCATGGTATATTAGCAATTGAAATGGAGTCCGCAGCGTTGTATACACTGGCTGCAAAATTCGGACGCAAAGCGCTATCAATCTTAACCGTAAGTGATCATATTATTACGGGAGAGGAAACAACGGCTGAGGAGCGTCAAACTACATTTAATGAAATGATTGAAGTTGCCTTAGATGTGGCGTTAGAATTATAAATCAGACATGAAAAGTTCAAATGATATACATAATTCGTATATCCTTGAACTTTTTTTATGCTTGCTATCAAAATAAAAAAAATGCATCATGCTACCCTAGATTCAATCCCGCATGTTTGGTAGACTAGCATATGTATTGAATAATTGTGAAGAAAAGGTGAAATCATGAAACAGTTTGTCAGTCTGGGTCTTGTTCTCCTCTTATTAACAGGATGCAGCTTTAATCCATTAGATCAGGCAACGAAAGAACAGTCGAATAAAACGTCCGAAAAAATAGATGCAAATAATCAGGACAATGCTAAAAAATCGGAATTAGCATTGAGCTCAAAGTATTTTAATCATATAAAAACTGTTAATGGCCAAAAAATAATACAAAATCCGTCCAATATTTTGGCATTAGTTAATAAATCCTACTCAATTGGTGACTATGTCCCAAATGATCTTGTTAGACCGAAAGTGAACTTTTCTTTTGGAGATCAAAATATCGAGAAAAGTCATTTGCGAAAGGTTGCTGCAGATGCTGTCGAGAAAATGTTTGCAGCTGCTAAAAAGGATGGAATTATACTTTATGTAGCTTCAGGCTATCGATCTTACGACCGTCAAAAAGTATTATTTGATGCAGAAGTCCAGCATGATGGCAGTAAAGCAAAGGCAGCTCAAGCAGTTGCAATTCCAGGAGAAAGTGAACATCAAACAGGGTTAGCTTTAGATATTACGAGTCAAACGGAAAATTTCTTATTGACTGAAAAAATGGGAGATGATCCAGAAGGTATTTGGCTAGCAAAAAATGCTCATAAATTTGGTTTTATATTAAGATATCCAAAAGGTAAAGAAAACATTACAAAATATGAGTATGAACCTTGGCATTTCCGTTATGTAGGTAAAGAAGCGGCAACTGTCATCTATAAGCATAATTGGACATTAGAAGAATATTTTCAACATGTAAAGAAAGTATAAATAATAGGCAATAGGGGGTGTTTTCATTAACATTCTTTATTGCTTTTTTTTATAATATATTTTTGTGCGAATGTAGTCTCTTTTACAAATTCAAAAAAGCTGATAGAATAAAGAGGTTAGAAACTTATTTGCAAGTCCAATACATACGATTTCGAATTGATGAATGAAAGTGGTGACATATTTGAGTGATGAAAATAAAGAACTAGAAAGAACGAAAGAAGAAAACACTGGATATATTCGAATGAAGAAATTTAAATTTATTATGCTGCTTTTTTGCGTAATATTTTTAACAGCTGGGATTACAACAGCTGCATTTGCTTTAGGAGATAAAAAGGCAGTGAATGTTAACAACAGGCCTGAATTTGATAAGCTTTATCAGGCATACGATGATATTAAAGCAAACTATTATCAAAATGTGAAAAGTCAAACACTTATTGATGGTGCCATAAATGGAATGGTTGAATCACTTAATGATCCGTTTTCGGATTATATGACAAAAAGTGAAGCATCACAGTTCCATGATACAATTTCATCTTCTTTTGAAGGAATTGGCGCTGAAGTACAGGAAAAAGATGGTTATATTGTCGTGATTGCTCCAATCAAAGGATCGCCTGCTGAAAAAGCGGGATTAAAACCAAATGATAAAATCCTTGCTGTAAATGGTAAAAACATACAAGGAATGAGTGCGAACCAAGCAATTCTATTAATTAGAGGTAAAAAAGGAACAAAAGTGACATTAACGATTCAACGTGCTGGTGCGAAAGATCAATCTAAGCTTACGATTACACGTGATACCATTCCTGTTCAAACAGTCTATCCGGAAATGTTGAAAAATGGTGTTGCAAAAATCCAGATTACGACATTCTCAGATGGTACGTATAAAGAATTACAAAAAGCAATCGATCAAATGAAGAAAAAAGGAATGAAATCTCTAATCATTGATGTGAGACAAAATCCTGGTGGGCTATTAGATCAAGCGATTAAAATTGCTAATCTCTTTGTTCCTGAAGGAAAAACAATTCTTCAAGTTGAAGATCGCAATGGAAAAATACAAAAGTATGTTGCAGAAGATGGAACAAAAATTAAAGTTCCAACAGTTGTTTTAATTGATGGAGGCAGTGCAAGTGCTTCGGAAATTTTGGCTGGTGCTCTCCATGAATCTGCTGGTATTCCATTAGTTGGTGTGAAGTCTTATGGAAAAGGAACTGTGCAAACAGCAATTGACTTTAAAGATGGATCTAATTTGAAATACACAGTTCAGAAATGGTTAACACCTAATGGAGAATGGATTCATAAAAAAGGTATTCAACCACAGTACAAAGTCAATTTACCTGATTATGCGAATCTGCCAGTTATCGATGCAAATACAACGTTGAAACGTTCTTCAGTTTCAAGCGCAGTTAAAGCAGCGGAACAAATGTTAAAAGCTTTAGGCTATCATCCTGGAAAAGTGGACGGATATTTTGACGCCCAAACAGAAGAAGCAGTAAAAGCTTTCCAAGCTGATGAAAAGTTAAAGGTAACAGGTGTTCTTAAAGGTGATACAACGAATAAGCTAATCGCAAAAGTGAGCGAGCTCATTACTAAAAATGATACGCAATTAAAGAAAGCAGAATCAGTCGTGAAAAAAGAAAAATAATTAAATAAAAAGAGTCCAATTTCAAAAATTTGTAAATTGGACTCTTTTTTTATGAAAATGTTTTATTTTCAATGGTATAATATAGATAAGATATTGATGGTTTATCCCGTAATGGTAGAAAGGAATGGGACGTTTGGAAAACAATAACTCAGTGGATCTTGAACTAATTTTCCGTAATGTCTATCGAAAAATAAGGGAAGAGATGCAGCTTTTATTAAGAGAATATGTAACTACAAATGAATATATGGTATTAAAATTATTGTCCGAGGTTCCGATGCGTTCCTCTGATTTATCGAGAGCATTACAAGTATCTGCAAGTCATATTACTTCCGTAACAGATTCTCTTGTTGAAAAAGGATTGATCGAAAGAAATAGATCGAGTAAAGATCGACGTGTAGTAGATCTACTTTTAACTGATGAAGGAAAAGCGTTAGTCAAACAGCTTAACAAAATAAAGCGGGATTCTATGAAACAGCACCTTGAAATTTTCACTGAAGAAGAGAGAAACGTTTTAATAAAATTATTTAGAAAATTCGAAGCGCATTTAAATCAGCAATAATGTAATTATTTAATTGTGATATTACAAAGTAAACCATCCGAATTACTCGGATGGTTTTAATGATGTTCTCCAAATTTCGAAAAAGTATATTCATCCTCAACTAACCCACAAATTGCACATTGTACTCGATATTCTGGACCTTTATAGGATAAATGAAAGGGATCGGTATGTTCATTGCTGTATCTCTCTATGATTTCACCTGATTTCGGGTCCATTTTAACAGGTTGAACAACTTGTTGAATAATATTAAAACGCGAACGATTAGTTTTACAATTTGGACAGCAGTACGGACCATTCATGTTACCTCATCCTTTCAATTTGAAATACATTGTATTTATTAAGTTTTCCAATTATCCGGTGTTTTATTAGCAATCCAGTCATAAAAATTGCAAACTGGCTGCAACAATTGTTACATTTCATCGTGTTTTGACAACTTGTCAAGGATGAATATCGTGAAAAATATGGAATTTATGATTGATACTGGAAAGTTTAGCAATGAAAGTCATATCTTAATATTTAATAGAAAGCTAGAAATGGTCTTGTTTTAATAGATACAAGAAATGAAAACCATCTATGTGTCACTCTTTTATCTGCATATACTAGAATTTCCCTCTAATATTACAAAAATCGTATGTTATGATTTTCATGTAAGCAAGACAAGACAAATGATAAACAATTAAGGGAGGAAACATATACATGAAAAAAGTGATGTTAACAACTGCTGCAGCATTTGCATTAATGGCGGCACCACTTGTTAGTAATAAAGTAGATGCAGCCTCAAATCAGCCAACGAAAGATTGCAATACAACTGGTAAAGTTGCAACTTATCAATATAAATTTAATAGTATTGATGATTTAAAGAAATGGTTAAAAGAAAAAGGAATTACATTCAATACGGTTAATACAGTTCAAACAGTGAATAATGAAAAGTCAGAAACAGCTAGCAAATCTGCACCAAGTAAATCAACTAGCAATGCCGCAAAGCAAACAACTACGACTACAAATACAAATAAAGCTCAATCAACACCAACGACTACTTCTGCAAATAAAAACCAAACAACAGCTTCTGATTCAACAAGTGCTTTAAATGCCTATGAAAAACAAGTTGTTGATTTAACGAATAAAGAACGTGCGAAAAATGGTTTGAAGCCTCTACAAGTTGATGCAACATTAAGTAAAATGGCACGTGCAAAATCGAATGATATGATGACGAATAAATATTTTGATCATACTAGTCCAACTTATGGTTCACCATTTGATATGATGAAAAAATTCGGTATATCATACAAATCAGCAGGGGAAAATATTGCAATGGGACAACAAACTCCAGAAGAAGTTGTTAATTCATGGATGAATAGCCCAGGTCATAGAGCAAATATTTTAAATAAAAATTATACACATATCGGTGTAGGATATGTTGAAAATGGTCATTATTGGACACAAGAATTTATTCAAAAATAATAAAGCAATTGATTTATATTCAAGGATGCCCTCAATAGTAGGGTGTCCTTATTTTGCATCCACTTTTATCTCTCGATTTCATTTCAAAATGATTATTTTGCTGATAAGCATATTCAGCAATTACATTTAAGGTTAATATGATTCCTTTTGCTATAAAAAATACGTTATAATGATCAAAAAAGATAAGAGGTATCAGATGATTATTAGAAGAGGTAATGTAGAAGATGTAACAGCAATTATGGAGATGGTGAAAAATACGATTCAAATTATGAAAGAAGAAGAAAATGATCAATGGGATGAACATTATCCTTTGAAAACAGATTTTGAAGCAGATATAAGCGGGCGGTCATTATTTGTGGCGGAAGAAGATGGTAAAGTCATTGGCTCGGTGACAGTTGATCAGCATGAGCCTGAAGCATATAACATACTTGATTTTCAAAACAATACGCCTGCATTTTTAATGCACCGTTTAGTTGTAGACGTGTATCAAAGGGGAAAAGGGATAGCGAAACAATTAATTCAATTTGCAGAGCATCTAGCTATTGAACATCACTGTCCTTATATGAAAACAGATACTTATGCAAAAAATAAAAAAGCATTTAGCCTATTCACTAGTGAAGGATATACTTTAGTTGGAGAAATCAGAAGAGAAGAAAAAGATTCCCCTTTTTATGTTTTTGAAAAAACACTAGGAGCATAAGTAAAAGCATTTGCTTATATTGGCGATGCCTCCTTTTGCTATTGAACTGAAAGAAATTGGCGACCTGGAACTATCTCCAGGTTAAACTTAAGATAAAAAACAAATCCCCACTGAACAATATGAACTGCCCCCTGTCAAGTAGACAGTGGAAATAATAAAAATGATTTAAGCGGCTTTAGCTCTATATTCCATCGGGCTAAGGCCGTTTAATCGT
>NZ_JAAIWK010000016.1 GCF_011008565.1 Heyndrickxia ginsengihumi
TAAGAGGCAGTATCGTTGAGAATAAGATGAATAGAGCGGAAGGATGTGAGACTCCTGCGGGAAAAGCGGAATAGATGAGACCCCGCAGGCGAGAAGCGCTGAGAAAGCTCAGCATTCGCCCGCGGAAAGCGAGCATCCTGGAGCGGAAATTAACCTCTTGATTCACGAAAAAACAATAAGTATCCAAGAATAACCGTTTAAAAAATTTTTACTTTTTAAGAGGCAGTATCGTTGAGAATAAGATGAATAGAGCGGAAGGATGTGAGACTCCTGCGGGAAAAGCGGAATAGATGAGACCCCGCAGGCGAGAAGCGCCGAGGAGGCTCAGCATTCGCCCGCGGAAAGCGAGCATCCTGGAGCGGAATCAATATGCCAGTAAAAAAGATTGGAAAGGATAGAAAATAGTTAATAAAAATAATATCTTAATGACACTTTTTTTGATAATATGCTATAATGTCATAGTGAATTTAAGCGAACTGTATATAAATCCGTATATGATACGGTAGAGGTTCTAGCTACCCTCTTTAAAAAACTAAGGAAAACAGTGCTGCTTTCTTAGTAGTGCTGTTTTTCCGTATAAAAGGAGATTATGAAATGAAAAAAGATAAAGCAATTGTTGTTTTTAGTGGCGGCCAAGATAGTACGACATGTTTATTCTGGGCAATGCAGCGATTTGAAGAAGTGATTGCCGTCACTTTTGATTATAATCAAAGACATAAACAAGAAATCGAATGTGCGCAAAACATCACGAAAGAACTAGGTATCAAGCATCATATATTAGATATGGGATTGTTGAACCAATTAGCGCCTAATGCACTAACAAGAAACGATATCGAAGTAAAAGCAGGAGAAAATGGCGATCTCCCCTCAACATTTGTATCTGGACGAAATCTATTATTCTTGTCTTTTGCAGGGGTATTAGCAAGCCAGGTCGGTGCCAAACATATTGTGACAGGTGTTTGTGAAACAGATTTTAGCGGCTATCCTGATTGCCGAGATATATTTATTAAATCATTAAATGTGACTTTGAACTTATCAATGGATGAGCAATTTGTCATTCATACTCCGCTTATGTGGCTAAACAAAGCGGAAACATGGAAGCTTGCAGATGAATTAAATGCATTCGACTTTGTTCGTGAAAAAACATTAACATGTTATAACGGGATTGTTGCTGATGGATGCGGAGAATGTCCAGCCTGTAAGCTTAGAAAAAGAGGGCTTGAGGAGTATTTAGAAGAAAAATATCAAGCGTAATTTTTGAATAGATTTGGAGTGAAAGAAATGCTACAACAATTTTATCCTCAACCACCTACACATCAATATTGCTATGAGTTGAATAAAGATATGAATTTTTCTGCTGCACATTTTATCCCAAATGAGAAAGCCGGAAAATGTGCAAATGTTCATGGGCATACTTATTTTGTTAATGTTACAATTGCAGGCAATCAATTAGATGAAATGGGAATGCTTGTGAATTTCAGTGATTTAAAGAAATTAGTTCACGGCAAATATGATCATCAATTATTAAATAACTTTCAAGAATTTAAACATACGGCACCTTCAACTGAGGTTGTTGCAAAAACGGTTTATGACATCATTCAAGAATATCTTGATACTTTAGCAAATCAGCCGAAATGTATTCAAGTGTTAGTAAGGGAAACGCCAACTGCTTATGTAATCTATCGCCCTAGCAATACCGGTAAGGAGCAATCCTTTAATGAGTAGGGGGAAAATTCCTGTAATCGAAACATTTGGACCGACGATTCAAGGTGAAGGAATGGTCATTGGCAGAAAAACGATGTTTGTGCGTACGGCAGGCTGTGACTATCGTTGTAAATGGTGTGATTCTGCCTTCACATGGGATGGTTCTGAAAAACATCGTATTCGCATGATGGAGCCTGCTGAGCTGTTTGAAGAACTGATACAGTTGGCAGGAAACAATTTTGACCATGTGACGATCAGTGGTGGTAATCCGGCTTTAATAGGCGAAGCGATGAATGATTTCATCATGCTGTTACAAGAACACGGCATGAAAATTGGCTTAGAAACGCAAGGGTCAAAATGGCAAGATTGGTTTTTACTCGTTGATGATTTAACGATTTCTCCTAAACCACCTAGCAGCGGAATGGAGACAAACTTCGAAATATTAGACGAGATCATTGCTCGTTTAAATCCGGCAGCATTTAGTCTTAAAGTTGTTGTGTTTGACGATCATGATTTTGCATATGCTAAAAAAGTCCATAAACGCTATCCTGCTGCAAATTTTTATTTATCTGTTGGGAATGCTAACCCGAATGAGAAGGGTGATATTTCTTCTAGATTACTAAAGTCACTTGACTGGTTATGGGGAAAGGTCATTGAAGATCCTGAAATGAATAATGTCAAGGCATTACCACAATTACATGCATTAGTATGGGCAAATAAGCGAGGAGTTTAAAATGAACAAAATAGTTGATATCCATGCAGATCAGAATGAACTACATGATTTAAAATTAAAAAAACAAAACATATCCAATTATTTTGCAAAAATATTAGCAGAATTAGGATTAGATTTGGATGATCCTTCTATAAAAGATACACCAAACAGAGTGGCGAAAATGCTTGTAGATGAAACATGCAATGGCTTATTTACGGAGCCGCCAGAAATTACGACCTTTCCTATAGATGAACATACGTCAAGAGACTTAATTGTCATTGAAGATATTCCTTTTAGTTCTCTATGTGAACATCATTTTCAGCCGTTTATCGGCAAAGCAACTGTTGCTTATCTTCCGAATGACCGTATTATGGGGCTTTCCAAAGCGGCTAGAGTGTTAGATTACTTTGCTGCACGACCACAAGTACAAGAGAGACTTACAGGAGAAGTGGCACAGTTTTTATATGAGCAATTAAATGCAAAAGGTGTGCTTGTTATCGTTCAGGCCGAACATTTCTGTATGAAGGTTCGTGGTGTAAAAAAACATGGTTCTTCTACCATTACTACCGCAATTCGAGGTGACATTGATAAACAAGAGGTCATATCATCTTTGAAATTAGCTGGAAAAGTATAACAAGTATTGGGGAACATTAATTGGGGAAATTGATGTTCCTTTTTTATGAATATGTAGGCAACGTGCATCTCTATTTTTCAAGTCAAAACTTTTTCTTCAGTTGTTGAATAAAAGCTTTTGACTTGGAAAATATGAACGTGCACCTATTGACAAATAAAACAAATGAGTATATAGTTACCTTTGTTAACTGTTTCTGAAGGTAACTGTTTTCTAGGAGGAAAACAACTATGCAAGGTTTCTTTTATCGATATGTAAGATTATACAGGCCGCTAATTACATCACTAAATGATTTGTTAAGCGATTATGATTTGTCTTATTCTCTTTGGCAAGTCGTTTTTTACGTAAGAAACTCAGGACCGTGTACGCTTGTGGAAATTTCAAAACATTTTAATATTGAAAAGCCAAGTGTAACAAGAATGGTTCATCGTTTAGAAGAGAAAGCGATGGTTCAGCAAATACCGGGAAAAGATAAACGTGAAAAAATCATTCAAATTACTGAAGTTGGTGAAGAGACGTATCAAACGTGCCGTAAGAAAATTACGGAATTAGAGTATAAGATTATGAAAGATATTCCAGAAGCTGATCAAATGGCAGTGTTTGAGACACTTCCGAAAATTAAAGAGAACATCATTGAACTAGAGGGGGAGAAGAATGAGTAGGCCGAAATTATGGACTAAAGATTTTTTGATTGTTTCAATTGCAAACTTTTTTCTATATTTTACGTTTTATTTATTAATGGCGACGATTACGGTTTATGCCACAAACAAATTTCATGCATCACCGAGTATGGCTGGGCTTGCATCGGGGATCTTTGTCGTCGGGACTTTAATTGCGCGTCTTTTCTCAGGTAGATCGATCGAGAGAATTGGCCGTAAAAAAATGCTCTATATTGGCTTTATTTTTATCTTAATTATTACGCTGCTATATTTTTTCGTTAACAGTTTAGCATTGTTATTGATCATTCGTTTCTTAAATGGTGCGGCTTTAGGAATCGCATCAACGGCAACAGGAACAATAGTCGCTAATATTATTCCAAAAGAGAGAAGAGGAGAAGGTACTGGATATTATGCACTCAGTGTTACACTTGCTGCTGCGGTCGGTCCTTTCTTAGGAATGTCAATTACGGAACATGCAAGTTTTAATATGAATTTTATTTTATGTCTTGTTCTGTTAGCAATTAGTTTTCTTGCTTCCTTCTTCTTAAAAGTTCCGAAAGTGACATTATCAATAGAAGAATTGGAGAAAATGAAAGGCTTTAAGCTAAGCAATTTCTTCGAGCCGAAAGTATTTCCAATTGCGATTATTAGTGCGTTTATCGGTCTTGGTTATTCTAGCATTCTTTCATTCCTTACTTCCTATGCTACCGAAATCAATTTAGTAGACATTGCAAGTTTTTTCTTTATTGTCTACGCTGTAACCATTTTAGTATCAAGACCATTCACTGGTCGCTGGTTTGATTCGAAAGGCGAAAATTTTGTCATGTATCCGGCCTTCTTATTGTTTGCCATTGGTTTACTAATCCTTAGTCAAGCGAATCAAGGGTATGCAATCTTATTGGCAGGGGTATTTGTCGGACTTGGATACGGAACTTATTCATCTAGTGGTCAAGCGATTGCCATTAAAGTGTCACCGAGTCACCGTATGGGGCTTGCTACCTCTACGTTCTTTATCTTTCTAGATGCCGGTGTCGGAATTGGGCCCTTCCTTTTAGGTTTATTAGTTCCGTTTTCAGGTTATCGCGGACTTTATGTAACGATGGCAGCTGTTATTTTTGTTTGTGCGTTCCTATATTATTTTGTATATGGAAGAAAAGTAATGTTAGCTAAAAAAACGCAATCAGCGGAAATAAATTAATATAAGAAAATGGATAGAAGCTGTTCACAGCCTTCTATCCATTTTTTATATCGCGTTTGCTTCATTCAGCATTGTGTTTAAAAGTTATTGAGGAGTCTCGTTATGTAAATGAAATTTAACAAGTACTTTTTCCACATTTAACGATAATTGATGCAGATTTTCTGATTCTCCTGTAACTTCATCCATAAAGGCGCTTTGTTCTTCGGCAGCGGCTGCAACATGTTCCGTGCTAGTCGAGAATTGTTTTGCAATTTCCGCGACTTCCTCAATACTTGCCATTTTTTCCCGCGTTTGTATATTCACTTGATCCACAATGTTTGATACATCTTCTGTTTCTTTTGATACAGCTTCAACTGCATGAGCAATTCCTTCGAAAGCTTCGTCTGTTTCATTCACTTTTGTAATACCTGTACTTAAAACATCTGAACTTTCCTTCATCGATATGACAGCTTTTTTCGTCTCCTCTTGGATTTTCCTAATAATGTCCTGGATTTGCATAGCAGCTGTTTTGGATTGATCTGCTAAAGATTGCACTTCTTGGGCAACAACTGTAAACCCTTTGCCGTGTTCACCTGCTCTTGCGGCTTCGATGGCAGCGTTTAAAGAGAGTAAATTCGTTTGCTGGGCAATTTGTTGGATCATGATGATAATCGACTCAATATGCTGTGATTGCTTTTGCAGCGAAAAAATAATGTCTGATGCGGATGTAACAGATTGCTGTACGAGCTCCATTTGCTGAACAGATTGTCTAACAAACTTACTTCCATGAATTGTTTTATTCAGGACAATCGTCATCGATGATTGCATATTTTTAATAGAGTTCGCCACACTTTCCATACTTGCAGAAATTTGTGAAATTTCTTCTACAGCAGTTACTGTTGCTTCTTGTTGCCGTTCTGATCCAGCTGCGACAGTTCCAATAGCTGTAGCAATTTGTTCCGAAGCTCTCCTGGATTCCATAGAAGATAATCTTAATTTATTCGAAGCAACTGTCATATGTTTCGAGCTTTGTTCAAGATGTTCAATTAACGATGATAGCCCGCTCGTCATAAGATTAAAGCCATGAACAAGAGCGGTGATCTCTTTAGAGGCAGAATTGATAACCATTTTCTTCGTAATATATCCATTTGCAACATGCTCCATCGCTTCTTTTAATTGGCTGAATGGCTTTGTAACCTTTTTAATAATGATAAAACCGCTAATACATGCAATTAACACGGTAAGAAAAGTGATAAGAATCATCATATTCCGGCTTTGATGGACAGATTGCAAATAATCATGATCTTGCAGTGCAATGATATATGTATCGTTATTATTTAATTCGCTATTATTGGAAAAAGCGATCGTGAGCCCATTCGTATGAATGATACCTGTTTTTTTATGTTGAATTTGTTTAATGACTTCAGGTGATAATTTCAGTAATGTACTCTTATAATTTGCAAATGATTCAATTTTTCCTTGTTGATTTACTTTAAATTGCAATAGATGCAAACCGTTATTATAAAAGCTATTTTCATTCATTTTTAATGCATATGCTAAATTTTGATCGAATTCTTCTTTCGGGACAGTAGACTTTAAAATGGTAATTTTTTGTTCCATCGTATTCAACGATGAGGTCAATTCTCTTTCTACCGATTGCACGGTGACCTGTTTGTTTTTTTCAAAACTGATAAAGGCAATTAATGTAGATGACAGCGTGATAATTAGAATAAAAGGTAAAATTAAGATCGTTGATAAACTGTAGCTCCGGGTAAATTCTTTGTTCTTCATATATATTCCCCTGTTCTTTTTCTATATGCTTTAACTTCTATTAAATCTATACAATATTAAGAAATGGTGAAGAATGTGTAAAAATTTTGTTTTAGTGCACATATTAGGGGACTTACGATGCATTTCTCTGTATCCATTTTTTACGTTTTAATCATAAATAGACTGGACAAAATAAAAAACAAAGGAGGGCAAAGAATGCGAACAATAATGGTGTTATTAATGAAGTATGTTGCATGCGTCATTGCATATGCAGTGGGCCTTGATTTATTTTTTGCAGCAAATATTGTAGAAATTCTTTCATTTAGTTTATTTACAACAGTTGCTTCCTACCTGCTTGGAGATATGGTCATATTACCGCAGATTGGAAAAAGGGCTGCTCTTGTAGTAGATTTTCTCTTGGCTTATACGATGGTTTGGATTTTCGGTAATATTTTATTGGACAACTATATGCAAATTGCTTGGGGAAGCATTATCTCAGCTTTTATTATTGCGGGTGCCGAGATTTTTGTTCATCGCTATATTTCCCACCATGCATCTGACTTTCCCTTTGAAAGAGCTTCAATGAAAATGGGGAGAAATATTGCTTACAGCACTGAATTTGCTGAAGAAGATATTCATGACAGAGATAGAAAATAATAGGTTTGTTCAGGGTGTCTTGAAAGGAAGAATAGATACGACATTCACATATATGTAATGAATGTAGATCTTACCGCCGGAAGAGACATCCTTTTTGTATGGATGAAAAGAATTTTAACTTTTTGTCAAAAAAACATCCTCATGCTAAACTTAGGACGAGAAATATAAAGGCGGTATGTTAGATGAAAAAAAGGAATCAAGATTCGCCAAAAAGTAATCTTCTTTTTTTTCCAAATTTAAAAGAACGGTTATTAAAAAAAGGGCTGGACTTTATTAATCAAAAGAAGTATATAGAAGCGTCAGAATTGCTTCTTCAAGCTGCTGAGATAGATGAGGAAGACGCAGAAGTTGGGACCGCCTTAATGATTGCCCTCTATCAATGTGCGGATTATAAGAAGGCAAAAGTGCAAGGAAAAAAGATGTTGAACGAAGGCATTGGGGATTATTTCGAAATCATGGATCTTTTTTTAATGACTTTAATTCAACTGGGAGATCATGAAGAAATGGTTACAATGATTCGGGCTTTAATAGATGAAAGAGAGCTTCCTCCAGATAAACTGCAGCATTATGAAAAGCTGCTCGAATTTGGTAAAAACAGATTATCGGCATCAGATTTAGGCATTTACATACAACAAGAAAAAAGAATGCTGTTTGAAACAGATGATCTGCAAGACCAAGTCATTAGAATTTCGCAATTGGTTCATGAAAATATTCAACCGTACATAGAAGAAATTCGTTCCTATATCCAAGATCCTGACCAGCATCCATTTATACAAACATTACTCATTTCTGTGTTGCGAGAGCACGAAATTGCGGATTCGTTCGCCATTCGAAAATTTTACTTTGAAGATACGATCATTCCGAAAGAAATCATCCCGATCTTTGAAACGCCTTTTTATAATGCACTATTAGATGTATTGACGAGAGAGGTAGAACAGCAAAACCCTACATTATTTATGTCGATTAAGGCGATGATCGACAGGCATTTCTTTCTTTTGTATCCATTTGAATTAGAACCTATTGATGTCAATCTTTGGGCGGCTGCTTATTATCGCTTAGGGCAGAGGTCATTAGGGCAAGAGAATGAAGAGGTTGAATATATAGCAGACATATTTGAAGTAGATTCACTAGATTTAACAAGAGCGCTTGCATATCTGGATCAATTAGATGAAATTTCTTTACCGAATATGTAGCTCAATGTTGAAAGACAACAAACGTATGTTATAATTAAATGGTTGTATTATGTCTTTTTTCAATTTCTTTATGTTGAAAAAAGTCAATAGAGATGGAATATTGGTTGTAACAGACCGAACTATTCATTTTGTGATTAATTATTATTTATAGATTGTTGGAGGGAAAGAAATGTCAGCAAAATGGGAAAAACAAGAAGGTAATCAAGGCGTTCTTACAGTTGAAGTAGACGCTGAAACTGTAGAAAAAGGCTTAGACGCTGCTTTCAAAAAAGTTGTAAAACAAGTTAATGTTCCAGGATTCCGTAAAGGTAAAATGCCGCGTGCATTTTTTGAAAAACGTTTTGGTGCAGAAGCATTATATCAAGATGCTTTAGATATTATTCTTCCAGACGCATATGCAAAAGCTGTTGAAGAAACAGGCATTGAACCTGTTGATACTCCAAATGTTGATGTTGAACAAATGGAAAAAGGCAAAGCATTAATTTTCAAAGCAACTGTTACAGTGAAACCTGAAGTAAAATTAGGCGAATATAAAGGCTTAGAAGTTGAAAAAGTTGATACAACTGTAACTGATGAAGATGTTGAAAATGAACTAAAATCACTTCAAGAGCGCTATGCAGAACTAGTTGTTAAAGAAGATGGAAAAGCAGAAAACGGCGACACTGTAGTAATCGACTTCGAAGGTTTCGTTGATGGTGAAGCATTTGAAGGTGGAGCTGCTGAAAACTATTCACTTGAATTAGGATCAAATAGTTTTATTCCTGGATTTGAAGAACAATTAGTAGGTGTTGCAACTGGCGAAGAAAAAGAAGTAGAAGTTACATTCCCAGAAGAATACCATGCAGCAGAGCTTGCTGGTAAACCTGCTACATTCAAAGTGAAAGTACACGAAATCAAAACAAAACAACTTCCTGAATTAGACGATGAATTCGCTAAAGATGCAGACGACGAAGTTGAAACACTTGCTGAATTAAAAGAAAAAATTAAAAAAGACTTAACACATTCTAAAGAACATGCAGCAGAACATGCTCTTGAAGATGCTGTTGTAGCAAAAGCTGCTGAGAATGCTGAAATGGACATTCCAGAAGCAATGATCAATACAGAAGTTAACCGCATGTTACAAGAGTTCGAACAAAACTTAGGAGCACAAGGTCTAAACCTTGAATTATACTATCAATTCTCTGGTCAAGATGAAGCAGCTCTTCGTGCACAAATGAAAGAAGATGCTGAAAAACGCGTTCGCTTCAACTTAACTCTTGAAGCTATTGCAAATGCAGAGAACTTAGAAGCTTCTGATGAAGATGTTGAAAAAGAATTAGCTCGTATGTCTGAACTTTACAATATGAAAGTTGAAGACATTAAAAAAGCACTTGGTTCACTTGAAGGAATCAAAGGTGACTTGAAAATTCGTAAAGCAATCGAATTTCTTGTGGAAAACAGCAAAACTGTTGCATAATAGATATACAGAAAAGCAAGGCACGGCATTCGCTCGTGTCTTGTTTTCTAAAACTGTTCAATGAGCCCAGACGTTATATAAAAATACATAAAAAAAGAATATAAAGAACAATTTAGGGAAAATCTTGAATAAGTAGGATTTTTACATAAGCATGTAGAATAAAATTAAATAAATAAGCATTATCTATATAGCATAATGTTTCCTGTCCAAGATTGTTTTGTGTTACAATCCATATACATAACGATTGGATGACTTTCGAAAAGAGTTTCTATGTAAGCAGGAATAGTATGGTAACGTTTCCTAGTGGTGAATTGATTGTTTGAAAAAAAGTTAGTCCATTTGTATGAAGTATATCTAAGGGGTGAAATGAATTGTTTAAATTCAGCGATGAAAAGCAACAACTAAAATGTTCTTTCTGCGGTAAATCACAGGATCAAGTTCGTAAACTAGTCGCTGGTCCTGGCGTATATATATGCGATGAATGTATTGAACTTTGCACCGAAATTGTTGAAGAAGAATTCGGTACAGAAGAAGAAGTGGAATTCAAAGATGTTCCAAAACCACAGGAAATTCGCGGCATTCTACAAGAATATGTAATTGGACAGGATCAAGCTAAAAAAGCATTGGCAGTAGCGGTTTATAACCATTACAAACGAATCAATTCAAACAGCAAAATTGATGAAGTCGAATTAGCAAAAAGTAATATTTGTTTAATCGGTCCTACTGGTAGTGGTAAAACATTGCTTGCGCAAACATTGGCAAGAATTTTAAATGTTCCTTTTGCAATTGCAGATGCAACATCATTGACAGAAGCTGGTTATGTTGGTGAAGATGTGGAAAACATTCTGCTTAAATTAATTCAAGCTGCTGACTATGATGTAGAGAAAGCAGAACGCGGGATTATTTATATCGATGAAATTGATAAAATTGCCCGTAAATCTGAAAATCCTTCTATTACACGAGATGTTTCAGGTGAAGGTGTACAACAAGCATTACTGAAAATTCTTGAAGGAACGGTTGCAAGTGTTCCGCCTCAAGGAGGACGTAAGCATCCACATCAAGAATTTATTCAAATTGATACAACAAATATTCTCTTTATTTGTGGCGGTGCTTTCGATGGCATTGATCAAATTATTAAACGCCGTCTTGGCAAGAAAGTCATTGGATTTGGTCAAGATCAAAAACATGATGATTTAGATGAAAAAACACTTCTAAAACATGTATTGCCTGAAGATTTGCTTCAATTTGGGTTAATTCCAGAATTTATTGGCCGTTTGCCAGTAATTGCAAGTCTTGAACAATTAGACGAAGAAGCACTTATTCAAATTTTAACGAAACCAAAAAATGCATTAGTAAAACAATATAAGAAAATGCTTGAATTGGATAATGTTGAACTAGAATTTGAAGAAGATGCACTTCAAGAAATTGCGAAAAAGGCAATTGAGAGAAAAACAGGTGCTCGTGGATTACGATCAATCATTGAGGGAATTATGCTCGATGTGATGTTTGATCTACCTTCGCGGGAAGATATTGAGAAGTGTATCATCACAAAAGATTCTGTTATCAATGATGCGTTTCCAAAACTTGTTCTAAAGGATGGAACAGTCATTGAAGGCAAGGATCAAACGAAATCTGCATAAGCTTTTTAGGAGCAGCGGCATCGCTTGCTCCTTTTTTCTTCCTTGAGATCCTCATCTAATAAAAAAACAGTTTATTCCAAGTTTCTACTGGAGATACTAGAAGATACTAATAAATCGTAAAACGATTAGTACATATTGAAGAGGAACTTGGAGGGTTTAGGATGAGTTTGACAGGGATTGCGTTAATTATACAACTATTTTTTGGAGTCATTATTGGCCTTTACTTTTGGAACTTGCTTAAAAACCAAAAATCACAAAAAGTTACGATTGATCGTGAATCAAAAAAAGAAATGGAACAATTGCGTAAAATGCGGGAAAAATCGTTATCTGAACCATTATCAGAACGAGTTCGTCCAATGACTTTCGATGATATTGTCGGGCAGTCAGATGGAATAAAAGCGCTGCAAGCTGCTCTTTGTGGACCGAATCCACAGCATGTGATCATTTACGGGCCTCCTGGAGTCGGGAAGACAGCCGCTGCGAGATTAGTATTGGAAGAGGCAAAGAAAAATGTTAAATCACCTTTCAAACAAGATGCTGTTTTTGTAGAGTTAGATGCTACGACTGCGAGGTTTGATGAAAGAGGGATTGCTGATCCGCTCATTGGTTCTGTCCATGATCCAATTTATCAGGGAGCTGGAGCAATGGGGCAAGCAGGTATACCTCAACCGAAACAAGGGGCTGTAACAAATGCACATGGTGGAGTATTATTCATAGATGAGATTGGGGAATTACATCCAATTCAGATGAATAAGCTTTTAAAAGTGCTAGAAGATAGAAAAGTATTTCTAGAGAGCGCCTATTATAGTTCTGAAAACCGTGATATTCCGAACCATATTCATGATATTTTTCAAAATGGTTTGCCAGCTGATTTCAGGTTAATCGGGGCAACAACAAGGACACCAAATGAAATTCCGGCAGCAATCCGTTCTCGTTGTATGGAAGTGTTTTTCAGAGAATTGGATCAACATGAAATTACACAAGTAGCGAAAAAGGCTGCTGAAAAAGTAAACTTAATGATTCATAAAAAAGGACTAGAGATTTTATCTTCTTACGCACGCAACGGCAGGGAAGCAGTGAACATGGTGCAAATAGCATCGGGAATTGCCATTCAAGCTGAACGCGATTTTATTTTAGATGAAGATATAGAATGGATTGTGCAATCAAGCCAGCTTTCGCCGCGATATGAGAGAACAATTTCCGAACAGTCTAAAGTTGGGTTTGTTAACGGATTAGCTGTCAGCGGTCCAAATACCGGTCTACTTCTCGAAATCGAGGTAACTGTCATTCCTGCTAAAGAAAAAGGGACGATCAATATTACCGGTATCGCTGAAGAAGAAAGTATAGGCGGACAAGGGAAATCAATTCGCAGAAAAAGTATGGCAAGAGGCTCCATTGAAAATGTCATTACCGTTTTGCGGACAATGGGTGTTCCTGCAGATCAATATGATATTCACGTCAATTTTCCTGGTGGGATTCCAATAGATGGACCATCTGCCGGAATTGCAATGGCAACAGGCATTTATTCAGCGATCTATAAAATCCCTGTAAATCATATGATTGCGATGACGGGGGAAATCAGTATTCATGGTCAAGTAAAGCCTGTCGGCGGTGTCTATACAAAAGTAAAAGCAGCCCAACGCGCAGGAGCAAAAACAGTCATCATTCCTGCTGAAAACATGCAGTCCATGTTAAATGACATCAAAGGAGTTACCATCATTCCAGTTCAGCAAATTGAAGAAGTGTTTGATATCGCTCTCGATGGTGAATCACGCATTAATTCTTTAAAGAGCTAAAGGGGTCAGGCACCTATAAATGGACACGTTTTTCTAAATAGGATAGAATGATTAAATGGTTAGGTATCAAAAGACATAACAATTTTGCTTATTGAGGGTAAAGTTCAAAAATAGATATGCAAAGAATTTTAAAATGGGGGTGCTTTATTTGAGTAATTCCACGTATACAGTTCCTCTTCTTCCGTTAAGAGGATTAATTGTATATCCTACGATGGTTTTACATCTTGATGTAGGAAGAGATTATTCCGTTCAGGCGTTGGAGAAAGCAATGATGAATGACCAGATGATTTTTTTAACAACGCAAAAAGATATGAACATTGATGATCCAAAGCAAGATGATCTTTATCAAATTGGGACATTAACAAAAGTAAACCAAATGCTTAAACTACCTAACGGAACATTCCGGGTGCTCGTTGAAGGATTACAGAGAGGAAAAATTGTTCAATTTGATGATGAGGGTACGTATTTTTCAGTAGAAATTGAAGCCTATGATGACGAATCGACGACCGTTGTAGATTCCGAAAATCGGGCATTAATGCGAATGATGCTTGATCGTTTTGAGCAATACATAAAGCTTTCGAAAAAGATATCCTCCGAGACATTTGCAACCGTCGCAGACATAGAAGAACCAGGAAGAATGGCAGATATTATCACATCGCATTTGCCGTTAAAATTAGTTCAAAAACAAGAGATTTTAGAAACGATTGATACGAAAGAACGCATTGAGAAAATTATTCAATTAATTGCTGATGAGCAAGAGATTTTAAATCTTGAAAAAGCGATTAGTCAACGTGTGAAAAAATCGATGGAAAGAACGCAAAAAGAGTATTATTTGCGGGAACAAATGAAGGCAATTCAGCAAGAATTAGGTGACAAAGAAGGTAAATCTGCTGAAATTCAAGATTTAAAGGAAAAAATATTAAATGCAGGCATGAGTGAACAAGTTGAGAAAACGGCTTTAAAAGAATTAGACCGTTACGAAAAAGTTCCTACTGCTTCTGCAGAAAGCTCGGTCATTCGCAATTATTTAGATTGGCTTATTTCTTTGCCATGGTCGAAAGAAACCCGTGATGATCTAGATATTTTAAAAGCGGAACGAATTTTAAATAAAGATCATTATGGCTTAGAAAAAGTAAAAGAAAGAATTCTTGAGTATTTAGCTGTACAACAATTAACGAATTCGATTAAAGGGCCAATCCTTTGTCTTGTTGGACCGCCAGGAGTCGGAAAAACAAGTTTGGCAAAATCCATTTCTAAATCGCTTGGCAGAAAATTTGTAAGAATTTCCCTTGGCGGCGTTCGTGATGAATCTGAAATCCGCGGACATCGCAGAACATACGTCGGGGCAATGCCAGGCCGCCTTATTCAAGGAATGAAAAAAGCAGGTACGATTAATCCCGTATTTTTGTTGGATGAAATTGATAAAATGTCCAATGATTTCCGGGGAGATCCTTCTTCTGCCATGTTAGAAGTGCTAGATCCTGAACAAAATCATACGTTTAGTGATCATTACATTGAAGAGCCTTATGACTTATCTAAAGTTTTATTTATTGCAACAGCCAATGATTTATCAACGATCCCTGGTCCATTAAGAGACCGGATGGAAATCATCTCTATTCCAGGCTATACAGAACTGGAAAAAATTGAAATTGCGAAAGCCCATCTACTTTCAAAGCAAATAAAAGAGAATGGGCTTAATGGCAATCAATTACGTGTTCGTGATGAAGCTATCCAGCAAATTGTACGTCGCTATACACGTGAAGCCGGTGTCCGCACTCTGGAAAGAATGCTTGCAACGATTTGCCGAAAAACAGCAAAATTGATTGTCTCCGGTGAAAAAAAACGTGTAACAGTAACAGATCAAAATGTACACGAATTTTTAGGAAAGCCCATTTTCCGCTTCGGACAAGCTGAACTAGAAGATCAAATAGGTGTTGCGACTGGTTTAGCTTATACTGTTGTTGGCGGAGATACATTACAAATTGAAGTTTCCCTTTCACCTGGAAGTGGAAAACTACTGCTGACAGGAAAACTTGGGGATGTGATGAAAGAGTCTGCCCAAACAGCGTTTAGCTACGTGCGCTCAAAGGCAGAAGAATTAAAGCTTCCTAAAAATTTCCATGAACAGTATGATGTCCATATTCATGTTCCTGAGGGAGCAGTACCAAAAGACGGTCCTTCTGCAGGCATTACCATTGCAACTGCGCTAATTTCTGCCTTAACAAAGCATGCTATTCGGAAAGAGGTTGGCATGACAGGTGAAATTACATTAAGGGGAAGAGTGTTGCCAATTGGTGGTTTAAAAGAAAAATCATTAGGCGCGCATAGAGCAGGATTAAAGAAAATTATTATACCAAAAGATAATGAAAAAGATTTAGATGATATTCCAACAAGTGTACGTGAAGATTTAACCTTCTACCCCGTTACAAGTATGGATGAAGTCATCAACATTGCCATAGTAGGTGAGGAGAAATGAAAGTTAACGAAGTGGAGCTTGTAATCAGTGCAGTTAGACAAGAACAATACCCAGATGATTACTTGCCGGAATTTGCCTTAGCAGGTAGATCAAATGTCGGAAAATCATCATTTATCAATAAAATGATTAATCGCAAAGCACTTGCTCGGACATCATCCAAACCTGGTAAAACACAGACACTCAATTTTTATAAAATTGAGCAGCAGCTTTATTTTGTCGATGTTCCGGGATATGGATTTGCCAAAGTCTCGAAAGTTGAACGTGAAAAATGGGGGAAAATGATTGAAACGTACATCACTTCGAGAGAGCAACTGAAAGCAGTATTATTAATCATTGATGTGCGGCATGCGCCAACAAAAGATGATCGTCTTATGTATGATTTTCTAAAGCATTACGATATTCCGTGTATTGTAATAGCAACAAAAGCAGATAAAATCCCTAAAGGTAAATGGGATAAACATTTAAAGATCGTCAAAGAAACGTTAAATTTAGATAAGCGGGATGAGATGATTCTATTTTCATCTGAAACTGGTGAAGGAAAGAATCAAGCTTGGGCTGCATTGACGAAGCGAATGAATGATTAATAGAAAAAGGACTGATCTCTGAATAATTATGAGTTCAGTCCTTTTCTCTATGTACAGAATAGGCTTTTCTTTATAGGAGCCGTTCAATATCTTGTTTTAGTTGCTCTGGCTTTGTAGAAGGAGCAAATCGGGCAACAACTTCTCCATTTCGATTGATTAAAAACTTTGTGAAATTCCATTTGATCGCTTTACTTCCTAATAAGCCTTTCTCTTGTTCTGTTAAATAAGTATACAGCGGGTGTGCATTTGGTCCTTTAACATCAACTTTAGCAAATAGCGGGAAAGAGATATGATACTGAAGTGAACAAAATTGCTTTATTTCTTCGTTAGTATTAAATTCTTGATTCATAAATTGTCCGCAAGGGAACGCCAAAATTTCAAAACCACGCTCACGATATGTATCATATAATTCTTGCAATGCTGCGTATTGAGGAGTAAATCCGCATTTACTTGCGACATTCACAATAAGCAACACTTTTCCGGTAAATTGGCTTAAAGAAATTTCTTCTTGATCAATCGTTTTTACAGTGAAATCTGTGATTTTCGTCATTTATCTTTTCCCTTTCCCTTTTCGTTTAATAATTAATAAATAAAAGCCAATAATAACTAAAATAGCCGGCCAAAAATTCCATAGCGATGATACATTGTTTTCAACGAGACCAAACCAGCTTAATGTTTTATCAGAGAATAACAGGACAACGGACAGCAATAAAAATAACAAACCGTACAGCAAGCCATCACCCGTTTTTTGATATCTTAGCAGAAAGCCTAGCGAAATGATCAAAATAAATATGCCAATATTGTCAGGCCATATGGCAATTTTGTGAACGATATGGAAATGGAGGCCGAAGCCGACGAGAATGACACCTGGTAAAATGGCTTCATAATCATTACCCCAATAGCCTTGTCCTAGAAATGCGAGCCCAACAATGATCAGCAAAGTCGGCCATGTAAAGTATTGTGCCATTCCTTCCAAGTGATATCGTTGTAAATAAAAATACAATCCAAACCCTATTAAAATAACAGCAGGGAAAATTTTTTGGTTCTTCATTTTATCACTACTTTCAATCTAGTTACTTGAACATATCCAATATTTTTGGTATTTTACTTTAGTAAGGTCAATAATTTATACAAAGAAAATGAATCATTGTTTTATTCATATCATAACACATGTAATATTTACATTTCATTTATTATAATGAATATAGATTAGAATTGTGGGGGTGCCAAAACTCATCATGAGAACTATCGTTGTAGGGTTAAATTATCGCACGGCCCCTGTGGAAATCCGTGAACGTTTATCATTCGATGAGAATGATCTTGCTCAGGCTATGATTGCATTGAAAAAGAAAAAAAGTATTCTTGAAAATGTAATTGTTTCAACTTGCAATCGAACGGAAATTTACGCAGTCGTCGATCAAGCACATACAGGACGTTATTACATTAAAGACTTTTTATCAGAATGGTTTCAGATTGACAAAGAGGAAATTGCATCGTACTTGTTTATTTATGAACAAGATGAAGCAATTAATCATTTATGCAAGGTGATTTGCGGACTAGATTCAATGGTTATCGGGGAAACACAAATATTAGGACAAGTAAAAGATAGCTTTTTGCTCGCACAGCAGTCTCATACGACAGGAACGATTTTTAATCGTTTATTTAAAGAGGCGATTACACTAGCGAAAAAGGCGCATTCGCAAACAGAAATTGGTGCTAATGCAGTTTCTATAAGTTATGCAGCTGTTGAACTAGCAAAGAAAATTTTTGGTAGTCTAGAAAATAAACATGTTTTGATTATTGGTGCAGGGAAAATGGGAGAACTTGCGCTGGAAAATCTTCAAGGCAGTGGCGCAACAAAAGTAACGGTTTTGAATCGGACATTTGAAAAAGCGCAAACATTAGCTGAACGTTTTCATGGACATGCAAAAACAATGAATGAGATGCAATGTGCAATTGTTGAAGCAGATATTTTAATCAGTTCAACTTCTGCAAAAGATTATATTATCACGAAAGAAATGATGGCTGAAGTTGAAAAGATGCGCCATAATCGTCCGTTGTTCATGGTTGATATTGCTGTTCCACGTGATATTGATGCAGCGGTGGGCGAATTAGAGAGTGTATTTCTTTATGATATCGACGATTTAGAAAATATCGTCGAAGCCAATTTAGCTGAGCGTAAAAAAGCGGCTGAAAAAATTATGGTGATGATTGCGGATACGATTTCAACCTTTAATGAATGGGTGAATATGCTCGGCGTTGTACCTGTTATTACTGAATTACGTGAAAAAGCATTGGCAATTCAAGCTGAAACGATGAAAAGTATTGAACGGAAAATGCCTAACTTAACAGAACGTGAACGAAAAGTAATAAGTAAGCATACGAAAAGTATTATTAACCAAATGTTAAAAGAACCTATTTTGCAAGCAAAAGAATTAGCAGGCCAACCAAATGCTGCTGAAAACCTCGAATTATTCAAGAAAATTTTTGGTTTGCAAGAGCCGTTTGAAACGGTGGAGGATGAAACGAAGGAAAAGAGGCCAGCAATCAGCGTTAAGATGCAGCCTTCCATTTCATCATGAGCGAGGAAATATACGATGTTCACGATTGAAATGACTCGATTACATGAAATTATGATCGTTTTATATGCATTCAGCATTTTATTATATTTCTTAGACTTTTTACATCAAAACCAGAAGGCGAATCGTTTTGCTTTCTGGTCACTTTCAATTGTTTGGTTATTACAAACAATTTTTTTCTGTTCATATATGTATCATACAGGGCATTTCCCTGTGCTTACACTATTTGAGGGACTTTATTTTTATGCGTGGATATTATTAACATTATCCCTCGTGATGAACCGCTTTTTACGAATAGATTTTACTGTTTTCTTCACAAATGTTATCGGCTTTTTAATAATGACGATCCATACATTTGCACCGGAGCAGACAGCAACAAGAGAAGTTGGCAATAAAATGATCTCTGAATTGCTGCTTATACATATTACAATGGCGATCGGATCCTATGTATTATTCTCGTTTTCCTTTGTTCTTTCGATTCTATATTTACTGCAATATAAATGGCTAAAGGAAAAGAAATGGAGTCATCGTTTGTGGAGATTACAAGATTTAAATAAATTAGAAAAAATATCAACGATTGTAAATGCGATCGGCGTTCCCATTTTGTTATTAAGTTTAATTTTAGGGCTACAATGGGCATATTTAAAATTAGCGAATGTTCATTGGTTTGACCCAAAAATTATCGGTTCCTTTATTGTATTTATTGAATATAGTGCTATTTTATATTTGCAAGAGCGTAAATATATTTTCGGCCGAACGTTAGCTTATTGGAATGTAGGCGCTTTTTTGTTTATATTTGTTAATTTCTTTTTAGTATCGCGTTTTTCACAATTTCATTTATATTTTTAGGAGGAAAAAATGAGAACAATTATTGTAGGATCTAGACGCAGCAAACTGGCGATAACACAGACGAAATGGGTAATTAACCAGCTTAAAGAGTTAGGCGTTCCTTTCAATTTTGAAACTAAAGAAATTGTAACAAAGGGAGATAAAGTGCTGGATGTAACGCTATCAAAAGTCGGGGGAAAGGGCTTGTTCGTTAAAGAGATAGAGTCTGCTCTCTTGAACAAAGAAATTGATATGGCAGTACATAGCATGAAGGACATGCCTGCAATGTTACCGGAAGGATTAACAATTGGCTGCATTCCGCCTCGTGAAGATTATCGTGATGTAGTTATTTCAAAAAATAATACAAAGTTTGCTGATCTTCCAAAAGGCGCAAAAATTGGAACAAGCAGTTTAAGACGCAGTTCCCAGCTGCTCGCTTTGCGCGATGATTTAGAAATGAAATGGATTCGAGGGAATATTGATACGCGTTTAGATAAATTAAAACATGAAAACTATGATGCCATCATTCTTGCAGCGGCAGGTTTAAAAAGAATGGGATGGAGCGAAGAAACTGTAACTGAATTTTTAGAGCCTAATGTTTGTTTGCCTGCAATTGGACAAGGGGCATTGTCTATCGAATGCCGTGAAGATGATTCCGCATTACTTCAGGAGCTTGCAAAATTGAATTGTGAAAAAACGGCGCGTACTGTCCAAACAGAAAGAGTTTTCCTTGATAAAATGGATGGTGGTTGCCAAGTGCCTATTGCAGGTTTAGCAAAACTAGAAGAGGACAATAGCATTTCTCTTACTGCATTGGTTGCTTCACCAGACGGAAAAACCGTTTATAAAGAAACAGTCGTTGGTCACAATCCGCAAGAAGTCGGGGAAAAGGCGGCAAACATTTTAAGTGAGCAAGGTGCAAAAACATTAATTGACCGTGTAAAAGCGGAGCTGGATCGATCATGACATCGGATCGCCCGCTTGCTGGTTATCATATACTTGTTACACGCGGGGGCACGAGCGGGCAGCGCTTGGCGGCTGAGATTCAATCACTTGGCGGCAAAGCGTTTATTGTGCCCCTTATTGATTTTAAACAATATATTGATCGCCAAGCTGCTCACTTTATCCAACAGTTGGATCACTATGATTGGCTCGTTTTTACAAGTCAAAACGGTGTGAAGTTTTTCCTTAAGCAATTAAAGGAATATGGCATTCATATTCAAGACTTACATATGAACATGGCGGCAGTTGGAAAAAAGACAAAGGAATATCTAGAAACATATGGGATTCAAGTCGACTTTGTTCCCTCCCGTTTTACAGCAAAAGCGTTTGCTGAAGAATTTTTTGAACAAATTGTGTCAATTAAGCGCATTTTGCTCCCAAAAGGCAATTTAGCAAGTGCAACGATTGCCGATTTTTTTCGAAAAAGAGGTATAATGGTAGATGAGTGGATTGTTTATGAGACCTATTTACCAGAGAAACAAAAAAAGATACTTGCAAAACTACTAAAATCGACAAACATTCATTTTGCATGTTTTACAAGTCCATCGTCGTTTCAACATTTTATGAAAGTGATTGAAGAATTTCATTTTGATTTAAATCAGTTAGCAATTAAATTTGTCAGCATTGGTCCAGTGACGGATCATACAATAGAAAACTACGGATTGAAAGCAGCAGTGAGTCCTGATGTGTATACGATCCCGACGATGTTGGATGCACTATGTCAATATATATGCAAGTAAAGTAAGACAGGAGGAAAAAGAAACATGAATGAACTACAATTTAAACGTCACCGCAGACTTCGTCAAAGTGCCAATATGCGTGCGTTAGTACGGGAGACTATCTTAAATGTTAATGATTTTATTTATCCGATTTTTGCTGTTGAAGGAGAAAATATTAAACAGGAAGTTTCATCAATGCCAGGTGTTTACCAATTTTCTCTTGATCGACTACAAGAAGAAATGGATGAAGTAGTTTCGCTCGGAATTAAATCCGTTCTTTTATTTGGCATTCCAGATCATAAAGATGCAGTCGGTACGGAAGCTTATCATAGCCATGGGATTGTTCAAGAAGCTACCCGTTTTATTAAACAACATTATCCGGATGTACTTGTTGTGGCGGACACTTGTTTATGCGAGTATACAGACCATGGTCATTGCGGTGTGATCGAAGGCGAAAAGGTTTTAAATGATGCGAGTCTAGACCTACTTGTGAAAACAGCTGTCAGTCAAGCAGAGGCAGGGGCAGATATTATTGCACCGTCTAATATGATGGATGGATTTGTTGTAGCTATTCGCAAAGGATTAGATGAAGCAGGTTTTGAAGATGTACCAATTATGAGCTATGCTGTCAAATATGCATCTGCCTTTTATGGTCCTTTCCGCGATGCAGCAGATAGTGCACCGCAATTTGGTGATCGTAAATCGTATCAAATGGATCCTGCCAATCGTTTAGAAGCGCTGCGTGAAGCAGAATCAGATGTTGAAGAAGGTGCTGATTTTCTTATCGTAAAACCAACGCTTTCTTATTTGGATATTGTCCGCGACGTCCGCAATGAATTCCGCTTGCCAGTTGTTGGCTATAATGTTAGTGGGGAATATTCATTAGTTAAAGCAGCTGCTTTAAATGGCTGGGTCGATGAAAAAACAATCGTATTGGAAATGCTAACAAGCATGAAACGTGCTGGCTGTGATTTAATTATCACTTATTTTGCAAAAGATGTAGCACGCTGGATTTCAAATAGTGATAAATAAGATCGGCTTTTTTTAAAGTCTTACAGAAAAGAAGTTGGAGGGTTAACATGCGTTCTTACGATCAATCAGTAGAAGCGTACAAAGAAGCAGTAACATTAATGCCAGGTGGTGTAAATAGCCCAGTTCGTGCTTTTAAAGCGGTGGATATGAACCCGATTTTTATGGAACGGGGTAAGGGCTCAAAAATATACGATATCGATGGCAATGAATATATCGATTACGTCTTGTCTTGGGGACCGCTCATTCTTGGACATGCAAATAATCAAGTTGTTGAAGCAATTAAAAAGGTTGCCGAAAATGGTACGAGTTTCGGAGCACCGACATTAATAGAAAATAAATTAGCAAAGCTTGTTCAAGAACGCGTGCCATCAATTGAAATTGTCCGCATGGTTTCATCCGGAACGGAAGCAACGATGAGTGCATTACGTTTAGCGAGAGGATATACTGGCCGCAATAAAATTTTGAAGTTTGAAGGCAGTTACCATGGTCATGGTGATTCATTGCTTATTAAAGCTGGTTCTGGAGTAGCAACATTAGGATTGCCAGATAGTCCAGGTGTACCGGTTAGCATTGCTCAAAACACGATAGCTGTTCCATACAATAATGTTGAAGCTGTTGAAGCTGCATTTAATGAATATGGAGATGACATCGCTTGTGTGATTATCGAGCCTGTAGCTGGTAATATGGGCGTTGTTCCGCCAAAGGAAGGATTTTTACAAATGTTGCGCGACATTACAAACAAATACGGCTCCTTGTTAATATTTGATGAAGTAATGACAGGCTTCCGTGTTGATTACAATTGTGCACAAGGGTATTTTAATGTGACGCCGGATTTAACTTGTCTTGGAAAAGTGATCGGTGGAGGTCTTCCAGTAGGCGCTTTTGGTGGAAAGGCAGAAATTATGGAAAAGATTGCGCCGACAGGTCCTGTTTACCAAGCAGGAACATTATCAGGAAATCCTATTGCGATGACAGCTGGATATGAAACGTTAAGTCAATTGACTCCAGATACGTATAAAGAGTTTATACGTAAGGCAGATCGTTTAGAAGAAGGATTTCATCAAGCTGCAATGAAATATGATATTCCTCATACTTTTAACCGTGCCGGGTCGATGATTGGTGTTTTCTTCACAAATGAGGAAGTTTACAACTTTGAAACTGCAAGAACATCTGATTTAGAGTTATTTGCAAAATATTATCGTGGTATGGCGGAGAATGGTGTATTTTTACCTCCTTCTCAATTTGAAGGCATCTTCTTATCAGCGGCACATACTGATGAGGATATTGAGAAAACCATTAAGGCGGTTGAAAAAACTTTTCGTAAGATTCGCAGCTGAATCAGTATATGTTAGTTAAGAGTCAAGAGTAATCATCTATGATGATGATCACTCCTGACTCTTTTTTATGTTTTCGTACATGCGGGAAGCATATTTATTCTTTCTCAATCATAAAGTGTAAATGACATATTGATTGATGTATTTGGAGGAATGAAGGGAGGAGCCCAACTTGTCGCAAAATCAATCGTCCATACGATTTTCACTAGAAGAAACGATTTGGTTCAAAAAAGGACAGGAAGTTGAGGAACTATTATCTATATCGTTAGATCCACATATAACAATACAGGAAAGTGACCAATATGTAGTCATCAAAGGTGATTTGCATTTATCAGGAGAATATATTGGTAACAGCGAAGATGGTGTGGGAGAGCAGGATCTTCTTAAAAATTATGTTCAATCGACGCAATTCCGTGAAGAAGACGGTGTGTTTGAATTTTATCAATCGATCCCTGTAGATGTAACAATTCCGATTGCAAGAATAACGAGTTTAGAAGAATTAGATGTGAATATTGATTCGTTTGATTATGAAATCCAAAGTAGTGAATGTATTAAGTTAAATACTGATTTGTCCATCAACGGAATTGTTGAATACGAACCGCAGATTTATAGACAAGAAGATATATTAGGTATCGGAGATCAAGAAGCACAAGCTGAGTTCGAAGCAGAGCCACGCGATGAGCAGCCATTTGCAAATGAGTTATTAGAAACAGCCGAATATGAGTATGATGAGGAAAGCCTAGAAGTTCCAGAAGAGGTCCGCTTTGAACATGAGGAGGAACAGCAAGACGTTGATCAACAATCCGCCTTGCATTCAGAATCGGAAGAAGAGTTGTATGAACCATTTAGTGTAGAAGCGCGTATAAGCTCAGAAGAAGTAGAGGTCCCGATTGATATTCAAGATGAGCACGATGATAATAGCGGTATACAGACACTTGAACCGGTTGATTTTGATTATTTAGATGAAGAAGATAATCATGAAGACGTTTATGATGCTGAAGATGAAATAGAAGAAGAGCCGACAATTCATTTTGTTCGTGGAGAAGAAGAAAAAGAAGCGGATGAAGATAATGCTGTATTCTCAAGTTTTGCAGTAAGAAATGACCCTGTAGATGAATACGAGTATGAGGAAGATCATGTTGAGGAAGAGCAGTATGATGTAGAACCGGTGATTCATTTTGCACGTTCAGAGAAAGCAGAAGATAAAAAACATAATTATGCATTTGAATCATCATCTTCTTTTGAGTCAGTGAACGAAACTGAAAGTGAAAAGGAGAGTCCTGTTGAAGCTCAATTTGAAGAAGAAACAGAAGAGGAGCAAATAGAGGTAAAGGAAGTGAAGAAGAAAAAGAAATCAAAATACGAGGCCATTTCCTTAACAGATTTTTTTGCCCGAAAGGAAGAAGAACAGCCAGCAAAATTAAAAGTATGCATTGTTCAAAATGGAGAAACATTGGATCTGCTAGCGGAAAAGTATGATATTCATGTGCAACAAATTATACGCATGAACCATCTTGAGGCGAATCAAGATGTATATGAAGGTCAAGTACTTTACGTGCCTTCTTATGCTTCAACACATAAAAAGGGCAACGATTAATCGAGGTGTGTGAATTTCAATCGTTTAAAAGCACCGCAAGCAGGTGGTTAAGTTGAATGAGTTGACGCAGCAAGAAATAGAAAACGTAATTCAAGTGTATGGCATCCATGCAAACTATGTGGATCAGTATGGAAAAACTTATAAGATTTATTCTGATCACGGAATATTTGCGCTGAAGAAAATTTTGCCAGCAAATGGGATGGACTTCATTAGACATGTGCAATTTTTATATCAGCGCGGTTATAACCGTATTATTCCGATTTATCCAGCACCAGATGGTCGCTACGGTGTTCTTTATAAAGGTTACTTATTTTATTTGATGCCGTGGCTTCCAAATGAAGAAAAAGAAGATCGTTCGGAAAAACATCAAAAAATGTTTAGAGAATTAGCTCGTCTTCATTCATTATCTGTAAAGGAAATAGCTGTTAGTACGGAAAGAAGACAGGAGCATTATGATGAAACAATTGATGAGTGGGATCGGCAACGCGACTTCCTAGAAGAGTTTATTGAACGCTGTGAACAGCAATGGTATATGTCTCCATTTGAACTTTTATTTTGTACTTTTTATAAGGAAATTACGCAAGCACTTGCTTTCTCTAAACGGCAGCTAGAAGAATGGCTTGAGGAATCAAAAGAAGTGGAGAAAGTGAGAACGGTTGTAGCGCACGGAAAAATATCGATTGAACATTTTTTATATGATGAGCGCGGTCGCGGCTATTTCGCTAACTTTGAGAAAGCGAAAATTGCGGCACCGTTCCATGATATATTGCCATTTCTAGCAAGGACGCTTCATACGTATCCGAAACGATTTGACGATTGTGTAGATTGGATTAAAACATATATGAGCTATTTTCCATTACGTGCAGAGGAAAAACATCTATTTTTCAGTTATTTAGCGCATCCAGGTCCAATTATAAAAGTCGTTGAAGATTATATGGGAAATCAGGAAAAACGCAATGAAATAAAATATGTTAAACGGTTGCAAGAAAAATATTGGCTTTTAAAAAATACTGAATATGTCGTGATGAATTTTGTTGAGCAAAATAATCAACAAACGAATTAGCAAAAACAGAGGTTGTTGACAAAGTAGCTACTTTGCAACAACCTCATTTTTTTATGCTCTTTTCTAAACAATTATTATATTTTTAGATTTGTTTTCATCAAATTGATTGGAGCTTGCAACGCGGAGTCTTTCTGACCGCCCGCGGAAATCAACCACTCTTTTTGACTAGCAACAAAGTTTAAGAAAAAAGCTTTTTTATAATAAGAGAATAAAAGTATGAGTCCGTCCGTAAATGTTAAAACCATTCATAATGAAAACCGAGTGCAATTAAAATAAAGATGGCTAATAAAAGAACATCGAGTGTCGTAGGGAAGAGAACCGTCCGTATGCCTTGAAAGATAGCAAAGGGGATAATAAGCTGGCGGCAAATTCCGCGAATATTTCTAAACCAAGATTGGACAGTGTACTTGTTAAACTTTTTATTCAAATCGATCACCACACTTGAGTAAAAAAGTATTTAGTTATTCGTAATATATGACGAGTTGTTCAATTCCGTTCGAAAGTGGAGAATATTTATTGTGAAATAAGGAAATCATATTGACGAAAATACATAAAATAGATACTATAATCTATAGTCAATGGAAAACTTTATGAGATTGAAATACTATGAATGGGAAGAGTATAATTCGTGTTCCTTTTAGAGAGGGAGATCATTAGCTGAAAGATTTCCTAAGTGAAGCGGTTAGAAGGTCGCCCATGAGTAGCTTCTATGAACATTTTGAGTAGTAGGAGCCGGTCTAGAACCGTTATCAGCATTTGAGAGCCGAGCAATGCTTTTTTAAGCTCGTGAAAAAAGGTGGTACCGCGAAATTCACTCCCTTCGTCCTTTTGACGGAGGGAGTTTTTTGCTTGTTTAGCACGTAGGAAAGGAAGGATAATAATGGATCAAAAAGAAATCAATATGCCAACAAAGTACGATCCAAATGCAATTGAAAAGGGACGTTATGAATGGTGGGTAAATGGGAAATTTTTCGAAGCGAAAGATGACCCTGCAAAACAGCCGTACACGATTGTTATTCCACCGCCAAATGTAACGGGAAAATTACATTTAGGACACGCGTGGGATACAACATTACAAGATATTTTGACAAGAATGAAAAGAATGCAAGGTTATGACGTATTATGGCTTCCGGGGATGGACCACGCAGGAATTGCAACACAGGCGAAAGTTGAAGCAAAACTTCGCAGCGAAGGTAAATCCCGCTATGACTTAGGCCGTGAAAATTTCTTGAAAGAAACTTGGAAATGGAAAGAAGAATATGCGGAATTTATTCGTAAGCAATGGTCAAAACTTGGCTTAGGTCTTGACTATTCCCGCGAACGCTTCACTTTAGATGAAGGATTATCAAAAGCTGTACGAGAAGTATTTGTTTCACTTTATAAAAAAGGCTTAATCTATCGCGGGGAGTATATTATTAACTGGGATCCGGCAACAAAAACGGCATTATCTGATATTGAAGTCATTTACAAAGATGTTCAAGGTGCATTCTATCATTTGGCCTATCCGTTAAGTGATGGATCAGGTGTTATTGAAATTGCGACAACAAGACCGGAAACATTATTAGGTGATACAGCAGTAGCAGTTAATCCGAAAGATGACCGATATAAACATTTAATTGGTAAAAAATTAATTTTGCCAATTGTTGGCCGTGAAATCCCGATTGTTGGTGATGACTATGTAGATATGGAATTTGGATCAGGTGCGGTAAAAATTACACCTGCCCACGATCCTAATGATTTTGAAGTAGGAAATCGCCATAATCTTGAAAGAATATTAGTAATGAATGAAGACGGCACAATGAATGAACGTGCAGGAAAATATAATGGAATGGATCGCTTTGAGTGCCGGAAACAAATTGTTGAAGATTTAAAAGAACTAGGCGTTTTAATAAAAATTGAAGAACATACTCATTCTGTCGGCCATTCCGAACGAAGCGGCGCCGTTGTTGAACCTTATCTATCAACACAATGGTTTGTTAAAATGCAGCCACTTGCAGACGCAGCGGTTGATTTACAACAAGCGGAAAATAAAGTGAATTTTGTTCCCGACCGTTTTGAAAAAACATATTTACATTGGATGGAAAATATTCGTGACTGGTGTATTTCAAGACAGCTTTGGTGGGGACACCGTATTCCTGCCTGGTATCATAAACAGACAGGAGAAATTTATGTTGGGACAGAAGCACCAGAAGATCTTGAAAACTGGGAACAAGACCCAGATGTTCTCGATACATGGTTTAGCTCTGCATTATGGCCGTTTTCAACAATGGGCTGGCCTGATACTGATGCAAAAGATTATGCACGATACTATCCAACAGCTGCGCTTGTTACAGGGTATGATATTATCTTTTTCTGGGTATCACGCATGATTTTTCAGGGATTGGAATTTACTGGAAAAAGACCATTTAAAGATGTACTCATTCACGGATTAGTTCGTGATGAACAAGGAAGAAAAATGAGTAAGTCGCTAGGAAACGGTGTAGATCCAATGGAAGTCATTGATCAATATGGGGCAGACTCTTTACGCTACTTCCTTGCAACAGGCAGCTCTCCGGGGCAAGATTTACGCTTCAGCTACGAAAAAGTTGAGTCAATCTGGAATTTTGCCAACAAAATTTGGAATGCTTCCCGCTTTGCTTTAATGAACATGGATGGCCTAACGTATGAAGAAATCGATTTAACAGGTAAAAAATCTGTTGCTGATAAATGGATTTTAACAAGATTAAACGAAACGATAGACACGGTAACAAAACTTGCTGATAAATATGAATTTGGTGAAGTTGGCCGTGCGTTATACAACTTCATTTGGGACGATTTCTGTGATTGGTACATTGAAATGGCTAAATTGCCGCTTTACGGTGATGATGAAGCAGCGAAGAAAACAACTCGCTCCATCCTTGCATATGTGCTTGATCAAACGATGAGATTATTACATCCGTTTATGCCATTTATTACCGAGGAAATATGGCAAAATCTTCCACATGAAGGCGAGTCCATTACGACTGCGAAATGGCCGGAAGTAAATCAAGCATTACATGATGAACAGGCAAGTGAAGAAATGAAATTACTTGTAGAAATTATTCGCTCTGTTCGTAATATACGTGCTGAAGTAAACACACCATTAAGCAAAAAAATTAAATTGCTGTTAAAAGCAAAAGATGAACAAATTTTACAAGCTTTAAAACGGAATGAGGCCTATATTGTTCGTTTCTGTAATCCTGAAGAATTAACATTAGACACTGATTTGGAAGCACCGGAAAAAGCAATGACAGCAGTTGTGTCAGGTGTTGAATTATTCTTGCCGCTTGAAGGATTAATTAATATTGAAGAAGAGCTTGCACGTTTACAAAAAGAATTAGAAAAATGGACGAAAGAAGTAGAACGTGTACAGAAAAAATTAAGCAATGAAAACTTCACGAAAAAAGCTCCTGAAAAAGTTGTCAATGAAGAGAGAGCAAAGGAAAAAGATTATTTAGAAAAACGTGATATCGTGCAAGCACGAATTAACGAATTGCAGAATTAATGTAACATCATATCAAAAAGTGAAAGACGAATCTTAATTCCAAACGATAGTTGTTTGGAAAATATAGATTCGTCTTCGCTATTCATGTCTGGCTGATCTGCTAATAAGAAGTATAATTGAAAACAGCGGAGCAGAATGCGCATTATGTAAACTATCAGAAAAACATGATATGAACAAGAACAGGACAATAGGCTAAATGCGCAGTTTTCATTTTTATGGGAGGAATCATCATGATCGAGACATATGAAGAAGCGATTGCTTGGGTACAAGGGAGATTAAAGTTGGGGATTAAACCTGGTCTTGAGCGAATGCAGTGGCTGATGGAAAAATGGAATCATCCGGAAGATAACATCAAAACCATTCATATTGCAGGGACAAATGGAAAAGGTTCAACGGTTTGTTATTTGCGCAATATTTTACAGCAGGCCAAATATGAAGTTGGGACGTTCACTTCTCCTTACTTGGAACAATTCAATGAAAGAATTAGCATTAATGGGGTTCCAATTCAAGATCATGAGTTAGTGCTGTTAGTAAATGCAATCAAGCCATTGGCGGAGGAGTTGGAAGAAACGGATCTTGGTTCTCCTACCGAGTTTGAAGTCATTACAGCAATGGCGATTTATTATTTTGCTGCCATTCATCCTGTAGACATCGTATTATTTGAAGTCGGTTTAGGAGGAAGGTTAGATTCTACTAATGTGATTTCTCCATTAATGAGCATTATTACAAATATCGGACATGACCATATGAATATACTTGGGAATTCGCTTGCTGAAATTGCCTATGAAAAAGCGGGGATTATTAAGCATAAAGTCCCTGTTATTACAGCTGTCGAACAGCAAGAAGCTTTACATGTAATTGAACAGAAGGCTTCTGAACAACGGTCGAGCCTTTACCGGGCAAATCAAGAATTTACGGTTGTACATAAGCAATCAACAGGAAACGGCGAAATGTTCTCTTTGATATCTCCGCTTATAAACGAAGAGAATATGCAAATTTCGATGAAAGGCCATCATCAAGTTTATAATGCTTCTTTAGCTGTAATTGCAGTGACATTGTTAAATCAGTTGGATGATTTCCATATTGATCAGCATGCAATTCAAACGGGTTTAATAAACAGCAGATGGAGCGGCAGGTTTGAACAGCTTTCCAAACATCCGCTCATTATTATTGACGGAGCACATAACCCTGAAGGAATCAAAAGCTTAGTAGAAACGATTCAAACACATCTTAAAGATAAAAACATACGAATTGTTTTTTCAGCGCTTGGTGATAAAAGCCTGCATGAGATGATTCCCCAATTAGATGACGTTGCAGACAGCATATTATTTACAACCTTTGATTTTCCTAGAGCCATCCCTGCAAAAGCACTGTTTGACATAAGCCATCATGAGCATAAAACGTATATAGAGGATTGGCGAGCTGGTATCCAGCAAATTGTGAAGGAATTACAGGAAACAGATGCATTAGTTATTACTGGTTCACTATATTTTATTGCCGAAGTAAGAAAATATTTATTAGAACAATAGCGAGAGCAGAATGAATTGTCGGACAGATCATCGCGGTCTGTCTTTTTTTGTGCCACAAAATGGATGTGTTAGTAGGGGTAAAGTCCTGAATAAAAAGTGATAGGAACGTGTTCGTATTGTGCTCGTATACACTTGATATGTTTGCCCATTTTATGGTTTCCCATTTAGAGCAATGCAGACTTTATCTAATTTAAAAATAATTTTTTCCATTTGATGAAAATGAGCTTTTTCTTTATTTTTTTTGGTAGAATGATTAAAGTAGTAGAAAAATAGGACTATATGCCTTTCTGGGGGTTGCAATGAATACATTATTAAACAAGAATCGAGGTTTTACGCTAGTAGAAGTGCTATTGTCGATTACGATCCTAAGTATTGTTATTCTTGTTGTAGGCTCTGTTCTAGCGAATAATGCTACATATACGAAAATGGCTGATAATAAGCTGCCCGCGATTCAAATTGCGAATAGTATATTGCAAGTCTACCAACAAAAGAGTTTTACCGATTTAGAACCAGAAATAGGAAAAAAAGAACAAGTAAATATTCAAGATGTGCTAGGATTAGATTCTTCTTCTGAAGTTTCGCAATATAAAGCATATGTAGAAATCTCAAAAAATGAAGATAGCCGCCTCACCAATCGCCTATTACTCGTAAAAGTGTCGGTAGAAACTAATGGAGATAGCGGCAATGCAACCGAGCTGGAAGGGTATGTAAAGCAATGAAGATACATAATGAAAAAGGGGTAACGTTAGTCGAGCTATTGGCGGCCATTTTAATTTCGACGATTATTATTGGTGTGATCTACTCAGTGTTTATAATGACGATTACAAAAACAAAAGAAGATATGAATCAAAAATCTTTTATTAAAGATCAAACAGCAATCCTCCAGTATATGGATAGGACAATGGAAAATGTTGATGATGTGGAAGTTGTTAGTGATACAGACGATAGTGGAAGATTTACAAGTTTTAATGCGATAAATATAAAAACGGTTGAAGGCGCGGATCATTCCTTTACACAGCAAGAGACAAGTGTACCAATTGCTATTGCGAATAATAATTTAGAGATTGACAATACAATGATAAACAATGATGGCATTTCATTGGATGGTACGACATTTGTCATTAAAAATGGCACTTTGCAATGTAATTTTGTCATGAAAGACACAAAAAACAATCTTACAAAGCAGTTTTTTGCTTCTTATAAATTAAGAGGGGAGGGGGATTAATACATGAAGCTTCGCCGTCGAGAAGAAGGTTATACACTTATTACAGTGTTATTGATTTTTACAGTCGTCACCATTATTGCGGTTACTTTAATGGCGGCATCTGTCAGTACATTTAAATTTGTAAAGTCATCGGAAAATAAAACGAAGGACAAGCTAAATGCAGAAATGGTGTTAGATGAAGCAACAGCACTAATTCAAAATGAACTAGATGGAATTAATTCGACATTAAGTACTGGCTCTATCCTCCCCAATCAATTGTTGACAATGATGCAAAATTCGCTCAATCGTGTTGCACAAGAAAAAAAGAACCAATGTACGATTACGTATGATACGTTGAAAGACGGCTCAGATGCGGATGGCGTTGTTCTAGAAAAAGTGACGATTACCGTGCCTGTTGGTGATTCTGGGAAAGTATTGAAAAAGGTTATAACGCTATCAACAGTATCGAATGCTTTACAATATACTGCTGTTACGCCTTCCAATTTATATTTATACGGCGCTCCATATATTGACGGGGATGTGAATGTTGGTGGTGACTTATTTACTTCAAATTATGGAACATACATTTTAGGACAAACTAATTATGTGCGGACTTCTTATCCAGCAATTAACGGGAGTCTAACAGTCAAGGGAAAATATTATTATTCGGATAGAGCTCCGTATATTTGGAAAAATTTTAATACAACGAATATGCAAAACTATTTTTCCGTTGTACCAAAAATAGCCGATCGAAATTTGTCAGTTGATACGATTGATGTGGGCGGGATTATTGATAAGAAAAAGCTTTCATGGCCGAATAATATACCGCCACAAATTCCAATTTTAGGGGATAAAGTTATTTATGGAAATCAATCAGATTCAACAAGTAAGTATTTTAGTAGTTTAACCCTTCAAACAAACAGCAGTTATACAGTAAATGGGAACCTATATATCAATAATCTTCTTAATTTCGGCGGAAATTTGACGATTGGAAAAAATAGCAGTTTAGTCGTCAACGGTGATTTATACATTGACAATGATTTAGTTTCGGTCGGAAATCTAAAAGTAAACGGAAATATATATGTTAGCGGTAATGCTGATATAAGCGGAAATTTAACCATTACGGGTAATAATCATTATATTTATATTGACAATAGCACGAAAACATTACTTGGCATTTCATTGGATCCTATCCAATCAGATGTAACGCTGCACGACTTAACATTAGATGGAGTGATGTATATAAATAGAAAGGCATATCTTCGGGATGATGTTAATACAAACGGCAGCATTTACGTACGCAATAGTATTGATGTACAAAACTTATCTAATAATGATGGAACACTCGTATTATTATGTGATGGTGATATTCAGCTCGCTAATAATAATGAATTTAATGATAACCCTAAAGTGATAGATGCCTTTTTTTATTCAAACGAAGAACTATTTATTTATGGAATTGGTTCTAATTTGAAAATTAATGGAGGCATATACGGTAATCCAATAAAATTAAGTGCGTCAAAAGGTACAACCTATGAAAACTGGAACAGCTTAACTTTTCAAAAGCAACAGGAAACAATAGATCCGACAAAGTCTAGACTGTCCATTTATTTCAAACCGGACTTAATTTTAAACTTGCCAAAAGGAGTACCGACTGTTAATAAGGTTACTTTAAAAGAGATAGATACGTCATTTGATGATAAATAATGCTGGAAATTTCTAAAAAAATTTAGCACTATCTTCCCATTCTGATTTATTTATAATACAATTACTTTAGTTGAATTTCGACAATAATAGCGTTTTTTTTGAGACCTTATTCTTACAAAAATATTATAACTAAGGAAAGGGGTGAGAATTTGGACTTACTCACTCTAGCAGTTTCCATAATCGCTTTTGCGATTGCATGTGCCGTCTTTTTTATTTTTCCTTTCGGATTTTCCAAAAAGGGTATTACCATCATTGTGATTACTGCATTTTTATTATCATTATTTAGCTTTCTGACAACGACGTTATTTTCAATATCGCTTAGTCTAATGATTACATTTTTATTAGTATTATGTATATCCTATATCGTCGGAAAACGACTAAACCGCGTTATATTTACAGAGGACGAAAACGATGCAGAAGCAGATGTTGCAGTAGAGTATCAGTCTTTCTATCATAAACAATCTGAAGGAATAGAAGACATCCAAAGCAATACAATCCAATCGATTCAAACTGAATCAAGCATTCAAACAACTGATAAGGAACATATGCAGCCTGATATAATAGCTAGCAATGAACAAGATGAAGATAAAGTTCAGCATCAAGACGAAAAATTGGTTGAGGATATGGAAGATTGGGAAGAATTACTAGATCAATCATCTCAGCACGAACAACTAGAACAGGAAGTTATTGCAGAGCAGTCGGTTGAACATGCAATAGTAACAAGTCCATCTTCCAACATTGATGATGAAAGTGAAACAAGCTTTTTAGACAATCGAATTTCATCGCTTGAATGGCAAGATGAAATAGAAGTTTCTAATGAAGAAAAGCAAGCTGAGAGTGAAATCGCTGCACATGTGGAAGACTGGATCATAGAGGTTGAACAACCGCTACCACCTACTGAAGAAAATATTGAGGAGATTCATGATCTTCCGCAAGAAGAATCACTATCTTCAAAGGAAGATAGTATTATTTCTTTATCGCAGTCAAATGATGATGCGGATGATCACGAAGAAAGGCATGATCAGCCTGCAATAGAATTAAAGACTGTAGAAGTACAGCAATATGTTCATGAAGATGATGAAATGTCCAAGGAAGATGCAGCACTTTCAAGTGAAGACGGATGGACACAAATGGCTGAAGAAGACAGTTCTTTACTCGAGGATATGGGGCAACCGTTGGAGAATGATGCACAACCATTAGTAGAGAATAACGAGGAGCAAAGCCAAGATGAATTGCCTGTGGACGAAGACGGGCATCAAGACAATCAATTGCTTGCTTCACAAACAGAAGAACATTCGAGATTGCAGAAGCAGCTTATCAAAACACTTCTTGAACAGCTACATATATATAAGAGTGCATTGCCTGCACACGAATATGAGCAATTAGTAATAGATCATCTCAAACCCGCACTTTCGAAACAAGACTATTTTACGTTTGCAAGCTTGTTAATTGAACATTATATTACGAGTCATAATCGTGAGAAGCTATCGAAATTATTAGATGATTTATTAAGTAAATATGTACAATTCCCAGTGATTCAAGAAGAACTTTTATTTATAAAGAATAAATATTGTTAGATTGACTGCTTATTTTAGCTAATGAAATACATGAAGACAGAATATGAAGATTACAGGTGTGGTGAACAAAATGAAAAAGAGCTTACAAATTTTAGGACAACCGATTATTAGTATTTTAGATGGTACGGAAATAGGAAAGGTGAAATCTCTAGTCATTAATCCGGATAAGGGGGCTATTGATTTTTTAACAATTGAACACGAGGATTGGCAAGTAAGCGTCAAGGCGATTCCATTTAAAAAGGTAATTGGAATTGGCGCATACGCCGTAACAGTCGATAGCGACAGAGCAGTTATTGATTTAAATGAAATTCCGATTGCTAATCAGCTCGTCAATAAAAAAATTAAAATTATTGCGACGAAAGTAATGACGCGTAAAGGTGAACTTCTTGGCGAAGTGAAAGAATATTATGTTGATGATGAAACAGGCAATCTTCTCGGACTTGTTTTACAAATTCATGAACAAGAAGTGGTAATGTCTTCTGAGTTTGTGCTGACGTATGGAAAAGATATTATCATCGTTCAAGAAGAGGCAGCTTCGCATTTCTTAAATTCAGCTGAACAGTTGATTCAACTGGAAAGTGAGGAAGCGAGTGAACTACACCATGAAGCTGACCAAGTAGAGAATGGCGAACTCAATTTGTTTAAAGAGAAACAAGTTCAGCTTTTGAAAGGAAAAAAAGTAAAAGAAGACATTTTGAATCATGATGGTGATGTGATCATTGCAGCTGGTACCATTTTGACAGCTGAAGATGTGGTACGGGCGCAAAATGCGGGGGCCGGTGTGGTTGTTGAATTATCGATGAACGTAGAAGAATAAAGAGAGGTGGGGGTGAAGTGTGGGAAACAAACATTTTTTCAAAATATTTCTGGCGTTGTTTTTCAGCACGTTCTTCATTTTTAGTTTCTCACATTTCGGGGTTTTCGCAGTGAAAAAAGGATTTGGAATGAATGATCAATTTGCAGACGGCACATCCATCGGAGGTGTCGATATCTCTGGCATGACGAAAAACGAGGCGCAGCAAAAACTAGAAAAATCTGTACAGTCATGGGAAAAGTCGAGTCATATTACGATTAATTATTTAGATCAGTCTATCAAACTACCAACAAGTAAACTGCAATTTAACATTGATGAAAGTTTGAATCAAGCGAGGGACGGGAAAGCATCACCCCTTACCGTTACTTTAGACAGCAGTAACCTGATGGATGAAATTTCAAACACTTTTAAATCGATAAACCTCGAAGATTGGAATATTGCTAGATTAAATGAAAATATATGCAAAGTGGCTTCGAATTTACAAACAGGCAATCACGATTACCATCTAGTTGATTATGCCATCGACGGCGACAAAAAGAGTAAAATTGTTGCAAAGGCTGAATTAACTAGTATACCTGAAGACGCTCAATATGATATTGCAGCTTGGGTTAAGCAATTCAAGCAGATTAAAATCCCTGCGCAATCGGCTTTTTCTTTATTAGATGTTACAAAAATGGATCCAGCAGTGACCTATTCTGAAAATGATCTTAGTATGATTGCAACGACGATTTATCAAGCCATTTTACCGACAAATTTTGAAATAATCGATCGCTATATAAGCAGTGAACTTCCTTCCTATGCAGTGCTTGGCGAGGAAGCAAAAGTTGTGCCAAATAAGCTTGATTTTGTCTTTATCAATCCGAATACATCTGCTTATAAGCTTCATTTTGCATATAGCAATCATACATTGTCCGTTTCTGTGGTCGGAACTCCTTTTTTGGAAAAATATAAGATTTTGAAAAAGAATTACAAGACGTTTTCTCCAAAAACGGTCGTTCATTATAATAAGACGTTAAAAGCGAGCCAATCGGTCGTTTTACAGGCGGGAAAAGCAGGGCAGTATGTGAAATTGTATCGGAAAATATATGATCAAAATCATGCATTGCTAAAATCGGAACTCATCTCAGAAGATTTTTATCCGTCTGTCCCAAAAATTATTTCTAAAGCATATCCAGAAGAAACAACAACAGATACAGCTGGAACGGACCAGCAATCAACGGACGGCAATAGTGAAGCACAAAATACAGTTACAGATTCGGCACAGACAAACCAGCAGCAACATTCAGATGAAAAGACATCAAGCAATGATTCATCAAGTCAAAAGGATAAAAGTGCAGATTCAGCATCAACAGATTCTGCTAAATCTGCAAGCGTAAAAGCTGACAACTCGAAAGATGATAAAAGTGGGGAATGATGATGAAGGTACAACGTAAACGGCTAGGAGATTTATTGATTGAATCAGGTCTTATTACCTCTGAACAGTTGGAAATGGCGCTTCAGGAAAAAGGGGAGGGTCAAAAATTAGGTGATGTCCTTTTGCAGCGCGGATATATCACAGAACAGCAGCTTATAGAAGCGTTGGAGTTTCAGCTCGGAATACCGCATGTCAGTCTTTTCCGCTATCCTTTTGACCAAAAATTAATGAATCTCGTTCCTAAAGAAGAAGCGAAACGGAATTTACTTATCCCGCTAAAAAAAGAGGGGGATAAGCTATTCGTTGCGATGGCCGATCCAATGGATTTTTATGCAATTGATGACTTACGGTTATCTACCGGTTTTCACATTGAACCGGTGATTGCCTCAAAAGACGATATTCTTCGGGCAATTGGAAAGTACTACGATTTAGATGACAGCATGGAAGAGATGCTGAATGAAATGCTGGCCAATGAGGATGCCCCGGATGATCAAACGGGTGAGGAAGATTCCCCGGTTGTTCAGCTAGTAAACCAAATATTACAACTTGCAATTCAACAACGAGCCAGTGATATTCATTTAGATCCGCAGGAAACAAAATTAATTGTCCGCTATCGGATCGACGGTATATTACGGACCGAGAGAGTTTTGCCGAAACATATGCAAAGCGTCCTAACGGCACGGATTAAAATTATGGCGAATCTTGATATTACTGAGCATCGCGTCCCACAAGATGGGCGCATCAAAATTGATTTTGATTTTCATCCGGTGGATATTCGCGTTTCCACTTTACCGACGATTTACGGGGAAAAGATCGTTTTACGTATTCTTGACTTAACGAGTGCCGTGAACGATATTCATAATTTAGGCTTTAACAAGCTAAATTTAAAACGGTTTTCAAAACTAATTGAGCGTCCAAACGGCATTATTTTAATTACAGGACCGACTGGTTCTGGAAAATCATCAACTTTATATGCGGCACTTAATCAATTAAATAATGAAAAAGTAAACATCATTACCGTTGAAGATCCAGTAGAATATCAGCTTGAAGGTGTGAATCAAATTCAAGTGAATCCAGCAATAGGCATGACTTTTGGACAAGGTTTGCGCGCGATTTTACGTCAAGATCCAAATATTATTATGATTGGTGAAATTAGGGATAAAGAAACAGCTGAGATTGCCGTACGTGCCTCGCTTACTGGACATTTAGTCTTAAGCACGTTACATACGAACGATGCTCTAGGAACGATTACACGTTTAATCGATATGGGAGTGGAGCCATTCCTTGTTGCCTCTTCGCTTAGTGGTATCGTATCACAGCGTTTAGTACGGAAAGTTTGCCGCGATTGTGCAGAAGAACAGCCGCCTAGTCAACGGGAAATCGAAATCTTTGCAAACCGTGGGATGAAAATAGATAAAATCGTTCGAGGACGCGGCTGCGGCAATTGCAATATGACGGGCTACAAAGGTCGAATTGCGATTCAAGAGTTGCTTACAATCGATGAAAATATTCGGCGTGGGATTATGAATGCAGAACCAGGTTCAAAGCTTAAGGAATATGCGATTCTCAATAAAACGATTTTTTTAATTGATGATGGATTATTAAAGGTAAAGCAAGGTTTAACAACAACAGAAGAAATTTTACGTGTTGCTTTACCAGAGTAGGTGAAAAGATTGAAGGAAAAAATTGAGTATTTATTGCGAGTTTCCTTTGAATTAAAGGCATCAGATCTTCATTTAACAGTTGGTGTTCCGCCGATTATGCGCTTGAACGGTCAGTTAAAAAAATATGGGAAAGAACCGTTAACACCGCAATTGACAGAGGCGATGGCAAAAGCGATTATATCAGAGTCAATGTGGTCGGTCTTTGAAGAACGCGGTGAACTCGATTTTTCTTATGGCATTCCAGGCGTTTCCCGCTTTCGTATCAATGCATATCGGCAAAGATCATGCATTTCATTAGCAATCAGGATTGTTCCAACAAAAATTCCGACAATAGATGAGCTGCAGTTGCCGGCGATATTGCATTCGATTGCTGAAAAACCTCAAGGACTCATATTAGTGACAGGACCGACAGGAAGCGGAAAATCGACAACGCTTGCTGCCATGATTGATTATATGAATAAAACGGTTCACAAACATATCATCACATTAGAAGATCCGATTGAGTATCTTCATAAACATGGCAATTGCATTATTGACCAGCGAGAAGTTGGCTTCGACACGAAAAATTTTGCGAATGGCTTGCGGGCAGCACTACGTCAAGATCCTGATGTCATCTTAGTTGGAGAGATGCGTGATTTAGAAACGATTCATACCGCAATTACAGCGGCAGAAACAGGGCATTTAGTATTCGGAACGTTGCATACATCAAGTGCGCCTTCAACGATCGACCGTATTATTGATGTCTTTCCACCTGCCCAGCAGCCGCAAATTCGTATTCAATTAGCATCCGTGTTAGTAAGTATTATTTCACAACGCTTATTCCCTACTGCTGATCGTAAAGGAAGGCGGGCAGCGACAGAAATTTTAATAAATAATTCGGCGATTTCTAATTTAATTCGCAATGAAAAAATCCACCAAATTGTGAATGTCCTACAGACGAGTCGTTCACAAGGCATGCATACACTCGAAACAAATATTAAAGAATTATTGCAGCAAGGTGTGATTACGCGGGAAGCGGCAGAACCTTATTTACAGGAGATCGTGCAAAATGCCAAGATTTAAATATCAAGGAAGAGATAAATCAGGGAAAAAGAATGGAACAATTACGGCATCGTCAAAACGGGAAGCGCTGATGAAGCTTCGCGAGCAAGGCATTCGCGTTGCGCAAATGGATGAACTTCCTGAGACATTGATGACAAAAGAAATTACATTTGGCAGTAGAGTTAAATTGCAAGACTTTGTCATTTTCTTGCGTCAATTTTCAACGTTATTAAAGGCCGGCGTCACTGTAGTAGATTCGACAAGGATATTGGCGAGTCAAACGAGCAGCAAAACATTGAAAAAGGTGCTGCTAGAGGTTGAGGAAGATTTGCGGGCTGGGAATGCCCTATCAGCTGTAACGGCTAAGCATAAAAAAATCTTTACACCGATGTTTGTGAATATGGTGCGCGCTGGTGAAGCCGGGGGAAATTTAGACGACACGTTGGAGAGGCTAGCAACCTATTACGAAAAGCAGCATCGTACACATCAAAAGGTGCGTTCTGCGCTGACGTATCCAGCTTTCGTTGCCATTATGGCAATCGTCGTAGTCATTTTCTTGCTCGTCAAAATTGTACCAACTTTTGTATCGATGCTCGATAGCTTTAATACAAAACTGCCGGCGATTACCCGCTTCGTTCTATCGGCAAGTAGTTTTATGCAAACATATTGGTGGCTTGTCGTACTAGTATTTATTGGACTTTATGTCTTGCTGATTATGGTGCGCAAAAATAAAACGAGCAAATATTATTTAGATTACGTTCTATTAAAAATGCCGATTTTCGGTAAACTTGTGCAAAAATCGATCATCGCGCGCATGACAAGGACGTTGAGCTCGCTGTTTTCAAGCTCTGTACCGATCCTACAGGCGTTATCAATCGTAGAAAAAATCGTAGAAAATGAGATTATGGCAAAGGTCATTCGCGAATCGCGTGATGCTTTAGAGCGCGGGCAATCGATGACAGAGCCGATGCGGCGCCATTGGGTGTTCCCGCCGCTCGTTACACAAATGATTGCGATCGGTGAAGAAACAGGTGCTTTAGATGGCATGCTTGCAAAAGTTGCCGATTTCTATGAGGCTGAAGTGGAAGCAGCGACAGATCAGCTGAAATCTTTGATAGAGCCTTTTCTAATCGTCTTTTTGGCAGGAATAGTCGGAACAATTGTAGCAAGTATAATGGTGCCAATGTTCGATATTTATAATAATGTGCAATAATTGTCAAAAAAAACACTATTTTTATAGATTGGATATGTAGTATAATGTAGTCTGATTGTACTATTACTTAAGGAGGAGAAAGAATGTTAAGAAAGAAGCGTAAACTATTAAAAAGTGAAAAAGGATTTACACTCATTGAATTGCTTGCTGTTATCGTTATTTTAGCGATTATCGCAGCAATCGCAATTCCGGCAATTGGAAATATTATAAAAAATTCTCGGATTGATGCAATTAAATCAGATGCGACTCAAGTGTTGGAAGCTGCTAAGTTATATGAGGCTAGCAATAACGATGCAGGTTCAGCAACGAATAATACTACAACTTTGGACAAGGATAAATTAAGCTCATATTTAGATGATAACGATGTGAGTAAACTTCAAGATGGTTATTCGGTTACTGTGACAGAAGATTCTACTTCTCACAAACTAACTTATAAAATTACTGCTACAGGTAAGGATGGTAGTGTAACAGTGAACTTTAAGGATGCTACTTTAAACGATATTAACAGCGCTAAAAAAGGTGCTACAGATATTCCAGCTCAGTAATTTTTAAATTTATATAGAACAATTTTATTATTAAAAGGAAGTATGCCATTTGGACATCTTTCACAATCTTTATTTGATTTTGATTGCTATTTACGGACTGATCCTCGGTTCTTTCTATAATGTTGTTGGGCTTAGGGTTCCGGCAGGGGAGTCGATTGTTTCTCCCCGCTCGGCATGTCCAAAATGCCATCATACATTAACAGCAGCGGAGCTGATCCCTGTTGTTTCTTTTATGCTGCAACGGGGAAAATGCCGCAGCTGCGGGGCCAAAATATCTCCGCTATATCCAGCATTCGAACTGTTGACAGCTTTTCTTTTTACAATTTCACCTCTCTTGCTAGGTTGGTCCAAAGAATTAATCGTTGCGTGGACGCTTATTTCTCTATGCATGATTATTTTTGTATCAGATATGACCTATATGATCATTCCAGATAAGGTTTTACTCGTCTTTTTACCATTATTTATCATTGAAAGAATATGGGTACCCGCTTCGCCAATATTTGATCCGCTTTTCGGTGCGCTTGCAGGTTTTGCCGTTCTATATGGTATTGCGTGGATTACAAATGGCGGTATGGGGGGCGGCGATATTAAACTTTTTGCCGTTCTAGGTATTCCGCTTGGCTGGAAGCTTGTACTGCTTGCTTTTTTGCTTGCTACTTTTTTCGGCGCGGCATTTGGCGCAATCGGAATGATGATCGGAAAGGTGAAAAAAGGTGTGCCTTTTCCTTTTGGACCATACATTGTATTAGGAACGCTTATTGCCTATTATTTTGGATATGATTTGTTGCATTGGTATATTTCTATTTTAAAAGGATTTTAATTTAAGGGGTTTTCTCTATGACTCTTTCGTTTTTTCCAACTTCAAAGAAAATCGGTAATATCATTATGAAAGACCATGTTATTCGCTATCTTGAGTTAAAGCAAACAGAACCACCAATCATTCAAAAATGCGGGGAGCGCTATCTTCCAGAAGGAATTATTCGTGATGGGAGAATAATCGATATCGAAACATTATCTATGATTGTTGAAGAATGTATGGGTGATTGGGGCTTGAAAGGGAAGCGCCTAGTCCGATTTACAATTCCAGACAATTTTGTAGTGGTGCGTAAAATTTCGATTCCAACCGAGGTGGAAAGCGATGAAATCGAAGGGTATATTTATTTAGAAATCGGTTCATCCATTCATTTGCCTTTCGAGGATCCAGTTTTTGATTATGTTGAATTGCCTTCAGAAACTACTGAAAAGGAAATTCTCCTATTTGCTGCACCTAAAGACATCGTATTAGATTACGTGGAATTTTTTAAAGAGATGAAATTAAATCCAGCTGCGGCTGATATATCTCCATTATGTTTATATCGTTCGTTTTTTTACTTAAATCACGTTAATCCACAGGATCATCATTTATTGCTGCAATTTGATTTAACGATGATCAATGCAGCTATTATTTACCAGCATCGACCTGTTTTTATTCGAGAAGTAGAGATGGATATTCCTTTTTCAAAATGGGAAGAGGAGATAAATTCGCAAGGTGAAAAAAACTTTAAATGGCCAACGGAAGAACCACCGATTTCATTTGATTTTATATTGAAAGAGTTGGAAAGGGTAATGAGCTACTACCGATTTTCAATGAACCAAGGCAAAGCAGGCGTAACGAAAATTCTTCTAAACGGTGATCATCCGTTATTAGAAGAGATTGAGAAAACGCTCACCGAACAATTTGATCTCCCTGTCATCACGATTCAGTCGCAGCAAAACTCACGGCTAGCTTATCCAACATTTCATGCTCGCTTTGCTCCTGTTTTAGGGCTTGCATTGAAAGAGGTGAAATAAATGCTAGTAGAGATTAATCTGTTACCAAAAAAAGAACCTAAAAATATCGCCCTTCTTTTTTGGGGCGGAATAATATTTGTAGTAATCATCGTATTTGTTATGTTCTTTTTCTTCACCCTGCAAGATTCTAAGCAGCAATTAACTCATATCGATCAAAAGATTAAGCATGTACAGGCATTGCAAGCAACCGAGCAAGCAAAGAAAAATAGCGACAATACTTATCAAGATTCACAAAAATTACAATCTGTCGTTGATTGGGCGAATCAATATCCAATTAAAACGGTGCCAATCTTGCAGAAGCTAACAAACTTACTTCCAAAATATGGGTATATGCAATCATTCTCTTATACAGACAAAGCAGTGTCGGTTGTTGTTCAATTTGATACAAATGAAGAAACAGCTTATTATTTGAAACGTCTTGTTGATAGTAAGTATTTTAATAATGTAACGCTTGTAAGTGTAAAAACAGCGAGTATTCAAGTTGGGAATGACCAAACAACAACAAATAATGCTAACACAGCGAATCAAGCAAATGCAGAAGATAGCTCCAATACAACGAGTGATTCAGAAATGAGCAAACAAGCGGATGAGGCAAAGCAAACAGATACGACAAATCAAACAAGTACTGAAAATAATGAAGACGTTACAGATACATCGGGTACAGTGAGTGCTTCGAAAACAGCCGATACGACAGATTCAGGAGATGAAAGCGGGGATTCTAGCGATCTGTTACGTTATACGGCTACTTATACATTACAGTTAAATCAATCTACACTAAAAGAATTGTCGAAGGAGGAGAAAAAATGAGCCTCCGATTAAATAAGAAACAGCTGATCGTCTTTATTATTCTTTTATGTATTTGTGCTATTGGTTTTGCCTTAGCCTATTACCTCTTATTAAAGCCGATGCAAGCGGACATTGCAGGAAAAAAGGAAAGTTTAAAAACAGAAGAAGTACTGTTGAGCTCTTTACAGTCTTCGCAAAATAAGCATTCTGATTTACAAATCGGGAACATTGTACAGTTGCTGAAAAAAGTCCCGACAGAGCCTCTAACTGAACAGTTTTTGCTCGATTTTCAAAAGGCTGAGGCATTATCAAATAGTTCTATTTCTGATGTAGAATATCAAGATGAAAATAAAGCGGACAATCAGACTTCTACTAATAGTTCCAATAATACGGATAGTACCAAATCGGAACAGCAATCATCAAATTCAACTGCAAGTAATAATCAAGAAAGCTTTCCTGCTGGTGTAAATACAGTCACTTATACGTTGACTGTCCAGTCCCCAACATATGAAGATATGAAAACTTTCTTAACAACAATCGAGAACCTATCGAGGATTACGATGATCGATGCCATAGAGTTTGATGTTTCTAATGAGTCAGGAACTGATTCGACGAATTCAACGGATACTGCTTTGAAATATACAGTGACCGTTTCATCTTTCTATTATCCAGAGCTAAAGAATTTTACAGCTAGCTTGCCAAAAATTGATGTTCCATCGCCTAGCAATAAAACAAACCCGCTCTCAAGTGAAAATAGTGATAGCCAATGAACAAGTCAAAAAAAATGACGAAATTCTTTCTGAACAAGACGACAAAAGTCTTGTTCTTTTTTTTCTAAATTATGTTAGGATATAACAAATTGCGAGGGCAAAAGAGGTGGGGAAAGTGGACAAGCAAGATGGACAATCAACAATTAAAGTGAAAATAAATGGAGAAGAACCGAAAAGCCAACAAGAGGTAGCTGTTCATGATTGGGAAATTGTAGATCAGGAAGTTGCAGCAGCTGCTGATGAGAAACAGGATGATGAATCCTTTGATTGGGTTTTACCAGAAATCGACGAAATCGAAGTAAAAGAATTTAAGCCAAATTACTATGCGCCAGTTACTGAAAAGAAGAAATTTCAGTTTCAATTTAAGAGGCCTTCAAAAGGCTACGGATTGACAGTTGTGATTTCAGCAATTATCGCCATTTTCGTAGGGGTCTTTTTCGGTTTTAGTATATTAAAGTTTATTGTGAGTGAGGAAGATCATTTATCAAGCAGGGCAACGGGTGCGGCATCAGGAACTTCATCAGTTGCGAGCAATGCGGCTGCCTCCTTACCTTCATTAAAATTTGGCGTTGTGCAAGCAGGTGTTTTTAATAGTAAGGATACTGCACAGACAGTACTTGATCAGCTTGATCAGAAAAACCTTCCATCTGCACTCGTTCCTTTAGATGGACAGGACTATATTTTTATCGGTATTACAAGCAATACAACTGATGCAAGTGCATTAGCCGCAAAATATAAGAAAAAAAATGTTGATGTATACGTGAAAGAATTGACACTTTCTAGCAGTCAGCTTCAAAATCTTACGAAAGATGAACAAACTTTTACGACCTTGACCACATCTTTATTTCAATCACTTTCTTCTGAAGTTTCTAATGGAATCCTAACAGGACAAATATCATCCACCAATATGAAATCCATTGAAGCAAATGTAAAAAAATTGAATGCACTCGTTCAAATTAAGCAAACAAAATTAGTAAATTTAAAAAAAGATCAGCTAAGCTGCTACCAATCACTTCTTAATTTCCAAAAAAATAAACAAACATCCGATTTGGTGAAAGCAGAACAATCGATGCTTTCCTATATTCAAACGTATAGCAGTAAGTAAATATGGTAAAAAGCTTCTCCTTCTTAAAGAAATTATATAGGAAGGAGAAGCTTTTTAATGAATACTTTCTTGTACAAAATTTGCTTCCATTCATGTCGAACTTTCATTGTTTAATCCGTTTTCTTTTGGTAATATACAAATGTATCCCCTTTAAAAATGGAAAGGAAGATGTCGAATGTCTAACCTCATATTAGCTTCAAGCTCTCCTCGTAGAAAGGAACTTCTCCAAACATTACAAATTCCCTTCGATATTGTAACAAGCAACGTAGATGAAAGCTTTCAACCAAAGACAGCACCAGAAACAGTCGTTATGGACCTTGCATGCAGAAAAGCAGAAGCGGTAGCAAAGCATCATCCAGAAAGTGTAGTTGTCGGTGCGGATACACTTGTAGTATTTGAAGAGCAATTTCTTGGAAAACCGAAAGATCGTGAACATGCGCTCCATATGTTGCAAACATTATCTGGCCGTACCCACTCTGTCTATACAGGTGTTGCGGTTTATTTTCAACATGAGATGGAAACTTTTTATGAGCTAACAGAAGTAACCTTCTGGAATCTTTCTCTTCACGAAATCGAACACTATTTGAATAGTGGTGAATCGTTTGATAAAGCAGGAGCATATGCCATTCAAGGTTTAGGTTCTTTATTTGTCCGAAACATACACGGTGATTACTATAATGTTGTTGGCTTACCGATCTCTCGTCTGAATCGTTTGTTAGCAAATCCCCGCTATTCATGTCTTCATAAGCCTTTCACCTCCTGAATCAAATAAGATAAGGAGGAGTTTTGTTGGAGCATTTAATGATCAGCGATTTTCCGATTGAAGATCGCCCGCGTGAAAGATTTATTCAATATGGTGCTACAAGTCTTTCTAATCAGGAATTGCTTGCAATTTTACTCAGAACAGGTACAAAAAAAGAATCTGTAATACAGTTAGCAAACCGTTTATTACAATATTTTGAAGGACTAAATTTATTGAAAGACGCCTCGATTGAAGAAATGACTGCTATTAAAGGGATAGGAACAGCTAAGGCAGTGCAGGTATTAGCAGCCATTGAATTAGGAAGAAGAATTAGTAATTTAAAATATAATGATCGTTATGTCATTCGAAGTCCTCAAGATGGGGCAAACTATGTCATGAACGATATGCGTTTTCTCACACAGGAGCATTTTGTCTGTCTTTACCTCAATGTAAAAAATCAAGTCATTCATCAGCAAACGATTTTTATCGGAAGTTTAAATGCATCGATTGTTCATCCGCGGGAAGTATTTAAAGAAGCATTTAGACGTTCTGCCGCCTCAATTATTTGTTTTCATAATCATCCGTCTGGAGATCCCTCTCCATCACGAGAAGATATTGAAGTGACGAAACGCTTAGTTGAATGTGGAAAAATAATGGGAATTGAAGTGCTAGATCATATGATTATCGGTGATAAAAAATATATCAGTTTGAAAGAAAAAGGATACTTGTAAGTCTTTGATTTTCTGTATTTGTACGATATAATATTAGTTATGATTTTTACTAAAAAATTTGTGGCAAACAACTATGAACGATGAACAGGGAAACGTGTATGAAAAGAGGAGAATGACATTACATTAAAATAGAGGAATCTAGTATATTCAAATATGACATCAAAACCATTGTAGAAAGGGAGATACTTGAATGTTCGGAAGTAAAGATCTTGGCATTGATCTCGGTACGGCTAATACACTCGTATTTATGAAAGGAAAAGGAATTGTTGTTCGTGAACCTTCAGTGGTAGCCGTTCAAACAAATACAAAACAAATAGTAGCAGTTGGAAATGACGCTAAAAAAATGATCGGACGTACGCCAGGAAATATCGTGGCAACACGCCCAATGAAAGATGGAGTCATTGCTGATTATGAAACAACTGCTACAATGATGAAATATTATATTCAACAAGCTGGAAGTAAAAAGGGACTTTTTTCAAGAAATCCATATGTAATGGTTTGTGTTCCGTCTGGTATTACAGCTGTTGAAGAAAGAGCTGTCATTGATGCGACTCGTCAAGCAGGTGCACGTGATGCCTTCACGATTGAAGAACCTTTTGCCGCTGCGATTGGTGCAGAACTTCCAGTATGGGAGCCAACAGGCAGTATGGTTGTTGACATTGGCGGCGGAACAACTGAAGTTGCTATTATTTCCTTAGGTGGAATTGTTACAAGTCAGTCCATTCGCGTTGCGGGGGATGAAATGGACGAAGCCATTATCAGTTATATTCGTAAGAAGTATAATCTGTTAATTGGTGACCGCACAGCTGAAACAATTAAAATGGAAATTGGTTCAGCAGGTGAACCTGAAGGTATTGAACCAATGGATATTCGCGGCCGTGATTTGCTGACAGGTTTGCCAAAAACGATTTCAATTACTGCAGAAGAAATTTCAACAGCATTGCGTGATACAGTATATGCTATTGTCGATGCTGTTAAATTTACGTTGGAACAGACGCCTCCTGAATTGGCAGCAGATATTATGGATCGTGGTATCGTGCTGACAGGCGGTGGTGCTTTACTTCGTAACTTAGACAAAGTGATCAGTAAAGAAACAGAAATGCCTGTGTTAATTGCTGAAAATCCTTTAGACTGTGTTGCAATTGGAACAGGACGAGCTTTAGAACATATTGAATTATTTAAAAACAAAGCGAAAGAATCAAGATAGAGTTCTTTTTCTCCTGCTTTTAAAGTCTTGTTAAGATGAATGACAGCAGGAGAAAAAGCTCATAATTGAATGATTACTGTAAAATAATGTAGAGTTTTATAAAATAGGAGTGGACCTTATGCCACAATTTTTTCTGAATAAACGTTTAATTGTTTTGTTAATCAGCGTCATTTTGTTAGTGGCGTTAATTGGTTTTTCCCTGAGAGAGCGTGATCGTATTTCAAAGCCTGAGCAATTCGTAAGGGATATTGTTGGATTTGGACAATCGATCATTGCTAAGCCTGCTACTGGTATTGCTGGATTTTTCGATGATGTAAAGGATTTAAAGCATACATATGAAGAAAATCAAAAGCTAAAATCACATTTAGATAGCATGGCAAGTCTTGAAGCAGAAAATCATGATTTGAAAAAAGAAAACGAAAGCCTTAGAGCAGTTCTAAAGAAGAAAAATAGTCTTCGAGATTCTCAATCCATTCAAGCACAAGTAATTGCTCGAAACCCAGATCAATGGTACGAACAAATTGTCATTGATAAAGGTGAAGTGAACGGTGTAGCAAAAAATATGGCCGTTATCACCTCGACTGGGTTTTTAGGTAAAATTACCCAAGTTGACAAATTTTCTTCAACTGTTGAATTGTTAAGCTCACCAGATACGACGAATCGTGTTTCTGCCAAAATACAAAGCAGCAAAGATGTATTTGGGCTTATTGAAGGCTACGATGAAAAAACAAAAATGCTGATGCTAAAAGGTTTAGACTATAATATTAAAGTGAAAAAAGGCGACAAAGTTGTCACTTCAGGATTAAGCGGACTTTTCCCAAGCGATTTATTAATTGGAAAAGTATCGAAAATTGTCCCAGATGATAATGGGCTTACACAAACGGCTTATGTGAAGCCAGCAGCTGATTTCTATAATGTTTCTGATGTAATTGTTGTCAATCGTCTTGCACAAAAAGTCAGCTCTAGTAACAATGGGGGGTGAAAGTGATGAAACGAGTATTGATCCCCCTTATTTTAAGTTTATGCTATATAGCTGATAGTTTATTTGTACAATTTTTTTCACTTGAATCTTTTGGGGGCACGTATATTCTTGTTCCCCACTTTCTATTAGTTGTTTTAGTATTAATGGGAATCTTTTATCGGCCAAAAACATCGATTATGTATGCTTTTATATTTGGTATGTTGTATGATGCATTTTATACAGGGGTGCTAGGGATTTATTTGTTTTTCTTCCCGCTTGCTGTATATATTACTACGAAAATGATGAAAGTCCTGCAATCAAACTTAGTAATTTCTGGAATTGTTGTCTTATTTAACATTACGATTGTAGAGTTTCTTGTATACGGTGTTAATTTATTAATAAATCATGATTTAATGAATTTAGCTGATTTCTTGAACTTACGGCTATGGCCAACGCTTGTATTAAACTTAGCCTTTTTTATTGTGATTGGTTTACCAATGAGAAATTTCCTTACTCGGCGTGTTCGAGAAGAAATGATTGATTAAAGAACAGGCATGTATCATGAATGGTGGAGTAAAGAAAAGAGGGAAATTGCATGTCATTGTTGAATTAAATAGCCACTGAGGTGAGCACTGAAAGATGAAAAAAATGCAAAATGTCATGATTAAAGGGACTAAGGACGGATTAACGCTGCATTTAAATGATCAATGTGCGTATGATGACCTTTTAAAAGAACTAGAAAATAAATTATCTGGACATAAATCTATTCACGATGAAGAAAGTCCATTGATTTCAGTTAAAATTCAAATAGGGAACCGTTATTTAACAGAAGAACAAGAAGAAGAAATTAAAGCGTTCATTCGTCATCAACGGAATCTTGTTGTTGATGAAATTATTAGCAACGTCGTTACAAAAGAAGAGGCATTGAAAGAACGTAAGGAGAATGAAATTGTCTCCGTTACGGCTATTGTTCGCTCGGGACAAGTACTAGAAGTACCTGGAGACTTACTTTTAGTAGGTGATGTCAATCCTGGCGGAACGGTTATTGCAAATGGCAATATTTTCGTTTTAGGGAATCTAAAAGGAGTGGCACATGCTGGCTTCAGCGGTAAGCGAGATGCCATCATTGTCGCTTCGAATATGATGCCGACCCAATTAAGGATAGCTGATTGTTTAAATCGGGCACCTGATCAATATGCAAAAGAAGATCGTCACGAAATGGAATGTGCGTACATAGATTCATCCAATCAAATGATTATAGATAGATTACAAGTTTTAAAATCAATTAGGCCGAATATTACTAGATTACAAGGAGGATTTTGACATGGGTGAAGCAATTGTCATTACATCCGGTAAAGGAGGAGTCGGTAAAACGACAACCTCTGCCAATCTAGGGACAGCTCTTGCTCTTCAGGGGAAAAAAGTATGTCTTGTTGATACAGATATTGGACTTCGAAATCTAGACGTTGTATTAGGTTTAGAAAACCGGATTATTTATGATTTAGTTGATGTAGTAGAGGGAAGATGTAAGATCCATCAGGCGATTGTAAAAGATAAACGTTTTGATGATAAGTTATTTCTTCTGCCAGCTGCGCAAACAAGTGATAAAACAGCTGTAGCTCCTGATCAAATGAAGAAATTGATCAATGAGTTAAAGCAAGACTTTGATTATATTTTAATTGATTGTCCAGCAGGGATTGAACAAGGCTATAAAAATGCTGTCGCTGGTGCGGATAAAGCAGTTGTCGTGACGACACCAGAAATTTCAGCTGTCCGTGACGCTGATCGAATCATTGGGTTGCTTGAGAGTGAAGAACATATTGACTCACCAAGATTAATTATCAATCGTATTCGCAATCATATGATGAAAAATGGTGATATGCTAGATATTGATGAAGTGACAACACAGTTATCGATTGATTTATTAGGCATTGTGATAGACGATGATGAAGTGATTCGTGCTTCAAATCAAGGGGAGCCGATTGCGTTAAATCCGAATAATCGTGCATCTATTGCTTATCGTAATATTGCACGAAGAATTTTAGGAGAATCTGTTCCGTTGCAGCCATTGGACATGCCTAAAAAAGGAATGTTCGCGAAATTCAAGCAATTGTTTGGAGCAAAATAGTATGCATTATGAAGAAATTGGCGCTTGCCAGTTTCTTTTTTTAGTCTTTTTCAAAAACTTTTAACTTGATATCGTAACAGATATTTTCCATTCTTATTGAAAATTGATTGACTTGTAGATTAAAGCGGGGTAGGACTCCTGCGGGATCAGCATGTCAATGGGAGACCCCGCAGGCTTGAAGTGTAGCCGAGAAGGACTCCCGACCGCCCGCGGAAAGCGAACCCCTGAAGCGAAAAAACTTACTCCTTCTTGAAGCGGAAATTGCCATCTGTTAACTAGTAGTAAGTTAGATTTCTATTTAAATCTAACTGATAAGCTTGTCATATCCATATCGGACTAGTCATACATTAGTAGCAAACGAGTCTTCGAGCTGACGAAGGGGGCAAGCTGTCTTGAGCAATCGCGCAGATGAAATAAGAAAACAAATTGAAAAGCGACGAAAAACGAAGAAAATCCCTGTAACCTCAATTAAAGAAATGATGGAGCCTAATGTGTATGAAGACGAATCAATGATTTTTGAATCTCCTCCACCAAAGCAAACACATCCGCTTTTTAAAAAAGAAACGATTTTGCTAAAGATTTTAATTTCGGCTGTCATGGTTTTAGCTGTTGCGATTATTTTTAAGTCGACAAATCCGATGTTACACAAGACAAAATCAGTGATTTCGCAAACGATGAAGCAGGAATATCAATTTGCAACTGTTGCGAATTGGTATGAAGATAAGTTTGGCAAGCCTTTAGCGATTTTGCCTATTAAACCCGAAAAGGAACAGTCTGCAACAGTGAATAAGCAATCATATGCACTGCCTGTTTCAGGAAAAATTTTAACAAATTTCTCTGCTGATGGCCGCGGTGTGATGATTGAAACAAAGTCTGATTCTGCTGTAAAAGCAATGAATGGCGGGACTGTCATTTTTGCTGGGAAAAAGAAAAACATTGGGAACACAGTCATTATTCAGCATTCAGATTCATCAGAATCATGGTATGGAAATTTAGCCTCGATTGACGTGAAAGAATACGATCAAGTAAAGACAGGCAAACAGGTTGGAACTGTAAAAAATGAAGAAAACGGGGATAAGGGAGAATTTTATTTTGCACTTAAAAAAGGTAATGGTTTTATAGATCCTATCCAGGTGATTAAATTTGAATAATTGGTTCCAGCTGTTTATGAAAATTCGCATTCATCCACTTTTTTGGTTGATTGCTGGTATTTCAATATTAACCGCCCGTTTTCAAGAATTATTAATATTGTTCAGTATCATTTTTATCCATGAAATGGGTCATGGAATAATGGCTCATTTTTTTTCATGGCGTATAAAAAAAATCTTACTTTTACCGTTTGGTGGCGTTGCAGAAATGGATGAACATGGCAATCGCCCATTTAAGGAAGAATTGCTTGTTGTTTTAGCAGGACCGCTACAGCATGTGTGGATTGCTTGTCTTGCCGTTCTTTTATATCATGGTCATCTAATTGAAGTGGATCAATACGAGATGATGATGGGCTGGAATATGATGATTTTGCTATTTAATTTATTACCGATTTGGCCACTGGACGGCGGCAAGCTCATTAATTTATTGTTTTCCCGAAAGTATCCTTTTTTAAATGCATTTCGAATGACGATTGTAAGTTCTATCGTTTTCCTCATTGTGTTTCATTGTATTTCACTTATTTTGACGCCATTTAACATAAACATTTGGGCCATTGTACTGTATTTGTATGTTGCGCTTTGGAAAGAATGGAAACAGCTGTACTATGTATTTATGAGATTCTTATTGGAAAGATATTATGGAAAGAAGCGTATACTTAAAGGGCTAACACCGCTTAAAGTCGATGGAAACACATATTTATATGAAGTGCTGGAAAAATTTAAGCGTGATTGTAAACATCCGCTCATTGTAGTTGAAAAGGGAGAAAAAATTGGAGAATTAGATGAAAATGAATTATTATTTGCCTATTTTGCGGAAAAACAAACAAATGCGAAAGTGAAGGATATCTTGTATAGTTATGAATAAGAGCAATGAAGTTTATTGGTGGTGTTAAAGTGTCAAATTCTATTATTGTGAATGCAAAAACGAGAGAAAAGCGATATGCTGTGATCCAACATGAAAAAGTGAGTAAAATTATTATTCAACAGCCTCAAGATATTACAAAAGTTGGGAATGTTTATATCGGGAAAGTAATGTCAATAAAACCAGGTATTAATGCTGCTTTTATTGATATTGGTGAAGGACGACATGGCTATTTACACCGTGACCAGCTGCCAAGTTTTCTTCATCAAGATGATGACCGTAAACATTCCTATCCTATTTCAAAATATGTAACAGTAGGACAAAAAATCATTGTACAAGTAAAGAAGGATGAAACATCTTTTAAAGGTCCTTTGCTGACGGCAATTATTGAAATACAAGGAGATAGATTGATTTATTTGCCAGAGGGAAAGTATATCGCAGTATCTAAAAAGAGTGATGAAACAACTAGAAAGGAATGGCGTAAACGGGCTAATCAATTTATAAAAGATCCAGAGGGATTAATTATTCGTACAGCTGCGTTTCAAAGTTCACAATCGGAATGGGAGCAAGAGCTTGAAAAATTACGAAATACATATTCGAATTTGCTGAAGCAGGCGGCGACAAAGAAAGTGCCGTCTTTGCTTTTTGAAAATAATAATTTGGAAACAGCGGTATTTCAAGAAATGGTAAGGTTAAAATCAGGAGAAATCATTGGTGATGATACTGGGTTTATACAAAGATTAGAAACAAGGATTCAAACACATCCTCATTTGAGTTGGTCGTTTCAATATTATAATGAGCGCCAAAATATTTTTTCATCGTATCATATTGATGGTGAGATCCAGCATGCACTAAAACGGATTGTTTGGCTGGAAAATGGTGCATATCTTGTGATTGACGAAACAGAGGCATTGATTAGTATTGATGTGAATACAGGAAAATTTACAGGCAAACAGAATCAAAAAGAAACGGTTCTAAAGACGAATATTCTTGCTGCTAAAGCAATTGGTACCCAATTGAAATTACGTGATTATGGCGGTATGATTTTAATAGATTTCATAGACATGCAAGTTGATTCGTACCGTGAAGAAGTACGGCGGGTTTTACAGGAAGAATTAAAAAAAGATCCGAGGCAGACAAAAATAATCGGATTCACGCCGCTTGGAATTCTTGAAATGACAAGGAAAAAAACAAGAAAATCTCTAGCTGAAACATTACTAATGCCTTGTCCGGTTTGTAAAGGGAGCGGCAAAATTGAAAGTCCTGAGACTCTTGCATTTCGATTGGAACGTGAATTATGGGAAATGCTTTCTTCTGAATATGATGCTGTTTTAATTGAATGTACGGAAGATGTGAAGGATTGTTTTTGTGGAGACAATCAAATTCATTTGCAGCGCTTAGAGACGTTTCTTCATATGAAACTGTTATTTCATGTGAAACAGGATGCACACCCGTTCTACTCTATTCGTCAATTCGGTCGCTATGAAGATTTAAGAGGAAAATTAAAACTCAGTCATGCTGATTGACAGATTGTATGCAGCATGTTAGAATCTATATGTTGTATTTGTAGCGCCTATGCTACAACCGCACAAGTACAGGCTCTATCATAAGTGTTTACATATGTAAAACGCCTGTCTTTGGCGAGTCTTAGACTTGAGGAGGTGCAGAGATGTACGCAATTATTGAAACTGGTGGAAAACAAATCAAAGTTGAAGAAGGCCAAGCAATTTACGTTGAAAAACTAAATGCTGCTGAAGGTGAAGTTGTTACTTTTGATAAAGTTCTTTTCGTTGGTGGCGAATCTGTAAAAGTAGGAAGCCCTGTTGTTAAAGGTGCTACTGTTACAGCTAAAGTTGAAAAACAAGGCCGTGCGAAAAAATTAGTTGTATTCAAATACAAAGCTAAAAAGAACTATCATAAAAAACAAGGTCATCGTCAACCATACACAAAAGTTGTTGTTGAAAAAATCAATGCTTAAGGTTGATAAAACATGATTGATGTTCGTATACATCGGCGGAAATCTGATGGCAACATTTTATCTTTCAAGATGAAAGGCCATGCGGATTTTGCTGAATACGGTCAAGACATTGTTTGTGCAGGGGCATCTGCGGTTTCTTTCGGTACCATTAATGCCATTATGGAATTAACCGAAGTGGAGCCAATTATTCGCCAATCTGATAGCGGTTTGTTGGAATGTATGTTTCCAACTGATTTGCCTAAAGAAGTGAATGATAAGATTCAAACCTTGCTTCAAGGAATGATCGTTTCATTGCAAACAATTGAACGAGATTATGGAAAATATATTAAAATAACCTTCCAATAGGAGGTGAATCAAATGCTAAGACTAGATCTTCAATTTTTCGCATCTAAAAAAGGGGTAGGTTCTACAAAGAACGGTCGTGATTCAATCGCGAAACGCCTTGGTGCTAAACGTGCAGACGGTCAATTTGTAACTGGTGGTTCTATTCTTTACCGTCAACGCGGTACAAAAATTTTACCAGGTACAAATGTTGGTCGTGGCGGTGATGACACTCTTTTCGCTAAAGTTGATGGTGTTGTTCGCTTCGAACGTGTTGGACGTGACAAGAAAAAAGTAAGTGTTTATCCAGTAGCACAAGAAGCATAAGATTGCTTTATGTGAGAATGGATGGAAAGCTCTAATCGCAAAAGCGGTTAGAGCTTTTATTATGCTTCGGAAATATGTGGAAATAAAGATCTTTATGTTATAAAAGATGGACGGTGCAGTTTGTTATTCTTTTTGTTATACTTTAATATGAGATAATCTATATGCAAATAGGAGTTTTAATAGAATGAAAAATTGGACGACGGTAGAAGTTCTTCGTCATGCCAGACATGACTGGCTCAACAAGATTCAATTAGTAAAAGGTTATGCAAGCTTAAATAAGCTTGACAATATTAAGGGAATTGTCGATGAGATTATTCAAGAAGCGCGTCAAGAGTCGATGCTGTCAAATTTAAATCTTCCCCAATTTGCTGAGTTGTTGCTAACATATAATTGGCGCGCAAAATATTTTCAAATTGAATATGAAATTTTAAATGTTGATGCGTCCAAATTGCCGAATGACGAAACACTTTCCAATTGGATGAGTCATTTTCTTGAACGGCTTGAAAAAGCCATTTCCAATTTTGGCGATAATCAGTTGTACATAAGATTGGACACATCAACATCAGTTGTACGTTTCAATTTTGAATTTAGCGGAACAATAAACAATATAGAAATGCTAGATCATTGGTTTAAAGAACAGGGAGAAGATTCAATCGTAGTACATCATTTGACTCCATCTGCTTTTGAAGTAGATGTATTGTTTTAAAAGCTAATATTGCTTATAAGTAATATTGAATTTATTAAAAGGTGGTTCTTGTATGTTTGTCGATCAGGTCAAAATTTATGTTAAAGGCGGCGACGGAGGCAATGGTATGGTTGCTTTCCGCCGTGAGAAATATGTGCCAAAAGGCGGCCCAGCCGGGGGTGACGGCGGTCGTGGCGGCAATGTCATTTTTGAAGTTGATGAAGGCTTAAGAACATTAATGGATTTCCGCTATCAACGCCATTTTAAAGCAGATCGCGGAGAGCATGGCATGAGTAAAAGCCAGCACGGTAGAGGCGCTAAGGATATGATTGTAAAAGTGCCTCCAGGTACAGTTGTGATTGATGATGATACGAAAAGAGTTGTGGCAGACTTAACGAAACATGGTCAACGTGCCGTTATTGCGAAAGGCGGCAGAGGCGGCAGAGGAAATATTCGTTTTGCTTCTCCTGCAAATCCTGCCCCGCAAATAGCGGAAAATGGCGAGCCTGGTGAAGAACGCTATATTGTATTAGAACTAAAAGTACTCGCAGATGTAGGTTTAGTCGGTTTTCCAAGTGTAGGGAAATCAACATTACTATCAGTTGTTACGTCTGCAAGACCGAAAATTGCTGAATATCATTTTACAACGATTGTTCCAAATTTAGGCGTTGTTGAAACGGATGATGGCAGAAGTTTTGTAATGGCAGATTTACCAGGTCTTATTGAAGGTGCACACCAAGGTGTTGGACTTGGGCATCAATTTTTAAGGCATATTGAACGGACGAGAGTTATTGTGCATGTTATTGATATGGCTGCTTCAGAAGGACGTGACCCATATCAAGATTATTTGACAATCAATGAGGAATTAAAGGAATATAATTTGCGTTTAACAGAGCGTCCGCAAATCATAGTAGCTAATAAAATGGATATGCCTGGAGCAGCGGAAAATTTAGAAGCATTCAAGAAACAATTGAATGAAGACTATCCAGTTTTTCCAATTTCAGCATTAACCCGTCAAGGATTAAAAGAGCTGTTATATGCGATTAGTGATCTATTGGAAACAACACCAGAATTTCCTTTGCAGCATGAAGACGACGAAGAGGAAGAAGTGGGAATTAATAGAGTCGTTTATAAACATGAAAAAGAAACAGAAGAGTTCACAATTACAAGAGATCCTGATGGTACGTTCGTTATAAGTGGGGAAAAAGTTGAAAAATTATTTAAAATGACGAATTTTAACCATGATGAATCGGTACAAAGATTTTCTCGCCAGCTTCGCGGAATGGGTATCGATGATGCTTTGCGTAAACGTGGCGCAACAAATGGTGATACAGTTCGCCTCATGGAATTTGAATTTGAATTTGTGGACTGAGTGGAATGAAAGGATTCGTTGCTTACATCTAGCTTTAACATCATTGATATTATGGTGAAGCAATGATTCGATGGAGGAAGGCGAATGGGAAATAGAGGAGAAAATAAATTTATATTAGTACGGGAAGATGTACTGCCTGAAGCAATGAGGAAAACATTGCTAGCAAAAGAATTGTTAGAAAGTAGGGAAGCATCTTCAGTTTGGGAAGCTGTACAAAAAGTTGATTTAAGCCGCAGCGCATTTTATAAATATCGTGATACTGTTTTTCCGTTTCATTCGGTTGTAAAAGAAAAAATTGTCACATTATTTTTCTATTTAGAAGATCGTTCAGGGACGTTATCGGAAATTTTACGGATCATTGCTGCCCATTCGTGCAATATTTTAACCATTCACCAGACGATTCCAATTCAAGGCAAAGCCAATGTAACAATATCTTTAAATGTGACAGACATTCAACCTAGTTTAGAAGCTCTTTTAGTTGAACTTGAACAGCTAGATTTTATCAATAAAGTAGAAATTTTAGGATCCGGAGCATAGTGTCTCCGGTAATGGGAGAGGAAAATTGTGAAAGCAGCATACTTAGGTCCTGAAGCAACGTTCACTGATATTGCAGTACAATCAATTTTTCCAAATGTTGAGAGAATCGCCTATAAAACCATTCCTGAATGTTTGGAAGCTGTTAAAGAAAAGAAAGTAGAAATGGCTGTCGTCCCATTTGAAAATGCACTGGAAGGTTCTGTGCATTTAACGGTAGATTACCTTTATCACGAAGAAAATCCGCCGATTAGAGGAGAAATTATCGTTCCGATTGAACAGCATTTTATGGTACATCCAGCGCAAGCAAACGATTGGCAAGAAGTAGAGAAAATTGTTTCCCACCCACATGCGCTTGCACAATGCCATAAATTTTTACATCATGAATTTAGACGGGCAACAATTGAACAAATGACATCAACAGCAGCTGCTGCTAAGTTTGTAAGCGAGCACCCTGAGCTTAAATGGGGTGCAATCGCAAATGAATTGGCAGCGCAACAGTACGATTTGACGATTGTGAAAGCGAATGTTCATGATTATCTTTTTAACCATACTAGGTTTATTGCTCTTTCATACGAAGAAATTGATGCTAAAGCGTCTTCAACTTTGCAAAAATCGACGATTATGGTTACATTGCCTGCTGATCGTGCTGGGGCACTACATCAAGTTCTTTCAGCTTTTGCATGGAGGCAAATTAATTTAAGTAAACTAGAATCGCGGCCTTTAAAAACAGGGTTAGGAAATTACTTTTTTATGATCGATATTAATCATCCTATTGAAGATGTTCTTGTTCAATATGCATTGAAAGAAATTGAAGCTTTAGGCTGTGAAGTCAAGGTGCTTGGCAGTTATAGCAGTTTCTTAGTAAAATAGCTAAAAAAACGTGTGTGTTCCTATTATGAACACACACGTTTTTATTTTTCTGTAAATAAAATCCCCATTTCTCTCAAGGTTTCTTCTGCCTTATTAAGCTGTTCTTCGCTCGGAGCCTCGATCGTATGAATGTGAATACCACCTGTCAGAACCGATAAATAACTAGCCTTCGTCTCATGAATTTTTTGAATAAATTGTCCAACCTCTTGGCGGTTAGAAACCATAATAGAAGCAGTTAAATCTCCATATACAGGATGTTCGATTTTTACGTCTTTGACGGTTACACCATGATCGACTAAAGCGTTAAGCTCGTCTTGAACACGATCAGTCGAATGAGAGCAAACAATGGTTTTTTCAAATGTCTGCTGATGTGGAGATGACTGTAAAAATAAGTAGCCTTGACTTGTAGCGATAATTGGTTCATTTTTTGCTTTTAATAATGTAATATCATTTACAATGATCTGACGGCTTACGTTTGCCTTTTTTGCCAATTCTCCTCCTGTAATAGGCGTTGAGCTATGTTTTAATAGTTGGAGGATCCATTGCCGTCTTTCATCACCAAGAATTTTCTTCTTATCTGTCAATGTCTTCTCCTCGATTCTAATAGTCTTTTACACGGATTTTACCATAATATCCTTTTAAAAAAAATATTTCTCGCTGTTGTTATTTAGTTTTACTTCTTAAAAGAAGTTAGTTGCTTTCCGCTCCAGGATGCTCGCTTTCCGCGGGCGGATGCTGAGCCTCCTCGGCGTGCACGCCTGCGGGGTCGCTTCAATCCAGCTTTTCCCGCAGGAGTCTCGCATCCTTCTGCTCCAATCAACTTCTTTATGAATCGTTTAAATATTTCTAAATAATGGTCTTTAGTTTTAGAAAGGTATTTTATTCAAAGAGAAGAGTTGCTTCCACTCTATTCAAATGAATGGGCAGTAGTTTGATGGGAAAATAAAAAAGTCTCAAAATATAGCCCAAGTTATTAACTAGTATAAATTGAGATGTTCAACCATTTGTAATAACTGAAGAAAGGAAACATACAATGTATCAAAAGAGGATATGACAGATTGCCGCAAATGATCTGCTATATATTCAATCATTTAGTCATAAACAAATATGCCTATCCATCTTTGCAGGGAAGGTATATTTGTTTTTAATTTTTCATAAATTTTTATGTAAATCAATAGCATTTTGCCTACTTAAACATAGAATGTATGGACTTATGCCTGAGGAGGGGAAACATGTGAAGATCCATATCGTACAAAAGGGAGATACACTATGGAAAATTGCAAAAAAATATGGTGCTGATTTTAATGAACTGAAAAAGTTGAATGCGCAATTATCAAATCCAGATATGATCATGCCAGGGATGAAAATTAAAGTGCCAACATCAGGAGGAACAGTAAAGAAAGAGTTTAGTCAAGGGAAAAAAGAATACAGCCATGGGAAAAAAGAAGTTCCAAAAGCAGTACCACCATTTCAGCAAATGCCAACACCAACAATGCCTGTTCAAAAAGAAGTAATTAAAGAAAAACCTGTGAAGGAGCATGTCGTTCATCAAAAAGAAACTATTTATAAACCAGTAATGCCAAAACCAGTCGTACCGGAAATTGATATTAATAATTACTATTTAACAAATATGACGGAAATTGAACAAAATACGCAAATCGCTCCTCCGCCACCTGTGAAACACGAGGTACCTGTTCAGCCAATTTACTACAAAGACGAATGTGAATCATCCTCTTCTTCGGGGGAAATGTACACAATGCCAATACAAGAGGAGTGTTATGAAGGTATGTACCCAAATTTTTATCCACCTGTAGCACCAATGCCGATGCATGATTGTGGTTGTGGAGGCCCCGCGCCTTTTCCGCCAGCATTTCCACATCATCAAATGCCATACGCAGGACCAATGCAAATGCCTTTTCATCAAGCTCCATTCCCTGCACCAATGCCGCCAGTAGAACCAATGCCAACATATCAAGCTCCGGTATGGCAAGGATATAATCAACCAGTACCTCAACATGGAGTATGGGTAGGAGAAGAAGAGTCGTCATCATCGTCGTCATCATCAGTGCCATTTGTACAGCATCAAGGAGAATATCATCATCCACAGCAATCTTATGTACCACAGCAAATGCCTATGACTGGATTTAGCCAACACCCACAAGGCTTTGCTGGTAATCCGGATGGAGCAGGACAATATGTTCCTCAATATGGTATGCAACAACCATATCAAGCTCAAGCGCCTTATCAAAATATGTATGGGCAGCCAGTTGAACAACAGCAGCCACAAATGATGCCACAACAAATGCAGCCGCAGCAAATGCAACAGCCTTATGGATATGGCACGCAAACGTATCGTCACCCATATCAACCAAATCCTTATTATCAAGCGCCAGAAGAAGACTAATATGCAAAAACAGCCATTTAGCAACACAGGGGACGAATTTCAAAGGCGTCTCCTTCTTTATGTAAAAAAAAGATTGGATGAACCAATTATTGGTATAAAACAATACCATAAACATATATGGCTGATTACAGCAGCAAATAAAAAATGGGTGATGAAAGAATTTTCAAATGTTGAGAGTTTAGCGAGACAGGTTGAGTTAACAGAGGCGTTGCGTCATAACGGATTTACAAATACGTATTATTTTCATCCCAATCATACGACAGCTAATTGCCAATTTGATCATAAAATTTGGGGGATTTTAGAATATATAGAGCCGAGTAAAAAAAAATTCTCATACGCCAATGTAAGAGAAATCAAAGAAGCGCACCAATTACTTAAACGATATCACGAAGTAACGGAACAGCTTCCAATGAGCATGAAAACAAAGTTTCCATTTTTTGACCAAATTAATAAATGGAAGCAAAGGTACAAAGTATTTGAACGGAATCAAACATATTTAAAAAAATATATTCCAAAAAATATACTATCATCCTACTTGTATTGGGCGAAATATTCTTTAAAACAATTGGAACCGTTTCAGCAAGTATTTGTTCAAGCACCGTACTGTATAACGCATGGCGATGTTGCCCATCATAATTTTTTGCTAGGAAAAGATAAACGATTATACTTAATCGATTTTGATCTTGCGCGAATGGCACCGGCTTGGATTGATGACCTGCAATTTTGCAATCGGATTTTGCCTTCGATCTCATGGTCTTTACCAAAGCTTTTAACATTATATGAACCGCATATTGATAAAACTGTATTTTTGCATGCCTTGCAATTCCCGACAGATGTACTGCGCGAGTGGAATCGCTTTAGTAAAAGTGATAAATCGTTGCAAAAAAATATGCTGCCTCATCTAGAGGAAATTACATTTGAACAATTTCAAGAAAGAAAAGCCTTTTTCCATAGTGTTGAAAGATATATTGAATAGTAGGGACAGTAGGAGGGACAGCTCCAGCAATATAGGGCTGGTCTCTTTTTCCGTTGTTAAAGAGCCTTTATAAAGCTGGTCATCATAACAATGTAGACTATATGAAAAATGTTTTACATCGTTTAAGATTAATCATGTGAAAATAGGTCACACTATAAATAGAGATTGTATTTATTATAGAGGTGACCTTAAATGTCTACAACTATCCGGATTGTCTTGTTCATGTTTCTAATGTTTGGTGGGTGGAATATGCTGACGACGAATCATTCGCATCATCCAATAAATAATGAGAAATCACGGGTTCATGTTCAGGCTGCTGGAAAAAATGAAATCACAGTATTATTGGAGCGCAGGTATATTGATGGAGAAGTAAGTGAAGAAGTTCGCAATGAGAAAAAACAATCCATCAAAAAAATATTAGCAAAATATCACGATTGGAAAGTGGTTGATTTAGAAGAGGATGAAATTGTCTTACAAAAAAAGATAAATGACATCTCACCGTTAATGAAAACAAATGGCTATATTGGACTTTCAAAGGATGCAACATTATCGATCTTTAATGGAAAACCTAAAAATAAAGAAGTAATTCAGTCGTTTTTTCAATTAGATATTAAAAAACTTGAAGGACATAAGCAGGAGCTATTGAAGAAAGGTGTGCGAATTACATCGAAGAAGTCCTATGAAAAATGGGTTGAAACATTAAAACCATATTCTGTCACAAAGAATCAGTCATAGTCTAAAGTCTATTGTGCGCTCATTCCACATACTTGCGACAATATGTTAAAATAAATGATAGCAAGTTTTGAGGAGAGTGTGAGTTTGTACGAATATATTAAAGGCACTGTGGATTCGGTGTACCCAGATTATGTTGTAATAGACAATAATGGCGTTGGCTTTCAAATTTTAACACCGAATCCATATGTATTTACAAAACATATCAATAAACAATGTAAAATCTATACATATCAACATGTTCGCGAAGACATGATTGCTCTTTATGGTTTTGAAACGGCAGAGCAAAAACAGTTGTTCAAAAAATTGCTGAATGTTTCAGGAATTGGTCCGAAAGGCGCCCTTGCAATTTTAGCTTATGGACAACCCGCCCAAGTAGTTGAAGCAATCGACCATGAAAATGAAACATTTTTAACTAAGTTTCCAGGTGTCGGCAAAAAAACAGCACGGCAAATGATTCTTGATTTGAAAGGAAAATTGGACGTGATTACGGATCAGCCGAATTTATTTAATCATGAAGAAGTGCTGCAAAAAGAAGTGTCGAATCAATCATTAGAAGAAGCAATCCTTGCCTTGCAAGCATTAGGCTATTCACAAAAAGAAATTAACAAGATTACGCCACAATTGAAGCAACAAGATTTAACAACAGATGAATATATTAAACTAGCATTAAGGACGTTAGTAAAGTAAAAATTTGTCAGGAGGGAGAAGAATGGATGACCGCGTTGTTTCTAGTGATGCAAATGACCAGGAACTTTTTCTTGAACTGAGTTTAAGACCGCAAACGTTAAGTCAATATATTGGCCAAGAAAAAGTGAAACAAAATCTCGCTGTGTTTATTGAAGCAGCAAAGCAACGGAATGAAACACTAGATCATGTGCTTTTATATGGACCTCCTGGACTTGGAAAAACAACTTTGGCAATGGTGATTGCAAATGAAATGGGCGTTAATATTAGAACAACTTCTGGCCCAGCAATCGAAAGACCTGGAGATCTAGCAGCGGTATTAACCGCGTTAGAGCCTGGTGAAGTGCTATTTATCGATGAAATCCACCGTTTGCCAAAATCAATTGAAGAGGTTTTGTATCCAGCAATGGAAGATTTCTGCTTAGATATCGTCATTGGCAAAGGACCAAGTGCTAGATCAATAAGACTTGATTTACCCCCCTTCACGCTTATTGGAGCGACAACAAGGGCTGGAGCAATTTCCGCGCCGTTACGGGATCGATTCGGTGTGTTAAGCAGGCTTGAATTTTATACACAGGCACAGCTTACACATATTGCGATGCGGACGGCTGACATTTTACAAACGCAAATTGAACGAACAGGGGCAGAAGAAATTGCCAGAAGGTCGAGAGGAACGCCGCGAATTGCGAATCGTCTTCTTAGAAGGGTCCGCGATTTTGCCCAAGTAAAAGGTGATGGTATTATTACTCAAGAACTGGCAAATTATGCATTACAGCTACTGCAAGTTGACAAGCTCGGACTCGATCATATCGATCACAAGCTTTTAAAAGCAATTATTGAAAGATTTAAAGGCGGCCCTGTTGGACTTGAAACAATTGCAGCAAGTATTGGGGAAGAAGCAGAAACGATCGAGGATGTTTATGAACCGTATTTAATGCAAATAGGATTTTTGCAACGGACACCAAGGGGAAGAATCGTAACGAATTTAGTCTATCACCATTTCAATATGGAGGTACCTGGAAAGTGAATGGAATTGGGAAGACATTGATGACGATTGCTGTAATTCTTTTTATAATTGGGCTGCTGATGCAATTCATTAAAATTGGTAGACTTCCTGGTGATATTTTGATAAAAAAAGGAAATACAACATTTTATTTTCCAATTGTAACGTCTATATTATTAAGTATCATCTTATCTGTGATATTATATATAATTGGACGCTTTAAATAACATTTCATAAAAGAACTAAACTTTTGAAGGTGAATAACAAATGAAAATAGATTTATTTGATTTCGACTTACCAGAATCACTTATTGCACAAACACCATTAAAAAATCGTTCGGATAGCAGATTAATGGTATTAGACAAAAAAACTGGGGAAATTGAACATACAGTGTTCAAAAATATTACAGAATATCTTCATCCCGGTGATTGTCTCGTATTGAATGATACGAAAGTATTGCCTGCTAGACTATTTGGCGTGAAAGAAGATACGGGTGCAAATATTGAAGTACTGCTATTAAAACAGCAGGAAAATGATCAATGGGAAACACTTGTCAAGCCAGCAAAAAGAGTAAAAGCTGGTACTGAAATTATCTTTGGCGAAGGAAAATTAAAAGCAACTTGTATAGAAGAACTTGATCATGGCGGCAGAATTATGAAATTTGATTATGAGGGCATTTTTTATGAAGTGCTGAATGAACTCGGAGAAATGCCGCTGCCACCATATATTAAAGAACAGCTTGATGATCAAGATCGCTATCAAACAGTTTATGCAAGAGAAGTTGGATCTGCTGCGGCACCAACTGCCGGCTTGCATTTTACTGAATCACTTTTGAAAGAAATAGAAAAAATGGGTGTTAAAATCATTTTTATCACTTTGCATGTAGGCTTAGGAACTTTCCGTCCTGTAAGTGTGGATGAAATTGAAAACCATGATATGCATGCTGAATTTTATCAAGTTTCAGAAGAAGCGGCTAAAGCTATTATGGATGTAAAGAAAAATGGCGGACGCGTCATCTCAGTAGGAACGACCTCAACGAGAACGCTTGAAACAATCGCTTCTGAGCATGATGGCAACATTGTCGCAACAAGTGGCTGGACAGATATTTTTATTTATCCAGGCTATGAATTTAAAGGCATTGATGCGATGATTACGAATTTTCATTTGCCAAAGTCAACTTTAATTATGCTTGTTAGTGCTTTAGCAGGCAGAGAGCATGTGTTACACGCATATGAGACTGCTGTAAAAGAACAATATCGCTTTTTTAGCTTTGGCGATGCAATGTTCATTAAATAGTGAGGTTATTTGAGGAAGGAGAAAAATTCTTGACTGCAATTAAATACGAATTAATCAAAACGTGCAAACAAACAGGTGCACGCCTTGGTATGATACACACTCCACATGGATCTTTTGAGACACCGATGTTTATGCCAGTTGGAACGCTAGCAACTGTTAAAACGATGTCGCCGGAAGATTTAAAAACAATGGGAGCGGGAACGATTTTAAGCAATACTTATCACTTATGGCTTCGACCAGGACATGATATTGTCAGAGAGGCAGGCGGCCTTCATAAATTTATGAACTGGGACCAAGCAATCTTAACAGATTCAGGCGGTTTCCAAGTATTTAGTTTAAGTAAAATACGTGACATCGTAGAAGAGGGAGTTCATTTTAGAAATCACTTAAATGGTGATAAATTATTTCTCTCGCCTGAAAAGTCAATGGAAATTCAAAATGCACTTGGCTCTGATATTATGATGGCATTTGATGAATGTCCTCCATATCCAGCAGCATATGACTATATGAAGCAATCTGTTGAAAGGACGTCAAGATGGGCTGAGCGTTGTCTCAATGCACATCAGCGTCCAGATGTTCAAGGACTGTTTGGGATTGTCCAAGGCGGAGAATTTGAGGATTTACGCCGGCAAAGTGCAAATGATCTTGTATCTCTTGATTTTCCGGGTTATGCTGTAGGTGGATTATCAGTTGGAGAACCGAAAGAAGTAATGAATCGTGTGCTTGAATTTACGACGCCGTTGTTGCCATCAAATAAGCCGCGTTACTTAATGGGAGTAGGTTCCCCTGATTCGCTTATTGATGGAGCTATTCGCGGTATTGATATGTTTGATTGTGTATTACCAACAAGGATTGCTAGAAATGGGACGGTTATGACAAGCAAAGGCCGTCTTGTCGTTAAAAATGCAAAATATGCTCGCGATTTCCGCCCATTAGATGAACATTGCGATTGTTATACATGCCGCAACTATACGCGTGCCTATATTCGCCACTTAATAAAATGCGATGAAACATTCGGAATGCGATTAACTACTTACCATAATTTATATTTTCTGTTAAAATTAATGGAAAATGTAAGACAAGCGATTCGTGAAGATCGTCTTGGTGATTTCCGTGAAGAATTTTTTGAGCAATACGGATTCAATCGTCCGGATGCGAAAAATTTCTAATATAAATACAAGTAGTGGAAGGAGGTAATAGCATGGGAAATCTTGCAGGAATTCTGCCGATTATCATTATGTTTGTGTTGTTCTACTTTTTATTAATTAGACCACAGCAGAAAAGACAAAAAAATGTTCAAGCGATGCAAAGCAGCTTATCTAAAGGAGATAAAGTTGTAACAATAGGTGGATTGCACGCGATTGTTGATTCAATTGATGATAATAAAGTCGTGTTAAAATGTGGAGATGGTTCACGTTTAACTTTTGATCGTTCAGCTATCCGTGAAGTAACGGAATCAAAAGCGGCAAGCGTTGCAGAAACAAAAAAAGTTGAAGAGCCTAAACCAGTTGAGGAATCTAAATAATATATAGAAACAGCACAAGTATAAACTTGTGCTGTTTTTTCCAAATTATTTAAGCTTCCCGAGAATTGCCAGATGTAAGGTTAACGCCTAAAATTCCGCCCATTGTTGCGGTAGCAATATAACAAATATGATAAATGATTTGTTGAAGTGAAAATAATTCATCGTATCCTAAATATTGAACAAGGAAGACAATAAAAGTATAAATGATCCCTGTTAGACTTCCAAGCAGCCAACCTTTCTTTTTTCCTCGGCCTCCGCAAATAAAACCACCAATAAATAGAGTAATAAAAGAAATCACCGTTACAATAATGCTGATCGAATTTTCAGTGACATCGGTAAAACGTAAAATCAATGAGATGATTAAACTTGATATCGACAGTAGCACAAAGATGGTAATAATTCCATAGACGATACTCATACCTAATTTTCTCGTTTCTATTGTCATTCTCCCCTTTCATGAAACTTGCACATGCATTACTTTAGTACAAGCATATTCAGCAAAAAGCGAATTTAGAATGCTTTTTTGATCTTGAATCATAATATCTTCATGAAAGTTCTCAGGTAAAACGTACATACTATTAAAGATGATGAAAAAGGATTTCTGATAGGGGATTATATGTATGGAAAATTTAATGACCATTTTTATTCGTACAATTATTTTATATGTTCTTATTCTGGTTATTTTTCGTGTAATGGGAAAAAGAGAGATTGGCGAACTGAATGTACTAGATTTAGTTGTGTTCATTATGATCGGTGAAATGGCCGCGGTAGCGATTGAAAATCATCATGAACCGATTATTGATGCGTTATTTCCAATGATCATATTGCTAGTCATTCAACTATTGCTTGCTTTTGCTTCTTTACGAAGCAGCCATGTCCGAAAAATTATCGACGGAAAACCGAGTATTATTATTAATAAAGGAAAGATCGACGAAAAAGAAATGAGAAAACAACGTTATAATTTCGACGATCTTTTAATGCAGCTACGGTCAAAAGATATTGATAATATTTCAGATGTAGAATATGCGATTTTAGAGACATCAGGTAAATTATCTATCATTAAAAAAAGTAAAAAGAAAAATAAAACGGCATCTTATACAGAACCGTTTATTGTCGATGGCCATTTGCAAATCGCAAACTTAAAAAAACATGGGAAAACTGAATCGTGGTTAAAATCTGAACTTGCAGAGCGCGGGTATGGGACGATTGATAATATTTCATTTTGCAGTTTTCAAGATGGCCAGTTTTATATTGATTTAAAAGATGAAAACTAATTTATAAAAACTTGTTTACAATTGGAATATGATGCAAATCAGAACGATGAATTAGTTTGGTGCAAATAAGCAGTACTAAATAAATAATTGAAGTAATGACAATTCCTATCAACAATCGCATAATAAATGGCTCTTGTAGAAAACATGTTTTAAAGATATAATAGCCAGCAAAACCTGAGAGTAAAGTCACGATGGTTAGTTTAATCCAATCCCGCACGTATAGTGTAAATTGGATGACTTTCATGACGGAAGCAAAATGCAGTAATGCAACGAGTACAGTACTTGTCATAATACCAATCGCAGCACCATTTATACCAAATTGCGGTTGGGAGGCAAGTACAAAAATAACACTTAGTTTTACAACGGCTCCAATCATACTATTAATCATCGCAGCTTTTGCAAGATCAAGAGCTTGTAATGTTGCCTGTAAAGGGGCTTGTAACGATTGGAAGATAAAAAACGGCGCCATAATCCGAAGAAATTGCGAGCCATTAGATGTCCCGTACATGAGTGACATAAGGGGTTCAGCAAATATATAAAGAATAATAACAGATATCCCGCTTGTTAATAAGGAAAACCTAATCGCTTGCTGTAAACGGTGCTCGACTAATCCAAAGTTTCTTTTAGAATATGCTTCACTTACTGCCGGTACGAGTGCTGTTGATAATGAAAAGGTTACAAATGATGGAAGCATTAAAAGCGGTAAGGCGAAACCCGTTAACGATCCATATTGTTTTGTAGCGATATGATCTGCTATGCCTGCTAATGCTAAACTATGGGCAACGACGATAGGTTCTAAAAACCAGGAAATATTACCAATCAACCTACTTCCTGTCGTAGGAATGGCGACACTCATTAATTCTTTCAGAACGTCTTTGCCAGCCTTCAATGACTTAAAGTAATTTTTTCTAATTGGGATTGTTTTTTTAATTTTAAACACGGTAAACATATAAAAAAGCGACACTAATTCACCAAGAATTGATGCAACCATCACACCCGCAGTAGCAAATTCTATTCCGTAAGGCAGCAACAAATGGGCAAGAATGGCAATAAACAAAATACGAACCGTTTGTTCAACGACTTGAGAAATCGCAAATGGTTTCATATTTTGTTTTCCTTGGAAATAGCCACGCAACACAGCTGAAACCGCGACGATCGGAATAATTGGTGTAATTGCGACAAGCGGATAATAAACACGTGAATCTGTAAATAAGAGATCGGCTAAATAAGGTGCGAAAATAATTAAACTCGGTGTAAAAATAACAGATAACGAAATCGTAATAAATAGGGACATCACTAAAATCTTTTTAATTTTATAGCGATCTCCAACTGCATCCGCTTCTGCAACGCATTTTGATATTGCTACGGGCAAACCAAGCTGAGTAACCGTAACAACAAGCATAAGTGTCGGGAATGCCATCTGATGAAGACCGACGCCTTCTTCACCTAAAGAACGTGCAATGACAATTCGATTTATAAATCCAAGTGCTCTTGTAATAAAACCTGCTATAAGTAAAATGATTGTTCCTCTCAAAAACTTGGACATCAAGTTAACCTACCTTCTCAAATACGCTAATTTCCTATACAATGAAGTATATGCACTAATAGGGACAAAGCATGACAAGTTCATTTAGAGAGGGGAAAACTACTTTATGGGGGTCCATCCACATAGCAAGTATTTTGAAGAAATGAAACCAGTCTTAAAGAGTAAGGCTGAAGAGTTTAAAATTATTGGATATGGTGCCATCTCTATCCAAGATTTATGGGATTTTTTAATCAATAAAAAATGGAAGAAAGTTCAAGAGGAAATGCGAATGTATGAACTTGTGTCAGATATTTTAACGATAAAGATTGGAGATTTTATGAACTATAAAACAATTGAAGCTTATCGATCTCCTAACTGGTTTGAAGATATCAATGAAGATGAGTTAGAAGAATTGTTATACCCGGACAAGACTAAATAATTAGAAAAATTGACACTGTTTTTTTTGTAATTCATAATAGAGTTGTTATATACGGGTCGTTTGAAATTTCAGCTTTTTTGATATGCTTGTTATTTTGCTAGGAGGATTTACATAATGGTAAAAAGAAGCCGTATTGTTGCTTTCTTTATTATCGTCTTGCTTTGTGCAGGAGTTATTGGAGGAACAACAGACAAAATTGTGAAAAAAATTAATTTAGGTCTTGATCTACAAGGAGGATTCGAAGTTCTCTATAAAGTAGAACCCGCTAAAAAAGGGCAAAAAATTGATAAAGCTGCTCTTGCTAATACAGCAGAGGCACTTGATCGAAGAATTAATGCTCTTGGTGTAAGCGAACCGATTATTCAAGTTGAGGGAAATAATCGCATCCGTGTTCAGTTAGCAGGTGTAAAAGACCAAAACGAAGCACGAAAAATGTTATCAACACAGGCAAATTTAACATTCCGCGATGTGAATGATAAATTAATGATGGATGGTTCAGATTTAGTTGAAGGAAAAGCAAAACAGTCTTTTGATTCAAATAACAAACCAGACGTGGAATTACGTTTAAAAAGTCGTCAAAAATTCCATGACGTAACACAAAAAATCTTGAAAATGGCCCCAAATAATCAGCTCGTAATCTGGATGGACTTCCAAGAAGGAAAGGATTCCTATAAAAAAGAGGTAGCAAAGAAACATCCTAAATTCCTTTCTAACCCAAATGTTAATGAAGTGTTTAATACAGACACTGTTCAAATTACAGGAAACTTTACAGTGAAAGAAGCACAAGATCTTGCAGCACTATTAAACGCTGGAGCACTTCCTGTGAAATTACATGAAATTTATTCAACTTCTGTTGGTGCATCATTTGGACAAGAAGCATTGAAAGATACGGTAACAGCTGGAATTATCGGGATTTTAGCTATCTTTGTGTTTATGATAGGCTACTATCGTTTTCCTGGATTTATTGCGGTTGTCTCATTAGCAATTTACATTTTCTTATTGCTTCTCATATACCGATTGATTGGAGCAACATTAACATTACCAGGTGTTGCTGCCCTCGTTCTTGGAGTAGGGATGGCTGTCGATGCCAATATCATTACGTACGAGCGGATAAAAGAGGAACTAAGGGTTGGCAAGACAATAAAATCAGCCTTTAAGGCAGGCTATAAATCATCATTTATTACAATTTTTGATGCGAACTTAACAACGATCATCGCTGCTGTTATTTTATATATTTTCGGAATTAGTTCTGTTAAAGGTTTTGCAACTACATTAATCATTAGTATTTTGTTAAGCTTTTTAACGGCTGTCTATGGTTCAAAATTGCTATTAGGCCTATGGGTTAATAGCAATGCGTTAAAAAAACGTCCGAGCTGGTTCGGTGTAAAAAAATCAGCTATTCATGATATTTCTGAGAATATTGATACACATGATTTGAAAACAAAATTTGATTGGTATGATTTTGTTAAACATCGTAAATTCTTTTTTACACTTTCAAGCGTTCTAATCATTGCTGGATTTATCGTTCTATTTATATTTAGATTGAATCTCGGCATTGATTTTACAAGTGGTACAAGAATAGAAGTCGATGCCCATCATCCATTAACACAGCAACAGATTGAATCGGATTTAAATACATTACATTTAAAATCTGAAGATATTGTTTTTGCAGGGAATCATAATGAAAAAGCGATCATTCGTATTAAAGGGTCTTTTAGCGGCAAAGACAAGGTAACTGAAATTACGTCATATTTTTCACATAAATATGGTGTGAATCCAAGTATAAGCTCGGTATCACCTACTGTCGGAAAAGAACTAGCGAAAAGTGCTATCTATGCGTTGTTAATCGCTGCAGCATGTATTATTGTATACGTTGCATTCCGATTTGAGTTTTATATGGGGATTGCATCAATTGTAGCGCTTTTCCATGATGTCTTTTTCATGATCGCCTTTTTCAGTATTACAAGGTTAGAAGTTGATGTTACATTTATAGCGGCAATTTTAACAATTGCTGGTTATTCAATTAATGATACGATCGTTACGTTTGATAGAATTCGCGATAATTTAAAACGAAAACGTCGGATCAAAACAGAGCAAGAATTAAAAGCAATTGTAAATGCGGGCATTCGACAAACATTAGGAAGATCTGTAAACACAGTATTGACGGTCGTTCTTACCGTTATCGCTTTACTAGTGTTTGGCAGTGAATCTATTCGAAACTTTTCAATTGCATTATTAGTGGGCTTAATTACCGGAACTTATTCTTCGATCTTTATCGCTGCACAAGTTTGGTTCCAATTGAAAAAACGTCAATTGAAGAGAAACGGCTCAATTAAAGTTGAAAAGGAAAAACGGAAATGGTCAGATGAACCGCAAGTTTAATGAAACACTATAGAAACAAAAAAGAGGTCTGGTATCGGAAATGTCGATGATATCAGACCTTTTTTAATTGGCTTTGACGAGAGCCTAAATTTAGTAGATGACATGGTTTCTGCTTCACGATATAATTAGAAGTTGTTAAAAGAGGTGTGAATATGTTAGATTCCAAAACTAGATGGCGTGTTAGTAACTCGAATGATGTTGTAGTAGAATCCATGACGAAGCAATTGAATATTGCACCACTTGTCGCGAAATTATTGGTAAACCGCGGAATCGAAAATATTGATGAGGCGCGGTCTTTTTTATTTCAAGAAGAGGGTCATTACTTTGATCCATTTTTACTCCATGATATGGAAAAATCCATTAATCGTATTAAGATCGCAATAGAAAATGAAGAACCAATTCTTGTTTTTGGAGATTACGATGCGGATGGCGTAAGCAGCACTGCAGTGATGATGTCTGCTTTAAATGAAATGGGGGCAAATGCCCAGTTCTACATTCCAAATCGTTTTACCGAAGGATATGGACCGAATGAAGCGGCTTTTAAGTGGGCTGCTGCGCAAGGATTTCAATTAATTATTACTGTAGATACAGGAATTGCCGCTGTCCATGAAGCATCAGTAGCTAAAGAACTAGGTTTGACACTTATTATTACTGATCACCATGAACCGGGTCCTGTTTTGCCAGACGCTTTTGCAATTGTTCATCCTAAACATCCTGACAGTATTTATCCTTTCAAAGAATTAGCAGGTGTTGGGGTTGCTTTTAAAGTTGCACATGCATTATTAAATAAGGTTCCAGAACATTTGGAGGATCTTGCAGCAATTGGAACAGTGGCTGATTTAGTTCCTTTATTAGGAGAAAATCGCTTGATCGCTAAAAATGGTATTAGTAGACTGCGTACTTCCAAACGCGAAGGGATCCAAGCATTATGCAAGGTATCAGAAATCGAACAGTCTGAAATTAATGAAGAAACAATTGGATTTGTAATTGCTCCGCGTTTAAATGCTGCAGGCCGTTTAGGTCAAGCTGATCCTGCTGCAGAGCTATTGCTCTCTGATCATGAAGAAGAAGCATTTGATCTAGCAACCGAAATCAATGAACTCAATCAAGAACGGCAAAAAATTGTAAATGAAATGACAAAAGAAGCAATTCAAATGGTGGAAGAAAGCTTTCAACCAGATGACACGAAAGTGATTGTCGTTGGCAAGGAAGGCTGGAATGCGGGAGTAATTGGGATTGTCGCATCACGGCTAGTCGAGCGCTTTTATCGGCCGACAATTGTTTTAAGCTATGATCAAGAAAAAGGTTTGGCGAAAGGCTCTGCCCGAAGTATTGAAGGATTTCATTTATTCAATCAGTTATCTGAATGTAGAGATATTCTTCCGCATTTTGGCGGACATCCGATGGCAGCAGGGATGACGTTGTCTATTGAACATGTTGATGAATTGCGCGAGCGTTTAAACAGGCAAGCAGCACAAATATTATCAAAAGAAGACTTCATTCCAATTACAACTGTTAATATTAAAATTGGTCTGGAAGATGTCGATTTGGACGCGATTCGCCAGCTTGATTTACTAGCTCCGTTCGGTACTGGAAATCCAAAGCCAAAAGTTTTAATTGAACAAGTTGAAGTTCAGCAGCTGCGTCAGATTGGTGCAGACCAGCAACACTTGAAACTTTTGCTTACAAGTGGCGACTATACATTGGATGGTATCGGTTTTGGATTAGGGGATTGTGCTAACCATATATCACCAGATTCCAAGCTTTCATTAGTAGGAGAATTATCCATTAATGAATGGAACAATATTCGAAAACCACAAATGATTGTTAGAGATCTTTGTGTGGATCATTGGCAGCTTTTTGATTTTAGAGGACATAAACCACTCGATCAGTGGGTGCTGCAAGTACCGAAGCAGGATCAAGCTTTTATCGTGTTTCAAGAGGAAACGATTGAACGTTTGCAATTATCGAAGTATCCTATTCATGTTGAACACATCCAGACTGAGACAGACGCGATTGAGTTTAATACTTATAATAAAAATATTGTCCTGCTTGATCTTCCTACTGATGCAGATTTAATCACCAAGCTTATAAGGGGACAAGCGCCTAGCAGAATTTATGCTTATTTCTTTCATCAACAAGATCATTTTTTTAGCACATTTCCAACGAGAGAACATTTTAAATGGTTTTATGCGTTTCTAGCAAAGCGGAAAACATTTGACCTGCAAAAACATGGAGATGATTTAGCGGCTTATCGCGGTTGGTCTCGAAATACAGTCGATTTTATTTCACAGGTGTTTTTTGATCTTGAGTTTGTTACAATAAAGGATGGGCTTATTTCTCTTAATTCAGTAAAACATAAGCGGGATTTACAAGAATCTTTAACTTATCAAAGAAAACAAGCACAATATAAAATGGAAAAAGATTTACTCTATTCATCTTTTCATGAATTGAGAGTATGGTTTGATCAGCTGATGAAACCATCTGCACAGTACGAGGAGGAAGCAATTAAATGGATTTAAAAAAGTATATTTCAATAGTTCCAGATTGGCCAAAGGAAGGAGTGTTATTTAAAGATGTCACTCCGCTAATGAATGACGGCGAAGCTTACAGATATGCTACGAATCAAATTGTTGAATATGCAAAAGAAAAACAAATTGATTTAGTCGTAGGGCCAGAGGCACGTGGGTTTATTATTGGTTGCCCTGTTGCATATGAGTTAGGTGTTGGTTTTGCACCAGTCCGTAAAGAAGGAAAGTTACCACGCGAAACGATTAAAGCAGAATACGATTTAGAATATGGAAAAAATGTTTTAACCATTCATAAAGATGCCATTAAGCCTGGTCAGCGTATATTAATTACAGATGATCTTTTAGCTACAGGTGGGACAATGGAAGCATCCATTAAACTCGTAGAAGAATTAGGCGGCGTTGTTGCAGGTCTTGCCTTCTTAATTGAATTAGATTATTTGCATGGACGTGAAAAGTTAAAAGGATACGATATTCTTACCTTAATGAAATATTAAGCTGTTGAATGAGAAAGAAATCGGCATATATGTCGGTTTCTTTTTCTTATTAACTTTGAAAGGGAGTAAGCAGTTGATTTTCGCTGCAGGGATTCGTTTTCCACGGTCAATCTGAGATCCTCTTTGGCATTCAAAAAAATGAATTGGGGCGGAGAAACTTATGAGATGGCTATTCCTTTTTTATGAAACGCAACCAAGTTTTATGAAAACAAATATTAATTAAAACGTTTTCTTTTTGCTTTATTCAACAAATTCCCCTTTTTTCGATAAAAAATGCTTGATTTACTTTACATTCCTCGCTTTTTTCATGATAATAATTACAATATGGTTAATTATTCGTTAAATTGATTTTCATATTATACTTTATATAAAGGTGATTTTTTATGGCGAACGATCAAATTTTAACCGCCGATGATGTGATCGAACGGACGAAGAAATATCTTAATGATGATCATGTTTCTATGGTGCGGCATGCGTATGAATTTGCAAGAGATGCACATAGCCATCAATTCCGCAAATCTGGTGAACCTTATATTATTCATCCGATTCAAGTGGCTGGAATTTTAGCTGATTTGGAGATGGATCCTTCAACCGTCGCGGCTGGTTTTCTACATGATGTTGTCGAAGATACAGAGGTGACGCTTGAACAACTTGCTGAAGAGTTTAATGATGAAGTAGCAATGCTCGTCGATGGCGTAACGAAACTTGGGAAAATCAAATATAAATCTCATGAAGAGCAGCAGGCTGAAAACCATCGTAAAATGTTTGTTGCAATGGCTCAAGATATAAGAGTCATTTTGATTAAATTAGCAGACCGATTACACAATATGAGAACGTTAAAACATCTTCCCCCTGAAAAACAAAGAAGAATTGCAAATGAGACTCTCGAAATTTTTGCACCATTAGCGCATCGACTTGGAATTTCAAAGATCAAATGGGAACTAGAAGACACTGCACTGCGTTATTTAAATCCACAACAGTATTATCGCATTGTCAATTTAATGAAAAGAAAACGCGCTGAGCGTGAAAAGTATTTAGATAATGTTGTCGATGAAGTAAAAGAAAGACTCCAAGATATTTCCATTAAGTCTGAAATTTCAGGAAGACCGAAACATATCTATTCCATTTATAGAAAAATGGTGTTGCAGCATAAACAATTCAACGAAATATATGATCTGTTAGCAGTTAGAATTATCGTCAATAGTATTAAAGATTGTTACGCTGCTCTAGGTATTATTCATACATGCTGGAAACCGATGCCAGGGCGTTTTAAAGATTATATTGCTATGCCAAAACCAAATATGTATCAATCGCTCCATACGACGGTTATCGGTCCGAAAGGAGATCCATTAGAAGTTCAAATTCGTACGATTGATATGCATCGTATTGCTGAATATGGTGTTGCGGCACACTGGGCATACAAAGAAGGCAAAACCGTTAATGAAAAAACGTCGTTTGAGAAAAAATTATCTTGGTTTAGAGAGATATTAGAATTTCAGAACGACACAACAAATGCAGAAGAATTTATGGAATCATTAAAAATTGATTTATTTTCAGATATGGTCTATGTGTTTACGCCAAAAGGTGATGTAATTGAACTTCCTTCTGGATCTGTTCCAATTGATTTTGCTTATCGAATTCATTCGGAAATCGGCAATAAGACGATTGGTGCAAAAGTGAACGGGAAAATGGTCACGCTTGACTATCAGCTGAAAACAGGGGATATTATTGAAATTCTCACTTCTAAGCACTCTTACGGTCCAAGTTTGGACTGGGTGAATCTAGCACAAACATCGCAGGCAAAAAACAAAATTAGACAATTTTTCAAACGGCAGCGAAAAGAAGAAAATGTCTTGAAGGGCAAGGAGCTAGTAGAAAAAGAAGTTAAAAACATGGATTTTGATTTAAAAGAAATTTTTGTTCCTGAGAATGTACAAAAGGTTGTCGATAAGTTTAATTTTGCTAATGAAGAGGACATGTATGCTGCTGTCGGATATAATGGTATAACAGCAAGCCAAATTGCTAACCGTCTAACAGAAAAGTGGCGGAAGAAACGTGATTCTGAAGATGCGATAAAAGAGGCCATCGCAGAAATCAAAGTGCCAGTGAAGCATCGTCGAAGAGATTCGGGTGTAAAAGTAAAAGGCATTGATAACTTACTCATTCGTCTTTCAAAATGTTGTAATCCAGTTCCAGGTGACGAAATTGTTGGTTTTATTACAAAAGGCAGGGGCGTATCGGTTCACCGCTCTGATTGCCCGAATGTACAAAATGTTGACATGCAAGATCGCCTAATACCTGTGGAATGGGAAACAGATACAACAGAACTTAAAGAATATAATGTTGATATAGAGATTACTGGTTTTGATCGTAATGGATTTCTTAATGAAGTACTGCAGGTTGTGAGTGAAACAAAAACGAAAATATCAGCTGTCAGTGGCCGATCCGATCGTAATAAAATGGCTACCATTACAATGACAATTTCTATTCAAAATATTAGCCATCTTCATAGAGTAGTTGAAAGAATTAAGCATATTTCAGATATTTACTCTGTCCGAAGAATTATGAGTTAAAGGGGTATTGTTAATGAGAGTAGTTTTGCAGCGTTGTAAAGAAGCAAAAGTTGATGTAAAGGGGCAAACGGTAGGAAAAATTGCCAATGGCTTTGTTTTACTTGTTGGTATAACACATGAAGACTCTGAAGAGGATGCTGCTTATTTAGCGGACAAGATCGTGAATTTACGCGTATTTGAAGATGAACAAGAAAAAATGAATTTTTCGCTTTTAGATGTACATGGGCAAATTTTGTCGGTATCGCAATTCACCTTATACGGTGATTGTCGAAAAGGAAGACGTCCAAACTTTATGGAAGCTGCAAAACCTGATCAGGCAAAGGTGTTGTATGATCGATTTAATGAACTTTTACAAGAAAAAAATGTTCATGTAGAAACAGGCATATTTGGTGCGATGATGGATGTTCATTTAGTGAACGATGGTCCTGTTACACTCATTTTAGAAAGTAAGTAGAAAGTACTAAATTCTTATTTTTAAGCTCTGCTAAATGTACTTGTTGATTTTTATAATGGTGATCCATTTTAGCCATACTAAAGTGAATCAGCAATCATTAATTATCAACAATGTCATTTAGCAAGGCTTTTTTTATTTACCTTCATTTTCCTAATTGTCATATAGGTAATTAATCCAATCAAAAAACTATGAAAAATTTCATTGACTTTTATCAACTTTCTGATAAAATTGTAAACAACAATTGAACTTATCAAGAGTGACGGAGGGATCTGGCCCTGTGAAGTCCGGCAACCTGCCATTTAACATGGTAAGGTGCTAAGTCCAGCAAAATGGGATCCATTTTGGGAGATAAGGTATACATATGTACCTGAAAATTCTTTCCTAGAGTGGAAAGGATTTTTTTTGTATCGTATGCGGAACCGATAAGCATGAATTAGATTAGTATGTTAGTCAAAATGGGATGATCAATGTTTTTTTTTGAAAATGAAAGGGGATTGGGAGTTTTGCAAAAATTAATAATACTCGCATTCGTTGGGCTCATTGCACAATTAGTCGATGGCTCACTCGGAATGGGATACGGTTTAACATCGACATCATTGCTTTTAGCTTTCGGTATCACACCAGCTGTAGCTTCAGCATCTGTTCATTTGGCTGAAGTTGTTACTACAGGAGCATCAGGCATTTCACACACAAGATTTGGAAACGTGGATAAAGAAATTGCTTGGAGACTAATTATTCCAGGTGCAATCGGAGCCTTTCTTGGAGCCACGATATTAAGCCATTTACCAGCAAATACATTAAAGCCATATATATCGATTTTTCTTATGTTGTTAGGATTATATGTCCTGTTCAGATTTATTATAAAAAATAATCAAAGCAAGCAAAAGAAAAGAAAAAAAATGACAAAAGCATTTTTTATTCCATTAGGATTTATCGCAGGTTTTTTTGACGCAACTGGCGGCGGTGGATGGGGCCCTATTGCCACGCCAACGTTATTATCTAGAGATGATATTGAGCCTAGAAAAGTGATTGGTTCCGTAGATACGAGTGAATTTGCTGTCGCTTTAGCATCTAGTATTGGTTTTCTTCTTTCACTTGGGGCGCATCAAATTAATTGGATTTGGACAATCGCCTTAATGCTCGGAGGAATGATTGCAGCTCCAATTGCCGCATATCTAGTAAAAATATTACCTTCGCATTTACTCGCAGTATTTGTAAGTGGCATGATTATTTTCACAAATATCCAAACATTGTTATCATTAGGTAAATTACCAACTGTCTGGAATAGCATTATTTATATTGTAATGTTCATTTTGTGGTTCTCCGTCTTCATTTTTACAATTAAAAAATATAGGAATACCGTTGTTAAAAAAGGGCAAACATCTGAAACGATGCAAATTGAATAGCATGTAATTATTGGGCTGTCGCTATAATATTTATTGGCAGCTCTTTTTATTTGTGGCTTTTACAACTTGAGTTTAAAACATAAAGACTTGGGAATTGAAAGAAGATAGCTAAGCTAATGTATAAATAACTGGTAAAAATAGTAAATGCTATTTACAAATAATAAAACGTTTTCTTATGGAAAAATAAAATTAAATGATTGACAATTAACTTTAGGTATGTAATTATAGAGTTCGTGAATAGTTCGCATACGAATTATTCTTGTGTAAAGTATTAATGAGCGATCGGAAGGAGGAGTTATGGATCTTTTCAATAATGAGTTTTTGTTGACAATGTCCAGGGTAAATAAAGAAATTTTTCGACTTGCAAATAAAGACATCGAAAAATTAAACTTAACTGTATTGCAATTGTTTGTACTTCATACAATCTCGAAAAATCCTGAAATTGGGTTGAATGAACTGGCAGAACACTTAAACTTATCGAAAAGTAAAAGTACAGTAAGCGGTGTGGTTGATCGTCTAGTCAATCAAAACCTTCTTGATAGGGTAGCATCGCAAAAAGATCGCAGAGCGATAGTGCTCCGTTTAACAGAGCAAGGGAAAGAAAAATTACAAGATTACATGAATAGCGAATCAATACTTTCGCACAAATTAAATGTTATTGAGGAAAATTATCACGATGAGTTACAACAAGTGATAAAGTTTCATAATAAAATTTTAGAAATTTTAACATCTGAGGAGGAATAATAAGTTTATGAGTGCTAGAAAAATGATATTAATTAACATCATTATTTTAATTGTATTGGTAGGTGGAGGTTTTACAGGGTACTACTTCTATAACCGTTCCGTGTCTTACATCAGTACAGATAATGCTAAAATTGATGGTCAACAAGTTTCCATTGCTTCTCCAGCAGCAGGTAAATTAGTGGATTGGAAAGGGCAAGAAGGAAAAAGATTTGATAAAAACGACACAATTGGTACTGTTGAAGTAACAACAGACAAAGGCACTACTACAAAAGTAAATATTAAAGCACCTGCAGACGGTACAGTTGTAAAAAATTCTGCAGTGAAAAATACTTATATCGCAGCAGGATCACCACTTGCTCAAAGTTATGATTTAAAAGGTTTATGGGTTACTGCTAATGTTGATGAAACAGATATCGATGATGTAAAAGTTGATCAAGACGTTGATGTTTATGTAGATGCATATCCTAATTCAAAATTAACAGGTAAAGTAGAATCAATCGGTCAGGCAACTGCAAGTACTTTCTCATTACTACCTAGCGATAATAGCTCTGGTAATTATACAAAAGAAACACAAGTTATTCCTGTAAAAGTTTCACTTGATAATTATGGTGGTTTAGATTTGGTTCCTGGTATGAATGTAACTGTTCGTATTCATAAGTAGGTGAATTTAATGACAATATTTATTGCTGGTTATGTTCTTTTGTCAATTATTTTACTTTTACTCGTTAATTTCTTATTGAAAAGACGAGGAAAAAAGAATTTACTCATTAACAATGAGGAAAAGGAAACAGAAACAGTCCATACCGAAAGTACGGTTGCAGAAAGTACGATAACAAATCAAACAGCAGAAAATGAACAACTATATTCTACAACAGAAGAGAAAGAAGAAGTTGTTCAATTAAGTAAAGAAGAGAACTTAGACGCTGAAAAGGCAATTGTAAGTGAAGAAGAAAAATTGGAAGCTGAAAAAGCGATCCAAATGAGCAAAGAAGCAGAATTAGAACATGAAGTTGCGCCTGAAACGGTTAAGAAACATCATGCTTCTGATGATATCCCTTTTAGTAGAGGAAAAATTATTTTTGCTATCATGCTTGGGGCATTTGTTGCGATTCTTAACCAAACGCTCCTTAACGTTGCCATTCCACATATTATGAACGATTTGAATGTATCAGCAAACACTGTGCAATGGTTATCTACAGGCTATATGCTTGTAAATGGGATTTTAATTCCGATCACTGCGTTTATGATTACTAAATGGGGAACGAGAAATATGCTTATTTCGGCAGTTTCTCTATTTACGATCGGTTCCATTTTATGTGCAATCTCAACGAACTTCTCTATTTTGATGGTAGGACGTGTTGTACAGGCAGCTGGTGCAGGTATTATCATGCCGTTGCTAATGACAGTTATGTTAACCATTTTCCCACCAGAAAAACGTGGGGCCGCAATGGGGCTTATGGGGGTCGCAATGATTTTCGCTCCTGCAGTAGGTCCAACATTATCTGGTTGGTTAATTGGTCATTATAACTGGCACGTGCTATTTGATCTCATTATTCCATTCGGCATCGTTGACTTAATTTTTGCGTTGATATGGATGAAAGATGTTACGAAAAGAACGAATCCAAAAATGGATTTACCAGGCATTATCTTCTCAACGATCGGTTTTGGATTCTTGCTTTACGGATTTAGTGAAGCTGGTAATGATGGTTGGGATAGTAAAACAGTAATTATTTCGCTAATTATTGGTATTGCAGCATTAGTTGCCTTTGTAATTCGTGAAGTAACAACAAAAGAGCCAATGTTGAATTTAAGTGTATTTAAATATGATATTTTTGCACTTACGACAATTATCAGTATGGCTATTAATATGGCGATGTTTGCGGCAATGATTCTGCTTCCAATTTATTTGCAGAATATCCGTGGATTCTCGGCTCTCGATTCGGGTCTGTTAATGCTCCCAGGTGCGATTGTAATGGGGATCATGTCGCCAATTTCTGGATGGCTATTTGATAGAATTGGTGCAAGATGGTTGGCAGTAGTCGGTTTAATTATCACTGTTATTACAACATACCAATTTACGCATTTATCAATGTCTACGACTTACCCGCATTTAATGCTTCTATACGTATTGAGAATGTTCGGTATGTCATTCATCATGATGACGGTTATGACAGAAGGTATGAACCAATTACCTCTGCATTTAACGAGTCATGGTACGGCAGCATCTAATACTGCCCGTACTGTTGCAGGTAGTATCGGAACTGCTTTTCTTGTAACTGTCATGACGAATAGAGCAAGTTTCCATACTGCGAATTATGCGGATGTTGTTTCAAGTGCAAACCCATATATTGCAAATAAATTTGCTCAGCTTAGCCAAGGGTTTGCGCAATTAACTGGCGGTTCTACTCAAACCGGTCAAGCACTTACGAATTACGTGCTTTATGGAAAAGTTTCACAACAAGCAACCATTGAAGGGATTAATGATGCCTTTCTTGTTGCCACTGGAATTGCAGTTGTTGCATTGATTCTTGCCTTCTTTATTAGACGTGCAAGACCAAACAAAATTAAAGAATAATTACTGAATTAAATAAAAAAAGAAGAGGGAAATCTCAGTATATAAGATTCTCCTCTTCTTTTTTTATTTTCTTTGTTAAAGGAAAGTTTAGATTTCCGCTTCAGGATGCTCGCTTTCCGCGGGCGGAAGCTGAGCCTCCTCGGCGCTGTACGGAGGGCACTGAAAAAGTCCATTAAATTATTAGACGGTTAAAGGTTGAATAAATTAAACCTTTAACTGTCTTTTTAGCTTATAATAATGATATTA
>NZ_JAAIWK010000017.1 GCF_011008565.1 Heyndrickxia ginsengihumi
GGTATCGAATTACACTGTGGCTCAATATAAGCCATATAAAGAAACCTGTAATGAAGCGCCTATCAAAAATGAATTACATCGTCAGTTTAAGTAAGAAGAACAATTAGCTGTAGTCGTGAGCGATTTAACATACGTCCGTGTTGAGAAAAAGTGGCACTATGTATGCCTATTTGTCGATCTTTTTAACCGAGAAATTATTGGTTACAGTGCTGGACCAAATAAGACCGCAGGTCTTGTGTATAAAGCATTGGCCCGCATTAAAGGGAATTTACATAACATCAAGATGTTTCATACAGATCGAGGAAAAGAGTTTGATAATAAACTAATTTCAGAGGCGCTAAAAACATTTGGAATTCAGCGCTCATTAAGTATGAAGGGCTGCCCCTATGATAATGCTGTGGCAGAAGCGATGTTCAAGGTATTTAAAACTGAATTCGCAACAACATTCGGATTCATGGAACACTTGGCTATTTAACACCAATCGAATACAAGAAAAAGACCTTATAAAAATTGTCCAGTTTAGTGTTGACAATCCAGTTCTCACCTATACTGCTTTTAACATCTTCATTTTAATCTTTTTATAGTCCTTTTAAGTAAACAACGTTTTTGATTAATATTCACATGACAAACATGAAGAGATCTTCTCATTATTAATGTCATTGCTTTAGTTTCAAATAAATGACTGCTGCTATATTCTCAATAATGCTCTCTCATTCATGTTTAGGTATAAGGCAATCATTTATTTCCTACCATCTTTCTTTTTTCGAACAAGGCTCCTTTCGAATGAGAAATTCCTCATCGAATAATGTGTTGTTATATATGTAAAGAGAAATTTGTTTACTATCGAAGAGGTTATGATGGAAATAATCCCTTACTAGATTACTTGCTCAATTTGCTAAATCTATATGAATGCCTTAAGCGAAAGCTTTTTTGCAACATACAATAAATTAACCTCAAATAAAGGAGGTGTAAGATATGAGCCAAAGTGGATACGGTTTAGGTTTCGCATTAATCGTCGTTCTATTTATTCTATTAATTATTGTAGGTGCTTCATATTGGAACTAGTTTAAACACGAAGAACCAGTAATGACAGGGCAGTTCTATTCTGCCCTTCATATCCACATTATCGTTGCTCATACTTACAAAATATCCCTTTTTCTCTTTCTTTCTGAATTTTTTTGCCTCCTCCAACTCTAGAGCCACCATCCCCACAACTTTTCTGTTATCATAGAAAAGTTGTGGGGATATTTTTTCATAAAATAATGACTTTTTCAAAAATGTTAACTGTTTACTTGCTGATTGGAGCTCGCAACGAGGAGAATACCGATCCTCCTGCGAAAAGCAAAGTCTTTCTCCTTAATATAGAATTCTTAGTATCCACAACCTAAACAAATATATTATTTTAAGATTTTTTATTGAACGTTATTTTTCCATTTTACAAAGCTCTCTTCTAACCGTTCGAATCCCTTCATCATTTCATCATCATTGCAATAAGCGTAACAGATCCGGATTTTTGTATTTGTAACATCATTAAGCGAAAAAGCTTTGCCTGGGACAAATATGACTCCACTCGCAGCAGCATATTTCATCCACTCTAACACATCTCCATCAAGGACATTTACCCAATAAAATAACCCTCCAGCTGGATCAGAACTTAACCAGCCGTATTTTTTATGCATATTTATTAAAAAATGTTGGGTTATTTTTTTTCTATTTTCATAGAAATTCTTTTGCTGTTCTAACAAATCCGGCCAAACATAAGAGGATATTAAGTTATTGATGATCATTTGATTAATTGGTGAAGTACAAGCATCTTGAATTTGCTTAAATTGCTCAAGCTTTTGAATATAGACAGGATGGGCAAGAATAAAACCCGTTCGCATCGCAGGAGCAATGATTTTCGAAAAACTATATAGATAAATCACTTTTTCTTTTAAAGGATCTAACTCAAACAAAGAAGGAATTCTTTCATCAAAAAGTAATTCTCTATAGGGATCATCTTCAATAATGATAAAATTGTATTGATATGCTAAATCAATTAATCTTTTTCTTTTTTCTAAAGAAATAGTAATTCCAGTTGGATTTTGAGCATTAGGAATTATATAAAGTGCTTTAATAGGGACCTTTTTAATACTCGCTTCTAAAACATCCATATCCATTCCATCTTGTTGCAACGGAATTTCGATTGCGTTTAAATTGTATTGGTGAATAGCTGAATGGGCGATTGAATAAGTGTATGCCTCCATTGCAAATGAGTCTTTTTGATTTAGAAGCATTCGGCAAACTAGATCGAACCCTTGAGTATTCCCATTTGTTACCATAATAAAATTTTCAGCAATTGTTTCTTTTGCAGAGATTGTTGAAATAAAAGGATCATATCCTTTTGAACTACAATAGTTATATAAATTACTTGGATCATTTTCAAATAACATATTTGTCATGGCTTGTAGTTGTTTTTTTGGAATCAATTTTTTATTTGGTAACCCGACACTAAAAAATACTGGATCTGTTACCGGAGTCTTAATTTCGTCCATAAAAGAATCAATTGCATTTTCTTTAATCTGAAAACTTAAATGAGATAGTATTGGTTCCAACTACGTAACCTCCTTCCCCCACTTACGTTGCAATAAATAACAACAAAAAAATGATTGGTGCATAAAATGGTCTTATGCATTATATATATGGTAAGCAAGATATGGAGGTTCTCTCATCTTTCACTGTAAAGAAATTTATCGTTATTTTTAAACTAGTCTACAACAACAATATTATGTAAATTAAAACTGTCCCTATATATAGTCCTTTTTTCTCTCTAGCGTACAAATTGAAAAGGTTCTAGAAGCTTGTTCGCTTAAAAGGATCATCCATTGTCGCTCCGCTCTAATTCTACTTGCTTCGATCATCTTTAAATGACAAAACAACTACAAAAATTTCCTCAACCACCTTTTAACATTACATTCCCCTTTGATTTAACCAGCCTACAATTTCTTCAAGTCTCATGAATAAATTTGTCTCTGGGCAGTATACTAATTTCATTTAAAAAGATTAATTTATAAGTAAAGGTTAATAAATGGTGATATGCAATGAGAAAACTAGCTGTTATTACACTTTTCATACATGTAATTATTTCATTCATTTCAATCAATTGGGGGAGAAAAAAAGAAATACGGCAAGATCGAAAACTGTACATTGCTTTAATGCTTGGGGGATTTATTTGGTCGCAACTTCAAACTGAATATCTCATTCTTCGCATAAATAAAAAAATCGATAATAAAAAATCATTCAATTACCGAGAACACCATTAAACCTCCCTATCCTCAATACTTCGCAACATCTCTTTGGTCCAATGAAATGTTTACCCCCGCCTAGGCGGGGAAACAATATCTGAAATAGATCTAAAGGCGGTGTACATTATTATATTTTTAAGTAAAGAAATTGTGAAAAAAAACCCGTCTCCATAAAACACCTCATGGTCAATCATACACCTTTGTGTCAAACACTTCATTTTTACATATGAATAATATGGTTCGGAAACTAGTTGATTTAACTATGTTTTGATATGAAGGAGCTTGATCGATGTGTATGAAGAAATAAGAATGCTGACTAAAAATGAAATTAAACAAGATCTTTTTACAATACCCAGTTGGTTCAAAATGGCGCATCAAAATTGGGAAAATATTATATTACAAAAAGACTTTCCTTGTCATTTCGGAACAATTGCCGAAAAAATGGGACATTTACGATACTCTTATATTGAAAATAACGACATTAGCGGATTGCCAAATACTCTTAGAGAATTTTTAACACTTTCAAGAACATTTACACATTGTAGGCATGCATTAGTAGTATTTTTTGAACCTGAATTACAGTCGAAGTCCTTTGAATACTACCAAGATTTCTTTTGGAAAATTATACAATTTTTGCATGAACATGATGATAAAGAATGGATTGAAGAAGATTTTCCGACAAATCCAGATGATCCAAATTGGGAATTCGTTTTTGATGGTGATCCTATATTTATTTCAGCGAATATGCCCGCCTATAAGCAAAGAATTACGAGAAATTTTGGCCAATGCCTAATATTAATCTTTCAGCCTAGAAGGATATTTTCAGATATTTCACACACAAGCAAACAGGGAAAAAAGGCCATTCATTTAATTCGTTCTAAAGTTGAAGCGATAGAACATCTTCCTATTCATCCTGATTTAGGAGGGTTCGGGGATCCAAGCAAAAGAGAGTGGAAACAATATGTCATTACCGATGATTATACATCAAGAGATGGACAATGCCCATTTCATTATACCCGCAGAAGAAAATAGCTCAAAAAGACGATACAAACATTGACATATGACATTTATTCTAATTTACATAATTAATATTATGTAAATTAGAAGACGCCACCTTCCCGTAAATTTCTGTTTAAAAAATGTTCTCCATTTTTATAAAAATTCCGTAATAGATGCCCCTCTATTATGAGGAGCATTCATTTTTCTATTTGCTATAGCATTTTCATTAAAGAGATTTTAAAGAGTGATTAATAATGACTTTTATGATTTGATCATATTCAAAAAATCAACATATAAGTCTAAAGATGTTTTCTTCCTTTTACATACATACTTTTAATTTTTTAACCCACAATATTATTAAAAAATTAAAGGAATCTTACATATGACGAATACTGAACATATCATAAAAATGACAGATAAAAATACGAGCCAAATTCATGTCTTAATTGAGCAAAAAGTAGATATATGGCTTCACTATGTACTTTTTTCACCCTTATGGTGGATTGCAGCTTCCTTAACAATTATTCCATGGATTTTTTGGCTTCTGTTCAGACCGAGAGAAAGTACTGATCGGTTAATGTACGCTGGCTTTTTTGTAATGATCATTAGTCTTGTCCTTGATGTCTTAGGAGATCAATATGGACTTTGGTTTTACCGTTTTAACCTTATCCCTGTCCTTCCTACATACTTTCCTTGGGATCTAACTTTGATGCCTTTATCTATTATGTTTCTCTTACAGATCAAACCGCAAGCAAATCCTTTGTTCAAAGCTCTTTTATTTGCTATCGCTACTTCTTTTATAGGTGAGCCGTTTTTCGCTTGGATGAAAGTTTATGTACTTATACATTGGCATTATTACTTTTCTGCCCCAATACAGTTTTGCATTTATTTAGTTGCCCACTACATTAGTAGAAGGACAAAATTCTCGAAGCTCACTTAGTTTTTACTCTTTTTCGGGGATGGGTCTCTAGACATTAGTGGGGAGAAATTAAAAATATGCATTGTAAATCTGTTTCGTTGTCTAAAAACGAACATGTATAAAAATAACTCTTTTAGTCAATTTTGTTAATATTATTAACGACGAGGTGTTTCATTCCATGCCGAATAAAATTGAAGCGTTATTCGATTACTTAAGAACACGATTTGATAGTGAACCTAAATCAAAATTACACATTGGGGAGGCAATGGGATGCTGGCTTTACTATACCGCACTTGCCGAAGAAATCCCTGTTCTTGAAATTGCATTAAACACAACAACTGATAATGTGTTGATAGAGTTATTAAAAGATGCATTAAAACTATCTAACCAACAAACAACAATATTAGAAGAATTTATGTTAAAAGAGGGCATCTCTCTTCCTGATACTTCAGCGCATAAGCCACAAACAGATTCAAATAGTATTCCACTCGGAGTAAAGTCAACTGATATAGAGATTGCCAATCTTATTTCTGCAAAAGTAGCATCAAATATTGTTATGTGCTCTACCAACATTAGCCAAAGTATTCGCAGTGATGTAGGATTAATGTGGATTCGTTTTCATTCTGAAAAATGTGTGTACGGTATGGACGTAAAAACAAAAATGCGAGAACATGGTTGGATTAAAGTCCCACCGTATTACTATCCACCTGGAAGCACCAAATAACGACATTGGTGCTTTTTTGAATGAAATGTTGCTCCTCCCCTTATTTTTATGTCCAATTGATTCAGCAAAATCCTGTCCCTTTTTCATTTATACATGTATAATTTTAGTAATCAAATGGTTTGGGAGTGTTCTAATTTGTTTTTAAAACTAACGAAAGAACAACATCAGATAATGATAGCAGATATTCAATATTTTTTTTCTCAAGAAAGAAACGAAGAAATTTCTGAATTTGCTGCTGAGAGAGTATTAGATTTTATAAAAGAGTCACTCGCCCCTCATTTCTACAATGCGGCAATCTCAGATGCTAAATATGTAGTTGACCAGCAAATTTCATCTCTTGAAGATGAAGTATTATCCCTCAAACGCCCGTTAAAAAGATGAGTGCTTTTTCAAGAGTGAAATTATTAATCAACATTTCACTCTTTTCACATGCGATTTCTTTCAAAGATCATTCTGCTTTGCGCCATGTTATCCTCTTTTGAATTCATTCCTACTTTCTATGTATTTTCATTTGTTTAAGCATTGACAGTTTCTAACTCTACTATCTGTATCCTGAAGGGGTGAACTAGGTACATGCACTATCATGTCATCGTTGCATAATGTACTTATGAAAATAAACTTTAGCGAGGAATGAATACGAATGGTTTCTTATATGGATTACACTTCACCATCAGCACGCTTCTCTTTTGATATTAATAAAAGTACTTTAGTAAAAAAAGATCAGCAAAATTATATAAATGTGTTAGGAATCGAGCAATTAAATACGTTGGAAAATGTATCATTGCTAGATATTTTCCTAAGCGCTAATAATGTTATAGAACCGCATTATCATCAAAATGCTGCAGAACTCGTTTATTGTATTTCTGGTGCTGCTACTGTTTCATTATTGAATCCATTCACAAGGCAAATTCAAAATTACTATATTACCCCAGGCCAAGTCACTAATATTCCACAAGGATGGTGGCATTATGAAGTTGCCGCTGTCGATAACACCCATTTACTTGCCATTTTTGACGCACCAACACCTGAAGTAATTCTAGGTTCAGATATTTTAAAACTAACACCTGCTAATATTATGGCACATACTTATTGCATGGATAAAAATCAGTGGCAAAAAACGGTGGCTCCTGTAAAACCTGCAACATTTATTGGACCGACAGCTAACTGTAATCGAAACGTACAAAATACTGCACAACATCCTTATGCCACGCAAAGGCATACAGTTCAAAGTTATGATCAACAACTGCCGGCAAATCGCCATTATTATAACTATTGAAAGCAACGTACTAACAATCAGTTTAGTATCGACATGGACATGGATTCCATGTTTTTTTATGTAATATAAAAGCATCCTGTATTTTAAAAACATAACGACTACAGTATTAAGCGTGCCTATCTTTTTACTATTTCCCCTTTGATAATAAAATTGTTAGAACAACCAAAGAGTATAAACATATTGTAGCAAACAACGTAATGCCTAACCTTTTGGTCATACTGACAAACTGTTTCACTTCCGATCAGCTCTCTTCCATTTTGATTCAAAATACACATTTTTATTATTACGCTTAACATGTTGGTTAATATGCCTAATTTTTTATATTTCCAGTTAAAAATTAAACAGGTGTTCTCTTTAAGAACTAGATCACTTTTTTCCAATAATTCCTATTTTCATATAGAGAATATGTTCTATTTTCATGGTTAACAATACAAGTGAAAGGATGGATTCTAAATGACAAATATATTTGAATCACTTAAAGATTTTATTTCCCCGCTTATTGATAATGAAAAAAATCCTCTTCACGTTGGTGAGGTATCAAATCTCTGGATACTTCTTACGATGTTAGAAGACGGTATTTCCCTTTACCAAACATCACTAAATACGTCCAAAGATGGGGAATTATTACATACACTTGAAAAAGGAATGCAACTTTCAATAAATTCAATTAATAAATTAAAAACATTTATGCAACATGAAGGAATCCCCTTAACAAAACCAGCTGAGCCCAAACCAAAATCTAATCCGGACTCAATTCCATTAGGTGTTAAACAAACAGACGATGAAATTGCAAATTTAGTTTCTGTAAAAGTAGCTGCAGAAATTACATTAATTGGACAAGCGCTCGCTATGACAATCAGAAATGATGTTGGACTAATATTATTAGGAACTTTAATTGAATTACTTAAGTTCGGTACCTCTTTGAAAAGTATGATGATCAAGCGAGGATGGATCAAAGTCCCGCCTTACTACTATCCTCCAGGGGGCACGAGCTAACTAGATATCCTGCTGACCAATATATTATTCTAATTCTACTCAATGTTTTAATTTAATAAATTCATAAATACTATAAACAAAGATCGCTTAATATAGAAAAAAATATATTACTGCTTAATTCAATTGCCCAAGTATTAAGCCTAATTACTTTCATAGTTGAAAATACACTAGCTCCCTAAAAATTTTGATATTTTCCTTCCCTTCAAGCTTTCAGGAAAAGGTTTGTTCTAAGCAGCACGTTTGTGCAGATTCTATCTTTTTCATGAACTCTAATAGTTAGAATGAATTAAAAGTTTGGGATTTAAGGTTAATTTTCTCAGTTTTACACACTCTATAAAATGGAGGTGATAAAACATGCAAAAAAAAGATCGGCCATTTGAAACAAATACTTACAGCTATAATGATCAGCTTGCCAACAGTGAACAAAGTGACAATCAAAACGGTGTAATGGATAACATTACTCAAACATTCCAAAACGTTGTAGATGCAGTTACTGGTAACGACGAAGATGATCGTTGACATGAAGCGGGAACGCCAAATAGTTGGCGTTCTTTTTCGTTTAGCTATTCTCAATCAGATTATATTAGAGGATCTTTCGTAAAGCACAAATAAAAAACACATATTTTTTTAACAGTTGGAAAAGCTTTTAATTGTTATAAAATCGAGGAGGCTACATAATGAACACGAATGAGAATGAGCATGAATATCAACAAAATGAAGCAAATGATACTTTAACAAATCAACAAGGTCATCCTGTAACAAATAATCAAAACGTTCGTACTGTAGGAAACAGAGGTCCAACGACTTTAGAGAATTATGATTTTCTAGAAAAGATCAGTCATTTTGATCGTGAAAGAATTCCAGAACGTGTCGTACATGCTCGTGGTGCAGGTGCACATGGTTATTTCGAATCTTATGGAACCGTTGGAGATGAGCCAATCTCAAAATATACACGAGCAAAGGTATTTGAAAAGGGTAAAAAAACCCCTGTATTTGCTCGTTTTTCCACTGTTAATCATGGCAAGCATTCACCAGAAACTTTACGTGATCCCCGGGGATTTGCAGTTAAATTTTATACAGAAGATGGAAATTGGGATTTAGTGGGAAATAATCTTAAAATCTTTTTCATCCGTGATGCATTAAAGTTTCCAGATCTTGTACATGCATTCCAGCCTGACCCTGTCACTAACATTCAAGATGGCGAAAGAATCTTTGACTTTATTTCACAATCTCCTGAAGCCATACACATGATTACATTCTTGTTTTCACCTTGGGGAATACCGGCAAATTATCGGCAAATGCAAGGATCTGGTGTCCATGCATATAAATGGGTAAACGCAGAAGGAGAAGCTGTTCTTGTCAAATACCATTGGGAACCGAAACAAGGAATTAAAAATTTAACACAAAAGGAAGCCACTAAAATTCAAGGAATGAATTTTAATCATGCAACACAGGATTTATATGAAGCAATCGAAAAAGGAAATTATCCTGAATGGGAGCTTTATGTTCAAATTATGAGTGATGATGAACATCCAGAATTAGATTTTGATCCGTTAGATCCTACAAAATTATGGTACAAAGATGACTTTCCTTGGATGCCTGTAGGAAAAATGGTTTTAAATAAAAATCCTGAAAATTATCATGCTGAGGTTGAACAAATTGCATTTGGTACTGGTGTACTTGTTGACGGCCTCGATTTTTCGGATGATAAGCTTTTGCAAGGAAGAACATATGCTTATTCAGATACACAACGATATCGTGTAGGAGCAAATTATTTACAATTGCCAATCAATCAACCGAAAAAACATGTGGCAACAAATCAAAGCGGTGGACAAATGGATTACAGAACAGATTATGGGAAAGATCAAAATCCTCATATTAATTATGAACCATCTCTTCTTGATGGGTTAAAAGAAGCAAAAAATCCAGGTAAAGAGTATGAGCCATATGTTGCTGGACACTTAAAACGAGAAAGCATTGATCGCACGAATAACTTTGGACAAGCTGGCGAAACATACAGAAGGTTAAATGACTGGGAACGAAACGAACTAATTTCCAATCTTGTCAATACTTTAAGCGCTTGTCATAAAGAAATTCAAAATAAAATGATTGAACTATTTAGCAAATGCGATCCTGATTACGGGAAACGAGTTGAGGACGGCTTGAAAAAGGTGCATGAAAACGATCATGGGCCAATTGGGGCAACAATGACAGATGAAGCTGTCCAACAAGCAAATGAAATGGGGCATGTATCCGATCCTTATTAAAAATAAAAAAATATTAAAGGGTATTCATTTTAATGAAACCCTTAATTTAATTACTATTCGCTTTTCAATTTTTGTGATGCATATGGTTATTTACAAGTAAACCAGCATTAAATCGCGATAGGGCGCTTCAATTCTAGTATGTCGCGCGATCACCTATGTAACAAAGCATAACAGATCTTTAATTCCCTTCCTATTTCAAAAAGGCATCCATTTAAAAAGGATGCCTTTTTATATAGATCAATTAAAATCCAAATGGTCTAGGGCGATGATGCGGTGGGCAGCATGGATTTACAGGTGCACCGCAAAATACATGGTTTTCATAACATTCATTTACGACAGAATCTGTATGTGGAAAATAATGTTTGTGTGTGTAGACATGTTTGTTCACATGTGTTGTATGTGTTGGATGAACATGATTTACAACATGTGGAAAAATAGTTGTCTGCACAGAATTTTGAGCTGGATCAGTCATTCCTGGATCATATTGAGTTGGTGCAACCATTGGTGGACATTCCTTGGCTCCACAATGACCACCTAAATGATGATGATGTTTAAAATGACTCACAAATATCTCTCCTTTCTTTTTTTTGCCTCTTTCCTTATTAGACTATGATACTTATGAATAAGTTGTACTAGTTTAAAAACCTATTTTCATCTAATAAGTTTGTTCCCTCTTCGCTTCTTATACGTGTGCTCAACTCTTAGCCAAGATATAAGATCATGCCTGATTTTAACATTCATTGATGTTGTAAAAAGCGAAAAGTTCCTCAACATGTCTCTTTGCATTTACTATACAAATCATTTTTAAACATTTATTTGAGTAGGTGATGTATAAACATCCTTTTTCACGTAATAAGATACATTCACGACATGTATCATCTAAAGTACTTTCACTTAAGGGGCATTTTGAACTGACGATCGATAAAAACATTTTCTATTAAAAAAACATAGTAGGAATTAAATAGAAGGTGATGAGTCAAAATAACAATAAAAAGGAAAATGATATATGAGAAATATTGCAGCACTTTTTTCATTGCTAATGCCAGGATTTGGGCAAATATATAATCAGCAATTTATAAAGGGTATTAGCTTCGTTATAATTGAGCATTTCGATAATATGTTTGGAAAAATTAACAAATCGATTCAACTTGACTTTAATGGATTTCACCATCAAGCATTAGAAATGATCAACTATAACGCTATGCTTTTTTACCCCGGCTTTTATATGTATGTAGTTTGGGATGCCTGGTATTATGCGAAAGATGGTGCAAATAAAACAATCACTGCCATCCCTTTTATTTTTGGAGGATTTTTAGGAGAATTAGGTGCCATTTTTTCTACAAAGTTGCCATTTGCTTCATTAACAGTTGGACTATTTATGATCATTCCAAGTATTTTTGCTATGATTTTTTTCCGACATCAATAATCATGTAAGGAGAAATTTGTAAGGACGAGCAAATAAAGTCTATTTGATTGCTAATAAAAAGTCTTTTAGTAAAAGGAAACCCCACACTTAAAGGTTTCCTTTTTTACTAATCTGTAACTTTAAAGCAGTGGATTTTCCACGCCTAAATGAACCCAATCTTCTTTTGATGGTCCATAAACGCCAAAAGGCTTCAACCCTGCTTGGCGAATAAGAACAGTTAATTGCCCTCTATGATGAATAATGTGTTTAATGAGCCCCATCAAAATTTGGGCATTTGTTTCTTCTCTTCCAAATGCCTTCTGTATTTGACTCAAAGTGTCATCTTTCCACTGTTGTTCAATTGCTTGAGCAGCTTCTTCACTCACCCTTTTAAATGTTGCTGCGATTTCTTTTGCAGAAGATGGGACATTTTTCGCATTTTCAACTTTATTTACGTTTAAGCCGAAAAGAGTTAAATAATCCGGAATATTTGTGGTGATATGCCACGCAATTCTTCCTAAAGTTCGTCCCTCTTGGTAAACTTTTTGGTTTAGTGAGTCATCGGTCAATCCATCTAAAACTTTTTGAGTTAAAGTAGCTTCTCGATTCCACTCTCTAATAAAATCTGCGATCGTTACATACATTTACAATTCCTCCATAATAACAATTCCCGCTAATGGTTTGAAACAAATTATAAAACATTTGTTCTCATATATCAAATTCCCTGCCTTCTTCAAACGATCAACTTCAACGATACCTTTAACTGCAGTAATCTCCATTTGTTTTAAGATGATAAGCCGTTATGTCTCCAATAAAAAGCGTAATCGAAGTAGCACCTACGATTTCCGTGATTTTCGCAGAAAGTACTTTTAAACATACAAACAACAAAAGTAAATCTATTCAGCGATATTTTCTGAATATTCATTCCCATATTGATCATTGAAAAATTTGGATATAACGATCGACATTTACTGTAACAGTCTAAAGAGCTGAACATATTCTATAGATATTAACCTATCCCTATAAGGAGAGATGCTAAATGTATTCTTATGAAAATTATTATGTTCCTCAATATCAATCAGCCTATGATCCATATGGACAGAATGATCCGTATCAAGCAAACAGGCAACAACAACTGTCACAACTATTCCAACTTCCCCAGTGGAGCCAGCTTCAACGTAGAGTAAATTTGCTTGAAAGACAAAATGATCAGCAACAAAGAGAAATTGACCTACTTCAGCGTCGACTTCAAAGAGTTAATCAGCGTCTTCGTGCAGTGGAAAATAGACTTAATATTCCTTTTACTCCATTTGAAGGTGGATTTTAAACATTCAAGCTCTAATCAAGATGATCCTCATATTAATGTTTACTTTCTTGAATAATTAAAGCAATATTCACCCTTCCTATTTAGATTAGCATATATCACATTTACTTATTTTATATTAAAACAAAAACAAGCCTTTACATACGTAAAAGCTTGTTTTTGTTTTAATATAGATCTTACGACTCGCTTTCCAGCAGCACTTCATCTACACCCAATTATCACCCGATTGATCATCCCAACTATCAAAATCCTGATTATCTTGCTGGCTATCAGGATTATAATCAGCTTTATCATCATTATGATCATCGTTGTCGACATTCCAATTATTTTGATTATCATCTTCATTTTGACGGCTAATTTCTTCGTGAAGCTGATCAATTTCGTCTTGCTGCAAAATATTTTGATCTTCTAACTCTCGTAGCAGTTCATGATCTTCTAAATTCTGTAATGATTGAAATTGATCAAAACCAATTCTCCCCTGTTCTAACAAATATGTCAGTAAAGCGCCAGCTGCCAATCCTCCGGCAAAAGTTCCGAACCGTCCCATCCCAGGACCGCCTGTGTTACTCCAGCCGCCCATTCCATTATAGTTTGTTGGTCCATAGTAATCCGAACGCTCATTGTAAACATTTCTTCTCGGCTCATATATTTGAGGTCTATTTCGTTGCATTAACGGCCTTATAATTAATAGATGCACTAATACAATGATAATAATAATCGCAATAAATAAAAACATCCTCGCGGTACCTCCTTATCGCAGCAAAACTTACTGTTTTTACTATACACTTTTCTTGATTAAATAAACATTAAAATTTACAGAACTTATAATAAAAAAATCGCAAAGTCTTCCTGGAGACTTTTATACTAAAGCTAAAGCTCTCTGAACTTCCTACATTTTCGTGTTTACTTATATTCATAATAAAACGACCTGTGAATTTTGTCGAAATATATAAATGACTGTTATCACTTGTTGCAATTTGATGTTTTATTTAGCTTTAAGTACCTGTTTTGGTCATGATAAAATTTTACTATAAACTATTACATAATCTGATAAAGGCAAACCTATTGAAAAGTGGGGACGCAAAGTCTCGGGTCTAAGGTAACTACTATGATGGCTGGACTACCGGGTTTGATGATCAAAGGAGAAGATTTTTTTGAGTATTAAATCCATATTTTGCCTGTTTCGTAGATATCATAAATATGACTTTTACACAAATAAATGCATTAGATGCGGTAAGAAAAGAATTGCTCGTTAACTCGGGCTTTTTTCTTTTGCTTACATGAAAATGAATACACTGGAATAAGTTGCGAATGTCAGTCAACCTTTATGCGCAAATCAGCTCCGGGAAGCGAAGTTTATTTCCAGAGCGCGGGTGGAGCACTATTCGGGGTTTCTTTCGTTAATATACTTTTGTCCCAGCCTCCTAATCTGAATGATTCTCATAGAAGTTTTCTTTCATTTGTCGCTCTTTCCATTTCATTGTTATGCAAAATCCAATAAATATGACAACAGCTGAGAAAAGATAAGGATAGTTGATGTTAATGTCAAATAATACGCCACCTATTGCTGGACCTGCAATATTACCTAAACTTGTATAGGTTGAGTTCATTCCAGCTACAAACCCCTGCTCTTTTCCAGCAGCTTTAGACAAAAAAGTCGTCAATGCCGGCCGAAGTAAATCAAAGGCGAGGAAAATGAAACAAGTTACCAGCAGCACTGTAAAAAAATTAGAGATCATGGTGGATGCCACTGCCAATATTGCACTAATGATTAAACATAACTGAATGAGTTTCTTTTCCCCAAGTATATCTACAATTGTTCCAAACATAAATATTTGCACAATAACACCGAAAATTGAACTAATTGTAACGATTGTCGCAATGTCCTTTGGCGTAAAGCCAAATTTATGATCCGAAAATAAGCTAAAAACATTTTCATATGCTGATAATCCAAAAGCAAGTACAAATACAATCATAAATGCCAGTAAATAAAGCGGATTTAGAGATTTCTTTAAATCACTTAAAAAATTTGTATGTTTAGACGTTGCTGAAATCTCTATAAGCTGCTCCTTTGTCAACGAATCCTTTAGCAAAAGGGATGATAAAAGGCATACGGCGAAGGCAATAACCGCGGCAAAAAAGAAAGGCATGCGTATCCCGTATTCTGCAATAAAACCACCGATGCCAGGTCCTATAATAAAACCGGTACTTATGGCAGCTGAAATATATCCCATTGCTTTTGACCGTTCCTCAACAGAGGTAATATCTGCAACATAGGCAGTGACTCCCGGCATAATCAAGGCAGCACTAATTCCCCCTAAAAACCTTGATAAATAAAGCAATGAGATATTCGTACCTAAACCAAAAATAAGTTCTGAAACACTAAAAATAAACAAACCGCCAATGATCATTCTTTTTCTACCATAACGGTCAACCCAACGGCCTGCAAGCGGTGACATAATCAGTTGCGCAACTGCAAATACAGCAACAAGATACCCCATTGTTTTTCCTGACAAATGCATGATATCCATAAAGGACGGCATAACAGGTATAATGAGACCTATTCCTAAAAATGCAATAAATATATTACTTAGTAGCATCATTAATACTGCCTTTTGTTCTTTAATTGATCGCTTCACACATCTTCCCTCCTTTCTAAAATATTATTGAAGTGAAATCCCCCTCCAAAATACTGTCCAGGAGGCTTCTAATTTTTCCTTTAGACGTTTCTCATCGTTTCCGTATACGAGTTCCAACATAATAGAATCTACAACTCCTAGGAATGCGTAGGTCAGTGTTTTTGCTAAATTATCTGCAATAACTTTAGCATCGAGCCAAGTTTGAAATATACTTTCTAATATTCTCTGTTCTTTTTCGATGATGTCGATTACTTCCTTCTCTATTTCCTTCGCAAGATGTGCTGGAGGGAAAAAAGACATACGTAACCAAAACTTTAAATGCTCATTTTTTTGAAAAAGATCGATTGCTAATCGCAAATATCCGTATAAATCTTCTTTAGGATTTTGTGAGCCAACATGATTGAAATATTGAAGCTTTGAAGAGAGTTCAGTCTCTTTCGCATCACGCAATACTTGCAAAAACAGATCATCCTTCCCTTTAAAATGGGCATAAATTGATTGCTTTTTCACTCCAGCTTCTTCTGCTATTTGTGAAAGAGATGCACCTTCATATCCGTGAATCGTAAAATACTTTAAAGCTGCATCCTTAATTTCTTTACTTTTCAATTAACTCACCTCTAATTAACGAACGTTCGTAAGGATATGCTACCAAATAGAATACGAATAGGCAAGCGATAATAACAAATGAGATTCTAACAGACAATCGATCATAAGAAAATGTCTATGTATTTTTTAGATCTAGGAAAGAAGTTTATGGGGCTAAATTTTATATTTCTAGGGGAAAAGGAAAAGTTTTGGCACTATTACGTATAACAACAAATTCAAGAAGGACAATGGAAATGTATGCTAAAGAAACCAGTTTCGATTAAAAATCTGCCAATAACAAGTTTGGGGGCTTCTTAGTTATTCCTACACTTTCTAATGCTGGGCTGTAATGATTGATTCCACAGAAATGAGAAAGTTACGAAAACTTCCCCTGCTAACATTAGCAGCCAATGAGCAATTCAGAGCGTATAAAGAAGTTTGACAGCAATTTAAACGAAAGAAAATACACACTATTTCATAAATCATTATTTAATAAATAATATGATTCGCTTTATAGATGTTATCAACATTGCTGTGATGCTTACATTGATCACAATTAGCATAGAATACAAAAGCCGTTCATCTCTTAAGATGAAAACACCAAATAAAATAATGATAGAATCTAATAGAAGTAATGAGATTCCAACATTAATGGAAAGTATTTTAGACATCATTAAAGCCAATAAATCAACTCCTCCTGGACTTATATGCTCTCTCAGCATAAACCCTACTCCTATTCCAATGATTATCCCTCCAAAAAGAACACTAATAAGGGGAGGAAGATTACTAATGTATTGAATAGGGGCTAACAATGTAACAATAATGCTGGAGATAGTGATACCTAATATACCATTAAGAAAATAATTCTTATCGTACATAGCCGCAAAAATAAAGATTGGAATGTTTAAACATGCAAATGTAATAGCAATATTGGAATTTAATAAATAATGCAGAATTAAACTTACTCCCCACAGCCCGCCATTAATTAAATGAATCGGAATAATGAAGCCATTTATTCCTACACCTATAAAAAGACTTGCAAATATTGTAATAAATACTTTCTTGACCATCAAATCATCCCTGTCCAAACTATTTCTAATATTTATATGGTCAAAAATATGTTATATACCCTGAGACTTAGAGATATAAGCATGAATAGCGAAAAACTTTCGTTACTTAATCCTTCACGGACTAAATAATAGCATGAATGATTCATATCTTCGCTTTAATAAGCACATAAATCTTTTCAAACATTTCACAAGTTCCCATAGCATTATTTTCTATCGACTTCCAATCTCTATAGAAACGTCATCATTGATATGATCTAAAAATGATTGTTATGGAGTGAAAACAAAATGCTTAACTTGCTGATTAACAAATAGATGAAATGACTACTTATTTTCTTCTCATTTTGCTAACATGACATCCCACTTATTCCTTCTAAATTAAAAGAGGATTGTACTAAATATTAGGTTTTATTGAATTCAGTTATGGTAACTACTATGTTATTCTTAAACTCCTCGGTTATTGTTTTTATCGTAGTCACTTTATTAATTCCAAAAAGATTACCTAGATGCAAGTTATATACAACTGCACTATTTTCTATCGTGTTAGATTTTATTACTGCAACATTAGTTATCAAAATAGTGGGCTTTTAGTATTATTTTTCACCCTTCCTTAAAGAAAAAAGAAGGAATGCATTTTATATAGCCCTCCTCTTTTCATTTTTCCTTTTTCTAAATCACTTTAAAGCAGCATTCACTATTACGACCGCTAATATAAAACACCAAATATACATATTTAGTTTGTCAGGCAAAAATTTTAAAACCCATATAGACATCATTAGGGTTGCAATGGTAAGGTAATTTCCCCTGTCCTCATAGTCAAATTTCTTTAAATTTGCAACTAGTATTATATAACCAATTGGCGGCGTTATAAAACAAAAAAAATATAATAGACCTTTTTTTAAGTACCATGGCTGTTTCTTGTCCACAGTATCATCCTTCCCTATGATTTAATATCATTGTACTATCAAATAGGGGGAATCATCATCAATGTTTTTGTAATACCAGTAGCGGCCCAATCTGGAATTCCATGGACGAATGTATTGGTACCACGTTTATCTAGATTTTCTGCTGTATCAGAAATTCCAACAAAATTATCCAAGGCTTTTATTAAAGCCAGTGTTGTCATTATATTTTTCCAAACTTTTTTAATTAATGATTTTATCGGTAGTTAATAATCCCTTTTTCAATAGCACTGTCAACTTTTTTCCAGAATAAAGGTGTTTTATGAAGATGTACGTGCAGATCAAAAAAGTGCATACCCCTTCGAATATGTAATAGTAGAGTCAAAAACCGAATAAAATAGTTGCTTAAATTTCAAAGGAGTAGTTTGACAAATTAAAAACGCCTACAGCGATATGATTATTATGAATTTGATTTTTTTTGAAATTTACCAACAAAAAACGCAGCACACAGAAGAAAAATCACACCTAAACTAATACCGATTAACACCGAGTATTCAAATACATTTTTTAGAGCAAAACCACCAGCGATTGATACTATAAATAAGCAAATGAAGAATACAGTATAATTATTTTTCATAATTAAATCCCCTTTTCCAATATTATACTATCTATCTCAAGTTTCTAAAATTCTTTTCTGATTGCTGCCTATTGATTTCATCAAATCGTTATTTCCCACTTTTAAACGAATACTTAAAAATACTAATTACTATAAATCTCTATTCACTGACTAGACATGCACACACCCTCTTACTGCTAGAATCTAATGCAGGCATGAGATATGTATAGGAAAGATTAAGAGATGAAGTCTTCAAATAGATACAGATGTTTAATCACATTTTAGGAAAAAAAATAAAGAAGGATCAATAATTTGAGGAATATATGAAAAATGTGCTTGAATGTTTTTTAAAAATTAGGCAATCTTCGGGCAGTTCTATAATCAAGGATCAAACTAATAAAAATGCCTAAATAATAAAACCCCTCAATACCAGAGGTATCAAGGGGTTTATGTATTAATACATTTGCATGTATTGTTCTCTTTCCCAAGGGTGAACTTGTGTACGGAACATATTTTTTCTCTTTTTAATTTAATATTAACCTCCATAATTCTTGATTTAATCATATTTTGAGATAGTATCCTTCATAAAAAATAATTATCTTTTATATTTTTGTGGGTGATTTGTGGGTGATTTTGTGGGTGATCTAAATAAAATTTTATTAATAAAAAAACTATGTTTCTATTTATCAATAAGGATTCCAACACTATTGACAATACATTTATTTGGTTTAATTTATTAGATAAGAAAGGCGATGAGTTAATATTATAGATTATAGGGAGGAGAAAGATGAGTTTTGACACTATTATACCCTTACAGCGTCTACAACAAATGCAACAGGCACAAGCTGTGGCAGGGAGAAAATTGATTCTTAAGCAGACGGTATCGACTGCAGATCTGTGGGTAACTGGGATTGGGGTAACCTTAGCGATTCCAACATTATCTCTTTCTTGCTGGGCTCTAATTGTTTATTTCGCAATTAAAGAAATGGTTAGGAAAACATATCTTGTAAGGAATGTAGCAACTGGGGGGAAATTCAGAGTATATAAAGATGATTTTAAACAATATAAGAAGCAATTTAAACATAAAGAAAAAGAAATACGTACTATTTTGGATTTAGAGAAAAAAGCGGAAATGCTTAGCGAGATTGTTAAAGACACAACTGAAAAATGATCCTTAGTTTAAAAGATATTTTAAATTCCACTATTTTTTCATATTTAGGAAATTTAATTGGTGGTTTTACTACAACAAAGTGTTGTCTATTTTCACCAAAAAAGAAAGGAAAAATTTTTCATTAGATTTTCAATCAGCTTTATTATATTTATGATAATCTTAGGATTAATAATGCCATTTTTAAGTCTCGTTAATTGCCGTTACTCTTACTGGAGTATTTTCTACATTGTGAATAAACGAAGAAAACTGACTTTATTATTTTCAAAGCTAGAAAAAATAATTAATATGTGCTCTAAAAAAGAAAGCTCTCGTAAAATTGAGAGCTTTCTCCACAAGAGAAATAATGATGAATGAATGATTACACTTATTTTATAATGAATACATTTACCTTACAATTGCATATTATTATTTACATAAATTTACCAATAAATAATAAGAAAATTTGGTTATCTCTCTATGAATTAAAAGGATTATGCATAGAACTCCACCAAATATGCTTCTACACTTTTAGGAGCTTATCTGTGAAGGTAATATGGAGAACCTATGTATATATTTCCTATATAAAAATCAAATTATACAAAAAAGCAGAAATATTTCCACTCCACAAAAAACAAGCCCCATCAATGGGGAAATGGAGCTGAAAATTGGAAGTGACACTTCATCATATGTTACTCAATATTGTAAAGCAATCCTTTAAACGCCCATTTTTATAAATAAAAAAAACATCATAAGAGCCATAGATATTAAAAAAATTAATTATATAATTAACTTATCTGTTTTTTTATCCTGCATACAATTTGTAAACTATTATTGGGCTTAAATATAAATTAATACCTAGAAATTATATCTTAGGAGGTTAAATCATGCACCACATATTTATATTTTTTCATGTACTAAGTGCTTTATTATTAGGATCATTTATTGTCTTTCCTTTTATTATTATGCGCTTTAATGATCTTTCCCTGTTAGAACAAAGAAAAGTATCTAACACTTTGTTGTTCTTTGTTAAAGTAGGAGAAATTTCATTAATTGTATTGCTGTTTACGGGCACTGCGATGCTCAGTGAATTTGGTAAAATGTCTGCATCATTATGGGTTACTACATCTAGTATTTTACTATTTATTATTGGAGCCTTACTTGGTATGATGCATAGTAAATTAAAGGCATTGAATTCCCTAAATCTGGACAAATTTCAAATCTACAAATACTATAAAAGATTACGGATTTATAGTTGGATAACAATGCTATCTGTTGTTTTAGCCATTTTAGTTATGACTAATCCTGAGATTTTATAAAAATATATCGGAGAATGAACTCCATAAAAGAATTAAGAAAACATATAATTGACCAGAAGAATAAACAAGAAATGAAGCCCTTCCTGAATGAGGAAGGGCTTTTCAGTAGTGAGTGGAGCAAATTTATAATGTCCATAAATAATTAAATTATTCGTTCTGGAGAAATGAAAAAGAAGGAGAATCTCTCCTACTCCCATCCTTCAGGTGCCTATTTAGTTTCCACCAAGTCACATTAGTTAACTTTAATATATAATGTGATATTTTAATCATCAATAAAAAATCCCCCACAAATGTGAGGGGTTTTTTACGCGGAGAATGACATAGAAACCTTATTACATTTATTTCCATATAAAAATTAAATCATACATTTTATACCAAAAAAGAAGCAAGACAATTCCTGCTCCTAATGAAAAATTCAACTAACTATAGGGGAGATCCTAGAGTTAAAATAACTATTCATATTAATCTTATATTATCACAGTTCATTAAACAATCCGACAATCTTACCGTTTTTTTATAATTTTCTTGAAACTATTTTCATAGAAATAATACTTTAAAATGGTTAAGTTTCAAGCACTAACAAATTACTTAAAATATTTCAAACAACATAGGAGCTCTCATAAAAAACGAGAATTCTTCCTAAAAGGGAATAATAATAAATAATTACAATAATTCTATAATAACTGAAATTTGCTGACAATTGGTTCCACTCTTTTACATAATTTTACCAAATAATAAATAAGCAAATTGCTCCTACTCCAAAAAAATCCCTACATAAGTAGGGCTTATCACAGTGGAAAGTGCTCACAATTATTTTATAACTTTAGACCTATTTATGCAATATTGTTGTTCGTAGTCTCTACAATGTTGCTACTCTGTTTATTTGTGAAAGACCCCAAAAAAAAAGCAGGATAATCCCTGCGTCTGAACAAGCACCATCACTAGGGGGAGTTAGGGCTTAAAATAAGAAATGCAACTACTTCCATAATACACTGTTTAATATTATTAAACAATCCGGCAAACACCTATTTTATAGACAGTAAAAATAGTCCTCCATCTTGGAGAGGACTATTTAAAAGGAGTAGATTCTAATGTAGCACAATTTTATTATTCACATATTTTTAATCATGTATTCATGATAATAATAAAACCCATCTCACAAGAGATGAGTTTTAACAAAGGAGAAGACTTGATTAAATCCGTATATCTATATTCTCCATATGAAATCAAAATACGCATTGTAAATATAAAAAAAGCAGGACTATATCCTACTTTGCAATAAACAAACCCTGGAAAATGAAAAGGAACAGGGCTTAATTAAGAAAAAAACAAAACTATATTACATTATTCAATATCATTATATAACCGAACAAAAGCTTATTTTAGGATAGTGGAAAAGTCCTTCTAAAAGTATTTGGATAAAAAAAGTCCTCTTCCTAAATGAAAGAGGGTGTCACAATGGGCTATTGGAGAACCTTTATTTATAATTACCAAGACCAAAAAATATATACGTCATTTATAAAAATAGCCCATCATGGCACTTAGCCCCAAAAGTTAGAGTAGTATATCTAATTTTTTATGTCCAAATATAGTGAGAAATTTAAAATACATCTTGTTATTGAAAATTTTTCTACCACTCTTCACCTTTACTATGATGATGTTTTTTATGTTTCTTTTCGTGTTTATCACAATCGTCACATTCATCTGGAATACCTGGATCAATAACAACATTTTTGGTCACTTTTTTATAAACATGCTTTGGAACATTTACAATATGCTTTTTATTAACACGTATAATTGGATGAACGTAGGTAATCTCCCGTTCTACGTACGTGTCATTAACAATGTACTCGGGATCACAATAAATAGTAGTATTATTAGTGCTATTAGTATTGTTCGTGTTGTTATTGAGGTCACTAGTATTTAGTAAGTTATTAGATGTTGTAAACTGATCTAAATAGCTAGAACTACTTGATGTTCTGTAACTATCAGATAACCAAGGTCCATTTGACCCACTTGTCCGATGTTTACCCATTATCGTCACCTCCTTTCATCTTTCTCTATATAAAATGATTTTGGAGAGTGATTTGAAACGAACAAGTGTCTTATAGTAAAAAATTTTATCCAACAACATGAAAATGTTCTTTACAACATCCACTAAGAACTATATTTATGTATAAGATTAACCGTCCTGTCTCATATTAATTTAAAATGAACAAAAGGAGGAGATTTTTGTGAGGTTAGCAAAAACTTCAGGAAGAATTACCTATTTAGGATATTCCGCTATCATACTTACAACCATATATACCATTATAATTACTTCTCTTGCATTAAAGACAATGAGTATGGTCTCTTATATTTACAAAATCAATACTCAAAAATAAAGAATACAATAATTGCACTTAGGAAATGCTCTCAAAGTTAAATATTCTACGAGCAAAGTTCTACCCATTATTAATGAATACCAAAAAGTCCCTTGCTAAAGTATGAGTGAGGGGCCTTCTTGGAGGAAAATAAAGGGTATAATAATATTTTCGCAATGACAGACAATCAACCATTCATTTAATTCATAATTCTGCACAAATTCGAAATTCAATAAAAGATTAATTAAATACAGTTCCACTGAATATCAATATCTCCACCCTTTTCTCGGTTCTTCCTGTTATCAAAGTAAAAAAGTCCCTTTCAAATTTGAAAGGGAACACAAAGGTTTATTAGTCAACTTTAATATTATAACTAATTAAGAAAAAAATTATACGTTCCAAATAAAAAGTTTCCCCTCACTAAGGCAAGGGGAGATTGTGGAGGAAAACAAGTTATAAATAATCTTCCCCCACGACAATCAAAATATTCATTTAACCCGAAGTTTTTCACCAACATAGATTGTATATTCCCTGTTTAGTTTATTCCATGATTTAATCTGAGATATGGACGATCCGTACTTTTTAGCAAGTCTGGATACAACATCACCTCTGACAACCTTGTGATATTTCTTAGCACTAGATGATGTAGAAGCTGTGCCACTTAAGAACAAAGCATTAACAAATCGTTTGCAGCTTTGTAAACAACCTTACAAATATTCATGCTTGTTAACAAAAAACAGCCGGACATTAAGCCCGGATGTTAGATTAAACAAATATGTTCATTATAGAATAACCTAAACATGTTCCCAAAACTATACTAGCTATAAAAAATTTTTTCATTCTTTTTCCTCCTTCCAATTAAATCCCATAAATGTTATATTTTATTTGTATATAAAATAATGAATATTATAAAAAAGAGTGGATGTAAATGAAACGAAAAATTTTTAGTACCCTTGCTTTAGTAGTTTTGATGTTTGTTGTTACTATTCCTGCAAATGCCAATGAAAATGTAGGAGAAACTTCCAATTTAGAGAGAATGGAAGAGAAAATCGACAACACAGTTGTTATAACTGATAAGAAAACAAATAAAAAGTTTGTACAAAAAGCTAAAAATTTAATAGACAATAAAACTGCTAAGTTTAATATTGAAATTAATAAAATACAATTTTCTGAAACAAAATTAATTAAATACTCTGATGGTGATATTACTTACTATATGGTTAGCATGCCTGTAAAATTACAAGATAGTCATGAGTTAAGTAATGCTTCTATTATATTTAAAAAAGATGGATCTTTTGTAAGTACAACTGAATTTTATCTTACAAAAAATCAAAATGGTAATTTCCGTATTGCTGAATATACTGACGGTAACGAAACAGCAATAAAAGATACAGAATATAAGTTTGAAACAGCAGAAGAATTTAGAGCAAATCAACAACTAATTTTAACTAAAGGGTTTAATATTAATAAGTTAGCATCATGTTTGGGAATTTCCTCTGCTTTAGCAGGCGCAATTGCTTCTGTATGTGCAGTGGCCTGTGCAGTAACTGCAGGTGCTGGGTGTATAGCTTGTTTGGGTCTCGCAGCTGGTTTTAATATTGGAGGAAGTGCTGCCTGTATTAAAAGCGCTTGGAAATAAGGAATTTGTTTGGAGGTATAAATGTGCATGGAGATAAAAGTACAGTAATCTATTTACTAATATATTTATTTATTAATGCCATTGGAATTTCACTAAAAAGTATTTGGATAAATATAGTATCTTTATTACTTTTGGTTTTTATAGCCATAAGAGCATTAAAAAAATACAGAAAAAATTTAAATACTAATATCAAAAAGTAATGTTTTAGAAACAGATTAAATTACTACACTTAGAGAATAGACAGCCTAAATATTAGTTTTATTTTTAAAAAAGAGCTCCCACAGATGTGAGGGCTCTTTCAGTAGTGAATGGTGTAGATCATAATATCTGTTAAACCTAAAGATATTCAGCCTATGCGGATTGATCTTCCTCTTTCACTTCGCTTACGACTTCCTTTCCAGTTTCTTTTATTGTAGATAGCAAATTTTTAATGTCTGCCTCGGTAACGTTTCCGCCTTTGGATTTAACAAATTCTGTGATCGTTTCAGCAGCCTTGTCCTCTGTTTCCTGTGAAACCAATACTTCTTTTAAATCTGTTGCCACTTTCTTTGTGAGTTCTGCAGCAGTTGATTTACTAGTTAAAAACGCTTCTACCTTTTTCACCTTAGCAATATCTACATGGTGTTTTAAATAAGCGATACCTAGAGAACCACCGCCAATCACCACAAGTTTAATCACGTCTGTTAATCCACCGGAAATAATTGTTTGTAACATATAAAATTCTCCTTTTTTATTTAGATTTTTTAAAACATTACATTCCATGTATCTGGTCCAACAATTCCATCTACTGCTAATCCATGTCTTTTTTGATATGCTTTCACTGCTGCTTCTGTTTTAGCACCGTATAGTCCATCTGCAGTTACTCCTACCGCATTCTGAATTCGGATTACATCTTTTCCGGTGCTTCCGTTTTTAATTAAATGCCCTGGATAAGGAACGATTGCTTTTCCATTTGTTTTTGCTTTAGTTGTTGGTTTCTTTAGTTTTAATTTTTGCCCAGGATAAATTGTGTCAGATTTTAAGCCGTTCCATGTTTTAAGATCGTGATAGTCCAAACCATATTTAGCACCAATTTCACTTAATGTATCTCCCTTTTTAACAGTATAAGAATCTGGTACAGACACTTTTTTGACTACTGTTTTTGTCGATGATGCTTTAACCGTTGCGACTTTACCCCAATGCCCTGGATCTTTCTTTATATCATTGCGATCAAGTGAAATCCCTGATACGGAGACTCCATTTTCATATTGGTGCATGTGAATAAAGTCAGCTACTTTTCCCCCCGACCAAGCATAAGTTTGCCAATGATAATCAACCATGTCTTTCATTGCATTAATGACGCTATACGATCCATATAAACCAATTTTATAATCCTTGATTGTTTCTTTTACGCCTGCTAAATAATCCTTAATTGCGCCCATATGTGAGGATTGAGCGTTATAATCAACCGTAAAATAAATAGCCGTACCTGTAGGTTGACCAACTGCTTTTGCATATTGTTCAGCTTCTTTTGCATCTGCAATACCTTGTGATTTTGTAAAATAGCCTACATATGTTGAATTTTTCTCAAAAATACTAATAAGATTTAATCCTGCGTCATGGATGGCTTTTGCTTCAGCTGCATCAAATGTTTTCCAGCTGTTACCAAGATAACGTGCTACATAATCAAATCCCGCAGCCTTCAATAGTTTGGCTGTCACTGTTGTTAATTTTGTTGCACAATCAAATCCTTTTGACATCTTGATTTCAACTCCTCATCATTGTTGTAATTATTTGTTTTCCTTTGATTTTCCTTTTAACACTTCAATAGCCCTTGTTAGTTGCTCTGGTACAGGTAAGCCAATCCTACCTGCGTTCTCAGTAATACTCAATAATTCATTTGCAAGATAAAAAAAGATGGTAGCATCACGGAACATATGATTGTTACCGAATACTCCATCTATAAAATGACCAATTGCCACTAATAAAAAGATCATTATCTTTTTAGGGATAGATTTAAAACCTACTTTACTACTTAATTTTCCCTCCACATATGACGCCATCATTCCACTTATATAGTCAAATATGACAAATATTAATAAAACTGGCAACAACGGCGACCAACCCCAAAGATACCCTATTACCGCACCAAATACGGTTACTATGAATTTAAATGCTTTGTCCACACTATTCCCTCCAATAAAAAAAGCCTTTATTAGGAGGCCTGTGTTGTTGTTTGCATATTTAATGATTCTTGTACTTTTTGAATAATTAATGCTGTGAGTTGTTCTGGATTTCCAGATGCAGCTGTATATTCATCTTTAGTAACAGTAACATATCCTGATAAACTGAAAGTCGCACCTGAACTATTAAAATTAAGGTTAACGCCTGTATAATCGTTGTTATATCCATTTGAGTAATTGAAATTTATGCCTGTTAATGTAATTTTCATTCTTCTTCCCCTTCTTCGTCAATTTTAAATTGGTCACAAAGATAATCATAAATTTCGGACTCTTGACCTTCGTATTCAACATCTTCAAACTTCTTCAACGTGTGTTTGATTGTACGAATCATTTCACGGTGATCACCACCTTCGATGACCACTTTTTCAGCGTATAATTCTTTAAGATCATTATTAAAAGCAACCATGTCTATAACGTCATATTTGCCGTTAATGATGATTGCTTCGCCATTTTCATCTTTATTAGAATGTTCTTTAAGTAACTCGATACGATCTTCTTCAACAATTTTGGCTCTTTCTTTTAATAAATCTATCAATCTTCTGCGATAGCGTGATTGTTTACGTGCAAGTTTTAACCCATACATAAAATCTATCACTTGTACCAATTTTCCATTTTCAATTTCTACTTTCATTTGAGAACCTCCGTCCTTCCTACACTCATATTTATCACATACTATAAATTTAACATGTTAAACAATAAAGACTCTGCCAAAATACGGTCAATTTACGGTCAAAACTATAATGCTATGCAACCTCCAATTTTGCTAATCTGCTTTCAAGCTCAGCAATTTTTAATATTAGATTTTGATTTTGCTCGAGTAAAATGGATATTTGGTCATTATGATCCTTTGCAATTGGGATTAACAATGTCCAAAGCCTATCGTACATAACACTCTCAATCGTTCTTGTCCCATTTTCATCTGGATCAGAGTAAATAACATATTGGTTTAATCCTGCATCCTCTACATCCTCAGCCACAACTCCAGGAACTCTTTCAATATATGGAATATCCTCTGCATCCCAATCAATTTGCTCTCCGTGGGCTTGTCTGGTTAACAGATCGGAATAAGTTTCAATGGTCCTTTTATCGAACCATGTTTTCGGCACCACGTTTAGAATTCTATAAGATATTTCATCCGGTACTTGTTGTTCATCAAGTTTATATTTTCGTGCTGAACTTGTTTTACCAATAACTCCTGCACTAGTAATGTGAGCATTAGCGCTGGAAGTATAAGTTCTACTAGAAAAACTTGGTGAGTAGATACGTGCCCCAGAGCTATCACTTCCAACACTTAAACTGGCTCCACTTCCACTGAGTTCAACACCCGTTGTTCCAGAAACATACATGGTTGTGCTGAAATTCGTAATTGTATTTGCCCCATTGAGTCTAATATTTCCCACTTGCATTGCTTTAGAAACTGTTAATGCACTATTAAAAGAATCCCATGTAAAATTGACTTTACCTAATAGGTTGATAGTATTCCCACCTATATAAATTGTCCCAAACGCAGATGAATCAAGGTATAAATCCCCACTTAATGATTCAACATATAGATCAACGTTTGACGAGATATCAGCTTTACTGGTAGTTACTTCAATGTCTAAGTATTTTCCAGTCAAATATTGTCCAGCTGTAGTCAATGCATTCAAAGTGATACTAGCTGGTGAAATGTCAGTTGTTAAGGTTTCTTTACCTCGGTTGTTACTGACTGAATTGTAAATGCTTGATTGATCAACGGATATGCTACTTGGATAGCTTTTTAATTGAATTGAATCAGCTCCATATTCAACTGTATTTCCATAAGAAGAAGCCGCATACATACCTCCAGAGAACATTTCGGTTCCTAATGTATTGCCCCCACTTGTATAAATCGTTTGCACTTTACCTGTGAAGGATCCAGTCCCACCATTTATTGTAATTGCATTTAATGTGCCCGATTTGATATTTGAAGCGTTAAGATTGACAACACTGACTTTGGATGCATCTAAGGTTCCTGCTGTGATTTTTCCTGCATCGATGCTCTGGATCATAGCCGAAGTAATGACCGCGTTATCGATTGTGGTTTGACCTGTGATGTGTACTTTGTTTCCGGCAATGAGAATAGATTCAGTGGATACATTGATTTGATTGATAACGTCATTCTTTTGTACACGTAAATTGATGTCATCTGACAATTGGCTGATTTGCGATTGTGTCGCTAAATCTTCCGGCGCTGGAGACCAACCTACATACCTGTTTCCAATAGTCACCATGAAATTCTTGACTGTAACTGTACCGCTCTTGATGTAATCAGCACGTAACTGTACATAAGCCTGTTTATATCCTGCTACATAGTTAGCAGGCAATGGCACTGAAATTTTGTATGCCCCATCAGTAAGAGGAATGTTACTAACTGCATCCCAATGACTAGTGTTATTATTATCATAGGTATAGAATTGTAATCGCATACCGGGAGTACCAGTAGTAGAGTCACCGACAATTCCCGAAACAGTAACATCACAAGATATATAGACATGTCCGTTCAATTCATTCTGATTAATGTTATACACAATTGCGGTTTGGTTATTGATATTACTAAAACTAGACATAGTGAATGGGTTGCCTGTTTGTAACGCTAAATTTCTTACACCAACTTGTAAGTTATCCAGGTTTGTTTGCACAGAAGTTATCTTACTAGTTAAGCTATTTGCTGTTTGTGTCAAGCTTGACTGTGTTGCGTATGTGCTGGCAGCATCTTGCACTGATAATTTGCTTTGTAATGCCTGCGCTGTTTGCGTGACAAAACTATTGTAAGTGTCCTCATCTACTTTTGTAGATACCGTTTCTTGTAATCCGTCTACTGTTTGAGTAAGCGTACTGATATTTCCTTCGGCGTCCGTTATCCTTGTGGCAAAACTACTGGATGTTTGTTGCAATGCACTTATGTTACCTTCTGCATTTCCAATTCGTGACACTGTACTATCCAGCGTTTGCGATAGCGTGTTAAATTGGATGACTGTCGCCATATCCTCAGGTGCTGGCGTCCAATCTGTTGCTTTTGCTCCTTTTTCTAATTTGTACCTAGATACAAATAAATTTGTAGGGAACGTACCAGAGACAATTCTTGGTGTTGTTGCAGCTTTTACCGCTGTTGACGGAGCTATAAAAGTGTATTCAACTTTAGTCCATGTATTGGCAATTAGATTCACTGAGCTACCAGATAACGGATTGGTCTCTACGTTATTTGCGTCTAGAAATTTCGGCAAATGCAAAACAGTACAATTCTTATCTGCTTTTACCCAAAAAGACATTGTATATTGCTTCGAACCCTCTACATTCCCAAAAGGTGTATATATCCCCCCGTTGCTTGCTGGTACTGTGACCGAAACTGATTTATGTCCTTGATAACCATCTGAAACTACTAGATTAGTAGAACCATTGAAAACAAGCCATCCATCTGTCCCTAAATCTCCTGTTGAATTAGGCGCTAAATTTGCGCCACCGATTTGCAAGTTATCGAGATTTGTTTGTACAGCTGAAATATTGCTCGTCAGGCTGTTTGCCGTCGCTGTTAGTGCCGTCTGCGTCGCATATTTGGCATCTGCATCCGTTTTTGTAATACGTGCAGCAATCTGGTTTGCCTGTGTTGTCAGCGTTGCTTCCGCCGTACTTACCCTACCAGTTAGCGCGTCAACCGTGGACTGACTGGCTTTTAATGCAATTGCATCAGCATTTTGACTAATCAACGTACTATGGTTGTCTACGATATTTTTTAACGTGTCCACAACGTTTTTATCTGCCTTTAACGCAATATCATTTGCGTTTTGCGTAATAGCTGTCTCAGCCTCATCCACACGTCCGGACAGTGTATTTACCGTCGTAACGCTTGCTTTTTGACTCAATGTATTATTTATGTTTGTAATATCTGTTGTATAAGTTGTCGAGCTTACAGCGCCTATCTGATTTGCCTGTGTCGGAGACAAATCAACCCATGTGCTACCATTCCACCTCCGCATAATTTGTGGCGTTTTGGATGTATCTATCCACAGCTGATCTGTTGCTGGATTAGATGGTGCAGTATTGGATTTTATAATAGACTTTTCGCGCGTATTGGCATTGTCATTGGCGGCGTTTGCCTTATTAATTGCATCCTGCGCATTAGACATCGCTGTCTGTGCGTTTGCTTTGGCTGTACCTGCCTGTGTAGCCGCATCGGATGCTACTTGTTTAGCTGTGTTTGCTGTGTCAGTCGCATTATTTGCCGCCGTAAGGGCAGCCTGTGCTTTATCAAACCCATCTTGTGCCTTATCAATAGCATTTTGTGCATTCTGCGTCGCCTGATTTGCTGTGCTAACAGCATTATTGGCTTGTGAAAGAGCATTGGCAACATCCTGCTGAACTAATGACACATCCATGTCCATAACTAACTGCCATTGCACTCCATCAAAGCGATACGTGCGAGTATATTCACCATCTACAACCTTAAACCAAAGATCACCCTTTTGAGCGTCTATTGGTTCATCAGGACCATAATAAATGGTATTCTTCCCGTTTGCTGCTTGAATCGCAGTGTTTGCAGCAGAAACGGCTTGATCAATCGTATTTTGTACACCATCAGTAACATTATTTACAGTATTAGATAGACTTGTTTGTAGGCTTCCTGCGGTTACCTTTGCATTTTTCTCCGAAATCACATCGTATTCAATTTTCACAACTTTGGTTGTTGCATCCACATTCATTTTTTTGTGATGGACTGTAATGGTGTCACCCATTCCAACAAGTTCTAAAGCTGCAACATTTTTGTATTCTTCTGTTTTCCAAAGAGATTCGAATGTAACCTCCATCGTAACAGTGGGCTGATCATGCCCCCCACTATTAAAATAAGTGGAGGACTTTGCATATAGGCTATCCTGATCGATTACATCTTCATCTTGACTGTAGTCAACTGGTAAAATACGAATAAAGTTATAAGCATTGATATTCGGACTATCAATGTATTTACCTGGTATTGTCAGCACCGTACCATCTTCTAATGCCTTGAACGGAAAAATTCGAGTGACAACATTAGAAATATCAAACTTAGCTTCTAATCCTGTTAGGTTTTTTTCATAGGATACAAGCACACCATCGTCTGATCCACGCTTTGCATGGAGAATCAAACGAAAATTATCCCGTTCTATTTCTCCGCCCCAGTTGTCGATAATCGATCCGTCGATTCCACCAATCATCTGTAAAGGATTAGTACGATAAAGCTTTGTGCTAGATTTTGTAACTGTATTATCACTTGAAATGGTGAATCGTGTTGGATAAGCTAAATTATTCTGGATTGTTTCCATTGCTTCAGCTGCAGTCGCCTCATCCAACTCCAAACTTTCAACAAAGTTTCCAGCTAAATCATAGGTAATATGCTGAGCATCGATCACAAGATTGTCATTTTCTAAGCTTTTATTAATTGCGTAAATCCTGAATAATTGTAGATCTTGTTTATCGTTAGCTTTTGCCTTAATGATCATTTCATAGTCAATTACATCAGCAAAAAGTCCATCTGAATCATATTCGATATGCAACTCAAATTGTCCATTTGCTTCTTCTGTTGCTGTTGCGGAAATGGAATCTCGTAATATGCCTAACCCGTTATGCGTGAAGTCTGTCTCATCTGCGCTATAAAGTATAGGATACACTCAAATCCACCTCCATCTTGGATTAATCTCTAATTTGCTAATATCTCCGTCAAATTTGACAATACTTTGACCATTCGGTATCAATAAAAAATCACCAACCATATGATTATTTAGATTGGTGATTAAATCATTTTCAGCTTTATAGGCATTCATCATTTCGCTATCTAACTCTATAAATCCGTTGATATCCTTTATCGTAATAACCTGGTCACCTAAATAAATGTTTCCGGTCCCAGCTACATAACATTTAATATACGGTTCTGCTTCATATCCTAGATTATTTAAGGTTGTTTGTTGCGTGACTTCGATCGTATCCGTTTCTTCATAAGCAAATGGATCTAACGTGAATGTAACAGTAAACTGTCCATATTCCAGAATGTCATTAGTTGCATCATCAATTACAACGGATTTAATCTTATAATAGATACCTGGATCATCCTCAAATGATAACTTTTTAGCATTGAATATCACTTGTTTCGCTTGTCTAAATGCCTGTTTAAATGAGGCACTTTCTAGAAAATCGAATGTTATTTTATATTCAATGTCTTTAAAAGCATATTTTTTTGTTAAAGAACCATTTCTTCCTCTTACCTCGATATGTTCAATATCCTGTTCTGGGGTAGGAATCTCAGGACGCTCTGAAACACTTAGATTGATTTCTTTTATATTTGTATTGTCTAAGTTTATCAACTCAACCACCCCATGCTGCTTTTGCTCTTTGTCCTGTATTTCCTATTATTACATCTACTTTTTCCGCTATTTTATCAATGTCTTTATCATCTCTCACTGTGTTATACATAATGATCTGATTGTTATTAGTAACACTGTGCCCTAATTTATTTTCTGCCATTTGCGGCAATGTTGAAAGCATTCGATTTGCAACTGCATCTGCAAATGGATCCATACGCTTTCCGGTGAGCGGTAACGCTGCCTCCGGTCCCGCTTCACCGATCCCGATAATACTTGCTTGATCAAAAAAACCACCATTTTTATACCAATCTACAGAAAGATGAGGCACAGATGGCGGTTTTAAACTAAAGTGACCTGTTAAGTGAAAGTGTGGAAGTGGTGGCATACTAATTTTAGGTAGATGAAGATGCAACCCACTAAAAAAGCCCTTAATTTTACTAATAATTCCACTAATGGTATTCTTAGCCGCGTTGACTGGCGAAACCATCGCGCTTTTGATCCTGCCCCATACGCTTGATGTAGTAGACCTTATACTGTTCCAAACACTTGACACTTTAGATTTCACCCAATTTATTGGCGTAGAAACAGCTGTTTTAATGGAACTCCACACGCTACTAATAACACTTTTTATTTCATTCCAGACACTTGATGTCACGGATTTAATTCCGCTCCAAACACTAGAAACCTTTGATTTCACAGAGTTTGTTGCGCTTTGCACAGCTGATTTTATACTATTCCAAACTTTTGAAATGACGGACTTAATCGCGTTCCATACGGAAGAAGTTACCGATTTAATTCCGTTCCAAATTGATGAGACAACAGATTTAATTGTATTTGCCGTACTTTGTACAGCCGATTTAATTCCATTCCATACTTTTGAAATAACCGATTTTATAGAATTCCATATACTAGAGCTTGTACTCTTAATGGCATTCCATATACTACTAAAAAAACTTTTAATCGGATTAAATATGGCTCTTGCCACCGATATAATTGCATTCCAAATCGTTGAGAAAAATGCCTTTAAACTATTCCAAACACTGCTGGCAACACTTTTTATCCCATTCCATAGAGTTGCAAAGAATGTCGCTATTGGCTGCCAAATTGGAGCCGTCATCGCCACAATCACATTCCATGCTGCTATTAAAAGGGAGGAAATGACAGTCCATGCAGCACTTATCACTTCTTTCACCAATAAAAAAATGAACGTGAAAACGTCCACCAGTCCATGCCATATCGTTGAAGCAATACTAACAATCCCTTGCCATATTCCAGTTATCCATGTCGTGAATCCAGTCCATGCTGTAGATGCAACAGACGATATAGAATTCCACAAATTGGAAAAGAAAGCTGAGATACTTCCCCAAATGTTTGATGCAACAGTTAATATTCCTTGCCACAAATTGGCTATCCAGCTTGAAAAACCACTCCATATACCTTTTAGCCAATCAATTATAGAACCCCAATTTTTTATAACGAGAATTACTGCCGTTATTACTGTAATAACGGCTGCTATTACAGCCAATACAGGACCACTTAATAAAGCTAAAAATCCCCCCATTATAGCCCCAAGAGTACTCAATATAGTACCGATTATCGGAAGTGCAATAGATATAGCTGCTATTAAAGGGGATAATGCAACAAAAACAGTCACCAGTGCTCCTAAAACCTCAATAACAACCCTTACCGGTGTGGGAAGATTAGAAAACCATTTAGCCATTGAGCCAATCATTTGCACTACAGGAGTAAGGGTATTTACTAAGTCCTGACCTATGGGAGCAAGAGCATCCTTTAACTGCCTTAACGTTTGTTGCCATTTTTCTCCGGGCGAACGCTTAGCCATTTGATCAGCCTTACCTGTCACATCATCAATAGCTTTTCCAGTCTTGGCAAAAGCATCAACTGCTTTATCTCCAAGATCCTCATATTGCGTGCCCATAGCCGCATTTCCCAATGCATACTTCTTTGTCTTATCATCCGTATTGGATATATCTTTATTAATAGATTGAAAGACCTGTGCAGCTGTTGCCTTTCCATCTTGGAATTTTTTAAACAGCTCTTGAGTCGTTTTTGAATAGTTACCAATATTTTTCTCAATGGTTCCATCTCGTAAACGAATACCGAATTCTTTCACTGCGTCAGCTGCCTTGTCAGTATTAAATGCACCTGATTTCATCCCTTTATCAATGATGTTCAGCATATCTTTTGCGCTGAAACCTGCCTGAGCAAATTGAGGACTATATTCATTTAAGGTATCTAAGAAATCATCAGACTTATTAAGACCATCCTGAAAACCCGCTGCGATTAAATCTAATGAGTCATCTGCCGAGACACCAAAATGATTCATCAACTGCGAAGCAGCTCGAACATTTTCATTTACATCAGTATCAGTATGTTTCCCAATTCCGATAATCTTGTTAGTGACTTTTTCTAAATCACTATTATTCAGGTCACCCATGTTCATTTTGACGCTCTGAACAGCCTTAGAAGCAGATTCTACAGAATCAGTCACACCGTGTTCAAATACGTTTTTTGCAACTCCCTGAAGCTTTTCTGCTTCTTTAGAAGTTAAACCAAGATTATTTTGAATATCTTGCTGACTGTCTGCCATTTCCATTCCAGTCTCAATAGCAGATTTTCCAAGATCAATAACTTTATCAGAGACCCCAGATAATACCTCTGCTGCACGGAGAAAATTGCCTGCTGTAACCTTTTTACTTAATTCTTCCATTCCTTCTGCTGCATTTGAACTATTTTCCTTAATTTGCTCTAATTCATGATCAAGATTTGCAACAGAAGCCTTGGCAGCGTTTAACTTTGCTGCCATCTGATTAGCTTCAGTGGAGTTTTTACCGTATTCTTGTTCAGTTAATGATAATTGTTTTTCTAGATTAGCAATAACTTGCTTGGTCAAATCTACTTGTTGACGTAAATGAGATTCAGCTGCAGCCAATTTGTCCGCTTCACTTGCACTATCGCCCATTTGAGTCTTTTGAAGTTTATATTCACTAGCAAGTCGTTCGCTAGATGAACGAAGGTTATTTTGTTCATTCTGCAATTGTTGTAAGGCTTGGCGATTTTTATCGGATTCTGAAACTGACTCTGTTTCTGCTTGTTTGGCTTTTTCTAATGACTGAGTGGTAAGAGTAATCCGATTTGCTAATTGTTGTTCAGCTATTTGCATACTGCGCAATTTTGTTTCCATCTTACCAGCTTCAACTGAATTATCGCCAAATTGTTTTTTTACTGCTTCTAATTGCTGAGCTGTTGCCTGTGTCTGTTGTCTTGCTACTTCATATTGTTTTTGTAAACTATTCAAAACAGATTCAAGTTTTTCTGATTCTGAACCTGTCAGTTTTAATTGTTCTTGTTCAAGCTTTAATTCCTGCCTCATTTTTTTGGCAGACGATTCCATTTCAGACATGGCTTTATTAAATTCCTGATTAAACACCTTAAACGTTACAGTTGATTCATTATTTTTTGCCACCTTGTTTTGCCCTCCTTTCTTCCTCAGATGTCTTCCAATTTTCATAAGCTGTTTTGTTTTCTGCGATTAGATGAACAGATGATAATGGCAAATGCCAAAAATCATGTTCAGAAATGCCCATAATAAAAACGTAGAGGACATATAAATCCTCTACGTTTTCAATCTCAATCTTTGGCAGCTTTACTTTTTTCCAGTGCCAGCAACCTTTTTAGCAAAATTCTCTTGAAAAGATTTTTTGGCTTTCTTAGAAATGACTGCAAAATAAATAGGCATATCATTTTCAATATCCAATTCATAGTTTTCAAGGAATTCCTCGAATTTAAGATAATCTTTTTTGTTTGCTTGTCGATAAGCTGCATAAAGAGCCTGCAATGTAGAAATAGGATCTAAGTCCACATCTGCTTTCATGAATCCCTTAAGAAAAGTCCCATCAATCACCTTTTCCTTTTGTAACTTAAAAAGAGTCATAGCTGTGACATTGATATCGACTTCTTTAACCGTTCCATCAATAAATGTAATCTCCATTCTTTTTCACTCCTTTTTTAAACAATGTGATAAGCGTTCGTTTTTGTGCTATCACATTTAAAAATCTACAGATGAATTGTTAGGGTGTAGGGATTTCCTTCACCAAATCGTATGAAAAATTAGTACGCCATTGGTCTGCAATTGTAGGATCGTCTAGCTCTTCAATAAAGGCTTCGTAATAACATTTATTGTTGTCGTCTACCATTGCAGTAAATTCCAATTCAAGCTCTGCAACTTCATCAGCACCGTTTTCAATAGAAATGGTTAAGCCAGAAGAAGATGAACAGTTTGGAAAGGCTAATATTTTTGTAACGTCCTCAAAATCATCAATTACATCGGCAGTAAGAACAAATTCTTCTCCAATGCTATCGGATCCATATGAATAAATACCTGGCTTTAGTCCTTCATTTGATAATCCAAAAATCTTACGTAATGGCGCGACCTGAACATGGGCATTTATTTTCAATGTCATGCTCTGTGGTTTGGAAATACTTTTAACCGTTACACCCTCTTTTTTCTTAGTAATGGTCAACATTTCTGTTTCTCCATCGATTTGTCCAGTAGCACCGAATTGTTGAGCTTCTGTATCGCTCTGAAACTTGATACCAAAATTAGTAATTCGGACAGGATCAAATTCTACAATGGTTGTTTGCCCCATATCTCTCACTCTCCTAATGTATTATTTATTTCGTTTATTACCGCAGTACTAAGATCATCTAAAATCTTAGGTGTTGCCTTTTCTAAGCCTTTTTTCATAAATTGCTTTGGCTGATTATGCTTTGATGTACCAATACCTAAGTCGGGATATTTAATATAATCAAATGTTTTTTTAGGACGAATGAAAAATTCCAAATTTCCATATTTCACATTCAAAGCTTTGCTATCATGGGCATGCTTTTTACGCTTGGGAGACACCGGAATTCCACTTTGAATATTATCCATCGCTTTTGGAGCACCCTTAATTCTTAAAGTATCATTGATCACTTTTTCAGATCGATTAGGTATTTTCTGCATGTTTTTAAGAAGTTGGTCAATATTCCCTATGTCCATACTCCACTCATTAGATGCCATATTTTAAAGACCTCGTAAAGTTAAATTCGATTGAATCCACATAGGCATCTTCTTGTCCTTTTTGGACATAGCCTTTATCAGAGCTAACAAATTGATATCCGCAACTTTCAAGCGTAGTAATAACATCCAATTGAGTACCGTCGAGGTCATCCACATTTTCAGCGTAGAAACGGATTAGAACATCCTGCAAAAGCGTAAATTTCTTATCATCAGCACGACGCATTCCGCCTGTTTCAAAGATAATGTAATGATAGACTCCCTTTAATTCGACTTTGAATTCATCTTCACTTACGCTATCCTGATAAACTTTAATTCCTAAAGTGGATTCGAGGTTATTAATTAGTGCATTATTTAACTTTTCAAGACGCGCTTTACTTGATTCATTCACCACTATCACCTTCCCTTTTATCCACTTTGTGCAAATAAAAATAGAGATAATTACTATCACGATCAGTATTGATAATGATGTAATCATCTCCGTCAATTTGTACAAACAAATTTTCTTTATCGATTTTTCGTAAAGATGGAGGCATAGGTGTTTTTAACTTTAAATCTAGGGTGGAGCCCATTGCCCCGAACTGTAAGTAATCACTGTCACGGACAGATAATTCACGATAAAAAAGCGAACCCTGTGGAACAAATTCTTTTCCGATAACTTTCCTCGATTCAGAGCGTTTTGTTTTATAGGTTCCGTATTGCAACAACCCGTCATTAAAGGTCTCACGTACCCGTTCCAGTGGCATCTTCTTCACCTACTTCAAAGTCATCTGCAGCGACTTTTAAAATTAATCTGCCTAATTCCTTACGAAAATTGTCTTCAAAATCAGAAAGAGCGTTGTTCCAATCATATCGGCAACGCTCCATTAGCAACTCCCTTTCAGGGGAAGAATCTTCAAATGTAAATTCCGTACCACATAACTCGTTAAAATATTTTTGCCCGCGATTTAGCATTCTAGTAAGCTGCCGATTAGTCGAATCATCATTCCAAGTTACTTGTAATTTATCTTTTAACTCGGTTAACAAATCATCTATCAAAGCCATTACTTACCATCGCCAGTTGGAGCAGCAGTCTTAGCAGCTGTATCGGCAGTTTCTGTTTTTGGTGCGTCAACAGTTTGTGCTGTCTGAACATCTTGTTTCGGATCTTCTGCTACCGTCGTTTCTGCGGGCTTCACTTCTTCGCCAAGAAAAGCAATTTTGTATTTATTTCTTTTCTTTTGTAAATAGGCAACCCGATCAGGATCCGCTTCAAAACCTTGTTTTGGGTATTCCTCACCCTCTTTATAAAGCGTATTGTTATGTTCCTTTTCAATAAAATCATTCAATACTTTGTAACCCATTATCATTCAGCTCCTATTCGTATTTTTATATTTTTTATAATCAAGGTGTAGGGATGTCTGTACCAATGCTACTAATATCAAATACTTGATAAGCATTGTTATCCAATGGACGACCATTTGCATATTGTTTTGTTACATAAACATCTTCATCTTCTAAAATACGTAATTCCTTCGCCACTTCGATTTGGCGAGTTGATCCTACTCCTAAGAAGTAATCCTTACCCATACCAGCAACCATTTTCCCAACTGGAACAGAGACAGATTGAATGATCGTTGCTGGGATTGGTAACACTCCGTAAGCATAAGTGCCGCTTTGAGTTAGGACTGTTGTTGCTGGGAAAATTCTTGCCCAGTAATCGGCAGGGTTAACGACCAATAGAACATTTGGAACTGTGCGTTTTCCATCATGAGTTAATGGATACATCACCTTTTCTCCAAGTGTTTTCGGACTCAAGTCTGTGATTGCTGTTGCAGCTTTATCTGGATAAACTCCATTGACTACTGCACCGTCTAAATCTTTAAGCATTCCGATTGGTTGATCACTACCAGTTCCATTTACCACAGCTTCCTCAAGGGCAATTGCCATCGCTTCGGCAAGCACCGTGCGAACGTATTGATCTAACCAAGTAGGACCCAAATCCAACATCGCTTTTGCGACTGGGATGAAAGCTGAAAGCTTGAATAGATTTGTATTTACGGTTTCAAATCCATCATCCATTTTTTCTTTAATGGCATCTGTCAATTTCCCCCAAAATGCTGGGTTCACATCGCCTTTTTTAGTGATCCATTGTGTAATACCTGTTGTGTTTACAAAAGTAATCGCATTAAGTAAAGCGTGATCACGAACTAATTCATCGAATACACGATTAATTACTGTTGCAGGGACTAATTCTTCTACTCCTGCAAATCCCTCATTGGCGATGACTTCATTGTAAAATTTAGTTTCTGCTGAGGTTAAAATACGAGCTCCACGTTCTGTCAAAATACGTTGATCGTTAAACTCGGATTGTGCGGCCGCAGTCGCTTTTTCTAAAATATCCTCCTGGATACCATTTGCAAATTCAACCATGGCTTCTGCTAGTGCTTTCTCATCGTCGTCTTTCATTGCGGCTAATAATTTTGCTTTCGCTTCATCTTGTTGCTGTTGTTGCTTGATTTTTGCATTATCTAAATTTTTAACTGGCATTTATATCACTCTTTTCCTTTGAAATTTTGTGTTGCAAGATTAAAAGCACTTATCATTGCTACGAATTTTTTGTTTGCATAATCTTCGAATTCATTGTCCTCGGTCTCTTCCTCGTAAAGATCATCGTCGTCTTCATCATCTGCTTCATCATTGGCCTGTTTTATCGGCTCTGCTATCTCATCGCAAAATCCATAAGCCAATGCCTCTTCTGCAGTTAAGTAGGATTCTTCATCAAGTAGCTTTTCAAGCTCCAATTGTTCACCTTTAAAACGACTGGTATAAGACTCGATTAGAGCAGAATCTACTTTGGCTAAAGTATCAGCCTGTTTTTTTAGCTTTTCAGCATTTCCGTAAACCAAACTAGATGCTCGATGGACCATGAGCATAGTATTTTTTGGCATGATAATTCTATCTCCGCCCATCGCTATAACGGATGCTGCACTTGCAGCAATTCCATCAATATAAACATTGATGGTAGCTTTGTGATTCTTTAAAAGGTTACAAATTGCCACACCCTCAAAGGCATCTCCACCATTTGAATGGATGTGAACATTGATAACAGGTGTTTTTATTTGAGCTAATTGACTGCGTACTTCACGAGATGTAATACCGCCAAACCAGAAACCACCGCCTACGGTTCCATACATGTACAGATCAGTTTCATTTTTCTTGTCATCATTTTTCATTTCGAATCTAGGTTCGATATAATTCATGACTAGAGCGTTCTCCATCACCCATCACCTCCCTTCACATTTTGTAATTGACTTGCATCCATATAGTTTTTCGTGACAAAACGTTTATCTGCCCAAGGTTCGTCAATGCGTTCACCGCCTACCATATCGATAATGTCATTGATTGATAGCCCTGCGATGGCAAATAGCTTGTCCAAGGCAGTTGCCATGTCGTTTAGATCCGTTACCTTAATCCGGGATGTATCGATTTTTAAATAACTCCCTCCGAGATAGGCATCTTTTCCGTACATTTTCTTGTTAAATTCGGCACTAATTAGTTCGACCAATGGATTAATACAGAACATCAAGAAATTATTTGTTTGGCTTGATACGTCCACGACATCGCCTTTGACAAGACCACGGGGAACATGAAAAGCTGTTGCTACAAAATCAAAAACGTCATCAACTAAGCTACGCACGTCTCTGCTATCTTGTTTACTGGCTCCGTTTTTTCCCGTTCCAGAAAGATCGTCCATTTCATAGCCATTTTGAAGTTGAAAAATAGCTCCTGCATTATCTGCCTCAAGCCACGGTTTAAATTGATCAGTCATCATTTTATTGATTTTTTGTTGCGTATCATTGTTTTGAGATCTTAAAAATTCACCTTTTAAGACAAACTTTTTTGCATTTGAACGCTTGTATATGCCTTTTGCAGATTCTAGGATTTTCCCGTAATCTTTATAAAAGCTATTGATAACATGCATGATGTCTTTATCATTTAGCTTTAAATAAATAACATCGGACTCATTAAAAGATCCGGTAAATTGAAAATCTCCAACAGTTACCTGGGAATAGATGGAATCTCTCATGACATATTCATCAACTTTAAAGCTGTCAGCAATAAAAAGCTGATCATTCGCCATGACAATCAAACATTCGTTTTTGCGAAAAAGATTACTGACCATTTTCTTTTTAAACTCGGTTGCATTTTGATTTTTGTTGGGTGCAACGTTTAGCAAATAATAGTTATCTGCTTTTACCGATTTGCCTTTTTGGATGGTTTTAAATTCACACCTGACCAAAGCATTCGCAATCAAGTTAATGCAAGAGTCCACGGCGATGCGTTTATATATTTCTTTTGCAAGCAAACTAACAAAAATAGTTTGAATTTCTCCGTCAACATCTTTGTAAAATGGGTTCCAAGATTTTACCCAGCTACCAAAACTCATAATTTCCTCACCTCCTAAACGATAATTGGATTGATTGAAATACTATCAATGTCAATGTCTCCGTAATCCTCAAGCTCTCCATCGCAATTAAGAGCATGCAAAAAGGCGAAAAACCCATCGGTCTTCCGCTTTTCTTTGTCTATTTTCTTGTATTCTTTATTTCCATTAGCCAAATAATCAACATATACATTCCCAACGTACCAGCGCATTAATGGATCGTTACCAAATACTAATGTTTGGTTAATAAATGCATCATCCACAATTGGCGAGAGTTTACTATGAGTGAAATTACCTGTACGGCAGATTTCAACCTCGAATCCTGCCTCTTCTAATTTTGGGCCAAGGATTGCAGCTCTATAAGTATCCATACAGATTTTCTTTATATAATATTTTTTTGCTGTTTCTACAAACCAAGCAACAATTTTCTCTGGTGGAATAGATTTACCATACACAATCTCTGCAAGCCCTTTGTCAACTGCCAGTTGGATAATATCTTTATTAATATCTTGTAATTCTAAAGCCATATGATGGATAAACGTGTGCTGTAGCCAATACCTTTTTCCCTTGAATTTTATGAGAACACCAACAGAACAAAAGTCTCGCACGTCCGCAAAATCGACACCACCAATTGCATCCATACCCTTTAATTGTGGTGGAATAGGTTGATTCGTAGCAAGACGATCCTCATAACTAGCAACTTCAAAACGGGTATCTTCAATTGGGCTATTCATACGTTTTGTCATAAATTCAATTTTAATGGCTGGCTTACGTTTGGCCAGATTAAATTCTTTGAGCATTTTCTTTTTCAGCGTTTTATTATATGGCAGTGACGGATTAGCTTTCGGCCAATTTTCCGGATCATCTGCTTCCGCCGGGTCATCCAGCTTACATATAAACGGAAAAAATCCAATGTCCTCAATTTCTCCATTTAATACCATTCGGGCCTCTTCTTTAAGATCATCTAACGGACCGCCCCTGACATTACCATCTGTACTAAAATGAAATTCACGATAGTCTTTAACCTTACCGCCGCCAGAGGTAAAAACTTTAATAGCATCGTAATTGTCATATTCATGTTCTTCATCAAACATAACACAGCCTGGGCGCTTACCGTCTTTTGTTCGAGCATTGGAAGTGTTATAGCGCATTTCGCTTTTTGTTGCTCTATTCATAATAGAAACTTTTGATCTATAAAAAGCATTTTTTAGGCGCTTTTCATTCTCCGGAGTTTCAAGAACACTATGAACATCTTTAAAACTTGTTTTTGCCTGTTCCTCTGAGGTAGCAACAATGTCGATGTCGTAATGCGGAATCCCATGCTGCTTACTCATCATGAAAAATGAATCGTATGAAAAGAATCCATTCTTCCCAGCACCGCGCCCCATGTAAAAAAAGTATCGGTCAAATACTAGCGAATCATCTTCTTTCCAACGCAAACCAAAAATAAAGACATTCGAGAATTTTTGCCACGGGAATAATTCATACGGAAAATAACGCGCAGGAATTGTGACACTATTTTCAGCCATTTTTTCATTGATATAGATATCATTTCTACTTAATACTTTCTTTAAGTAAGCAATTAATTGGAACTGTTCCTTGCACGCCGGAATCTCTCCAGATTCAATCAAATGAAAATACTCTTCAATATAAGGGTGGGTCTGGTAGCTGAGCACATTTTTATATGTCATCACCATCATCCTCTACAACTACACTTTCAATATTTAAAACTGATAAAATCTCAGTCATTCGTTTATTAATTTTAGGTAACTCTGATACGGCGTCATTTTTCTTAGGACCATATCTTCCAACGACCATCGCACCGTATTTTTTTATACTTTTAATCAGATCTTCTTTGATATCCCACAATGCCATGTAGTCTTCAACTAGGTCGTACCAATGGTTTGCGGTCATTTTATTTTGTTTTAACTGATTATGCAAATCGGTGCGAACCCGCATTCTTCTAGTACTTCGAGCGACTTTTGGCATTGTTCTCACCTCACATGGAAATCAAAAAAATATTTTTTCCGATTGCTCCCCCGCGTTTCCCGTCCCCTCACCAAAAGGTCAAAAGTTTTGACCGGGGGGCATAATAGACTCACCAGCAATACAAATGAATTATTTAGTGTTGTTTATTCCTTTTCTTAAACCCTTCGGTACATTAAAAGCTTCATAGACTTCTTCTACACTCATCACCATCGCTCCTCAATCACAAACGGTTTACGTTTGTCCTTCTTCAATCGCTTATCATGTATCTTGTTATGACATTGGATACAAACACTCTCAAGGTTATCTAATGTTAAAGCTAAGTCAGGTCTGTCCTTTACTTCCTTCAAGTGATGGACGTTCTGTGCTCGACTATACTTGCCTTCACGCTTACATTCTTGGCATTCATAGTTATCACGTTCAAGTGCTTCCTGCCTTTTCTTTCTCCATCCACTCCATTTGTAGAATGGAATCATCTTGTCCTCTCTGATCAATCCCTCAAGCCATCTCAATCGTTCACGAGAAATAGTCATTGCTATTCATCCTTTAAAGCTTCATTTGCTTTAACGATTGCTTCATTTGCTATTCTAATAGCTCCATCTGCTAATATCACGGCTTCGTTTGCTTTTCCAATTGCATCATTCATTTTTCTTCTCCTCTCTAAGACTCCCATATTAACTTTCCATCAATTAGGTTTCATATCACTACCTCAGAAAAAGACACCCAATAAAATATTGGATGTCCTTCACTTTGAAAACAGTTAAAGATATTACCGATACAACTCAACCATTATCTATAATAGATATATCCTTGGCATCCGCAAAACTTGATAATAGATTATTTGGTTGAAATGAAATCGTAAGTTTTTATTTTATTTCATACTACAATATTAGCACGTTTAAAATGAAAAATTCTGCCATTATACGGTCATCTTTCGGTCATAAAACGGTCATTTACATTTTATATTCTAAGCACAGACTTTCTTCTATTGGATTTGAACATTTGCTGAGCAATCTTGTGTAGATCATCTTTAGGCTTAGACAAAATAATATTTGTAATATCCTTTCCACAAACTTTACGATTGCCAACCCTATATCCTTTTTCGTTTAATTCGACTGCTGCCTTATTCACACTTTCTATTAATACATAGGTCTTGATTGCGTCTTCTTCAAATGTTTTCGGTTCATATGTTTCCACGAGATTAATATAATTTTCAATTTCTTTTATTTGTTGTTTTGCTTCTTCTATATTCATTTGATCAACTTCCTTAATCATTCTTTATTTCATAAATTTTTTGTGAATCATCTTTAAACTGAATAACAATAATCGTAATGTTTTCGGTTTCCTCAATTTGAACTAACTTTAAATCCTCAGGATTAACAATCATTTTTTCTCCTCCTTAATAATTTATTGAGTACAATACAATACATAGACTGTTGCACTCGCCTAAACGCTGAAAGCGTTGGTACTCATGGTTTAAACAAACTTTTAAAAATGACTGCACGCCATGATTTTTTATGTTGTAGTTAATGCTAAAAAGAAAAGGACTAAATCCTAAATTTGTCCATTGCCTTATCTAATGTATCTTGATTAATACCAATATATCTTTTTGTAATATCTGGACGAGAATGATTAAATAATTCCTGCAGCAAAGCTACATCCTTTGTCTGTTGATAAAAATGATAACCGAAGGTTTTCCTAAGCGTGTGAGTACCGATTTCCGATAATCCTACTTGTTCAGCTGCCTCACGTAAAATACGATAGGCTGTTGACCGATCAATTGGTCTATTAACTCCTTGACGGCTTTTTATGACATAATCTCCATCAGCAAGGTTTTTAACATATGGAATAATTTCTTTCTTAATGTAGCCTGGTATCTTGACCCTTTTATTTTTATTTGTTTTTGTTTCTTTGATATTAATATGACTCTTTAACAGGTCGTCCTTTTTTAGTTGCAGGATATCTGATATTCTCAACCCGGTTGTTATCCCAAGTAAAAACAAAATATAGTTACGTTCACTTTTTCTTTTTAAATGTGCCTTCATTTTTTCAATCTTTTCTGAATCTCTAATTGGCTGGACAAAGTTCATGATCTTTATCCTCCTGTTCTTTATAAACCACAATGTTGAGGGCAAACGCTAAATTATAAAAGGCACTTGATTTTATTCTTCTGTAAGTTCTTTCTGACATATGGAGTTCATTGCAGATTTCCCAATCCCTAACTTCATCTTCGGACATATATCTACGTATGATAATGGCTCTTTCTTTAAATTTAAGACGATTCACTGCCATTGATATTCGTTTAATGTAATGGCTTCGTTCGACAACGTAATCAGCGTTAGCGATGGCTGCATCTTCGGTTGACGAGTGAAAAGCATTACTAAATGTTGGTGGAATATCAAAAGAATAGTTTGGAGTTATTTTAGGTCTGCTATTTAGTTCTGGAGTCAATAAACAAGCACGAAATTTTTCAAGTTTAGCCTCAACTTTTTCTTTTGTTCTTTTTCGATCAATCTCCTTTAGTTCAAAAAAGCTTAATTGATCACCCATACTATTTCCCCCTTTTAATAAATAAAAAAGGACACCAACTAAACAGCATTTAAGCTGTCTTAGTCAGTGTCCGCACGCTTTATCCGTTACTTGGACATATTGATTATTTAGTAATTATACCATGTGTATATTTATATTTAAAATGCGTCGTAGTATTATTTTAAATACAGAGATTTCCCTTCACCCTTCCTTTCTCTTTCCAATATCACTAACTATCCTTCGTATAAATTTTTCTAATTTAGAAAAGATACATTTAGAAGGAGGTGTAACTTTATGTCAAAAAATGATTCTGTATTAGAAATTGGTGTATTAGCTGTTCTTCTAACAACAATATATACTGCAATATTAGCTTCTCAATTAATGGCTACAAAACACAAAGTTGATTACATTTTCTACAAAGACAAATTTAATCATAGTGAAAAATAACTGATTTATCCTTCTAAAAGCCTTCTTTATAAAAAAGTGGGCTTTTTATAATACTTCGCTTCATATTCCTTGCCTAATTCAAATTCATAATTGTTATGCCATTTTACATAAACAACTTTCATTTTATCGCCCTGACGCAATTTTTATGTCATTTTAATTTCCATAAAATAAATAGTACACATAATGCAAAAACACACGCTACTAATGAGAATACCTCGTATTCAATAAGAACTTTAATCGCATCCCTTCTTGTTTCGCAGTATGATCGTACTACGAATTAATCAATTTCAATCTCAACTTCAACAAACTCAAAATGTTTCATGAGATTTGTATATCCAAAATTGCAAATTGCACCTTTTCCAAACTTATCAAAAATAGTCTTTTCATGAAGTTTGAAGTTTTTTATCGCACATTCTTTATCTTCAAATAATGTTGCACTGTTTAAATCCTTCGTTAACCAATCAACATCCTCACCTTTATCATCAAAATAATAATCACCCGTCATGTAATCTTCCTTTGATTCGTCTTTTAGACGTAAAACCCATGCATCCTTTTTCATCGTTTGTCTCTCCTTCCTTGTTTCGCAATATGGTCGGAACAACATAAACTGGCATAATATCCATTAATATTTCCTCCTTTCGCAATATTTTTCTACTACTCTTTCAAAAATCCAGATTGGACAAACAACCTTTTCCAGTGATGCATACGAATCATTTTTTGACGGCGCTTAAATTCCTTTTTAAGTCTCCTTTTATATTTGGCCTTATTCATTCCACTGATCCCCTTCAATCACATGTATTTTATATTCCATTTCTAATTGTTTATCAGTGCACTTATCCCAAAATTCTCTGGAATATCCGGTGCATATATGCAGCCATTCAACCATCATTTCACGTTCAACTCGTGGCATTTGAATCACCCTTTGTAAAATTCCTTAGAAAATAATGTCCTATCTTAAACTGTGTCCTTTCACCGACACCATATATTTCTTGTAAACTTTCAATCCATGACATCATTTTCTTAAAATCTGCTAACCTTTGTTCCTGTGCGCCTTTTTTATAGCCAGCATTATAAGCCTTCATGATCTCTACATTAAGCGTGGAAACAGCCTGTTTAGGCTGCTCTCGCTTTCTAGAATCTTTGCCCATTTGATCACCTCTTGTTAGAACAGCCCGTTTAATCTTGGCTTAATTCTGCCTTTTATGCTCAAATCCATTACCAATAAGACACAATCAATTTCTGGACGTTCAAAATAATCTGCAATATATTTAACGGAGAATCCTTTTCTCCACATTTGTATAAATTCACGTATCTCCCGGGTATCCCAAATAAAATCGATTTCTTCTAGTGCAATATATATTTTTGCTCTTTTTTTCTTCATAAACTGACTTTCGATTTTCCCGACGTTAATACCATCCGATTTCAGTGATTTGCCGATGGACATAGCCATCAATACCCCGCCTCCTGACGTTGGTGATTCACTATCAGTATTTTTAAAAATCAAAATTTTAGATATCTGTACCTTTTACCAACTAGAAAAGGTACAGACTTTGTTTCAAAATAGACTTATCAACATTAAGCCAATTCAGATTCATGAAAATGGACTTTTTTAAATTTACCGTTTATCGTTTCAACAATCGTTTCACCGTGTTCAACAGCTTCACATTTCCTGACGATTCCTCGTTTACCGTCGAGGACAACAACAACAACTTTATCTGGTTCTAAAGCTTGTTTAATCGTCATATCATCTAGTAAGTCAACTTCTTTAATTCTTTTAGCCAAAGCGACACACCCCTTTATGTATGTGGTATAATAAACATGTATAGTGTTTATTTGTCGCTGGGCTCATTGCCCGGCTTTTTTTGTACCTAAAATGGTAAATCATCCTCACTTATTGGTGGAAAATCAGTTGTATCTGAAAATGGTCCATGATCAGAGTTACGCTGATTTTGATTGCCAGATTGATTGTTTTTCTTTGATTCTAGAAATTGTACTGACTCTGCAATCACTTCGGTTACATAAACACGCTTACCAGATTTATCATCATACGTTCTCGTTTGAAGCCTGCCATCCACACCTGCTAGGCTTCCTTTATTCAAGTAATTCGCGACATTCTCAGCAAGCTTTCTCCAAACTACGCAGTTAATAAAGTCTGCCTGCCTTTCTCCTTGCTGATTAGAGAACGTTCGATTCACAGCAAGTGTAAAAGTCGCTACCTGATGTCCATTTGGTGTATATCGTAGATCAGGATCTTTTGTTAACCTTCCCACTAAAACAACACGATTTAACACTTCCAACCCTCATTTCAGCTTTTATATTGTGCTCGAATCGCTTCTAGCCTTTTCCTTTTTTCCTCCAAGCTTTCACCATTCGAACTTACTGGCACATTGCTTGATGGCTGCTCCTTCAAGTGCTCTTTCTCGTACCATGCTGGTAGCTTTTCTGTTCTCAATGATTTGCCTTTACGAGAAGAAAATTGTTTAGATTGGCTATTCTTGCGTTTGGTTTGATAGGCTCTAGCCTGATCTACCGTTTTTATTTGCTTGTCATCCCAATCTTTAAGAACAGCCTCGATAAATCTCCACTTTTTAGCATCCTGTTCAATTGCTATTTTCATGGCTTCGATAACGAGTTCGTCACTTAAATCGTTACACCAAGCAATAATTCTTTGGGATATATAACTGCCAATAACTCCAAATCCATTTTCTTCAAAAAATCTGAATGGATTCTGCGCGGGCGCTTCTCCTTCTAATTCTTTTTTAAGTTCTGAAGTAATCTCTGAAGTAATCTCTGGTATTGCTCTTTCACCGTGAAAGTTCGAACGCTCATTGTGAAAATTCGAATCGTCATTTTGATCGCTCGAACTTTCATTTTGATTTCTCGAATCGTCATTTTGAAAATTCGATTCGTCATTCTGTTTTTTTGATTCCAATACTTGCTGATATCCTTCGAGAAAATAACCCATTTTATTTAAATCAGATTGAATTTGAAACAAGTTCACACGATACTGCAAAGTCTTGTCCCATCTGTATTTCGGATTCGTTCTTTTTGATAACCATCCACACTCACAAAGTTTTTCGAGGTATCTGCGCATTGTTGCTTCTGATTTAGTGATCATGCACTCATCAGCAAGCTCCTCAGCTGTCTTATAAATCCATCCGTTTTGAAGGTCTAAAGCAGAAGAATCTAGTAGTGCAGCTTCCATTCTTTCCTTCTCTTCTTTGATGAATTTGTCAAAATCAGCTACACGCTCAGACCAATAGATCATTTGATTTAAGACAATGGCTAGCTTAAAATCTCCTGTTAACTCAACGAACTCTTCTTTAATCACGATCCTACCTAGTTTAGTTGGCAAGTAGATTCACTTCCTTTCTGTATAATTTCAAAATGCAACTCCCCTTTTCTATAATCTTCTTTGCTAAAATAGTTTTGAAAGGAGGCGATAACATGGTCACTATAAATATGCTTGATGGTGAAAAAATTGAAGTTCATCCTGATACAATATTAATTGGAATTGACAATGCTCCAATAACTGATGAACAACCAACTTTTTATCTAAAACAAAAATACATTGGCAATTTGCAAGGCGACTTTGAAAAAAATGGATCAGCCTTAGCAACAAAAGATGAAAGATTAGGAATAGCCGGATTTCTTCTTTCACATGATTTATTTAGCATTGGCGACGGTGAAGATAAAACTCTTTATTTTACGTCAGCAATAAAATCAATTTCTGTTAAATAACTCTATGTCGGCGTGCTAGTTTTTCAGCTAGTACGCTATTTTTCTCTTTTACTTGCAGTAATATTTTTTTTACTTTGTCATTAAATTCAGCAACTTTTTCATATTCAACTTTTGGCACTTTGACAATAACTTGTTTATTTGGCAACACGCAGACTTCATAAACAGTAAAAATTGACTTTACATCGTTTTCAATGTTGTCTGGAACAAGTCCAGTTAACGTTTTTCCTTCAAAATAGTTCATCATTTCCAACGTCCTTTTCTCCTTTCAATCTTAGAAATAACTATTTTTATAGTGCTAATTCGCACCGTGAGAAGTTGAAACCGCAGTTTTCGGTTTCGCTATCAATTACTCCCGGATTCTCAGCCCTTTTCATTGCAACATACTCCCTATTTCAGCTTCTCACGGCAAGAACCAAACCCTGCCGAAATAATCTATTACTCAGCTTTTGAATGCTTAATCGCTTTATTGAGCCACTTATGAATTTCTTCTTTACTCATACTTTGTTTTCCGTCTTTATCAAACGTGTATTGAAATAAAGACAACATATAAGTGGCTACTTTCCCCCTTTGTGTATAAGGGATGGTGTTAAACTCAGCGATAAGCTCTTTGAATGAACTTTCTAAAGCATTGCTTGACATCGTTATTCACCCACCAAATAAGAAGCCCAAGTCCGATAAGTGTTGCAGGAATAAAGAAGATTCCAAAACATATAAATCCCATTGTTAAGCCTCCCTTTTCTGATATTTGATCGTTTCGGCCTTCACATTTTTTTGAACAAGATTATGAGCTATTTTTGTAAGTTCAATATTACATTTGGACTTTTTTTGTTTAAATTCTTGCAACACTTTCAGTGATTTTAATAAGTCCTCTGTAAATTGAATACTTTTTTCGAAATTATTCTCGCGAATAAATTCTGTTATCGACTTACACAATTGAATTGAACAATGATATTCATTAATAACACGTTTAAAATCCGTCTTTAAAAACTGATCAATCATTATCATTTCTTCTTCCTCCTAATTTCTTGGCTGTTCTTTCAACCAATTAATAAGAAATTGCTTCGTTTCTTCAGCAGGAAAACGCCAATCTCTCCCCACTTTGTATTTTGGAAATCGAGGATCAAAGAAAAATTCTTTCTGGATCGTTCCCCAACTCATGCCGGTCCTACGTTTTAACTCGGCAGAATCCCAAAAAATAAGCTCCGTATCTATTTTTTTTATTTGTTCCTCAATCTTTTCTAAATAAAGCTTTCTTACCTCATTTTCATCAACTTGAATATTGATCATTGAGTACACCCACTTTCTTAAATATCTCTGTTAATATATTTTCTTGATCTAAGAGACAAACGCCATTGAGTAAATATTTTTTTCATAGAAAATTTATGTTCTCTACAAATAACAGCAACTAAGTTGATCATGCTTGCAGCTGCGTCTAGTAATTCGAAGAGTAATTGTTTAATTTCTTCTTTTTCTCTTTCCGATCTTGTATGTATCGATTTGTGCCAATGAATTTGCTTAAGCTTTTCTAGGGCTTCATCCGTTTCAAGTTTGACCAAAAAGACCATGCTACTTGGATGCTGATCGATATGTTCCCCGTCAAAATAAGGAATGGATACATAGCCAGTAGCGTTTTCCCAATTATCAAAGAAGAACTCTGGATCATCGACTGCGTTAGCAATAATTGGGCGCATGTCCTCTGGATAACTCCTTTTTCCAGTTTCATATTTTGCTAAGCTCTCGCGTGAAATGGGTAATTGTTCTGCTAATTGTTCTTGGGTGAGTCCATTTCGTTTACGTGCTTCAGCAAGTTCCTCACCTAATTTCATGTTTAGTTGCTCCTTTTTGTACCAAATTATTTATTTGAATGTGACATGTTCTTTAGTAGAATCATTTTAAAGGTAATTATTTAGTCGAGATAGCAAGCATTCACAGCATGTTCGATATCTTTTAATACTCTGTTGCCTTTTTTTAATTCCTTCATGCCCATATCACCTCCTAGTTAATGTTTTTGCGGGTATGATTCGTTTTCATAACTTTTCTTATCTCCGTAACACAACATTTTGTTGTTTTTTACCAAAAAAAATTTCGTTTGGATCAGCTTGAAAAATATCAGAAATCGCAAGGGCAACTGTAAGGCTTGGGGTTCTTTTACCTTGCTCAATCATTCCATAATAACTATCAGAAATAATAATATTGTATTTTTTATCTAATATATCTACAACATCTTTTTGAAGATATTCTTTTGATTTTCTTAATAAAACTAATTTGTCTCTCCTTTGTTTCAATCTCTCACCCCCAACTTTTTGTTGTCTTAATATTACCCAACAAAAAGTTGTTTGTCAATGAAAAACCCAATTTTTTGTTGTTTTTTAACAATTATATTTTTACACCCAACTGACTGTTGTATAATTGAATTTAAGAAAATATAAAGGAGTATTAAAATGTCAATACTCGCTGAAAGACTAAGGTCACTTAGAAAATTAAATAAGCTCACGCAAAAAGACATTGCTGATTTTTTAGGCATTACCGAAAGTGGGTATGGATATTATGAACAAGGACGTAGAGAGCCATCCTTAGATACCCTTAGAAAACTTGCTGATAAATACGGTGTCTCAGTCTCTTATTTAACAGGTGAAGATGATAAGTCACATGATTATTATGATTCCCTAGCTGAGATCACTAAGCTAGTTAAAGAGTACGGTCTTGATCAAATTGGATTTTTTGATATTGAAGAGTGGAAAAACTTATCTCCCGAAGATGTGCGAATGATTGAAGAACATTTTAAAATGATTGTTAAATTAGCGAAGGAAAGAAATCAAAATAATAAATAGTTTAAAATCTATTCCAATTAATTGGAGATAGCGTCTAGCTGGGACGTTGTCTTTTTGTATTATTTAGAATTATGGAGATGTACCTGTATGAGGAATAAAATAAATTGGATAAATATCTTTAGGTTTAGAAAGCTTAGAAACATAAAAATTAATATAGGAGAAAGAATTACTGTAATTGCTGGTCATAATGGTATCGGGAAGTCAACTATCCTAGGGCTAATTGCCAACGGTTCAGAGCTCAAAGGACATAAAAGTTATTTTGATAAAATATTTCAAAGTCAGTTTCAAGAAATATTTCATTTAGATGCTGATTATGATTATATTCAAGACAAAGAATCAAAATACTCAGTTTTAATGGAATATGAATACAACCAGGAAAAAATATATAAAACATGCAGTATTTCTAAACACGGAGATCGACGCTTAAAAGTTGTACCAAGAAACGCAAATCGTGATGGAAAACAAATAAATGCACCTGTTCAAGACATAGGTTCTAGTGCAAAAGTTCCAATCCCTACACTCTATGTAGGGATGAGCAGGGTGATTCCTATTGGAGAATCAGATCAAAGTTTATATTCATTGACCAGTACTAACGTTGATGAGAGTGATTTAAATTATATGAATACAAAATATAAAGAAATAATCGGAGATGAACACCTCAACACTGAAAAAGCTTCAAAACAAAATTTAAGGCATAGTACTAAACGTTCTATAGGTCCAACATTTGAAGACTATCCCTATCAGTCTGTATCTTTAGGACAGGATAGCCTGAGTTCTATATTGACTTCAATTATTTCATTCAGAAAGCTTAAAAGAGAACTTGGGCAGGAATATAAAGGAGGATTATTAATCATAGATGAAGTAGATGCCTGTCTACATCCTTCTGCTCAAGAAAAGTTAATTACAGTTCTAGACAAAGCATCAAAAAGTTTAATGTTACAGATTATCTGTACCTCTCATTCTTTGACAGTAATTAAAGAAGTGATTGGAAGACAGATACAAACCAGACAAAATCCTGCCGATAACCGATTACATTATAATGTTGTATATCTTCAAAATACAATTAGACCTATGATAATGAAAGAACCAAACTATAAAAAAATAAAAAATGATATGTTTCTAAGATATGCAACTTTTAATGATGATTTTCAAGAAATTAAAGTTTATATGGAAGATGCAGAGGCAAAGTTCCTCCTGCAATCAATCTTAAAATTTTCAGATGGTGTAAATTTAGATGGTGTACGATTAAACAAAATTAGCGCAAATATAAGTTGTGATACTCTACTAAAATTACCATCTAAAGATTCATATTTTAAAAGTGTCATCATCTTGCTTGATGGAGATGTAAAAAAACGCACGGTATATCAACAGATTATTGATGAAAATGAAAATATATGTATTTTACCAGGAGAATTGTCTCCTGAATATACAATTCATCATTATCTTGAGGAACTAGTTAAAAATTCAGATCATCCTTATTGGATTGATAATCAAGAATATATACATTCACAGCTTGTCAGAGATAATATTTTAAATGATATAAATGATAGATTAGAAAATGCTAATGACAAAAAATACAGAGAACACTACAAAGAATGGTTTAGAAGACATCAATTAATATTTGAAAAAACCGAGCTCCTAAGGTACTGGATCCACGATAACGAAGATGATTTAGGAGAGTTTTTTTTCCAATTCAATCTTGCAATTGATTTTATTAAAAAGTTGTATATTACTAATTACTAGTATTCGTTATTCTGGCCAAATTTAAATAATTATTATAATATATGGTTGAGGTGATTTTATGGCCAGAACACTTTCTCCGCTTAGATATCCTGGGGGGAAACATTCTACTTATAATTATGTAAGAGAACTAATCAAAATTAATGATAAGCAAACCTATATAGAGCCGTATGCAGGTGGAGCTGGTGTTGCTATTTCTCTCTTACTAAATGATGAAGTTGATAAAATCATAATCAACGATTATGATAGATCAATATATAGTTTTTGGTACTCTGTTGTTAATTTTCCAGATAAACTTATACAGAAAATTATTGATTGTGAAATCTCTATGGATGAATGGTATAAACAAAAAAAAATCCAAGAATTCAAAGAGAACATTGACGAATTAACGTTAGGTTTTAGTACCCTTTTCCTAAACCGTACAAATCGTTCAGGAATAATAAAGGCGGGTGTTATAGGGGGAAAAGAACAAAAGGGCAAATATAAACTTGATTGTAGATTTAACAAGAGCAAAATAATAAGTAAAATAAAAAAGATATCATCTAAAAAAGATCGGATTTCAATTTATAATGAGGATGCTTATGAATTCATTGATACTGTAATCAAAAAAAATGAAAATTCTTTTACTTTTTTTGATCCACCATATTTTGAAAAAGGGCCATCTTTGTATACTAATTTCTATAGTCAAAAAGATCATGCTGAATTAGCAACCAAAATTAAAAATACGTTAAGTGATTACGTATGGATAGTAACCTATGATCATAATGATAAAATTAAAGAAATGTACACTGGTTTACCTTACTTAGAATACTTTTTAACTTATACTGCTCAAAGAAAAATGCGTGGAATTGAATACATGTTCTTTTCAAAATCGACAAAAATTATTTATCCAGAAGAATTTTTAAAAATATATTCATCCGTTCACTTAAGTTCTTAAAAACTCTTTCTTCCATATGAAAGAGTTTTGTTTTACAATTAAAATAGAACATACATTCGTTTTATAAGGTGAGCTTTAAATGAAAAAAATTAAGTACTGTACAAGTCATTTAGAAGATTGGGTTATAAAATTATATTTAAAATTAAAAATTACCCACCCAGACCAGATAAATATCTATACAGTTGCTCAGTACCTACAAATATATATCCATCACAAACCAATAAATTCATATTTTGAAGTAGTAGGCAGATATAGAGGAGTTAATATTGATTGTAGGAAATCAGCGGAACTTCACAGAGAAATATTTTTTCATGAATTATGTCATATCCTTAGACATGCCGGAATACAAACTATGATGCCGGAGGCATTTCGTGAACTCCAAGAATGGGATGCACAGCATTTTGTTACTTATGCAGCAATCCCCTATCACATGCTAAAGTATATTCGCTTTGATGATCCATTAGTGTTAGAACAAATGTCTGAGATGTTCAAAGTCTCTAAGAAATTATGTTTGCAACGGTTGAACCAATTAAAAAGACGAGGTTATTTTTTGAATGGAAATGTACCTGAAAATGCATTTATTTGTGACTAGTTATTTGATAGATTAATAGCATTTCACAAGGAGGAATTGTAATGGCTAGTTTTCGAAAATTATCAACTGGATGGGAATATAGAATTCGTTATAAAGATCCTTTTACACATCAATATAAAGAAAGATCAAAGCGTGGATTTGCTACAAAAAAAGAAGCGCAATTAGCTGCGGCTAACGAAGAAAAGAAACTAATGGATGGTTATGAGTCAACTGATATTTCATTAAAAAATTATTTAGAGAACTGGCTAAATGAATACAAAAGTGGTAGTGTTCGGAAAAATACATTTGAATTACATAAAAGAAATATAGAGCATCATATCATTCCGTATTTTAAAGATATTCTCTTAAAAGACTTGAGACCAATTATGTATCAAAAATTTCTTAATTACTTAACAAAACAAGGATATAGTAAGCGTACGGTGGAAATTATTCATGGTACCATGTACAATGCACTCGAAAAGGCAACTATCTTAAATAAAATAGAAAAAAATCCTTCACATGGAGCTACTATCAAGGGTACTCAAAAAAAATATGATATGAAGTTTATGGAATCAAAACACATATCAACTTTTTTGCAGGAGGCCTATAAGTACGATTATATTTATTGGATTTTCTTTAAAGTACTAATTGAAACAGGTATGCGAAAGGGTGAAGCAGCTGCCCTTCAATGGACTGATATTGATTTTAAAAATCAAACGATCCATATAAACAAAACATTGGACTTTACTGCAAAACATGAAAAAGAATTATTTAATGATCCAAAAACCTACAACTCTGTTCGAACCATAACAATTAGTAAATCTCTTATAAATGATCTTTATTTCCACAAAAAATATCAAAATAAAAACAAGCTAGCCTTAAATGAAATTTATAAGCATAACCTCAATTTAGTCCTTTGCCGAAATGATGGAAGTATCATGCCAAAGTCTTCGTTATTCAACGCTTTTAAACGCATACTTAATAATGCTCAATTACCACAAATCCCGATTCACTCTCTTAGACATACACATGCCGTCTTACTACTAGAATCTGGTGCTGATATGAAATATGTCCAAGAGCGTTTGGGACATGGGAGTATTCAAATTACTTCCGATGTTTACGCACATATATCTGAAAAAATAGAGAAAGATAGTTTGAATAAATTTGAGGATCATATGAATGATATTCTCAATGATTATTGAATATTTTTGTGGGTGATTTGTGGGTGATTTATTTTAAAAACTTCATGTCATTTTTCACCCACAATCAAAAAGCCCCTTAATACCAGAGGTATCAAGGGGCTTATGTATTAATACATTTGCATGTATTGTTCTCTTTCCCAAGGGTGAACTTGTGTACGGAACATATCCCATTCGATTTCTTTTGCTTCGATGAAATGTTCAAGAATGTGTTCGCCAAGTGCTTTAACCATCACTTCATCAGATTGCAAGTTTGATAGTGCTTGGTATAGAGTACCTGGAAGATCGATAATACCTACTTCTTCTCTTTCTTCTTTCGTCATAACGTAGATGTTACGATCAACTGGAGCAGGAGCTTCTAATTTATTTTTAATACCATCTAAACCAGCTTGAAGTAATACAGCCATTGCTAAGTATGGATTTGCAGCAGGGTCTACACTACGTACTTCAACACGAGTACTTAAGCCGCGAGAAGCTGGAATACGAATAAGCGGGCTACGGTTACGAGCTGACCAAGCTACATAACATGGTGCTTCATAACCTGGTACTAAACGTTTGTATGAGTTAACAGTTGGGTTCGTCACTGCTGTAAAGTTAGGTGCATGTTTAATGATACCTGCAATAAATTGAAAAGCCGTTTCGCTTAATTGCAATTCTCCTTCACCTTCAGCAAAGAATGCATTTTCTTTTCCTTTGAATAAAGAAAGGTTAGAGTGCATTCCAGAACCGTTCACACCGAATAATGGTTTTGGCATAAATGTTGCATGTAAGCCATGTTTACGAGCAATGGTTTTCACAACAAGTTTAAATGTTTGAATGTTGTCACATGCAGTAATGGCATCAGCATATTTAAAGTCAATTTCGTGTTGTCCTGGAGCTACTTCATGGTGAGAAGCTTCAATTTCAAAGCCCATTTCTTCAAGTTCTAACACGATATCACGACGGCAATTTTCACCTAAATCTGTTGGAGCTAAATCGAAATATCCGCCATTATCATTTAATTCAAGAGTAGGTTCATTTTTTTCATCAAGTTTGAATAGGAAAAATTCTGGTTCAGGTCCTAAATTAAATTTAGTGAATCCAAGAGCTTCCATTTCTCTTAATACACGTCTTAAATTGTTGCGTGGATCTCCTTCAAAAGGTGTTCCATCTGGATTGTAAATGTCACAGATTAAACGAGCAACTTTTCCTTTTTCAGCAGTCCAAGGGAAAATAACCCATGTATCTAAATCTGGATATAAATACATATCGGATTCTTCAATACGTACAAAACCTTCAATAGAAGAACCGTCAAACATCATTTTGTTATCAAGTGCTTTTTCTAATTGGCTTACAGGGATTTCAACGTTTTTAATTGTTCCTAAAATGTCAGTGAACTGTAAACGAATGAATTTTACGTTTTCCTCTTTAGCAATTCTTGTAATGTCTTCGCGTGTATACTTTGCCATGTAACCTTTTCCTCCCTTTGGACATAAAAAATATATCAAAAGCTATAAAGCTAGCTTTGAACCATTAATGAAAATATCTAGGTATATCGTTTAGCTTCTGACTAGGTCGCTGGAAGCGTCCCGCTTGTAAAAGCTCTTGTCTAAGACGTTTGCGAATTTCTTCATCTGTTACTTGTTTTTTCGCAAGCAATGCTGAAGGAATTTCTTTATGTTCATGTTTCATATTAAAAATCTTTTTAATGCCGGCCAAATTAATTCCTTGATCCAATAAATCTTTGATCTCTAATAACTGGTCAACGTCATTCAAAGAATAGAGTCGACGATTGCCTTCTGTTCTTTCAGGAGAAATCAATTCATGTTCTTCATAATAACGAATTTGCCGAGCAGACAGTTCAGTCAATTTCATTACTGTACCAATGGATAATAGCGGCATTGAGCGGCGAATTTCTTTTCGACTCATATTTGAACTCTCCTTTTCTTTTATATTTTTACTATATTCGATGTAAGTTTTTTTGTCAATAGAATGTTATATTTTGTAACGCGTTTTTTATTATTTTTTTAAAATAAACAGAATAATTAAATATGTTTACATTATGATCATGAAGCTCATGATTCACCTTTCTCTACTGGGTTTTCTTCATAGGATACCCAATCAGAGTAGCTGCCGGGATACAGCTTAACATTTCGGAACCCTGCTGCCTTTAATGCTAGAAAGTTCGGTGTCGCCGTCACGCCTGATCCGCAATAAACAATGATTTCTTCGTTTTTGTCTAAAAGTTGAAATCGTTCTTGTTGTTTTTCTAATGGCTGCCATAAACCATTCTTTAAACTATCCGTCCATTCAATATTTATCGCACCAGGAATATGTCCTGGTACCCGATCGATTGGCTCTACTATTCCAAGATAACGATTTTTTGCACGTGAATCAATTAAGATTCGATCTTTTTTAGCGACAGCCTGTTTCACATCTTCATAAGATACGATCATTTCATCATTTGGCTCAGGCCGGTAATTCGTTTTTACAGGGGATGGAATATCCGTCGTAGTCGGCAATTGAGCTTCCTTCCAGCCAGTGTAGCCTCCATCAAGAATATAAACGTGCGGATGATTTAAAAAAGTTAGTAACCACCAAAAACGGCTTGCAAATGAACCTTCTCCATCGTCATAAACAACTATTGTAGACTGGTCATCAATTCCTGCAGCTTGACACTTTTCAATAAAACGATGTAAATCTGGCAACGGATGTCTACCGCCGTGCTGTTGAGGAGGGTTTGATAAATCTTTTTCTAAATCAAAGAAAATCGCTTCAGGGATATGTCCCTCTTCATATACCCTTCTTCCATAATCAGGGTCTCCTAATGAAAATCTGCAGTCAATAACTACAAGATGTTCATCCCGAAAATGGTTCTTCAACCATTCAATGCTTTTTATTTCATTCAAATGAATACTTCCTTTCTTCTATATAATAGTTATTTACAATAGCTTACTAATGTGTTTCCATTCTTCTACATTAACCGTTTGTTCTAAAGCTTCGAACCAGCCCTCAAATTGTTCTGTGATATCCGCAATTATTTCAGCTATCATTCTTTCGTGCTCATCTTTTATCCAAGTTTGTAGCATACTTTCCAATTTCTCATCTTGAGACTGTAAGTAGATGTCTGCCTCTAATTCAAGCAATGATTGCAACTCTTCTTGCATTGCTTGCTTTTCATTTTTTTCAAAAAATGATTTCGCATTTTTAAAATGTTTAAACGTTTGTTCTAAAGGCTTATTGTTAATATGTTGAAATGCATTTGGAAATTCTGGTGTTTTTCTATTCTCCAGTTCAAAATCCGTCATACTTAATTCATTGTTTAATATTTGTATTTCCTTTTCAAGCTGTGCAAACACTTGATGAAACATTTTTTTGGAATAAGCTTCAAGACGCAGTGTCGTCGCGCGAAATTCTTGTGCAAAATCATACCCTACACTGTCAAGCAATTCTGCTAACGCATGTTTCAGCCCCTCACGATTATAGACAGTAGCAGGGTTAAACGCTTCTTTAAAAAAGTCAGGAAAGCGGTAAAAGACACGTTGCTTCACATAAAATAGCAATTCTTTTTTCTCTTGTTTGACATTCGTTATGATCTGGTCTGGTTTAGCATCAAGCAGTAACTGTTCAATCTGTTTTCTTGCAGTATGTAATTGCCGTTTACGTTCTGCTTTTTGTTCATTACTCTCACTCGCAGAAGAAATGATGGCATCTACCATTTGCTTTCCTCTCTCAAGCTCTTTTTCAGCAGATTGTAGTACCATTTTTAATAAATCATATTGTAAAAATTGCTCAAATGCTTTCTGAAAATGTGGCAGCTTTGATTGCTCTACTTCCCCATTTATCGCCAATAAGCTAGAAATGCCAAACAATCTTGGAAAACGAATGCCATATTGAGTAAGTTGGTCATTCACATAGTCCAATACTTCATGTAATTCTTCCTCTGATTCTGCTAAATCAATCGCATTCACAATAAAAAACATTTTATCGAGTTCAAATGCATCTTTAACACGACCAAGTTGAATTAAAAACTCACGATCTGCTTTTGCAAATGCATGATTATAGTAAGTGACAAACAAAATCGCATCAGATTCTTTAATATATTCAAACGCTACTCCTGTATGGCGTGCATTGATCGAATCTGCTCCCGGTGTATCGACTAACGTAATGCCCATTCTTGTAAATGGAACATCATAGTACAAATCAATGGATTCAACAAAACACGATTGTTCCTCATTTGCGACAAAAGCTTGGAATTGTTGAATATTTGTTTCAAGCGTTTGTCCTAATTGCTCTTTGTACTGTTCGAAGCCTTTTGCAAATGCAAGTAAAAATGAAAGATGAATGTTCTCCCTTCCTTCACTTTTATTTAATCGTTTTAAAGTACGAATTTGTTCATTCGCTTCTATTAAAGATTGGCAATCCAAATTGAACACTTTTAATGAATTTCTAACATCGTCTAACAATTGATCAGCCGTTTTTAAATGCACATTTGCTGTCCCATGTTTATGCTCTTCAGAAACAGGACAAATACGATTTATAGCCGCTGTCGTCGGATTCGGTGAAACAGGTAATACTTTTTCCCCTAACAATGCATTGGCAAAAGAAGATTTGCCCGCACTAAACGCACCAAATAAAGCAATCGTATATTCTTGATTCTCCAACCGCTTTTTCTTATCTTGCAAATGTTGAATATATCGCGTAAAACTATGCTTATTTGCAAGTAATTCAATCGCTCGATCCATTTTTTCAATCAATGTTTCGGATTGGTGAACTGATTGAGTTTCGTCGATGTTAAATGGTTTGTTCTCTCTACTACTGCCAGTCTCTTTTTTTATAACATCAGGCTGAAGTGACTCATCATAAACACGCATTTGCTGCCGTTCGTTTTCCCATTCTTGACGAATTTCCGGCAATAATTGCTCAACATGATCAAGTGGAACTTGCAGTAACTTAATGTTCTCTTCATATATACCCTTATAATATTGAATTGATCGGAACGCATCAGCCAATGTTGATATGTTAGCAAGCTCTGTTTCTATTTTACTTAATTGCGTGGCAATCTCTTTTCTGTACGCACCTAATACTTGTTCTTTCCATCCGTTACAAAGTTTTAATGCAATTTTCTTTATGCTAGCACTAACATCATCACAATAATGAAGAATATATTCCCCTGTTAAACGTGCACCTTTTTGTAGATTGGCTTCTAATAAATGTTCATCAAAAGTGACTGTTAACGAACTAGCATCCTGTGCAAAAGTAGTCCCTTTTATATTCAATTCTTTCAACGCAGTTGCAGCAAGGGAACGAATATGCCACGTTAATTGAGATTCAACGTCTTTTTGCAGCTTCTCAAAAAAGAGATGCAATCTTTTTTTTCGTTCCTCTTCAGTTTTTTTCTTCGTAAATAAAACGCCGACTTTAAAATCTTGTTGAGTCGTCTCAAGATAAGATTTTGCTAATTCTCTTGTTTCAAATGGCATTAAATATGCATTTTTTAATACTTTTTCAAGCTCTGTTTGAAAATATCGCGCCCACGCATCTTCAATACTTAGCAATCGTTTACGCTCATTTTGCAAATCCTGTTCTTGTTGAAAACATGATGATGCATCAATCGTAGCCACTGCCACATGTTCTAGCACTTGTTCGTATGGTGCAATTTGTTTATGTAGCATTTCATCTAACCATTTCATATGTTCATCTTCTAATATATGTAATGAGGATTCAATTGAATGAGTGATTCTAATATCTTTCTCATCAACTGTTTGTTGAACAAATGCTTGCAGTTCTTTTATTTGATTATGCGAATTGTCCGGGTGCTTTAAACTTGTAAAAAAGATACCTTTTGGATGTACATCCCATGTTGCAAATGCTTGTTGCACAGACTTAGAAAATTCAGCAAATGATAGTTCCTCATCATGATGCTTATCAATTTGATTAATGACAAGATATAATTCCATTCCATGGTTTAATAACTCTTTTGTGAATTGAAAATTCAATTCTGATTGGACATGGTTATAATCCATCACATAGAAAACCATATCAGCTAAATAAATTGCAGATTCTGTTGCAATTCTATGCGCATCGTCTGTAGAATCCACACCAGGAGTGTCCATGACAACTACACTATCCGGCAGTATCGTGTTCGCCTTGCCAATTTCTACTTCTTTTACATTACCTTGTTTGCAGAATTCTTTAATTAAAGCGATGGAACGAAGTTGTGGAAAATAAACAGGCTGTTCATCATCATAGTAAACGATCGCAAAATCTTCGTTTGCCCGATGGACTTTTACTAAGTTTGCACTTGTCGGTATTGGACTTGACGGAAGTACCTGTTCCCCTACTAAATGATTAATCATTGTAGATTTCCCCGCGGAAAAATGACCGCAGAAAGCAATATGGAATGCTTGCTGATCAAGTTTCTTTAAAAGATGTTTTGCCTTTTGCACTCTAGCATGATCACCATTATTTGAAACTCTCTTAATGAATGAGAGAATTTGTTCGACTATAACATGTTGTTCTTTTTGGACGAGTTTAACCATTTCCTAACGACTCCCTAATGATGTAGTTATTTCTATTTTAACGAATTTTCAACCTTTTTCATACTATAAATAAAAATGAATTTTTCTTATCGCTATTTTCATAATCATCGTTGCTTTTAAAACAGAAAAGAAGTAAATATTTCCGTTCTCCAAATTTCATACTTCCCGTTTAAAAACTACAATCTTTTGAAATGACCCTTTCTAATTGAAAAATTGAAGAAATTGTAAGCTTGTAATGGCTCTAATACGTATAAAATGATTATTTTTTTCAAATCCTATAGATACAAAGATTTAGGAGGTGATCATGATGGGATTGTTTAGTGCAATTTCTCAATGGAAAATCGACAAACAAGAAAAGCATGTGGAAAATATGAAAACACAGAATAAATGTCCTGATTGCTATGGAAGAGGATTTATTATGCCAGTATGCTATGATTACGTATATCCATATGATTGTACCGGTTGTAACGGCAGTGGTTCGTATGATGATTGGGTACAAAATCAACATATTTAATGACTTGTAAAAAATGTATCTTTTCATCTACCGTGCCTAATAACCATTTCCTTTTTTATACAAAAATGATATCATTTTAATATCATTTAATACTTAGGGGTGTGAAAAAATGTTAGAGAAAAATGCTTGGTCTATAAATGGTTATTTAGGCATGCTAGTCGGTATTATTCTTTTGTTTTTAAGTGTAATTTGCTTTTTTAAAAGTTTGATATTTATTGGAATCATTCTTCTCCTCATTACAATCATTCTGTTCAGCGGATTCACAATTATTCAACCTAATCAAGCCGTTGTTTTAACATTCTTTGGTAAATATATTGGAACCATCCGAAAAAACGGGTTATATATTACGATTCCTTTCACATTAAAAAATAAAGTTTCCCTTAGAGTCCGGAATTTTAATAGCACAACCTTAAAAGTCAATGATGTAGATGGCAATCCGATTGAAATTGCCGCTGTCATTGTTTTTCGAGTCATTGATTCTGCTAAAGCAATGTTTAACGTTGAAAATTATGAAAGATTTGTAGAGATCCAGAGTGAAACCGCATTGCGCCATGTTGCAACGAAATATCCTTATGACCACTTTGACGAATCAGCTATTTCATTACGTGGCAACGGAGATGAAGTTTCTAACAATTTAAAAGAAGAGTTACAGCCACGCTTGGACGTTGCCGGGGTTGAAATCATGGAGGCTAGATTAACCCATCTTGCCTATTCAACAGAAATTGCAGGCGCAATGTTACAACGTCAGCAGGCATCAGCCATTTTATCTGCTCGGAAAAAAATTGTTGAGGGTGCTGTTGGTATGGCACAAGCTGCAATTGAGCAACTTGAAAAAGATGGATTTGAGTTAGATGAAGAAAGAAAAATGGCCATGATTAATAACTTATTAGTTTCAATTGTTTCGGACCGCTCGTCTCAACCCGTTATTAACACTGGCAGTCTTTATTAATAGGAGTTCTTAACAATGGCAAAGAAAAAAAATTACCCACTTCGACTTGACCCAGAACTTTATGAAATGATTGAGTCATGGGCAAAGGACGAATTCAGAAGTGTGAATGCCCATATTGAATTTCTATTGAGAGAAGCAGTTCGAAAAGCAGGTAGATTAAAAAATAAATAATGCTTTATCATAATATAAAGAGGCTGGACAAAAGTATATTAACTAAAGAAAACTTGAATATTGCCCACCAACCCCGCAGGAGTCCACGTATATTTTCGGAGCAGATTTTGTGCAATATTCACCTTTAGCTAATCACTTTTGAGTTGTCCCAGCCTCTTTATTATATATGCATTGTTTGCAAAACTGGACCGCAACAAATCATGATGAATGTTTCGGTCTAGTTTGATCTTGATAACTTAATTGAATAATAATTTCTTTTTTCTGGTGATGTCCACATTTTTCACAGACATAATTGTGATCAGAAATCGTTCGGCAATATTCACAGTAAAATTTTTTCAATTTTCTACACATCCCTTTAAAACCATTTACCATACATTATATGATCAAAGTGGATGTTTAGTGTTAAAAATTGATTACGGGGTTGTAACAGATTGTGTAACCTTTTCAGCAGACTTATGCTGCTTCGAAGGTAAAACATGGAAAAATATATTTAAAATAATGGCTGTAAAACTACCTGCCACAATCCCATTACTTGTTAACAATTGTACATTGCTTGGCAGATGTACAAACATATTTGGAACGACTGTAACTCCTAATCCTATACCGACCGAACAAGCGATGATAAATAGGTTTTCATTGTTTGAAAAATCGACACGACTAAGCATTTTGATTCCTGATGCGATGACCATTCCAAACATCGCAATCATTGCTCCGCCTAGCACTGAAGATGGAATAATCGTTGTTAATGCCCCTAATTTCGGAATCGCCCCAAAAACTAATAGAAAGATTCCCACTAAGTACATAATATTCTTTGATTTTACACCAGACATTTGTACTAATCCTACGTTTTGTGAAAAAGCAGTGTAAGGAAATGAATTAAAAATACCGCCAAGCATGACAGCAAGCCCTTCAGCGCGATAGCCGTTTGCTAAATCCTTCTCTGAAAGCTGTTCCTTCGTAATGTCACTAAGTGCAAAATAAACACCAGATGACTCTACTAAGCTAACAATAGCAACGAGAATCATTGTAATGATCGAGCTCCATTCAAATGAAGGTGTTCCAAAATGAAATGGTGTAACGACATGTAGCCATGATGCTTCTGAGACAGGGGCAAAGCTAACCTTCCCCATAAATGCGGCAGCAATAGTACCAATTGCTAATCCGATTAAAATTGAAATGGAACGGATAAAACCTTTTGAAAACCGTTGTAATAAAATGATAATGACTAACGTGCCAAAGGCTAACATAATATTTGGCAGTGAACCGAAGTCCTTACTCCCCTGCCCGCCTGCCATATCATTCATCGCAACTGGAATTAATGTAACACCAATGATCGTTACGACAGATCCTGTGACAACAGGTGGAAAAAAGCGTACCAATTTACTGAAGAAAGTACTTATAATGATAACAAATAGTCCCGACGCAATGACCGCTCCATATATGGTTGAAAGACCAAAATGCTTTCCAATGGCGATCATCGGAGCCACCGCTGTAAACGTACAACCTAATACAATCGGGAGACCAATACCAAAGAAACGATTTTTCCAAACTTGGAGCAACGTTGCAAGCCCCGACATAAAGATATCGACTGAAACGAGATACGTAAGATCTTTACTTGACATTCCTAACGAACTTCCAACAATAATCGGAACAATGACTGCACCTGCGTACATTGCAAGCACATGTTGAATCGCTAATATCGTTACTCTTGCTTGCTTGTTTATCATGCTTGAAAGGCCTCCTCTAGAAATTGCACTTTTCCATTTTCTAATGCTTGAATACGAGCCAATGATTCAACGCGAATTCCGCGATCTCGCAGCTCTTTCCCTCCAGGTTGGAAAGATTTTTCAATAACAATTCCAACACCTGCTAGTGCAGCACCTGCTTGCTCAATAATATGAATGAGTCCTTCAGCTGCTTGCCCATTCGCAAGAAAATCATCAATAATTAATACACGATCTTCTTTATTTATAAATGATTTTGACACTGTTACTTCATTTGTTTCTCCTTTAGTAAAAGAGCGAACATTTGCAACATACACGTTATCATTTAATGTTAAAGATTTTCTTTTTCTTGCAAAAATAACTGAAACATGCAATTCAAGTGCAGTCATTAGCGCCGGAGAAATCCCAGATGATTCTAAAGTAAGTATTTTCGTTACCTTTTCAGCAGCAAATTTCTCTGCAAATTCTTTTCCAATTTCTTTCATTAAGTCTGGATCTACTTGGTGATTGAGAAACGAATCTACTTTTAAAACGGCATCTGATAAAACAAGCCCTTCTTCTCTAATCTTATTTTTAAGTAATTCCAAAGTGCTTCCCCCTTTTTTATCAAACAACTGACCGATGGAGAAATCATAATAAAAAAGCCCAAAGGTCATTGCATCCTCATGTAATGAGTAAGCAATGCCTTTGAGCTTATATGCAAAAAGGTAAAAGAATTCATAAATATGAAACTTCTCACTGCTCACCCATAGTCAAGCTATTTACGGTAGCTTGGTAGAAACTTGCGGGCCTTATCCCCGCGATTATATGAGTGATGCTTGTTAAATTGTACAATCATTATAGCATTCCCTACAAAAATTGAAAAGTTCTAAAATAAAGATAGGAATATTCAAATAAATGAAAGGGTTTTGGTGATGAAAGAATGCTTTCCGCAGAAAGCTTCACCTACAAATGAACGTTATGATTTTCGTATTACTGGACCAACTGGAAGAAGATTAGCATCAGTTTTTAATTAGAGAGTCTTTAAAAAGCCGTTAAGCAGAGGGGAGCTCACCTATAGGATTGCGAATATTTCCTTTCGTAGGACATACCTATTTTTTTCAGTATAGGACGCGATCGATTTCTAACATAGATAAATAACCAGAAACTTCGTTAATTTCCACAAGACCATCACTCTCTCATCATTCATAATGCTTTATGTGGAATTTCTTGCAAAAAAGTAGCGTTCATTTAAACATTGAACGCTACTTTTCTGTGGCTGGCTTTTTTATGGTAATTGATATACTTCTGTAAATTTTTCAGTTAGATAATCGATTAAATATTGTGTACTGAGTCCTTCATCTGTTACGTCATGTAATAGCTCAAGTGTTTTTTTCATTTTCCCATATTGATGAATATGTGTTGTTAACCACTCACGAATAGGATGCAATTGTCCCGATTCGATTCTAATAACTCCTTTATATTTGGCAAATCTTTTAGCATCGCATTTCTAAATTGTGCGGCATGTATATAGCCAAGTGCATAAGAAAAATAGCCAAAATCTCTTCCAGACCAATGAACGTCCTGTAGAATTCCCTCTCCGTCATTTTGAGGCCGAATCCTTAAATATTCTTCATATTTGCGGCAAATCTTTGACTTCGATCTCATTTTGAAAGAGTGCTTTTTCTATCTCATAACGAATAATGATAAGCATATCCGCCTCAATTCTAATATAAGACGGTTTCGACTCGTTTACCGCCCGATAAAAGTCTTCTATCGAAACGTTATTGAATTGAACTTTCGCATAATGATTTAATAATTGGTAGTTACCTTTTAGGAAAGCATAGTCTCTTCCTATCATATTTTCGGATATAGGTGCCTGACCCCTTTAGCCTACTAAAGGGGTCAGGCACCTTTTTTATTTTCTTGGAGGCCGCGGACCCCAGAATTGGTATAAGTCAGTACGAATCGAACCATTAAATAGCTTTCTTTTCTTAGTCGCTTTTTTTCCATAAAGTTGCTCAAATTTTTCATATGAGGTCAATATATAGATGGACCAAGTATCTAATGTTTGAAAGGCTTTACCCATTTCACGATACATCTGTTCAACTTCTTCTCGGTCTCCTATACGCTCCCCATATGGAGGGTTACCGAGCAACACACCGTATTCTTCCTTGGAAGTAAAGTCCGTTACTTGCATTTGTTTAAAGTTAACGATGTCTCCTAAACCTGCTTCGTTTGCATTTTGTTTCGAGATTTCTATCATTTTATGATCGATATCGGATCCTAGAATCTTTAATTTTTGATCATAATTTGCCATATCTTCTGCTTCGGTCCGAGCTTTCTCCCAAACAGATTGATCAATCCATGGCCATGTTTCACTTATGAACTCTCGATTAAAACCTGGAGCAATGTTTTGACCGATTAGTGCGGCTTCAATAGGAAGTGTTCCTGAACCACAAAATGGATCAACAAAAGGACGATCAGGATGCCAATTGGTTAAAGAGATCATTGCTGCCGCAAGTGTTTCTTTAATTGGAGCCGGACCTTGTGACACACGGTAGCCCCGTTTATGTAAACCAATACCGCTTGTATCAATTGTAAGCGTTGCAATATCTTTTAATAGAGCAACTTCAATTTTAAATAGTGGACCATTTTCTGCAAACCATGAGATTTGTTTATATTGAGATTTTAAACGTTCAACGATCGCTTTCTTTACAATCGCTTGACAATCAGAAACACTAAATAACTTAGATTTGACAGATTTTCCTTGGACAGGAAATTCAGCATCTGCCGGCAAAAAATACTCCCAATTCAATGCTTTTGTTTTTTCAAACAGTTCGTCAAATGTTTCTACCTTAAATTCCCCGACTTTTATTTTGACGCGATCTGCACAACGCAACCATAAATTACTTCGTGCAATAGCTATCTCGTCTCCTTCATATTCTATTCTTCCATTTTCAACTTTACATTCATACCCTAAGTTTCTCACTTCTTTTGCAACTAATGCTTCGAGTCCCATCGCACTTGTTGCAATTAATTGATACATTGCCATATTTTCACCTATCTTTTTTCTGTTAAAATCTTCTTTTTTAGTATATAGCTCATTTGCAATATAAGCAAAATGCCCTCCTGTAAATAGGAGGGCATTTATGACGATATTCAACCAAAATAACGTTCTATAAGCCATGTTCTGTACCTTTGTACTACAAACGATGTGGTTGCATCTCGTACGCGGGCGGTAATCATCTATCTACAAGTATACACTTGTCTCTTTCCTCGTTCATTTCCTCAGAAAGAATGCCTCTACCATAATTTGAGTTGCTCGCTTGTGGGGTTTACCTCGTTCCACCTTTATGATTTCTCATAAAGCTCCGTCACTGTGGCACTTTCAAAGTACTCATACCATATCACAAAACAGTGACTTAGGTATTTTCCCTGCCGTCAGTTTGAATAATCAAACTGCCCTAGCTTATGTATTCGCTAGGCACAAACACTACGGGCATCTCAGCACCGTGCGAGCATGGACTTTCCTCAGCAACTAAAGTGTTGCCGCAATTACCCGAACGTTATTTCCAACGCTAATTAATTATATATAAGTTGTCCCGAACTTGCAAGTAGAAATATATTACGGATTATACAAACATCACCAATTTAAATCATTGAGGGCAGTAAAATTAATCGTTTAATTTACTACCAAACACATGCTTCTCTAAATTAGAGAGCCGTTTTAAGATATCGAAGTTCGTTGTACCAGTCATTTGTGTCTGAACAGGTTGACGTTTTCCAGCATCTTCTGCTTGTTTTCTAAGGCGCAAATTTTCTGCTTGTAGTTCCTCAATTGTTTGATGAAATGTTTCATAATCTTTAATAATCAAGTCTAAAAACTTATCTACTTCTTCTTGTTTATAACCTCTAACTGCCGTTTTAAACTCTTTTTCCAAAATATCCTTTGCCGTTAATTTAATGTGATCAGCTAACATTTTCGCACCACCTTAACATTCACCAACATAATATATTTATTTTTTCAAAAACCATTTTGTTTGTCAATTTTTATTTCAATTAATGTTTAAAAATTCATTTGTTCTTCTTCTATTATTACTTGTAAATCATAAAAGTCAATACATCTTATTTCATATCCATGCTGTTCTTGATACTTTTTTGCGGCCTCCAGCAGAAATCTCGGCGAACCTTCCTTCTCTTCATCATAAACAATAAGCAAACAATCACTTTTATGTAAAAAAATTCGATTTTTATTTCTAAATTGCAGCGGGCTTGTGTACGGTTGGTTAGATATAGATGCAACAAAGTCTGCTTGAGATACAATCATTTCATAATACTCTTTCTGCTCTTCCTTCCATTTCTCTTCTTGATTTAGAAACGGCGTTAAAATTGCTAGTTTAAGCTCAGGAAATTGTTCTTGCAATTCAAAAACTACTTCTGCCCCCCATAATTCTACACCTTGCTGAGCTGAAATTAACACCCAATCATATCCCTCATCAATTAAAACAAGCAACTGTTTTTTGATAGCAATTTTTACGTAGTCAATTGCAGGATGGGAAATTTGGAAAATACCTAATTCAAATGGCTTATAACCCGTGAGTGCAATAACTTTCCCCAAATCATTACCTCCATAATGTATGATGTTTCAAATAGATTTATGTATGACAATAGCAAGGATATCAATCCTTGCTATTGTTCATATTACAACACTCTGTATTAATAGATCATCTTACATGCATGATTAATTACAGAGTTTGTAATAAAGATTATAATGTTGTCGCTGGAATATTTAAGGATTTACATGAGCTGTTATATCAGAATGTGGCACAACAAAATCCCCATGTATCGTTCATAAAGCATTTTGTTAGATGAAATTGCGGCAAAACGTGTAGCTGGCAGTGATGTCAACACATCGAAATGACTCCTTTCACCATTCACGGTTGTCTGTAGTGAAAGCCGGATACATAACCTATGAAACTTTTAAACTAAAACATTAAGTTAAGACTATCGTGGAAACTGACAAATGAAAAAACAACAATCGCAATAAAAATGAAAAAGAATACAAACAAAGCTCGATACATAATTATTCAACCTCAACCCTATCGTTTTTATTGAAAAGCTATGATTATTTTACCGATTTCCGTTAAACAACACAATGTTAAAAATCGGAAATATACTTTAAAGATAGCGAGCCTTTCTTAAAAAACAATTAATCTCTCAAAAATGCAAAAAACGTCGATTCATCACTATTTTTTATGAAATTACAGTGAAATCGTCGTTTTATGCGCTTCCCCAGGAAATAGCATTATACGATATTATTTCCGACCTTGACTCTTTTCGTTTCCTCTTTTCGTTTCCTCTTTTCGTTTCAAACGTTGTAATCTTTTTTCGGCCTCTTTTAAATGTTTTTTCCACTTCTCTGAACCGAGGGAAATAAAATATTCAAACAATTGTATTGCCTTCTCGGTGCAATCTATTGCCGTAACATAGTCTTTATCTTGATGTTCAAGCACTTTTGCCAATTCAATGTAGGCCTCAGATTGAATATTTTTCTTAGCTCTTTTCACAACTTCTCCCCATAATTGTTTTGCTTGAGCATAATCTTTTTTTCTTTTGTACTGTTTTGCTAATTGATGTATTGCAGGGATATCATCCTCTTTAGCCGCTTCAATATATGATTGAAAAGCAACATCATGTTGTCCAATATATTCAAACCAATTTCCAACCAATCTTTTTTCTTTTGCTGATTGTAAAGGATCATGCTGCAGAATTTGAAAACTTAAATGTGTATACAATGTAATAAGCGATAAAATATCATTTTCATTATGCTTTAACATTTCAATAATCCCTTTTGGATCTTTTCTTTCGACAAAATCAAAGTATATCATCGGTGCTAAAAAACCTGGAACATCATCATGCCTTTCGAAACCTAAAATATCCTTTTCAACATTTGTTAATTTTACGGATTCAAGTTCATCCTTCCAAAGTCTGCGCGCTGCATGATACAAGTCAAAATGGCCGAAATCTGGCAGCTTTGGTACATGTTCACGCACAAGTGTATGGCGTGTTTTTACTTGTGGCCAGTCAAATGCTTTTCCGTTATAGGTTACTAACGTTGTATAATCTACGTTTTTTAAAAAGCTGTCATATAGTGGCACTTCTAGCCCTGGCTCCGGTAAAATATGTTGCTTCAATACAACTTCTGTATCCGTGAAAGAAGCATAGCCGAGCAAAAAAATGGTGTTACCAGTTCCTCCTCCTAAACCTGTCGTTTCAGTATCGAAGAAAAATAGGTCTGTTCCTTTAAAACCATACGCTGATAAAGGATGGTACACATTATGATGATTCCACAAATCTATGGCTGTAAGAAAATCTTTGAACTGATACCTGCCATGCTGTTTATCAAAGGGATAGTGCACTTCTCGAATGAAGCAGTATTCATCATCTAAAAAATACGGACTTGTGTCGGCTTCTTCCCATACTTCAAGGAATGGAATATGTTTACTATGTGCTTCTTCAGCCAAAACAGTAAGGGCTGGCTGGGATTGCTGATCTTTTATCAAATGACTTTTCATGCGATTCAACTTTGATTTAAGAGATGACATGGTTATCCACCTTTTCGCAAATTCCTTTTATTAAGGACTCTAACAAAAAGATAGAGGCCTGCTTTATTTTATCGGAAGATGTCTCAATTCCAATGCATGATGGGCAGCCAGCATCACATGTACAATATTCGATCATATGTTTCGTTGCATTTAAAATAGCGTATGCCTGCTCAAATATTTTTTCGCTCAGCCCAATACCCCCGGGATAACGATCATAAATGAAAATGGTTGGCTTTTCATTATGCAAAGCTTTCACTTGTGGCACAACTTGAATATCATGCGGATCACACATGACAAATAGCGGAATAATAGCTTGTAACGCATGGCTAACACCAATTAATCCTTCTTCAAGTTGCTCTTTCGAAATAACTTCATCAACAGAAAACCAAACAGAATTCGTATGCAATTCCATTTCGGGAAGATGAATCGGGCCAGAACCTATATTTTCATGAGTGTTAAATTTGATTTTTTTAAAAATCGTCGGCATTGCTTGCACCATGACATCACCATAGCCTATTTCCGCAAACTTCAATCCTTCATGTCTGTCAATTTCAAGTACACGCAGTTCAACAGCCAAATTAGCATCTGTATAATAGTCGACAGCTACTTCTCGGACAAACGCCTTCTTTTCTTCCCAGTCCAACGTTTCAACTTGAAATTGTGTCCCTTGGTGAAGATAGATGGCCTCTTCGTGCAGCAATGTCATGGCGCTAAATTGATCCATTTCACCAATTACTTTCACATTCGCTTGGTCACTAATATCAATTATGACAACATTTTCTTGCGAAGCAGAACGAAGACTAATGTTATGTGCAGGAAATGAATCGTTCATCCAATACCAAGCATCTCCGCGTGCATGTAAAATTCGTTCATCTGTTAAAAATTCTAAAACATCTTCAATATCTACATCACCAAATGTTTCACCTTTTTTAAAAGGAAGTTCATATGCTGCACATTTTACATGATCAACTAGGATTACTAAGTTGTCAGGATTAATTCTTGCTGTTTCAGGAGATTGCTGAAAGAAATATTCTGGGTGTTGGATGATATACTGATCAAGTGGTGATGAACTTGCCACCATAATGACTAATGACTCCCCTTGCCTTCTACCGGCACGCCCTGCTTGCTGCCATGCACTCGCAATTGTTCCAGGGTATCCCGTCATAATACAAACTTGTAATTGACCAATATCTACACCAAGCTCAAGTGCATTTGTACTAACAATTCCATATATATCACCGTTTCGAAGCCCTTGCTCAATTCGCCGTCTTTCTGTAGGCAAATAGCCTCCTCGGTATCCCATAATGGATTTTTGACCGAGTTCATGCTTAACAAGCTCTTGTAAGTATTTTAAAATAATTTCTACTCGAACACGGCTTCTTGCAAAAATAATCGTTTGAATTTTATTTTTTAACAATTCCGATGCTATATTTCTAACATCTAATGTAGCACTTCTACGTATATTTAACGGTTTATTAATAATGGGCGGATTATAAAATGCAAAATGCTTCGTACCACTCGGTGCCCCATTGTTATCGATCAGCTTCATGTTATTCCCCGTTAATTTTTCAGCTAATTCTTGCGGATTTTCAATTGTTGCTGAAGTACAAATAAAAATTGGATTACTTCCATAATATTTACATATCCTTTTTAGACGGCGAATCACATTTGCAACATGACTGCCAAACACACCACGATACGTATGCAACTCGTCAATCACAACATATTGAAGGTTTTCAAAAAAAGATACCCATTTCGTATGATGGGGAAGAATTGCAGAATGTAACATATCTGGATTTGTAATCACAATATGTCCTGCTTTCCTTACTCTTTGTCTTATATTACTCGGCGTATCTCCGTCATAAGTATAACTATTAACATTAATTCCGGCTTCTTCAATCACTTCATTAATTTCACTTTTTTGATCTTGCGCCAACGCCTTTGTAGGAAACATATATAACGCACGGGCATTCGGATTATTTAAAATCGATTGTAAAACAGGCAAATTATAACAAAGTGTTTTTCCGGAAGCTGTTGGAGTAACAGCAACAAAGCTCTCCCCTGACACCGCCGTTTCAAAAGCTTCCACTTGATGCGTATATAAACTTTCAATTCCTCGTTTATTTAATGCCTTTTTTATCTGCTCATGAATAAACGGCGGAAAAGGTCTAGTCTTTGCCGGTTTAGCATCAATTGTATGCCAATATACAATTTGTTCTTTAAAAGATGGATCCAATTGGAACGTTGTTAAGAAATCTATTAATGATTTTTTCTGTTTCAAACTTGCCACCTCACTAGTTCCTATTATAGAGAATAAACGTTCGCAATTGAAGTTTTTTGTAATGGATACATTCACTTTTTTAACACGATTTTCATATATTACGATATAAAATTAAGATTACATAAAAAAAGGAGGTGCTCATAATTGAATGGACTGACAAATGGATCGGGGCAGAATCCTTTCGAAGAATTTATGCGTTCAATGGATCATTTTTTCCAAGAAAAACCAGTAAAAGGCTTTTTGCAAAGTATTGATGAGCTTTTTGCCTCAGCCTTTCCGTTTGAATCGTTTCCTGTAGAGATTGATGAAACGGACGAACATTTTGTCGTTGCTGCTAAAATTCCCAATGTAAAAAAAGATCAAATTGAAATTGACATTTTTCAGCAATACATTACTATTACTGTAATGTATAAAGCGACGGAAAAGGAAGAAAATACTGAAAATCATTCAGTTTTTCAAAAGAATGGTTTTAAACGCTTATCAAGGACAATTTCCTTGCCTCAACCGTTTGATGAGCAAAAAGTACGGGCACATTATGATAAAGGTGTTCTTAAAATTACCGTACAAAAAGATAAAAAAAGAAAACTACAAATTGAATAAAAAAATCAGAAATGTTTTTCTGATTTTTTTTTATGGACTTATTCAATTCTTTATTTGTTTGTTCAATAAAAATGGCCTAGAAGCCTATTTAAAGAGACCTCCTAAGCCTTTAACCATTGATGATACCTGATTGACAGCATTCATCATTTGTCCTGCAGTATTCATCATTTTATTAAAATCAATTGACCCATCTTGAGACTTAAATGAATTTAAGAAACTTCCCGTATTATTTTGATATGGCTTTGGCGGCATTGCCTCTTTTGGATATGGATTCATATATCCTTGCCCAACTGCTTGCGGTGCTTTTGGCTGATTTTGATTCATTTGAAGAGGATTATCGAATATTGGTGGTTCATTTGATATACCATATGCAGTATTTTGTTGTTGTTGTGGAAAACCAGATACTCCAAATCCATTCATATGCATATAAGGATTTTGGTAAGGATGAGGGTAGTATTGGTTCCCATATCCATGCTGTTGTGCTGGAAATGGCTGATAATAGGGATAATATGATCCTATAGGACCTGATGGCATACGATACATATGATGAACAAAATTTGGCTCATATAGTCTTCTCATCACTTTCTCCTCCTGCAACCTCATACTAATAAAGTATGAAGCACATTAAAAATGGTGAAAAAAACCATGAACACGAATGTCTATCCTTCTAACTCATCTTTTAACCGATTTAACACATAATCAATTGATTGGATATGGCTTTTGAATCTTTTTAAACTTGTTTCTGGGTAAAAAGCTCGAACAGATACCATTTGTAAATTTTCAGCTGTATTTTTTAACTGGATTGCAAATAAATGTTTCGGCTGATTTGTTTCAACCCATAAAACGGCTAAAGGCAACCATTCATCTATTGCTGCTTTTAATTCATCACAATATGGTCGAACATCTTGAAAAAAGTCTTTTGCCATACCACTCTCTCTAACATTCATATATGTGTTAAGCAAGAATTGATTTTCTTGTATTAATTTGAGTGTTAGGATATATACTTTTTGGTTGTCCATCTTTTCTCCTCCTACGAGCTACATAACGATGATAGCTCTATTCTATTTTAGGAGGTCTTTTGTTGTAATTCAAGATAATCATTTGCTGCCTTTGAAATGACAGGCAGTTTACTAAAATCGTTGACACGATGCTCTAAATGTTCCATTTTTCTCAGAATATTTTTATACTGATGTACATGCATAGCAATGAGATTAACTCTCTCCTGCTTTAAATTTGCAATTACTGTATTTTCAAGTAAACCTACTTCCATTTCAAATGTATCTAATTTATCTAAAAATTCATCTTTTGTTAACATGTTTCCACACCCCTCTCATATTTACAAATAGTATTCTTTCTCTTTTAAAAAGTCCCTGCCTCCTTGACAAAACTAGAAATAATTCGTCAAAGAAAGTTTAAACCCCTAAATTTTTACGTTTCTTTTCGACAATATGAATGAATCAAACAAGATTGCAAACAATATGTTAAGAACGGCCATAGAAGGCACGTCACTATCATTTGGAGGTGTACGCTTTGAAGAATAACAACCAATCCCAAGAACAAAAACAATCGCAACGAAAAGAATCAAAAACAGGGACAGGTAACCCTAAGCTAAATGGTCCGAACCGTCCTTCCACCTGATTCATTTTTAGAAGTGTAAAAAGCGGAATACAACTCGTTGTAAGGCTATCGACAAACTTATTGTTTATTAGTTTGTCGATAGCCTTTTTTATAATAGTAAGTAGAAGAGATTTTATTTCCTTTCTACGCCCGTTTATCATTTTTTCGAACAAAGATGGACGATAAATATTTTTGCCGACATGATCTTAAGAAAATCGGCACAGAGCATTAAAAAGACTATGCTAGTTTTGAGTTTAGAATAAAAAGCAGGTCATGAGGTCGGGACAAAACGCAAAAGTGGTTAGTTAAAGATGAGCATTACCCAAATCAGCTCCGAAAATATACGTAGACTCCTGCTGGAGGCGCATCAGCCGCCCGCGAAAAGCGAAGAATATGGTGGAGCGCAATATTCAGGGTTTCTTTCGTTAATATACTTTTGGTTCAGCAAAAAAAGTTTAGGAATGATTAAGTGTAGCTCACTCTTTATGGTTTGCTGTCCGTGAGCACCTTTGTCATAAGCTATAATCAAGCCTCATCATCCTTTCTTATTTACACACATGTTTTAAAATATAAAGAACCTTCGCGAAATATTTCACTTTTTCTTGTTTTTGTAGGAACCATTTTGAAATATTAATATCATGCTTTATATGGGCAGGATCATACCACTTTTCTTTCATCTTATTTTGTTGAAACCAATCTTCACTATCATGCCAATGATGTGCAATCACGGGGTATGTCTTTCTCAATGCAGGCGTATCCGGCTTCCTAACGTTATCTATATATTTTTCATAGTCATACCTCGAACCGGTATGCTTCGTGTTAACTGCAAATTTGAGAAATTGAGGGTACAATTCGGGGTGGAATAAAATGAATGATAATCTTTTTCCTAATGCAATTCTTTCCGTTACCTTTTGAAATTTCACTACAGAATCCCCGTAAAGACGTCCAGTTAACGTAGGAAAAACGACTGCATTAATATGAAGAATATCTTGCATCCGAAATAAAGGTGTATGAAACACCTTTGATTTAAAATATGGGTGTTCGATTACTGGGCGCTGAATAACATTTTGTTCATTAATAATCAACGCAAGTAATAGACGATTTCTATCATTTGAATGATAATAATGCCACCATTCTTTCACCATAAATTTCGAAACATGAAAATAATCCAGTAAGTGAAATAGTGGTTTATTGTATTTGATTGAATAATGGTAAATCATTAATTGTGGATATGCGTCTTCAAAGATCGTCCAATTTGCTCTTTCATACGTTAAAAAAAGACGGGTTCTTACTGATTCAGGAAAAATTTTCGGAAAGTGCTCACCTTCGAGATCACACATATTCCATCCTGCATTACGGGAAACCATAGATGCTAGAAACGACCATTTTATATCGGAGTGAACGAGATAAAAATAAAAATAAGCATTTGTCCGGCTAATATTATCTTTATTATGTTTCTTTGTTTCATTTTTTATTTTTTCTATTATATATTCATTTGCCATATCATAAAAGCAATCCTTTAGGTGGTGAAAATTTCCTTTAATAACCATTTTTCCTCCTAATGAGATTTATTTAAGTGATCATTAAAATTTTCAATACATATTTATCAAAGATTCTGCTATGATATAATTTAGTTTGTGAGGTGAGTAAGCTTGAGTCTGCGCTATCCAAATGGAAAAATGTATACCCCTAACAATATGTTAGCAAAGGAAACGAACAAATCGAAAAATATCTCCTATAGTAAACGCGGAATGACATTAGAAGATGACATTAATGAAACGAATGAATATTACTTACGCGAAGGGATTGCTGTAATTCATAAAAAACCGACGCCTATCCAAATCGTCAATGTTGACTATCCTTCACGGAGTTCAGCCGTTATAAAAGAAGCGTATTTTAAACAGCCTTCGACAACTGACTATAATGGTGTATGTTGTGGCAAATACATCGATTTTGAGGCGAAAGAAACAAAAAGTCGGACTTCATTTCCCCTTCACAATTTCCACGAACATCAAATTACTCATATGAAAAAAGTCGTGGAACAAGCTGGAATTAGTTTCGTTATTCTTCGTTTTTCACTTGATGAAGAAATTTTTTTGATTGAGAGCCAACATTTATTTGGATATTGGGATAGAATGATAGCTGGTGGTAGAAAATCCATTAAGAAAGAGGAGATTGAAGCCGTTGGTCATCTCATTTCAATTGGGCTTAATCCCCGTATTGATTATATAAAGACATTAAAAAATATTTATCACTTTTAATGGATTAGATGAATTACTCAATATGGTGTATAATTTCCACATTAAGTAATCTTATACGAAAATAGTCGTTCCCTTTTTAGGAATAGACGAATCGTAATCTAAATCGATGTTCATGATTTAGAAGAAAGGAATGCTTTGTATGGCAGAAAAAGTTCAAAGTCGTGTTGACAGAAATAAACAAAAAAAAGCAAAGAAAAGACAAAAGAAACAAAAGAATAAATTTGCGACTTTTATTAAACGACTCATTCTTGTTTGTATCATTGTAGGATTAGTCGGAGTCATTGCAGGTATAAGTACATTTGCGTACTATGCCAGCAGCGCCCCAAAATTAACAAAAAAAGAATTGTCTGATCCTATACCATCTGTAATTAAAGACAAAAACAATAAAGTAATTGCAAGACTTGGAGCACAAAATAGAAAATATATAACCTATGATCAGCTCCCCCATCAAATGGAAAATGCGATTCTTTCAACTGAGGATGCCAGATTTTATAAGCATCATGGGATTGATCCTATCCGTATTGGCGGTGCTGTTGTTGCAAATATTAAGCATGGATTTGGTTCACAAGGTGCAAGTACATTAACTCAACAAGTTGTTACAATGGCACTCAACAATAAAGATGTGAAGACATTAAAACGTAAATCTCAAGAGGCATGGCTTGCTATTCAATTAGAAAGACATTATACGAAACATGAAATTCTTGAAATGTATGTAAATAAAGTATATTTATCTGACGGAGTTTTTGGCTTTGAAACAGCTGCTGAACATTATTTTGGTAAGAGTTTGAGCAAATTATCCTTACCGCAGATGGCACTGCTTGCTGGGATGCCACAAGGTCCGAATCTTTACAATCCATTTGAACATCCAGATTTAGCAAAAGAACGCCGTGATACTGTTCTATCACTCATGTATCAGCATCATAAAATAACGAAATCTCAAATGGATCAAGCGATGGATACACCGATTACAAAAGGGTTAGTCAGTGAAAAGAAACGTAATACACCGGCAAATAAATACCCTGCATTTGTTGATGAAGTAATCAATGAAATGCAGAAACTCGGTAATTATAATATTTACTCTGACGGCTTAACCATCTATACAACATTAGATGCAAGAGCACAAAAATATGCCGAAAAAATATTGAATACTAATTCGGTTGTTCAATACCCTGACGATAAATTCCAAGCAGGCTTTGCCTTAGTTGATACAAAAACAGGAGAAATTCGTGCATTAGGCGGCGGTCGCAATCGTAAAGTCGAAAGTGGCTTTAACTATGCAGTTGATACAAGACGTTCTCCTGGATCAACAATTAAACCAATATTGGATTACGGTCCTGCTATTCAAAATTTAAAATGGTCGACTGGCCATATCCTTGCCGATGAACCTACAACCTATCGTGATGGAACACCAATTAATGACTGGGATAATTCATATCAAGGTAATATAACGATGCGTAAAGCACTATATAACTCACGAAATATTCCTGCATTGAAAACATTCCGTGAAGTAGGCAGTGATGATGCTAATAAATTTGCCAAAAATCTTGGATTCAACTTTGGAGATAAAGGAAAAAATGAATCAGCATCAATCGGCGGTGGCTTAGGAGTTTCTCCTTTACAAATGGCCGGAGCATATGCAGCATTTGGAAATGATGGGGTTTATAATAAACCACATGCAATTAGAAAAATTGTATTGCGGGATGGCGTAACGGAAATAAAGCCAAATTACCAATCAAAAGTAGCAATGAGTGATTATACCGCATATATGATTACAGATATGTTAAAAGATGTACTTACTAAAGGAACAGGTACTGCTGCGAGTATTCCTGGTCTACCTGTTGCTGGTAAAACTGGAACAACGAACTTTAGCAGTGCAGATTTAGCTAAATATAATTTAATGAGCTCTGATGTTGAGGATTCCTGGTTTACGGGATATACAACAAAATATGCGCTATCTGTTTGGACGGGCTACAATAGTGAACAAGGGAAAAAGTACGGAATTACAGCAGCGAATCAAAAGATATCACAACAGATTTTCCGCAGCTTAATGAGCTATGTTTCAGAAGATGTAAGTACACCTGATTTCACAAAGCCAAAAAGCGTTATTCAAATTGGAAGTGAATTGTATGTACGCGGTAGCAGCGATGTAAATACTGCAAATAAACAAGCGGAAAAAGACGATAAGAAAGAAAAAGATAAAGAAAAAGATAAGGATAAAAATGATGTAACGGCTCCAACGAATATAAGTGCGTCTTACGATAAAAACAGCAATCAAATTAACGTAAGCTGGGGATATTCAGGATCTGGTGCAAGCTTTACATTGGATGGCTCCATTGATGGTTCTAAAGCATCATTTGGTTCAACATCGCAAACGAATTTTACAATTTCTAATCCAAAACCTGGTTCAACCTATGTAATTAGTGTTACTGCCAGCGCAGACGGAAAAACTAGTAAAGCAGCATCCGCATCTGTGACAGTTCCAAGTGCAGAAACAACAAATGATCAGACAAATAATAATCAACAAGATAACGCTAATAACAGTGATAAAAATAATGCTAATACAAACGATGACAATCAAACGAATGATCAAAATAGTAACCAATCTGATCAAAACAGCAAGACAGATAATAATAACGGAAACGATAGTAGTACGAACACTAATACGGATAAGTCTAATTCGAACGATACTAACAGTAATGACAATACTAGCAATCAGAACCAATCTGGTCAGAACAACAGCTCAGGTTCTAAAGCTACCCCAACAAGTGGGACGACTAATAAACAAAATACAGAAACAAATAATCAGCAACAAAATCAAAAAAACAGCTCTAGCAATTAAACGAAAAGCCTTTCTCCTTTCAGTTTAAGAAAAACCCCATTGAATCTGAACTGCCCCCTGTCAAGTAGACAGTGGAAATAATAAAAATGATTTAAGCGGCTTTAGCTCTATATTCCATCGGGCTAAGGCCGTTTAATCGTTTTT
>NZ_JAAIWK010000018.1 GCF_011008565.1 Heyndrickxia ginsengihumi
AAGGCAGTTTGTTGTCTGAACTAGAACAACAAACTGCCTTTTTTCTGCCTTTGCTAAATCAATTTATATAAAAACGTAAGATTTTCAGTGGCCTCGCTGCACGCCTGCGGGGTCTCATCTATTCCGCTTTTCCCGCAGGAGTCTCACATCCTTCCGCTCTATTCATCTTATTCTCAACAATACTGCCTCTTAAAAAGTAAAAATTTTTTAAACGGTTATTCTTGGATACTTATTGTTTTTTCGTGAATCAAGAGGTTAATTTCCGCTCCAGGATACTACCTTTCCGCGGGCGAATGCTGAGCCTCCTCGGCGCTGCACGCCTGCGGGGTCTCATCTATTCCGTTTTTCCCGCAGGAGTCTCACATCCTTCCGCTTCAATCGACTTTGTGTAAAGTTTATGTGAACAACATCTGTCTAAAAAATCAATAATGATGATTAGAAAATGTGTTCCCCTAATCTACGTTGTTTTTTCATTAAAAGGAGGTTTGATTTCTGCAGACAGAATATGAAAACAACTGAAAGAAATGATGTTTTACGACGCACCCTTAGATTGCAACTGATCGGTAATGACCAAGTCCATTTACCTTTTTACAACAATAAAAAGGATTTTCATAGTTTGCATAGAAGTAGTTAAAAATAGTCATATGTATCAATAAAACATGTGAGAATGTACATGGAAAAAATAGTCATGATTTATCCCAGCATGACATTCCAATTGGCGGCTGTACATCGATTTACGAAAGCAAATGGAACTAAGTGGCCATTAAATAAACTTAACATATAAAGCCCGCAAGCAAACCTTTAATGTCCATTTAATGGCCTCGATTCGTCGTAACAATGATATACAATTTTTAATGTCCCGTCCCATAATTGTAATTTTACACTGCGTTAATTGAATCTTAATTTATCATTAGTAAACAGTGTATACAATTTAATATATGAGAATTACAATCTTCTTACATGATAAAGGAGGATATTATGGGAATTTTACTCAATACATTTTTCCTATTTATACTGGCATCATCATTCATCTATATTTTTTATTTAACGTACTTTACGGATGCAAATGAATCTTAAAGGTTGACTTACTAATGAAGCATTCGTTTGAAAGACAAGATGTCGACTGCTTCAAATTTAATGTTTATAGACTGAAACATCATTCCCACAGTTATCATATAGCTGTTTTTTATTTTCTCCTATGTACCCCCGAAAAAAATAATCGCCGAATCTTTTTCCCATCCAGCCAGAAATGTTTTTTTTTGCAGTTCTTTATCTAATGATCCCTGTAAGTAATACATCATTAAAATTTCGAACAATTGGTCCCTCTACCTCAAACTAATTTAAAAACAGATAAAAGACGGTACAATATACTTTACTATTCCGAGTTAAGATCTCGTCATCAACTATTTTCCATTAGGTATGATAGCAATTTTCATATGTATTTTATTAGTATATAATAATAGCAATGTACATTTGGCGAACGGAGGAAAGTCAATGGAAAAACTAGCAATATTTGTTGTATGTATTATGGTCGCCATCATCTTAAAAGCAATCATAACGATCCTATCGACTATTTTCTTAGGTATTGGTCTTATTGTACTGTTTAGCTGGCTATATGAAAAATTTTCCAAAAAAAACATACATGATAAAAAGGGAATTTTTTAAATGAATTTCCTTCCAAATTCCATCATTTTTTTTCCTCGCCATTTATATTTTTCATAAAAATCATCTGCCATCTTAATAAAAATGAATAGCATAACTTTACATTAGATCTTCTAGTACTACAAGAATGCCACACTCCTTTTACAAAGTGATACCCATTATAGCTGTTAAGAAAATATTAAGTCTTGATTGATATGCTCTACGAGAAGATAATCACAAATCAAATTTTCTTTAATCATGTGTAAAGTAAACGCGATTATTTCTTACAAGGAGTTGATCAAGTGTCTGAATTGACGAAAAGACTACACCAAGTATTGGCTAAATCTAAAGATTCTTTTATTCAAGAAGATGGACAATGGTATTCAACCAATGAATTTCTAACCGAAATTGAAAAGATCCAACACTATTTAATTGCCGCAAATGTTCGCCCTGGTGATCGAATTCTTGTGAGCTATCCAAATTCATATCAATTTGCCTATATTTATTTTGCAATTATCGACTATGGTGCAGTTGTTGCATCAATTAATCCTAATATGCCCGAATTTGAATTGAAAACTTTTATAGAAAGGGCAAATCCAATTTGCGGCTTCGTAGGTGAAGAACATGCAGCTTTTCTTTTTCATTCAAACAGAAAAGTTCATACGTTAAAAAATCTATTTGTACTAAACTCGGCATCAAATGAGTTGAAACGGTTTGAATATCTTCAGGAAGATTGGTATGAAACAACAATACCAGTCGTATCAAATCCTCCTTCCATTCCAGAACCTTCTGATGATGCTGTTGCTATCTTATTATATACTTCAGGGACGACTGGTAGACCGAAAGCTGTAGGCTTAATGCATAAACATATTTTAGCTGCAGCAGAAAATATCATACGTTCTCATCAACTTAGTTGCAAGGACATCACATACTGCTTTTTACCATTGTTCCATATTAATGCGCAAATTGTTGCGCTAATCTCTACCTGTTTATCTGATGGAAAAATAATCATCGCACCTAAGTTTAGTGCTTCAAAATTTTGGAATATCATACAGGAAAATGGCGTCACATGGGTATCAGCTGTACCCGCGATTATCTCTATTCTCCTTAATACGCCTCAACCTGACAATATACCTTCTTCCTTAAGATTTATTCGTTCGGCATCGGCACAACTTCCTAGCTTACATGCAAAACGTTTTGAACAGATGACAGGAATACCGCTCATTCAATCTTATGGCATGACGGAAGCTGCTAGTCAAATTTGTGTGAATCCACTGCCACCAGGAAAAAGAGTTTTAGGTTCGGTAGGATTGCCAGTTGGCCTAGAATTGCGAATTGTCGATGATAACGACAAAAATGTAGAACCGATGAACATTGGAGAAATTACGATCCGCGGGAACAATGTTATTACCTTTTATGAACAAGCTGACAACCAACACGATTTTCGAAATGGCTGGTTCCATACAGGGGATTTAGGCTATATCAATGATGAAGGATATGTATTTATCGTCGGTAGAAAAAAGGAAATGATCAATCGCGGTGGGGAGAAAATAAGTCCATATGAAGTAGAAGATGTAATCCGCCAAATTCCAACTATTAAACAAGTTGCCGTTATTGGATTACCACACCCTGTTTACGGGGAACAAGTTGCCGCATATGTCATTTCATCTTTACCTAATGTAGATCCAAAAGAAATGATAAAAGAAGTGACATCCCACTGTCAAAACGCTTTATCAAACTATAAATGCCCTGCTATAGTAAAGGTTGTAAAAGAAATACCCGTTGGTCCTACTGGAAAAATTCAACGAAAGAAATTGAAAGAAATGGAAATTGCCTATTCTAAAGTTCAAAATCACTAATTATTGTAGGAACATACTAACATTAGTGCACAAACCTAGCCCATAGTTTATGCTACTAATGTTAGTAGAAAATAATAATATTTTTAAACTTTATTTACCACGTTGGACATATGTCCAACGTGTTTTTATTTAAAAATTTTGCACGAAACTCTATAATATTCCCCCACCTCCTAGACTTACACGAATAATCCAATCAAAAAGCTCCTACTTTTTTGTTATTCACACTATATTAAAGGGATTTTCTAATAAATTATACATTCTTCATGAACGATCTTATTCTTTTATTTGCAATAAGCAACTTTTTATTAAATACAATTTCGCCGCTGTGGAATTTTCTATAGGAAGTGAGATAAACTTAAATAATAGAAATGACTTTTAATAGTATGCATAAAGTTTTCTCATTACTGTAATAAAGTTTCAGTTTATCTACAAAAATGCAATGACAAATAGATCAAAGTGTCCCCCTCTAGAGGGATCAACATTCATTAAAAAAGGAACAAATAATGGTAAACAAACTTTTTAACTTAATGATATCGATATTTCAATTATTGATTTAATACGATTCAATTGAAGTGGAGAGTTTTGCGGGATCAGCATGTCAATAGAGAATCCTACAGTGGCTTACGATAATGAGGCTCCCTGAACGCCCACGGAAAGCGAACGTCAGAGCGGAAATGATCACTCAAGTTTAAAACACTTTATAACCTAAAACGGCAGCTTCATGCTGCCGTTTTAGTTCTTTATTCACTTAAGCAAAGGAATGCTTCTTATCTTGTTCCTGCGGATGAACAATATGTTTTAAAATTTCTTCAACATGTCTTGTAAATAATGGATTTGACCGTTTTCTTGGACGTGATAGGCTGATAGATTGATCGAGTACAATCTTCCCTTCTTCTAATAAGACAATGCGATCAGCCAATCTTACTGCTTCTTCGACATCATGTGTTACTAACAGAGCTGTCATTTTATTATCTCTCCATATGTCCTCGACTAAATTCTGCATTTCTAACCTCGTTAAAGCATCTAATGCACCGAGCGGTTCGTCCAAAAGCAGTAGTTTTGGTTCATGGACAAGAGCCCGAGCCAACGCTACCCGCTGTTTTTGACCACCAGAAAGAACAGATGGAAATTGGAAGGCACGATCCTCTAAACCTACTAATTTTAAAGCTTTGTATGCTTTTTCCTTCCAAAGACCCTTTAAACCAATTCCGACATTTGGCAGAATTCTCTTCCAAGGAAGAAGCCTCCCATCTTGAAACATCATACGGGCATGATGGTTTACACCTTTTAATTCTTCCCCATCAATCGTTATCGTTCCACTATCAATCTTTTCTAAACCAGCAATTGTTCTTAGCAACGTACTTTTTCCACATCCGCTTTTTCCAACAATTGCAATGAACTCTCCTTTTTCTATAGATAAGTTTATTCCTTTTAAAACATCTAGCTTACCATAAGACTTTGTTACATGTTTAATTTGGATTTGTTTATTTTGAACCATTCCATTCACTCCTCCTTCTTGCAACATTCTTTTTTATTCCTTACCGTGATTCGTTCCACTTTAGCCAATTTCTTTCGCATAATTTGGCAATAATGTCTGATAATTTACCAAATAACGAATAGATTAATATACTTAAAACGATGACATCCATTTGCATAAAATCGCGCGCATTCATCGCCATATACCCAATTCCAGATGAGGAAGAAATTGTTTCTGCTACGATTAAAGTTGTCCACATAATTCCGAGAGCATATCGTATACCAACTAAAATCGATGACAATGCACCAGGTAAAAATACTTTAAGAAACAAAGGCACTCCCTTTAATCCATAAGCTTTCCCCATTTCAATCAAACCTTTGTCTACGGACTTTATCCCGTGGTACGTGTTGATATAAATAGGGAACAACACCCCTAAAGCTACTAAAAATACTTTGGATGTTTCATCAATGCCAAACCATAGAATAACTAGTGGGACTAGTGCCAAATGTGGAATATTTCGAAGCATTTGTATCGATGTGTCAAATAACAAATCTGAAATTTTAAACATTCCATTGAAAAGTCCAAGCAAAAAGCCAATAGATCCGCCAATGACAAATCCTGCCAGCGCCCTCCATAAGCTTATTGAGATGTTTTGATACAATTCGCCTGTAGCTGCAAGACGAATTCCAGCCTTCAATACATCTGTTGGGGCGGGTAAAATTCTCGTTGGAATCACCCCAAACTTGCATAAGCTCTGCCAAATAACGACTATGAGAAGCGGGACCATCCAAGGCATGAATACGCTCATCCATCTTTTTTCCAAACGCATTTTTTCTACCTCCTATCTTATTTCATGACATTATCCATGACGTTTATTTTTTCGGGTACAATTTTTTCATTGTAAAATAAATCAGCGATATCTTGTTGTTCATTCATAATATTAGTCGATAATGAATCGACACCATAAATCCGTCTGTCAACTGCTCGTTGAATCACTTTCTTATTCATTTTCATATCCTTTGCCAACATATCAATGAGTTCTTTATGGTGATCATTAGCCCAATCCATTCCATTACTAATTTCCTTTACTATTACTTGAACGACATCTTTATGGTTTTGTGCAAACTTCTTACTTGCCAGGAAAAAATCTCGATCGGTAGTTAATCCTTTACCGTTAGCAAGTAATATCGCTCCTGTATTGATTTCAGTTGATGCGGTATATGGATCCCATACTACCCACGCATCAACTTGTCCTCGTTGAAAAGCAAGGCGAGCATCTCCTGGTGACAGATCAATCGGTTTTATATCTTTCATTGTTAATCCGGCCTTTTGCAAAGCCTTCAACAATAAGTAATGTGAACTTGTCCCTTTCGAGAATGCAATTTTCTTTCCTTTTAAATCAGCAAGAGATGTAATGGTTGATCCCTTAGGCACCAAAATTCCACTGCCTTCAGATTTAGATTTGCCCGCAGCAACATAAACAAAAGGCACTTTTGCAATTTGCGAAAATACAGGCGGAGTATTGCCTGTTCTTCCAAAATCAATACTTCCTGCATTTAAAGCCTCTGTCAGCGCCGTACCATCTTGAAATTGCTTCCATTCAACTTTATATCCTTGCTTTTTTAACTCTAAATCTAGTTCGCCTAATGATTTCACAATTGCGAGTGGATCACCCTTTTGGTAACCTATTTTTACAACCTTTTCATCACTTTTAGTAGTTGAACTACAACCTCCGAGTACCAATCCAAATACTAGAAGGCAAGTTACAAATATGTTTAATAAAATTGTTTTTTTCATGTTGTCACTACCTTTGCGATAAACTTGAAATAGCTCTGGTTGTATTTGGCTTTTTCTTTGTTCTTTGACCGACACAATATGATATATATGGGATTTTCCCAATACAATACGAAAGAATCATAGAACTCACATAAACAAATAAAATGGCGATTGGAATTGACAAATAGAAAAGCCAGTGAACATTCGCAATTCTAGGAATATATTGATTTACAATATATATTGGAAACGGCTGAACAAGGTACATTCCAAAGGAAGTACTGGAAGCGATACCGACAAATCGGCTAAATCCTTGCCAATTTCTTCTTGTCCTTCTTTCTGCCCACTTTCTGCCAAGATAAAGCATTACCGCAATTACAAATAAACTGTATGGAAGGAATACTGGCTGATGGACAGATTGAGCTTTATGATCACTTTCATGTAAGATCGCCCTGTCAAGATAGTAATGCCCCCACATGCAAATGATTCCCAGAAAAAGGATGGCCCCTATAAGCCGATAATGTTTTTCTATAAATTTGCAAATCATGTCATAATGACAAGCAACAATGCCACCTGTTACAAACCAGCATTGATAAGTAACGAAAAAGACACCGTAATTTGTTAGCAAATATGGCCAGTTTGATTGATCTAAATGTGGGATTGCAAATTTATAAAATGACATTAATAATAGTTGAAATAAAAAACTCCATATAAAAATTTGCAAATGCCATTTTTCATATTTACGCAAAGCGAAAAGCAGCATCGGGAAAACCAAATAGAATTGAAAAGTAATCAGCAGATAGTAAATATAAAATTGGTCTCCGTGTATGAGGGAAAGCAATAAAATCTTTAAAAATCCCATAAATGACCCGTGTAAATCAATTTCATAAGTACTTTCAAATAAAATGTAGACTACATTCCAAACTAGATACGGAATCGCTATTAGAAATAATCGTTTCTTCAAAAACGAAAAAACATGGAATTCTCTATGATGATAAGTAATAAACAATACTAACCCTGTAATAAACATAAAAGCCATACGGGTAACATGCATGGATGAGTGGATGGCGGAAAGTGCTAAAAATTCTGTAGTCCAATCTTTTAACTGACTGGTAAAAATACTTGTAGTATGAACAGATAATACCCCGAACATAATCAGCATCCGCATAAAATCAATTTCGTAAAGATACTTCTTTTTTGGCAAAAGTTTAGAAACCTCCTTTATTTTCAACATTTTGCAGGTGATTTCTATTAGGAACCCCTGCTACCTCTATGAAAATATCATGCGAAACTTAATTTTTAGTTAAATCAGTATGTGTATCATGTTTGTTTCTCATTACTTCTAATTTCTTTATTATGAATTTCCTCTGTTTATTGATTGTCATTTTTAAGATCATATTAGCGAAAATAAAATAAGGGTGCTGACCGTTATTTATTAACTAGTCAGCACCCTTATTGCTATATTAAAATCAAGACTTCCATTTATTTTAATAGGAAAGATGTTAATGATGGACATATGTAGATGCAGCATGGATTAATTTAATTAATTCCTGTACTTGGCTTTCAAGTCTCAATAAAATATCTTCATTGACAATTGGATGGTTTGAATTATTTTTTTGAATAAATTGTTCTAGAACATATACCCCTCTTAATAGTTCACCTTTCATATTCGACAAAAGCGGTTTAAATGCAAAATCGACAGCCAATAAATGTGATTGACTTCCACCAACCATTATTGGCAACACTGGTGTATCTTGAAATACATCCTCTGGCAATAAATCTAATAAAGCTTTTAGTACACCCGAATAGGAAGCTTTATAAACCGGAGACCCGATAATCACTGCTTTTGCTGATTGAATTTGTTTGCTTATTTCTTGAATGATTTTACTATCAAATCGTGCATAAAATAGATCTTCTGGTGACACATCGCGAACGGAATAAAAGCTTGTTGTTAATCCTTCCTTTTCAACTTGCTTTTGTAGATAGTACAAGGCAGCTTCTGAGGAAGACGTTGCTGACGGACTCCCCGATATAATAATCACTTCGCTCATTTTCATTCACCCTAACCCTTCCTAAATAAAAAACCTCTTTTCTAAAGAAGAAAAGAGGCAGTTTACGGTAATAAACTCTTATCTTCCAAGAATAATTTCTTGCTGGAATTAGCACCATTCCACTATGTGGCGGTTGCTGAGGTTTCCACGGGCCAGTCCCTCGACCTCTCTTGATAAGATGTATAGATATACTGATTTTTATTAGTTTATAATATTTCAGATTATAACACAAGTAATTTACGCTTGATCTAACAAAACATTTTTTCGAGTTTTTCCTCTGCCAATTCGAGCTGTTTCAGCACTTGTTGATGCCCTGTTCCCCCAATACTATTACGTGCCTCAACGACATGCTTTGGCTCCAACACTGCATATATATCTTCTTCAAAAAGAGGACTAAATGTTTTATATTCATCAATGGATAATTGTAATAAATACTTTTGCTGCTGAATGCCATATAAAACAATTTGGCCGATAATTGCATGTGCTTCTCTGAAAGGTAACCCTTTCGTTACTAAATAATCAGCAATGTCTGTTGCATTTGAATAGTCATTGGATACGGCATTATACATATTTTCTTGTTTAACTGTCATTGTAGCAATCATTGGCGCAAGTAATTTTAATGCACCATCAAGTGTATTTACCGTATCAAATATTCCTTCTTTATCTTCCTGCATATCTTTATTATAAGCAAGCGGCAAGCCTTTCAGCACGGTGAGTAAGCCGATTAAGTTGCCATACACTCTTCCTGTTTTTCCGCGTAATAATTCTGGAACATCCGGGTTCTTTTTTTGCGGCATAATGCTTGAGCCAGTACAAAAAGAGTCATCTAACTCGATAAATTGAAATTCTTGGCTTGACCATATAATCATTTCTTCTGATAGTCTAGAAATGTGTGTCATAAGAATTGAAGCATTTGCTAAAAATTCGAGCACAAAATCACGGTCACTTACCGCATCTAAGCTATTAGGATAAACGGTTGAAAAAGCTAATAGCTCACTTGTCCGCTCTCTATCAATTGGAAATGTTGTTCCAGCAAGCGCCCCAGCTCCAAGCGGCAGCCAATTTGTCCGTTTTATACTATCGGAAAATCTTTCTTTATCACGCTCTAACATCCAAAAATAAGCAAGTAAGTGGTGTGCGAAAAGAATCGGCTGTGCTCTTTGTAAGTGGGTATATCCAGGCATAATAGTATCAACATTATGTTTTGCCTGCTCTACTAATGCTTCTTGAACTTTTGTAATTAATTCAATCATCTCATTCGTTACTTTACGTACATAAAGATGCATATCGGTAGCCACTTGATCATTTCTACTGCGGCCAGTATGTAGTTTACCACCGACAGGGCCAATCTCATCGATTAGCATCTTTTCAATATTCATATGTATATCTTCATGTTCAACTAAAAACTCAACTTGACCAGCTTGAATTTTTTCAGCAATTGTTTGAAGACCTTTCTGAATCGTATCAGCATCTTCTTTCGGAATAATGCCGCATTCTCCAAGCATCGTTACGTGTGCAATGCTTCCTTCAATATCTTCAAATGCAAGCTTTTGATCATAAGAAATGGATGCTGTATATTCTTCTACTAGTTTATTTGTTTCTTTTGTAAAACGACCGCCCCATAATTTTGACACAATCCGTACCTCCAACTTTCATAAGTAGTATATTATATGAAAGGATTGTGAACCTATTCGGGACACAATCCTCCAATCTTATTTATTTAACATTTTTTCTTTTTCATGAATTTCTGCATACACTTTTGTTGGTAATCCCCAAAGTTTAATAAAGCCAACTGCAGCATTATGATCAAATGTATCTCCTTTTAAATAAGTGGCTAGTTCTTCATTATATAAGCTATAAGGAGATTTACGTGCCACAACATCGTGATGACCTTTAAATAATTTAATTTTCACTGTTCCAGTCACCGTTTTTTGTGTTTCATTTACAAAAGCGTCAAGAGCATTTTTTAATGGTGAATACCAAAGACCTTCATAAATAATTTTAGCCAATTGTTGATCTACCGTTGTTTTAAATTGCGTAACTTCACGTGGAAGTGTTAAAAATTCGAGCTCTTTATGCGCATTAATTAAGACTAATGCAGCAGGATTTTCGTATACTTCACGGGATTTAATACCAACGAGGCGATTTTCGATATGGTCAATTCTTCCAACTCCATGTTTTCCTGCTAATAGATTTAAAGTTTCAATTAATTTAACAAGCCCCATCTCTTCACCATTTAATGCAACAGGAACACCTTGTTCAAATGTAATTTCAATATATTCCGGTTTATCAGGTGTCATTTCGATTGGCGCTGTCCAGTCAAATGCAGCTTCAGGAGCTTCATTCCATGGGTTTTCTAACACGCCTGCTTCGCATGCTCTGCCCCAAATGTTTGCATCAATAGAAAATGGATTATCTAGGTCAATTGGGATTGGAATTCCGTTTTTTTCTGCATAAGCGATTTCTTCATCGCGCGTCATCCCCCACTCACGGACAGGCGCAACGACTTTTAAATTTGGATTTAATGCTTGCACAGATACTTCAAAACGCACTTGGTCATTCCCTTTACCAGTACAGCCGTGTGCAACAGCGACAGCTCCTTCTTGTTCAGCAACGTCGACAAGTAGTTTTGAAATAAGCGGACGACTAATTGCAGATGATAGCGGATATTTTCCTTCATATAAAGCATTGGCTTTCAATGCCGGCAGAATATAGTCCTTTGCAAGCATTTCTTTTGCATCAATCATCACTGCCTTAATTGCACCAACATTTAAAGCTTTATCTCGAATCGCACTCAAATCTTTTCCTTCGCCAACGTCAGCTCCCATTGCAATTACATCGTATCCGTACTTTTCTTGGATCCATTTAACAGAAACAGATGTATCTAAACCACCAGAATAAGCTAAAACAATTTTCTCTTTTGCCATGATTCGTCTCTCCCTATCTATTATGAATAAATAATATTATTATTGAATTTTTATACATTCTTATCATAACAAAATAAAGATTACTTTTCCAGTAGTTTTTTCAAAATTGCTTTATGGGCATGCAATCTATTTTCCGCTTCATCAAACACAGCCGAATGAGGTCCGTCTATTATCTCTGCTGTTACTTCTTCACCGCGGTGTGCTGGCAAACAATGAAGAAATAAATAATCTTCTTTGGCAAGCTTGCATAATGATTCATTTACTTGATAAGCTGAGAACGCCTGCAACCGTTTTTGAGTTTCTTCCTCCTGCCCCATACTCGTCCATACGTCTGTAATCACAACATCAGCGTCTTTGATCATATCTTCAGGATCATGACCAAATTCAACTTGTAATCCTTTTGCTTGTGCTTCTTGTTTGACTTGTTCAACAATTGCCTGATTAGGTTCATACCCTTTCGGAGATGAGACGGATATATGAATTCCCACTTTCATTGCACCTTCCAGCAAAGAATGGCACATATTGTTGTTGCCGTCCCCGATATAGCATACTTTCAAACCGGAGAGTTTTCCTTTATATTCATAGATTGTCAGTAAATCTGCAATTACTTGTGTTGGGTGATGCAGATCAGTTAAGCCATTTATAATTGGTACTGTTGCATACTTGGCAAATTCTTCAACTGTTTCATGGGCAAAAGTACGGATCATTAAAGCATCAACATATCTAGAAAGAACTTTCGCTGTATCATGAATAGTCTCACCGCGTCCGAGTTGGATGTCTTTTGAACTTAAAAATAATGCTTCTCCACCGAGTTGAAGCATGCCAACCTCGAAGGCAACCCGTGTACGTGTTGATGATTTTTCAAAAATCATGCCTAGCACTTTACCTTTTAAATATGGCTTTGCATTTCCTTGCTTCTGTTCTTTTTTTAAATGAACTGCCTCTGAAAGCAGTTCATTTATTTCTTCTGTTGATAGTTCACCAATTGTTAAAAAATCTTTTTTCTTCTTTGTTTCAACATATTGACTCATAGATCTCTTCCTCCCTTTTTATACTTCTACTACAAAACGTTGAAAATCATTAAGAGCTTTCGCTTGAATAACTGATGGTTGTTTCATGACAGAAACAATTGACTGAAATGTATCGATGCTTGTAACAAGCGGAATAGAAAAACGCATCGCTTGTTCACGAAGGGCATTTCCGACCGTACTTTTATCTCTACCTTTTGTAGGAATAATAACAGCTGCTTTTACATCATTTTCGCTAAAAAATGATGGTACGTTTTCTGTCGTCAGCATTTCAGCTGCAATTCCATGTTGACGTAAATAGGCCGCCGTTTTTTCTGTTGCAACAAATTGAAAGCCATTATCGTATAACGATTTCATCATCGGCAGTGAATCGGCCTTATATCGATCGGTAACCGAACAAAAGATATATGGTTTCGCTTCACTCATTTGTTCAAATGCAGGATACTGGGTGGAGATTAATGCTTTTTGCAATGCTTTTTCCACATTTTCATCAATTCCTAACACTTCTCCTGTTGATTTCATTTCAGGACCTAACACAGGATCAACATTTTTTAATTTTGTATAAGAAAAAATAGGTGCCTTTACTGCAACTAAATTTGGTTCCATTGCAAGACCGGACTGCTTCAATGGCTGACCAGTTTGCGCAAGAATGCCATAATCAATAATTGGAATACCAGTTACTTTACTTAAAATCGGCACTGTTCTTGATGCCCGCGGGTTAACCTCCAACACATAAACAACATCATCATGAATGACAAACTGAATATTGGCGACACCAACAATTTCCCCTTTCATACAAATCTTCTCAGCATAATCTACTAACATTTGCTTCTGTTTATCTGTTAAATGCTGGGGAGGGAAAACTGCAATACTATCTCCAGAGTGGACACCCGCTCTTTCAATATGCTCAAAAATCCCTGGGATCCAAACGTTCTTTCCGTCACTAATACAATCAAGTTCGCATTCTAGTCCAGGAACATATTGGTCTATCATTAAAGGCCAATTTTTTTCTTCCGTATAGTGTAATGTTTGAATATATGCATCAAGCTCATGTTCATGATAAAAAATAAACATCGATTGCCCGCCGATCACATATGAAGGACGAACGAGTACTGGAAACTCTAACGTTTTCGCAGCGTTCTTCAGCATTTCGACATCATGAGCTACTTTTCCTTTAATATGTGGAATATTTAAGTCATTTAATAATGAATAAAACAAGTCACGATCTTCTAATCTATCCATCGCTTCAACACTTGTTCCAAACAATGGTACTCCTGCTTTTTCTAAAGCGCCTGCGACATTAATCGCTGTTTGACCGCCGAATTGTGTAAATACACCGGCAACATTTTCTTTTTCAATAATGTGTAAAAGGTCTTCTGGGCGCAATGGTTCAAAATAAAGCTTATCAGCAATAGAAAAGTCGGTGCTTACTGTTTCAGGATTGTTATTCACTACAATCGTTTCAAAACCAAGCTTTCTTAAAGCCATCACCGCATGAACAGAGCAATAATCAAACTCAATCCCTTGACCGATTCGAATCGGGCCCGAGCCAATGATTAGTACTTTTTTCCGATCGGATACTTCTACTTCATCTGTCCCGCCCCATGTTGAATAGTAATACGGAGTAACAGCTTCAAATTCTGCCGCACAAGTATCAACTAACTTATAGACAGGCTTCAATCCCAACTCTTTTCTTTTTGTGCGAACCTTGTCTTCACTGCAATTTAATAAATCACTTAGACGTTCATCACTAATATTCACTTTTTTTGCCTTTGCCAATATTTCAGTTGGAACAGTTTCAATTGAATATTCATTTAATTGCTTTTCAATATCTATAATTTTTTTAATTTTTTCTAAAAACCAACGGTCAATCTCTGTATATTGATGAATTTCTTCTATACTTAATCCTTTTATCATCGATTCAGCAATCGCAAATATTCTTAAATCACTTGCTTCAACTAAATAAGGAATAAGTGCTTGAATATCCATCTCTTTGAAAAAAGGATGAAATAAACTTGATAATCCCATTTCTAGCGAACGAATTCCTTTATTAAGTGCTCCTTCAAATGTACGATCAATCGCCATTGTTTCTCCTGTTGCTTTCATCTGTGTCCCAAGTGTGCGATCCGCTTCTGAAAACTTATCAAATGGAAAGCGTGGAAATTTGACGACAACATAGTCTAATGCAGGTTCAAATGATGCGAAAGTATGACCTGTTACTGGATTGATAATTTCATCTAAATGGTATCCGATTGCACATTTCGTGGCGATGCGGGCAATCGGATAACCTGTCGCTTTCGATGCCAATGCTGATGAACGGCTTACCCGTGGATTCACTTCAATAATATAATATTGATCTGAATAAGGGTCGAGTGCAAATTGAATATTGCATCCACCAATAACCCCAAGTGAACGAATGACTTTTAAAGACGCATTTCTAAGCATCTGATATTGTACATCTGATAAAGTTTGCGATGGTGCAACAACAATCGAGTCGCCGGTATGAACGCCAACTGGATCAATGTTCTCCATATTACAAACGATAATGCATGTATCATTTTCATCACGAACAACTTCGTATTCTACTTCTTTCCAACCTTTTATACTTTTTTCAAGAAGGACTTGATGAATCGGGCTTAGCTCAAGGCCTTTCTTTAATACTTTCTTTAGCTCATCATCATTTGCCGCAAAGCCGCCTCCGGAACCTCCGAGTGTATATGCCGGACGAATAATAACTGGATAACCGATCTCATGTGCGAACTTAAAACCTTCTTCAACACTTTCAATAATTTTCGATTGCGGAATCGGTTCATGAATGTCAATCATTAGTTGGCGGAATTTTTCACGGTCTTCCCCTTTTTGAATGGAGTCAACAGATGTACCAAGTAATTGCACATTATATTTTTCTAATAGACCGAATTCATATAATTGAACAGTTAAGTTTAACCCTGTTTGCCCTCCCAATGTCCCAATAATTCCATCAGGCTGTTCTATCTTTAAAATCGCTTCTATCGATTCTACTGTTAACGGTTCAAAATAAATTCGATCTGCAATTTCCTCATCTGTCATAATTGTTGCCGGATTGCTATTTACGAGAACAACTTCGATTCCGTCTTCTTTTAAAGCTAGACAGCTTTGTGTGCCGGCATAGTCAAATTCTGCTGCCTGGCCGATTACGATCGGACCAGAACCGATTACAAGTACTTTCTTTATCTCTTTATTGATTGGCATAAGTAAAAACACCCGCTTTTTGTTGAACTTGTTGTAAAAATTGAGTAAAAATATATTCTGTATCCTGTGGTCCAGGATGGGCCTCCGGATGAAATTGAACAGTCATAATTGCTTTGTTTTGATAAATACATCCTTCGACAGTTCCATCGTTGACATTACGGAATACAACTTTCATCACGGTTTCATCAATTGATTCATCTTCAACAACATAACCATGATTTTGGGATGTAATAAACACTTTTCCTGTACGGATATCTTTTACTGGATGATTCCCACCGCGATGTCCAAAAGGTAGTTTTTTCGTTTTGGCGCCATTTGCAAGTGCTAATAATTGATGACCTAAGCAAATTCCAAGAGTTGGGAACGATTCGCTTACTTGTTTGATCTCTGGTAACCATTGTTGCAGCTGCATTGGATCTCCAGGACCATTAGAAAGCACAACCCCATCTGGTTGCAAAGCTTTGATTTGCTCACACGTATAGTTATATGGAACAATCGTCACTTTACATTGATGCTTTAATAAATAGTCGACGATAGATTTTTTATAACCAAAATCCATCAATACAATATGTTTAGTGCCTTCCCCGCATGTTTTTAATGCTGTTGTCGAAACTTTTGGAATATAAAAGCCATTATCTGAGGCCGGTAGTTGTTTCGTTTTATCAGTTGTTAATAATCCTTTAACTGTTCCATGCTTGCGAATTGTTTTCACAAGCGCCCTAGTATCGACACCTGTTAAACACGGGATATTAAATTGCTGTAAATAAGAGATAGCCGAGAATTCCGCTTTATAAAAGCTAGGTTCCTCACAAATCTCTCCCGTAATCATTCCATGGGCGGCAACCTTTATGCTTTCATAATCTTCCTCATTTACTCCATAATTTCCAATTAACGGATAGCAAAATACAATTATTTGTCCTGCATAAGAAGGGTCTGTCATAATTTCTTGATAGCCTGTCATGCTCGTATTAAAAACGACCTCTCCGACAGTGTGAACATCTTGTTCCTCTCCAACAAAATGTCCTTCAAACATTTCCCCCGTTTCGAGAATGATATAACCATTTTTCAATGTTCTTAACCTCCTTGTGCGCTAATTATGCATTTGTAAAAACGTCCTTCAAAACTGCTGACATTTTTTCGATAAAACAATCAATCTCTTTTTTTGTAACCGTAAGTGGCGGCAGTAATCTAACGACTTGTGCGCCAGCTGATAAGATTAATAGTTTCTCCTCTAACGCTTTCGCTACAATATTTGATACATTATCGGCAAATACTAATCCGATGAGCATTCCTTTTCCGCGGATCTCTTTAATCTCCGTAAACGATGATTGTAGCTCGTGTAGTTTCGACCATAGATACTCGATTTGTTCTTCACAATGTTTAACGATATCTTCCGAAATAAAAGTCTGCAATGTTGCAAGACCTGCTGTTGCAGCTAGTGGGTTTCCTCCGAAAGTGCTTCCGTGAGTTCCTGGTGCAAAAGCCTCAGCAATTTCTTTTTTAGCTAGCATTGCACCTATTGGAAATCCCGAGCCTAATCCTTTTGCAAGTGTTATAACATCCGGCTCAAAACCGTATTGTTCATATGCAAATAATGTACCAGTTCGCCCCATCCCTGTTTGCACTTCATCCACGATGAGTAAAATTCCATTTTGCTTACAAATTGAAACGAGTGCATCAATCCACTCTTTCTCTGCGGGAATAACCCCGCCTTCACCCTGTACAAGTTCAAACATGACAGCAATTGGGTCAATTTCTTGTAATGTTTCAAGCTGTGAAAAATCATTATATGATAAGTATGTAAAACCTGGGAGGATTGGTGCAAATCCCTTTTGGATTTTTTCCTGCGCTGTCGCAGATAATGTTCCAAGTGTACGTCCATGAAATGAATGCTCAAATGTTACGATTGTACGGTTTTGCTTTTCTCCTTTTTTTTCTGCAAATATTCTGGCAAGTTTAATCGCAGCCTCATTTGCTTCTGCACCACTATTACAGAAAAATGCCTGATCAAATACTGAAACATTTGTTAATAAATTTGCTAGATCTTTTTGAGATTGAATTTCGTATAGGTTTGATGTATGCCATATTTGACTTAATTGTGACATCAATTTTTCTTTAACTTGATCAGGTACATGACCTAAATTACAAACTGCAATACCAGAGGTGAAATCTAGAAATTTATCTCCGTGCTCATCCCAAACAAAGCTTCCTTCTCCTTTCACAAATGTAATGGGAAGGCGGGAATAGTTATTCATAAGGGAAGACTTTTCTTTTGTCATTAATGATTTATCCATTGATTAGGACTTCCTTTCCGATGATTTTTGAACCGATTTGTTTGCCACTTGCAAGTTTTAATAATCCATTTTCCTCTAAACCATTGATAATCACTACTTCTTTTACACCGGACTCAATACATTCACAGGCAGCATGTACTTTCGGAATCATTCCACCTGTAATAATCTTTTCATCTATTAACTGCTCGACTTCATCTAAGGTCAGCTGGGAGATAACTTTATCCTGTTTCATTACGCCAGGTACATTTGTGATCATCCATAACTGCGCGTTTAGTGCTTTAGCTATTGCACTTGCAGCAGTATCAGCATTAATGTTAAGACGCTGACCGTTTTCATCGAGTGCAAGTGGTGAAATAACCGGAATATAGTTTTCATTTAGTAATTCTTTCACGATATCGTGTTTTACTGATAAAATATCACCAACGAATCCTAAATCTGAATCCTTTTGTTTTCCAAGCAATAATGATCCATCAATCCCACTAATTCCAACAGCTTTCCCACCACATGCAGTAAGTTTTCTACTAATCTTTTTGTTGACAGATCCCGATAAAACCATCTCGACGACATCTAGTACAGGTTCAGTTGTCACTCTCAAGCCATTCATAAAAGTGGTTTCAATTTCCATTTGTTCAAGTAAATTAGAGATTTCCGGCCCCCCACCATGAACGATAATTGGTTTTAATTGATAGTCTTTTACTAATTGAAGAATACTTTTATAAAATGTTTCTGGCAGCTGTTCTAAAATACTTCCACCACATTTAATGACGACATAAGACAACGTTGACAACTCCTTATATTTAATTATTAAACTGAATAAATATACATTTTTAACAATACAAATGCACTGTTTTCTTAAGTTCGATAGGATGCATTAATTTTCACATAATCATATGTTAAATCGCATCCCCATGCAATTGCTTCATCATTTCCATCTTGTAACGCAACGAAAATTTGAACCGGGTCACTTTCCTTCATATATTGGGTAGCCTCTTCTTCAGAAAAATCAACAGGAACGCCGTTATGCACTACTGTAATCGATCCAAGCGCAATAGAAATTGACATGGGATCGACTTTAACTCCGCTATATCCAATTGCATTAATGATTCTTCCCCAATTGGCATCTGCTCCAAATATCGCAGTTTTAACGAGGTTTGAACCGATGACTGTCTTGCTTAATGTTTTGGCATCTTCTTTTGTTTTAGCACCTGTAACCTTTACTTCTACTAATTTCGTTGCACCCTCACCATCTTTAGCGATATATTTAGCTAATGATTGACAAACGTATGTGAATGCTTCGTAGAATTGATCCCAATAAGGATTGTTTACTGAAAGCTGTTCATTTTCTGCCATTCCATTTGCCATTGCTACAACCATATCATTTGTACTCGTATCGCCATCAACCGTGATCATATTAAATGTATCGTTAATAATATTGCTTAAAGCATACTGCAAAGATTCCTGTTCAATATCGGCGTCAGTCGTAATAAATGACAACATCGTCGCCATATTTGGGTGAATCATTCCTGAACCTTTGGCAGCTCCTGCAATTGTAATTTCAGTTCCATTTATCTCTACCTTTACACATACATGTTTTGTAAAAGTGTCTGTTGTTAAGATTGCTTTTTCAAAATTTATAATATCCTCTTGTTCGACCGAAATGTTGGCAATTCCATTTCTAATTTTTTCAATTGGTAACGGTTCTCCGATAACACCTGTAGAACTTACACCCACTAGATGTTCTTTAGTTCCAACTTTTTCTGCATACCATTTTCTCATCAAATAAGCTTGTTCAAGCCCCTTCTCTCCAGTATATGCATTTGCATTTCCGGAATTAATAATCATACCTTGTAATTGTTTATCAATTGATATGCTTTCTTTTGTCACTGTGATTGGTGCAGCTTGAAATTGGTTAGTCGTGTATACCGCTGCAGCATTTGCAGGTACTTCTGAATAAAGCCATGCTAAATCTGGACGCTTCCGTTTTATACCGCAATGGAACCCTCCGGCACGAAAACCTTTTGGACTATTAACTGAACCTTGAGTTATGTAATATGATGCAGCATTTGTTTTCTCATAAAGTTTATTCATCGTTATCCTCCAATAGTTGTAAATTTTTCATTAAGGAAAAATTGGTGCAGATGCTAATCCTGCTGATCGATCCCAGCCATTTACGAGATTCATATTTTGAATAGCTTGACCACTCGCTCCTTTTACAAGATTATCAATAACTGAAACAATGATTAAACGATCAGTTCTCTCATCCACGTATAAACCGATATCGCAATAATTAGAGCCATATACTTCTTTTGTTGCAGGAATGTTTCCTATTGGTCTAACCCGAACAAATTCACTATCTTTAAAGATATCTTCATAGTATTGATGGACCTCGTCAATTGTTCCTTTTTTTACTAATTTCGTATACATTGTACACATAATTCCTCGTGTCATAGGAATTAAATGTGTTGTAAAAGATATGTTCACTTTGTTACCCGTCACATCAAAAATACTCTGTTCAATTTCTGGAATATGTTGATGATGTCCGATTTTATAGGCGTTTACGTTTTCATTTACTTCACTAAATAAGCTTCCAACTTTTGGTTTCCTACCCGCTCCAGATACACCTGTCTTTCCATCAATAATGATCGAATTAGGATCAATCCACTCACCTTGTAATGCTGGTAATAAACCGAGCAGTGTTGCAGTAGGGAAGCACCCTGGATTAGCAATTAATTGACTATTTCTTATTTTTTCTTCATTATATTCTGCAAGCCCATATACAGCTTTACTTAAATACTCAACATTTTCATGTTCAAATCCATACCAATGAACGTAATCATCCCCATTCCTTAGCCTAAAATCACCGGAAAGGTCTATGCATTTAATTCCTTTTTCCAAGCATAACGGAATGATCTTATTTGCCACTCCAGAAGGTGTAGCAAAAAACAATAACTCGACTCGACTCGCAATCTCATTTATATTGAAGGTATCTAATTTCATATGAATAATATCTTGAAACTGTGGATATTGTTCAGTTAGTAAACTTCCAGTTGTACTATTAGAAATGAGTACTTCAATGCTCGCATATGGATGTTGTAGCAATAAGCGTATGAGCTCAGCTCCACTATATCCGTTTGCACCAACAATACCAACTTTCACGTATTTCATCTCCCTGTATTGATGTATGTGCATTATTATAATATATATTGTATGAATATACAATCTTAAAAATTGAAATAATAAATTATTTTTTATTACATTCTAAATATTTTCTGCCTAAATCTATGTTTCATCATTCGTTTGTAGCGCTTTCCTTTATAATCATATGACCTTTTTTCATATATGAATTCAAACGTTTATATGATGTAGAATTCTGCATCATTGTTATGTATAAAACAATATAAACGAACAAAAGTGTTTGTTTCGTCTAAAAGGCTGAGACAAATGTATATTAACGAAAGAAAACCCGAATATTGCAGCCCTGGTCTGCACTGCGGGGTCTCACCGATGCCTATCCTCCCGGCAGGAGGTCTACGTATATTTCCGGAGCTGATTTGTGCAATGTTCTTCTTTAGCTAATCACTTTTAAGCATTTTCCCAGCCCACGAAAGATTGTTTACATTTTTTATTCTTTTTAATGTAAATTGCCGATAAAAAGAGTTCGTTTTCCTCACCTTATCCCTACTATTAATATAGTAATTTAAAAAGTGGTTCAGAATGAGACCATTCTGAACCACTTATCGACAAATTGAAACCGTAAGTACATCTCAACGATAATATCTATTCTAATTCACTCTTTAATACTTTTTTCGATTCCTTTTCATTTGTATTACTTATTTTTTGACTTTCATATGGCGTTACACGTTTCATAAAGAATACGAGAATAAATGCAATGAGCATAATTCCTACAGAAACTAAGAAAGCATCGTTTATTCCTTCAACTACTGCCTTCATCCCAATATGCTGCTTCATTTGTGCGATTGCATCTGGTGAAGGGTGACCAGTTAATTTACTCATCGCTTTTTCTGTTAAATCTTTTGCGTGCGTTTCAGTGCGATTTGACATGATTGAAACTAAAAATGCAGAACCAATTGCACCAGATACTTGTTGTAACGTGTTATTCATTGCAGTACCGTGGGCATTTAATTTTCCTGGTAATTGGTTTAAACCGTTTGTCATGACAGGCATCATAATCATTGACATTCCAAACATACGCAAAGTGTACAATATAATTAATTCAGTGTATGTTGTTGTAAGTGATAATTGGCTGAAAAAGTAAGAAGTTACAATTGTAATTGCCAATCCAATAATCGCTAATATTTTAGCACCAATTTTATCGAATAAAATCCCTGTTATTGGCGACATAATCCCCATTAATATTGCACCAGGGAGCATCAACAAACCAGAATGCAATGGTGTGATACCTCTTATATTTTGCAAATATATCGGTAATAAAAGCATTCCTGCAAACATCCCTACCATGATTACAATCATGATAACTGAAGATAGTGCAAACATTGGATACTTATAAATTCGAAATTCTAGCATCGGTTGATCCAAAACAAGCTGACGCCAAATAAATAAGATTAAAGAGACGGCACCAACAATAATCGTTCCATAAACAATAGGGTTATCCCAGCCTTTATTACCTGCACTACTAAATCCATATAATAAACCACCAAATCCAATAGTTGACAATACTAATGATAAAAGATCAAGACGTATATTGACTTTTTCTTTATGATCTTTTAATAAAAAGATTGCAAGGATAAATATAAGTGCAGCGATCGGTGTAACAATGTGGAATAACATTCTCCATGAGTAATGCTCTACAAGCCATCCAGACAATGTAGGACCTATTGCAGGGGCAAAAATCATAACTAGGCCAAAGATCCCCATTGCCCCACCACGTTTTTCAACCGGGAAGCTTGTTAATAATACATTCATTAGTAATGGCATCATGATTGCTGAACCTGATGCTTGAATGAGACGCGCCAATAATAAAGTCGAAAAATTAGGTGCCACGCCCGCGGTAATTGTACCGATTGTGAATAATCCCATCGCAACTAAAAATAAGCGGCGCACTGAAAATTTTTCAATTAGGAATGCCGTAGTTGGAATCATAATCCCATTGACAAGCATATATCCTGTAGACAGCCATTGTACCGTCGAAGTTGAAACATTTAAGTCTTTCATAATCGAAGGTAACGCAACGTTTAATAATGTTTCGTTTAAAAGAGAAATGAACGCTCCAATCAGTAAAATGGTGATAATCCCGTAAGGAACCTTCTTTTCTTCAACCATTGTTGTTGTACTCAAGTAATAAATTCTCCTTTCGTTTATACCACAGGTTCAATTATTTGAACCTTGATTATAAATCATGTAATTTATAATATACTCTCAAATAACTTTTTTCAAGTGAAATGTTAATTTAAGTAATAGGTATTATTTGTCTATCCTTTAAAAATAGGCTACTATAATGTTATAGATTAATTATTGTGAAATTATAGGTGATATTTAACATGAATGATCGTAAGCAGCACGTAATGAATATAGCTCGGCAATTATTTGTCAATAATGGTTTTCAAACCACCTCTATTCAGGAAATTATTGAACAAAGCGGAATTTCAAAAGGAACCTTCTATAATTATTTCTCTTCCAAAAAAGAATTACTCATCAGTATCATTAATGACTCTCATGAAATATTAGAAAATGAACGTAATCAACTATTACTTGGTCAAAGTCCAACAGATGTCGATATCTTCAAAAGCCAAATTCTGTTATCCCTTGATATAAATAAAAGATTCCAATTAATTACGCTCGTTCAAGAAATATTTTATTATAACGATCCTGATTTAAATGATTTTATCGAGAGAATACATCTTAAAGATCTTAAGTGGCTATATCGGCGTCTTATTGATCTTTTTGGCGAAGAGGCAAAGCCATACTTATTGGACTGCAGTATTATGTTTTATGGAATGCTTCATCAAAATTTGCGTTTTTATTTTATGAATCATTCAAAGAAACTACATGTGAATGAATACCAAGTTGTTAACTATACAATTAATCGCTTGCTAGGAATGGTAAAGGAAGTATCGATGGCAAAGGAAATATTATTAGAAGAAAATATATTTGAACATTGGTATCCTTCTTCAGAGGAAAATAATATTGAAAGATCATTAGAGGATGCCATTGCCCAGGTGAAAAAGGTGATCAAGGAAAACGTCTCAGAAGGTGATCAAGACAATATACTGGAGCTAGTAAACTTTCTTGAAGAAGAGCTTAAAGAAACGAAGCAACCGAGGAAGTTTGTAATTGAAAGCGTATTAACTTCTTTAGGAAATTATCTTGCTATTTTCGATATAAAGGAATTACAACAATTACAAAAAGTGATTGAACATTTTTTAACTTATGAAAAATAAAGACCCTCTTTTTATAAGTCTACGATGTAGATGTAAAGGAAAAATACCTTAAATAAAAAAAGACCCTGACGGGTCTTTTTATTATAATTTTTCTACATTTGCAGCTTGAGGACCACGAGCACCGTCTTCAATATTGAAAGATACTTGTTGACCTTCTTCTAAAGTTTTGAATCCGTCGCCTTGAATCGCTGAGAAGTGAACAAATACATCGCTTCCGCCTTCACGTTCAATAAATCCGTAACCTTTTTCTGAATTAAACCATTTTACTTTACCTTGTTCCATTTGTATTGCCTCCTAAAGTATTCACTAATAAAATACTATCCTTGCTCAATTGATTCAGGCGATAAGTTTCAAAACTGTCTCTTTCCTTAATAACCGAACAAAAATAATTCTCCTATATTGTATCTTACTTTAATAAAATTGTCAAATCACTATGACAAATGATCTAGTTCCGAAAAGCTTCTTTATTCTTCGTAAATCATTTTAATGGTCATTCCACCATCGATCACAATATTTTGTCCTGTGATAAAATCATTTTCTCGTTCTGTTAAATAAAAACATCCTTTTGCAATATCAAGCGGTTTTCCAACACGCCCTGATGGGTGCTGGTCATGATCTTGCTCTGTCAACTGATTATAATTTTTTGTTTCGATCCATCCTGGACTAATGGAATTGACGCGAATATGATAAGGACTAAAAGATATCGCCATCGCGTGTGTTAAGGCGACAATGCCCCCTTTTGTTGCTGCGTAAGCCTCAGTATTAGCTTCAGACATAAATGCCCGTGTTGAAGCCATATTCACAATTGCTCCACCATCCACATTTTTTTTCATATACTTAGCTGCTTCACGTGAACAAAGAAAAACACTTCGTAAATTTGTATGTATTATATTTTCCCACTCTTCTACTGTTAGCAATAAAGGATCTTTCCATTTTGATATTCCCGCATTATTAATTAATATATTAATTTTTCCAAAAAGCTCATTTGTTTTTGCAAATAAACGGACAATATCATCAGGGTTTCGCACATCTGTTTGAATAAAGACAGCTTCACCGCCTTTTTCTTTTATATAGTTAGCAACAAACTCTCCCGTTTCCTGATTTGTTTCGGCCACAATCACTTTTGCATGTTTCCTTGCATATTCTTCTGCAACTTTCCTTCCAATACCACTTCCAGCGCCAGTTATAACAGCTACTTCATCTTCAAAATTCATTGACTCACACCCTTTTCTAACTATAAATATCTATTATTATAATCTATTTTAAATCTCGTTCAAAAAAAGTAATTGAATGAATTGAACCATGAAGTAAAATTCAAAACAGCCATTCAAAAAGGGGGAATTAGCAGTTTTATGACCTTCTTTTGCATCCTTCTCTTCAGAGCTTTGTAAATGTTCATTATTATCAATAACCGTTTCTTTGAGAAGGTTTAAATGTTCCTTTACTTTTGGATACTCGAAAAGAGCTTTTTCCTTTTCAATTCCGTCAATAAGTTATGGCAATAAGCGATTTCATCTTTCAAAACATCGGTTATATTTTTTGACAAGCAACTTGTTTTTCATAGATGACTCATCTATCTGATAAATAACTTTTCACAGTTTCTTAGAACAGTCCATCAGTATTTCTCTCGGTTTTCATTTGGTTGCAGCAAGCTTTTGTATAGGTAGCATCTACAATAATAGCTTTACTCTTTATAATTTTTTCAATGACAATTTCAACGGTTTTATTGATTAACAGATTTAAAAGATTTACATCTTTTAAACTCGTTTGAAATTGATATGATCATTATACAGCAAAGAAGGCATAATCCCTTAATAATGAGGAATGATACTAGCCTAGGTAAAAAACGTGGTTGATTGGAGTGGAAGTCGGCGAAGACACCTGCGGTAGTAAGGGGCAGGGGAAACCCCGCAGGCGCAAAAGCACTGAGGAAGCTCCCCTCCCCAGCCCGCCCGCGGAAAGCGAAACCGCCTGGAGCAGAAATCAATAGCTCAATTTACTATCACAATCTAAATTAAAGGGACTTTTTCAATGCCCTCCAAAAAAACGTCCTTTTTTTAAAGAGACGCTCTTCCCTGCATCATTATTCTTCCCTATGACCATATCCCCCGTGTACATATCCATGATGGTAGTGATACGGATGTGGATGGTGATATGGATATGGGTGTGGATGATGGTACGGATAAGGATGTGGGTGTGGATGATAACTATGATGATAACCGCCGTATGATTGGTAATTTATAGGCATGTTTCCATTGTAAATTGGTCTTGAGTCTGACATCATTTCACTCCTTTTTCTATTCTCATATACCCTATGCTAAATATATAGAAAAAGTTGTATATGTACCTACAATACTAAAAAACAATGAAAACATCTATAAATGCTGGCACCCGCTTAAAGCTAATTAACCATATGTGATTTTAATATAAAAAGCGTATTTCAATTTAAATGGCTATGTTTTCTCCCGTACATGAAATAAACTACTCCCCCAATGGCAATCCAAATGATAAAAGCTTTCCAAGTTAATGATGGTAAACTGGACATTAAATATATACAACATGCTGCGCTTATTATCGGGAGCAATGGTACTAACGGTACTTTAAATGCCCGTTTAAGATTTGGATGGGTTTTTCTCATTATAATGACTGCAATCGAGATAAGAGAAAAAGCTGCCAACGTTCCAATATTCACTAGGTGTGCTAATGTAGTTAAATCAACAAACCCTGCAATTGTTGCAGCAACCAAACCAGTAATCCATGTATTTACATACGGTGTCTTATACTTTTTATGGACAGTAGAAAATATCTTCGGCAGCAATCCATCACGACTAATGGCAAAGGAAATCCGAACTTGGCCGTACATCATAACAAGTAATACCGTTGTAATACCAGCTAATGCCCCAAAAGAAATTAGTCCAGCGATTTTATAATGCCCAATAAATTTAAGTGCGAATGAAACAGGATCATTTACATTCAATAAATTATATGGAACAATTCCGGTAAGAATTAGGGAAACTAGTATGTATAAAATGGTACAGACGGCAAGCGAAGAAATAATTCCAATTGGAACATTTTTTTGGGGATTTTTCACTTCTTCTGATGCAGTTGCCACAGCATCAAAACCTAAAAAAGCAAAAAATACTGTTGCTGCACCTGTTAAAACACCGCTAAATCCAAATGGCATAAACGGATGCCAATTACTCGGTTTAATATAAAACACACCGACAAGGATAAATCCTAAGACAACAATAAGTTTCACAGCTACCATAATGTTATTTATTTTCGCACTACTTTCTACACCACGTGATAATAGTGTTGTAATAAGTAAGATTATGAGAATAGCAGGCAAATCAACCACCCCCCCATGGCCACTGCCGGGAGCTGACGACAATATCTTTGGAATATGTAAACCAAAACCATTAAGTAATGATTGGAAATATGCAGACCAGCCTGTTGCTACAGATGAAACAGCTAATAAATATTCAAGCATTAAGTCCCAGCCGATTAAAAAGGCAAAAAATTCCCCCATTGTTGCATATGTATATGTATAAACACTTCCTGAAATTGGCACACTTGATGAAAATTCCGCGTAACAGAGCGCTGCTAGTGCACAAGCAATTCCAGCTAATATAAACGAAATAATGAGTGCTGGACCTGCAGACTGTGCAGCGACAATTCCTGTCAATACAAATATTCCTGTCCCAATAATGGCTCCAATTCCTAATAATGTTAGATCTAATGCTCCTAAAGTTCTTTTTAAAACATGTCCTTTACTCTGCTCTAACATCATATGGATAGATTTCTTTCTAAACAAATTATTCATTCTTTTCACCCTATGTTACTATTTTTTATAGTCTGAAAACTACACTTTATGTAGTATATTGTCGATTGATATAATTGTCAATTGTCATTTCAAACTTTCAACAATTCTTCAAATCCATTAACTCATTTACAAGCCTCTTCAGAAAGCGCGTAATGAGTGGTGTCACCATAGGAATGCATCGAAACTATTTCAATTTAATTTCGCTAAAAACAGCTACTAAAACTTGTTCAGAGAATCTATCCAATAAAAAAAGCACCCTGTAAATGTTAGCTTATTGCCTAACATTTACAGGGCAATTCAACTTTATGTTTGTTTGTATCCTTTAGGTGATCATAGAAATTGATCACTCTCAAATTCATTATCTCTTATTTAGCTCAGAGTCATTAATCGTATGATTAGCCGTTTTTGAATGATTTAAATGACTGTGTTTCCTAGCGTATAAGAAATATACAATAATACCGATTACAAGCCAAATAACAAATGCTTTCCATGTAATTGCCGGTAAATTGAGCATTAAGTAAACACAGCAGAGTGCACTTATAATCGGCAAAATTGGCACAAGCGGAACTTTAAATGATCTTTTTAAGTTTGGATGGGTTTTTCTCATAATAATTACTGCAATTGAAATAAGTGTAAAGGCAGCAAGTGTACCAATATTCACTAAATGAGCCAATGTTGTAAGGTCAACGAAGCCAGCAATTACAGCAGCAATAATTCCGGTAATCCAAGTATTTACAAAAGGAGTTTTAAATTTCGGATGTACTGTTGAAAAACTCTTAGGTAACAGACCGTCACGACTCATAGAAAATGTAATACGAACTTGTCCATATGCCATTACAAGTAAAACTGTTGTTATTCCAGCAAGTGCTCCAAATGAAATTAATCCAGCCATTTTATCATGATTAATAAATTTAAGTGCAAACGATACAGGATCGCTAACATTTAATTTTGTATATGGCACAATGCCAGTTAAAATTCCCGAAACGACAATGTATAAAATTGTACAGATTCCCAATGATGCAATGATCCCAATCGGTACATTTTTTTGTGGCTTTTTTACCTCTTCTGAAGCAGTCGCTACCGCATCAAATCCTAAATAGGCAAAAAATACTGTAGCTGCTCCTGTCACTACTCCATGAAAGCCAAAAGGCATAAAAGGATGCCAATTATCAGGTTTTACATAACCGATACCCGTCACAATAAATCCTAAAATAACAATTAATTTAATAATAACCATTATATTATTAAATCGCGCACTACCTTGAACACCTCTTGATAGTAGCATTGTTATAAATAAAATAATTAATACAGCAGGTAAATCAATAATACCACCATGTCCACTTCCTGGTGAAGATGATAGAATTTTCGGTATATTTACACCAAATCCACTTAATAAAGATTGAAAATATGCTGACCACCCTGTTGCAACAGACGAAACTGCCAATAAGTATTCAAGCATTAAATCCCATCCGATTAAAAAGGCAAAAAACTCTCCAATTGTTGCATATGTATACGTATATACACTTCCCGCAATAGGTACACTTGATGAAAACTCCGCATAGCATAATGCTGCTAAAGCACAGGCAATCCCTGATAATATAAATGAAATCACAAGAGCTGGACCAGCAGATTGTGCAGCAACAATGCCAGTTAATACAAAGATCCCAGTACCGATAATTGCCCCAATACCTAAAAAGGTCAAATCCAGTGCCCCTAGCGATCTTTTCAAAGCATGTGCTTTACTCTGATCTAGCATTGTTTCGATTGATTTTTTTCTAAATAAATTCCCCATACATTCTCACCTTAGATGTTTTATTTTTTAATATAGTCTGAAAACTACAATTACTAGTATATTGTCGAATTTTGTAATTGTCAATTATTTTTTATTTTTATCAGTATAATTTTTCAATATAAATTATTCATTCTATTTTGAATAATATTTCATTAACAATAATAGTTTTATGTGTATATAGAGAATTTCTTTACGCTACTTAAAAATATTTGCGATTATAGTTTTAACTTTTTTCAATGATGTTATTCTTTATTATCCTGATATTATATTAATATCATTCCTTCATGCACTAGTGTCTATAACAATGATCATCATCGATGTAGCAGAGATCTCCAATATAGTTTATAAAACGACTTTATTAAACGATTGGATGAAGAAAATCGAATATTGGCATATTAATATACAACAGTGTTTCGTTGTCATATAGATGAATATTACACCCAACAAACTATAGTTTTATTAAATAGAAAAAAGAGTTCAGAAAGATCTCATTCTGAACCCTTTTTTTAAAAATTCTATGTTACTCGAATTTTTTATCTGCTATGTTATTTATATTGTTTCACTCATCACTGCAATTGAACTTTGAAATTGATTTTCACTTCAATGCTTGCTTTCTGCAGGAGTCTCCTCCCTTGTACCCGAATCAAACTAGTATAATAATAGGTATTTTATTGAGCTACACCTTTGGACTACGCTCTATTGGAGAAATTGAAATGCTGTATGACTGCCAGTCTGCGTTGAAATAACTTCAAGACGCGCATTTATACGCTCTTTTAACTCTGGAACGTGTGAAATAATACCTACTAATCGTCCGCTCGATTGAATTTCTATTAAACTCTCTATTGCCTGATCTAAAGATTCTGGATCAAGTGTTCCAAACCCTTCATCAATAAACATCGTTTCGAGGGAAACTCCGCCTGCATATTGCTGAACAACATCGGCTAAACCTAAAGCTAATGAAAGTGCTGCTTTAAAGCTTTCTCCTCCTGATAATGTTTTAACATGTCTTTCCTGACCCGTATATTCGTCAAAAATCAGTAATTCTAAACCGCTTTGTACATTTCCCTTAGATCGCTCTTTCTTCCTTCGTAATTTGTACCGTCCGCTTGTCATTTTATACAAACGGTAATTTGCAACTTGTAATATATCATCAAGAAAAGCTGCAAGCACGAAACGTTCAAACGTAATTCGATACGTATTTTGACCTTTTGCGATATCCGCTAAATGACCAATGAATTTATATTGCTGCTCAGATTTCTTCATTTGTTCATTAATTGTTTCTACTTTTTGTTTAATATCTGAATGCTTCTGAATTTGTATTTTTATGCTTGTTTGTTCGTTTAACAGGTCAGTAAGTGACTGTTCTAATTCCATAAATTGTTTTTTAAGCATTTGCACGTCTGGCATTTCCACATCTTTTAATTTATTTACCATATATTGCAATCGATCACAAACAGAGCGATATTCTTCTCTATATACTTGAACACTCTTCTCTAATAGTGAAATTGTTTGTTGATCACGCTTAGAATCATGATAATGCTGGAAACTGTTAAACCCCTGTTCTTCTAGCAAGTGAATAAATTGTTGTCGTTCAACTTTTAATTGCTCTTCAATCTTCTTAACAAGGTCTTGTAACTGTCCATAGGCAGCTATGCATGCTGAAACATGTTCTTTTTGTCGCTGTACTTGAGTTCTAGCAAACTCAAATTGTTGTTCTAATTCTTGTTTTTTTACGTTTAAATCATGAATTTGTTTCTCAAATTGTGCTTTCGTTCGAATTGCTTCAGGCAGCGACTGGAGAGCATACTCATATGCTGATTTTTTATCAAAATATTGATGCTCCATCGTTCGTTCTTGCTGGATCGATTTCTCAAGTGCTTCAGATAAACAATTCTGCTTATCTTCTAAATTCTTTAGTTCACTGTTTATCTTTTCTAGTGCTTCAACTTTTTGCTGTTGTGATTGCAAGCGGGAGACAATCGTTATTTTTTCCTTCTGCAACTGTTTCTGGAATAAATCAATATCCTTTAACTCAACTTCTGGATTTTTCTTTTTAATCGTCATCATGAGGTCGTCGACGCGTTCAGTCATGATCTTTATCTCTGCTTGCAGTTGCGAACAGCTCGCCTCTATTTCAGCCCGACGATTTTCAAGCATCGTTAGTTTCTCTTTCGCAGATTTTAAATCAAGCTCTGACGGAATTTCACCATGTTTTTCTGCTGCCCTTGGATGATGTGTTGAGCCACAAACAGGGCAAGGAACCCCTTCAGTCAATTGCTCTGCCAATATACTTGCTTGTGCCAATCGCCATTTATCCTGAAGATAGTCATAAGTCGAATTTGCATCCTTTAGCTGTAACTTAATATCATGTAACTGTCTGTCTTTTTCTAAAAATAATTGATTGGCATTGTTAATTCGTTTCCATTCATTGATCACTTTTTCTATTCTTTGAACAGTATCTGTCACGATTTCTAATTCACGTTCGGTTTCAACGATTTGTATTTTCGTATTATTTGCCTCAAGTTGTTGTTCCCTTAAACTCGTAAGCTTTTTCGTTGCGTCGCGGAGATTCTGCTCTAATGTTGCCGTTTGTTTTTTATATTGATTGTATTGATGTTTATAGTGTTCTACATCCATTTCACGCTTGGCAAGTGTTTCAACTTGTTCACGCATATTATTCAATGTTGTAAGCTGCTCTTGAATTGATAATCGTAAAGGCTCTTTATCCACTTGCTGTTTATATTGATGCTCTGCTTCTTGCAAAGTTTGTTCTGCTTTTAACAATCGCATTTCCGCCGCTTTTAACTCGTTCGCACGATCGTCCTTTTCTTTTTTTAGACGATGGCATATTTTCTCCTGATGTTCAAGCTTTTGGGCCTTATATGCAAATTCAATTTCGACTTGTTTCAATTGAATTTCTTGTTTTTTTACTTCTAATGCTTCCTTTTCATGCATTAATTGATTTTTCTCTTCCAATTGTTTAATTAACGCTTCTGCATCGTCATACTTCTTTTTTGCGTGATCACGGTCATATTTTTTTTGATTGTATTGTAACTGTAATTGTTCTAATAATTGTATATGCCGCTTAATTTCTTGGTCTAATAGCGGTAATATCAACACATCATTCGGATGCTCTTCTTGTAATAAGATCTTCAGCTCTTCATTTTCTCTAAATGAAATTTCTCTTAACACTTTACTCCGTTCTTCTAATTTGCTTTCAACCGTTTTCTTTAAAAGCGTCGCTTCATCTTTTAACTTTTCTTCAATTCTTTTGTATAGTTCGGTATGGAAAAGGCGCTGAAGAATGACTTCTTTTTCTTTACTATCTGAAACGAGTAATTTACGGAATTCTCCCTGTGGGATCATTAAAATTTGTCTAAACTGATTCACATCTAATTGAAGCAGCTCTTTTATTTTTTCATCTGTTTCACGAACATTTGCAGCAATAATTTGTTTATCACCATGCTCATTTAGTTGATATAATTCCGCTCTTGCCCCTATTGTTTTGTATCCTTCCCCCCGGGTTTTCTTCTTTTCTTGCTGCGGTGCCCGCCAAATATAATATTGCTGATTACGCAATGAAAAGGTTAAAGATACTTCTGTTTCTGTTTCATCATTTGCAAACTGACTTCTTAGCTCATTTCCTATTCGATCCTCACCACTTGCACGCCCATATATTGCAAAACATATACCATCAAAAATGGTTGTTTTCCCAGCTCCAGTTTTTCCAGAAATCACAAACATCGTTTGATTTCCCAATTTTGTGAAGTCTATCACTTCTTTTTGTGCGTATGGACCAAACGCTTGCATAGTTAATACTAAAGGTCTCATTTTATTAAACTCTCCCTTTTCACTTCATCAATCATTGAAGCCAACCATTTTTCCTTCTCTTCTGTAAACTGGGCAGTTGTCACTTCGCGATAAAATTCTTTAAATAGCAAAAGTTCATTCTTTTCCTGGCTTTTCATCGATTGAAACAAACGCTTTTCCTTCAAATCTTTTTGTTCGATCTTTCTTTCCAAATGTAGGACATTCGGGTATATTTGCCGAAGCTTCCCCATTGGGTCAATAATGGCATCCTCATCAAGTAAGGTAATTTTTAAGTAATCCTCGACATTCTGTTTTGTATAAAAGGAAGCATCTAAGAGCTCATCCATATATCCTTCAAGCTCGCGCATATCCCGTTTTGGCACTAATGATTTTGTTTCAATTTGAACATTGCCTTTGTCATCCATCTCTACGATTAATACTTGTTTTTTTTGCTTTGCTTCTGAAAAAGAATATTTTAATAGTGAACCAGAATAACGGATTCTATCATGATGAATCGCATCTGGACTATGCAAATGACCTAAAGCTGTATAACTAAATGGCTCAAAATATTCTTGAGAAACACAGCCAGAGCCGCCAACTGACAACATTCTTTCAGATTCAGTTGTTTTCCCTCCTAACACAAAAGCATGTCCAATAAACACATTAGGCTCACTAGTATTTAAGCCTTCTTCAATGCGCCCAATTACTGATTTCATCGCCTCATCATGGCTATGAATGGATGGATCATCAAGAAGCTCTCTTACAATACCAGGCTCTGCGTAAGGAATTAAATAAAAGTTAGCACCATTTAAACGGATGGGTTGAAAATCATTTGTTAATTTTCCTTGCATATAAAACTGACTATTTTTATACCAAGACGAACCAAAGGATAGACGCTCTGCACTATCATGGTTCCCTGAAATCGCTAAAATTGGTGTTTGTAATTCAACGTTAATGCTATATAAAACTTCATCTAATAGTTCAACCGCATCTGTAGGCGGTACAGAACGATCATATAAATCTCCGGCAATAATGACGGCGTCAGGTTTTTCTTCTTCAACTAATTGAACAAATTGATTAAGAATAACTCTTTGTTCTTCTGTCATATAAATACCGTGCACGAGTTTTCCTAAATGCCAGTCCGCTGTGTGAATAAACTTCAAAACGATACCTCCGAGAAAAAATAATTTACTTATATTATAGCAAATGCTGTGAATAATTTAATTTCATCCGTCTTATACATTTTTATAAGATTTTTTCCAAATGGGTAGAATCTTTATATGTTTATAGTATAAAATGCTTGTGGGGGGTGATTACAATTTATCGTTTCGGATATCATGTCGTTCATATATTCTTATTATTAGTGGGAGGCAAGCTAAAAGTAGAAAACAAACATAAAATTCCCGCTGCCCCTTTCGTTGTTGTCTGTACCCATCGCACATGGTTAGATATCATTTTTTTAGCGTTAGCGATTTGGCCTCATCAAGTGTATTATATGGCGAAGCAAGAATTATTCACAACAAAATTTCTAGGCTGGTTAATCACAAAACTGCATGCGTTCCCAGTAAATCGTGAGAATCCAGGACCTAGTTCATTAAAGACACCACTGAAATTATTGAAGGCAGGAAAAATCGTTGGCATTTTCCCATCTGGAACAAGATTTGGCGAGCACACATCATTAAAGAGAGGTGCTGTAACGATTGCATTAAAAGCAAATGTTCCAATCGTACCTGCTATTTATGAAGGTCCAAAATCTTTCAAAGAACTATTGAAACGAAAACGAAAGCTCATTCGTTTCGGTGATCCGATTATTTTGGAAGATGGACAACGAGCAACGAAAGAAATGATAGAAGAAAAAATGATACAATTGCAGCAAACATTTGATCATTTAAAACAAATGAAGTAATCGATATTTTTACATAGTGAGGCGGTATATTCAAAAAATGGAATATACCGCCTCACTTTTATGCTAGATTTACTAGATCAGCACCTAAACTTTTGAAAAGAGAATGAGTCAAAAGAAAAAGACACTCTATGAAAAGTGTCTTTTTTCTTTTTTATATTGAAATTTACATTTTTACTTCTGGATTTAATTTAGACAGTAACTTCTTGTACTCAATATACATAGCAACACGCCACGGAAGAATCATCGCAAATGCTAATATGAAAAACATTCCGCTTAACTGACCAACATGAATAGACGAACTTAAAATAAGTTTCATAACTAATCGAATGATTAACAGTCCAATTAAAATAAATGGAAACGCTTTTGAACGTTTTAAATAAATTTGATGATCACGTATTTCAAATTTAGATGTTTTTATGAGAAAAATTGAAAATACCAAACCAATTAAAATTGATTCTAATATTTCTTCAGATGTCACACGAAAAAAAGGAAAAATAAACATCAATGCGCCAGTACTCATAAAAAACGGCGGCAAAATAAGTTTTTTTGCGGAAACGACAGGTCTCTTTTGGCCTTTTAATCGAATGAAAATAACTAAAGATCCCATTAATATTGCAATAATAAATGAAATAATGATTTCTTCCATTTAATTTACCTTCTTTTTTAGATGATCATGTAATGCAAGTTCCTACTAATATAAAAACATAGTTGCATTCACTTGTCTAGTTTCTTGTGAGATTTATTTATCTTCGCCTTTCTAACTATTGCATTATGCGATTAATTGCATCAAGGACACTTGCTTCGTCAAATGGTTTCACAATAAAATCCTTTGCTCCTGCCTCAATCGCTTCAACAACTAGCTTTTGCTGACCTAAAGCAGAACAAATAATAATTTTTGCATCAGGAAACTCATCAAGAATTCGCGTTACAGCCTCCATTCCTGTCATTTCCGGCATGGTAATATCCATAGTCACTACATCAGGTTTCAATTCACGATAAAGCTCAATCGCCCTATATCCATTTTCTGCCTCACCCACTACTGAATGGTTTCCACTTTCCAACATTTTCGTTAATGTTAATCGCATAAATTTAGCGTCGTCAACTATTAATACTCTTGCCAAAGAAAAGACCTCCCCTAACTTAATGAAACAAATATGTTAAAAACCTTGAAATCCATCAAACAGCATACTTAAATAACTAGTAACAATTGTCATCCAATTAAAAAAGAGAAAAAACCCCATTACAACCATTAAATATCCACCAATTTTAACAACAAGATTACTATAAAGGCGTATCCATTTCAGCTTTCCGATAAAAAAGGAAAGCGCTAAAAAAGGAATCGAAAACCCTAATATATAGGTAAACATATATAGGGAGGCAGAACTAGGATTGGTCATTCCTAAATAAATTAAAGAAGCCAATATAGGGCCTGTACATGGTGTCCATCCGGCTGCATATGCAATTCCGATCAGCATTGAGCCGATATATCCAACTGGCCGATTCTTAGGATGAATGCGATAATCTCTCATTAAAATGGAAGGTTTAAAAACCCCTGCAATCATTAACCCGAACACTATTAATAAAACGGCGCCGCATTGCCTAATAACATCCTGGTAATCTTTAAACCATTGACCAATGAAGGAAGTACCAAAGCCTAGTGCAATAAAGATAATTGAAAACCCAACTAAAAAGAAAAAAGCGTGAAGCATGCTTCTTTTATGTAGCCTTCCATTTTCCGTATTCAATTCATTTACACTTACGCCTGTTATATATGAAATAAACGCAGGATATAATGACAAGCAACATGGTGAAATAAAACTCATGACTCCTGCTCCAAAAGAAATTGCTATATTTATATCAGCCATTTCTACACTCCTCAATGACCCTACCATTATTTTATCAGATTAAATAAATATTTTTTAGTTTCTTTTTAGTAAAATTTTTTTACACACTTTTACGTTTTTCATCAGTTTGTTTCACCATATTGCAAATCTCATCATCGTCTTTATCATTCATTTACAAGTTAAGACAAAAATAACAATAATACATATTTGAAAAAATGATGTTTTCCTTACAGTTAGCTCCTATGTGATGTTTCGTTGCTAACGTATAAGCAATCTATTCTAATAGGTGCAGAAGATTATAGCCACAAATAGATCAATACAGAGAGGAATTTAGATATATTCAACCATGATTAAATTTTATTTGTTGGATATTTTAATCCGTTTGCACGCATAAAAAAAGATATTTTCATGCCTATTATTCGTATTTTTCATCTTTCCCCGCTTCAATTAAAAGAAAGATCGCTGAAATAATATGCATAACCATACCAACAATAGGAATCCACCCTACACAAGATGTTATAATCCCTAAAATATGCCCCGTTCTTTTTTTATTCTCATTAATCGTAATAACAAGCGCAACGATGTGCAGTGCCAGCATAAAGACTAACGGAGTCCAAAACAGTCCAAGTACAATTGTCCCCCCGATTAGCGGAAAACCCAATAATGCCTCCAAACCACCTGCGACCCATTTTAATACCCTACTTGTCATCAGAATCCTCTCCCTTATTGTCTTTATTTATATTTATTAAGCCTTCACATTATTATTCAAGCAATGAAAGTCCTGCTCTAATTTCCTATATTATGCTTCATTCACACATTAAAACACTATTTTACAGCCTAATTCTCATTAATAATAATCCTTTTTACAGAGACTAAGCGAAAGCGTAAAATGGTGAGCAGTCTTTTATTGCTTACAATAAATATGCTAGCTGGGAGGATCTCACAAAATAAAAGGGTCCTTGAACCCCTCCACGATATATAAGGAATGGCGAATATTTAAATACTCGCAGTTAAAAAACTAGTACAAATCATAAACGAAGTCCTTTATCAAAAAAGGACTTCGTTTCCATAGGCTGATGATGAGCTGCACGCTTCTGGGGTTTCACCTTTCCCGCTTTTTCCACAGGAGTCTCGCATCCTTCCGTTCTAATCAATGAAAGTATTAAGCATGAAAAATAATATAAGATGACATACAATATATTTAAGAATGTTCATGAGCCAATTATTTTTCGATACAAAGGGCAAAATGAGGCAATTAAACATTATTAAATCATTTCTCTACCGACATAAAAAGACCGCCTTCTGCTTAGTTTTCAACAGAATGAACGGTCTTTGATTAAAATATTTTTTAAAAAAGTCATAAATTAATTTTATATGAAGAAAAGTTCATCAAATTTATTTTCAAGAAACCTCTTGAGACTTATGTGCACATAAGGAATGATTACTTCATTTGTTTATTCATTGCATTCATCATTTGATTGATTTTCTTCTGGGATGGTTTCATCCCCATTTGAGTCATCATCATTTTTAACATTTGTTCATTAATCGGTGGATTTTTCTTTAAGTAGTTCATCATATATTTACGAGCGATAAAAAATCCAATTACAATACCTACTAGTATGCCGACAATAGCTACTAGAATTAAAGCCCAAGTCATAATATACCTCCTTCACTCACATAGTTACAGTGTACTAAATCCTTCATTATTATACAATAGTTTCAAGTCGTTTTATACGTATTTTCTTTCTTTTATCGGACGAATCCAGCCAAATTTATGATTGTCAAAATCAATTGCAAATAAGTAGCCGTTAAAGGCTCTTATTCCTTCAAAAAAGATTGACTCAGCATCTAAACTGCCGTATACGTCTAATCGCACATATTGTTTTTCTATTGTAACTTCTATAAAATCCCTATCATTTTTAATTGAGAGCTGATAACTGCCAGTTTGGTTTACGTAATCCCATTGATTTGAAAACGTATTCTTTATAATTTGATATAAGGTTAACATTGGAATTGGGTTTGTAATATAATGAATTTGCCTACTAATAATCTTTCGCATTTTTCCGGACACATGTACATATTGATGGAACAAATCATGAAACATTCTCTCTCTACCGTGATAGTACTTTGCAACATCTTCATCAATTAAATAAATATAATATGTCCTCGTCCTCACGTAAGATCCACTCCTACTTTTATCATTACTATTAATATACTTGATAGGAGATAAAATGTATGTCATAAATTGATCTAAAATTCGGTATTTTTTGTCGAAACTGTTTATTTTTCAAGTATTCATTGTCAAGTAGGTCATATCTATTTGTTTATGTGAAATAGAATAGAGACTTATATAAAAAGCTCTTTTCTAAAAGGAGTGCTTTTCAATAGATTTACTTATTTAATGATTTTCACTTCAGCGGGCTTGCTTTCCGCAAGTGTATCACCTCCTTCACTCCAATCAAAAACAGCAAAAAAAGAGATTCCATTTTAAAATGGAATCTCTTTTATAAAAATCTAATTGCTTATTATTTGTTTAATAAAGCTTTAACACGAGAAACGACATTTTCTACAGTAAAGCCATATTCAGAAACAACCTTGTTTCCATTTCCGCTTGCACCAAATTGATCGATACCTAAAATTTCACCTTCATCACCTGTATAACGATCCCAACCAAATGAAGAAGCCATTTCAATTGCTAAACGTTTCTTAACATTTTTTGGTAAAACAGTATCCTTATATTCTTTTGGTTGTTGTTCAAAGCGATCCCAAGAAGGCATACTTACAACAGCTGCATCAATATTTTCTTTTAATAATACTTGCTGTGCTTCAACAGCTAAGTTTACTTCAGAACCAGTAGCTAGAAGCAATACATCTGCAGTGTCTTTTTGTGCCGGAGAAATAACGTAGGCTCCTTTTGCAACACCTTCATTAGCATTTTTATCAGTATCTTTAATTGTAGGTAAATTTTGACGTGTTAGTACTAGCGCCGTTGGTTTATCTTTTGAAGTAATTGCTAGACGCCAAGCAGCTGCAGTCTCATTTCCATCAGCAGGTCTAATGACTGAAAGATTTGGCATTGTACGCAATGATGCCAGTTGTTCAACTGGTTCATGTGTTGGACCATCTTCACCGACAGCAATACTATCATGTGTAAATACATACGTAACAGGTAGGTTCATTAATGCGGCCAAACGAATTGCTGGGCGCAAATAATCAGAGAATACAAAGAATGTACCACCATATACGTTAACTCCACCGTGTAATGCCATACCGTTCAAAGCCGCACCCATTGCAAATTCACGTACTCCAAACCAAATATTTCTTCCTTCATATGATTCAGGAGTAAAATCTTGGTCCTCTTTCATGCGCGTATTGTTAGAACCAGCTAAGTCAGCAGATCCACCAAAAAGACTAGGAAGATTTTTGGCAATACCGTTTAAAACTTCACCACTTGAAGCACGGCTAGCTAAAGATTTTCCTTCTTCATAAACAGGGATATCTTTGTCCCAATTAGAAGGAAGTTCACCGTCAATAGCCTGTTTCAATTGTGTTGCTAGTTCAGGATATTTGCTTGCATAATCAGCGAATAATGCTTCCCATTCGCTTTCTTTTTGTGCACCATTATCAACAATTTCCTTTTGGAAACGTTCGTATACTTCTTCAGGAACATAGAAATCTTCTTCGAATGTCCATTTATAAGCATCTTTTGTTAATTTAAGTTCATCTTCTCCAAGCGGGGCACCATGAACGGCAGATTTACCTGCTTTATTTGGAGAACCATAGCCAATGATAGTTTTCACTTCAATCATTGTTGGACGTGAAGTATCCTGTTTAGCTTCTTCAATCGCTTTGGCAATTTCTTCTAAATTATTGCCATCTTCTACACGTAGGTATTGCCATCCGTAAGATTTAAAACGTCCTTCTACACTTTCTGAGAATGATTTACTTAAATCACCATCAAGAGAAATATCATTTGAATCGTAAAGAACGACTAATCGTCCTAATTTCAAATGCGCTGCTAATGAAGCTGCTTCACTTGAAATTCCTTCCATCAAGTCACCATCGCCACATAAAGCATATGTATAGTGATCAATTACATTATAATTATCTTTATTATACACACCGGCAAGATGCCTTTCAGCCATTGCCATACCAACAGCCATTGCAATACCTTGGCCTAATGGTCCAGTTGTCGCTTCGACACCTTCAGTATGTCCGTATTCAGGATGTCCTGGAGTTTTGCTTCCCCATTGACGGAAATTTTTAATTTCATCCATACTTAAATTATAACCTGATAAGTGCAACAAGCTATATAAAAGCATGGAACCGTGACCAGCAGATAATACAAAACGATCGCGGTTAAACCACTTAGGATTTTTTGGATTATGATTCATATAACGTGTCCAAAGAGTGTATGCCATTGGAGCTGCACCCATTGGAAGTCCTGGATGCCCAGAATTTGCTTTTTGAATTGCATCAATTGACAAAGTACGAATCGTCGTAATTGCAAGTTCGTCTGTTTTATCAAACATTAAAAACACCCTCTCTTTCTATAGTTACAATCTTATCATAAGCATGTTTTCACGATAATACAACTATTTTACAATAGTAGTTTAGATTTCCATGCAAACAATTTCAAAAAAGTTCACCATTTGTCCGTTGGAATACCGAAAATTGCTCATTTTATCATTCCAAAAACAGCAAAAAAATAGCCGGAATCATTTAAAGTATTTTTGTGATTCCAGCATCCTATTAATATTAATGTAATTTTTTCTTTGTTTGAATTTCACGTAGTTTGTTCGGTGTAACTTCAGTACCTTCTTCATCAAAAATTCTAACATTTTCAATTGTCTGTTTCATAGAAGAGCGGAACGCTTTCAAATATTCACTTCTTAATTTTGATTGTTCCTTTGCTTCTTCTTGCGTCAATCCCTGCTCTTTTGATTTTTTAGCTAATTGATTTATTCGTAATAATTTCTCTTTGGATAGCATATATCTGCTCCTTTAACACATAATCTTACGTTATCTTACTAAAAAAAAATTCTTCTATCAACAAATCCGTTCGAAATTCTGCGTACCTTACATCACAAAAATATATTTAGTTATTTTTCCTATCAATATCGTTTGCTTCGATATCGTTATCTAGTAAATATTCTTTATATCTTCTATGAACTGTTGCTTTTGATACATCATAGCCAAACCCTCTCAAAGTAGCCGCAATATCTGCAAAAGTTAAGCCATTTTCCCGCAAACGTTTAATTTCCTGAAGTGGGATATCTTTACGGTCCCTTCCATGCTCATTACCATTACCTTTTAAATTTTTATACGGCTTATACCCATTTTCAACTGCTTTTTGCATTCCACGTTTTATTTTTAAGTTATGTAATTTCCTTTGGTACTCTTCAACTATACTTACAATTTGAAGAACCATCGAATCAGATTCCGATAGTTCAAGTTCTCCGCTATGTGAATAAGTATAAACCTTCACACCCTGTTTAAATAAGAAATGCAAAATTGCAATTTTAGCATTCCCTCTTCCAATTCTCGTTTCATCCTGAATGAAAACTGCATCAACTTTATGTGATTTAATAATATCAAGCATATCTAATATACCTTGTCTTTCAATCTCATAGCCGCTAGCCTTCTCTTGAATGATGGATACAATATCATAATTCCATTTTTTTGCTAATTTTAGTAGTTCATCTTTTTGCCGTTCCAAAGAACTTTCCTGTGTTTCTTTCGTTGTACTTACTCTACAATAAATAATTGCCTTCATTATTACCCCTACTTATCATTTAAAGCGTATTCTTGATTTTGATTCACTGAATGCTGATGTTCTGTTACTGGAATTTTAATTTCCTCACCAGCCTTTAATAAATCAGCATTTATTTCGTTATGGTTTTCTACCCAATGAATAAATTCATCTTTTGACATTGAATTTTTATCAGCATACTCGTCAGCAATATTCCATAAAGTTTGCCCTTTTTGGACAACAATATTTTGATAGTGATTAGAATGATCTTCCATATTAAATAGAAAACATAGTCCCATTAGAATTGTTAGACCTATAAAAATGATAACATAATTGTATTTTTTCCATACTATATTCATATTCGATTCCTCCCGAATGTTTGTTCGTTTTTTGTCTAAAGAAATTATAAAACGAACAAATGTTTCCGTCAAGTGTTTTTCGAACTTATGTTTGTTTTATCAAAAATGTTCTGATATAATATAAGAAAATTATGGTTAAGAAAATATTGGTATTTTTTATGCTGATGATCTGAATAATAATTAAATCGGAACGTTGAGGTGTTAATAATGAATAAGCTATCTAAAAGACAACTAGATATATTGAATTTCATAAAAGAAGAAGTTAAAACAAAAGGTTATCCTCCTTCCGTTAGGGAAATAGGGCAAGCTGTTGGACTAGCCTCAAGTTCAACGGTTCATGGACATCTCGCGAGACTTGAAAGCAAAGGACTTATTAGAAGAGATCCAACTAAGCCTAGAGCGATTGAAGTTCTTGATCATGAAGAAACCATTCCTCGTCAAAACGTTATAAATGTTCCGGTTGTTGGTAAAGTTACAGCTGGGATACCAATAACCGCCATTGAAAATATTGAAGAATATTTTCCGCTACCTGAACATTTAGTTCCGTCAGATGAACAGATTTACATGCTGGAAGTCGTTGGTGAAAGCATGATCGATGCAGGAATTCTAGATGGAGATTACGTGATTGTTCGCCAGCAGCATACCGCTAATAACGGAGATATTGTTGTCGCTATGACTGAAGATGATGAAGCAACTGTAAAAAGATTTTATAAAGAAAATGATTACTTTCGTTTACAGCCTGAAAACCCGACGATGGAACCTATTATCCTAAAAAAAGTAACGATATTAGGAAAAGTAATTGCGTTATATCGCCAAATGGTGCATTAACCCCTTTATTGAAATGACAATTACGTCATTTCTTTTTTTGTTAAATCAATTGATAGTTTTTAAGCTTATAAAACCATTGGCAAAGAAGAATTTAAAAAGCTCTATACTAAAAGATATGTAAACTTAAAAGATTTATTCTATTAAACACAAAAAACTTATAGCATTTAAATCTACTAATTATTCTATTTTCCGTCCATGTATACTAGTGAAAGTTTAGCATCGTCCTGCTACAATATTTTGCAAACGCAAAAAGCCCTTCATATGAAGAGCGTTTGCTGTGGATGATGATTATAAATGTTGTAATGTTACAATCTCCATTTACTCACTTAAATATGCATGGGCACTGTAATTTTTACATAGATGATTTTTATCAGTTTTTCAAATTGCATTTGTATTTTTTACTTACTTCCTTTTTTGGCGATCTTCAAATATTAAAGCATAGCGAACGAGCTGAACTCTATTACTAATTTGTAATTTATGAAAAATATTTTTCAGATGATTTTTCACAGTGTACTCTGATATCATTAATCTTTCTGCTATTTCTTTATTCGTACTCCCCTCTGCTACCCATTGGATGATTTCTCGCTCTCTCGTTGTTAATGTTTTAGCTACTAAATAGCGTTGGACATTTTCAAACATTTCCAGCATCTGTTCCCCTACTTTTGCTGAAAAACGCTGTTCCCCACATACCAATTCCTGTAAATATTGTTGCCATAACTGTTTATCTAATATATTTGGTAAATATCCGTCTGCACCGCACCTCATTGCTTCGAGAAGAGAATTTATACTGGCCGATGATACAATGACAAGTTTCGCTAAAGGACATTTCTTTCTTAATTGTTTAATCATCTTTCCACAATCCTCTTGGAAGCCATCGCTAGCAACTATTAAATAAATTTGTGGACAATTTCCGTTTAATTCTTCTGTAAGCTGAAAATGTTGATTTTCTTTTAAAAACTGTTCTATGCGTTCTCTTTCCTGGCTATGTTTACAAATCAATAAAATATTAATAGCATCCAACCCTTTCACCTTCCCTAAAATAGAAACGAGCTACGATTAAACCGTAACTCGGAAAAACGTTTCTTTTAAGTGCAACGGTGCATCTAATTCATATAACCGACGATAGCGTTCACTATTTTTATATAGCTCCTCATGCGATCCTTGTAATAAAATTTTCCCTTTCTCAAGAAAAATAACTTCATCCACTTTTTCAATGCCAACTAAATGATGTGTAATCCAAATCAATGTGACATCTTTTAAGCTTTCAAATATTGTCGCTAGTAAATCTTTCTCTGTAAGCGGATCTAACCCAACAGTCGGTTCATCTAGGATAACTACTGGAGTTTTTTGTAATAGAATACGCGCTAGCGCAATTCTTTGTCTTTCACCACCTGAAAAATTACCGCCTGCTTCTAACATTCTTGTTTGATATCCTTTTGGTAAACTTTGAATATAGTCATGAAGCTTTACTTGTTTTGCAACACGAACTATATCTTCATCTGTCGCATTTTCATTCCCTAACCGAATATTGTTAGCAATTGTTGTATCAAATAAATGAGGATTTTGATTCAGTATTGCGATCTGTTTGGAAATATTGTAGCCAAAGGCTGCAGGCGACAAATCATTAAAGCGAACTATCCCCTGTTGTGGGAGAAGCGAACCATAAAGTAACTGAATAATCGTTGATTTTCCTGCACCACTTCTTCCTATTAATGCAACTCTTTTCCCATGTGGGATATGAAGCGATACATTTTCGATTGCCCATTGATCGTTTTCATCATATTTAAAATAGACATGCTCACATCGTATATCCACAGTAGAAAGTGAGTGGACACCCTCGTTCTGGCTAATTGTTTTAATCATTCCTTTATTCGTAAGTTCAATATCCTTTAACCGCTGAAAAGATTTACTATATTGAGTAATCCTTTCAATGGCATCAGAAATAGGTAGCAATGACTCGGCAATCGTAAACATTACGAGAACAAATGCTGCAATAAGTGTTGCATTAAAGTGATGATTGATTACCATTTTGTCAGACCAAAGCATGAGTAAAAGCACACTGCCGCCAATAATCAATTGACTAAAAAAATCCCTCCATCTTCTTCCTGCATGCAATCGCTTTTCAATCTGTTTTAACGATCTTTCTTTTTCCTCATATTTCATTAAAAATGCTTCTTTATTTCCGGACATCATCCAATCGCCAACACCTAATACAGCATCTGTTAGTTTTTGGTATAATTCGTGTCTCCCTTTATCTAATGCTTGTTTTTTTCTTTTTGACCATATAAAAGACAAAATAGGAATGACAACGATAAGTATTAATAAATATAAAGCCATGAATAATGCAAAAGTAATATCAAAATATCCTAAATAAATGATCCACATTCCATAAACAAAAAGCGAAATAACACAAGGAAGAATTGTCCGTAAATACAAATCTTGAATATGTTCAATATCATCCGATAAAATGCCTAAAACATCCCCAGTTTTGTATCGCGAACGAATGAAAAGTGCTGCTGGTTCAAGGGTACGATATAGACGAATTCGCATTTCAGATAAAATCTTTAAAATAATATTATGGCTAGTAAGTCGTGATGCATATTGGAGCGAAGATCTGAAAATTCCAAATGCCCTTACTGCAACAATTGGGACATATAACATTAAGATATTTGGCGGTCTAAGTGCTGCTTTTGAAATTAAATAACCCGATGTAAATGTTAAGCCGGCAGCACAACATATTGCCAGCACACTTAAAACGATCGCCAACATAAAACCACGCCGATGTCTGTTCAAGTATGGAAAAAACCATGTTTTCACTGTAGTCCCTCCAACTGCGTTTTTACAAGCTCATAATATTCACCTTTTTTAGCCAATAGTTCTTCTTGTGTCCCCATTTCAGCCACTTTTCCTTCTTTTAAAACAATAATTCTGTCCATCTGTTCCATCCAATGTAAACGATGTGTTGCAAATATGACCAATTTTTTTTGAAAAAGTTTAATCATCGTTTTCTTTAACTCATATTCTGTTTCGACATCTAAATGTGCAGTTGGCTCATCTAACAATAAAATAGGGCGGCCACATAAAAACGCTCTAGCCAATGCTACTCTTTGCTCCTGTCCTCCACTCATCGTTCTTCCACCGTTACCTATCATCTCTTCTAGGCCTTTAGGAAAGCTGGCAATAATTTCGTTAAGACCCGCTGCTTTTATAGCCTCTTTTATTTGCTCATTACTTGCATCAGGATGATAAAAAGCGATATTTTTCTTTATTGTGTCATGAAAAAGATACGGATGCTGTGGTATATATGTTAACTGGTGACGCCAATGATCAAATGCAAGAGATGGTAAAATGTGCCCATTCGTTTGAATCACGCCGTCAGTTGGAGATAAAAACCCACTGAGTACGTTAATTAAAGTTGATTTTCCTGCACCGCTAGCACCGACGACACCGATTTTTTCAAACCCTTTGAATTGCAGTTGTACGTTCTTTAGTGATACATTCCGATCGCTCTCATGCTGTACGTTAATATTTTTTAATGTAAGTGTACTTTTTTCATCCCAGCTTACATGAAATGCATCAATATCTTTCGAATTTTGTTGGGTTGTTGCAATAGACTGAATATCATGTGCTGCTTCTTTGCCATCCAACGTTGCATGATAATCATTGCCAAACTCTCTTATTGGAAGAAAGTATTCAGGAGCCAATACTAAAATCGTTAACGCTGGCTGTAATAATATATGGCCATTCACTAACCTAAGGCCAAGTGAGACAGCAACAAACGCAATGGACAGCATCGTAAAGAAATCTAATGCAAATGATGAAAGGAATGCAACTCGAAGTGTTGCATTCGTCATTTTGCGATATTGATCACTAACTCTGCCAATCGTATTTGCGTGGGAACGGCTTAATCCTAGATAACGCAGTGTTGTTAATCCGCGTAAAGAATCAACAAAATGGTTTGAAAGTACACGGTATGAATCCCACTGCATATCCATTTTTTTCTGCGCTGCCAATCCTAGCAAAACCATAAACATAATTAATACAGGCATTGTGACAAATAAAATAATGGCGGAAATACGATCTTGAAAGCATACATATAGTAGAACAATGATTGGGATTATCCCCATTCCAACGATTTTTGGAATAAATAATTCAAGATATTGCCTCATTTGTGCAGTACCTTCAAGTGATAATGTAACAAGTTTTCCTGTTCCAATTTTTTGAGTAAAGGTTGGCCCGAGTTCAAAAAGTGTACTAAAAAATTGTTTTCTCAAGTCGGTGCCCGTTCTATCAGCAAAACGATAAGCAATTTTCTTGATCAACAATGAAAGACAATAACGACCAACTAAAGCACATAAAAATAATAATACCTTTTGAACTAAATTGGATACTTCCTCTCTAGCAAATAAATGTGAAATAAGATCAGCAAGATACACTGCTTGTAAAATGATGCACATACTTTGAAGTAAGGTAAGGATGCTGACCATTGTAATAGTGATCTTGGCCCCTTTGTAAGTTAAAATTTCACGATCCATATTCTAACTTGGCGTATACTCGTGACAAGTTGCCATGAGGAGCCAAGTGCTCACTTCCTTTACAACTTAATATTCTAAATGCTGATCTTTATGAACTCTTTTACGAAATACAATATAGCTCCAGATTGTATATCCTAGAACAAATGGCAACAACGTTACGGCCACAATCGACATCACTGTCAATGAATATGATCCAGATGCCGCATTATAAATCGTTAAATCGTACGCCGATTTTATATTACTAATCATGACACGCGGAAATAGTCCTACAAACAAAGAAGCAATTGTTAAGGCGATCACTGCTGCATTCATTCCAAAAGCCCAGCCATCTCTTTTTTTAGCTAAGAAGTAACCAGAAAGAGCGAGAAAAATAACAACTAAGGCATAGATTGGAACAAGCAAACCGCCGCGTACTGAAAATAAATCGGTTGAAAAATAAGTGGCAATAACAAAAGCAATTAAAAAGATGGCGAGAATGCCAATGACTTTTTTAGCCATTTGCCGAGCACGTCTTTGTAAATCTCCAACCGTACGTAAACAAATAAATACTAATCCATGGAAGAAACATAGTAATGTAATTGCAAGTCCGCCAAGAATCGTGTACATATTTAAATAGCTTGAAAAAGCAGCGTCCATATTCATGTTATGATCAATTGGTAAACCGTGAACAATTGCTGAGAAAACGACTCCCCATAATAGCGGCACTAGCAGACTTGCTAGAAAAATGAGCCAGTCCCACGTATTTCTCCAGTTTGAGTTGCCGACTTTTCCTCTAAATTCAAATGCCGTTCCACGCGCAATCAGCAATAATAGCATTAAGACAAGCGGTACATAAAATCCACTGAATAATGTCGCATACCAGTTTGGAAATGCGGCAAACATTGCACCACCTGCTGTAATCATCCATACTTCATTAGAATCCCAAAAAGGTCCAATTGTGTTAATTAAAACCCGTCTCTCAACCTCGTTCTTTGCGAGGAAGCGTGTTGCCATACCAACTCCATAATCGTACCCCTCTAAAAAGAAGAAACCTACGAATAATACTGATATTAGTAGAAACCATAGCTCATTTAGCGACAAGGTGATACGCCTCCCTATCAAACGGATCATTCGAAATTACTTTAGGATCTTCCTGTTTCATTGATGGTCCTTGTTTTATTACACGGACAAAAAGATATACCATTACAACTGCTAAAAGTGTATATGCCCCAAGGAAAGATATGATACTGAAAAGCAATTCTCCCGATGATACATTTGGTGATACACTGTCTGCTGTTTTCATTAAGCCAAATACAGTCCATGGTTGACGGCCAATTTCGGTCATAATCCACCCAGTGATGCTTCCAATATACGGTAAAGACATTGCTGCTACCATGATTCGTAAAAACCATTTGCTTTCAACTAATTTTTTTCTAAATGCAAGAAATGCCCCAACAATTCCAAGAGCACAAAGTGCTAGACCGGCCAATGACATAATGCGGAAGCTCCAGAATGTTGTTCTTACTGGTGGAATATAATTTCCTTTACCGTATTTTTGTTCATATTGCTTTTGTAACGTTTCCATCCCTTTAACTTTACCGTCAAATTTTCCGTAAGATAAATAGCTTAATAAATACGGTATTTTTACTTCTGCTGTATTTTCATGTGTTTTTGGATTTATCGATGCAAGTACTGTCCATGCTGCTGGATTACCACTATCCTTCCAGAGCCCTTCACTTGCCGCCATTTTCATTGGTTGTGATTGCACTAAATGCTTCGCCTGATCATGACCAGCAAATGCTAGCAAAACACCAGATATTAATCCGACTGTTATACCAATATGAAAGGATTTTTTAAAAAACTCAATGTCGCGTTTCTTTAACAGCATAATTGCACTTATACCTGTAATCAAAAAGGCACCTGTTGCAAAAGACCCAAAAATTGTATGTGGTAATTCAACCCATAGTTGCGGATTTTTCACTAATGCAAAGAAATCAGTCATTTCCGCACGGCCATTGCGAACAACGAAGCCAACCGGCTCTTGCATAAATGAATTTGCTGTTAAAATCCATACTGCTGATAAAATCGTCCCTATTGAAACTAACCAAATACTTACTAAATGAATGCGTTTTGAGAGTCGATCCCAGCCAAAGTTCCATATTCCAATAAAAGTTGATTCCAAGAAAAAGGCAAGCAACGCTTCAATCGCTAGCGGAGCTCCAAATATATCCCCCATAAACCGTGAATAATTTGACCAATTCATTCCAAATTGGAATTCTTGCAAAATACCTGTTACAACACCAATCGCAAAATTAATCAGAAATAACTTTCCCCAAAACTTTGACATTTTTTTATAAACGTCATCTTTTTTCACAACATAGAGCGTTTCCATAATTGCGACGATAAACACAAGACCTATTGATAATGGCACAAATAAAAAATGATAGATCGTCGTCGCAGCATATTGAAATCTTGCTAAACTTAGCGGATCCAATGTTATCCCCCTTTTCTTTAGCTAGCTAAAAAGTACCAATTTACTTCCAGCTAACTTGTAATTTCAACTTTATTTTATTCCTTATGAAACTGCTCCGCATAACTCTATAGAGCTATTATGATGGCTGTTTTGTGTCATAGAAGTGGCAATTTTGTAACAACTGTGACGAACTAAAGAAACTATGACAAATATCACAGATTTTATATAAAAAAGCCCCAACAGTTATCTGCTGGGACTTTGCAATTACATGTTTAAGGAAGTAAAAGCCTCTTTTAAAATGAAAGAACCGTTAAATTGTTTAATGTGAATTGTTTCACCGCCTAAAATAGCAAGGCTGCCGATATACCCTAAACGAGTGTCTAAGTCTACTAACAATGAGTTCTGAATAAGACTAGGTCTGTTATGAAAAGAAAGCAGCTTTGCAGGATGATTTGGACTAGAAACGCTAATATTTAATGGCGATGTCATTAACCCTTCCCCAGTTGCCTTAAGAAGGGCTTCCTTCCTTGTCCAATAGGTCAAAAAACCTGATCTTCTTTTTCGTAACGGCAAATGGCTAAGCTGCATCTTTTCTTCTTCTGTAAGTACACTCTTTTCCAATGTAAGAAAATCGATATTTGAATCAATATATTCAACATCTATTCCAATTTTGTAATTTTTAATAAAAGCTACCACAATGACATCTTCTGAATGCGAAACAGAAAATTGAATATTTCCTCTTGTTAATGTTGGCTTGCCATGCAAATGCTTGCAATGCGGGCATATCCGTGCAATAGGTACGAACTGAGGAGCAATATTTAATTGTACCGACAAAACAATCCTGCTTATTGTACAACCTAAAATAAAACGGACCCGATCTTGTTCCTTTTTATATGACTTCGCTCTTATTTGCTCCTCTTCACTCAACAAACGTAGATGCCATGGCTGTATATCATTGATACTACAGTACCACACATGACAATCATTCATTAACAGTGGAATCGCACGAGGCTCATACAAACTAACCATTTTTATTCTCCCATCATGCTAATTGTTAAGTTTGAGACTATTTGGCCTCATATCCGTCCAATTTTTATTGATGTAATTTACACAATCATCTTTACTATGTTCAGATAACACCATTTTCCAACCTAGTGGAATATCAAAACTTGCGGGCCATAGTGAATATTGCCCTTCTTCATTTAATAAAACAATAAACCTGCCTTCTTTTAGCTCAAATGGATTTTGCATTGCAAATCTCTCCCAGCATTTAAAGTATCATTTGATTTTTTTCTTTCATTAATCGCATTAAAATTTGACCTATTTCAAAAAGCGGACCTGGTTGACAAAGATCTTTATGTCTACAATGAATGTCATACTGAAAAATATTTCCTGAAACAAAAGGCCGCCATTCATCTGGACTTATTGGATCAAACCATTCAGGTATTACTGTCGACCTAAAGAAGAGAATATCTCCTTCAAATTGTTTTGGTTTATATTCACTTAAAATACGAACAGAATTTTTATACGTCTCTTTTAAGTTAATAATCGTCTCTTCATCTAAACTAGCTAATGCACTTCCATGACGGAGAAGAATTTCAATAGTGTTACTTTGTGTTAAATTTTTTTCACATATATCCTCTGGTTCAAATCCTCCTAAAGCTAAAAGTGCGATGAGCACTTCTTCTTCTTTCGGTACTTGAGCAATAGGAAGAAATTGACTTGGATATGAGTCTAGCATTACTACGAGTGAAACTTCATCTCCCTGTTTTTGTAGCTCTGTCGCCATGGCATGGACAACATTCCCCCCAAGTGACCATCCTAATAAATGATACGGTCCTTTTGGTTGAACAGATTTTATTTGGCAAATATATTCGAGCGCCATTTCATCCAATGTTTTCGGTAATGGCTCATTCCTTTCAATCCCTCTCGCTTGCAATCCATAAATTGGAAAATCCTTTTCTAATGACGTCATCAAACCGGCATAGCACCAACTAAGTCCGCCTGCAGGATGTACGCAAAACAGCGGCAAGTTGTTTCCAGACGTTCTAAGCGGCAATAACATTGCTAATGAATTTTGACTGCTTCCTACCTCAAGTTTTTCTACAAGACTTGCAATCGTAGGAGCTTCGAAAAGATCTCCAATACTTAATTCCGTTCCAAATACATCACGAATTCGGCTCATTAATTGAACAGCCAACAGGGAATGACCGCCTAGCTCAAAAAAGCTTTCGCTAACACTGACTTTGTTCAACTGCAAAATTTCTTTAAATAAGTTACACATAATCTCTTCTTGAGGAGTACGCGGGCCTCTGTCTAATCGTTCCATTTCTATTTCAGGAGCAGGCAATGCTTTACGATCTAGCTTTCCATTCGGTGTCAACGGTAAACTTTCTATGGACATAAAAAATGATGGTACCATATAACCAGGGAGAACATTTGCTACATAGTTTCGTAAATGCTCTGTCGTTCCTTTCATACCTTTTTTATAAACTATATATGCTACAAGGCATTTATTATTTGGATAATCTTCACGAACGACGACCCCTACTTGCTCTATAGCGGGATGTTTAGCAAGAACCGCCTCGATCTCACCTATTTCGATACGAAAACCTCTTATTTTTACTTGCTGATCTGCCCGTCCTACATATTCTAACAGTCCATTGGCATGCCACTTAGCCAGATCTCCTGTTCGATACATTCTAGACCCTGGCTGGCCATACGGATTGGCTATAAATCTTTCTGAAGTTAAATCAGGTCGTCCCAAATACCCGCGTGCCAGTCCTGGACCTGAAACATACAATTCTCCTACAACTCCCGGCGGTACTATTTGTAGCTCTGAATCCAGCAAATAAACATCTAAGTCAGAAAGACTGCAACCTATTAAACTGTTACGGCTTTCAGCAACCATTTTTTCATTTAGCTCTATATACGTAACATGAACTGTTGTTTCCGTAATGCCGTACATATTAACTAATTTTGGCTGCATGTCGTCATGGCGCCTGTACCATTCTTCCAATCTACTAAGTTCCAATGCTTCGCCACCAAATATGATATACCGTAGTGAGAGTCTGTTCGAAACTTCCGAATCCTCTTTATCTGCCTGCATAAGTTGATAAAATGCTGATGGGGTCTGATTTAAGACTGTTACATGTTCATCAGCTAGTAATGCTAAAAATTGTTTTGGTGAACGACTAACATTATGTGAAACAATGACGAGACTACCTCCATGCAATAACGGTCCCCATATTTCCCATACAGAAAAATCAAATGCATATGAGTGGAATAAAGTCCAAATATCATCAGCGCCAAAATGGAATAAGTGATCAGTTGATTTAAAAAGTCGGACAACATTATGATGCGGAACAACTACTCCTTTCGGCTTCCCTGTCGAACCTGATGTGTATATAATATAGGCAGAATGGGATGGTAATAATGGTTCTGGTCGCTCACTATTGATTGGACTTGTTTCAAGCAACAGATTGATATCCTCGCGTGCTTCCAGCTCATCAACCGTGAAATGTTTTATATTCCCAATGGTCTTTATTGTTGAAGCAATATGTTTTGTTGTAAGTATACATATCGGCTGAGCATCTTCCACCATAAATGCAAGCCTGTCTTCTGGATAATTTGGATCCAATGATAAATACGTTCCTCCTGCTTTAAGAACTGCTAACATTCCAACCACTAGCTCAATAGATCTTGAAAAAGCTAACGCTACTACTTTTTCAGGTCCAACTCCCATAGCGATTAACAGTTTTGCAAGCTTATTTGCTTTTTCATTTAATGCACGATAACTTAGTCTTTCATTTTCAAAAATTAATGCCGTTGCATTCGGTCTCTTTTCGGCTTGCTCTTCGAATAATGCAGGTATCGTTTTCTCCGAAACTTTCGAAACATGTTTGTTATGTTCTGGTGTGAAAAGCATTTTTCGTTCTTCTGGCAATATAATACTTAATTTATCAATTGGCACATCTGGTTTGCTCACTATTTCTTTCAATAACTGTAAAAAACGTTCAGCCATTTTTTCAATAGTAGTTCTTCTAAATAAATCACTACTATATTCAATGAATCCATGTATACCATTAGGAGAACCGTCAGTTTTACGCCCTTCTTGCAATTCAAATGTAAGATCAAATTTCGCAGAACCTACGTGATAAAGTTCTAGTTTCGTTTCAACATCCTCTAATTCCAATCTTGGATCTGGAATATTTTGAAAAGCAAACATCACTTGAAATAACGGATTTTTAGACCGATACCTAGTTGGATTTAATTGTTCTACTAAAAGTTCAAATGGTACATCTTGATGTTCAAAAGCAGATAAATCCGCATATTTTACCCGAGACAATAGTTCACTAAAACTAGGATTTCCAGCAGTATCGGTTCTAAGGACTAACGTATTGACAAATAATCCAATGACATTTTCCAATGAATCGTGATTTCTTCCAGCAATTGGACTGCCGATTGGTATATCATTTCCTGCCCCTAATTTCGTTAACAGTGCAGCAATTGCTGCTTGAAGTACCATGAATAAGCTAACGTTCCGCTTATGGGCAAGATCTAAAAGCTTTTGATGAAGGATGGAGTCAATGGTAAGATCAACGATTCCACCTTCAAAACTAGATTGCATCGGACGCGGAAAATCTGTCGGTAACTCTATTTGATCGGGTAACCCATTAAGTGCATCTTTCCAGTAAGCAAGCTGCTGTGACACCTGCTTAGCCCCTTTCCTTTCATTTAGCCATTGTTGCTGGCAAATAGTATAGTCAGCATATTGGATTGGCAGCGGAGATAAAGCATTACTGCTTTTATGACAATGGTCATGATATGCTTTAGCTAAATCACGAGTTAACGGTGTCAAAGACCAGCCATCAGCAGCAATATGATGTATAAGCAGTAATAGTACATATTGATTGTGATTGATTTCAAATATGTTTACCCGAAAAGCAGGTTCCGTTGTTAAATCAAAACAGTAATGAATTGCCTTGTTTATTTCTGTTAAAAATTGTTTTTCATTTGTTTTAATAACCTCAAGCTTCATTTTAAAATCGTGTGGCTCAAGTATACATTGGTATGACATTCCAGTCTCATCGGACGGAAACATTGTCCGTAATGATTCATGCCGAGTAATGACATCAATTAATGCCTGTTGTAACGCTTGAATATTCAAATCTCCTTTCAACTTTATGACAACAGGAATATTGTATGCGTCTTTTCTCCCCTCTAAATGTTGCAAAAACCATAAACGGCGTTGTCCAAATGAAAGGGGAATCTGACTAGGCCGTGGTTGTTTTTCTATAATTGGTTTGTTTAATTGATTGTCTTCTAATTGAGCAACTAACTGTGCAACAGTTGGATATTCAAATAATTTGGCAATGGTCATATTTTTCCCTAGTACTTCACGGATTAAATTGATGAGCTGAACAGCAAGTATTGAATGCCCGCCCATTTCAAAGAAATTATCATCGATTCCAATCTCAGGGATTTGCAAAGTTTCTGAAAACAATTTACATAGCATCTCTTCCTGAGGAGTTCTAGGTTTCCTCGTTTCCACCTTCATCGTAAATTCAGGCTTTGGCAATGCATTTCGATCTAATTTACCATTTGGCGTTAATGGCATTTCTTTTATTACGATAAATATTGATGGAATCATGTAACTCGGTAAATAATTACTTATATAACTACGGATTTCCATTTCATTAAAAACTGTGTGTTGCCCTTGCACAATATAGGCAACTAACCTCTGACTGCCAGCATGATCTGTACCTATTTGCACTACAGCCTTTTCAACAGAGTTGTGTTTCATTAATATTTCTTCTATCTCACTTGTCTCAATCCGAAATCCGCGCAATTTAATTTGATAATCTACACGGCCAATATAATCAAGGGTTCCGTTTTCATTCCAACGCACAAGATCTCCTGTTCGATACATTCGACTGCCTGGCGCTCCATAAGGGTTCGCAATAAAACGCTCAGCAGTTAATGCTGGCCGGTTGTTATAACCTCGTGCAAGTCCCCTTCCTGATATGTAGAGCTCTCCAATAGCCCCCGCTGGAACAGGCTGTAAACATGAATCTAATACATAAACTTCCGTATTCCATATCGGTTGTCCAATCGAAGGCGTCTGTTTTTGTTCATCGTTTACATTAGATAGCATCGACCATATCGTTGTTTCTGTAGGGCCATATAAATTAGTCGTCTTGCAATTTAAGTTTTTTAACGTTGAAGCAAGTTGCCCCGGTAAGGCTTCGCCTCCAACGAGTACTTTCATTCCTCTTACACTATGAGGCTGATTCGCGGCTAACATTTGCCATAGGGTAGGAGTCGCTTGCATCATTGTCACGTTGTGTTCTTTTATTAGATTGGCTATCGCTGCTGGATCTTTATTGACATCTTTTTCAGCAATAACGATCCTCGCCCCACAAATGAGCGGTAGAAAAAGTTCCAAAGCAGAAATATCAAACGAAACGGTAGTAACTGCTAACATACGATCATTCGCCGTTATGGGCATTTTATTTCGCATTGAAAACAATACATTATTTAAACTATCTAATGTCACGACTACACCCTTCGGTTCTCCTGTTGATCCTGATGTGTATATAATATAGGCTGGATGCATGCAAGAAACATGTTTATGAAGATTGAAAGAAGATGCATTCAATAATAGATTCTTTGTCCTCGGATCATCGATGACAATTACATGATTAGTGAACTGCTGAATAAAGCGAGCTCTTTGGGCCTCTATATTTGTAAGTATACAAATCGGTTTTGTATTTTTTAGCATATGTGCCACTCGTTCGTCAGGATATTCTGGATCTATCGGTAAATATGCCGCTCCGGTCTTTAGCACTGCTAACAGACAAACTAGCATATCAATTGAACGGTTAAGTGTAATGGCAACGTAATCTTCTGCTTTTACTCCTTGTGCTAACAAATAATGCGCCAAGCGATTAGCACACTGATTTAATTCATGATAGTTTAACTGTTCATCACCACATATAACGGCTTTAGCATTTGGTGTTTCTAAAACTTGTTTCTCAAAGACATGTAAAAATCCATCATGTGGCAATGCTTGAACTGTTTGATTTCGTTCCTCCAATAATTGCTGGTATTCATCAGCAAGTAATATATGAATGCTACCTAAACGCTGCTCTTTTTGATGGGACACTACTTTTTTAAGTAAATGGATAAATCGCTGCTGGTGTGATTTCAGTTCATCAATCGAATAAAGAGACGGATTTGCATCAAAATCCATTCTAAATCCGATCCCCTCTATATCATGCAAATTAATAGTAAAATCATCGACAGGGCCATTTCCTAAATTATATGTAACCCCTCTAGCAGAACCAAAACGAAGATCATTATTAAATGGCATAATATTGATGATCGGCCCAAATAATCTTTTATGTTCTCCTAATAATTTAAGATCACGGCGCAGCACCTCATGTCGATAACGATGATGTGCCATGCTTTCTTTTATTACTTCCCTTACATGTTCAAATAATTGTGATAGTTGCATATCCGCTTGTAATGTTAAACGAAGCGGGATCATATTCATCATCATTGCTGGAATATTCATTACATCTATACTTGGGCGATTCAGCACAGGATATCCTAATATAATATCGTTTGTACCAGTCAGTCGATGAATATAGAGGGCAACAGTCGCAACCATTAGTTCGTACCAATTTGTATGAAGATCATGGGCGCTTTTTTTCAGTTGTGTAGTGCTCGCAAGTGACCATTGTATCGAATTTCTTAGAAACGAATGTTGAGCATTTGCAATATGATCTTTCATGCCAACGACAGTTGGACCGTCTTTAAATTTCTCCCTCCAATATTGTTGATCAACACGATACTGTTCAGATTCTTTGTATTTCCTATCTAATTCAAGTACTTTACTAATAGGATCAAATGGTTTTCCCCCATATGGCTGCCCATTTATGATATCTGAATAAGCATTGGCGACTCTTTGAATGATAAGCTTTGCGCCAAAGCCATCAATTGCGATATGATGTATGCGTTGATACCAAATATAGTGATTAGAAGACAGCTTAAGTAGTGCTTCCGTGAATATGGAATCTCTTTCCAAATTAACAGGATGTGAAAACTCTTCTTTCATCCACCTTATCGCTTGTTCACGAGGATCTTGTTCTGTGCTTACATCAATATAATGAAATGGCATCTCCTTAAATGGTACAACTATTTGATATGGCCCTTTTTCATCTTCACCGAATCTAGTAAATAATGATTCTGTTTCAAATATGACTTTTTCTAACGCATGTTCAAATGTGTCAGGATTGATATCACCAAAAATCTCGATATATTCTGCTGTATTATAAATAGGACTACTAGGATCAAGCTGTTGAGCAAACCAAATACTAGATTGTGCCTCAGTAAGAGGCAATCTAGTATTTTTCCGATCTATCATCTATATCTTCACTCCTTATTTGTTGTTCTATACTAAAAAACTCTGTAGATATGACATATTGCTGTCAGGCATCACATTTAGGAATGCCCGACACATTAATCTTTACAATCTGTCCCACAAATACTTTTATCTTTAATTGCTAATCTTATCTAGCATGCGTGTTGATAAGAGATGCCACCATCCAGAAACCGTTGGGTTCTCAATTAGTTCCATAAAAGTGATTTCAGCTCCCCCGGTTCTCCACTGTTCAACTAAACTCATTATTCGAATTGAATCTAACCCTCTATTCATTAAATTTTCGTGATCAGAAATGTTCGTAGAAGATTCCTGCATTAGTTCAACAATTTGCTCACGAACATCTTGTAAACTTGTTGGTAAATATCCTTGACTTAAAACTTGATCCATCTTGTTCATCATGGAAACAATATTTTGAGTTGAAATCGTATAGGCACAACGTTTTGCTGCATAGTTGACAGCCATTTTATGTTCTTCTAAGGAAAAATCAGCCACTGCATCAGTAACAAAAAATGGTTGAATATCTTTCATAAATGCATCACTTGCCGTAAGCAAACATCCAATATGCGCATAAATCCCGCAAATAATTAACTGATCCCTTCCGGATTCTTGTAAGATATTAAGCAGATTCGTCTTTTTAAAAGCACTATACCGCCATTTCGTAATGACGATGTCACTTTCATCAGGAGCTATTTCATCAAGAATTGCTGTTTGAGCCAATTGATTCTCAACTCCATCCCCCCAAAAATCTTGAAGTAATCCCCGTTGATCTGCACGTTGTCCACCAGGCTGTCTAGAATAAATGATTGGAATGCCTAATTTGCGACATTCATTTTTTAAATGGTTGATATTTACTATAAGCTCGGATCGCGGAGATTGCTTTTCTGTAAAAGCATTTACGAAGTAATATTGCATATCGTGAATAAGTAATGCTGCACGCTTTGGATCAGGTATCCATTCAACCTTATTTTTTGGTAACTCTGACTGTATTGGCATTTTATAACTGGTGATAGCTGGAATAGCCATCAAAACACACCCTTTCAACATAAAAATAATTATGAATTTTCAACATATAACTGATTAGTTATTATCTCTCTTAAAGCTCTCTTATTAATTTTTCCAACAGGGGTTTTCGGAAAATCATTGACGAATTCGATTCGATCTGGAATTTTATAGGTTGCCAGACCGCGCTCTTTTAGAAAATCTCTTATAGCAGTTATTTCTATCGATCTTTTTCGGCTTATCATACATGCACATATTGCTTCACCTAGAAATTTATCGGGAATAGAGATTACTGCTACATCCAGCACTGAAGGATGGGCAAATAAATGGTTCTCAATTTCCTCTGCTGAAATTTTCTCACCACCGCGATTAATTTGATCTTTCGCGCGGCCCTCGACAATTAAATATCCTGAATCATTCATTTTCGCTAGATCACCCGTACGATAAAAACCATCATCCGTAAATGCTCTAGCATTATGATGGTCCGCCTTATAATATCCTCGGATTGTATAAGGTCCTCTTGTTAACAATTCTCCAACTCGTCCATGCTTCAGTTCATTATCTTCCTCATCTACAATCAAAATTTCATCATACTCAGACATTGGTTTACCTTGTGTATTAACAATAATTTCTTCAGGGTCATCTAACCTCGTATAATTTACTAACCCTTCAGCCATGCCAAATACTTGCTGTAGTTTGCAGCCAAAAATAGGCTTAACTCGACGGGCTGCTTCCGAACTAAATTTAGATCCACCAACTTGTAAAACTTGCAAGCTTGATAAATCGAACGAACGAGTGGAAACCGCATCTAACCATATATGTGCCAGCGGCGGAACGACAGCTGTAATCGTTACCCGTTCCTTTTCTATTAAGGGAAATGCTTCATCTGGACTTGGGCTAGCTGAAAGAACGATTTTTCCACCTGCATATAGTGTTCCTAATACACCAGGTGAGCTTAGCGGATAATTATGGGCAATTGGAAGAACAGCTAAATAAACACTATCCGAATTCAGTCGACATATTTCCACACTTTTTCTTAAACTATAAATGTAGTCATCGTGCATGCGCGGAATTAATTTTGATATTCCCGTACTTCCACCCGAAAGCTGAAGAAATGCAATATCATCAGACTGAATTTTTGGATAAACCATGGGGTCCATATATAAATTGCTCAATTCTAGAAATTCTTCTGAGTCCCCGACAACAATAATATGCTTTAAATTTAAAATAGATTGTTGAACCTTCCTTGCTAATACTCTATAATCAAATCCCATGTATTCATCGGGAATAATATAGGCTTTTGCATTACAGAATTCACTAAAATAATGAATTTCATTATACCTGTGTGATGGTAAAGCAAAAACTGGAATTGCCCCTATACGAAATAAAGCAAAAATAGATTCGAAAAATTCTATTTTATTTGGTAATTGTACAATTACGCGATCATTTTTGCCGATTCCTAAGCGACAAAAACCTGCCGCAAGTTGGTCAACCTTCCTGTCAAGTTCTTGATAACTAATATGCTGATTTTGACATGTAATTGCAATTCTATTTCCGAATGTTTTCCCCCTTTCTCTCAACATTTCACCAAAGGTCTCACCTTGCCAACAACCTTCTTTTCTATAAAACTTAGCAAAATCTTCAGGCCACGGTGTGCATCCATCTAGCATTGTTCATTCCTCCAAGATTAATATTCACTAGATATTCCCATTGATAACAGCATTGTACGGAGTTTTGCAGAAGTTTCGGCCAATTCGCTATCTGCTTTTGATCCTGCAACGATGCCTGCTCCTGCATAAAGTTTCAATAAGTCGTCTTCTACTTCAGCACAACGAATTGTTACAATCCATTCACCATTTCCGTCTGCATCACTCCATCCGACCATTCCACTATAATAGTCGCGATTAAATGCTTCTATTTCTTGGATCGCTTCTTTTGCAAGATTAGTAGGAGCCCCACATACTGCCGGTGTTGGGTGAAGAGCTAATCCAAGTTCTAATGCAGTAGTTGAAGGATTAGCCAATTGTCCACGAATCTCCGTTGATAAATGCCACATTGTTTCAGTCTGGATTAGCGATGGTTCTGTCGGAACTTCTAGATTTGTACAAAATGGTTTTAAAGTTTGAGCAACTGCATCAACAACAAACTTATGCTCATAACGATCTTTACTAGAATGCAGTAATTGTTCTGCACGGCGCTGGTCCTCTTTAGGATCTTTACTACGAGGTGCAGATCCTGCTAATGGATTAGAACATACATATGACCCTGATTTTGAAACAAGCAATTCTGGACTTGCTCCTAGTAAGGTTCTTTTCCGCTCCCGTAACCCAGATTGCGGCAAATTGACTGCAAAAGTATAACCATTTGAATTTTGTGCTACTAAAGATTGAATGAGTTTATGAATAGCTATTTTTTTGTCAGCCTTGACATGAAGTGACCTCGCCAATACAATTTTACTTAATTCATGATTTGTAATTTTCTTTAATGCTTTTGCAACGTATTCCCCGTACTCTTTACGTTCCGGGACAGGAGTCATTTCGTACTTTATTTTGGATAAATCTTCTTTCCGTATCTCCTCAACGAATGAAAGTGGCCCTAACTTTTCTACTTCTTTTGGCACAAATAATTGCAAAGATTTCGTATAATCAAAAGGAATTGCGCCAACGACGATTGGATCATTCATTCCTTGTAGTTTAGCATTACTTAACATTTTCCTGATCTGTTCTAACATCTGTCCTGTTCCATTGTTTAGGTCATCATCAGGATATTTAGTAACTATTCCTTTAGTCAATAATGTTCTTTGTGGAGTCGATAAGAAAAATGAAGAATCAATTTCATATTCATGAATGATCTCTTTGGCCGTCTTATTCCTTGTAGTGTTACTCATAACGTATTCCCTCCTTTAGTTAGGCGCCCAATGTTGCACCGCCATCCACTCGTATATCATGCATCGTAATATGACTTGAATCGTCTGAAATTAAAAACAATACAGCTTTTGCAACGTCTACTGGTTGTGCTATTTTTTTTAAAGGGATACCGACACGAAATTGTTCAAGAGAGCCATTTATTACAGTCCTTTCGCCGTGCTCATTCTCCCATATCGATGTCTGCATCTCTGTTTCTGTTGATCCTGGTGATACTACATTACAGCGAATATTATAGCTTGCAAGCTCCAAACCGAGGCATTTCATAAACATAGTAGTTGCAGCCTTTGATGCCGCATAAGCCGACATAAACATGCGTGGAACTGATGCTGCATTTGAGCTAATTGTGACAATAGCGCCTTGTTGGCGGGACTTCATTTTCTTACTCACCGCACGGCACATATTAAAAACTCCAGTAGTATTGACTTGAAAAGTTTCTTTCCAATCCTCATCGTTAAAATTCTCAATGGACCCCATTCTTAAAATTCCCGCAACGTTGACTAAAATATCAATGGATCCTAGCTGTTCTTCTATAATTGCTACAGTTTGTTCAACTTCTGCACTCTTACTTACATCAGTGTGAAAACCCTGGATTCGATCTTTCTTTATATTTAGTTGCGATACAAGGTGATTGAGTTTTTCTTTATTAATATCAATTGCTGCAACATGCGCCCCTTGTTCGAGTAAGACTCTCATAACAGCTGCACCAATTCCTTGCGCAGCACCTGTTACAATAGCCACTTTTCCTTCTAACTGAAGCATGTTCATCCATCCTTTCTTAGTATTTTAAAACACAATTGATAATGATTATCATTATCAATTGTGTTTGTTATCACTATACAAAACTTCCTTATTTGTGTAAATATTCCAATAGTACTAATCATAGAACATTGAAACAATATATTTATGGGTGCAGGCTAAAGCGCAATGCTTTGTTAATTAATGGTAGCAATACGGAGACGTGACCTTCTTGCGTAAACTCTGTAAATTCTACATGTAAGCCAAAAATCTCATATATTGATAGTCTTTTTGACATATTTTGCGCTTTATCTTTGATTTGATTTTTATGATATTTTTCAAGTTCCCCTAAACCAATGAAAAGCTTCAGTTGTTTATGGTCTTTTTTTAGATTTTCAATAAACTGTTGCTCCTCTTTAAGAATCATGCTTTCATTCCAATGAATAGACGGACTCCCCGCAATATATGATTGAAATAAATGCGGCTTTGTAAAAAGTGTATGCAATACAAGTAGGCCACCTAAAGAATGACCGAAAATCGTTTGTCTATTAGCATCGATATGGAAACGCTCGTTCATTTGCGGGATTAGTTCATGCTCAATAAATGCTAAAAACTGTTCTGCACCGCCTTGCTCAGGCCATGGTGAGCCATCTGGTCTCCTCACGCCTTCTGATTCTGCCTTTTTCCCTATTGTGTAATCTTTAAAGCGAGTTAGTGAAAATGGTTCAATAATTGGATAACCAATCGCGACGACAATTGCTGGAATAACTCCAGTTTTTTCGGGTCTCCGGGATTGGATACGTACTGCCTCTACAACAGAGCCGAAAATGGCATTTCCGTCTAACAAATAAATAACTGGAAAGCCTTTCTCGCTTGGAGGCGCCTCACTTGGCTGATATACAAAAATGTGGTATGTTTCATCGTTATATTTAGATGTAATCTCGTATTGATTTGTCCCAAATATTGAAAACCCACTATTATTCTCATTTTTTTCAATCATTGTTAATAGATTTTGATTATTTTTCATATGTTTAAACCTTCTTTACTTATTGTTTTTTCATTTTTTTATTAATATATAGATAAAATAAGGTACACCAACGATAGAAATAATCATTCCAACAGGCAACTCAGCTGGAGCCACAATCGTTTTAGCAATAAGATCTGATCCAATGACAAGAGCCATCCCTATCATGCCACTTAAAGGGAGAATTCTTTTATATTTGTTCCCTATAATGATTTTTGCAATATGCGGTGATATAAGGCCGATAAAGCCAATACTTCCGGCCACCGAAACACAAGCACTGACAAGGCCGACACTGCTAAAAAGTAAAACGGCTTTTTCCTTTTCAGTCGCAACTCCTAAACTTATTAAAGAATCCTGACTTAAGCGAAACAAATCTAGTTTGTTAGATTTAATTATTAAAATTGGTAAACATATCAGAAACCACGGAATCATCGAAATAACATATGACCAATTGGCACTATATATACTTCCAGCTAGCCACACTGTTGCCATTTCAAAATCAGATGCTTTCATTTTTAATGAGATGTACATTGAACATGCACCTAATCCTGTGCCGATCGCTATTCCTGTTAGTAAAAGCTTCTGGGTATCGAGGTTTCCTCTTTCCCATACAAGGAAAAAGATGATAAAAGCTGAACATAGCCCTCCTATTAAGCCAAAAAAGGGCATAAGCATAATCATTTTCCAATTAAAATTTGTAACTTGTCCTTGTACAAAGAACATAAAAATGACTATCGCCATCCCTGCACCATTATTAATCCCTAGCACACCTGTATCTGCTAAAGGATTTCGAGAAATGCCTTGAAGGACGCCCCCAGCAATTGCCAAGCCGAGTCCAATTAATCCAGCAAGAACGATTCTTGGCAATCTTAAATGAAATATAATTAAATCTAGGTCTTTACTTGGATGAATACGGAAAAAGGTATCTATAACTTGAGTGAAAGTCATCTTATAGACTCCAGATGTCAAACTTATGTATGCGAGCAAAACCACAAGAATAAAGGTGAGGCACATTGCCGCGAAATACCGATTTGACAGTTGCTTATTCATGGCCTTTCGCTCCTTTCTTCTTGATTAAGTAAAGGAAGAAGGGAACGCCAATTATTGACGTCACTACCCCAATGGGTGTTTCAAATGGATAATTAATATAGAAGCTAATGACATCACAAATCGTTAAAAAAATTCCCCCGATTATTCCTGAACAAGGGATTACCCATTTATAATTGTTCCCAACAAAAAAACGCGTAATATGAGGAACAATCAATCCAATAAAACCAATTTTTCCAACTAATGAAACGGAAATTCCTGTCATTAACATAACGGAAAAGAGAGCTAATACTTTCACAAGAAACGGCCGCTGTCCTAAACCAATAGAAGTTTCTTTACCTAAAGATAAAATAGAAATAGAGTTTGATAATATTAAAGAGAGCATGATTCCAACTGCTACAAATGGCAATGAGCATAGCAATACATCATTATTTACTTGATTTAATCTAGCATTGTACCAAAAACTCATTGACTGTGACACTTGAAAATAGGAAGCAATAATTGCTGATAAACTGCTAAAAAAATTTCCAATAATCGTCCCAATGATTGCAAGTTTTACTGGGGATAAACCATTTTCCACTAATGAGGCAATACCAAATACGATTGCCGCTCCTAATGCTGCCCCAGCGAAAGACAATACCAGCATCTTTAATGATGTCATGCTGGGGAGAAATACAAATGCTAATGTTATGACAAAACCTGCTCCATCTGCTACTCCTAAAATAGAAGGGGATGCCAAGTAATTTCTTGTCATCCCTTGCATAATCGCTCCTGACATAGCAAGAAGCGCTCCTACTAAAAGTGAACTTAGTGCTCTTGGCAATCTTGATGTCCATATAATGTGGTCGGTTATATTATTCGAATCATAGTCCGTTATTGCACTTATAATTTGCCCTGTTTGAATATTTGTTGAACCACTACGGACAGATAAAAATATTGCTAACAATATTGCTATTGGTGAACAAATTAAAATAATATAATGAAATGATTTCTTAGATTGCATCGTTACTCAGCACCTTATTGAGCCAAAGTTTGTTTTAAAACTTTGATAAAATCTGTTTTACTTAATGCTGTACCGCCCGCTTCTAAAGGATCAACAGAGTTAATATACACTTTTCCAGATTTAACGGCTTTCATACTTTTCCATAGTGAATTTTTTTGAAAATCTTTTAATGCTTCCGGTTTTGCACTGTTTTCCGCCTTGTCAAATTGAACAAAAAGATAATCTGGATTCATTTGTGCTAATTTTTCTAATGAAATCATTTCTTGACTTGTTGCAGCTTGTACCTCTGCAGGAACTTCTAAACCTAAGTCACTGTATAATACAGGATTAAAATAAATATCTTTTGAATAAATAAAGATATTTCCTCCTCTTATTCTAATAATGAGCACTGTTTTACCATCTAATTTCCCTTCTAACTGTTTTTTAACTGCCGCTACTTCTGTATCGTACTGCTTGATAATACTTTTAGCTTTTTTTGTTTTGCCGGTAAGCTTTGCGAGTACGAGCAAATTCGCTTTCCAATTAGTCGATATATGAGAAATTGGTATCATTGGAGCAACTGAATTTAAGCTTTTTACAACATTAGGCTGAAATTTAGAAGTTCCTAAAATGACATCTGGTTTTATTTTTAATAATGTTTCAGTGCTCGGCTGCATTTTGTCACCGATTGGAATTGCTTTCGACATTGAGTCACCTAAATATTGAGGATATTCCCCTGCTGTTGCAATTGCACCATCAGGTTTTACGCCTAAAACTGCAGCATCCTCCATCGCCTCTTGACTAGCTGTTACAATTTTATCCACTTTAGCTGGCACTTTGTATTTTTTCCCTAGATATGTGATCGTTTGATACGTTTGTTTGTTTTCTGAAGATTTATGATCTTCTGTTGATACTTGCTTTGAAGTTTGTTGCTCTGCACAAGCGGTTAATGCGGTTATGACTAACAAGCTTGAGAAGAAAAGCGCTAAAAATTTTTTATTCATGTAGAAACCCTCTCCCTTTGTATGTATTCTATTTTTTATAAATGATATGATAATCATTCTCAATTGAAATTATAGCGATCTTACCTTTTATTGAACATGGACGATTTCTTGTTTTATTGTTGGACAATGGTCTAATAATTGAAGCGGAAATTCTCTTATTATTCTTTCGTGTGCAAATGCTGAGTATTCCCGCCATGGATCGGAAGAAATCATTATGAAATGATTTTGTTGAACAAATGATAAACTGTTCCAAGCACTAGAATTTTTAATCATATCCCAATTTCTTAATGTCACTGCTTCTTGACATATATTTAAAAGCACATAATCGGGGTTCATTTGCGCAAGTTCCTGAATCGTAATCACTTGGTTATGCAATAAACCATTAAACTTATTCCCATGATTAATATTCAAATCACCTGAAAGCACTTCTTCTATCGTTTTTGATCGATCAATAAAGAGAGTATGATGATATAAACGTAATACAATAAAAGATTTTGTTTGCACATGTGGGGCCAATGAACGTTTCACATATTGAACTTGCTGGTCGTAATCATATAACCATTCTTCTGCTTCTCTCTCTTCTCCTAAAAATTGAGCAATCGTATGCAGTTGCTTTCGCCAGTTTTTTTCACTTGCATAATAATAAACTGGTGCGATTTGCTCTAACAATCTTTTTTCTTCCACGCTAATTGTATCTTTCGTTACAATCATATCTGGTCGGTCGCTAAAAAGCTTCGCAATATTCGCTCTCCAATCTTGATTTATTTTAAAGGCACTTAAATGCACCGGAATTTCATCGCGATACTTTCTATAATAATAGTTTGTCCATTTAGGATGGATAGGGGCAGCAAAAGGAATAATATTAAGTGCTAGCAGGTAGCCCGTTGTTGACAAATCATATGCAGCGATTTTCTTTTTCCTTTTTAATCTATATATAGATGGGGCTATTCCAACAATTTGTTTAAATTTACGGCTTAAATAAAATTCATCTTTATAGCCAACTTGCTTTGCAATTTCATATAGTGTCTCTGTTCCTTTTATCAACAGCCTTTTTGCTTTATTAACTCGCAAAGTTGTAATATATTCACTAACACTAACACCGTATTCTTTTTTAAATAACGACGAATAATACTTTGGACTAATTCTTGCCATAGCTGCTAACGTTTTAATGGATAGCGGTCTATGAAATTGACTTTCTATGTATAATCGAGTATGTTCAATGGCTGTAAATGTATCTCTTTCAGTTGCAACTTCTTTATTTTGCTCAATTTGATATATAAGCTGTTCAAACAACCCCCGCCTATGAAATTGTTCTAAACCGCTTTGGTGATCTTTCATTAAAAATATATCCTCTGCCAATTTTAAAATTCCTTCAATTTGTGCAACAACTATTTTTCCCTTCAAAGGATAGGATTGTATTGAGTCATTCGTTGGATAGCTAAACACTTCAAATCTGTATTGTAAGTATTCGAAAGGTGTTTGCTTATCACATGCAATACTGTAAACTTCAGCTGGATGTATAACAAAAATGTCTTGATTGTGTGCAAGAAATTCCTCTTGCTCAATCATAATCTTTCCTTTCCCCTCTTTAATGACAACTAATTCAAACGTATTTGTTAATTTCGGAGATTGTTCGCTTGTTCTTATTCTATCTATCTCTAAAAGCCTATGGAATAAACGGCTCCATCCATTTTGTTTGTACAACTTTTTTTCTGTAAAGTCTTTGTCCATATCAATACATTCTCCCTTCAAAGAATGGAATCTTTCCGTTCATTTTAATATCAAAAGAACCCCCAAGTAATCAATAATGATAATCATTATCACTTATATTATATATAAATCATGCCGTAATTAAAATCCTTTTCCAACTTTTGGGTAAAATAATACTATGGAAGAAATAAAAAAGGCTTCTTTTTTCTCGTTTATCTGTAAGCCAGTCTAGCTTGCCGTATACTATTAACGTCATGATCATCTGCTCACCTTAAGAAATAAACTACATTCCTAACAAAAGATTGTATACTATGCCGATTCGAATACACGAGTCAGACGTCTGCAGGCACGTACCGAGAAGGGTACGGGACGCCCGCGGAAAGCGAATCCCCGGAGCAGCAATCAGTTCCAATAAAAAAACTCCTTTGTTAGGAGTCTGTTTACATCTTAAAGAAGAAGCATCTTTGAGTATGGCCCTTCTATTTATTTTTATTTTCTACTAGCAAATAAAATAGCGCACAATCTAAAGCTTTTTTTAAATCTTTTGTTTCAAGCAAAATCTTATCATCCGGCAATTTTACGTGATATTCATCAAGACTATCTAACACACGAATGCTACAAAGCTTCTTATTACTTTGATCAAATTTATAAATATCAAGTGCTGCGTTATGAATCTTAAACGTCAATGAACAATCAGGCAACATAATTTTACTTTCATTAGGAACAAATTGAATACTCGTTTGCTGCAAGTTCTTTAGTTTTTGATCTAAAATTGAAAAAATTTCAATCAAAATTTCTGTAATTTCTGTTTCAATATACGATTTACCAGTAACTTTTGAAATATAGGAATCCATCCAGTCATGAAACAAGTTGATCATCCTCCCCTGTTCAGCCAATAGTTTATGACGAGATCCCCCAAATCTCCATCACTAGGCAGCGTTAATTTTTCCTCCCATTTTCTGATCAACTTTATTTATATTAGTTAATTATGTTTCGATTTAATTATTTATTCTATAAATTATTTCATCGTAATTTTATCATATTCAAAGTGAGGCCATTTTGCCTTTCTCATTATTGATCATTTTCCGTTTAATGGATTATATATCATTTAGCGTCTACTCTGTAAATAAAGATTTGCTGAAAAAATTCAATGCCTTTTTAAAAGACGTATATTTATGATGTTTTTACTTAATCTAATTTAGGAGTTGGATATTATGTCTAACAAAAAAAATACAAATAATCTTGATCTAAAAAGTGCAGCTGAGAATACAGCTTTCGGGGCAGATCCTGAAGAACAAACAATGAATGGGTTATACGGCATACTCGAAACCAAAACGGAAGATAACAAGCATCACATAAATAAATAGCATAAACGTAAGCATGACTCATTAGTTATGCTTACGTTAGATGGTAATTTTTTATTGCATTCCAAATAAATCTCATAAGATACGGGGGATTGAATTTGGCAGCGAAAATACTTCTCATCAGCGCTTTATTGCTTCCCTGGTGTACTTTGTTCTTTGCATCAAAAAGAATCATTAGAACATATCTGTCTGTTACAATTTTCACATCATTACTCATGACAATCATTTTTCAAATAGCCTGCACTTATAAGTTGTGGACGATTCATGATTATATTGTACCTTGGGGATATATGATAGACATCAGTTTTGCATATGGAATTTTTGCCATTGGAACCTTTTGGATTTTTAGATTTACATCACACCGTTTCCTTTTTTACACGATCATCAATTCTTAATGGATCTATTTATGTGCTTTATAGAAACATTTCTGCTTCGCAATATTTAATCGTTATATACAGACTTTCCTTTATCATAGATGGTAAGAAAAGATTTTTGTGACAAACTAAATTCAATGTATAATCGTTTCAGTATCTTTTTGCAGAAACGATTATACATGTTTTTTCATCGCAAATAGTACATTTTCAAAATATGACTGCTCATGCGGTACGATGGAATGTTTATTGATCATTGTCGAAATGGAAGACTTCTTCCCATGCTGATTAATTTTAAAACCTTCTACAAGGATTTCTTCAATATGACCAGCAATTAATTGCTCAAAATCCGTTATAGGCGTTTTTACAATTCCGGATACTTCGTCTTGTTGCAAGTGAAATTGCGAAAAATCAATATGATTTCGAGCATATAAAAACACATTTCCAAATTCTTTATCTATTATAGCGTTTGTCGTGATGCAATCTTGAAAAACACCTAATGACACTACATCATCTATTGCTAAGTCAATTCCCAATTCCTCTTTTACCTCTCTTATCCCATCATGGATTGATTCATCTGCTAAAATATGTCCAGCTGCTGTTATGTCCAGAAGGTTTGGATAATCTTTCTTTTGATCACTACGAATTTGAAGATATAGGAATACTTTTCCTTCGTTGTTACTCAAGAACCAGCAATGAAATGTTTCATGCCAATAACCTTTTTTATGTATTTCCGCACGGGTAGCAACCCCAATATGTTCCCTTTTCTCATTACAAAGTGTTATCATTTCATTTTCCATAAGCTTCTGAATCTCCTTAAATGATGAATGTATAGACCCTTTGAATGGCATGACTATCCATATATAATTTATTTTAAACTATTAACCAATTCTCCAGCATCTTCCTTTATAAAAATATTTTCTCTTTTCTTACATTTTTTTCAAAAGTAAATAGATGGTAATTAGCACGATTTACTGAATTACCATCTATTCAATTCCAATGTGCAATCCGTTTATTTCAGTTGAATTTTTTCTCCTACATAAATGTTATTTGCATTTTTAATATGATTAAGCGATTGTAGTTTGTTTACAGTTGTTCCGTATTTTATTGCAAGCTCGCTTAACGTGTCACCTGTTTTTATTACATAATACTTGCTTGCAGTACTGTTGCTAGTACTTCCGCTTACTTTTAATTTTTGGCCTACGTAAATAACATTGGCATTTTTCAAGTTATTTAGCGATTGAAGGGCTGAAACAGTCGTATTGTATTTACTTGCGATCTGACTTAACACATCACCCTTTTTCACTGTATAGTAGTTGGTTCCAGAATTTGTCTGGCTCGCCCCACTAATTTTGAGTTTTTGACCGACATATATAAGATTAGCATTATTCAAGCCATTTAACGATTTCAGTTTTGAAACTGTCGTATTAAATTTTACAGCAATTTCACTAAGTGTATCCCCATTGCGAACGGTGTATGTCGCTGGTGTTGTAGTTATGCTAGTGTCAGTCGTTAACTTGCTATTTGTAATGTTCGTTTTAGCTGGTTTCAAGCCACTTTTTAGTTTAGACAATAAAGCTAGATTTTGAGCCCTTGTTCCACTGTAATCAACAATTCCGTACTGATTAGCAAGTTTTTCTCTATTTTTAAAAGATGAATCTATATTCTTGGATTTGAGATAATCAATAAGAGAAATCGTTTTGATTGTTTTCACATTTTTGGATATTTCCTGTTCAGGTGATGTTTTTGTTGTATATTTTCCTGCATAATCCTCCGAAACATCAAAATTACCATATTCATTCATCCCAATAAATCGATAACTTTGTGACCATTGCCAAGCTCCTATGCCATTTGAAAAATTTGCTGTTGGCTGATTTTTCATAGGATTAATAGGATATGCTGCCAGCCATGGTTTACTAACGCTTAAAGCTTTCGGCTGTAAGCGATTATTATAGAAATAAGAACCGCTATATACATCCACTCTGTTATATCCTAGAGACTTCATCTCATTAATAAATGTGTTCGTATATTCTGTTAATTTACTCGGACTGCTTGGGAGACTGTTATCTTCAACATCGACTACAACATAACCGTCTTTTTCTTTATCAAAGCCAACTAACTGTAGCTTCTTATCGAACCAGTCAGCTTCAGCTTTTGCACTTGCATTACTAGTAAAACGGGCATAATGGTACGCATTTACAATTAATCCTGCTTGTTTGGCATTTGCAATATTTACCGATGCTGCAGGATCAACATAATAAGTTCCTTCACTTACTTTTACGACAACACTATTAACATCGGCACTTTTAATTGTCTGATAGAATGCTAGCGGTAATCCTAACTCACTATTATGATGCGATACATCAATAAAATCCACATCGGGACTTGTTGCTGCCTGTGCGTTGAAACTAAACGGTAAGGCGACCCCGAAGGAGAGAGCTAGTACCGTTATACATTTAAATAGCTTATTTAACACATAGATCTCCTCCCTTTTACTTTATACTATGAACTCTCTTTAAATAACGTGAATCATTCTGCAATTCTTACATGTTTTTGATCATTGTAACCATGAAACATAGATGATACAGATTTCTTAATGATTCATTTTATAAATACATATAAAGACAAAAAAATGACCGCTAAAATATAGCGGTATCAGAGTGTGGCTCCCCATTGAATCTATGTTTAAGTTTGCTGGCAATCTTATTTATATGAGATAAATGATGGTTCTCCAATGCTTATTGCTATTATAAACTTGGAAATTGGCAACTAGGTATGGAAGAAACTGTTTCCAGTTAAAAAAGGGAAACCAACATTACGTATCATATGATTAACTTAGTATTTTTAAAGTTTTAATGAAAAATAAGATAATAACGACAATAAAAGTGATGCGATAACCATTGCAAGCAATGGACGTAGTGCTTTCGTTCGTAAGTCTTTTAAATGAATATTTAATCCTAACCCTACCATCGCCATTGTTAACATATATGTTGTTATAGTAGAGATATCATTGATAATATTTTTTGGAAGGATAAGATATTTGCCAACAATAAAACTACCAAAAAAACTCATCGCAAGAAAACCTATTAAAAACCAAGGGAATTCTATTTTTGTGTTATGCTGACGTTTCCCTTTTCGTTTCATCCAATAAAGTAAAAGAAAACTTAGTGGTATCAGTAAAAAAACTCTACCTAATTTAGCTAATAAGCTAATTGTTAATGCATCATGACCTCCTGGAGATGCAGCTAATGCAACATGAGCAATTTCATGCAGACTTATGCCAGACCAAATTCCGTATTGCAATGATGTTATAGGCAAAAATGGGCGCAACACTGTGTACATGATTGCAAATATGGTTCCAACTAGGGCAATAATACCTGCTCCAAGTGCTGTATCTTCCTCCTTTGCTTTTAGAATTGGAGATACAGCGGCAATTGCTGCTGCCCCACAAACCCCTGTACCTATTCCTAACAGAATTGATAAATGAAGATCTGCTTTCAACCACTTTGCTAATAACATCGTGATTATGATTGAAAAAAATACGGTACCTACATCTCTTATTAATAATATTAGTCCTTGATGAAATACTACATCGATATTTAATTTTAATCCAAATAGTATAATTGCCATGCGTAACAATCTTTTTGAAGAAAATTGAATTCCAGCACGCAATTTTTCTGGATAGCCCAATATTTGCCGATAAACCACAGCTATAATGATGGCCCATGCCATTTGACCAACATAATTAAACACTGGTACTTTTCCTAATCCATAGCCAAACAAGGCAATCATCATTGTAAAACAAATTCCTGCTATATACGTGCGTAGTAAAGATGATATTTTAGCATAAGCTCTCACATTTTCTTCCCTACTGTTATATTTCATATCCTCATCTCCATTTCTTATATCTCTAGAATAAAGGATGTTTTATAATAAGAAAAATAAATGATTATAATCATAATCATAAGTAATTCTATATAATAGAGTTACGCTTAAACATAATAAGGGGGAACCAATATTGGAACAGCTTTTACTTGTCTTTATAACCGTCGTCGAAAAAGAAAACTTTACACGAGCTGCAGATGAGCTACATATGACGCAGCCAGCAGTAAGCCAACATATACAGCAGTTGGAACAAACGATTGGAACAAGACTTTTAGATAGAAGTAACAAGTTTGTACGATTAAATAAGGCTGGGGAAATTGTTTATCATCATGCAAAAGAAATATTGGGTATCTATACCCGGATGCAATGTTTAGTAGATGACCTCATGAATCATGCAATTGGGAATCTAAGTATTGGCGCAAGCTATACATATGGTGAGTATATCCTCCCGCATGTAATTGCCTACATGAACGAAAGGTATCCTTTGATTAAACCAACAATAACGATTGCTAACACTAAGGAAATTGAGGAATTAGTAGCAGGACACCAACTCGATATTGGCATTATCGAAGGTGGAATTACACATAAAGATCTATACTTTGAAGCTTTTGCGGAGGACTCCATGTTTATTGTTGTCTCAGCGAACCATCGTTTTATAAATGAAAAGGATTTACAGTTTTCACGATTGATGGAAGAAACGTGGATTGCACGTGAAGAAGGATCTGGGACAAGAGAAGCAATTGAAAAATTATTTTCTGAATTTCAACTTCGTCCCGAAAAGATAATGGAATTTGGCAGTACACAGATTATTAAAGAAGCTGTTGAAGCAGGACTTGGGATCTCGTTGCTTTCTCAATGGGCCGTTAGAAAAGAACTTGCACTTGGAACTTTACAAATTCTTCAATTACCTGAATTACCCTTTTTACGTCAATTTTCCTTTATCACACAGAAAACACCTTTTAAAACGAAAGCTTCAGAAATCTTTATAGAAGTATTACGAAAGAATAAAAAAATCTCAAATATAATGAATGACATAACATTGCCATAAATGACTTCCGTTCCAACGGTTCGCTTTCCGCAGGCGGGTTCTGAAACCTCTTCGTAACAAGCTCCTGCTAGATCTCCCTTCAACGTAATTTCCCGCAGGAGTCTCACCTCTTAATGAGTTTAAATAATTGACTTTTATATTGAAACCATTAGTATATTTTAAAATAGGAAGGGATTCAGAATGAATGATTCTGAATCCCTTTTTTGTCGATCCTCTTTTAATGACTAATATTATTTATATTAGTTGTTTGCTGCATCATTCCTTGCGCAGGAGCAAAGGAATTTACCATTTGCATCATATCTTGCTGCGCAAGCTGTGGTACTTGGTAATAATGATGTTTATTTTGATAAATGGAGAGTTCATAAGCCATTTCAATGCAATTTGGTATAGAATCAGCAAGCACGCGGCGAACAACTGGATTCGTTGTTTCTAGTGCGGCTATTGTTTTCATCGATGCACCTGATTTTATACTACCAAGCATCATACTTGAAACACAAGCATCAGTGAGCTCTGCAGGAGACTGCGCAGGCTTTTTAGGTTGTGATGGTGTTAAACCGTACACAAAGTCATTATCTTGATTCATTTTATAACTTTGTGTTGGTTTGGACGGATTTTGTCCTGATTTAAAGCATTCAACTGTAATATTGTATTCATCTTGCATAAATTGATATTGACGATCAAGAATGCTAAGTAATTCCGGGTCTTTTACATGTTGGCGCAACAGCATATATTGTTCCATTGTACCTACAGCCCCAGATAATACTTCATGAACATCAAATACTTCATGACCACCATGGTTCATTTGCGGTGGTACAGCCCCTGTATGCATATTTTGGTGCATTTGTTCCTGTTGGTTTTGCATCATGTTTTTGATCTCCTCCTATTGAAAATAAACATCATCACTATTATGGTCTGGAGATCAAGAATTATGTATCGGTATAACGAATGTAAAAACACGGAGAATTTAGTAAGACTCACTGAAATTGTTTTTAAATGGAGGGATTGCGAACATGCGATGTCTTGTACGTGGGACAAGCGATTTATCCGCAATTCTATCACACATCAACCGCTTTGATTGCTTTTCAATTTAGATTGTTACATATTATCGAAAATAAGCGGCCTTCATCTATCATGCAAGGTTACCACATGTCCATTCATGTTTCGTTTTATTTTTAACCATAGTCCATTTCATTTGGACAAAACGATACATTTTCCAGCGCGCCTCTCATATATATAATTAATGAATCTGTTAAATAGAAGCGATTTGTATTTTATGCTAAAAAACAAAATAGAATAAAGATTTACAAGCGCCTTTTTCGGAGGTTAATCATTTATGAATAATTCTAATAAGTCAGGTAGAAACCGACTAATACATAAATATTCATTCACTTTATTTTTCTTTTTTATGCTAATTATTTTGATTCCAAGCATCATCGTTTCTGCAGTAAATAATCCTAATCGGAGCTCAAATAATCTCTTAATACAACAGCAATCTTTGCTAAATAAGCAATCCGTTACTTCATCAAGTTCTTCTCTTACTTTAGGGTGGATAACTGGTAATGGAGAAACAATGACGCAAATCGCTGATTATCAAAACCTTAAAATTGTTTCTCCAGCACTCGCTTCTATCGACAATGATGACGCACTGCATGTAACTGCGGAGCCTAACACAATAGACTCGCTTCATAAACAAGGAAAAAAAGTTTGGGTACGACTTATTATGAAAACAGATACAAAAACAAGTATTCATAAGCTACTGACCAATTCTACCGCAACACAAGCGGTAATCAATAAAGTTTGCGAAGCAGCCAGTAAAGGGCATTGGGATGGGGTAAATGTAGATATAGAAAATGTAGATGTTCGTGATCGCAACCAATTCTCCCAATTTATCGAGCAGATGTCCAATCGTTTAAAGCAATCTAATACAGTTTTATCTATTGATCTCCCCCCAGATCCAAAAGCTGGAAATCAGAAATCTCCTTTTGACCATGCGGTCCTCGGAAAATATTGTAATTATGTTGTGTTTATGGGATATGATCAACATTGGTCAACAGATCCTACTCCTGGTCCAATTACATCATTGCCATGGCTAAAAAGCACTTTGCAAGAATTTATTCAAACAGGCATCCCATCTAAGGAAATTATTTTAGGATTGCCAGCTTATACAAGAATTTGGGAACAGGACAAACAAGGATATATTGTGAAAGATCCTGCTTATTCTGTTGATTATGTCGCAAACTTAGTGACGCAAAATCATAGGAACTTAAGTTGGAATTCCGCTCTCGGTGAGTACTATATCACTTATTCAGCCAACAATATGTACTATAAAATTTGGCTACCAACTGCAATCTCTTACCATGCTTACCTAAACCTTATTTCAAAACTCCATCTAGCGGGTTCTGCTATTTGGAACCTTGACTTTATGAATGCTGACTATTGGAATTTAATTTACTAATGTTCAATAGCAGATACATTACGTTTTTATTATTGATTCGTTCTTTTAGCCTTATTACAAAAGAAGTGCGGAAACATCTTTTGTAATAAGGCTACCTCTAATCTTTTTTAAAAGGTGGCTTTACATCATAAACATTTAAGTTGATTTTAATCAAAAAAGGAATTTGAAGTTTTTTGTTGAAATATAAAATATTTATAATAATCTACTTTTTTAATATTTTATATAAATAAGGAGATCTCTAACTTATGAAAAAAAACGTTAAAAAAAATTGGTTTGGCTATGCAATATGCGTCATAATGTTACATATCATTGGAATCTTGTGTCTTCTTATTTCAGTACAAGATCATACAGTCCTGTTTGGTCTCGGATTAGTTGCCTACACATTAGGCTTACGTCATGCCTTTGATGTAGATCATATTGCAGCAATTGACACTACTGTAAGAAAATTGGTTCAGCAACAAAAAAATCCATCAGGAGTAGGTTTTTTCTTTTCTTTAGGTCATTCCACTGTAGTATGCTTAATAGCAATTGTAACTGCCTTTGCCTCGCAATGGGCGATAAAAAAAATCCCGGAATTTCAACATATTGGCGGAATCATCGGAACATCCGTTTCAGGTATTTTTCTTTTAATAATGGGGATTATCAATTTATTCATTATGTATAATATCTATAGAGTATTCATCGTTATGCGGAAAGGGAATTTTGACGCACAAAAATTAGAAAATCTATTGGACTCACGAGGATTGTTAGCGCGCTTTGTGGCTCCTCTTTTAAAGCTTGTTACTAAAAGCTGGCATATATATCCAATCGGGTTTCTATTTGGTTTAGGCTTTGATACGGCTAGCGAAGTTGCATTACTAGCAATATCAGCTGGAGCTGCAAAAAGCGCTATTCCTGTAACAGGAATATTGGCGCTTCCCTTATTATTCGCAGCTGGCATGAGTTTATTTGACACAGTGGACGGAATATTTATGACATCTACTTACCGCTGGGCATTTATCTCACCGATTCGAAAAGTTTACTATAACTTGACGGTTACTGCTTTAGCGGTCGTTACAGCATTATTGGTAGGTATCGTGGAATTAGTTCAAGTACTTACACCACAATTAGGGCTTACAGAAGGTTTTTGGAAATGGATACAACAGTTAAACTTTGGCTCACTTGGATATATTTTAGTTTGTTTATTTATATTAGCTTGGGCCATTTCATACGGTTTATGGAAGTTATTGCGTATTGAAAAAAAGGTGGATATCCAGCTAGAGGAGTAAATATCCCTTTGAAGTTGAATCATCATGCAAGTTTTAAAAATGTAATATAAAACTGTGTGAAAGAGCATTTTCAGGAACTAACATGCAATAGTTTTTTATTCCTCGGCGATTTCAGCGAGCATCTTTGAAAGAAAAAACAGTAATTTTTACAAAATATTCTAATTTATGGCCAACTTTTTGTTATATTTAAGTTTACTAATGGGCGGAGTACAATCCTAAAAAAAGCCTCTACCTATAATAGGGTAGAGGTTAAAAAAATTGAAGAAGTTGTACTTCTAAATAATTGTGAAAAAAATTTCACTTTATTAAGAAGCTATGTATTATGTGAGCATTTATTCATTACCCATTTTTTAAATGGCTAAACATTATTTTTTATTTTTTTAGAAACAACATTCGTAAAATCCTCAAATAATATTTCCTTTACTATGATGATGAATGATATCCTTCCACATAATGCCTAGAATGCTAAGAGGCTGGGGGCAAAAGTATATTAACTAAAGAAAATCTGAATTTTGCGCTCAAATTTTGCTCCGGAAATATACTCCACTTTCAGGAGGCTTGTGGGCCTATCCTCCCGCAGGAGTTTACATATATTTTCGGAACTGATTTGTGCAATGTTCGTCTTTAGTCTTTAGCTAACCACTTTTGAGTTTTGTCCCAGCCTCTAAAAAGCATTCAATGTTCTTTCTAATTTCACATAACTTTATGTGAAATTACCAAGTATAATCCTGGTAATATCCATCCTGATAATAATCTTCAGATTCAATACTCATTTCTGGATATCTTCCTTGACTCATGCCCATTGGATAACCTTCAGACTCCATGCCCATTCCTGGGTAGCTTCCATGTCCTATTCCTCCAGGATAGCCTCCTGTTCCCATTCCTGGGTAACTTCCATGTCCTACTCCTCCAGGATAGCCTCCTAATCCCATTCCTGGAAATCCTCCGCCGGGGTAGCCTCCTGTTCCCATTCCCGGAAATCCTCCGCCGGGATAGCCTCCTGTTCCCATTCCCGGAAATCCTCCGCCGGGATAGCCTCCTGTTCCCATTCCTGGAAATCCTCCGCCGGGATAACCTCCTGTTCCCATTCCTGGAAATCCTCCGCCGGGATAGCCTCCTGTTCCCATTCCTGGAAATCCTCCGCCGGGATAACCTCCTGTTCCCATTCCCGGAAATCCTCCAGGTAATCCCATACTATAATTACCAAATAATTGTCTCTGCATTTTAATATCTCCTCCTCAAAGTCATTCGAACATAGTGTATGTATCCAACTTCAAAGAGAAATGGATATCAGCCCAAAACGGAAACACTTTATTCATTCCAAACAATCAATTTGACTGGATGTAAAATAAATCCATTTCTTATGTTGAAATAGATCTCCTGTTTAAGACATTATCTAAATTCGGGTAACACTCATTAACCTACTTGAGAAATGTTACTTAAAAATTTGTTTAATGCGCTCCTAAAAAAAGCGCTAGGAGATGGAAGGAAAAGTAAACTACTTGAATGAGCGGAACTCTACTTTTTTTAAGCTATCATTTTACAATAACTGTTTCCCACCAATCTTCATAAAAGATATTCAAATGAATAGCAAAAATTAAGAGTTCTAAATAGTTGTTCTTTAAAGCTTTCCGCGGGCAAGCGCCGAGCTACTTCGTCACTACGCTACAGCAAAGTCTCGAATGTTTCTTTTCCCACAGGAGTTTCCGAACTAATAGAATGATCAGTTTTAAATCCTTTTTTGTAGCCGCTTTTATAGGTCAGTTTTATATCATGAAAGATATTCTATTTCTTATCTGTACGGTTGATCCTTTTTTCGAAAGATTAAATGAGAAAGTAAAGTATTTGCTTACAGCGGGTTGTCCCTCAGTGGGTTAGAAAATTTCTACATAGTAGATATATCCTTTCGCTCCTACACGTAAAGAAATAGCAAATTGTTATTGAAGAATCTCTAGTCAATTCATATCTTAGGAGAAAAAGAACACCCCTATCGAATAATCCAATAGGGGTTACACTGAAATAAGAGCCCTTTTGACTCATGTTGATTAAAACTTTTGTGCGAAATCTTTTGCGCGTGTGATAGCATTTTCTTTAATTTCTTGCGCTTTATCAGGCATTGCGGCATGTCCCTCTACAAAAAGCCCTTCAAATGAAGGAACACCGAAGAAATTCATAATGATACTTAAATAGCGATGTCCCATCTCCAATTCTGCTGCTGGGCCTTCTGAATAAATACCTCCACGCGCTTGAATGTGCAAACCTTTCTTATCAGTTAACAATCCAACTGATCCTTGTTCAGTATATTTAAATGTTTTCCCTGCAACTGCAATCGCATCAATATATGCCTTCATAATTGGCGGGAATGAGAAGTTCCATAATGGCGTAACGAATACATATTTATCTGCAGTGATAAATTGTTCACATAGCTCTGATAACCGCCCAACTTTTGTTTTTTCCTCTGATGAAAGTTCCTCGAATCCTTTTCCAGATCGAAGTTTCCCCCACCCACTAAAAACGTCACCGTCAATATGTGGAATGTTTTCTTTATAAAGATCAATATTCACGATTTCATGATCAGAATTAACCTCTTTATAAGCTTCGATAAAAGCTTTTCCTACCGCCATACTATAAGATTGTGTCTCATCATGAGGATGCGCTGTAATATATAATACTTTTGTCATTATATCTCCCTTTCATGTCAATGTTAGTAAAGAATGTAAACATACATCCTCTTTATTTTTTAGCATTTTTCTCATTTTATTCGAAACACCATTAAATAAATTCGATTTAACTGTTATAAAATTGTCTAAGAGACCTCTCTTTTATCACTATGATTTGCTTACTATCTCTTTGAGTAGTTCTCCTTTACTCAGTCGTTGATATCAATTTAAGTGGTTCGTGCTAACCGCTGATCCCGTAGAAGTCTCATCCCATACTGTAATATAATGAATCAATTAAGTTGCAATAAACAACGTCTATGAAAAATTGAAATAGCGATCTCATCCATTTTCTTATACTGGTCGACACTCTTTATTGCTTTACCCATCAAAGAAATCGTTAATTCCCATTTCAGGACGTTGCCTCCTCGCCCCTATCTTCTGGAAGTTCTGAATCGGCTACACTAAGTTGGACAGATACTATAAGGGCTAGTACACTTAACATACTAACCTAAGGGAGCGTGCTATTATGCCACGTCAACGTCGAACT
>NZ_JAAIWK010000019.1 GCF_011008565.1 Heyndrickxia ginsengihumi
GATCATATGTTGAATAATGCTCATCTAATTCCTTTAATATCTCGTATTTCTCTTCTGCAGAGTAAGATCTTTTGGACATAACAAATACTCCCCCATAAGTAGCCAGATTTTTATTTTTTAATCTGTCTACCTAAAGGGGAGCATATCAATCTTTTATTCAATGGGGTTTTTCTCTTTCTTACTTAAGTTTCAAGATTAATAAGGAAAAACGATGTCCAGTTGCTAATTTCTTTCATTACATGGCCTTGTATCGTCTGCATGGGAAACTTTTTTAATTCACTGCATACAACGCTTGTCTTTCGCGTTTTTCACATACGTTGCAATAACACGATAGATCAGGAGACTCCCCCCTTCCCGGAGAAAAAAAGCTGGCATGGCGGTGATCTTGGTAAAATGGCCCGGAGCTTGCCAGCGGAAAGCCTTGGGGAACTTCTATCTAAAAAACTCTTTTCAAAAAAATGATTGTTTTTTAATGGATGTTTTTTCCCTTTAATTGTACATAAAGGAGTGGATTAAGCGGAAACAGCACGACTCCTGCGGGATTGACTGAGAGCCAAGGATACTCATTTCGCTTGCCGAAGCGAGCCTCCTAAAGCGAACAGCATTCTCTTTTTGATAAAACATCTTACGAAAATAGCCAAAATTAAAAGATGATGAAAGAAAACTCAAAAGTGGCTTGCTAAAGAAGAACATTGCACAAATCAGCTCCGAAAATATATGTAGACTCCTGCGGGTGAACCCCCGCAGTTCATTAGTAAAGGAGACTCACCCGCCCGCCCGCGGAAAGTGAAGTATATTTTCGGGGCGGATCTTTCTTTCGTTAATATCCTTTTGTTCCAGTTTCTTTTTATCTATAATCTTTTATTGATCTTTTATTTTTTCTATCGTTAACTTTCGGGCTCTATGCTTTTGTTGTTCCTGAATTAATTCTGTCAACTGCATAAATGATGAAAACGATGTTGGCCTCTGCAAAATATAGTGCAGTCTTTCTTCGATATTAACTGGTACTGTTTCTAGTGCTGCAATTTCAGTAGATAAGTCTTGTAAAACGACTCTTTTGTGATTACTCCAAAACAATAATGAAAGAAAAATAGCAATTCCCTCAATAAGCTCATGTTGCACATTCTTTTCCCGTTTTTGAAAGCGTTGATAAAGTACATGATAGAGTTGTTGCCAATATGTAATATACTGACTCAAATAAGCTTCCTCATGTTCCTTAACCCATGGCGTTTCTTTACTAAGATGATGTTCATATTGAATTTCATAAGGAAAGTAGCCCCTCGCTGATAACGATTTGCTTTCGAAGTTTACTGCAATTGTTGAAGATGAAAAAAATAAAGGGTGCTGTAACGATTGTGGAATCATTACCTCCATTTAACTAATCCTCCGTTTTTTCATTCTTTTCTTCCCTTCACGACAAATATCCAGAAGCGGGCAAATGTCACATTGAGGATTTTGGGCTTTACAATGATACCTTCCAAAAAAGATCATTCTATGATGTGTAATCGACCATTCATCTTTTGGGATTTTTTTCATTAATGTTTTTTCTACTTCTAATACACTATCTTTATATCGGCAGAAACCTAAACGTTTGCTGACTCTTTCAACATGGGTATCAACGGCAATAGCTGGTGTTCCAAAAGCTACAGATACGACGACATTTGCTGTCTTTCTGCCTACACCAGGAAGCTTAATTAACTCATCACGATCATTGGGTACTTTCCGATCATATTGATCAATTAACATTTGGCATAGCTTTTGGATATTTTTTGCTTTATTACGATATAGTCCAATCGAACGAATATCTTCTTGTAGCTCTTCTAATGGGACTGCAACATAATCATCAGGGGTTTTATATTTTTGAAATAAATCTTTCGTCACTTTATTTACTAAAGCATCTGTACATTGCGCTGAAAGAGCTACGGCAATAACTAATTCAAATGGATTGGAATGATTTAATTCACAATGCGCATCAGGAAACATTTTTCCCATTTCATCAAGGCAATATCTAATCTGCTGTTTGTTTAACATCTATATATACTCCTCTTAACCAAACAATTTACTTCTCTAACCAATTATAAAAAGGAACTGCATTAGGACTTTTTCCATTACCATTTCCACTTACTTGTTTTCGCTGCTGATGGAACTTCTTACCATATTCCCTTGCCGCTTCTACCGTTCGAATATTGTTCTTCTTCCAATCAAATAAAATTCGATCAATGTAACGAAAGCTTAATTTTCCTGAGATGACTGCTTCTCTTAAAGCAGCCCTTATGATTTCCGGCGTTTGCTGATCCTGATCAATCCACATCGCCAATGTTTCACATTCTAACGGGGAAAGCGGCCGCCCAAATTCCTGTTCAAAGATCGTATATAAATCAGTTTCTTCAAGCAAATTTTTTTCGAGTTCATCTTGTTTTTTGTCATAAATAAATTCATCAATTAACTTTAAAAATAATGGTTTAATCGAATATCTTTCAAATAAAATCGTCTCATCTTTTGAGCCTTCCTCAATTGCTAAAAACTGCTGCTGAATTAATCTCCGTAACATCATTACACATTGGTTTTCAGAGATCACCATTCTATCTGCTAAATCTTTCGGCGTTGGAAAGTAAATACCATCCTCTAAAAAAGAATAAACTTGCAATAAAAGTACAAGTTCAGTTTCATTCAAGCCTAATTGTTTATATTTTTTCAGTAATAACTGTGGGATTGAAAGAACACCTTGTTCAAGCCATGACATCATTAATTCTTTATCCATTTTGCACACCTCATTCATTAGTATATCATGAGATTCTATCATAATGGAATGAAAAGCAATTGTTATTAACTTCCTTAAAATTCACTCTCATAATCACGAAAATCGTGGTAAATCCATTGTTCTCATTCAAGCATGGCTGTAATGAAAAATGATCACGCATATTATGCGTGATCGATTAAACATCTATTATGGATAAATACGATTTAAAAGTCTTGGGAACGGAATCGTTTCACGCACATGCTCAACACCAGAAATCCAAGCAACTGTACGTTCCAAGCCTAATCCAAATCCCGAATGTGGCACAGAGCCGTATTTGCGAAGTTCTAAATACCATTTATATGCATCTTCAGATAAATGAAAGTCTTTCAATCGTTTTACTAGAAGATCATAATCATGTATCCGTTCACTGCCACCAATAATTTCACCATAACCTTCAGGAGCAATTAAATCCGCACATAGTACCACTTCAGGACGTTCAGGATGCGGCTGCATATAAAAAGGTTTTATCGCTGTTGGATAATTCGTGATAAACACAGGCATATCGAAACTTTCAGCAATTGCCGTTTCATGAGGAGCCCCAAAATCTTCACCCCATTGAATATCATCGAAACCTTTTTCATGTAATAATTTGATTGCATCATCATAAGTAATTCGTGGGAATGGTGCTTTAATTTTTTCTAATTTTGAAGTATCGCGTCCAAGTCTTTGTAAATCTAATTTACAGTTTGCAAGCACAGATTGCACAACATATGCAACATATTCTTCTTGGACTTTTAAACTATCTTCATGTTGATAAAAAGCCATTTCAGGTTCTATCATCCAAAATTCGATTAAATGACGGCGTGTTTTAGATTTTTCAGCGCGGAAGGTCGGTCCAAATGAAAATACTTTTCCAAATGCCATTGCAGCAGCTTCCATATAAAGCTGACCACTTTGTGAAAGATAAGCATCTTCCTCAAAATATTTTGTATGGAATAGTTCTGTTGTTCCTTCCGGTGCACTTCCCGTTAAAATTGGCGGATCAATTTTTGTAAATCCATTTTGGTTAAAAAACTCATACGTTGAACGAATAATTTCATTTCTGATTTTCATTACTGCATGCTGGCGTCGTGAACGCAACCATAAGTGACGATGATCCATTAAAAACTCAGTTCCGTGCTCTTTCGGAGTAATAGGATAGTCAGTTGCTTCATGAATTACTTCAACATTTTTCACTTGAAGTTCATAACCAAACGGAGAACGCTCATCCTCCGTCACCGTTCCTGTCACATATAAAGAAGTTTCTTGTGTCAGTGATTTCGCTGTTTTAAATACTTCTTCATCAACTTCACTTTTTACGACAACACCTTGGATGAATCCAGTACCGTCACGAAGCTGAAGGAAGGCGATTTTTCCGCTTGAACGCTTATTATTCAGCCAAACGCCAATCGTTACTTCTTCTCCAATATGTTGGCCTACTTCTGATATTGTAATTTTCACGTTTATTCCCTCCAAAAACATCTAACAGAGCTCTCAAATATAAACATACATTATGTAGCAGTTCTTATTATACTAAATGCGAACAAAAAAAGGAAATAGGTAGAAAAAAGTCTAAATTTATTTAATTCGACCAGTTTTGATTCATTCATGTTTCGCAAATGGCACTTCATAATAATTTAGATTATTGCCTTTTTCATATGCAACTTCCCAAATAGCCGTTTGATCATCCATCCCTAAGCGGACGGATAAAATTTTATCTGGATTTTTACTGCGCTTAACAGTATTCATTGCCTCTGTTTTAGAAATTCCATCCTTCCATTTCATTGTTTTAAATTGATGTGGATGTTTCTTTGGAATCCAAACGACCATTTCCTGCTTCTTATTATTTTTTCCAACTACAACATAATACGTTGTAGAGCCGCTATATAAATAAAATTGATCAACCGATTGTATATGGGCTTCTTTGCCCGCGATTTTTTGAGCATATTGATAAGCATCATTATAAGGTTTGCGGGCTTGACTATACACTGTAACTGTAAAGACGATTATGACCGCAACAATTATCCCTACTGCTAACAAAACTTTTTTCATTTACGACCCTCATTTTTCTAATTAGTATCAAATTTGGTTATGTTCGTTGCTTAAGTTCGATAAATCGTAAATTTAGCAAGTCCCTCTTCATCTTGATCCAACGCTAGACCAAACATTAAATCTTGTTTTTTTAACGTCCTATTCAACGTATCCACAAGTTTATATAAATCAGGTTGATATTTAACTTTAACCGTTGAAAGAACTTCGATTTTATTCTCCATTATGATCACCCTTTATAAACAAATATTGTTATTAATATTCAACCACTTTACGGTTACAATAAAATACGAATCATTTCATCACAATGTTGCGTCAATATACGAAATGATGAATTGGTTAACCATAAAAATTCTCTAGTTCACACCTTTTTTATACGCTGCAATGAAGGCAGCGTTTTTTATAGCCATTTTTCTATCAGTTCAATTGTTTCATTCAATGATTGGTGTTCGATTTTCATATTTGGAATCGATTGTATGAATGCTTGTCCATACTTTGTCGTTTCTATTCTTCGATCTAAAATAAGAAAAATACCTCTATCCGTCTTTTGCCTAATTAATCTGCCAAATCCTTGTTTAAACCGGATAACTGCTTCCGGCAAGGAATAGGCGGAAAATGGATTTTTTCCTAACGAGCGAAGATATTCGCTTTTTGCCTCGATCACCGGTTCATCAGGCGGTAAGAAAGGTAAGCGCACCATGACTAGACATGAGAGATTTTCTCCCGGAATGTCGACACCTTCCCAAAAACTATTTGTACCGAATAATATGGCCTTTTCAAATTTTTGAAAGTTTTTTGTTAACCTTGAACGGCTCCCAGCTGTTACACCTTGAGCAATTAATAGAAAATCATCTAATGTGCCACTATCCTTCATTAACTGATAAATATTTTTCAATAATTCGTATGATGTAAATAATACGAGCATTCTCCCTTTTGTTGCTTGTGCAATGGCAATTAAATGACTAGCCACTTGTTCAGAAAATTCCATGCTATCTACTTGGGAAATATCAGGCAGATCATTTGGAATAATGAATTTTGTATTTTTTTCATACGGAAAAGGAGATGCGATCTGCTCTGTCCGAATCGCTGATGCTGAATATCCAATCTCATTTAAGAAAAATTGAAAAGATGAATTAATCGTTAATGTTGCTGACGTAAGAATGACACTTTTCTTATTCGAAAACAATTCCCGTTGCAGCGAATCTGCTACATAAATGGGCTGACGCTGAATTGAAATACTCGTTGGCAAAGCACGCAGATCGCCTTCAAGCCAAAGAACTTCTGGAAGATGATCATCTTCATAGTATAACGCCCTGATTTCTTGCTTAACCTGTTTCCAATCATTTAAAAAACTGTACAGCTCTTCAATAAACGCTTGTTCTTTATCATTTAGTTGAACTTTCTTTTCCTCTAAATCCTTAAGTCGACTTCTCAGCGCTTTATCAACATCTGTCAATGATGTGCTAATTCTTTCAGCACACCATTTAATCGAATTCCAATTTTTCGAATCCAGTATATCTTTTTTAATGCGAATTTTAACTTTTTGATATCCTTTTGAATGATGTTTTTGCTTTTGTAAATACTGCGCCAGCATTAGAAACAAATCGTCGATATCTGCATCTAAAGATTTTAAATATGATTCAAATTCAAATGCATGAGGAGAGCCATGAATTCCATGGGTTTCAAGAATATTCTCCAGCTGATAAAACATTTGCTTTTGATCGTATATCCCCAACTTGCTAATTAAAAATTTTATTCGATTGTAAATAATTTTGTCACCAAAATATTCACGCGCTGTTCGTTCAAGATGATGCGCCTCGTCGATCACTAAATATTGAAATTCAGCATAGACATCTGATTGATTCGCCATTTCACTAAATAACATCGCATGGTTTGTAACGACAATATCCGCATTAAGTGCTTGCTGTTTTGCATATTGATAAAAATCTCTTGTTTTCCAAGGATCTTGCTTATTGGCAAGATGCCATCCGTCTTGTTTAATTCTTTGCCAATATGTACGTCCTCCTGTTGATAAATTTAATTCATCAACATCGCCCGTTATTGTGAGCGTTAACCATATAAGAATTTGCATTTTTGCTAGTACAGAATCATAATTTTGGTCATGTTCTGTCAGTGATTGCTCAAATTTAAATAAATTTAAATAATGGCTTCTCCCCTTTAATAAAACGGCATTAATTGGAGATTCAAGGATATGCTGCAAAGCCTTAATTTCTTTTCTCATTAATTGATGTTGTAATTGTACTGTATATGTACTGATTAAAACAGGCTTCTGTTCTTTAATCGCGAAAAACACGCTTGGCAATAAGTAACCTAGAGATTTTCCTACTCCTGTACCCGCTTCGATCACTGCTACTTTACTATGTTGAAAAGAATCGTATACAACGTCCATCATACGGCATTGCCCGTCGCGGGATTCATAATGAGAAAACATACTCATTAGAAGCTCGTCTTTTTCTTTATGGCTTTTAGGATAGTCACTTAATAACCGTGTAGAAGATGTATTAGAACGATAGATTTTTTTTCGAAGAGCGATTCCACGATAAACCTCTAATTGCTCTGGTAATTTTTCTATATGTTGACGATTTTGTTCAAGTGCTTCTTGAAATAGAAGTGATACATCGCTTTTTAAATGTTGAGATAGCATTGTCAGCTTTTCCAATGTTACAAGCGGCAATGCCTCAATTCTCTTTTTAAATAATAATAGCAGTTCCGCTGTTACATATGCATCGCTATCAGCTTGATGGGGCTTTATATGTGATAACGATAAACGTTCTGCTAAATCCCCTAATTTAAAGCTGTCCGAAGTTGGAAGCATAATTTTTGCCAATTCGACAGTATCAATACTTTTGCCATAAAATCTTTCCACACCAGCATTCGTAAATTCCTCTTGTAAAAACGGTAAATCGAATAAGACATTATGAGCGACAAATATGCTATTTTCAAGTAACTGAGCAATTTTGGGAGCAATTTCGGTAAAAGTCGGGGCATTTTTAACCATGTCATCATTAATCCCCGTTAATTCTTCTATGAAAATAGGCACAGATACACCTGGATTTACGAAGCTTGAGTATTGATTCATAATTTGATTATTTTCAATGACAACAGCGGAAAATTGGATAATACGATCACCTTTTTTTGCTGCATTTCCGGTTGTCTCAATATCTACTACTACATAACGCTGTGTCATGATATCACCTAATTTAATGAAATCCTTTTTACATATCCTAAACATTTTAACATAATTTCAATCTAGAAAATAGAGGGCCTGCCCCCACTAAAAGCAAATTCATGACCTTTAGTGAAGACAGGCACCTCTTAAAGTATAGTAGAAGCTGGTTCTGCTGAAAGCATCTCTTTAATTCGGTTATGTTCATCCATCAAAGCAATTTTAGGCTGGTGATGCAACATTTCTTCCTCTGTAAGCATTGCATAAGAAATGATGATGACGATATCTCCTATTTGAGCAAGCCTTGCAGCAGCACCATTTAAGCAAATAACGCCGCTCCCTCTTTCGCCAGCAATGATATATGTTTCAAAGCGGGCCCCATTATGATTATTCACAATTTGTACTTTTTCATTTTCTACCATTCCAACTGCATCTAAAATGTCAGCGTCAATTGTAATGCTCCCAACATAGTTTAGATTTGCCTCTGTCACAGTAGCTCTGTGAATTTTTCCGTTCATTAATGTACGCAACATGTCATCTCCTCCAAAAAATGCACCGATTAAACAATTATTTTTCAATAATAATATTATCAATTAGCCTTGCCTTAGAGAATTGTACGGCAATTGCAATGATACATGTGCCATTGATAGTGGCAATTGGTTCTAATTGAGGGTATGAATAAATTTCGACATAATCAATTTTTCCGTTTGTATGTTCTTGCAATTCATTAGAAATAAACTTAATAATTGTTTCCGTATGAAGTTCGCCTTCTTCAATTAATGCTTCAGCCTTCTTCAAGCTTCTATATAATGCTGGTGCTTCTTTTCTCTCCTCTGGAGTTAAGTAAACATTTCTCGAACTTTTAGCTAAACCGTCTTCTTCACGAACAATTCCAACTGGAACAATCTCAAGTGGAAAATTAAGATCATCAACAATGCTTTTTACAACTGCAACTTGTTGGGCATCTTTTAAACCAAAATAAGCACGATCTGGACTAACGATATGAAAAAGTTTTGTAAGCACTGTTGCAACTCCATCAAAATGACCAGGACGTTTTCTTCCGCATAGCACATTTACTCGCTTTGTTACAATGATGTTTAGTGAAGCTTCACTTGGATACATTTCACTTACAGTAGGAACAAACAAATAATCGACTCCTGCTGTTTCTGCCTTTTTCTCATCCCCTTCAATATCTCGAGGATAACGATCAAAATCTTCATTTGGACCGAATTGAAGCGGATTTACAAAAATACTCATGACAACAACATCATTTTGTTTTTTTGCTTCTTCAACTAAATGTAAATGTCCTTCATGTAAATATCCCATCGTAGGAACAAAACCTATCGTTTTCCCAGCATTTCTAATGGATTTCATTTGTTCTTGCATTTCTCGCACAGTTGTAATTATATTCATTTGTTATTTCCCCCATACAAAGCTGCTAATTCTTCTTCCTTCATCGTATACGTATGTTTTTCTTCTGGAAAGACTCCATTCTTTACTTCATGAACATACTGTTCTATACCGCTTATCATGAGATGATTTACATTTACAAACTGTTTAACAAATTTTGCAACTTTTTCATTTCCAAACGTCACCATATCGTGAAAGACAAGTACTTGCCCATCAACTTGGTTTCCAGCGCCAATTCCGATTGTTGGAATGGTTAACCTTTTTGAAACCTCTTCTGCTAGCTGCCAAGGTACACATTCTAATACAACGGCAAATGCTCCTGCTTGTTCACACATCAACGCATCTTCCATTAGCTTTTGTGCATCCTCTGATGATTTTCCTTGGACTTTATAGCCACCAAGAACTCCTACTTTTTGTGGTGTCAAACCTAGATGAGAAACAACAGGGATACCTGCGGATGTTAAAGCTTGAATCATATCAATGATCTCTGCTCCTCCTTCAAGCTTCACTGCATTCGCGCCGCCTTCTTGAATAATTTTGCTTGCTTGTCTTAACGTATCTTCTCTCGTTAAATGGTAAGACATAAAAGGCATGTCTGTAACAATGAATGTATTCGTTGCCCCTCTTTTGACTGCTTTCGTATGGTGGACCATGTCTGCTACAGTTACAGGAATTGTAGAATCATACCCAAGAACAACCATTCCTAATGAATCTCCAACTAAAATCATATCCACTCCAGCTTGCTCCGCTAATTTTGCCGTTGGAAAATCATAAGCTGTAATCATTGCAATTTTCTCTTTTTCTACTTTCATTTTTAAAAAATCTGTCGTTTGCTTCATTTCAACAACTCCTCACCTGTCATAGTTGACTGGTTCAGAGGAAACCGAAACTATAAATAAAAGCCCTTCCATTGACAGAAGGGCTTATAATACATAGCTATTTCGTTTCGACCCTCTGTCCCCGTCCTTTTCGGATCAAGGCAGAACCTATTCCATTTTATGCTTATGATCTACTGGTATAGTTCTGATAATAGATACTACCCAGGGACATTATAACAGGTTCGAACGAAGAAAACTATGATCTTTTATTTTTTCTTAATTATCATACTGCTAGCACATGTGAATTTTAAATACCATTCATGGATACTTATCAAGATTGAATCTCAATATCAGCGGAATAAATTAGATGGACTTTTTCATCCTGGTCTTCCAGTTTTAATACTCCTTCATCTGTTATTCCGATTGCTTTGCCAATAATATCGCCATTCAGTGTATGTGCAATAATATCTTTGCCAATACTTACAGCATAGCTCTCCCAAAGTAGTTTTAACGGAGCAAAGCCTTTTTCCATATAGATTTGATAATAGGTTTCAATTTTTTCCAATATTGCCTGGATTAAATGCGAACGTTTCGTCTCTTTACCACTCTCAATAAAAAGCGATGTTGCAATTTGCTTTAACTCATCAGGAAATTGCTTTTGATTGACATTAATGCCAATTCCAATAATAATTGCATGTACTTTATCTGAATCAGCCTGTAACTCCGTCAAAATACCTGAAACTTTTTTTCCGTTTATTAAAATATCATTTGGCCACTTGATTTCAGGATGTAGTGTTGTATTTTCTGCAATTGCCTGAACAACCGCGATTGCTGCAATTAAAGTAAATTGTGGTGACATTTTTGGAGGCAATGTTGGACGTAAGATTACACTCATCCAAATGCCGGAATATTTAGGAGAAAACCATGTTCTCGCTAATCTTCCCCGACCATTTAATTGTTCTTCAGCTACTACTATTGTTCCTTCTGGGCAGCCGTCTTGAACAAGTGAATGAGCTAGCTTCTGTGTAGAATCAATACTCTCAACATAATATATAGTACACCCAAGCTTTTTTGTCTTTAATCCGAGCTGAATTTCATTTTCAGATACTCGATCTTTCGTGTCGATAATCCGATATCCCTTTTTGCGAAGCGCTTCCAGTTGAAAACCTTCCTTACGCAATTCTTCAATATGCTTCCAAACAGCGGTTCTTGAACACCCTAATAGCTTGGCTAGCTCTTCACCTGAAACAAATTCATTTTGTTTGTTTGTAAAAATTTCTAATATTTTTTTCCTTGTTGGAGATTGCATCGTTGCAGCCACTCCTTTATTTCTTGTTTATTGGGACCGACTTCTTTATGTAAAATTGCAACCTCGATCGTTCTTAAAGTTTCTTTAATCCACGGTCCGCCTTTTACTTCAAACCATTCCATAAGATCTTTACCCGTAACATTTATTTGTTCACGACTTGTAATCGCTAATTGCTGATAATCAATAGAAACTTCCTGCTCAACTCGTTCAATAGATTGACCTTTAAGCGTTCGAAATACCTTTTCAACATCAATTGCCGTTTCTTTTCCTGCATCGTACAGCATAATTTTATTCCATGGTTGTGTCTTACGCAGCATTAAGCATTCATAGTTTCTCGTTAAATATTTCACTTTCTTAGATGGGAGTCGCCACTCCTTTAAAAAGGATCCCGGATCATCAATGTTTAAAACAGCTAATAGGTACAACCAAACTTGATTTTCAGTTAAATCATTCACCGCTTGAATGACATTTGTTTGAAATTGTTTTTCTTTTCCTTTTATACCGGGCATATATGTGATTAAACCAGTCTCACTTAATAAAGCTAAAGCCTGATATTTATTAGAACCATTTAATAGCTTCGTAAATTCCAGGGTAATACGTTCTACTGAAATATGTTGCAATAAATGTGCATCTTGATAGATCGCCTGTTTCGTTTCTTCGTTAAGAGTAAAAACGAGCTGGCTGACAAAACGGATCGCTCTCATCATCCGCAATGCATCTTCACGAAATCTCTCGTTCGCATTTCCTACTGTTACAATGACTTTTTGAGAAATAGCCTCATATCCAGCAAAAGGATCTATAAACTTTCCTTTTTTGTCCATAGCGATCGCATTCATGGTGAAATCACGGCGTTGTAAATCTAACTCTAATGAACGGACATATTCTACATGATCAGGACGGCGAAAATCTTTATAACCTGATTCGGTCCGAAAAGTAGTAATTTCATATTGATTCCCATTATATATGACGAGTACTGTACCATGCTCAATGCCGATATCAATCGTATGCCTAAATAAGGATTTTACTTCCTGAGGTGTGGCAGACGTAGCAATGTCAATATCATGAATCGGTCGATCTAATATGTAATCTCGAATGGATCCGCCAACAAAATATGCCTCAAACCCAGCTCGCTCTATCGTTTCAATAACCGGAATTGCATTTTGAAATACTTGAAGCATCTTTATCAACCCCGTCTACTAATTGATCATATATGTGTTCATATTGTTTCACAATATGTGAGGAATGAAAACGTTCACGAACTGTTTTCTCTGCATGAAGTGAAAAAGATGTGTATAAATCTTCATTCGTTAAAAGATGGATTGCTTTAGAGGCAATTGTCTCAATGTCACCAAGTTGACAAATATAGCCATTATAAGAATCATTAATTACTTCAGGAATACCGCCAATTTCAGTACCAATGCAAGGAACACCGCATGCCATTGCTTCAAGGGCAACAAGTCCAAAACTCTCTTTTTCAGATAAAAGCAGCATTAAATCACTCATAGAGTATAATTCTTCTACTTTATTTTGTTTTCCTAAAAATAGTACATCATCCGTCAGTTTCAGCTGCTTGACAAGACGAGAAACAACGCTGATTTCTGGACCATCGCCAACGAGTAACAATTTACTTGGTATCCTTTCACGTATTTTTGCGAAAGCTTTTACAACATCAGATACCCGTTTAACTGCCCGAAAATTAGATACATGAATGATTACTTTTTCATTTGCTGCAATCCCATATTCTTCTTTTAAATGTGAAGCGTCTACCTTATGATAAACTCTTTCATCGACAAAATTATAAACAGTAAATATATCTTTTTGCGGCTGAATTAAGTCATAAGTTTGTTTCACTAAAGCTTCAGAAACGGCTGTAACGGCATCGGAATGTTCAATACCAAAACGAATGGCATCGGTTAATGATGGATCATAACCTAATACAGTAATATCCGTTCCATGTAACGTTGTAACAATTTTTAAATTAGTATTTGCCATCTGTTTTCCTAAGATTGCACATACCGCATGTGGGATTGCATAATGAACATGCAATACATCAAGTTTCTCTCTTTTGGCAACTTCAGCTATTTTACTTGCGAGTGCAATGTCATAAGGAGGATATTGAAAAACTGCATATTGATTCACTTCGACTTGATGAAAATAAATATTATGATACATTTTGTTTAAGCGAAAAGGGACGCTAGAAGTGATAAAATGTATTTCATGTCCTCGCTCTGCAAGCATTTGCCCGAGCTCAGTCGCGATTACTCCGGAACCACCTACTGTTGGATAGCAAGTGATCCCAATCTTTAATTTCCTGCTGCTCATAATAACACATCCGTCTGTACTAATAATGGTCTTTTACTTAAAAAGCCCTCTGCATACTTAACGCCTACTTCTTTACCAAATAATCGTTCCCGCGCTTGAACAACTTCAATATAGCCGTCTGTTAACGGGGTTTGTACACCTGTGTCTGAAACAACAAATTGACTCTTATAAGCGTGCAAACTCTCGATTTTTTGCTCCATAAACTCTGTTACATCGACAACAAAATCCGGTTTATGGAAACCATTTATCATAAAATAGTACATATGCTTTGGCTTATGGAAGTCGACATTTGGTTTTGATTCAAATTTTCGAATTCCTGCCGAAAAAAATGCTTCTTCTACTAGTTTTCCACAATTACCATGATCAGGATGACGATCTTCATGGTATGGAGCAAAAACAGTATCGGGTTTGTATGTTCTAATGATCGCTGTAATTGAGCGAATAAAGTCATCTTTTAAGAGCAAACCTCGATCCGGCATATTTAAAGTGATTCGCTTGTATACACCTAATATATTAGCTGCTTTTTGAGCTTCCTCTTTACGATTTTCAACCGTTCCATTTGAGGAGAGCTCTGCTTCTGTTAAATCGCATATCACTACTTTCTTCCCTTGTGATACCCATTTAGCAATAGAAGCCCCCATGCCGATTTCAACATCATCAGCATGGGCACCAAATGCTAAAATATCCACTTTTTCAATCATTCTTTACGTCTCCTTTAACATAATTGCGCCAATTCAAGTTTCCCTCAGCTAATCCACGTACTAAAATTTCGGCTGTACCCATGTTGGTTGCTAATGGAACTTGATGAACATCACACAATCTAATTAACGCAGACACATCTGGTTCGTGAGGTTGTGCAGTAAGCGGATCCCGTAAAAAGATCACAAGATCCATTTCATTCGTTGCAATTTTGGCGCCGATTTGTTGATCACCACCATATGGCCCCGATTGAAACCGTTGAACTTTTAAGGAGGTCGCTTCCATAATTTTTTTACCTGTTGTTCCAGTTGCATACAATTGATGATGCTCAAGCAATGGTTCATATGCAGTCACAAAGCGTACCATATCCTCTTTTTTTTGATCATGTGCAATTAATGCAATGTTCATATTAACCCCACTCCCCTTATTATATGATCATTGTTAGTCTAGTATATTTTCTAAACCATATACTAATGTTTCTAAATTTAACACTGTTTCAATTGATACCTTAACACCAGACATAAAAGAAGCGCGATTGTATGAATCGTGACGGATCGTCAATGTTTGGCCATCTGCTCCAAGCAACACTTCTTGGTGGGCGATAAGACCTGGTAATCTGACACTGTGTATCCGCATGCCTTCAAAGTTAGCACCTCTAGCACCATCGATCGTTTCTTTTTCTTCAGGATGCCCTTGTATTTTTTCTTCCCGTGCTTGAGAAATCATTTCCGCTGTTTTGACAGCTGTTCCAGAAGGTGCATCTAATTTTTGATCGTGATGCATTTCAATTATTTCAATGTCTTTAAAATACTTTGCTGCCATTTGCGAAAATTTCATCATCAAAACTGCGCCAATTGCAAAATTCGGAGCAATAATGCATCCAATTCCTTTTCGTTCAGCCAATTGTGTTAATTCTTCAAGCTGTTCCTTAGTAAAACCAGTTGTCCCCACAACAGGACGAACACCATATTCTAAAGCTGTTTTTGTATGTATGTAACCAAATTCTGGAGTAGTCAAATCAACAAGAACATCGGCTTTGGTGTTTTGTAAACATTCTTCAATATTTGTGTAAATTTGCACTTCTGCATTTGAAAACTCTACTACTTCTGATAAAAGTTTTCCATCATAGCGATGGTCTAATACAGCTACCAATTCCATATGTTCTTGCCCGGCAATTAATTGTACTGCTTCTTTTCCCATTCGCCCACGAGGACCTGCTATAATCACTTTTATTGTTTCCATCTCATAAATCTCCTTTTTTACTCAACTTTATCTATTTCTTTACGCGTCCATCTATCTTTGTCTCTTGTCGCAAATTTATGCATCACTTGATCATGTGCATCCTGCAAGTTTATATTGAGTGAATTAGCTAGACAAATCATAACGAATTGCAGATCACCTAGTTCTTCCTGAACTGTTTTTTCTACTTCATTATTTTTTTTTGGTTTTTCACCATAATAATGGTTAATTTCACGCGCTAACTCCCCAAGTTCTTCTGTTAAACGCGCCATCATTGCAAGTGGACTAAAATAGCCTTCTTTAAATTGACCAATATAATCATCCACTTCTTGTTGCATTTTCTGAATCGTTTTTTGTTCCTTCATACTTGCACCTCGTTTTTATTTCTACTCTTTCATGTTAGCCAAAACAGTAATAATTTACAAATAATATTTCTTCATCTTTTTCATAAAAAATTCCATTCTAACCTGTTTCTTTTTGGATAACATTGCTAGTTTATCTGCCATTATATATAATAAGGTCGCTAGTATATGAAAAATGATATAAAAAGGAGATTGCGGAATGTTAAAAATTAAAAACATCATATTTATATTGTTAGGCTCAGCTATTTTTTCATTTGGGATTGTTCATTTCAATATTCAAAACCATTTAGCTGAAGGCGGATTTACAGGGATTACGCTTCTCCTATACTATTTATTTCATATTAATCCCTCTTATTCGAACTTAATATTAAATATCCCAATTTTCATTATTGGCTGGAAGTTGTTAGGAAAAAGGTCGTTTTATTATACGATTGTTGGAACAGTAGGAACTTCTTTATTTTTATGGCTATTTCAGCGGAAACATTTTCATATCCCACTACAAAACGATATGTTTCTTGCCTCTTTATTCGCGGGGGTATTTATCGGTGTAGGACTTGGTATTATTTTTCGTTATGGCGGTACCTCTGGAGGGGTCGATATCATTGCGAGACTTGTGTTTAAATATAAAGGGATTGCAATGGGCCGTACGATGTTTATTTTTGACGCGTGTGTCATTACTTTATCTCTTATTACATATTTAGGGTACCGTCAAGCAATGTATACACTCGTAGCTGTTTTTGTTGGCTCTCGTGTTATTGATTTTCTTCAAGAAGGGGCATATACGGCAAGAGGAGCGTTTATTATTTCTGATCAACATGCGACAATATGCGAACAAGTAATGAAACAAATGGACCGCGGTGTAACAGTTTTACGCGGACATGGAGCGTTTTCTAAACAAGACCGTGACGTATTATACTGTGTCGTAGGAAAAAATGAAATTTCTCGATTAAAAGGAATTATTCATACTATTGATCCTCATGCATTTGTCTCTGTTGTCATTGTCCATGACGTCTTGGGCGAAGGTTTTACACTTGATGAGAACAAACAACCTTTGCATGACTGATCTAAAAAAGAGTTACCTTTAATGGATAACTCTTTTTTAGCATAATAGATTTTTTCGTCTACAATCAGTAATTGCTTTCCGCTGCAGATACTCGCTTTCCACGGGCGGATGCTGAGTCCTCCTTGGCGTTTGCGACTGTGGGGTCTCACTTGCTCCGTTCTTCCCGAAGGCGTCTCAACCCTTCCGCTCCAATTAAGTGAAGGAAGAACGTATAGAAAAAGTCCGCTGTTTCCATAACAGCGCAGACCGTCACACGAATGTCTCAAACTTTATACGTTTATTTATGATATAAATGATTGGTGCCCCTATTATCATAACAGCAAATTCACCAATAGCAGTTGACATCCATGTGAGCATAAGCGGCAAATGAAAGGCAAGATTAAGTTCCAATGCAATAATAAACATAGTTACCGTGAAAGCAATCGTATTGGCAACCATTCTTATCCAAATATCTTTAATAATACGAGACAGCACGATTGTAATACTTAACGCAATTGCAGATTGTGCAACACCGAAGATAATATCAAATTCTCGCATCGGTGAGAAAAAAAGATTCGCTAAAAAAACACCTAAAATAATTCCATAAAAATATTTTTTATTAAAAACAATTAAATGATTAAACATTTCTGGAATCCGAAATTGAATGTTAGAATAGGCAATCGGCTGAATAATAAAAGAAACAGCGATATATAATGCTGCTACGATCGCATTGATCGTGAGCGTTCTCATTCTCATGAATATATTCTCCTTATGTCGATAAGTTGAAACTAACAAATTTGGTTATAAGAAAAACACACATGTTAGACTGTGTGTTTTTCTTTAAGGTTATTCGTCTCGATTGTTCCCAAAAATATTTGTATACATTAGCAGCAATCTTAACAGCTCAATAACTGCGACTGCAGCAGCAGCTACATAAGTCAATGCAGCAGCAGACAACACCTTTCGAGCTTCTCTTTCTTCGTCATATTGAATAATCCCTAAATGCTTCACTTGTTTTAATGCACGTGAAGAAGCATCAAATTCTACTGGCAAAGTAATAAGCTGGAATAGTACAGCAAGCGCCATGAAAATAATTCCTAATAAGAACAATCCTGAAGCATGCGCAAACATACCGATTAAAATAAATATCCATGAAGCGTTACTACCAAAGTTTGCAACCGGTACGAGACGGTGGCGAAATCTTAAAGGACCGTAATTTACTTTATCCTGAATGGCGTGTCCTACCTCATGAGCAGCAACGGATGCGCCGGAAATCGAACGTCCGTGGTAGTTGGAAGGAGATAGATTGACAGTTTTATTAATTGGATTATAATGATCACTTAAAAATCCTTCATGTTCTAATACTTTAACATGATATAATCCATTTTCATCTAAAATTTTGCGGGCAACCTCCGCGCCAGTCAAACCGGATGCTGTACCAATATTTTCATATTTGCTATATGTCCTTTTCACCTTCATTTGTGCCCAAATAGGAATAAGAGCAATAATGATATAATATATCAGAAATGACATATGCTACCTCCATGATGTTGTTTTGTCATTATTTTATTGAAAATATTGTAAAACGTCAATCATTATGACCTATTTGCTGCTTATCTTCTTTTTGCCCTTTATATTTTCTCCATCCTACGTAAGATAATGTAAGAATAATAATACTTCCTGTTGAGATAATTACCCACCATAAAGATGGATCTGTTTCATCTTCCGACATTTGATCAAATACATGTTGTAAATTGTCTTGAAGAGCATTTAGTTCCTTGTTCTTATGTGTTTTATCATTCAATATATTTGAACGGTATTGGTCGATAAAAGCAACTTCTGCATCTAATTTTTGTATTTGCTCAGTAGGGATGTCCACTTTTAAACTAGGTTGGATCATTGAATACTCTTTCAAAAAGTCATTTAATTTTAAATTATATGTTTGTGAATCCCCCTTTTTCGCCGCTTTCTTAACCTCTGCAAATGAAGTCATCACTGGTTCTCTCATTTCCGTCCACATCGGCTGATATTTTGAATTTAAGGCATCAATAACTAATCGGAATGTTGTTACCGCATCAATTTTGTCTTCAGCTTGAACGCTTGCCTTCGTTAAAGATTGCAATGCTTCATCATGGGTAACTGTAAGAATTCTCAACTCGTCCATCGTCAATAAGTTTTTACTTAAGGTGATCTCTGTAAATTCCTTTGAAAATTTTTCTAACAATTGTTTTGCTTCAGCATATCGGCCATTTTTTGTTAACTGCAATGCTTCATCACTTAAATTATTTAAGTTAGATAAAGACGACGTATTAGTTTGCGCCACTGTTTTTCCGGCAAAAAGAAATAAAAACGAACATAGAAGGATGATTAATTTGGTCTTCATTCTTGTCCCCCCTCAAATTACTACTAATGTATGTGCAGTTGGACAAGAGTAGACCATAAAACTGTATATTTCTTATTTTTGCATAGCTATTTCATGATCGTCCATTCCTTTCTGTTAGGCCGAAGTACTAAAACGTAGGCAATAAAAATAGAAAGCATACTTAACCAAAATGTAAAATAACCAATTTCCCGAACATAAATGATTAAATCTTCATACCTCGGGAACTGCATAAAAACATAATCAATTACATCGTTATGCAGCGTCCAAACTGAAGCAATGATTAAATGCTTCCATTTAAAACGATAAAACGGCGCATAAAGCAAGCCCTCAACCGCCATGGCAAAATGCGAAATCATCAGCATATAGCCTTGCCATGGCAAATGCCCATTTACTTTCAACACCAATAAATTCATGACAACTGCCCATATACCGTATTTAAACATTGTTACAATGGCAAGTGCTTCAAATAATCGCCAATTTTTCCCTAGAAAAAAAGCAAGGAGTACAATGATAAAAAACAAAGATGCTGTCGGACTATCTGGCACAAAAATTAAAAACTTTTTTGGCGTCATCTTTAATTGCCATCCATACCAATAATAGCCATAAATTGTTCCAAGTAAATTCACCAAAAACAAAAAGCATATTATCCGTTTTTCCGCTAATAAAACGTATAAATATTTAAAAATCATTTTACACCCTCATTTATCGACGTAATGAAACTGGTTATATTGTACCATTGCTTTCTATCCGATAAAAGTTGACGGCCGGATTCCCTTATTCATATTATGTTCTTGTTCACTTCCTTCGATGCCTCCCATTCATACGTTCATGATGACGACAGATTGTTTCCCATCATCCCAAATAAAAAAAAGAATTGGCACTTTAAATGCCAATTCCTTTATTCAGTGAGACGATTCAATTTTTCCGTTAATTCAAGAAATAGTTCATAATTACGTTCGTCTAAAGCTTTATCAATTTCTTTTAGTATTTTTTTACGATGAAAATTACTAATACTATATCTCATAAATTGATCAACGACCAGTCTATCTGCATCATTAATGTGTAGCTCTGTCGGCATATAAGGATTTTCTTCCAATACTGCCGCATAATGGTGGGACAATTGAGAGGATTTAAAATTTAGTTGTATATAGATATCTTCATCACGATTCAAACGTAAATCATGGAAAGACTTTTCTGCATCCGTCGTCATAATATGTTCTCTATAAAACTGAAACGGCGCACTTTCCACACAATGAGTCGACATCACAATTCCACGAGGACAATGATGAGCTTCATCAACAAAATGTACTTTTTCCATAAGTTGATCGTTACTCATCAAATAATTAAGGATCCATACAGATTCTCTTCGTTTTAATTGATAATGATTTAAAAACCAGCGGATAAATTCTTTCTTCTCGTTGACGGTAACAGGGGTGAGAGCCATTTATAATCCCTCCTCTGTAAGTTAGTTTAATTTCACTTTTTATTATAAACTTCGTAATCCAAAGAATAAGCAACATGTATACAAATATATTATACATGTTATCTACTGCTTTTACTAAACATCTGTTTGTGAATGATCGTCAAACGAGATTACTATAAAATAATCTGATCATCCTTATTCAATAAACTCAAGACGTTCTAATAATGAAATCCATTCTTCATTTGTTGGCTCTTTTGCCAACAGGTCTTTAAATATTGCGATAGCTTGGTCTCTTTTTCCTTCTTCAATTAAAAAGTAGCCATATTCAGATAGGAATTGCTGATTGTGTTTTAAATCATTATATGCTAGTTCATAATACTTTAATGCCTCTGAAAATTCTTCAATATGTTGATATGCAATTGCCATATCCCAATATAATTGCGGATCAACATCCCCCTCGTTTTCCATATTCGCTGTTAGTTCAACGACTTCTTCGTATCTTTCTTGATGTAGTAATAATTTATTATATGTTAGCGCAGCCTCAATATATCCCTGGTCAAGATCCAATGCTTTCTTGAAAAATTCCTCTGCTACATCTTCTTGACCAAGCTTCAAGGCAATTTTCGCTCCAAAGTGAAATAGTTCTTTATTGTATTCATCGAATGCAATTCCCTGTTTCACTGTTTCAAGTGCTTTTTCAATTTCTTCTTCATGTTCATATGATCTTCCTAGATAAAGATAGAGCGAGTGGTACTCTGGATCCATCTCTTTCAATTGATTAAAAAGTACAATGGCTTTTTTATAAAATCCCGCTTGATAAGCAGTAAATCCATAGCCGAATAATGTATTAATGTCAATATGATCATCCATTGCCTTTTCATAATATTGAAGGGCATCCTCAAATTTTCCAGCAGAGCTTAATACTTCAGCTAAACGGCTATATATATTTGCATCTCCAATATTGTTGATGCCTTTCTTAAGAAGCTCCTCATAATAATTTACTGCATCTGAGTATCGTGCTTCTGATGCATAAAATTCAGCTAAAGCAAAATCAATGACAGGTTCCTCAGGTAATATACTTTTAGCAGATAATAATTTTCGTTCGCTCACCTCCAGCAAGCCTTGCATTTGATACAAGTCAGCTAATAACAGTAATGCACGTGGATAGTTTGCGTCTTCTTCTGAGACTGAATCAAGATAAAAAATCGCTTCTTCTTCCTGATCCATATCTATAAACGTTTCCGCTAATAAAATGTGCAATTCTCCATCATCTGGATATTGCTCTAATAGATGCTTATATAATTGCTGGGCCTCTTGTAAAAAACCTAATGAAAATAATTGCTGCGCAAGATTATATTTTTCTTCATCATTATTAGATGAAAGGAGTTCCCGAATACCGGTTGTTACTTGTTCCATATTTCCATTTTCAATGTGCTGTAAGATGTGATCACTAATACTCATGAAAAAATCATTCCTAACTCTATTTTATAAGTAAAAAGTAAAATTGTTGTATGACATACGTCTATTTCAGATGATATCTTTATATTAATGAATCTAATGATTTTGGGCAAATATGTAGATTGTAAGTATAAAATAGAGTGTACTATTTAATTCGCTAATAAAATAATTTTCCCTCTTTTTATCATACTATTTTCCATTGTTTTTAATTATGAAAATATTTTCATATAATTTTTATCATATTATTATGTATAAAGAATAAACAGTCTGCACATTCATTCCTATTCAGTCCTACTACATAAACATTTTAACATAGTGTCATTTGCAAAAAAAGAATATCTAAACACGGAATCGTTTTATCATTTTTATATAACATATGATGCCAATGCCTTCTCTTACTGCATTTAAAAAACATTACCAATTTTTGGTTATTTTATTCCGGAATTTTGTACATATTCCAGCTTATTAATAGTCATCCTATTTTAAAAAGGAGGTAGCTCATGTTTCCAAACAATAACAGAAAGCTGACCGCACTCATTTGGATGGGAATAGGCAGTACATTTCTTACTTGTATTTTTAGTGCCATCCTCATTACATATGTGTTTAAAATTAATGATAAACTCCCCTCATATTAGGAGATGGTACTTGTTATCAAAAATAAACACCCCAAAAATCAGATTTTACTCTAACTTTTGGGGTGCAGTACATCCTTAGAACTAAGGTTCTTCCCTTTTTAACCATGAACAACAATGTTTACTTTTTATTTTACTAGCTTGTCAAGGTCTTGGAAAAAACTTGGATATGAAACATCAATTGCCTCTGCATCCTCTAGGAAGATTGGATTTTCACAAATAAGAGAAGCAATTGAAAGCATCATTCCGATCCGGTGATCACCATGGCTGCTAACATTGCCGCCGCTTAATGGTGTTGGTCCGCAAATAATCATTCCATCAGGAGTTGCCTCAATGTTCGCTCCTAAAGTTGTTAATTCTTGAACAACGGTATCGATTCTATTTGTTTCTTTCACTTTAAGCTCTTCTGCATCTTTTATAACCGTTTTTCCTTCTGCTTGCGTTGCAAGAAGAGCAATTATCGGAATTTCATCAATTAAACGCGGAATCAGATCTCCGCCAATTTCAACCCCTTGTAATGAAGAATAGCTAACTTTTATTGTTCCAGTTGGTTCTAGCAGTGAAGAAGCTTCGTCTTGAATCAACTCAATAGATGCGCCCATTCGCTCCATAACTTCTATAATTCCAGCACGGGTTTTATTCAAGCCGACATTAGGTAAAATCAATTCGCTGTTTGGAACAATCGCTGCAGCCACCATGAAAAATGCTGCTGATGAAATATCACTTGGAACACGGACTTCTGTAGCTTGTAACGTTTGTCCACCTTGAACTTTAATCACTTTCCCTAATTGTTCAATTTCTCCCCCAAAATGACGAATCATCCTTTCCGTATGATCCCGAGTCGTTCTCATTTCCTCTACTGTCGTAACTCCATCTGCTTGTAATCCTGCTAATAAAATGGCAGATTTAACTTGTGCGCTGGCAACTGGCATTTGATAGCTTATAGCCTTTAAATTTCCACCTCTTATCGAGATAGGAGTATAATTGCCGAACTCTCTTCCATCAATTTGCGCTCCCATTTGTTGCAAAGGATTCGAAACGCGATTCATTGGTCTTTTGGCAATAGAATGATCACCAATGATGACCGAATGGAACGGCCTTCCCGCCAGTATTCCCATTAGAAGTCGCGTTGTTGTCCCAGAATTCCCAACATCGAGAATATCTGTAGGCTCTGACAAGCTGTCCCAACCTTTTCCTTGAATGATAATCTCATCACCATGTTGGTCAATCATTACACCCATTTTTTGAAAACAGCTGATTGTACTTAAGCAATCAGCCCCTAATAAAAAATTACTAACACGCGTTGTCCCTTTTGCTACGGCAGCAAACATAATGGAACGATGAGAAATCGATTTATCACCTGGTACTTGAATCGTACCTGAAAGATTTGATTGGATTGAGGTTAATTTTTTCATTGTCACGTTTCACCTGCTTTCTAGCAATAATGTGATGTTAATGAATATAGATTTCATGCTGAGTTTCCTTTTTCAGTACTTCATAAGCTTTATTACGATCCAATTCAGTTTGAAAGCTAATTCTTAACACACCATAAACATCTTCTCGAGTTTCCAATATTCTAATGTTTGTAATACTAATTTCTGCGTTAGCAAGGTATTTCATAATTGTTGACACGACACCAGGATAATCAGGAATATCAACAAATAAATCATAGAAAGATGGGATAGCTCCAGAACCGTGAATCGGCAATTGATCACGATATACTTTCGCATCTTCATAAAATGTATACAATTCAGCGTACTGTCGCTGTTGCAACGATTGTTTAACGTGCAGCAAATTCTCCATCCATGCGTCTAAAATTTTAATTAAGTTCGATCGATTGCCTATACTAATATCCGCCCACATTTGCGGACTAGAAGAAGCGATCCTTGTAATATCGCGAAATCCACCAGCTGCCAGCCTTTTAAGTAACGGGAATTCATCATTCGCATTTTTAACAAGATGAACTAAAGAGGCTGCGACTACATGTGGAAAATGACTAACGAAGGCAATCATTTCATCATGTTCCTCAGGTGTCACTTCAAAAAATGTAGCATGAGTACCTGTTAGCCATTGCTTTAACTCACCTATTTTCTCTTTTGAACGTTCATTTGAAGGTGTTAATAGATAAAAAGCATTCTCAAATAAAGTAACTTTTGCCGCTGCTACTCCACTTTTATGAGATCCTGCCATAGGATGACCACCAATGAATGAGATATCCTTATTTTTAAGCAATTCAGCTTTATTCATAATACTTTGTTTAGTACTTCCGGTATCTGTAATTAAGACATTTTCTTTTAATGATAATGTTACTAATTGTTGGATAATGGATTCAGTAATTAAAACTGGCGTAGCTAATACGATGAAATCTGCTTGGACTGCACCTTCTTCAAAGGCAGTTACATAGTCATCCACGACGTTTAAAGCTTTTGCCATTTTCATCTCTTCCAATTTTGTGTCAAAGCCAATTAGACGTGCATTTGGATGTGCACTTTTTATTGATAATGCAATTGATCCACCGATTAATCCTAATCCAACAATGAAGACATTCCCTTTCAAAGGCATTCACCTCACAGTCTATCATTGTATATGTTTAACTGTGTACACAGTTATTGTTATTTTCATGCCGCCGATTTTCTCTCCAGGATACTCGTTTTTTGTGAGCGGGCGTCGGGCCTCCACAGTATATGAGGTGCATTTAACAAGCGCTCTTAAAAAAATAACACGCTTTTAGGAACGAGCCTTGTTTTGCAAAAAGTCTTCCATCGCTGCTATAACACCGATATTTTGATCATGCGTGCCAACAGTGATACGAACACTTGTTGGAAATCCTAATGCTTTTCCTGAGCGGATAATATATCCTCGACTCATCACATATTCAAACACTTCATCACTATCACATTGGAAATCAATTAAAATAAAATTAGTCTGTGAAGGATAGTAATGCAGCCCATTTTTCTCACAAAAAGCATAAAACTGTTTTAAACCTTCACGATTTTTTTCTCTGCATTCTTTAATAAACGCCTGGTCTTTTATCGCTTCTTTCGCAACAAATTGCCCTAAAACATTTGTATTAAATGGTGGCCGAACAGGTTCAAGCGCTTGAATGATTGCTTCATTGGCAATACCGTAGCCAACACGGAAACTGGCAAGTCCATAAATTTTTGAAAATGTTCTTGTCACAATCAAATTACTATATTGACGGATTAACGCCGTTGAATCATAGTAATCAGAGGCAACAACATATTCAGCATAGGCTTCATCTAATACGACAAGAACATCTTTAGGTACTTTGTTCAAGAAAGCTTCTAACGGTTCTTTCGGAATATATGTACCTGTTGGATTGTTTGGACTGCATACCCACACAACAGCTGTATGTTCATCAATAGCAGCAAGCATTGCCTCTAAATCATGATCACCATTATTAAGAGGGATTTCACGAACTTCAGCTCCATCTACAACAGCATTATGGCGATATTGTGAAAAAGTTGGTGTAGCCATTACCGTATTTTTTCCTTCTTCTAGAAGAGCTCTTGAGATGATTTGAATCAATTCATCTGTCCCATTTGTGAAAATTAATTGTTTCTCATCTACATTTAAAAATGCAGCGACCTCTTCACGTAGATATGTCGCATATCCATCAGGATATAATGTATATGAACCATCAAATTGTTCTAACAATGCATCAACTTTTGGTGAATAGCCAAATGGGTTTTCATTCGAAGCTAATTTCACGATGGAATCAAGACCGAATCTTTTTTTGACTTCATCAATTGTTTTCCCCGGCTTATAAGCTTCTAAATCAGTAATTTGATTTTTCCATTTCATATTCCGTCCGCTCCTATTCTTTCTCAGTTAAATCAGGTCTTAAAACCGTTGCCCGATTTAAATACACATGGTGAATTTCTTGTTGTGCTGAATCGGTATTCAAATGAATCATAACCCGAATACATTTTTGCAAACTGTTTTCAACTGGAATTTCTTGCATATTCATGATCGGTACATATTTCCAATCTTTAAAATTCCGTAATGCCTTTGATGGGAAAACTGATCTTATGTCAGGTGTAACAGAGATAAACAATGATGCGACCTGACTTGGATCAATTGAGTTTTCTTTTATTAATGTATGAAATAGCTCCTCAGTCGCTGAGAGGATCATACTTTCCTCATCTTTTTCTACTGTTGTTGCACCACGAACTCCTCGGATCATATGATCCCCCCTGACTTTAATTGTTGAAATGTTTCACGCAACAAACGTTCGTCTACCTCACTCAACAGAGGTTTCCCTACTTCTTCCAATAAAACAAATTGTGGGTGCTGGGCAACTGATTTTTTATCATGCTGCATGATAGGATAAATCTCATCAAATGATAATGTACTTGGAATGTTCCATTGATATCCTAATGCTTCAATCCAAGCAATAAAGCTGTTTAAATCAAAACGTAAATCAAGTTTCTTTTTACTTAGGATGAGTGCATACACCATTCCGATCATAACAGCTTCACCATGTGTTAATTTATGAAAGCCGCCATTCGCTTCTAAAGCATGGCCAAGTGTATGGCCAAAGTTTAAATAGGCTCTTATGCCAGACTCTTTTTCATCTTGTCGAACAACTGAAGCTTTTACTTCAATTCCACGCATTAACATATTCGGTAATTTATCTGATAATATGCTTTTCCCATCTGGCACTTCTCTCATAATTTCCTTTAGAAAATTCTCATCAGAAATGAGCGCATGTTTAATTAATTCAGCAAAACCGCTACGTAATTGCAACGGAGATAAAGAGGTTAATAGATTTGTGTCATAGATGACGAGCTCCGGTTGATAAAAATTCCCCACTAAATTTTTACCTAACGGATGATTAATAGCGACTTTCCCACCAACCGCACTATCATGGGCCAAAATAGTTGTAGGAATTTGAATAAAATCAATTCCGCGCATAAAAGTTGCTGCGACAAAACCAGCCAAATCTCCGACTGCACCGCCGCCGAATGCGAGTATACAAGACCTCCTATCCAAATGATGTTCGAGCGCAAAACTGATGCAGTCTTCAAATACTTTAAACGATTTCGCTTCTTCACCATTTGGAGTTGTATAAACGACAGTATCCATTTCATTTGGTAAATGACTTAATAATGTCTTCAAATGCAAATCATGCACATGCTGATCTGTTACAACCATTAATTTTGTATAAAGTGGTTTTTTATTTACCAGAAAAGTCCGTAATTCAGGTAAAATAGCGTCTCCAATGTAAACAGGATATGTTTTTGATTCAGTCTTAATTATTATTTTTTCCATTTAAAACAACCTTCCATATTCACGATGGTCAGCAATTGTTTTCTTTAATACGTCCATACGATCACTATAGAATTGCTCAACGATTGCACTTGCCAATTCCCATGCAACTGCCGCTTCCGCTACGACACTTGCCGCTGGTACTGCACAACTATCAGAACGTTCGATACTTGCAGAAAACGGCTCTTTCGTATCAATGTCGACACTTTGTAACGGCTTATATAAAGTTGGGATTGGCTTCATAACGCCCCGAACAACGATAGGCATACCTGTCGACATTCCCCCTTCGAATCCCCCTAAGCGATTTGTTCGGCGAGTATAACCTGCTTCCTCGGACCAAATAATTTCATCATGAACTTGACTTCCTTGTTTTCTAGCCATTTCAAAGCCTAAACCAAATTCCACACCTTTAAAGGCATTAATACTGACAATTGCTCTCGCCAGCTTAGCATCTAATTTGCGATCATAATGGACGTAGCTACCTACGCCAGCAGGCATTCCTTCAACAATTACCTCTACAATTCCACCGATAGAATCGCCATTTTTCTTAGCTGTGTCGATTGCCTCCATCATTTTTTGTGCAGCAGCAGCATCAAAGCAACGTACAGGTGAGTTTTCGACTTTTTCCTTCAATTCTTCGATGGAATCATAACTCACTTCACTTGCTTTAACACCACCAATTTCTAACACATGTGAAGCAATATCGATCCCTAATTCTTTTAATAATTTCTTTGCAACAGCACCAGCTGCCACTCTTACAGTTGTTTCACGGGCAGAAGATCTTTCAAGAACATTTCTCATATCACGATGTCCATATTTCATTCCGCCAACAAGATCAGCATGTCCAGGTCTCGGGCGCGTTACCGTGCGCTTTACTTCTTCATCATTTTGGTCCCGTGGTTCTATCCCCATTACTTTCGTCCAATGCGTCCAATCCCTATTTTCAACCGTTAAAGCAACAGGTGATCCTAGTGTAAGACCATGGCGAATTCCCGCCGAGATACGAACTTGATCTTTCTCAATTTGCATTCTTCGGCCACGTCCATAACCTTTTTGTCTTCTTGCTAAATCTTCATTTATGTCTTCAGCAGTCAATGGCAACCCTGCTGGTAACCCTTCAATAATTGTTGTAAGTGCAGGTCCATGTGACTCTCCAGCTGTTAAATATCTCATTAATCTGCTCCTCTCTTCATCGCTTTAAAGCGTGTATGTAGATACTATAACATATATTTTATATTTATCCTATAATTATTCACTGTTTATATGAAAAAACGGCTTCTAACTGAAGCCTTATAGAAATATTAAAATGTTTTTAAAAATTTAAACAGTTTTTTTTACCATTTTTTTATAAAAAAACGTATCCTCAATTTCAAACCCGTACTCAGCCGGATTAAAAATTTGTTCTGTGCTGCCCACAAATAGTGTCCCATTTGGTTTTAATGCTTGACTAAAATTTCGGTAAATCTTTTCTTTCGCCTCTTCTGTAAAATAAATTAATACATTTCGGCATACAATGAGATGGGCTGACGGATATGGATCAGCAAGTAAATTATGGCGCTTAAAAGTAACTGTTTTCTTAATTTCATTTGAAATTCTATAGTATGCTCCTGCACCTTCTTTTATAAAGTATTTTTTCTTCATATCAGCAGGTACTTCATTAATGGATCGTTCAGAATAAATACCAATTTTAGCTTTTTCTATTACATTTTCATCAATATCGGTCGCTAAAATAGAGATTCGGTCTAGTGGAATGAATTTCGACATAATCATTGCGATCGTATATGGTTCTTCCCCAGTGGAAGACGCAGCACTCCATATCTTTAACTGTTGACCATGTTCTTTCAATAAACGAGGCAACACTTTTTGTTCGAGCACATCCCACCTCGATTTATTCCGATAAAATTCTGATACATTGATCGTCATTCGATCTAAAAACTCATTCAACAATTCTGAAGAACGATCAATTCCATTTGCAAAATCTCGAAAAGAGGTGAACCCCTTTTTTTCATATAAAGTAGTTAATCTGCGTTTCATTTGTGCTTCTTTATATAAAGAGAGATCTATACCTGTTTTCTTTTTTATGTATGAAATAAATTGTAAATAGCCGGATGAATCAATATTAACTTTCTCTATCATATAACTACACCTCCAAATGATTTATAGTGATATTTTCATGATTAGAAAGTAGCGTTCATAGTTGTAACAAACGATGATTCTTATATTTTAACATAAAAAAAGATTGACGATTATGAAAAATCGTCAATCTTTTCAAATCTAGCTTAATATATTGATCCATCTACAGGACGGTCATACTGAAGAAGTTCTTCCTCATTAAAAAATAATGAAATTTCCCGTGCTGCACTTTCTTCTGAATCTGAACCGTGGATAATATTTTTACGCACTACTACCCCATAATCACCGCGAATTGTACCCGGCGCCGCATCACTTGGATTTGTGCTTCCCATCATTTGGCGTGCTGTTTTAATAACATTTTCGCCTTCCCATACCATTGCGAATACAGGTCCAGAAGTAATGAATTCAACAAGTTCACCAAAAAATGGACGATCTTTATGCTCTGCATAATGTTTTTCTGCTAACTCATTTGAAATTTTCATTAATTTCGCACCAACAAGACGAAATCCTTTTGCTTCAAACCGTGAAACAATGTTTCCAATTAAATGTCGTTGTACAGCATCTGGTTTTACCATTAAAAATGTTTTTTCCAACGCTATTCACTCCAATCCTAAATGTAAGATTCTGTTATATAATCATTAGCGATATTTTTCTGCCTTATCACGAGCAATCCCTAGATGAAACAGGGCTACTCTATAAAGTTATAAATAGGCATAGAAAGGCAATGATTTAACAGAACCTATATAAAAAACTGATATATGTACCATAAAAATAGTATCATTCATTCTAGCTTTTCGCAACAATTTTTGGAAGCGCTTCACAATTTATTCAAGTAATGATTAATGAAGTATTATTTACTTCACTAATCGCCACTTCATATCTCTATTAAAATTTTCTCTTTCCGATATACTTCGCTAATTGTGCTAACGTTTTTTTAATTCTCTGATTTGGAAGCATGTCTAATGTTTCAAGCGCCTTTTTCAAATACTTTTGACTTACTTCGTATGATCTTTCAATTGCACCGCAATCAATAATTGATTGAATAATGATTGACATTTCTTCCTTTGTAGTATGTTCGTGTACTCTCTCAATTTTCTTCTTTATCCGCTCATCTTCCATTGCAAATAAAGCTGGTAATGTTATATTCCCTTGTCTTAAGTCCTCACCAGCCGGTTTGCCTAGTTGCTCTTCGGTTCCTGTAAAATCAAGTATATCATCAATAATTTGATAGCTCATCCCAACATAGTAGCCAAAACGAAATAGCGTACGATGCACTTTTTCTTCTGCATTTGTTGAAATTGCTCCTAGTTGACAACTAATTGCAATTAAAAGAGCAGTTTTTCTTTTTATACGGCGCAAATAATCTTTCAAATGCTGATCAAATCGATATTTATCTTTAATTTGTTCAATTTCCCCAATACAAACTTCAACAAGTGAATTTGACAGCACTTGATGTGCCAAAATATTATCTATTTTTGTCATATATTGAAGTGCAGTTGCTAAAATATAGTCTCCCGTATACATAGCAATCCGATTATCCCATTCAGCTTTAACTGTTGGTTTTCCTCTTCGCAATTCGGAATCATCGATCACATCATCATGCACAAGTGTTGCCATATGAATTAATTCTAGGGCGACAGCAACATTTTTTACTTGTTGAATATGATAATCTCCGAATTTTGCACCAAGCAGTACAAAAACAGGGCGAATACGCTTGCCACCTGCTTTTAGTAAATTTAACGAGGCTTTCTGTATGACAGCGGAGTCCGATTTGATGGCAGCCTCAAGTTCTTTTTCAATTAGGTCAATATCCGTTTTTAAAAACGAATACGTCAGTTGTAATTTCATATTTTCTCCACCCAGCTTGTCATTTCTGTTTGTAACCGATATGTGAGGCAGCCACTCCACCGTTATATGGCTTATAAATAATGCGTTCAAATCCTACTTTTTGAAACATTAAAGCTAATTCTTTCATACCAGGAAAATTTTTAGCTGATTCTTGAAGCCATGAATATTCTTTATAACTTTTTGCAAAAAGCTTTCCAAGCATTGGCATAATATGGCTGAAATATAAATAATATAGCTCACGATACCCAATTAGCGTTGGCTGTGAGGTCTCAAGACATACAGCCATTCCACCTGGTTTTAATACACGATACATTTCTTTTAACACTTGAATATAGTCTGGAACATTTCTTAAACCGAAGCCGATCGTAACATAATCAAATGAGTTATCCTCAAAAGGCAACTCCATTGCATTTCCATGAATTAAATCAACGTGGCTAAGACCTAATTGAGTTATTTTTTTCCTTCCAACTTCAAGCATGTTTTCGCTAAAATCAAGGCCATAGACTTTGCCATTTGTTCCAACTGCCTCCGCTAAAGCAATTGTCCAATCTGCTGTTCCGCAGCAAATATCTAGTGCCGTCGCACCCTTCTTAACAGCCATTTTTTTCATTGTATCTTTACGCCATCTTTTATGCTGTTTAAAGCTAATGACTGAATTCATTTGATCATAGTTATCCGAAATCTTTTCAAAAACTCGATGAACACGTTCTTCCTTCGTCGGCATTGCTTACCCTTCTTCCAAAATTATACTTGTAGTATTTGTACGCTGAATTAATGATTTAATCCGTTGGTTTAGTAATGAATTAATTGTAGGAAGGTTTGCTATTTCCTTCTCAATACATTGCATGCTTTGTTCTATGTAACGATTGGCAATTTTAAACAGCTCTATTTTTAAGTCCCTTTTTAATTTTTGGAAAGATAATTCGATATTTGGCAGACAGAAGTTGATTAATGCTTCAAATAAAATAGAATGCTTCCCCGATATAGCTTTTTCTTTCTCTCTTATAAGTCTATTTAGTAAAAGCATTTCTTCACTTAAAGATACAAACGAAGAGTTGCCATCAAAAAATTGTATAAATTCTGTTGCAATGATCGATTCTGTCTTCTTTAAATTATCAATAAATCCATCTATATCCGTAGCTTCCATTTTATAGACCAGTACTTTATATTCATTAACTGTTTGAATGGCTTTTGCCAAAATATTGATCAATTGTACATTGCTCATATTAGAAAGCAATTTATAATATAAACTGCTAAAATAGTCTCCTGCTAGTACTGTTAATTGGCGATTTTTAAGTGCTTCGTCTAAATTAGTTATTTTCTCATGGGTATCAAGGGCAATTTGTATTAACATAGTTGCTACAATAGATTGTTCCTTTTCATGCTCCGTAATCGTTTGATTCGCGATGCTGCTAATTAAAAGCAATATACGGTCTTCATCTATGTATGGTGTTTCAATGTATTTTTTTAAATAATCTTGTGTGACCTCTTTACGAATGCTTTCCTTTATTGCTGCAACTTGTTGTTGACTTACTTGCACTGACATAACCCTTAATCCCCATTTCTTTCTTTGTTTAGATAGTCGTAAAATATTATAGCATAAATGTAAAATAGGAGTTAAGATGTTCTCAAATTCTACATTTCAGCATGAAAGATTATTTTTCATCTTTACTTTCAACATCACCAATGCTTGTCATAATTTGGGCGTTGCCGCGAATTTTAATTGCTGACGTATGCTCAGTAAATTGGGCAATTAATACTTCACCACGGTCTAATTTCTCAGTATGATTCAATTTTGTATCAGAACCTCTTGAAAGACCAATAACACTAACTCCGTTCTCCAAAGCTTTAATTACCACAAAATCTGTATTTGAAGCATTTTTCATTTATATCCCTCTTTCATTTTTAAGCAAATTAAAACGAACGATGTACTGATACTGACACTACACTTAATCATATCATAGTAGTGAAACAGGGGCAAAATTCAGTATCTGTCTTTGAGAAAAGCTCACGAACATAACACGTTATCATTTTTATACGAAGGTCGTTAACAAAATGATAGATTATCCAGTCTCTAATTTAGTTGCCTTTACGGCGATATTTACTAACTTACATTTAAAAAAGGACTGCTAACACACATTAGCAGTCCTTTAAATCACTCAAAGTGAACATATGTAATTATTTTACTGCATCCTTGAGTGCCTTACCTGGTTTAAACGCAGGAACTTTACTTGCTGCAATTTCGATTTCTTCACCAGTTTGTGGATTTCTACCTTTACGGGCAGCACGTTCACGAACTTCGAAGTTACCAAAACCAATTAGTTGTACTTTATCGCCACTTGCTAATGCATTTTGAATTGCTTCGAAAATAGCATCAACAGCTTTAGTAGTATCTTTTTTAGAAAGTTCAGTAGCCTCAGCTACAGCATTGATTAATTCAGTTTTATTCATTACTTTCACCTCCTCTAAAGAGAACTTGTTGACCAATTTCAAATCTTATTTTCATTTTATACGGTTTTACTTAATTATAAACGTTTAAACCGAATAGAATCGGTAGTTTTCGGTCAACACCAATTCTGTTAAAAGATTATCATAATCGTTTTCGCTTAGCAAGAATAATTAGCGAATAGAGGTAAACTTTTCTTTATTTGCCATATGTTTTTCTAGTCAAGGAGCAAATTTAGTAGTTTTCAGTATAAAATATGCTGTAAACAATGGTTAAGTTAAGATTATTCAAAATGGAGAAAATCATTTAAATGTACAATTATTTCAATCAAACTACAGATTCACGATATGACATTGATAACTTTTTCACGATGATGGAGTAGTTAGTTTCCACTCCTCTCCCCAATCAACTTCTTTCTGAACAAAAAAAGTGAACAACATTACTTAATCAACCATCTTTTAAAGACACAAGTATCCTGGAGTGAAATCAATTACTCTTTAAGTTTAAAAACAACGTTCTTTAGAAAAAAACAAAAAAAGACATCCTGCATGATGTTGCAGAATGTTCATTTTGCGTTATGAACTTAACAAACTGAAGAAGTTTTAAAGAATAATCGCAATGAGTCCGCCGGAGCCTTCATTGATAATTCTTTCTAACGTTTCTTTTAGCTTATAACGCGCGTTTTCAGGCATAAGCGATAGTTTTGCTTGAATCCCTTCACGAACGATTGAACTTAAGTTCCGGCCAAAAATATCTGAATTCCAAATTGAAAGCGGATCATCTTCAAAGTCTTGCATCAAATAGCGGACCAGCTCTTCACTTTGCTTCTCTGTACCGATTATTGGCGCAAACTCAGATTCTACATCGACTTTGATCATATGAATGGATGGTGCAACTGCCTTAAGTCGAACACCAAATCTAGATCCTTGACGAATAATTTCCGGTTCATCTAAACTCATATCTTGTAAACTCGGAGAAGCAATACCGTAGCCTGTCTGTTTTACCATTTTTAAAGCATCAGAGATTTGATCGTATTCTGTTTTTGCGTGCGCAAAATCTTGCATTAACTCTAATAAATGGTCTTTTCCGCGAATCTCAACCCCGACAATTTCTTTTAATACTTGATCATATAGTTCATCAGGGGCATACAAATCAATTTCCGCAACACCCTGACCCATTTCAATTCCAGCAAGACTAGCATTATCAATAAAATCGTATTCATTAAATGATTGGACAACACGATCAACATCACGAAGTCTTTTTATATCTTTAACAGACTCTTTCACAGCCTCTTGATAGTTTTCTCGTAACCAATGATTTTCTTTTAGCACCATAACCCAGCTAGGAAGATTTACATTTACTTCTAATACTGGGAATTCATACAATGCTTCACGCAAAACAGTTAATACATCTGCTTCACGCATACTTTCAACTGACATCGCAATGACTGGTAAATCATATTTCTCTTGTAGTTCTTTTCGCAGTGCGTCTGTTTCTGGATGAAATGGTTTTGCAGAGTTAATAACGATAATAAATGGTTTACCGACTTCTTTAAGTTCTTGAATGACACGTTCTTCAGCCTCAATATAATCACTTCTTGGAATCTCTCCAATAGAGCCATCTGTTGTAATAACAACCCCAATGCTCGAATGCTCTTGTATTACTTTTCTTGTACCAATTTCAGCTGCTTCGTGAAAAGAAATTGGCTCTTCATACCATGGTGTATGAATCATACGTGGCCCATTTTCATCTTCATACCCTTTTGCACCTGGGACTGTATAGCCCACACAATCAACGAGTCGAATATTCACATCAAGTCCCTCATCAACATGTACGGTTACCGCTTGGTTTGGCACAAATTTGGGCTCTGTTGTCATGATTGTTCTTCCAGCAGCACTTTGTGGCAATTCATCTTGTGCTCGATTTCTATCAGCTTCGTTTGTAATATTCGGCAGTACTACTAATTCCATGAATTTTTTAATAAATGTTGATTTTCCTGTTCTTACTGCACCAACTACTCCTAAATAGATATCACCACCTGTGCGTTCGGCGATATCTTTAAAAATATCTACCTTTTCCAAGAGATTCCCTCCCTACATTAGTTCCCGGGACATTACATCCTTCAATTATGGTTGGACACTATATGTGTATGATGTTGTCCTATATAATTATGACTATAAAAATATTTTTTTATAAAAAGGCTCTGTTAAATCACGTTGCTGATGTTTTAGTCCATTGATCCCATTAGCGAAATAATGAGGGGTATGTAATACACCTGTTTCACACGAATGGACCCAAAAATGACGTTTACCAACAATATTGTTTAACTAAGCCATAAAAAAAATAAATCCTTTCTTCTACAATATATTGACAAGAAGAAAGGATATGACAACTTTGTTTATGATACTGTTATATTTTTTTGCCCCTAATGAACATAGGGGAGGATTCATGAACTGTTCTCGTCTACAGTGCTACAAGCGAAAAACATTTAATAAATAATTTTTGTTATATATTTATCACATTCATAAGCACTTTAAAATAACGGTAAAAATAACATCTGTTAAACAAAAAACTGAAGTAAAGGAGCGTCAGCTTTACTTCAGTTTAAAAAGGGACATCAACCCACACCGCATGTTTAAAGCATTTTAACTTTCACTGCAGTTTATGCAAACTTTTTCTAGTTTGCATCCTAAGAAAGCCTAGTTGCAATAAGAATCCCTTAAGTATTATAGAATAACGATAATCATTTATATAAACGCCACATTATTTACTTTTGTACTTGTGTATCAATCATGACCTCCAGGTCTTCCATTTCATGTTTTTTCATACGGCCCATGAGGTTATCAACTGCCGCTTTTGGATCAAGTTGACTAAATAACACATGATAGAGAGCATCTACGATCGGCATTTTAACATCGTATTTTTCTGCTAGCTGGTAAGCTGCTTTCGTTGTTCGCACGCCCTCAACAACCATACCCATACTTTCTAAAACTTCATCAAGATTTTTACCTTTTCCAAGTAAATTTCCTGCACGCCAATTGCGGGAATGCACACTTGTACAAGTTACAATTAAATCCCCAATTCCTGCAAGTCCTAAAAACGTCAATGGATTAGCTCCCATTTTAATGCCAAGACGAGTAATTTCAGCAAGCCCCCTTGTAATTAAGGCTGCTTTTGCATTATCTCCATACCCTAATCCGTCAGAAATGCCGGCAGCTAATGCAATAATGTTTTTTAGAGACCCGCCAATTTCAACTCCAATAATATCTGTATTTGTATAGACGCGAAAATGCGAGTTCATAAATAAATCTTGCGCTCTTTTCGCTGCTTCTAAATTTTCAGAAGAAACAGCGACCGTTGTAGGATGGCGTAAACAGACTTCTTCTGCATGGCTTGGACCAGAAAGAACAACAACATCTTTTAATAATGATGCAGGCATTTCATCTTCTATGATTTCAGAAATACGCATTAGAGTATCTGGTTCAATTCCTTTGCTTACATGTATAATCGTAATTGGCGTTTTTAAAATTTCAATCAGTTGCTTTAACACATCTCTAATAGCCTTTGTCGGTACGGCTAATACAATTTCGTCAATCCCTGCTAAAGCATCAGAAAGCGAAGTATAGCCAACAATTTCTTTCTGCAACTTAATATTCGGCAAATATTTTTCATTTGTATGCTTTTCGTTAATTTCATCGATTTGTTCTTGTTTATATCCCCATAAACGAACACTATACCCATTGTCTGCCAATACCATTGAAAGGGCTGTTCCCCAGCTTCCAGCGCCTAATACCGCTATGTTGCCTTTTAGATTACCCAAAACAAACACCTCTTTTATTTATTTTCTTGCCCGTGCAATAATTCGAATTGGTGTACCCGTAAATTCAAATGCATCTCGAATTCGATTTTCCAAAAAGCGCTCATATGAAAAATGAAGAAGCTCAGGATCATTAACGAAAATGACAAAAGTAGGCGGCTTTACAGCAACTTGTGTTGTATAGTAAATCTTTAATCTTCGGCCTTTATCTGTTGGTGTCGGATTCATTGCTACAGCATCCGTAACCACTTCATTCAAAATGCTTGATTGAACACGCATTGCATGACTTTCGCTAACAGTTTGAATTAATGGGAATAAGTTTGAAAGACGTTTTTTTGTCTTAGCTGATACGAAAATAATAGGTGCATAACTTAAAAATTGAAAATGATCTCGAATTTTCTCGGTAAATTCCTTCATCGTTTTTTCATTCTTTTCGACAGCATCCCATTTATTTACAACGATAATAACTGCTCTCCCAGCTTCATGCGCATACCCAGCTATTCGTTTATCTTGTTCTCTAATCCCTTCTTCACCGTTTAATACAACACAAACTACATCTGATCGTTCAATTGCACGTAACGCACGAAGGACACTATATTTCTCCGTCGATTCGTATACTTTCCCTTTTTTTCTCATACCTGCTGTATCAATCATAACATATGTTTGACCGTCATACGTATAGATCGTGTCAATTGCATCCCGAGTAGTCCCTTCAACATCGCTGACGATCACACGATCTTCTCCTAAAATTGCATTAAAAAGCGAAGATTTTCCGACATTCGGACGCCCGATGAAACAAAACTTAATGACATCGTCATCATATTCCTCATCATCTTTATTAGGAAAATGTTTCGCAACTTCATCTAACAAATCTCCTAGACCAATCCCATGTGCTCCAGATATTGGGAATGGCTCCCCAAAACCGAGTGCATAAAAGTCATAAATTTGGTCTCTCATTTCAGGATTATCAATTTTATTTACCGCAAGCACAACTGGTTTTTTTGATTTATATAAAATTTTTGCAACCATCTCATCAGCAGATGTAACGCCTTCTCTTCCGCTAACAATGAAAATAATGACATCAGCCTCATCAATGGCAATTTCGGCCTGCTGTCTAATTTGTTCCAAAAACGGCTCATCACCAATGTCAATTCCACCAGTATCTATAATGTTAAATTCATGTGTTAACCATTCCGCAGAACTATATATTCGATCCCGGGTAACTCCTGGGATATCTTCAACGATTGAGACTCTTTCTCCGACAATGCGATTAAAGATTGTCGACTTACCAACATTTGGGCGTCCAACAATTGCAACAACTGGTTTTGTCACATGATTCACCCTCTCTTTTTAATTTATTAGTATAACTTCTTCAACTTTAGTAGTTTAACAATAATATCCTTTCTTAGCAATAGAGGGAAAGCTATCCTTGCTTATCTTTTTCAACAATATCTTTCATAGACAATGAAGAAAACACACGGCTTACTAATACCCAACTGCATTCGATTAATACAAATGCTGCACAGCAATCTAAATAAGCATATGACCCAGCTGTTTGCTGTAAATCCCATTTATGCAATATATGTGCGTATAAAAATTCGCCATGAATCGTCCCCATTAATACGATTGTAATTCCGATGAACATAGATTCTGAAGCAAGTAGCTGGGCAAACATGAAAAACAAAATACTATACATAATTGTTCGGTTGATCACAATCCAGACTGGATCATACAACTCGATTAATAATAATCCTGCATATCCAATCATGATAATAAATATAGAGATAAGCATATAGAGTATTTTTCGATATTTAAAGTGTGCAATATAATAATAGCCTATTATTAGCAGTATAACCGCTGGTAGCTGAACTTCCACATGAAATAATTGAATTTTGTATGAAAATGAGATCATTAATATTAATGAACAAAAGGCAATTGGAAATCTTTCCTTACGATCCTTATCCATCCAAAAAGTAGCAGTTATCCATATTGCCCACAGTACACCTAAACATAATATTCCACTCACAATATAACCCCTCCTATTGATCATTATAGGAAAGATTACAAAAGTCTAATCGTGATAAAGAAACTTAATTTAAGACATACTAAAATAGGAGGTGATTTACTTGGGAAAAGATCGTCAAGAGAAAAAATTAAGAGAGAGCGGCAAAGTTGAAAGTGATCGTGATCAAGCTTTGCACTACGGCGGTGCTACACGATTAGAGGGACCTGATGAAGCAAGAAAAAGACAAAAATAAAATAAAACACCACATTCATCAATATATAAGTTTGATTTGCCTATATATTAATGGAATGTGGTGTTAGAAAACTGTTATTATTATGATTGATCTCTTAATTTTCTCAGCTGGTCACCTATTACATCCCCAAGCTGAAAGCCAGTCGTTTCTTCTGGTAGTTCATAATCTATTTGCGTATCATTTTCCTCGAGTTCTTTCATACTTAAAGAAAGACGATGTTCACTTTCACTCACTTCTAAAACTTTTACTTTCACTTCTTGTCCTTCTTTTAACACTTCGTGCGGAGTAGAAATATGTTTATGAGATATTTGCGAAATATGCACTAAACCTTCAACACCTGGAAGAACTTCAACAAACGCTCCGAATGAAACTAATCGTTTTACAGTTCCTGTATGAACAGAGCCTTTTTTCATTTTCTCTTCAACATCTTTCCATGGACCAGGCAAAGTTTCTTTGATTGATAATGAAATTCTGCCATTATCACGATCAACGGATAACACTTTTACTTGTACTTTTTCACCTTCTTTTAATACATCAGAAGGAGATTCAACTCTTTCATAAGAGAGCTGTGAAATATGTACGAGTCCATCGACCCCGCCTATATCTACAAAAGCTCCAAAATTAGTTAATCTTTGAACAGTTCCTTCAAGGACCTGACCTGCTTCAATACGGTCTAGAATCGCATGTTTTTGTTCTTCTTTTTGAGACTCAACAACTGCACGATGTGAAAGAATTAAACGATTTTGATCCTGATCTAGCTCAACAATTTTGAACAGTAATGTTTTACCTTTATAATCAGAAAAATCTTCAACAAAATGATCTTCAACGAGAGATGCAGGAACAAAACCACGAACACCTAAATCAACGACTAAACCGCCTTTTACTACTTCATTAACGGTTGCTTCAATCACTTCATCGTCTTCAAATGTTTGTTTTAAATCTTCCCATGCTTTTTCGGCATCCAATTTTCTTTTTGAAAGGATAACGGCGTCCTCTTCAACTTTTGTTATGACTAAATCAAGCGTTTCACCTTCCTGAACAACATCTGCTGCCTGCTCAATATGAAGATTGGAAAGCTCACTTATTGGAATAATTCCATCCACTTTGCTTCCTTCAATTGATACAATTACTTGCTTTTCTTCAATTTTCGTTACGATCCCTTTAACTTTATCCCCTACATTAAAAGACTTCACTTCAATATTATTTAATTCATCAGACATATGTACTTCCTCCTTATCCAACGGCTAAAATTTAACCCATTTCTTTCACAAGGAAAAATCTCTTATTATAAACTTCTAATAAATATGATAATTTGTCAAGAAAAGAACCTGAATAAGATGAATTAATACTTTATTCTGTTATTTTTGCTTTAGCCAACGAAAGCATTTTATCAACAACTTCTTCAATCGTCATACTAGTTGTATCAAGCTCAATTGCGTCGTCAGCTTTTCGCAATGGGGAAATAGCACGTTCAGAATCTAATTTATCACGTTTAGCAATTTCAGCTTTTAATTGCTCCAAATCCGATTCATAGCCTTTCGCCAAGTTTTCTGCATGTCTTCTTAAAGCACGTTCTTCTACACTTGCAAGTAAGAAAATTTTTAACTCTGCATTCGGCAAAACATGCGTTCCTATATCACGACCATCCATGACAACTCCGCCATCTTCTGCAAATTCTTTTTGGCGTCGAACCATTTCTTCACGGACAGTTTGATGCTTGGCAACGAATGATACTGAATTCGTCACATCACGTTCGCGAATTTTAAGCGTTACATCTTCGCCATCAACTAAAACGACTTGACCTTCGTCACTTGGCAATAGTGTAATGGTAGTGGCAACTAGTAAGTTTGTTAATGCCTTCTCATCTTCCACATCAATTTGATGCTGTAGCGCTTTATATGTTAACGAACGATACATTGCACCTGTATCAATGTATATGTAATTTAATTTTTCCGCTACTTTTTTTGCAGCAGTACTTTTTCCAGCAGCTGCTGGACCATCAATAGCGATATTTATTTTTTTCATTTACCTTCACCCAATCTTAAGTTGTTACAACAAATCTATCGAACTTGAAATGACATTATCATTATCCATTCTAACATAAAACGTATGCACATTTATACGAGCAGTGAAAAAACTCACCGATCGTTATTTACATTTCTTCCATTCAAGTGCTTACAACAATTACTCTTTTATATCCATTCATGCCTTCGTCTTGTGATGGACAATAGCTATTTAAACCATTCATCTCTCACTTATTTATATATATTTCCTTACTTAGCATTACTATTCAGTATTAGTGAGTATAAAATTTTTATACAGATAAAAATAGATGTGATATGTGCAGTAGCTACATGTCGATGCCTTTTTGCCGCATTTTTACTTGTTGCTGAAAACAGTAGCGGATAATAATCTGCCTATCAATGCCTGTCGTATCATGAAATTTTAAAGAAGCAATATGTTGTTCTTCAAATTCTTTTGTTCTCACCACAGAAAATGGCAGCCAAAGATAATGATAATTTGATTTAAATGGTAATACGGCAAGCGCTTTTCCTTCCTCATTTACATGCGGGGTATAAGTATCGGGAAGTAAAACAGCACAACCTCCTGCGCTAATATCTTTTGTAACAGTAATAATTTTTGTATCTGATTCAAAAAAATGAAGTGATACATCAACCGTCGCATTTACACGGACATATTGGCGCCGTTGTATTTTATGTATTTGCTCTTCCTCTGGATATGATAGTACTAGAACCGGGACATTCCTTTTTTCTCTTCCAATTACCTTACTGTTAAAGCGATATGCACCATTGTCTAAAACAAATTCTACTGTTAGGGATTGTTCATTTAATAGGAATACCGTTTTATTTGTGTCAACATCTATTGGATAATCAATAAACAGTCTATCTCCTTTGATATCCGCAACTCTGCATTTATATAGATGTTCTTGATCTAACGGCTGTAGAGTGAGCTGTGTACCAATTTTCAACATAAATCCATACCTCTTAAAAATATAGTCACCTACATTATTACATAAATAACCGATTTGTTCTACATAACGAGCAAAACAGCCTGACACGGTGGTCAGACTGTTTTGTCTCGTAAAAATGTCTAAATGGAGCTTCCATATATTTGTTCTGTATCTTTTAGCTTTTCTACTTTCTCTTCATTTCCTGTTTGTGCATTCACAAAAATTCGATACGTATCATTATCTAACGTTCCTAAAAATTCGTAGCAAAGTACTTCTTTTCCTAGATCACCTACAATGATAGCAAGGTGACTCTCTTTAATTTGTAATTTTGGATTCACTTTACTTCTTGCTTCTTTTTCACTTATTGAAGGTTTTGGTAAAGAACGTTTATAGTGGCTTTTTACAAAATCATCTGCAGCAAATCCAATAATTTGACCATTATCTAATGCGATCTTCATCTTGATCGCCTCTGGATAAATGCGTACTCCATTTTGAACAGTAACAAATGAAAAAACGCCGACTGTGTCATATTGACTGCTTTCAAATATTTCCATATGTTCAAACTGATGTGCATTAAGAAAATGTTGTGCTTGGGTAGCTGCTTTATTTAAGCTTATTTTTTGTTTACCAATTGCTCTTTTATTTATCAACCAAATTGGATATCCACCTTTTCTCGTAATATCTGTCGAGATTTCATTTCCAGTTTGATCTAGTAATGTAACACTATAAAAATCAAAGTTGGCACCTTTTCCGTTTTTGCTTACTGTCGCATGTTTGACTTTATTTATTCCAGCATATTTTTTAGCAATGTTGATCGCTTCATTTTTTGAAATTTGTTTACCTTTTACATTTTTATATTGATCATCTCGTTTTTGAAAACTAACATTTGAAACATTATTTAAGTTAGTTTGATCATAGCCTTTTACAGTTTTTTCTACTGTCTTAAAACCATCAATAATTGTATTATCTGTTGCTTCTTTCCCGTTGGCGAGCGCCATTTCTACATCCATCCAGCGAAGATGATTTTTTAAGACCATATGCTGAACGTTTCGTAGCTCATCCTGAATATTTTGACTTTGAGAATATAATTTTTTCAGAGTAGCATATTCTTGATCAGTCAAAGGCTGTTTATCTAAATCTCTAACAGAAGTTCGATAACTAAAATTCCCAACATTTGTCAGAAATTCCTCTGTTTTATTAAACGGAAGCAATGTTAATGGTAATTGGCCAACATCAGTATGTGCTTCTGATGTTAATCTCCATACATCTGCTAATGCAGGTGAAAGCGATTTTCGTGAATTCATTGCGAGCGTATTCCCTATTTCATCATGCAATAGATCCATTTTATACGCTAAATCATGAAAGGATCTTTGATAATTATTTTCTGCATTAATTAAAATCGCATTCTTTTCACGATGCTCTTGATAACCCCAGACAGCAGTACCAACAATTGCCAAAGTTAAAATTGTAATTACAACTCCTCTAAACATGTTCTTTCACCCCTTTATTTACAAAAAATATGTTTCCCAATCCGCTTAATTTGTGGCCGTGACCATATCCATTTACTTGTTGCTGTAGCTGGATTAAAATAGTAAAGAGCATTTCCTGATGGATCCCAGCCGTTAATTGCGTCTAATACTGCTTTTTTAGCCGTTTCATTAGGTGTCAACCATATTTGTCCATCAGAAACAGCAGTAAACGCTCCTGGTTCAAAAATAACTCCAGAAATGGTATTAGGGAACGAAGGGCTCTCAACTCTGTTTAAAATAACTGCTGCAACCGCCACCTGTCCCTCATATGGCTCTCCACGGGCTTCCCCGTATACTGCATTCGCTAGTAATTGAATATCATTTTGAGAATAACCATTTGGCACGTTTGCTGTAGTCGTTTTCGTTGTCGTATTAGATGTGCCTGAAGACGTCTGTTTCTTTTGACTAACCCCACCATAATAAGTAAAACTTTTGCCACTATTCACTTGGGCTTTCACATAACTAGCATCATATTTAGAGGCTTTAACTAATTTTGCTTTTGTAGTTGCACCTGCCAATCCGTCAATAGGTAAGCCAAATGCTTCTTGAAAATTTCGCAATGCCCAATAAGTACTCCAACCAAATACCCCATCAATCTTTCCTTTGTAATATCCGATATATTGTAATCTTGCTTGCAATTCGATGACATCATCCCCAACGGCTCCTCGCTGTATTACTTGACTAGTAAATGCGTAGGTATGTTGTTTATTCGTTGTTAGCATGAATCCCGCACAACAAACGGTCAAGCAAAATATCATTTTAATAAAGGTACTGCCCTTCATTATGCATAACCCCCAAATGAAAATTGAATTAACTGTAGTTTTAGGTTTTAAGTAGTCTTTTATACAAAAAAAACAGCCGATCTTCAGTCGGCTGTTTAATAACCTGTTTGTTACACATAATGTTGTTTTTAAAGATTTTCTAGACTCATTCATGTGAAACGGCCGTTTTATAAGGCGGTCCTTTCATTGAAAACAGTAAAAAGAAACAAAGCTTACTCATAGAGATTTTGAAGGAAAATACATAAGCAAATAGATTTTTAAAAATATGTTTGATTTTGATGAACGGACTGTTGCTTAAAATGCTGCGCGGAAAGAAGATGCGCTTGCTTTACTTTTTTTAAGGCAAGCCACCATAAACCAAGCATAAAAGGAATCATATAATAAATCCACCGATGTTGTGTTAGCATAATATAATCATACAAACCATGCAACATGTACGGAATGATAAATGATAATATGATCAAGCTTAATCGGTGTTTAGAGGAAAATCTTGCTTTACCTAAATAATATCCCATAATAACACCAAATAAGGCATGACTTGAGACAGGCATAAACGCTCTTCCAAAAGCTAGTCCAACACCGTTGGCAAACAAGTATAAAATATTTTCGACAGTTGCAAACCCTAATGAAACACTTACGCCATAAACAATCCCATCAAACGGTTCTGTAAATTCTTCATTCTGGAATGTAATAAAAAAGAGAATAAACCATTTAAAAAATTCTTCCAAAAGCGAAGACTGAATAAAAGCATTTTGAACATTTCCTGTTAATAAATGCTCGGTAGTTAAAACATATTGCATAAACATGATCGGAAAAGTAATCACTGCACCATAAATAAAAGCTTTTATAACAGCAAGTATTGGTTCCGGCTCAAATTGATCCCGTAAATAAAAATAGCAAAGTAGAGCAAATCCCGGAGCAATGCCTGCTGACAAAATCATCAGCATAGTTATACCTCTCTTTTCTTTCAGGTAGCTTCCCAGTCAAAAAGACTAAGACTTCCTATTTATCGTAACACGAAAAGAAAAGATTGGAAATATTCGTCATAAAAAGCACACTACGATTTTATGAATAAATTCAATTTTATTAAAGTACATTCTTTCATGGAAAAACGAAGAAGAAAGATTGCTTGTTTTTTTCGTTTTTCGATAAATAACTTAAATTCGCAGAATGATTAAATAAGCATAAGCCTAGTTTTTTCATTTAAGTGATGATGTGTTAACCGAAATGCTGCTGTGATATATGATCATGAGAGGCTAACAAAACAGCAAGTCTTATTCGTGCTTTTTTACTGTCATAATCTCTTCCTAAAATCACACCTCGTTTATATAAATCATATGCACTGCCTTCGTAATCATATGTTGTATATACTTCTCCTTCTTCAGCACTTGTCGTAACGACAACTTTTATCCCATTATCTAACGCTTTTTGAATAGCATTTACCATGTTTGGTGCAACTTGTCCTCTTCCTACACCTTCTAAAACGATTCCTTTGGCACCTGATTGAATGCTTGCATGTATAAATTTTCCGTCTGCATCAAGATAGCATTTGATGATATCAACAGCAGGAATTTCGCCTGTAAGCATATGGACATCATGGTGTATTGGTTTCTGATAAATATGGACATGATCATTATCAATAATTCCTAAATATCCAAAGCCAAACACATCGAATCCTTGAATATTTGAAGCATGGACTTTTTTTACATATCGCGCATTAAAAATCCGCTCATTAAAGACAACAACCGTCCCTGCGTCAATTAAGTCTTTACAACTGGCCGTATAAATTGCATGGCGAATATTTATATATGCATCAGATCCTTGCTCACCCGGTGGTCTTTGAGACCCTGTGACAACAAGTGGTCTTCTATCAGCAATCGTTAAATCAAGAAAATATGCTGTTTCTTCAAGTGAATCTGTTCCATGAGTAATAACGAGACCATCATATTCTTCATTTTTAAAAATCATTTCTATTTTCTCTTTTAATTGTAAAAGATGACCCATCGTTATATGCATGGATGGCAATTGGAAGGTTGAATAAATATCGACATGAATATCATTCGGCAAATGGCATAACTGGGAAAGCTCTTCACCTGTTAATTCTCCTGATGCAAGCCGTCCCGATTCAGTTTGTTTGCTTGCAATTGTACCGCCTGTTGTGACTAAAGCCACTTTTCTATTCATATTTTAATCTCCTTCCACAAAATGCCAATCATCAAAAATAACGATTATTTATTTAACTCTCGATGTTGGATTGCTTGAGCAATAAGCCCTCCATGAAAGCGACCATTCTCAATAAATATTTCATTTGCATTATTTCCCGCCGCAATGACGCCCGCAATAAAGATCCCTCGTATATTCGTTTCCATCGTCTCATCGTCATATTCAGGTCTTCCTGTAGCCTTATCAATTTCAATTCCCATCTTTGCTAAAAATGAATGATCAGGATGATAGCCGATCATTGCGAAAACAAAATCGTTCGCAATTTCTTTTTGTTCATCATTCACCGTATAAATTACACTTTTCTCTTTAATTTCTTTAAGATGTGCATGGAATTCAAGCTTCACTTTGCCGTTGCGAACAAGAGAATCAAATTCAGGCAAAATCCATGGTTTAACACTTTCTGAATAACGAGATCCACGATATAGAACAGTCACACGGGCACCCGCTTTGTTTAGTTCAATGGCAGCGTCTACGGCTGAATTTTTGCCCCCCACAACAACGACGTCCGTATCAAAATATGGATGTGGCTCTTTAAAGTAGTGATGTACTTTATTTAAATTTTCACCAGGAATATGTAATAAGTTTGGATTGTCATAGTATCCAGTAGCAATAATCACATACGAAGTTTCATATATATTCTTTGATGTTTTCACAAAAAACATACCATTTTCTTGTTTTTCAACGCTAAGAACTGCTTCAAACCGATTAATCCGCAACTGTTTTCTTTTTACTACTTCTCGATAATAAGTTAGTGCCTGATTTCTTTTTGGTTTTAAGTTTTCGGTAATAAAAGGCACTTCGCCAATTTCAAGACGATCACTTGAACTGAAAAATGTTTGATGAGTTGGATAATGATAAATGGCATTGACAATATTTCCTTTTTCAATAACAAGTGGACTCTTCCCTATATTTTGTAATTCTATCGCTGCGGATAAGCCGCATGGACCGCCGCCAATAATAATACATTCTTCTTTTTGCATGAAAATCACCTCATATCATGAATACAACAAATTAAATACACAAAAATCTCCTATCATAATATGATAGGAGATTTTTTCTTCCTCTGCAATGTTAAAGTATTGCGGATTAGATCCAACCTCTGAAGCGTGATGCCTCTGCTACTCTTCTTACACCGATCATATAAGCAGCTAATCGCATATTCACTCTTCTTGATTGCGCAGTTTGGTAAACTGTATTAAAAGAATTCACTAATACTTTTTCAAGTTTTTCTTCTACTTCTTCTTCGGTCCAATAATAACCTTGGTTATTTTGCACCCATTCAAAGTAAGAAACTGTCACTCCACCAGAGGAAGCAAGTACATCCGGTACTAATAAAATACCGCGATTTGTTAAAATTTCGGTTGCTTCTAATGTTGTAGGGCCATTGGCTGCCTCCACTACAATTTTTGCCTTAATATTATTTGCATTTTCTTCGGTAATTTGATTTTCAATCGCCGCAGGAACGAGAATATCACAATCAAGTTCTAACAGTTCTTTATTAGAAATCGTATTTTTGAATAAAGTTGTTACTGTTCCGAAACTATCACGGCGATCAAGCAAGTAATCAATATCCAAACCTTCTTCATCATAAAGACCACCGTATGCATCTGAAATGCCAATCACTTTCGCACCAGCATCGTGCATAAACTTCGCTAAAAAGCTGCCGGCATTCCCGAATCCTTGAATAACTACACGGGCACCTTCCAACTTGATACCGCGTTTTTTCGCAGCTTCTCGAATACAAATCGTAACACCTTTGGCTGTTGCCGATTCCCGTCCGTGTGAACCACCAAGTACAAGCGGTTTTCCAGTAATGAAACCAGGAGAATTAAATTCATCAATTCGGCTATATTCATCCATCATCCAAGCCATAATTTGTGAGTTCGTAAATACATCGGGTGCTGGAATATCTTTAGTAGGCCCAACAATTTGACTAATTGCTCGAACATAGCCTCTACTTAAATTTTCTAATTCCCGGAATGACATTTTACGAGGATCACAAATAATTCCTCCTTTACCGCCTCCATATGGTAAGTTCACGATACCACATTTAAGCGTCATCCAAATAGATAATGCCTTTACTTCATTTTCTGTTACATCCGGATGGAATCTAACGCCACCCTTTGTTGGCCCAACAGCATCATTATGCTGAGCACGATAACCGGTAAACACTTTAGTTGAACCGTCATCCATTTTTACCGGTATCTTAACAGTTAACATGCGCAGAGGTTCTTTTAAAAGCTCATAAACTTCTTCGGGATACCCTAACCTTTCAAGAGCCTCGTGAATGATTGTTTGCGTTGATTTTAATACATCATGATTTACGTCGGTTGTTTTATTATCTGCACCCTTTTCGGCTGCCATTATTGCAAACCTCCTAGATACTTTTAAATATCGCTTTCAAAAATAGTATACATCTTTCGTTCATATATGCAAAATAAAAAATGAAGTAAAAATTAATAATTTAAAAACGCTTTACCCCTTAGTCTTGTCGATTATTGTCTAATGATTTTTTTATCATAAAAGATCGACATGAATCAACAAAAAAGAAGCAAAAGAATGCTTAACACTATTATTTTTTCACTCTTCTTTAAATATACTGATATAAAACAATTAGAGATAGCAGTTGAAGCCAAAACACAAGCAGGAAAACCAAATATTGTTAGCCAATCTTGCTTACAAAACTAGTGGAAATATAACAAAATTTCATCAAATGCATGATCTTCAAAAATGGGAATACCATATTCTTCAATCATCGCTTCTGAAATCGTTGCTTTTTCACTAAATTCATAAAATAAAGCTGAATATGGAGTATATTCAACAATCACATAATAATAATTTTCAAATTCATAAAGCTTGCTATTGCATATCTTATTTAAATTGTTAAGTTGAATAGCTAAAGAAATCACGTCTTCTATGTTTTCAAAACAATACACATCATTGGACATACGAATTGGCTCATATTGAAAATCATCATCCTCATTCAACGGTTCAGTTACGTCAAACAAAGTTAAAATTAGAACAATTTCTTTCACGTTAAATGAATAGATTTCTATTGAAAGGGTATCACTTGACTCAAGATGATACTCTTCATTGGCAAGATCTAACATTTCATCAAATAAATCATCCCAATTAATTGCATCAAAATCGTTTTCAAAAATGCCATGTTCAGATAATTCTTCAAATGATATTGAATATTTTATTTTATTTGATGAAAGACGTTCTAACTTCATAGTATTCGCCCCCTAAGTATGGCTCTTGCTACCATACTATGTGAGCAAAAAAAGAAGGTGATTTCTATTATGAATGATTTTTTATCGTAATAATATGCGTCTCCGGTTTTGCCCCTAAACGTAATGGGAGTCTCGTTGTTCCATACCCATTACTTATTAGCAAGGTTGTCTGATCATATTGCTTTACTCCCCCTCTTTTATAAGGGCTAAAACCGAAAATATGAATCTGTCCACCATGCGTATGTCCGCTTAATACTAATGATATTTGCATAACAGAAGAAAGTTGTTCGATAATTTTGGGATTATGGCTGACTAAAATGTTAAAATCTCTTTCTGTTACTCCTTCTAACGCTTTTTCAAGATCTTCTTTTTCTGTTGTTACATCGTCAACACCAACTAGCATAATACGCGAATTTCTAGTCCCGTCTAAAACAGTGGATGAATTTCTTAACATATAAACATTATGTCTTTTAAACAAACTTTTTAGTATAGATTCCTGCAATTCATAATCGTTATTTCCCCAAACAAAATACATGGGGCCGATTTTACTTAACAGTGAAAGATTGTGCTCAATTCTTGCTAAAGGGACTCCTTTTTCAAGTAGATCTCCCCCAATAACAACAAATTGCGGTTTACTCGTTTGAATCATTTGGTCAATCATGGACTTGTCAATTTTACGTCTATGTACATCGGAAATAAAATAAAAGGTCATTGAGCCAATTTCTTTAGGAAATGTGCTGAATGTAAACGTTTGGTACAATACATGATTTTGAAATGCTTCCTGCAGCATGTAAATCAATAGAATGATTCCAATAATTACAATAAGCATATAAAAGTACGGCATTTGTAAGCTCCTAAACAACAACATCATCTCTTACGATTATTTCCATTACAATATATTAAGAAACATACAACTGGTGATAATTGCCTACTTTTATCATTAGACGCTAGTCATGCAATTTGTTGTTATATCCATGATGATGGCAAAATGCATCTTATTCCTGGCGGTAGCAAGATAAGTCTCCATCATTGTCGGAATAACGTTAAACAAAGCCAAATCATAATAAACAATCAATGTTAATCATATGTTTTTTTAAAAAACTTCTTCACCTCCATTTTTAATATTAATTGTTAATTCAATAAAAACGAGTAAATTCCTTTTTTTAAATGCAGAATGTTGGACAATATTCCCTCATAAAATTAAAAGAAAACATATGTTAGGAGGAAAAGTATGAGCACGCCTTATAAAACATACAAACCGTTTATTGGTCCATTTGATCCTTGTCCGCCAATAAAAGAAAAGATTTATTCAACACCGCCAAATTTATATATGGGTTTTCAACCGCCAAATTTGCCACAGTTTTCACCAAAAGATGCATTATATCGTGGTACATTATGGCAGCCGCTTTATGATTCATATTACAGTCCATACGAACGTGCAAAGGAGTGATCAGTGATGAAAGAATTGCCACCTGAATATTATCAGTTATTAGAAGAACTGCAGGCCTTAGATTTCGTCATTGTAGAATTGAACTTATATTTAGACACGCATCCTGATGATCAGAATGCCATTGAACAGTACAATGCAACAGTTAAAAGTCGTAAAAAAGTGAAGAGGGAATTTGAAAAACATTTTGGCCCACTTACGAGCTTTGGTTATAGCTATTCGCCTTATCCGTTTCAATGGAAGGAATCGCCTTGGCCCTGGGAAGTTTAAGATCATTACCAATTACTAAAGGAGTGGACTTTAAATGTGGGTTTATGAGAAGAAACTTCAATATCCTGTAAGAGTAAGTACATGTAATCCGAAACTAGCAAAATTGCTGATTGAACAATATGGTGGCGCTGATGGTGAACTTTCTGCAGCTCTTAGGTATTTAAATCAGCGTTACACAATTCCTGGCAAAGTAATAGGTTTATTAAACGATATTGGCACTGAAGAATTTGCCCATTTAGAAATGATCGCAACGATGGTCTATAAATTAACAAAAGATGCAACACCTGACCAACTTAAAGCGGCTGGTTTAGATGCGCATTATGTTGATCATGATAAAGCATTACATTATCATAACGCTGCGGGAGTTCCTTGGACGGCATCATATATACAAGCAAAAGGAGATCCAATTGCAGACATTTACGAAGATATTGCAGCTGAAGAAAAGGCAAGGGCTACTTATCAATGGATTATTAATTTAAGCGACGATCCAGATTTAAACGATGGTTTACGCTTTTTGCGTGAACGAGAAATCGTACATTCACAAAGATTTAGAGAGGCTGCACAAATACTTATTGAAGAAAGAAATAAGAAAAAGTATTTTTGAGAAGATGAAATATCTTCTCATTTTTATTTTTTGGAAAAATCCTGCAGCTCATCTTGCACATGTCATTTACTCTCATGGTATAAGTTAATATCATACTGTGTTTTCATCATTTCAAAAATTTCATGACGCTTTTTCCATGCCTCACCTTTCCATAAATCTTTACTGCGATCAATAATTTCACAACGTAAATCTTGAAATTCCTTTTCTGCTTTTTCCTTTTTATCAAATAAAATTTTACTCATTCCCCATAAACAAACAATTAATAATAATGAAAAGATATATAATTGGTGATTAAAAACGACTTCAAAAAGTTCAAATAATGTATATGAATAAGGGCGGACAAAAAAATAAAACAAACAAAACGACCAAAGAAATGTATATAAAATACTTGTCCATAATATGAGCTGATGCTTCTTTTTTAAGCGTTCAAATTTATACTTTCGATCAACGACATGCTGCAGCATTTGTTTTGTCGCTTCATCTGTTTGTTCATTCAAATTGACGATAGACGGCTCCATCCATTCTCACCTCTACCATCAATATATGTACTTGTACAATAATATATGTTTAAAGTTTTCTTATTTAACGAAAGAAGAATAAATAATAAAAACCGCAATTGGTAATATGACAAAAAAGATCGACAATACTGTTAAAAGCGGAAATTGAATATTCGATTTACGTTTGCTTCCATACCTTTCAACCCGGGAAGACTTTATTTCATCTTTGCTTACTTTCCCATTTTGATTTATTTTTTCAAGCTTTTGGCGCTTTTTTTCAACTTGTTCCTGATAATATTCTAATTTCATTTATAACCCCTTCTCCAAAACAATAAATTAGTTTCCTTTTCTCTTTATTTGGATTCCTAATAAAAAATCAATGATAAAATGCATCACCATTGTGGTGATTAAGTTATGTTGTGAAATTTCGTAAACAAGTCCAAGCCAAAAACTTAAGATCAGCACATTTAATACTAAATACCAATGTTTCCAATAGCGAATATGCACAATAGCAAAAATAATGCTTGCCACTATTATACCAGTATGTGTTTGAATCACTCCACGAAATAATAGTTCTTCACTGACAGCAATCAGTAACGTTAACATAAAAATTTGCAAAATAGAACGATGCTGAAATATTTTTTTATTAACACCGCCATCATCATAATAAGCTTCAGGCAGCAGCCACATAAACAGGAAATCAAGCATCACAACTAAAATACCGCTTATTACACCATATGTGAGTACTTGCATATCTATACGAAAGAGTGATAAAAAGGAAGACAAATCTTTAAATAACCATAATCCTAAAATAAGGGCAATAATTAATAAAAGTAGTTGAGTAAAGATTAAATGAAACGTCAATTCCTTATCTGATAAAGTTTGTATTATTTCTGCTTGTGATTTTTTCTTCAATGGCTACTCACTTCTAATCAATAGTTTTTTCAACATGCTTTCCCACGTTTCTTCTTTTGATGGCTGTATGTTTTTGTGATTACGATTTTTATAACGATCTATATTTACTCCACATATGTCGCAACAGTTGTCTTCTGTTTTTATTTCTGCTTCATTAAAATAGGATAATATCATATTTCTTCGACATCTCTCTACATTTTGAATCCAATTTCTCATTTCCCGCAACTTCTGTTTTTTAAACTCTAGCCGCTTATCACGGACAGTTTTTACTTGCTGAATTAATTGCTGATTGTTTCCATTTAGATGACGATAATGCTCTAAAAATCTAATTTGATGATCCGCTAGTTGTACATCAATATTCTGTTTTTGATCACTTGTATATTGATAATACAACTCAATTTGTGTGTCTGTTGGTAATTCTGATTCAATTAATTGCAAAGGCAATGATTCGTCACCATTGCTATATAAAAGTATTGCCACACTTGGTAGACCATCTCTCCCTGCTCTACCGATTTCTTGTAAATACGATTCAATTTGTGACGGACAGTGATAATGAATAACAAAACGAATATCACCTTTATTAATGCCCATGCCAAACGCACTCGTTGCACATATGACTTCTATTTGTCCGTATAAAAATTGTTGCTGAATGAGAATCCTTTGTTCACCATCCATGCCACCATGATAAGCGGATGTTTCCGCTATCCCAGCATTTTGTATGCGAGCGGCCATCTCCTCTGCCGCTTTCTTACTTGAAAAATAAATAATCCCTGGCTTTTGTAAATATTTTAAATAGTTAAACAGTGTGGTTTCTTTTTCCTGATAATGTTCTACATACTCAACGATCATGGCAATATTTGATCGATTGACAGAGTAAATAAATTGTTTAGGTGCTTCTAATTGTAAAAATGAACAAATATCCTCTCGGACTGCTTTAGTTGCTGTTGCCGTTAAAGCTAATGTAAGTGGATCTTTCAATTTCTTTCTTATCGTTCCTAAATCTGAATAATCGGGTCTAAAATCATGTCCCCACTGTGAAATACAATGTGCTTCATCTACAACGAATAGTGCAATCGTAAGTTTTTTAATTTTTTGTAAAACATAATCATTATGTAACATTTCTGGTGAAATAAAAATAAAGCGAAAACGATGTAATTGCTGCAAAATTCGATTACGTTCCTCCCCTTGTAAAAAAGAGTTAATCGCTACAACATGTTTTTCACCTCTCAATTTTAACTGTTCAACTTGATCCTGCATCAAAGACAATAATGGCGATACAATTAGAATCGTTCCTGTTAATATATAGGCTGGTAGTTGGTAGCACAATGATTTTCCTGTTCCAGTCGGAAGCATTGCAAGTGTATCATTCCCACTTAAAATGGACGTAATGATTTCTTCTTGTCCTTCACGAAAATGATCAAAACCAAAATGTTGTTTCAATTTGTCATGTAAATCGATGTTGTTTCACCTGCCTTGCTAAAACTAAACGAATTTGAAAATAGGTGACTTCGCCTACTTTTTCTTTAATCGACTTTAGTCTCTTACTTCCAATTTCTTTTACAGTTTGTTTAATTTTCTCTTCTGTTGCTTCATCTACATATGGTCGAATTGATAATGTTTCATCATTTAGTGCAATTTCAGTAATATGATCCTCAATTGTGCTCATTTTCAGCTGACGTATTCTTGCAATTTCATTGATAGTTTTACCTTCTTTCAATAATTGAAAAGTATGTAAGGCAGACTTCGTTAATGGCAGCATTTGACGTGCATCTTTTATAAGAGAATAAAGAAAAGGAAATTGCGAAGAATTTCGTCCAATCGCTTCGATCATGAAATGAAGGAGATGTAAATATCGATACCAATATTCAACAGTATCTAGGTGAACATATGACGCAGCTTGTTCGATCGTTTTCCCAATTTGTTTTGCTCCTGTTAACCGTAATACGAGCAATTCTGGTTTCTCAGGCGGATTAGCAGAAAAAAGCTTGTATAATTCAGCATAGAGCATTTCCCCTAACTGTTCCCGCTTCCTACCACTATTAACAATGTATTGTTTAACCCAACGATGCAGCTCGGGATCTCTTTGAACAGGATAGTAAGCACGCGTATGATTCATTAAATTTGAAATTACTTGAGTTAATAAATTGAGCCTCTTCCAAAATAAGATCGTGATATCTTGATTTTTTAAACCATTTAAAAATGGAAAGAGATGCTCATTGTTAAACTCTTTCTGCCTTAAAAAAAGCATTCCTTTATCTGTCACAAGAAAATGTTGACCATCATCTGTTGCTAAATCCTCATTTTGCAATAATTGTTGAATCACTTTGTTGTATGCATCTCTTGTAAAAAACGGGTATGTTTGAAACCACTTTTCTAGACGAAAAAAATGTGCATCTTGTATTGTTTGGGCTGATTTCTTACCATGCAGCAAATGATATATAGAAAAATGTGTGCGTTCACCGTTTATTTTATGTAAACAGTCCAAAATGATTAAATATAATAGCTGCATTGCCAAAATCTCCATTCTCCTAATAATTGCTACTTGTGTTTGCAGAATTATTTATTGTTATTTTACCATGAAGCGTTAATATTGTAGAATGTTAATTTCCATCTATGCATGTAATTGTTGCAATTTTGTCAAATCACATCTATTGAATTGTCTATCATTTCGTTTTACAATAATGATGAAAACAAAGGTCAATTAGATCTATCATTTCATTTATATAAATATAAACGGTTGCCATTGATTAAGAGAGATTCAACCATTGAGGAGGAACAATAATGGCAAAATTTACGATTGTTGATAAAGATACATGTATCGCTTGTGGAGCTTGCTCTGCATCGGCGCCGGATGTGTTTGATTATGACGATGAAGGACTTTCATTCGTCATTTTAGATGATAATAAAGGAATTGCAGAGATTCCTGACATATTAGAAGACGATGTTATGGATGCTTTCGAAGGCTGTCCTACAGAATCTATTAAAATCTCTGAAGAACCTTTCGACGGAGACCCATTAAAATATGAATAATTTTTTAGTACAATAATAGGAAGTGTTGACACCCCCCATCGAATCAATTATTCGCTGGGGGGTGTTCAGTTACGCTCATATAAGCATCGTCGTCAATAGACCTTTATAATGCTTAGAGGATCAGTCCCCCTCGCTATGCTTTTCCTTCCCATCTGTAAATGCTCTTTCTAACGTTTCGAAAACATCATCCTACACAGAAAAGAAAAAGAAGATCTTCGGTCCAAAAAAGCCTTATAAAACTGCTACTATGAAAGCCCTGCATGAACGTTTGCCTGCTGCAAGTGAACTTCAATATCTAAAAAAAGACTGCCAACACCTAAAGGTTAGTCGACAGTCTGCAACGTCTAGATGATAGACATTTGCCTTTTTGTTTATAGTATAATCTTTGCAATTATCGATTCTTTAGAACAGAATGCTTTTCAATCCAAGTTTGCATTCTGGAAAACATCAACATAAATAGAATAGTTACAATAATGCCTTTCACAATATTAAACGGCAATACGCCAGAAACGATATAATCTTTTACATTTCCTACTGAGAAATTCATAAAATATAAATAGGCTGGTAAAATAACAAAATAGTTCAGTATGCTCATAAATATAGCCATCGAGAAAGTGCCACCTAATAATGCAAACGTCATTCCTTTTTTTGTTCTTAAATTTCGATAAATATAGTAGGTTGGCAATACGAAAAGGATTCCTGCAAAAAAGTTTGCCAAGTTACCAATTGGTACACCCGCTTCACTGCCTATACTTAAATAATTTAAAATATTTTTAATTAATTCAGTAACAATTGCACCTAAAGGACCATACAAAAGCGCAGCAATTAAAACTGGCACATCGCTAAAATCAACTGTTAAAAACGATGGGAATGATGGTATTGGGAACTTAATAAACATTAAAATAAATGACAAACTACTGAGTAAAGCAATTGCAACAAATGTTCTTACCGTCCATTTTTTCTTCAAAATTCCTCTCTCCTCACTTGATTCATCCGTCTAAGAAGAAAGGTATGCCTTTTTACGCCAACTAAAAAACCCCTTAAGAACAAGTCTTCAAGGGGAGAAATCAGCGCACACTAATAAGCATTAAAACATTATGAATTAAATGCTTAATACTGGCAACCTTTATCTTCTCCCATCCAGACTTTACTGTCGGTTTTGGAATCTCACCAAATCCTGCCATTATATTAACGGCTCGCGGACTAAAAGCATATTGCTTCATTACCGCCGGTCGGGAATTTCACCACGCCCCGAAGATAAATCGTATTCAATTTTTAATGATTTTTTCATTACATTTTCATTATAACTTTTTATGGCTGAATTGTGAAGCGAAAAGCATTCGACTCAAATCAATTTATTTTTCTAATGAAAGAACACGATCAGTGACTGGCCTGACACTATGACATCATTATTGGGCTTGTGATTTTCCTGACACTTCCATTAATTCATATGGATCATGATTTTTTGCTACTACCATTTCCCCCGTCGTTCCTTTTCCGAAGACCGTAAAAGGATTAATGGCATTTTTTTTATCAAATGTCCATTCTCCGTTATGAACTTCAAAGTGTAGATGATTGCCTGTAGAATCGCCTGTATTTCCCATATAACCAATTAACTGTCCTTTTTTCACAACTTGTCCGACACGTACAAGCCTTTTATTCAGATGAGCATATACGGTTTCCAATCCATTTGGATGTTTAATAAACACAACATTTCCATATGAAGTGGAACGATAAGATTTTTCTACTTGTCCATCATCAACGGAATATATATTCGAACGAAATTTCCCTGCTATATCCAATCCTTTATGTGTCCCACCCCGGGTATTATAGACATCTGAAATAATCCCATTCGCTGGGAATACCCAGTTTTTTGTAGCCGTATGTATATTGATTTCCTGTGCTTGAGCCCTTCCTCCAATAATGATGAAGAAAACACAGATTGCCATAATAATTGCAACTAAAAATCTTTTCGTATAGTCTACCATTTTATTTATCTTTTCCTCCTCATAATCGCTTTCACTTCATACCATATGTACAAATGATCAAAGCTAGAACAAATTTCCAAATTTAAGTTTGGAAAAGCAAAAGATAGTATGTGCAGTACTAATACAATTTATGCATTTTTGCCTATCATTCAATGTTTTACAAAAAATACTTAGTATCAAAAAGGGGGCAATGTTAACGCAAATTAACATTGCCCCCTGTTTCTCATGAAACAAGATTTCTCGCCACTATTCTTCATCGAAATGTTGTTTTTTTGGTAAAAAGAATGAAAATGTCGTCCCTTGTCCTATTTCGCTTTTGACTGTTATTTTTCCTTTATGCGCTTTGACAATATTTTTAGCAATTGCCAGCCCTAAACCTGTACCTGATTTTCCTCTTGTTCTTGCCTTATCTGCTTTATAAAAACGTTCAAATACAAAAGGTAAATCTTCAGGAGGTATCCCTGATCCATTATCCTGAACATGAATCGCAACACCATCTTCTCTCTCTTCTTCAATGACTTTGACAAAGCCATTCGGAGACGTATGCCGAATCGCATTATCGATCAAGTTCGTTAATACTTGCTCAATTCGGTCAACGTCCATTTCAATTGCAAGCGATCTTTCTGTCGTAAAACATGATAACTGAATGCCCTTATCCTTTGCAATGCCGTTAAATTTATTTGTCACTCTTACAATAAACTGATTGATTTGTACAATATCCATATGAAAAGAAAAGTGACCAGCTTCCATTCTTGCTAAATCTAATAATTCATTTACAAGCCTTCCAATGCGCAATGTTTCATCATAAATAATTTTTGCAAATTCCTGCTTTTCTGCCTCTGTAGCAGCAATATCGTCAATAATGGCTTCACTGTATCCTTGAAGCATCGCAATTGGTGTACGTAATTCATGCGAAACATTGGCAATAAAATCATCTCTTAATTTATTTAATTTTCGTTCCTCTGTCATATCCCGGATGACTATGACAACCCCTCTAACAGTAGATTGATCATATAATGGACTTCCGATCATAACATAGTAACGACCATTAATTTCAAATTGATCATTTTGTTCCTTTTCTGTATCTATTACTTTTTGCAAAAGATCTGATAAATCTGTTGGAATGGATAGATTTTCATGTTTTCCTTGCCCATGATACCATTGCTGTAAAAATTGCTCTGCAGGCGGATTGGTAATAAGAATTGTGCCATCACGATTAAAGGTGACTACTCCATCTGCCATACTGCTTAAAATACTTCGCAGCTGCTCTTTTTCTTGTTTCAGTGCATTCATATTAAAAGTGAGCTGTCTCCCCATCGTATTAAAGGCCATAGCCAATTCCCCAATTTCATCTCTTGTTAAAATCGGCACTTTTTTATCGAAATGGCCATTTGCTACCTCAAATGCAGCTTCTCTCATTTTATGGAGCGGACCGGCAATTCTTGTTGATAAGAAAAATGCAAAACCTGTTGTTAAAATAATCGCAATTCCCGCAGCTAGCAGTATTAATTTGGTCGTTTGCTGTGTCATTTCTTTCAAAACTTCTAAAGATTGATAAACAAAAACGGCACCCATTTTTCCATTCCCCATCTTCACTGGTACAGCCGTCACAATAACATGCTGATACCTGCTTTGTGACAACGTCTTTCGAGGAATTAATTCTTTCTTAATCGCCTTTTTACTCGTAAACACTTTTTCTAAATCTTTATCATCTAAAATGGTACGGTATGAAATTCCTTCATGACTTTGTTTATCTGATAGATAAAAAATTTGTTTATTTTCATAAGCAATGATGACTTTTGCATGTTCATCTAACAAAGTAAGAGCAATCTCTTTTCCTATATTATTAGATGGATGCTCTTTCACAATTGTTGATATTTTTTCTGCTGTATGTGACAAGTCTTGTTCGATCTGGTCTACATGGTATGTCTCAAAAAACTGTTGCAGTAAAAACGTAAGAATTGTCAATACGACAACTACGAGCAATATAATCGTCATCCATAGTTTTCCGACGACTGTTCTCCATAATCTCATTCAACTGTAACCTCAAATTTATAGCCAATTCCCCAGACTGTCACGATCATTTTCGCTGCATCTTCAGAAACTTTATTTAATTTTTCTCTGAGCCGTTTAACATGTGTATCAACTGTTCGCAAGTCTCCAAAAAATTCATAGTGCCAAACTTTTTTCAGTAAATGTTCACGGTCAAATACTTTATCAGGAGACTTAGCTAAAAAATATAGTAACTCATATTCTTTAGGAGTTAAGCCAACCTCAATGCCATCCGCAGTTACGCGATGGGCATCATTATCAATCGTAATATGTGGATACACAATAATATCTTTCGGCGCTGTATTCGATTGAACAGCACTTGCCTGTGTGGACCTTCTTAATAATGCTTTTACTCTCAAGACAACTTCTCTCGGACTAAAAGGTTTTACAATATAATCATCTGCACCTACTTCAAGACCTTCCACTCGATCTGCTTCTTCGCCTTTAGCAGTAAGCATAATGACAGGAGTCATCTTTTTCTCGTGAAGCTCCTTACATACTTCAATACCATCTTTGCCAGGCATCATAATATCTAAAAGAATGCATTGATAATCATTTGTTAATGCTTTCTGTAAAGCTGTATCTCCATCAGCCGCTTCGTCTATTACATAGTTTTCCCTTTCTAAATACATTTTTAATAAGCGACGAATACGATCCTCATCATCAACTACTAATATCTTTACTTGCTGATCCATCATAATTCCTCCTGTCTAACAATCCCTCGTCTATATTATACTAATAGAGTACGTAAAAATGTAATGGGACACCATATACCTATTTGTGTCAGTTTTTCGACAAATTCCCCTATGCGTATGAATGGAGTCCGACTATTACTAAATTTACGATCATTAAATTGAACATTATAATAGCAAAACCTATTACTCCGAGCCAAGCAGATTTTTCTCCCTGCCATCCTCTAGATAAACGCAGATGAAGAAAGACAGCATAAAATAACCAAGTAATCAGCGCCCAATCTTCTTTCGGATCCCAGCTCCAATATTTCGTCCAAGCAATTTGTGCCCAAATCATTGCAAATATTAAGGCACCAAGGGTGAAAATAGGAAACCCAATTAGGACAGATCTGTAACTAATTTCATCAATTAAATCTGCATGAATATGCTTTGTCAGCGGCTTTAACAACGCGCCAATTCTTTTCCTAGCAATGAGACGAATGAACCAATAAATAATCATACCTGATATGATAGAACATATTACAGTATTCAATTTATTGGCATTAATATATGGAGAAACTGCAATGACTGGTTTAAAGGGCGCTGCAGTTACCAACTCTCCTTGATGCGGAGCAATGACTGGAGGTAAATGATATACAAGTACATGATCACCTTTTTGCTCTATGCCGTGTTTATCAATCCACTTAAATGTTGATGTATAGCCTGTAAGCGCAAAAACAGTCGAGCATGCAATAAAGCCAACAATACAAATGAGGCAGAACATAACAAATTCCATCCACCATGTTTGTTTGTTTCGTTTCGTTTGATCAATCGTTTTTATCAGATAAATTAAACTTGCCGCAAAGCTTATAGAAAGTATTGCTTCTCCTATTGCAGCAGTTGTTACATGAATTTGCAACCAATAACTTCTTAATGATGGCACAAGTGGATTAATATCTTTCGGAAACATATTTGCATAAGCAATAATTAGCAATGCGATCGGAAGAGTAAACAATCCTAAAACAGCTGTGCGATAAATCATAAAGAGAAGGATAAATGCCCCAACTAACATCATGCCAAAAAAAGTCATAAACTCAAATAAGTTACTTAACGGCGCATGGTCCGAGGCAATCCATCTTGTTATAAAATATCCTAGCTGTGCAAAAAAACCGAAAAGCGTAATGAACATTGCAATAGTTCCTGGTCGATTATAAGTTGATGGCAAATGTGAAGTTGATGGCGACCTAATTGCACCACCAAAAAAGCCGACGGCAATAAGATAACATATAAAAGAAATAAATAATAAATGTCCGCTTAATTCTACCAAGGTTTTCCCTTCCTTACTTAAATGTAGCAAAGAATTTAATAGTTTATTTTCTTACAATGTTGGTCTATAAAATCGATATTTACTTCACTAAATATAGTTCTTAACTCTCTTTGAAAACCAAACCAATTTTTATTCGTATGTGCAGCCGCTGCCATACCGCAATTTTCTCTTTTCAACCAGATTCTTCGATGATTCCAGTATGCACCTTGAACAACACCAATCATAAAGATTGCTCCACCCACTGCTAAAAACCATAAAGTTAGATCTTTACGAACGGTCAGTGCCGATACATTGCGTGTCGTTGCCCGAACAAACTTTAGTTTAAAATCATTGTTTCCAGAAGGCTCTATCGTTTTCTGGATCGAAACAAAACTTTTTTCCCCTTCTGGATGCATTGGTGATACTAAACTAAATATAAATGCTGGATTATTTGGGATATAAGAATTCGTTTGCGGTTCACCATTTTTCGCAAAGCCTGTAAAAGACGGATAGTAACCTAATAAATTTACTTGATAGCCGTTTTCTAATAAATAAACTTCTTTTGGGTTATATAAATTGATTGTGATCGCGCCATGTTTTCTTTGCGTATGTTTGTTTTCTAAAGCGAATGTCATCGTATAAAGTTCATGCAGCTTATAATCTGACTGATAGATAGCATAGTGGTCAAATGTTAGCGGTTTATTGACTTGGATAGAAAATGATTTTATTTTTTGCAAATGTCCATTCTCACCTAACATATGTTGGCTGTTTTGCTTATATAAGACTACATCTGTTTGAAAATTTTTTGCCACTTTCCCCGCTTTGGTGATGGCAGCGCTATAATTATGATTATCATGTTTCTTACTGTATACTTGGACAGTAAAATGGCGATTTTGCAGTACATATTTGTTTTGTGTTCCAGGCAACACTTTTTTCTCGCCTTCTCGAATCCAGACAAGCTCGTCCACATACATTCCCGGAACAGAACGAAGCATACAACCAATTAAAAATATAATAAGGCCAATATGATTCACATATGGACCCCAACGTGAAAAACGGTTTTTTTCTGCAAGCAAATTCCCATCTTCTTCACGAATATGGTAATGTTTTGCTTTTAGTTTTTCTATAATGATGAAATAGGTGTGATCGTCTAATAGACCTTCTTTTTCAGCATAAAGTCTCTGCTTCTTAAAAAAGCCCGCATGCTTGGAAACTTTTTGATGCTGCAAAGCCCTTCGCAACGGTATAAAACGATCTAAACTACATATTACAAGAGAAACTCCGATCATCGCAATCAGCAGTAGATACCACCAAGAACCGTAAAGATTTTGAAATCCTAATTTGTACCATAATTCTCCAAATATCCCGTATTCTTGTTTGTAATAGCTAGCAGGATCTATATTAGATGGGATATAGTTTTGCTGCGGAAAAATCGTGCCTACTGCGGTAGCGATAAGTGTAAGAACGATGAAGATGACTCCTATTTTAACAGATGAAAAGAAATTCCAAACTTCATCAACAATCGTTTTATGATACGTTTTTGATCTGAGTCCACTGCCTTCATATCTCATATCATACAGCTGCTGTTTTTTAGCTTCTTCTGTCAATGGACTGCCACATGCTTCACAAAGAATGGTTCCTATCGGATTAACATGGCCGCATTCACATTTGATCGCATTCATATCCAAACTCCCTAGCTTATGGTTTAATGACATCCATCATCTGTATAAAGTCGTTTTTAGTTAAATGTTGATTCCCAACGACAATGTTTTTGATACGTCCATCCGGACCAATTAATATCGTTGTTGGTAAGGGGGCAATATTATATGCATGTTGAACGTCTTTATTTCTGTCGATTAATACGGGAAAGGATAAATGATATTGTTGAATAAACTGGCGCACAAGAAATGTTGTATTCACTACATGAACTGCTAAAATCTGCACTCCTCTGTTTTGATATTCTTTATACAGTTCATTCATAGCAGGCATTTCTTGTTTACAAGGTTGACACCAAGTGCCCCAAAAGTTAAGTAATACACCTTTCCCTTTATAATCTGATAACTGCTGTTTCTTTCCGTTCATATCAGTCAAAACGAAATTCGGTGCTTTATCGCCGACAGCCAAATTTCCGTCTTGATGTTTTGTAATATTAGCATATAAAGAGTATGCCACTAATACAATCAAGACAAGGAGGATGCTCGCTCGCATAATGAATCGCCGTTTCTTTATTTGCGACATCTTCTCACCCTTTAACTCTTTTCAAATATTTATCTTTTTTACTCATGCAATAGTTAATAAATTTGATTAGATGGCCCATTTTTTTGTAAGCAGAACAGCAAAAGAAAATAGGCCAAACGATCAACTAAATCAAATCGCACATCATTATTGAAATTGTTTTCGGCCATTCTCAGCTAAAATTCGAAGTTGTTTTACCTCATGTGGAGTAAGTTCTCTTTTTTCCCCTGCATTTAACCCCTTTAATGTGAGCATTCCAAAAGCTTCCCTCCGCAATTTTTGGACTGGAAATCCGATTGCTTCGAACATGCGACGAACTTGACGATTTCTTCCCTCATGTATTGTAAGTTCAACAATTGATTTTTGTTTTCTTTTATCAAGCGAAATTAGTTTTGCTTTTGCAGGTGCCGTCATACCATCCTCTAACTTAATCCCTTTTTCAAGCTTACGAAGTTCTAACTTTGTTGGAATCCCTTCAATTTTCGCAATATAAGTTTTATCAATCTCATAACGTGGATGCATTAACAAATTTGCAAAGTCTCCATCGTTCGTCACCACTAACAGGCCGGACGTGTCATAATCAAGTCTGCCGACAGGATATACGCGTTCTTTAATATCTTGAAAATAATCGGTAATAACTGTTCGACCTTTATCATCAGATACCGCAGAAATGACACCTCTAGGTTTGTAAAATAAATAATAAACTTTCTCTTCTCTTTCTAGCGGTACACCTTCAACTTCAATTTTATCTGAGGGGGATACTTTTGTGCCCACTTGAGTGACAACTTGACCATTCACTTTCACTTTGCCTTCTATAATTAATTCTTCAGCTTTTCTTCGTGAAGTTATTCCTGCATGTGCAATTACTTTTTGTAAACGTTCCATTCGATACACCTCATTAATTCATCTTATATTCAATCCTCTAAACATTCATTATTACATATAGTAAAAAAAAAGCAAAGAAACCTTTTATCTTGAAGTTAGAAGATAACAGGTTTCTTTGCAGCATCAAGCGTGTTGCCCACACTTTTCTTTTCATCTTTTTCGTCGTTCTTTAAAACGAAAAAAGGATCAATCGTTAAGATCTCCGAAATCAGCCAAACATCCAAACAACAATGCATATTGCAGTCAAAATCCCCACTAAATCTGCTAACAGCCCAACCTTTAAGGCATCTCCCATTTTTTTGATACCAACTGCCCCGAAATAAACGGTGAGGACATAAAGAGTCGTGTCCGTGCTGCCTTGAATGACAGAGGCCATTCTTCCTATTAATGAATCAGGACCATGGGTTGCAATTAAATCACTTAGTAGCCCTAAAGCTGCATTACCAGAGATCGGTCTAATAATGGCAAGGGGGACTACTTCCGATGGTATGCCGAATATTTTTAATAAAGGTTTTAAAAAGCCTACAAAATAATCAAGCGCACCAGATGCTCGAAAAACCGTAATGGCAACAAGCATTCCAAGCAAAAATGGAATAATAGAAATTGCGATTTTGATTCCTTCTTTCCCGCCTTCAACAAAAACTTCATAAGCAGGGATCTTTTTCCAAATACTATATAATAAAATAAATGCAATAATGATGGGAATCATCCAAATCGATATCATTGAAATCCATTGCAACCTTCATCACCTCCTGCGTCGTTTTCTTCGATAGTAAAAGAAACGATCAATACATAACGCTGCAATTGTCGTCACAAAGGTTGCAATTAAAGTTGGAGCTACAATTTCTGTCGGAGCATGAGAGTTATAGTTCATTCGAATGGCGATAACCGTCGTAGGTATCAATGTAAGACCGGATGTATTTAAAGCAAGAAAGGTGATCATTGAGCGACTTGCTTCTTGTTTTCCGCCATTTAACGCTTTTAATTGCTCCATCGCTTTAATGCCGAGCGGAGTTGCAGCATTGCCGAGCCCAAACATATTGGCAATCATATTTGATAAAATATAGCCCATTGCAGGATGGTTTTCAGGTACTTCTGGAAAGATCTTTTTCATAATCGGTTTGAATAGTTGTGCTAATTTCGCAAGCAGACCCGAAACTTCAGCGATTTTCATCATTCCAAGCCAAAAAACAAGAACACTTATTAACCCGATACTAATCGTTACAGCTTCATTTGCAGAATGAAATATCGCTTCATTCACTTCTTTCATTCTTCCATTTATTGCTGCAAATATAAAACCAACAATTGTCATACCTATCCAAATATAATTAACCATCTTTTTTCACACCTAAGTCTAATAATAATGCTTCTTTAAATAGTGCCTTCCATGATTCTTTATGCTCCATTACTTTTTTCTGATAATAAATCGGTGTTGTTTTAATCACTTTATGATCCATATAAACAACAGCCTTACCGACGATTTGAGGAATCTTTTTTGGATCTTTCCAATCTTTTTTAGGCTTCACCAATTGATAGTCAACATTTACTGAGTCTACTTCATTTTTTGCCAATGGATAAGTAATATCATGCTTTACATACACATGGTTTTTTAAATATTTGTTTGTTATGGCTTGAATAGCACCTTTTCCAACAATAATCTTCGTATCGTAATGTTTAAAACCATATTGATACATAGCAATGTGATCATTCCAATCATCAGAATCATTTAGAGTAACAGCTATGTAATGTTCTCCATTTTTCGTTGCTGTTGATACTAAAGTACGATGCGCCTTTTTTGTAAATCCTGTTTTTCCGCCTGTACAATATTTATACTTTTCAGTTAAAAGTCTATTTTTATTTTTCCATCCTTTATAAAATTTTGTTCCGGCTATTTTTCGATACGTTTTATTTTGCATTGCATAACGTGTGAGCAATGCCATATCATAAGCGGTAGAATAATGTTCTCCATTAGGATCTTCCAGTCCACTTGGATTCGTAAAATGGGTGTTCTTCATTCCAATTTCTTTAGCTTTTTGATTCATAAGAAAAACGAACCCTTCAATACTTCCGCCCACACTTTCAGCGATTACATTCGCTGCATCGTTGCCAGAGCGCAGCATCAAACCATAAACTAAATCTTTAAGTTTCCATTTATCACCTTGTTTTAAATATAGTGACGATCCTTCTGTCCTTATTGCTCGTTCACTTACTGTCACTTTTTGATTCATTTTTCCTGACTCAATAGCTAAAATTGCCGTCATGATTTTTGTTATTGAGGCGATGCTTCGTGGTTCATATGCATCTTTTTCGTATAAAATTCTTCCTGTATCTTGATCCATTAAGATTGCACTTTTTGCCTGAACTGTCATATCTGCCTTCACATTTTTAACAGGAAAAATCATAAGGAGAAGAAAACCGATAAGCATAATAGATACAATTCTTTTCATGAAGCATACTCCTTTTTTCAATCGACTAAATTTAGCGATCCATCTTTGTACAAGTTTATGCTGGACAAGACGGGATATGATTACAAAAAATTCTTTTCAATGGTATATTCCTTATAACACGCTCCAGGATGCTCACTTTCTGCGAGCGGTTGCTGAGCTTCCTTGACCCTTACGCCTACGAAGTCTTATCTTTTCCAACTAATCCCGTAGGAGCTTCGCATCCTTCCACTACAATCGCCTTCTTAAGGAGTGGCTAAAGTGAACATTCTGTTTATAAGCAACAGCCTTTAAAAGAGTCTAAAATAAAAACAACTGACTTGTAATCATACAAGTCAGTTGTTTTTATTTATTGTTCGTTATTAAATTGATCTTGAAACTTCTCAAAGAATAAATCGGCCTCATCTTGAGAAAAATCATCCTCCATTTTCTCCGGAAATGGCGGTAACTCCTTTAAATCCTTTAAACCAAAATGGTCTAAAAATTCTTTTGTCGTTCCATATATGATTGCTCTGCCATTACTGCCTTGCCTTCCCACTTCCTGAATTAACCCTTTAGCCATTAAAGTTTGCAACGGACGTTCAGTTTTCACACCACGAATTTCTTCAATTTCTATTCTAGTAATGGGCTGTTTGTAAGAAATGATTGCAAGCGTTTCAAGGGCAGCCTGTGACAATGTATTTGTATTCGGAGATTCTACCAATTTCTTTAAATATACAGCATTTTCCTTTTTAGTTGCTAATTGGTATGTATCCGCAAGCTCAATGATTGTAATGCCTCGATCTGAATTAGATTCATAATCCATTTTCAAACTTTCAATAATTTCAATCGCCTCAAATTCTTCGATTTCCATCACCGTTGTAATTTGCTTTATCGATAAACCTTCATCGCCTGCGGCAAACAATAGGCTCTCTAGTATTCCTTTCCAATTAATAAGATCCACTTTCATTCTCCCCTTTTCTTGCAACAAAAATTTCACCAAAATTCTGTTCTTGCTCCACAATGATCTCATGTCTTTTCATCAGCTCTAATATCGCCAAAAAAGTAACAACAATATGTTCCTTATCAGGAATTGGAAAGAGTGATTCGAAATTTTTCCTTTCGGAGGTTTGAGGCAATAATTCTAGAATTTCATCCATTCGCTTTTCTATTGAAATCTCTTGCCTTGTGATTTTTGTTGAAAGTGGTTTTTGTAGTTTTTTCCTGCGCAGTAATTTATTTAATGCACCTAACATGTCATAAATTGAAACATCTAAATTGATTTTATCAGTATCTATTTCTTTCACGTAATCAGATAAATCACTAGGTGGTTTTGTAAATATTTGACTCCTATTCTGTTCAAGCTGTTTTAATTCCTGTGCTGCTTCTTTATATTTTCGGTATTCAAGTAGCTTTTCAACAAGATCGTCACGAGGATCCTCTTCGGGAAAATTTTCATCCTCTTCGATAACATCAACTTCCTGTTTTGGAAGCAACATTTTACTTTTAATCGCTAATAAAGTTGCAGCCATGACTAAATATTCACTGGCTACATCTAATTCTAATTCTTTCATCGTGTGTATGTAAACTAAATATTGTTCCGTTATTTCAGCCATAGGTATATCGTAAATATCAATTTCTAATTGATTGATTAAGTGTAGCAGTAAATCTAATGGACCTTCAAATGCATCAATTTTAACTTTGTATTCCATACTTCACCGTTCCTTCTAAGCTACAGAGCTCCTTAACTAGTATAGTAAAATAACGCTCATCCTCCAACAATAATTTTTTTATTTTACTAGCTCATTTTTATCTGTTGGGCACAAGCCTATACACTTAGTTAAATTCAGACATAGTATACTTTATAGGCTACTAAAGGAGGTAATCTAATGTCTGACGGCTTTGGTTTTGGAGGCGGCTTTGCATTAATTGTCGTACTCTTTATATTATTAGTAATTGTTGGCAGTGCCTATATCTATTAAACATAATGAAACTCAAGGAATGTATCCTTGAGTTTCATTTATTTCTTTCATCTCTGTATCAGCTGACACCTATTTTGACGATCCAATCATCCACACATCTCCTTTTGCAAAAACAAGAAACGTTACATATGGATGGGCGAAAAAACAGGACAATAGTAACATTTATTTCAAAACAAGTAAACGTTAGAAGAATGTATATTACCCATTCTTAAGAACTAGATGGTTATTCATCTATGGGCATCTATTGGCATAAAGGTACAACATACTGCTATTACGTGAAAAAAGAAGACCTTTAGCAATTTTGGTCTTCTTGCTCATCACATTTATTAAAAAAATCTACGATATATTCATTAGGAATGACTTTCTTTTGATCATATAATTGTTTAAGAGCTTTCACCATACTTTTTCCAATTCCTTGACGGCGATAAGAAGGATTAACAGATATATGCTGTATTTTTACGACATCGTCTTCAATGACAACTCCAATTAAGCCAATAATATCCTCGTCTTCTTTCCATAAGAAAAGTTGCCAGTTTTCTTCTGTCTCATATTGATTTTTTGTCTGCTGAAGTTTCTTTAAATCTTTTTCATCAGGCATAAATGATAAAAGCCCCATCGCAATCTTATCGAAAACCTTTTTATAACGAATTAACATTATATATCCCTCGTTGTCATTTCCAATTTAAGCCAAAAAAACGCTTTTCTTATTAGTATATGCTTATTAAAGTAAAAGTAAACGTATTAATATCTAATTCATTTTTATCATATGCTTTTCATAAACACAAGGGAATTACTCAAAAAAAATTCTTTTCAACTATAAAATACCTATTGAAAACATATTTTTTAATTCTCTTGTCCAATGCCAACAGATAAACGCAAATCATTTCTTAACAAATCCTCATATGTTTCACGTTTTACAACAAGAATCGCTTCTCCATTTTCAACAAAAACAACGGGCGGTCTAGGAATACGGTTATAATTATTTGCCATAGAATATCCATAAGCCCCAGTACAGAAGACAGCTAAAAGATCTTGATCATTCGATTTAGGGAGTGGTAAATCCCAAATAAGCATATCCCCTGATTCACAACATTTCCCAGCAATTGAAACCGTTTCTTCAATTTCCGCTAAAGGACGATTTGCCAATACTGCCTCATACTTAGCATCATATAATGCCGGACGTATATTATCACTCATTCCACCATTAACAGCCAGGTATTTTCTGACATTTGGCACTTCTTTGCTTGAACCAATTGAATATAAAGTTGTCCCTGCCTCACCTACTAAAGATCTTCCAGGCTCAATCCAAATTTCCGGCATTGGTAATTCATATTTTGCAGCTTGCACCTTTACTTCTTTTACAATTTCCTCCACATATTTAGCCGGTGATAACGGTTCATCCTCATGTGTATAACGAACGCCAAATCCCCCTCCTAAATTTAGAACACTAGGGGAAAATTCAAGTTCCTTATTCCATTTCGAAAGTTTTTCAACAATTTTTTGCGCTGCAAGTATAAAGCCTGTCGTTTCAAAAATTTGTGATCCAATATGACAATGCAATCCTAAAAGATGTAAATATTCAGATTGCAACGCACGTTTTAGCGCAGCTTCAGCTTGTCCATTTTGCAAATCAAACCCAAATTTGGAATCTTCTTGACCAGTTAAAATATAATCATGCGTATGTGCTTCTATTCCCGGTGTAACACGCAGTAAAATTTGCATCACCTGATTTTTTTCTTTACACAAGTTTTCCAACATATCTAATTCATAAAAATTATCAACCACAATACAACCAATATTGGCAGCTAACGCAAATTCTAGTTCTTCTTTGCTCTTATTATTACCGTGAAAATGAATCTTATCAACTGGAAACTCCGCTGCTAATGCTGTATATAATTCACCACCGGATACGACATCAAGCGAGAGTCCTTCTTCTTTTGCCAATTGCAGCATCGCAATGGTAGAGAATGCTTTGCTTGCATAGGCTACTTGGAAATGAACCCCTAATTGCTCGAATGTTTCCTTAAACGCTCTAGCTCGCTGCCGTATTAAAGCAACGTCATAAACGTAAAGAGGCGTCCCATATTTAGCCGCTAAGTCAACTGTATCAACGCCTCCAATTTCTAAATGTCCCTGCCCATTTACCCTTGATGTTCCGTAAAAATGCATGTTAATCTCAACTCCACCGATAATCATTATATTTGCATATGAAAGAAGAACAGACAGCCCGTTAATGAACTGTCTGAATATACAATTTTATAAAAATTTATTAGATAAACTTTATCATAAAAATACATATTTGACAATGTTTTATGCATTATCTGGTGGCTGCCGAAAACGATCTATAGGGTTAGTAATGCTCGGGCGCATAAATTGTCCTGGTACAGACCGCCGGAAAATTACTTGTAAACATGCTTTTGGGTTAAAAGGAATAATCGGCCAGCAATAAGGAGCATTTAAAGCCTTAATAGACACTAAGTAAAGGATAAATACAGTCGTTCCAAGTACAAATCCTTTGACACCGAAAAAGGCAACAAAAAATAATAACACGAGTCTAATAATACGATTGGCTACACTTAATTCATAGCTTGGAGTTACAAAAGTACCAAGGGCTGATGCCGCAACGTAAAGAATGACTTCCGAAACAAATAGACCGACTGCAACCGCAATTTGTCCAATCATGACAGCAGCGATAATGCCCATTGCTGTTGCGAGTGGTGTTGGCGTATGGATGGCCGCCACCCTCATACATTCAATTCCTAAATCAGCAATAAAAAGTTGAACAATGATAGGAACATGTGCATGTTTGTTAGGTCCAATATAATCAAGTTTTTCAGGTAATAAAGATGGCTCTGCAACATATATATACCATAATGGTAATAAAAAGAGAGAAACAAATATCCCCATATACCTTATCCAACGGATAAAGGTTCCTACTGAGGAAGCTTCCCTGTATTCTTCAGCATGCTGCATATGATGAAAGATTGTCGTTGGTGCAATAATGACACTTGGCGAAGTATCGACAATAATTAATACATGCCCTTCTAATAAATGTGTAGCGGCAACATCGGGTCTTTCTGTATAACGAGAAAGTGGAAAAGGATTATATCCTTGGTGAAAAATAAATTCCTCCACTGTTTTATCCGCCATTGTTACTCCATCTATTTCGATTTCTTCAATTTCTTTTTTTATTAAGTTAACGGTATCAGGATCAGCAATGCCATCAATATAAGCAATTGCGATATCTGTTTTTGATCTTTCTCCAGCTTTCTTCATCTCTATCCGTAAACGTTCATCACGGATACGTCTGCGTGTTAAAGCGGTGTTAATAACAATATTTTCAACATAGCCGTCCCTAGAACCCCGCACTACCTTCTCTGTATCTGGCTCCATCGGCATTCTGCCTGGATACGATCTAACATCGACAATAATGGCCTGCTGTTGACCTTCAACAACAATACCGATCAAACCTGATAATACTTGATCGACTAGCTCATCGAAAGTTTTCACGAGCTCCATCTGTTGATTAACAATTCGATTTTGTACTAATTCAAACACTTTTATTGTTTGTTTTTCAGTATCATTTAAATTAACTAACTCAGTGATAACACGCGAAACACTAATGGAATCATTTAATCCATTTAAATAGTACAAATGCACATCTTTTCTTAAAATCTTTAATTTTCTTACTCCAACATCATAGCTTGTTCCTAAGCCAACGCGTTTTTTCCACAATTCTTCAAGATCGTCTAACTGACTTGGAATCGGTGTCTTTTGATTCATATTTGAAACCGCTCCTTTCTAAAATGAGTTCTACAGCTTTTTTCGTAATCGGAGCCCCCATAGTAAAGTGATCTTTTTTTGACATTTTTCCAACATCGCCAATCCCGACAACAATTGGAACATTTAGCTGATCAATACTATATACTGTATCCCCATTTATCTTTTTCAATTCCAATTCCGGCACACCAAACTTATCTACACCATATGGCGTTAGTTCTCCGTTTTGATCAATGCAAACATCTACTTTTGTCCATTCAGCTTGATGTGTTTTTGATGCGACAGCAATAATGCCTAACACTTTAATATCAGGATGTTGCGCTACATATAAAAGCGCTTGCTCCCCACTGCCTGGTCCAAGAAATCCGCTATCATCAAACATGACTAAGACAGGATCGTATGGCGTTTGTTTGATTAATTCCACCATTTTCTTTCCGCTTATTTGAGTAGGATTCCCAAATGATTGCGAAATACAGCGTCCACCTATTTCTTTCGCAATCACCTCAATTGCACGTTTGGCATATTCATCCCCATCAGTGATAAGTATTACCTGTCGCCGCTTTTCCATCTCTCATTTCCTTTCTAAATCATTGTTAATGGTTGACAAAATAAATCCATTGGAATAAGGAACCTACTACTTTACCAAGAACAATTGCCATTAAAGCACTTATTAATTGACCATCAATCCCTATCCGTTTTGCAAAAATGGGAATGACATTCACAACCTCAGTTAAGGCAGCTGCTAGCATACCAACAAAAATTCCACTAAACAAGCCAATTGGAATTGAAATGATTCCTCCTAAATGTAAAACTATATTTCGAAGTTCTGTCCATGTTCCTAATACTACACCTAACACAATTGCCCATTCATAATATTGAACAAGATGGTCTGATTTTGATAACTGCGTTAAACGCGGAACAATTCCAAGTACAGTTAAAAAGGCTACGAATCCACAGCCAACCATAAGCCCGCTTCCTAGACCAATGAGGATGACTATCATTTCTTTAATGATGATCAAAACGTTTTACGTTCTCCCCGTTCTCATACATCGAAATATATTGATCAATATCTTGCTGATAATTAAATATCTCAACTTCAAGCGGGCTCGGTTCTTCATTAAATCGTTTTTTAAATATGTGATTAAAGAAGACAATCATCCCAAGACCTATACCAATTGAATAAGGAATTTGCAAAAATAATGGAGTATAATCATTTTGACCTGTTAACATGTAATAAATTTTTTGATGTACTTCCTGCATACTGACATCTTCATGAAAATTCATAATCGCGAGTGCCGAACCAATAAAAAGCAATATCCATATAAATGAAAAAATTAATGGATGTACCTTTTTCTTTTCTAAAGCTATTTCCACAATTGTTTCTACAGGTCCTATCGCTTCTATGTTAATGGTTTGCAAGTGATACTTTAATACTGAAATAATTTTCATTAAATCAATTACAACAGTATTATGATCTTGTTCAGAAATCTTATAAATTGGAAGTTCTGATACAGTTTTTATGATTGGCTCAGGCGCAATAATTTGGGCAATATGAGATAACTTGACTAAACTATTAGGCGCTAAACTTACCCGATGTCTTAAACGCAAATAAACTGTCTCATCCATGTTGTTCACCTCTGCCAATTGTTAGATATATTGTATTATGTGACATCGAGGGATTTTCATACACAATCACAACATGATCGTATTAATAGAATATTTCGAGGATAAAAGTGTGCGTTTTGTGTTGGAACTATACAAACTATTATGAGAAGAATTTTAAAAAGAAGTGCATTATTCAGCCCATAAAAAAAGCGCATTATAACTCCATGCGCTCCTTCATTACTTCCAATATTTTCTTTTCTAAACGAGATACTTGAACTTGGGAAATTCCCAAACGTTCTGCTACCTCTGATTGTGTTTGATCTTTATAATAACGAAGATAAACAATTAATCTTTCACGTTCATCCAATCCGCGAATTGCCTCTTGCAGTGCAATTTTATCGAACCATTTATGATCATTTTGATCAGAGATTTGGTCCAACAATGTAATTGGATCTCCATCATTTTCATAAACCGTTTCATGAATGGATGAAGGGGACCTACTTGCTTCTTGTGCAAGAACAACGTCCTCAGGCGAAATTTCCAGATAGGTTGCGATTTCCTTTACAGTCGGCGATCTTCCATATTTTTTTGAAAGCTCATCTCGTGCTTTTCGAATCCGATTCCCAGTTTCTTTTAATGATCGACTTACTTTTACTGTCCCATCATCGCGAATAAACCGTTGAATTTCGCCAATGATCATCGGAACTGCGTATGTGGAAAATTTAACATCATATGAAAGATCAAATTTATCCACAGATTTTAAAAGTCCAATGCACCCAATTTGAAACAAATCATCAGGCTCATAACCACGATTTAAAAAGCGCTGAACAACAGACCAAACAAGCCTCATATTTTTTTCTACAATTTGATCACGAGCCTGCTGATCGCCTTCTTGACTTTTTTTAATCAGTTCCTTTACTTCATTGTCTTTCAAATATGTTTGTTTTTTATTTTTCTTCAGTTCTACATCCATAGGCACGTCTCCTTAATTACATAAGGCTTTTTTTATCGCTAAATGCTTTTTTAGACGAACAATGGTGCCTAGCTCTGGTTGTGACTGTATTTCTACATCGTCCATAAAATTCTCCATAATTGTAAATCCCATTCCAGATCTTTCTAATTCTGGTTTCGTTGTAAATAATGGCTGTCTTGCTTCATCGATGTCTTGCATTCCAACACCTTCGTCGCGAACAATAATTTCGACTGTACCATTCTCTTCTATCGATACTGATAAAAATACGATTCCATTCGGATCCTCTTCATAACCGTGAATAATCGCATTTGTAACCGCCTCGGAAACAACGGTTTTAATTTCCGTTAGTTCATCCAATGTCGGATCTAACTGTGAAATGAATGCTGCTACTGTTACACGCGCAAATGACTCATTTTGACTTAAAGCAGAAAATTGTAATTGCATATTATTTTTCATTAGGCAACCCCCAATCTATGAAGTGCAAATTGTTCAGATTCATCCAAACGAATAATTTTAAACAAACCTGATAATTCAAATAACCGTTTCACAGCTGGGGAAATCGCACAAACAATCATTTCACCATTTTTTTGCTTAATTTGCTTATATCTGCCTAATATAACTCCTAGTCCCGAACTATCCATAAAGGAAAGTTGTTCTAAATTTAAAACAAGATGCTGAATCCCGTTTTTATCTATTGAGTTTGTTACTTCTTCGCGAAGTAAATCTGCAGAATGATGATCTAATTCACCTTTTAGCCGTATACATAGAACATCTTTTTTCACTTCTAAATCAATATCTAGACCCACTATTTACAGCCTCCTTATCTGTTATAGTGAGTCTTTTCGACTTATACATGCAATTCTCCTTCTGAATGACAAAACTAGAAAAAAAACTGCAAAAGCTTTAGTATTTCGACATTCGATAGTTAATGTGCTTTCGTAAATAATCCGATTGCACGCTTAAATAAATGCCACCAGCTGGCCGGCTTTACATTTTGGTCAGCAACCAGTTCCGTTTTAACCAATTGTTTTCCGTCTTTATGGATCGTTAAAGTTCCTATTGGCTCACCTTTTTTAATTGGTGCTTTTAAATGGTCTTTTAATTTTACCGATTTCTTAACATCGGATAGCTGTTCCCCTTTTTTCGTAAGCACAGAAACAGGTTCACTAGTTACAGCATGAATATTCTTCACATTTCCTTTGCTAATCTTAACTTCTGCTAAAGCTTTCCCTTTCTTATAAAGATTATGGGTCGCATATTGACTAAACGCATAGTCAAGCATTTTTGTTACTTGTGCATTCCGCTCTTTAGTTGAAGGAGCTCCGAAAATAACTGCAATTACACGCATTCCGTTCTTTTTCGCTGTAGCGGTTAAACAGAATTTTGCATCATTAGTGAATCCTGTTTTAAGACCGTCAACTCCAGGATAGTAACGAACAAGTTTATTTGTATTAACAAGCCAGAATTTTTTATCCGAATCCTCCCTTAAATAGCTTTCATATGTACCTGTAAACTTTGTAATTTCCTCATGTTTTAGTAATTCTTTAGCTAAAATGGCCATATCGTATGCTGAGCTATAGTGGCCTTTTACAGGTAAGCCAGTAACATTTTTAAATTTAGTATCTTTTAGCCCCAGCTCTTTTGCCTTTTTATTCATCTTATCTACAAAGGCTTCTTCACTGCCTCCTATGCGCTCAGCCATTGCAACTGCAGCGTCATTTGCCGAACCAATCGCAATTCCTTTTAACATTTCTTTTACTGTCATTTCTTCTCCAGGTTCAAGGAAAATTTGGGAACCCCCCATTGATGCTGCATACTCACTTGCTCGTACTTTCTCATCCATTTTTAATTGCCCTTTATCAATCGCTTCCATTATCAATAACATCGTCATAATCTTTGTCATTGAAGCAGGTGGCAATCTTTTATGAGCATTTTTTTGATATAAAACGGCGCCTGTATCTTGCTCAATTAAAATTGCTGATTTTGCATTGCTCGCAAGCTCTGTATTTGTATTTTTCTCCGCTGCGAATGTATTTGTTTGTGATACTGTCGTAATAAAGAATAATAAGCAAACGAACAAACTGACTATTTTTTTCATGATGTCCCTCCAAATGATAAAATGGTTACTTCTTACGCTGCAGTTCAGCAATAAACAAATTTAGCCCTATATTTTTTTACATAAAACCATTTTTTCCAATTTGGGTATTTTTATTCAACCTTTTCCTTCATAAAAAAATCGCCTGAGAGCATTCTCAGACGATTTTTCAAATAATCCTTATAACGTAATTTCTTCATGAATAAGGATAGGTGCTTCAATTTTTTCTTTTGAAATTTTAATATTTGAATAAAGTTTTTGTTTTACTTCTACAACATTTTCTTGATTCGCATGAATTGTTAGCAGTGATTCACCTTTTTTCACTTTATCACCAATTTTTTTATGAAGGACAATACCGACAGATAAATCGATGGTTGATTCTTTTGTAGCACGCCCTGCTCCTAATAACATAGCGGCAATTCCAATCTCATCAGCTACGATTTCTGATACATAGCCATCTTCTTTTGCGGGTAGCTCTATCGTAAATGGCGCTTGTGGTAATTTCGATGGATCATCAACAATAGAATCATCTCCACCTTGCGCCCGTAAAAATGTTTTAAACTTTTCAATTGCTTTTCCTGTTTTAATCGATTCAAGCAATAATTGACGTGCTTCCTCCAATGATGACGCCTTTTCAGCTAAGACAACCATATGGCTACCTAACGTTAAACAAAGCTCTGTTAAATCTTCTGGTCCTACGCCACGCAACGTATCAATTGCTTCTCTAACCTCTAATGCATTCCCAACTGCAAATCCAAGCGGTTGACTCATATCACTAATAACAGCCATCGTTTTTCTTCCAACACTGTTTCCGATATTCACCATTGCTTGAGCAAGTTCACGTGATCCCTCAATCGTTTTCATAAAAGCACCGGCGCCTGTTTTTACATCTAAGCAAATCGCATCTGCACCAGCCGCAATTTTTTTACTCATAATCGAGCTTGCAATTAGAGGAATACTGTTTACAGTTCCCGTTACATCACGAAGTGCATATAATTTTTTGTCAGCCGGTGTTAAATTACCGCTTTGGCCAATCACAGCGAGCTTATGTTCATTTACAAGTTGAATAAATTCATCATTGCTAATTTCCACATGGAAACCGCTTATAGATTCTAACTTATCAATGGTTCCTCCCGTATGCCCAAGACCACGGCCACTCATTTTCGCAACCGGAACACCTAAAGATGCAACTAAAGGTCCAAGCACTAAAGTTGTCGTATCACCAACACCGCCTGTTGAATGTTTGTCAACTTTAATCCCTTCAATAGCCGAAAGATCAATTGTATCTCCAGATTGCACCATTGCCATCGTTAAATCTGCACGTTCTTGTTCATTCATATCTTGGAAAAAAACAGCCATTGCAAAAGCACTCATTTGATAATCAGGAATAGCTCCTTTCGTATAGCCATCAATGACAAATTGAATTTCCTCAGTCGTCAGTGCTTTTCCATCACGCTTTTTCTCAATGAGATCGACCATTCTCATGGATTTACACCTACTTCCAATTGTTTAACAATTTCTTTGACATATGTACAAAAATCATCCCGAATTCGATTAGTAACTTCTATTACTTCTTCATGATTTAATGGGGTGTCTAGAATACCTGCAGCCATATTCGAAATACATGAAATACCTAGTACTTTCAAACCAGCATGTCTTGCTACGATCACTTCGGGAACAGTTGACATGCCGACTGCATCGCCTCCAAGCGTGCGTACCATTCTAATTTCAGCTGGGGTCTCATAAGAAGGCCCAGTAAACCCAACATATACTCCTTGCTGTATGTTTATATTTAGTTGGTCTGCGATGCTTCTTGCTAACGCTTGTAATTCTGTATCATATGCGTTCGTCATATCTGGAAAACGAACCCCTAAATTTGCATCATTCGGTCCCATTAATGGATTACTTCCCATAAAATTAATATGATCAGAAATGATCATTAAATCTCCAGCATTGAATGTTATATTTACGCCTCCAGCTGCATTTGTAACGATTAGCACCTCAACGCCAAGTTCTTTCATGACACGTACAGGGAATGTTACTTGATCAAAATGATATCCTTCATAATAGTGAAACCGCCCTTGCATAGCTACAACTTCTTGATCATTCAGCGAACCAAATACAAGTTGGCCGGCATGACCAGCAACTGTAGAAATTGGAAAATTTGGGATTTCTTTATATGGTATATTTACCGCATTTTTTATTTCATCTGCTAAAATACCAAGACCCGATCCTAGAATTAAACCAATTTTCGGCTGTCCTGTATATTTATTTTTTAAGAAGCTCGCCGCTCTTTCTACTTGAGTATAATCCATGAAATATTCCCCCCTATTTTAGATCGCGTAAAAAGCTTGTTCCATAATCAGGTAATTTCACATTAAAATTATCAGCAACAGTTGCTCCAATATCAGCAAATGTTTTTCTTAAAGGCAATTCTTTTCCCCTTTTAAATTGTTTAGAATAAACAATAAGTGGCACAAATTCTCTTGTATGATCAGTACCGTGATGAACTGGATCATTTCCATGATCAGCCGTAATAATAAGTAAATCTTCTGCCGTCATTTTTGCAAATACTTCAGGCAAACGGGCATCAAATTCTTCTAGTGCTTTCCCATAGCCTTCAGGATCACGCCGGTGTCCATATAATGCATCAAAATCAACTAAATTTAAGAAGCTTAAGCCTGTAAACTCTTTATCCATTGTTTTGATAAATTTATCCATTCCATCCATATTCGATACAGTGCGAACTGCGTCTGTTATCCCTTCACCATCATAAATATCAGCGATTTTTCCGAGGGCAATGACATCATAGCCACCATCTTTTAATTCATTCATTACAGTTCTACCGAAAGGCTTCAATGCATAATCGTGGCGATTAGAAGTTCGTGTAAAATGACCTGGTTCGCCTACAAATGGACGAGCAATCACACGTCCTACTTTATATTCATCAGCTAATGTTAATTCCCGAGCAATTTTACATATTTTATAAAGCTCTTCTAAAGGAATAACTTCTTCGTGAGCTGCAATTTGCAAAACAGGATCAGCAGACGTGTAAACAATGATTGCCCCCGTTTCCATATGCTCCTTACCCAATTCTTCAATGATAGCCGTACCACTTGCAGGTTTATTGCCAATTACCTTTCGTCCTGTTTTTTCTTCTAATTGTCGAATAAGCTCTTCTGGAAAGCCATTTGGGAAAGTTTGAAAAGGTTCTTTAATATTTAAACCCATTATTTCCCAATGTCCTGTCATTGTGTCTTTTCCATTTGATGCTTCTTGCATTTTCGTATAATAAGCTAACGGATGTTCTGCTGGTGTAATCCCTTTAATTTCACGAATATTTGAAAGACCTAATTTCCCCATATTCGGCATGTTCAATCCATTCATTTTCTCAGCAATATGTCCGAGTGTGTCTGCACCTTTATCGTTAAATTTCTCAGCGTCGGGTGCTTCCCCTATGCCAACAGAATCCAACACAATTAAATGAATTCTTTTATATGTACGATTTTCCATCATAACATCTCCTTTTCAGCGTTCCCTGTTGGGTTTTACAACGTTTACATGTTGTCTCATTCATATCAAGCTTATTTTACTAGAATGCCCAGAAAAAATACAATAAAACCGCGATAATGAAGTGACCCCTAAAAGTTAGACACAGTTATTTCATTAGGCAGTGTGTGTAAAATGAGTTCGGTATTGTACCGGACTCATTTTTAATTTTGCCTTGATCCGTTTCGTATTATAGTAATTAATATATTTTTGTAATTCTACTTT
>NZ_JAAIWK010000001.1 GCF_011008565.1 Heyndrickxia ginsengihumi
CTGATCAAAAGCAAGCTCTTCATCAGTTCGCTCGACTTGCATGTATTAGGCACGCCGCCAGCGTTCGTCCTGAGCCAGGATCAAACTCTCCAAAAAGATGTTTGATATAAGCTCATAAAAAAATTGACGTTTCGTTTTGTTCAGTTTTCAAAGATCAATCACTTTTTAGTTGATTAACAGCGACTTGATTATTATATCAAAATAATTTGTTGTTGTCAACACTTTTTTATTTAAGTGACTTTTGATTTATAAGATGTATTTTCAAATATAACAGAATTACGATTAACTGTCAATACATTTTATTAATTTGCTACTTCTAATCAATTTGTTTAGAAGCAACGTTTAATAATATACCAATTCCAAAACAAATTGTCAACGCTTTTTACAAAAAAAGGTTAGAGACTCCTATTTTCATTAAAAACCTGTACTTAATCGATGACTTTAAGCATTTAATCAAACGTTTGATTAATTTATTCTGTAGAAAGATCCTTACAGAAAAATATATTTGTAATATAGTAATTCATCCATTCTTCCAAAAAGGAAAATTATCTAGTAACTACAAGCCACTGGTAGAAATAGCTAGCATGATACTTTGTACAATAAATTATAGAGTAAAAAATAAATCTAATAACTTCTGCATTATATATTGAATGTCCTTCGGGAAAATGTCAAAATTAATTGTATATTTAGTCAAAACAGTTAACAATGTCATTTAACAGAAAGATTGGAGATGAACATAATGGAAAACTTACAGACAAAATGTGTTTACTTAGATTTTTATAATCCAACATATAAAGATTCCCTAGTAGATTATCATCTATTAGAGAACCAAAAAGCCTTTACAAAGACACCTATTGAAGCATTAAAATTTTGCGAACAGGACCAAGAGCGACATCCAATCTTAATTTTTTATAATGAAAAACCTGTTGGCTTTTTTGTTTTACATGAGGGAGAAGGAACGAAAGAGTTTAGTGACCATCATGATGCCATCCTGTTACGAGCTTATTCCATCAACTCCGTTTTTCAAGGAAAAGGGATTGCAACCCAATCACTCAGATTAATTCCTAATTTTATAAAAAAATACTACCCTAACATAAATGAAGTGGTTCTCGCCGTTAATCATCAGAACTTTGCTGCCCAGCATGTATATAAATCATGTGGGTTTGTCGACACAGGCCGCCGCGCAGTGGGACGAAGCGGAGAAATGTATATATACTCTCTTAATCTAGCCAGTAACAATGAATGTACAGAATGACAAAAAGGGCTCAGAAATATTTCTCCTAAACCGCTTCTTTGCACGCAAATGTCATTTCTCTTCTTTTAGAATTTGTCTACAATTTTAAAGGGCTGACATCATATAGTGTCTGCCCTTTTCTTATATGGTGTCTCACGTAATAATATGTTAGGTACAAGCCAAATGTATATCAACTCACCAATTAGTTCAACAATCGTTTGCGTTACGATAACAGCCGAGACGATCACCCGTTCATGTTCTGGCAATGCAAATGCCAAAGGGAGAACAACGAGTGAATTACGAGTACTTCCACTAAATAAAAGTGTACGCCCTGAAGATATATTTAATTTGAACATAATTGCTATATATTTTGAAATAATCGGCATAACCACCATAAAAGCTACATAAATAGGAATAACCTTTATAACTATATTGAACTCATTTAATATCTTTGCTAGTTGTGAAGCTACAATTATAAAAAGTGTCAGTGCCATAAAAGGAACCGGAAGCCAGGAGGAAACCCTTACTAACTGAGTACCTGTAGACGATCTGTTTGCGTATATTTGTAAAAAAACAGCAATTCCAAGAGGGATCACGATCAAATCCACAAAAGCCGTAATAAATGGTTTAGCATGAACAAATCCTTCTGCATTTTCTCCTAAAAACAACATTAAGAATATTGGTAAGAGAACCATTTGTAAAACAAATAGAATGGGTGTTGACAGTAACATCAACTTTTCATTTCCACCCCCTAGGGCAGTAAATATAATGACGTAGTCCACACAAGGAACGAGCAAAACTAAATATACTCCCAACAGTAGTCGCGGCTCGTTATGTAGATAAAATGATAAAACCCAGACAACGATTGGAACTACAACAAAATTTACTAGCAGGAGGGCTATAGTAAAACGGCGGTTCCGAAAAACATGTGTAAATGAGGGAAAGGGAATTTGAGAAAACATACTAAACAATACAATCGCAATCACAATAGAAACCCATTTATGTAAAGCGGCCGCTGAATGAGGAAATATCAATCCATATCCTGCTGCTATAAATATACATATAAAGTAAATCCTAGCTTGGTGATGTTCAATCTTATCTTTCATCCCCTTAATATCTCTCCTTCTCCCTTTATGCAAAAAGGTTATATGAAAAGGAGCAACAATGTGCTCCTTTTTAAAGAGAAATTTCCTTAACAACATCTTCTAATTTCATTCCACGTGATGCTTTTACCAATATAAGATCATTTTCCTCAATTCTTGCTTGTAACCGTTGAATTAATTCATCCTTATTTGTGAATGAAAAAATACGTGTTTCTGGAAATGAATCACGGGCTCCTTCTGCAATATAGCGAGCAAGCTCTCCATATGTAAATACAAATTGGATTTTTTCAGCATCAATAGCTTGACCAATTTCTGTATGGAATTGTTTTTCATTTTCACCAAGCTCAAGCATATCCCCCAAAACAAGTATTTTTCGTCTTGCTCCTGAAAAATTTTCGATTAAATGAATCGCCGCTTTCATTGAAGTTGGACTTGCATTATAAGCATCATTAATGACTTTAGATCCACGGATTCCATCAATCATTTCCATGCGCATTGCTGTTAATTTTAAAGCTTGTAAACCTGATGCAATTACTTGCGGTTCTAATGAAAATTCTTTTCCAACTAAAATAGCTGAAAGTGCATTTACAACATTGTATTCTCCAAGAACAGGAATAAAATATTCTACTTCAGGGTCAAGATTGGTTTTAAAGCTGCTTCCTGTTTCCTGCTGCGTAATGTGAACAGGATATACATCATTCGATAGACTTCTTCCAAAAGTTTTCGTATCAATACCGGTGATATGCGGTACTTTTTCTTGAAGAAGCGGTTCATCTCCTATGTAAATTAATAAACCACCATCCGGCAATCCTTCAACAATTTCAAGCTTTGCATCTGCAATTGCTCTCCGTGAACCTAAATTTTGAATATGTGCTTCTCCAATATTTGTAATGATTGCAACATCTGGACGGGCAATGTTTGTTAATAACGAGATTTCCCCCCTTGCACTCATTCCCATTTCTAGTACGGCGATATCTGTATTCTCATCTAAAGAAAGAATAGTTAGAGGCAGTCCTAAATGATTATTATAATTTCCTTCTGTTTTCTGGACTTTGTATTTTTGACTTAAAACAGTTGAAACCATATCTTTCGTCGTTGTTTTTCCATTGGAACCAGTGATGCCAACAACTTTAATATCTAATTGTTTTCGATAAGTCTTTGCAAGTTCTTGAAGGCTTTGCTGGACATCGTCCACTACGATAAGGGGCAGATCAGTTGGCGGATTTGGGACATCCTTTTGCCAAAGAGATGCTGCCGCTCCTTTACGAATTGCGTCTTCCACAAATTTATGTCCGTCTACATTACTCCCCTTAAGCGGAATATATAAATTACCTTTTTCAATCTTACGCGAATCAATACTAACACCTTGAATAGTGATGTCTGCTATAGCGTCGATTTCACTCACAACATTTATCATCGCTGCAATTTCTTGAATAGTTCTTTTAATCATTAATTATGACCTCCTACCAAAATCCCACACTATAAACAGAATGGGTCGGACACCATATTAGTATCAGACCCCCAAAATGTTAAAGTGTATATTTAATATTTTGTTTTTCTTTATGCTTTTCAATCGCAAGTTCCACAAGTTTTTCAATCAATTGTGGATATTCAAGACCGCTATGTTTCCAAAGAAGCGGAAACATACTAAAAGGAGTGAAACCTGGCATTGTATTAACCTCATTAATGATAATTCTTTCCTCTTTTGTTACAAAAAAGTCAGCACGGACAAGCCCTGCACAATCTAATGCTTTAAATGCTGTGATTGCTGCTGCAGATAGCTTTTCATAGACGGTTTGGGAAACCTCAGCCGGAATAACTAATGCCGTATCCCCATCCTGATATTTAGCCTTATAATCATAAAAATCTGTTTTTGGTACTATTTCACCTGCTACCGAACATTTCGGATCATCATTTCCAAGCACACCAATTTCAATTTCGCGTGCTATGACGCCTTCTTCAACAATAATTTTGCGGTCAAAGTTAAATGCCTCTGCAAAGGCTGCCTCTAATTCTGCACGATTAGTACATTTACTAATACCTACGCTGGAGCCAAGATTTGCAGGCTTCACAAAGCAAGGATAGCCTGTTACAGTCTCTACTTCCTCATAGCACTTTTCAGGTGCATCTTGCCACGCACTTCGAATAAATGATACATATTTTACTTGTTCAAGACCAGCTTGAGCAAAAATGTTTTTCATAATAACTTTATCCATACCTGCTGCAGATGCAAGCACACCATTTCCTACATAAGGAAGATTCAACAATTCTAATAAACCTTGCACTGTTCCATCCTCTCCATTTGGCCCATGAAGAAGTGGGAAGACTACATCATAACCGCTATCTGCTTCTGACAAAGATGTAGATAATGCAGTTGGTGCAACTGTTTCTCCGGAATGAAATTCTAACTGCTTGACATCCTCAACCGGGCCGTTTAATAACGGTCCTTTCACCCAAGCACCTTCTGTTGTAATAAAAATTGGATGCACCTCATATTTTTCATGATCCAAGGCTTGAATAACAGCTTTGGCAGTCTGCAATGATACTTGATGTTCCGCTGACTTCCCACCATATAATAAACAAATTTTCTTTTTCATTATGATCCTCCAATAATTACGAGATGTTTCTATTTTACCACTTTGAAATAGACTCTTTTCTAAAAGATTGTTGTTTTTAAATAGATTTTGCTTATTTAAAAATAAGTAGTTGATTTCCGCTCAAGAATTCTCGCTTTCCGCGAACGGACATTGAACCTTTGCGGAGCTTTTCGCCTACAGAGTCTCACCTGTCCCGTTATTCCTGTGAAGTTTCTCACCTTCCGCTCCAATCAACTTATGAACAGTTTAATCGAAAAACAACAAAGTTTTCGAAACAGCCTTCAATAAAACAAACATCATCTAGTCGAAATAACTTTCCGATAGTTTCCTTCCCTATTGTATGAGAAAATAGGGCATTTGTGTATATCCATTATTCTACAATTTTTAAACCAACAACACCTATAATGATTAAAATAATAAATAACAGCTTACGTAAGCTTCTACCTTCACGAAAAAATATAATTCCTATTAAAACACTGCCGGCTGCTCCTATTCCCGTCCATATTGAGTAGGCAGTACTTAATGGAATGGTTTGCAGCGCTTTAGAGAGACAAAACAAGCTGATTAAAGAACTTATGATTGAGAGAGCAGTATAAGTATGGCGTTTAAATCCATTAGAAACTTTCATAAAGAGAACGAAAGCAATTTCCCCTGCACCAGCTGTTATTAAGTAAAGCCACGCCAATACTATTCACTCTCCTTTATTGTTTCCTTCAGAAAACCGCAATCCGATAATCCCAATAAAAAGGCAAATTAGAAAAAACCACTTCACAAAACTTCCCTCTTCATCAAAAAATAAAATACCAATTATAGCTGTTCCTGCAGCACCAATTCCCGTAAAAACCGCATATGCTGTTCCAATCTCAATAGTGCTTGTCGCTTTTGCAAATAAAACAAAGCTTACTAAAATGAATACGACTGTTATGACGATTGGCATTAATTTTGTAAACCCGTGGGAATACTTTAATCCCATCGCCCAAATAATTTCTGCTATTCCCGCAATAAATAGATACAACCACGCCACCCTTGTGCCCTCCCCTTTTTATAAAAAACAACACCGAAATGGAAAAGAGTTTTCTCTTTGTTGCACTTGCAAACATCTTATTTTTCGTTTGTTATTCGACATAGGCAAATAGCAAAGGTATATACAGAAGCTTTTTGTAAATGACAAAGAAAAGGAACTAGCGATTTTTTTGCTACTTCCCTTCTCTGTTTTATTTAATTAACACTTTCCATTCTCTAGATCTGTGATCAAAGATAAGTTTACCATCTACTGGTCTATCCACTATTGATAAGTATTCTTCATACATTTCGTCCATATCATGAAAGTCACCAATTATCCATACGGGAATTTCAATTTGCGCTCGAGTCTGCAGGCTATTATCTAAAGAAATCAGCATTCCCTCTTTCATGCTCGTAATAAACGGCGTTAATACTTCAACAGGTACGGGCGGTAAATTTTTCTTCTTTCTCCGCGCAAAAAGAAGTGATTTATCACCCTTTATTTCGTTTATTCTTAAGGATATAACATCACCTAGCATTTTATAAAAATCATCCATTGAGCGATAATACGTTTTATTAAACCAGCCATCGTCTTGAGCTAAGTAGACAAAACGATTGTTTAGCTTCCGATAAAACGGCATTCGCAGATGATGTTTAATATGGCTTAAATAAAGCAGTTCTGCAATTTCGTAGCCTTCTAGCAAGTCAAGGCCTTCTTCATCTTCAAAATCAATCCAGCAGAAGTCCCCGTAGCGATAGACATCATCTTCCACTAAACGGTCAACTGTTTCCTCATCAACATACTCAAAAAGTGTGTGCAGATTAAACATGCCTGAATCGAATTGATGACGTAAAAGAAGAAGATTTGTTAATTTTGGAAAAGCATGATAGAATTCACGGAATTCTATTCCGTAGGATAATACATAATGGTTCACTTCATTTGTATGAACATATATGAGTCCCCGATTACCTGCATGGTTTTTCAATTAATTTACCTCCGATTGTGCGACACCAATATATGAAAAATACATATAAATATGGAAAAATTTCCTAAAGCAAAAATTATATTCTCATTTTAACAAATTTTTATAAAAATGTTAGTACAGTTCAACACATTCACTTTAAAATTATAATGAACAACAAGAAAAACTTCCATTTTTAAATACGACTTTTTTAGAACTTTTGTATCATACGCTGAATTTCCCAGCAACGAATTTAACAAAATAAACAAATGTATCAAAAATCTTTACAAGTAAAGTATATATAATGGATAAAGGAATTATAAAGCAACGAATTTATTATATGACGTGTACTCATATACATTCATACTTAAGAAATCTATAGTATACTTATTTTATACAACCATTTCATTTCAACTCATGAAGGAAGAACCGATCGAAAACATCCATTATATTTCCGATCGGTATATATAATGAAATGAGTTTTATTTTTAAGGAGGTGCTTGTCTTGCTTGATTGAGATGTTTACAATCACAAACTTCTCATGCAAGACAAAACATGCTGACGATCAATCTTATCATAATTGTATTACTAATCGGAGCAACATCTTTTTTCGTAGCCTCTGAATTTTCATTAGTAAGGGTTCGTGCATCACGAATCGATCAATTAATTGCAGAAGGCAACAAAAAAGCTACAGCTGCCAAAAAAGTAATTACCAATTTAGATAGTTATTTATCAACAACACAATTAGGTATCACTGTAATATCCCTTATATTAGGGTGGCTAGGTGAACCAACTTTACGAATTATTTTAAACCCGTTATTAAACAAAATCCATGTTCCTACAACAATCTTACAATTTTTAAGCTTTGTTATCTCTTTTTTAGTGATTACATTTTTGAGTGTCGTTGTAGGTGAACTTGCACCGAAAAATATTGCAATCCAAAAAGCAGAAAATATTGTGCTTGTAGTGGCAAAACCACTGATCTTTTTAAATAAAATTATGTTTCCATTCACATGGACGTTAAATCATTCATCACGGATTGTGACAAAGGCGCTTGGGTTTAGTATTTCACCTGATCATGATATCGCACATTCAGAAGAAGAATTAAGAATTATCCTTTCAGAAAGCTTAAAAAGCGGAGAAATCAATCAATCCGAATATAAATATGTGAATAATATTTTCGAATTTGATAATCGAATTGCAAAAGAAATCATGGTTCCGCGGACTGAAGTTGTTAGTATTGATAAAAGTGACAATATGAAAGCTGTACTAGATCTTGTTCAACAGGAAAAATATACGAGATATCCGGTTACTGATGGTGATAAGGACAATATTATCGGATTCATTAATATTAAAGAAATTTTAACAGATTTCCTTTCCGCTTCTCAAATTGAATTGGAAGGACCACTTGATCCTTATATCAATCCCATCATACATGTAATTGAAACCGTACAAATTCAAGAGATCCTTGCAAGGATGCAAAAGGATCATACGCATATGGCAGTTTTACTTGATGAATATGGTGGCACAGCAGGAATTATCACTGTCGAAGATATTTTAGAAGAAATTGTTGGTGAGATTCGCGACGAGTTTGATGAGGACGAGATACCTCTTATACAAAAGCTTGGTGAGGATCATTTTATTTTTGATGCAAAACTTTTAATCGAGGATGTCAACGATTTATTAGGAACAAACATTGAAGAAGAAGAAGTAGATACAATTGGCGGTTGGTTACTGACACAAAAATATGACTTAAAAAAAGGCGATATTATCCTTTTTGAGACATATGAATTCAAAGTAGCCGATATGGAAGGCTCACACGTACTCTACATCGAAGTACGTAAAGTTCAAAAAGTGAATCAATTACAAGAAGGAACCTCCGAATAAAAGGAGGTTTTTTTGTTTCGCAAATCATCGCATAATGGACAACTCCTATCCATAATATATATGTAAATAGTACGTTATTGAATTTTCACAATTATCTTATATTTTAAACTGTAACGTTTGACTGTACGGTTATTTTTCTCTATAATATTTATAATATATGATTCTATAGCAAAGAAACGAGGTGAGCCGATGGGGCAGTCTATCGAATAGGAGAATTAGCTTCATTAGCCAATGTTTCAAAAAGAACGATCGATTATTATACTCATTTAGGATTATTGCAGCCAAAGCGATCAAATGCAAATTATCGCATATACGATGAAGAGGCATTAGAGGATTTAAAATTTATTGTTGAATGCAAACATCTCCATTTTCCGCTTGAAACGATTCGTCAAAAAATGGAGTGGAGAAAGAACAATGAATTGAATGAAAAACTTTTGGCTCAACAAGTAGATCTTTTTTCTGAACAAATGAAAAAACTAAATATCGAATTAAGTCAATTTGTACCAAGTTTAGAGAAACTCTCAGATGACCAAAAACATACATTGTGCAAACGTCTATCTAAAGATAGTATGGCACTCGTTGAATCACTTTCTTTATTATTAACTAAACAAGTGGTTGGTCATTCTTAATCTTATTAAATTGAAAACTACAGGAGGTGACTCCTGTCCCATTTCACATGAGACAGGAAAACTTATTTGGACATATTTAAATTGGTGCTGATTTTCATTTTAATCGCACTTTCCGCTTTTTTTGTAGCTTCAGAATTTGCGATCGTAAAAGTTCGTAGTTCACGAATTGATCAATTGATTGAAGAAGGAAACAGAAAAGCAATTACGGTAAAAAAATTACTTTCAAATCTTGATGAATATTTATCTACCTGTCAACTTGGTATAACAATTATTTCATTACTGCTAGGATGGATCGGGGAAGAAACGGTATCAACACTGCTTGATCCGCTATTTGAAATAATCGGATTGCCACACTCTGTGACAACCGTTGTCTCCGTTTTCCTTTCATTTGCCATTATTACGCTTGTTCACGTAGTGATTGGTGAATTGGCACCAAAAACAATTGCTATCCAAAAAGCAGAACAGATTATTTTTCTAGCATCAAGACCATTAATGATATTTCACCGTATAATGTACCCGTTTATATGGATTCTGAACAGCTCAGCTGGCCTTGTGACTAAAATGACAGGATTTGAACCAGCTTCAGAAAATGATGTGGCGCATACAGAAGAAGAATTACGGATTATCCTTTCTGAAAGCTACAAAAACGGAGAAATTAATCAATCAGAATTTAAATATGTTAATAAAATATTTGAATTTGACAATCGTATTGCAAAAGAAATTATGGTCCCGCGTACTGAAGTTGTGTCTCTTTCTAAAGATGACTCCCTTGAATCATTTTTAGAATTAGTTCAGCAAGAAAGATTCACTCGCTATCCAGTGATTGATGGAGATAAAGACCATATTATTGGGATTGTAAATTTAAAAGAAGTTCTTACAGACTTACTTGATCAAAAAAATGGAGAAAAACCAACCATTCAATCTTATGTTCGGCCAATCATTCGCGTCATCGAGACGATTCCAATTAATGATTTACTGATCATGATGCAAAAAGAAAGAATTCATATGGCCGTTCTACTTGATGAATACGGCGGAACAAGCGGTATCGCTACTGTTGAGGATATTTTAGAGGAAATTGTTGGCGAGATTCGTGATGAATTTGATATGGATGAAGTCCCACTTATTCGCAAAGTACAGGAGAATCATTATATTATCGATTCAAAAGTATTGATTAGTGAAGTTAATGACCTGCTAGGAACCCATATCTCTGATGAAGAAGTGGACACAATTGGTGGTTGGGTTTTAACCGAAAATTACGAAGCGAAGCAAGGCGATATCATTCAATCAGAAGGTTTCGACTTTATCATTAAAGACATGGAAGATCTCCATGTTAAGTATATTGAAGTAAAAAAACATGCTTTTCAAGAAGTAAAACGTGAAGCACAACCGCCTATACCACTGACAAATTCAAAAGTATTATCATAAAAAATGAGGAATGGTTTAAAACCATTCCTCATTTTTTATATTTCTTTTATACTTGCGATTCGCTTTCTGCGCGTGGTCCGTACGTAAACCACCTCTCCTCCACCGAGAATCTATTACCGCACACTGATCCCGCAGGAGGACTCCCCATCTGCTTCCATTCCCGTGAACAAAAATATATTTAATCATACAAGAAGAGACAAAAAATGGGCACAAGAAATAGAACTAAAAGATAGATACTTTACCGTCATTTTTATTTTAATATAATTGTATGATAGAAAATCAGAAACAAGAATCATCATTTTTCTACTATTAGTTACGATATCTAATCTTTTTCGACAATTACAGTTTCCCCGGAAATAATTTCCGACTATTTTCAACATGTTCTGTTATCTGTGCTATAATAAAATTGGCTAAACATTACTTCAATTCACTAGTGAAATTATTTTTTAAGAGCTGCTGTTATATACTTACAATTTTCAAGAATCTCTATTAACTCTAACCGAGATTTTGTATAAGATGTTTTAATCCCCATTGCTGAAAAACTGGATATTACCTTTTTCAAATGATCATGGTTCTTTTTCATATGATCACCTCATTTAGCTATAAAATGACGAACTACTTTCCAAGTTTCTCTATAAACGATATTTAAAATTATACTTAATAAATTTTAATACTTCATTAAAATTTTTATGGCATACAGAATACAATAAAGGATAATATAAGTCACTTATACTATACCAGAAAAATAACCGAAATATAAGAGATTTCAAAAAATATACATATTTTATTTGCTGATATAAAACTGATAATAGCTTTCGTTTCATGCCTGCCTATCACATTATTGAAGAGAAAAGATCATTATTTCAACAATCACATCTTTAGAAATCCGCTTCAAACTATCATCTCTCTTTTCTAAATGCGGATAATGTCATACAATGAAAATAATACACTTGATTTAAGGAAGGGTTCATATTATGATGTCAGATCAGCTGAACAATTTTTCTAAAGAACTTCAAGCAAACCTTCATCCAACAAGTGAATACCATCAAAAACTTGTTCAAAAAGGATTATTGTTATACAGGCAAAATCATGTTTATAAAAAACAATATAATCCCCCTACCTATATCAGTGGAAAAGTACAAGATGTTATTCCTGTTGATGTTACACTAAATATGAACGAACCTTTAAATAGTCAATGTTCTTGTCCGCAAGAAGGAATTTGCCGCCATCAACTTGCACTGTTTTTTTCTGCCTATAGTGAAAATAGCAGTGTCTTTGAATGGGTTCAAGAATGGAAGAGCCAGGATCAATCTTTCGATATATTAAAAACGGTGAAACGAGCAAGTGATTTATTAAATGAGGCAGTCCCGCCCGATTTGAGTAAAGGCATTGACGCATGGTTGCATTATTTTAAGCAAACATTCGAAGATGCAAATATTAGTAATGAATATTTTCTAGAAACATCCGTAAAACGTAACTATCGGCGTTTACTCGATTTTATTCCCGTAGAGAGGGAATGGAAGCCGCTTTATCGATTGTTTGCTGCCTATGAGGCCTTAAAATGGTTAAATGGTGTGTGTGTTGAAAATGAATTTCACGGTCTATCTTCCCTTTTCGACTTCCTTTTACAAGAAGCCGAGGAATCATTAAACCAATTGTCTGTGACATCAGCACCGTTTGCTTTTGATCCCTACATTCAATATTTACGAGACGATAGCCATTTTCTAATAGAGTCTAGCTCGTATTTTTATTCGTCCCTATTTCATTTTTATAGATTACTTTGGTCACGTTTGTTTAGATCATCCAGTTGGAGACATGATGAATGGAATAGATGGAATGAACGCCTTATTCATGACATCAATACAAAAGAAAAAATTGAAATTCCTAATATTATGGCCTTCATTCATTTATCTTTTTTAGAAGAGGATGATGATAGAGCACTTTCATTTTTAAAAGAATTAATGAATGATGACCCAACACTCATACTGTTTATGCCTTTTTGGATAGAGGAATTAAAAATCCAAAAAGCATTTCAGAGACAATATCGGTATATCAACTGTGCACTGGCAATGCTTCCTCTATTTTTTCAAGATACTAATAGCAGCTACGAACGGCAATCTTTTACACGTTTATTTTTACAATCAATCGGTGAAGCTGCTTTAATGGAAAAAAACCCTTATTTATTGGAAAAAGTATACAGGGGCCTTTTACCTTATAGCTATTATAAATATGATTCCTATTTATTTTCTCAAAAAAAATTTCGGGAATGGGTAGAGCTTCAACATTTATCGGCAAAAGAAATCGACTTAATTGATAAAGAAAAATTGACTATCATTGCAAAAGAAGCCCCGCAAATGGTCATGCCTTTATACCATGAAGCCATTGAACATCTCATTTCCAGCCGCAATCGAAGCTCTTATAAAAAAGCAGTGCGTTATTTAAAAAAATTGCGAACTGTGTATAAAAAAAGAAACCGTATGTTGGATTGGGACCGTTTTTTCAATCACTTAGTTAATCGTACAAAACGATTACGTGCATTTCAGGAAGAATGTAGAAAGGGAAAACTCATCGATGTTGAATGATCAAGAATTTGTTATAAATATTACGCATATGGATAACGGACATTATTTTTTATTTGTTGATGGTAAAGATGGGATTGAAGTGGATCCCAATGTATGGAAACCATCTTTATTTATTTGGCATGAAGAGAGCTATTATGGCACCCTAATTCCAACTAGTAAATACTTAGATCATAATGGCGTTGCATTAGATGGTTTTTTATTACTTTCTCTTTTAGGAAAAGAAAGTTTCAGTTCTCTTATAGCGTGGGATTGGAATGAACTCGGACAGATCTTTTTGGCCGCCGCCCCCATAATGTATGAAGCCATTATGGACGGTGCGTGGTTCCCGCATTTAATAAATAGCAAAGAGGAAGCAGCCCACATGGAGCTTCCCAGCCTAGTGATTAACGAGTTTACCCCTGGATTTTGGGAACAATCTGTTGACGGGATTTCCGTTCAGTCCATACTGGAATCATGGTTTCACCATTCCATTCAACACTATGTGAGCCATCATCATTCCCTTAAAAATAAATTAAACAGTTTGAACCATGAAACATTAACAAAAGAGGATTTAATCGCTTATTTTGATGAGGGCCGTATAAAAAAATGGCTAAATGATGATGCTGACTTTCCCTTTTCAATTGGATTGCGCCTGACAGAACCAATAAATGATCATGAGCCATGGATATTAGAAACCGTTTTGCGTGATAAACAAAATCCCGAACGTTTTCTTTCCTATCCTAAACAGAAACTATACAAAAAATGGTTAGTATTCGAGGATGATATTAAGAAAGAACAACAGCGCTGGATAAAACTTTTCCCTTGGCTGGAACACAACGGTCACTTAGCAACATCATTGGAGGAAGAGCTAGCTTGGGAATTTTTAATTCATGCAAGTGAAAAGCTATTATACTTAGGCGTTGAAATTTTACTTCCTTCTTGGTGGACTACAATTAAAGAAACAAGTTTGCGCATCAAAGCAAAAATAAAGCAAACAAGCACAAATTATCGACCATCCTTTGTCGGTTTAAATGCTATGCTCGATTTTGATTGGCGTCTGTCAATGAATGGTGCCGAATTAACAGAAGAGGAATTTAAACTTTTAATTGAACAAAATCGCCGGCTAGTTAAAATTAACGGTCAATGGATTACACTCGATCCAAAAATGATTAAATCTCTGCAAGAACTAATGATGCGCGCGAAAAAGGAAGGTCTACGCATGCAGGATTTGTTCGAACAAGAACTCGCACCTGTTGAAACTTCACAAATAGATGAAGTAAGCCCAAGAGCCTTCGCCAATATACAGATTGAACTAAATCGTTCATTGAAGCAATTTATTCATCAACTTACAAATTTACAAGATATACCAAATATAAAAGCTTCTGAATTACTGCAAGGGCAACTTAGGCCTTATCAACAATTAGGGCTAAATTGGCTATCCTTTTTAAGGACATTTCGTTTTGGTGCAATTTTGGCGGATGATATGGGATTAGGTAAAACAATCCAACTGATCTCTTATTTGTTACATGTAAAAGAAAGCGAATCACCTAAAACACCAGCCCTTATTGTATGTCCAACATCTGTTCTAGGAAATTGGCAAAAAGAATTTGAGCGATTTGCTCCTCACTTAAAGGTTGCGCTTCATTATGGGGCAAATCGAGTAAAAGAAAATATTCAAGAACAATATGATCATATAGATGTTGTCCTTACTAGCTACGGACTTTCTCATATTGATCATGAAGAACTATCCACTATTGAATGGAGTACGTTAGCTTTAGATGAAGCGCAAAACATAAAAAACCCTCAAACAAAACAGTCACAGGCTATTAGGAAATTAAAGGGAACGCATCATATCGCTTTAACGGGAACACCAATGGAAAATCGCTTATCTGAGCTATGGACCATTTTTGATTTTGCAAACAAAGGATTTCTAGGGACATTCTCACAATTCCAGAAACGATTTATTTTGCCTATTGAAAAAGATGAAGCACCTGAAAAAATTCGTGAATTGCAATCCTTAATAAGACCATTCTTATTAAGAAGAACCAAAAAAGATCCTGAAGTAGAGTTAAATCTCCCTGATAAATTAGAGCAAAAGGAATACTGCCCGCTAACTGTAGAACAGGCATCCTTATATGAGCAGCTTATTCAAACAACGTTCCAACAAATTGAAACATTATCTGGGTTTGAACGAAAAGGGCTCATTTTACAAATGCTTAATCGTCTTAAGCAACTATGCAATCATCCGGCACTCTTTTTAAAAGAAAACGAACCTAGAAGATTAGTCGAGCGCTCCATTAAGCTCGAAAAATTAACTGACTTAGTGCAGACGATTATTAATAATAACGAGGCTTGCTTAATTTTTACACAATATATTGGCATGGGAGAAATGATTCAGCAAATCTTAAAGGAAAAATTCCAATTGAATGTGCCTTTTTTAAATGGAAGTATGCCTAAAGCAAAACGCGATCAATTTGTTGAACAGTTCCAAGATGGGAGATTTCCAATTTTTCTCCTCTCCTTAAAAGCTGGCGGAACAGGTTTAAACTTAACTGCGGCTAATCATGTCATACATTATGATCGTTGGTGGAATCCTGCTGTAGAAAATCAAGCTACAGACCGAGCGTACCGTATCGGGCAAAAACGATTCGTCCATGTCCATAAACTTATCACGACTGGGACATTGGAGGAAAAAATTGACGCGATGCTTGAAAAGAAACAAGCTCTAAATGATGAAATTATTCAAAGTGATGACTGGATAACAGAACTATCCGATTTAGATCTTAAAAACTTAGTTTCACTACAGCAAGGGGTCTTTTAATATACTTAAACGGGAATGAATTTAATCATTTCCGTTTTTCATTGGATTTGAAAAGAACTACTTTAATTTTTATTTAAACCATTTACAAATCTGAAAGCCCAAAGACGGACAGTGGCGAGGATCTTCAGCTCCCACCAAAGAAAAGCGAGCATCCTGGAGCGGAAATCATTTGCTCTTTTTTTGAAGAGTCTCTAAATTCACAAAAAAGCCTTTTAATTAGCTTCTCCAAGAAATCGAGAATGGCAATTATAGACAATCAAATTCATAAAAAATCAGCCGTTATGTAACAGCTGAAACAAAATATGAAGAGTATTATGAGGTAAATAAAAGAGGGCAATACGTTTAAAATCAATCTATCTGATGAGGAATATTTGAGGATACAATATTGAATGGAAATTTCAGTTTAGATTAAACTAAATTTTTTTTTGCGATTGCAAGAATCGCTTTTTTATTGATCGAATAAAATCATCACGCTAACCTAACCATCTTGTTCGATCTCTTCTAGCATGCTATTTTCTATACGTCTCCTGTTCAAAAATTTAATGGTATCTGCAATAACCTCAGTTATAAACACTTTCCTCCCTTCTTTATTTTCATAGTATCTCGTTTGAAGTCTTCCTACTATTCCGACGATAGATCCTTTCGTACAATATTTCGCCGTATTCTCTGCAGCTTTATTCCATAGTGTACATTGAATAAAATCAGTTATAAACTCACCAAATTGGTTTCGATAAGGACGATTTAATGCCAATATAATATTAAGAACCGACTTTCCTTCTAATGTATAATGGATTTCCGGGTCTTTCGTCAGCCTTCCTACTAATGTGACTTGATTAATCAATAAGCACACCCCCTTCCTTGATTCATATATTACTCATAATCATATTTATCGTAAAATGGGCATGTTCTTCTTTCCGGTACGCTTCTGCCGCAAAAATTACATTTACTTTGATAAAAAATGTGTTTTTTTACAGTTTTATAATCTTAAAATGTTTTTTATTTATTATTGCAACATTTTTGTGACTTAAATCTAAAGGGGGTATGTGAATTTTCTGATTAAAATGGGAAGAAATCCTGTTTTGTTATTATCTATTTTGCTAATGAATGTGTTATAATTTGGGCAAATAACCTCGGAGGAAAGTGTATGAAAACGTTTAAAATCGTCTCATTACATATTGTTGAAGCAGATACGCTTAAACCAATCTCTTTCTATGACGGTTTAATCATTAATAAAGAGGATGGAAAAGGCACATGGCTAATTGAAATTTATACACCGCTTGAATATCATCCGTATTTTCTTGAAGCTGAAGAAAACAAAAGAGCATTGGAAGTGGATGTCGTTATTACGCATGAAAGCAATGATCCTGCTTCATTAACGACCAATGTCCGTGGTATTAAAAAATTCCAGGACGCCATGAGCGTCTTATTAGAAGGGCATATTCAGTATCGAAAAAATGATGATCATGTGGAGCAAATTTTGACTGCATTAGTAAGCGAAGGCTTTCAAGGGAAGGAGCTTGTGCAGGAATTCAAACTTCGTTTAAATCGAAAATAATGTGAAGAATCACCCGCACCATAAAATGATAAAACTTTAGCCTTCTACCTCGAAATATAGATGTCTGTGTAAATTACATCCCGGATTAAAGGATGCTTGGCAATTTGGACAATTGGATCGGCAATGCAAATATTCGTGAATCGTCAGCTCGTAGCCGCACGCTCCACATAATATGGCTTTCTTATCAAATTGTTCCTTTGGCCATACTTTATGCTTCCCACAACCATGCTCCTCGTGGCATTCATAACAAGGGTAGTACGTATTACAACAGTAGAACTTAATCGCAATTCTATCAATTTTTTTATGATAGTGGACACATCGTGTTTCAGAATCCAATACACTGCCCTTTACTTCATGACCATGTATAATCATCTTAATCTCCCTCTTTTAAAAAAAGGGTGACACTCCATCACAACATTCAGATGAACATGTCTCCCTTTATAATTAAACATTCATATAATGAAAGCTATTTGCCAAGAGCAAATATTATTTCTGTTTCACAAGCAAGTTCGCCATCTACTGTTGCAACAGCTTTTGCTTTCCCAATTGGCCCTTTTAAACGCGTCATTTCAACTTCGAGACGTAATTGATCGCCCGGTCTAACTTGACGTTTAAAACGACAATTATCAATACCTGCAAACAGTGCTAGTTTCCCGCGGTTTTCTTCTTTTTTTAACATTGCAACTGCTCCTACTTGAGCCAATGCTTCAACAATTAGAACCCCCGGCATAACAGGATAGTCAGGAAAATGTCCATTAAAAAAGTCTTCGTTTCCTGTAACATTTTTAATTCCAACAGCTCTTTTACCTTCTTCAAATTCAATAACTTTATCGATTAATAAAAAAGGATAGCGATGTGGGATAATTTCCTTTATTTGCTGTAAATCTAACATAATTAGAACCCCCTTATTTTTTCTGAGGTATTTCAATCATTCTCTATTATTGGCGCATACTGTTGACCAAACCCATCATTTGATCCGCAATATTAATCGCCCTCGTTTGTAATTGATAAGATCTTTCTGTTTTAAGCAGATCAGTCATTTCTGTTCCTATATCAACATTTGACTTTTCTAAGGAACCTTGCTCTATAGAAATATTAGCTCGGTTTGCTCCGGTTAAATTCGTATAAACATTTGTGAGATTGGTATTTAGATTTTGCGGTAATTTCAATAAATTATTTCCAGCTTGTTCTAGAACTTGAGGATTTTGTACAGAGACAACACCTAGATTAACACTCGTTGACTGTCCATTTGCATACGTTATTGTCAGTTTCCCATTTTGATCAATATTATATTTTTGAGCATCCTTGTTAAAGGTAATAGCTTGATCATTTTCATTCAGTATAGGATTCCCGTCGCTATTCACGAGCATCATCTCATTATTCCCTACCGGTGAAACATATAAGGCTCCATCGCGGGTAAATTGCACATCGTTTTTGCCATTATCTTGGACAAGTACTTTTAAATATTGATTTTCCTTCGTGAAAGCAATATCTAACGAGCGGTCTGTCTGTTCCAAACTTCCTTGTGCTGTAACCATATCAGACTTCGCAACCTTCGATCCAACACCAATACGAATCCCCGTAGGAGTTAGTCTGCCAGTCTCTTTATTTGAGTCTGGTTGATTATTGAACTGCTGTACTAATAAATCCGTAAATGTCGCTTCTTTTTTCTTAAAGCCTGTTGTATCAGAATTGGCTATATTGTTACTGATGATATCAAGCTTTTTTTGCAACTGACTTAATGAATTTGTAGCTGTAATCATTGATCGATTCATGATTTTTTCTCCTCGCTATTAACCATTTACTCTTCCGACATCGTTAACAGCTTTATTCATACTTTGATCATAAGCTTGTACAACTTTCTGGTTTGCTTCAAAAGTACGATAGGCTGTCATCATATCTGTCATTGTTTGCGATTCATCTACATTTGAGGATTCTAAATACCCTTGTTTAATTTGAAAGCCATTCTGTTGATTATAAGCATTAGGCAATGTAGCATTATTTTCAAGATGGTAAAGCCCATCTCCATCCTTCTCTAATGAGTTTGGATCTTTTGCATAACTAAGCCCAATCCTTGCAATAGCCTGTCCATTTTCAGAAGTAATTTGCCCATCCTCATTTACAGAAAAGTCAGTGCCATTTACTTGAATTTTATTACCGTTATCATCTAACACATAGTTTCCGCTCGCGGTCGTTAAATACCCTTGTTGATCGACAGAGAAATTACCGTCACGTGTATATTTCACTGTACCATCACTTGCTTGCACCGGAAAAAATAATTTACTAGTAGAATCAGTGGAATTATCTTCAATCGCTAAATCGGTTTTATTATTCGTTTCTTCAAGGCTGCCTTGCTTGAAGAGAGGAGTTGCTTCTTGCATATATACACCTGTTGCAAGTGAACCAATAGATGCCTTCCCAATACCTGTCGTACCCTGTTTATCAATGTATTGCATCAGCATCTTTGGAAACGCCCTTAACGAAGATTGGTCGGTCTTATACCCAGGGGTATCCGCATTGGATAAGTTGTTTGTTGACATATCGATTTTCCGTTGTTGTGCAATCATACCTGAAGCAGCTGTATAAAAACCTCTTAACATATGCTCTTCACCTCAAAGAAAGAATATAAGAAGAATAAACCAGTAAAAGATGACATCATCTTTTACTGATTTATTCTAGTTCATAAAGGCATTTTAGCCAAATTTTCTTTTTGAAATCTTATCAATATTTTCAAGCATAATTCCTGTCCCAACGGCAACTGAATCCATTGGATTATCCGCTACTAATACCGGCACCTTAATTTCTTCCGCTAAAAGCTGATCAATACCGTGTAATAGTGCCCCGCCACCTGTTAAAATAACACCACGATCAATAATATCCGCAGATAGTTCAGGCGGTGTTTTTTCTAATACATTTTTTGTTGCATGAACAATAACAGAAACAGATTCGCGTAATGCTTTTTCAATTTCTGTAGAAGTCACCGTAATCGTCCTTGGTAGCCCTGAAACCATATCACGGCCTCTAATATCCATTTCTTCGTTACGCCCACCTGGGAATACGGTTCCGATTGTAATTTTTATGTTTTCAGCTGTTCTTTCACCAATGAGCAATTTATACTCTCGTTTAATGTATTGTAAAATTTCGTTATCAAATTTATCACCGGCCATTTTGATCGATGAACTTGTTACGATATCCCCCATTGATAACACAGCAATATCAGTCGTTCCCCCACCAATGTCTACAACCATATTACCGCTTGGCTGGAAGATATCCATTCCCGCTCCAATTGCGGCAACTTTAGGTTCTTCTTCTAAATAAACATTTTTTCCGCCGCTTTTTTCTGCCGCTTCGCGTATAGCTTTTTGCTCCACGCTCGTTATATTAGTTGGACAGCAAATTAAAATGCGGGGCTTAGACAATAAGCCTTTTACATTTAACTTGTTAATAAAATGTCTTAACATTGTTTCTGTAACGTCGAAGTCAGCAATAACTCCATCTTTAAGTGGTCGAATTGCTACAATATTTCCTGGGGTTCTCCCCACCATTTTCCTTGCTTCTTCACCAACCGCTAATACTTTGTTCGCATTTTTATCTATAGCTACTACCGAAGGCTCATTTAACACGATCCCTTGGCCCTTTACATGTATTAGAACGTTTGCAGTTCCTAAGTCTATCCCAATATCCTTTGCAAACATGCGTCTGCTCCTTCCTTATTTTTCAATGTTTTTTGCAAGAACGATTTATCTTAAACCCATCATTATGTCTGTTTTCCCTAATTATCTATTTTATCATATTCTTGTCCAGTTTCGATAAGATTGTTAAAAATAATTTTTCTTTCAATAGGACTTTTGACTTTAATTTAAACAGACAACATAAAAACGTTAGTACGATAATGGATTCTCATACGGCTGTCTTTATTTAAGATGGGTTTAACTGATAAACTTTCAACAATTAGTGATCGTGCTTTCTTTATTTGAAGATGTTAATACTTAATTAGAGAGATCGTGACACATGAAAAGTATGTAAAGGGGCTTTTTCGTAACAATAAAAATGGATGCTAAACCGTTTAAAAGGAAGAAGGACCTAGACACTCCATCGATAAAACTGTAAGAGGAGATTCAGGCCCTAAATCTGTACTATTAATTGCTTTGTAGTTCTTCTTTTTTATATTTTAGTTTTGTTGCTTCTCCTCCTCTTAGATGTCGAATCGATTTATGATAATCAAGAATATGTTTTACTTCGTTCGCTAAATCTGGATTAATTTCTGGCAGTCTTTCTGTTAAGTCTTTATGGACAGTACTTTTGGACACGCCAAACTCTTTCGCAATCACACGAACGGTTTTTCTCGTCTCCACGATATACTTTCCAATCTTGATAGTTCTCTCTTTGATGTAATCGTGCACACTGCTCGCCCTCCCCAAATTGGATGTGAGGAGTGTGAAATGAGACTCGCTACTCGCAATTCGTACTATATCCCGCAGCCTAATAAGAATAGATTCTAAAGACATGCGACAGAAAGTAAAAAGACTTTCTGGTATTGCAAGGATTAAACAAGTCTATAACTAAATAAAATAAGTCCAATTAACGATTGCTCACCTCAAACCCTCTCGCTTTTTGCTAAGTTTGTAACATTTTATTAGCTTGGGTAAAAATATATGCACAATCAAGCAAGAAAGGACAAGATATAGTGAACTTTTTCTCTTTATAAAGCTTGAATTAATGTTTATTCACTGGATTGTACATGCGGATTACAAAGTCATAACAAAAAAGTCTGATATCATACCCCAATATTAATTGTTTATATTGGAAGCCTATATGACACCAGACACTCTTTATTATTAGATTCACTTTATTGTAATTGTAAATTATTCTCCTGCATTTTCATTAGCAGATGGGGTATTATCGCTGTCAGTATTGTTAGTAGTTTCTTTTTGGTCAGTGCTTGTGCTTTCATCACTGTTGTTTTTCGGTAATTCAACTGAGCTTAATGGTTTATTAAAGTATGACACTGGATTTACTGCAATATCATCTTTACGAATTTCAAAGTGAAGATGTGTTCCAGCTTCTTTATTTAATTCACTTTGCCCAGCTTTTGCTAATGTTTCACCTTGTTTTACGGAATCTCCTTCTTTAACAGCAATGTCTTTAACTGATTGATATTCCGTAACAACGCCATTACCATGATCAATTTCAATGACATTTCCTAAAACAGAATCTTCTTTTACTTCTGATACTTTTCCGCCCATAGCCGCAACAACGTTAAACGATTTACCATTCTTCATCGTAATATCGATTCCTTGATTTGGTTGGTACGTATTACCATATACTACAAGAGCGGCTTCCTGTTCTTTTGCAGAAGCATTTGGATCATAGAATTTCTTTTCAATGCTAGCTAAGCTTGGATGATCAACAGGCATTTTAAAGTTTTCTATTGCTTTATTTACTTCAATCGCCTCGTTGTCTGATTTGTTTTGTCCTACTAATGCATTGCCATCGTTAGAGAATTTTTCTTTTGCTGAATGGCTCCCCACTGACTGATACCATAAAATTCCTGCAATAATCAAAGCTGCACTTGCTAAATAGATTGCTGGATATACCCACCGTTTTTTTAAGATATTCTTAAAACGCTTTAATTGAGAAGGCTGTTTCTTTTCTTCCTCTCTCATTTTCATCACCTCAGCAACCATTGTGAACACATCTTCATAGATTTATACATTTTCATAGAAAAATTTTTAAAGTATTATATTTCGACAAAAATCTTTATTCTATGCATGACCACTAAAAAAAAAACAAAAAAAATCTAGCACCATCCTAAAATGATAGGTAATTTACCATATCTATTTAGGGTGATGCTAGACTTTATTCGTCTTCACTACTTTGTAGCCATTAATTTATTGTTTGCAACTTTTTCTATTGGCACAATACTGACACCTTTATAATAATACTTAATAATGCTATCGCAATCTTTTCCCTCTTCTGCCATACCGTTAGCACCATATTGGCTCATACCTACACCGTGCCCATATCCTTTCGTCGTAATGATTAAATGATTACCTTCTTTAGTCCATGTAAAATCCGATGATGGAAGATTAAGCTTTTCCCGAACTTCTCTCCCGGTAAATATTTTTCCCCCAATTCTAATTTTAGCTACCCGCTTCCCTGCTGTTCTTGAAAGGACCGTTCCAGTATCATTTGTTAGTGTGACACCTAATTTTTGTTCAACATCGGCGATCGGAACCGTTTCCTGCTTTGAAAATTTTGGGGATGATTTATCCCAAGGACTTGGCACGCTTTTTAAATATGGAATTGCATTTGACCAATAATCTTCTGCATTTTCAGTGTATCCATTACTAGTGGAGAAGAAAGCTGCATCAATCGGCTTTCCGTTATACACAATCACTTTTCCTTCCGTTTCTTGTACGGCTTTGTTTATTTTCTCCATTTTTTGATCGTATTGATTCCCCCAGTTTTGTTTCAATTGATCATTACTTAAATATGCCTGATCTGCTACACCATCAGTTACATCCGCATTTTCAGGCAAATCACTATTTCCCCCATATAATAAACGGCTAACAATAAATGTGCGTGCCGTTAAAGCCTGTGCTTTTAACGCTTCAAGTTTAAAATCTGCCGGCATTTCAGCAGCAACAACACCTGCAACATAATTTTCCATCGGTAATGTGTCAATCTTTTTACTTGCAGTTCGATAGACAGTCACTTCAATCGTGGATTGATCTTCCTCTACCTTTTTATGTTTCTTTTCTTCACTTAGCTTTCCACTCGCCTCATCTTTTTGGAAAGGTAGAACAATGATAGTAGGTACTAGAAAGGAAAGGAAGAGTATAAAGATTACAATGATGAAGATAGGTTTAATTGGTTTCATACTTGCTGCCTCCGTTTTTAGTTGATAGACCTATTATCAAACTTATGGGTTTGGACAGGCATTTATGATAAAAAAATCCAGCTTGCTACTTTTCCTTTTCCATTCTTACTAGAAAGATTTACGGTTGTCGTAATAAGGAAAAAATTGCGCAGGGTAAATCAATGTTGTGAGGATAATCTATATCTAGTTAGAACTTTATAGGAGTGTGAATCTTACGATGTCGAAAACGAAACATATTGGGTTAACAATTGCGGCAATTGGATCCATTCCACTAATCATGACATTAGGGAATTCAATGCTCGTTCCGATTCTTCCTAAAATGAAGTCGGAATTACATTTATCCCAATTTCAAGTAAGTTTGACGATTACGATTTTTTCCGTTGTAGCTGCAATGTTTATTCCCATTCTCGGTTATCTTTCAGACCGCTTTAATAGGAAAATGATTATTCTTCCTTCATTATTCATTTATGGGATTGGCGGACTAATAGCAGGTTTTGCAGCAATGTCTTTTCCAAATTCTTATTTTTGGATACTTATAGGCAGAGCGTTGCAAGGTATTGGTGCTGCAGGAACTGCCCCAATTGCAATGGCTTTAACAGGCGATCTCTTTAAAGGATCTCAAGAAGGTAAAGTATTAGGGATTGTTGAAGCTTCAAACGGCTTCGGGAAAGTACTGTCACCAATCGTTGGCTCACTTGTCGCTCTTCTCATTTGGTATGGTGTGTTCTTTGCCTTTCCAGCTTTTTGTATTATTTCAATTCTTTTAACGATATTTTTTGTTAAAGAAAACGTAAAAAAGAAAGCCCCCATGCCTTTTGGAAAATACATTAAAGGGCTTTTAAGCGTCTTTAAGCATGAAGGCCGCTGGCTATTAACTACATATTTAGCCGGAGCAACTTGTTTATTTACTCTATTTGGCATTTTATTTTATCTCTCAGATATTTTAGAAAAGACTCACGATATTAATGGGGTTAAAAAAGGGCTAATTCTTGCGATCCCACTTTTAATTATGTGTACAACCTCATATATTACCGGAAGTAAAATAGGAAATAATCAAAAACTGATGAAAAAACTAATCGTCTTCGGCTTTGCCTTTATGACAGTTTCCTATGCGTTGCTTTCATTTTTCAGTAACCTTATTGCTTTTATATCCATTTTAGCATTAAGCAGCCTTGGTACTGGTTTTGTATTACCTTGTTTAAATAGTATTATTACGAATGCAGTAGGAAAAGAAAGACGCGGCTTTGTCACTTCGCTATATGGTTCTGTACGCTTTTTAGGGGTCGCAATTGGTCCACCTGTCTTTGGAAGACTTATGGAATGGTCGAGAATAGGTATGTTTATGTCTATTTCCTCTCTTGCCTTCGTTGTTGGGTTATTGGCGTTACTCATGATTCACGTAAAAAAAGAGCAGCCTGAAGGTGAAGGGCAAAAACAGAAATCGAATGAAAAAGATGCAACTGTTACAAATTTACAGCCTGCTGGTGGAAGATAATGATAAAGCAAAAAGGAATTAAAGAGCATACTCTTTAGTTTCTTTTCCTTTATTTTTTTCGAGGTAGCAATTTAAGTGCGATTAACGTATTTCGAATCCGCAATTCATAAATCAAGTCCACTACTCTTGTAGACAACCATTGACAGATTACGGCTTGTATAACAATTTGCCAATTAATTACATAGGCTGTCAGCACGAATATAAACCCATTTATCCAAAATAATGGCTTTCCCGGAGCAATTCCTCTTGATCGTGAAATGATCAGTGCTAATATCCCAATTCCCCCTTGCGATACCCCTTCTCTTAATAAAGTTCCTACTCCTATCCCAAGTATTAACGACCCAATGAATAAATCGAACCAGCTGTTTATGTATGGTATATATACATTCTCCTCAAAAAAGTTAACGGAAAGAGATGTAATAGTGATCCCAATTAAAGTCCCAAGTGCACTTTCAGTACCTAAATAATGTACAGCGACCATAAGCATTGACGCGTTTACAATCCATAAGCCAATACTCATTGGAATATTAAACCAGTGATTTAATAAAACTGTTATTCCGCCTGCTCCCCCTGAAGGAATGGAATGCGGAAAAAGGAAAACACCCATGGCGAACCCTTGAATGATCGCACCAGCTATAATAAAACAATATTTCCTCCAAATCATCCGTTGGGCAATTTTTGAACAGATATGATTTTTCAAAGATACCATCCCTAATATAGATTTTACGACTTAAACAATTAATGCTATTCTATGCGCCTCAGCCAAGCTATATGAACGTATCTTCCTCTCTATCATATGTTTGTCCAGGATGCTCGCTACCGCAACGGCAAACTATTTGCTCATAAAAACACACTTCTATTAGCTAAATAAAAAGCGTGTGAAAAGGAAGTTCACACGCCTGTATTAACTAATGAACCATTATATTGAACGAAGCTATTGTTGTGTACAGAAGCGCCCCTGGTAGCCCTTTATTTATATCATAGCGATTTTAGTATCTTTACGGATACGGCTATGATCATCACCAAGAATCCGATCTAAAATAGCTGCTACGATTGAATGGTAGGCGTGCTCATTTCTTTCACGTGGTCTTGATAATGATACATTGACATCCATGGCTATTTGGCCATTTTCCAGCAATATTACCCGATCCGCTAAAGCAACAGCCTCCTCTACATCATGTGTAACGAGTAACGCTGTAAATTTCTGCTCTAACCATACTTGTTCAATTAAACTTTGCATTTCAATACGTGTCAAAGCGTCTAATGCACCTAAAGGCTCATCTAATAGTAATAGATCAGGTTTATGAATTAATGCTCTTGCTAATGCAACCCGTTGCTTTTGTCCTCCTGAAAGCGTTGCTGGCCAATCCTGAATACGTTCTTCTAAGCCAACCTTCCTCAATGTTTCCACGGCTTCTTGGTGATGATCCCCTTTAAGGCCTAATTCGACATTTTGAATAACTCTTTTCCAAGGTAAAAGTCTGCCATCTTGAAACATGATCCTAGATCCGGCATTTATACCCGTTAAGTATTTACCTTCTTGGACGATTTGTCCGCTATCAGGTCTTTCTAAACCTGCAATTAAGCGTAATAATGTACTCTTTCCGCATCCGCTTTTCCCAACAATTGCAATAAATTCTCCCTTATTAATCGTTAAGTTCAAATGCTGGAATACGATTGTTTCTGAATACTTTTTATGAATGTTTTTCAATTCAATATGGGCTGTTTGTTCACTTGTCACTTTCCTTCCCCCTTCAATTGGTCAACAAAGTTTTGAGCGGTTATCCAATATCACACACGATTATGAGATTTTCTTTTTTTTGTAATTCGGATTCCATTTTAAACATTTTTCTTCAAAGAAACGGGCAATTATATCTGATGCTTTACCAAGCAGCGCATATAATAAAATACTTAATACAACAACATCCATTTGCATAAATTCTCTCGCATTCATTGCCATATAACCTATACCAGATGTAGAGGAGATCGTTTCTGCAACAATTAAACTAATCCACATAATACCTAGTGAAAAACGGATTCCAACTAGTATCGAGGATAGCGCTCCGGGAAAAATGATATGAGTAAAAAGGGAAATTCCTTTCATACCATAAATTTTCCCCATCTCAATTAACCCAGGATCAACTGACTTAATTCCATGGTATGTGTTTAAATAAACAGGGAATAAAACACCTAGTGCAACAAGGAATATTTTCGCTTCTTCTCCTATACCAAACCACAATATTACAAGCGGAATAAGAGCAAGATGAGGGATGTTCCTAAGCATTTGAATAGAAGTATCAAATAGAATTTCGGAAATTTTAAATAACCCATTAAACAAACCGAATAAAAATCCAACAGTGCCGCCAATAATAAATCCAATTACAGCTCGACATAAACTAATCCATACATGATGAAATAAATCACCAGTTTTCAATAAGTGTACCGCTGCAAAATAAACATCAGATGGTGCAGGCAATATTCGATTTGACAGTATTCCATAAACAGAAAGTAATTGCCAAGTAATGATTAGCAATATGGGGATGATCCATGGCAGTATGGTTTGGACGATGTTGCGGAGTCGGCGTTTCACTTTCTGTCATCCTTTCCATTGCCTTTATAAATGTTATATATATTATTTTTTATCGTAACTTTCTTAGGAATAATCTTTAATTTATAAAAAGTATTGGCGATATCCTGTTGTTCTTTCACAATGTTATTTGAAATTTTTTGAACTCCATACGTACGACGATTTAAGGCGATCATTAATGACTGTTTGTCGATACCAAGGAGAGGTGAAAGCATATCAGCCGTTTCCTTATGATGATGATTTGCCCAATCAGAGGACTGTTGAACTTCATTTAAAACAATCTTTAAAATATCGGAATGTGCATGCGCAAAGCTGGATGATGCAACAAAGAAATCACGATCAGATGTTAAACCAGCTCCATTTACTAACAATTTTGTATTTGGCAATCTTTGAGCATCTGCTGTGTATGGATCCCAAACAACCCAGGCATCAATTGCCCCTTTCTCAAAAGCAGCCCTTGCATCTCCAGGCTGTAAGTATGCTGGTTTAATATCATTAATGGAGAGCCCTGCTTTTTCCAATGCTTTAATTAATAGAAAATGCGAGCTTGAACCTTTTGCAAAACCAATTTTCTTCCCTTTTAAATCTGAAAGTTTATTAATGCCAGAATTCTTTTTAACTAAAATCCCTGAACCTTTATACTTTGAAATACCTGCAGCTACATAAACAAGAGAAGATCCTGATGCTTGAGCAAAAATCGGCGGTGAATCTCCAGTTCTTCCAAAATCAATACTTCCTGCATTTAAAGCCTCTAATAATTCAGGGCCTGCTTGAAATTGAATCCATTTCACTTTATAACCATATTTTTTTAAAGCTTTCTCTAATGTCCCTCGTTCTTTTAAAATAACTAGCGGACAATTCTTTTGATATCCTATGCGTAAAACTTTTTGTCCACTTGAATTCGCAGTCTTTTCTTTACCACATGCTGATAAAATGGCAGAAAACATGAGCAGGAAAATCAAAAGAGGTATAAAAAATAGACGCTTTCTCACCTTCAAACAAAACACTCCTTTCCTCTCCCCCAACTATTTTCAAATTCGCTCATAACATGTTAAAGAACTCCTTCTAAGTTTTTAAGTTTTAGCGGGCTTTGGCCGTTCCCGTTTTCTTGGGGATTTTATATTCTTTAATACGATATGTACATCAGCCGATTAGGTACCTGTACATCTATAGCAAGAGATAAAGCACTATCGTTTTAGTTAACTTGTATAACTGTATTCTTTAGTTACAAAGTACCATTAACACGTTCTAACTGATGTATAAAACATTTATTGCAAATGATTAGGCAACACTCACTATTGATGCAAACGAACTTAAAAGAGGGATTCAAATAAATGACCATTTAAATGATCATTTATTTGAATCCCTCTTTTAAAGGACTGTATATCTCATTCTTTTACAACATTCCTGATTGTATCCAATAGTAAACGAATTCCTTCCCCTTGGGTCAAGTTTATATGGATTTCCTGCAATGCATTCTCTTTTATTTTGCCCATTAAACTTTCTTTTTGATCGTTCTCCTTTACTAGCTGCTGATTTCCTTGTTTATCTAAAATCCAAAAATGATAATTCAAATTTGGATTTTCCTCAGGAAAGCTAAAGATGATGACATAATGAATATCAAAATATTGATCAAAATATTGAAGAGTTCCCCGCATATAGTTATCATCATTTTTTGTCGCTGAAAGTGAAACACGATATCCATTTGCAGTACCGATCAGATCAATTTCATCAAGTATATACTCAATAAATAACTTCATATTTTCCTCCTTTCTTAAAGTTTTTCTTATATTTTATCTTTTTATGCCCCTGCTGCCTTCTGTACGGGTGATATTAGAATGTAAAGCCATTTCCCTTGCTACCAATTCCGGCTAGCTCCTCCGCCTCCTGAAGAGCCACCACCACCTTTACGATTCCCCCCACTTCCCCCACCATTTCTAAGAAAAATGGAAAGGATATTGATAATCATAAAAGTAAATGTTCCACCAAAAAATTTGTTATCTAATATGATGAGAATGATGATTAGAACCGCTATTCCTATCTGGAGCCACATCGAATGTTTTGGGGCGACATAGGCCTTTGCATCTGTTTTTTTATTTATATGATATTCTTGTGCAACAACATTAAAAAGCTGTTTGTACGTATTTATCACTGCAGCGCTTGGTTTATTTTCTTTCAAATATGGAATTGTATAATCATCTAATATACGCCCTACTTTTCCGTCGGGGAGAGCCCCTTCTAAACCGTATCCAACTTCAATTCTTACACTTTTATCTTTAACCGCCACAAGCAACAGCACACCGTTGTTTAATTTCTGATCGCCTAAACGGTATTTCCTAAAAGCTTGATTAGCATATTCTTCAATCGTTTTATTTTGAAGAGATTCTACTGTGAGTACAGCAATTTGAGCTTTTGTTTTGTCATCAAGCTGTCGTCCTAAATGAATGAGCTCATTTTTCTGCTGCTCTGTTAACACATGTGCAAAATCCTGAACATAAATGTCACCAACTGGCGAGGGAATGTCAGCATTCTTTGCTTCAGCTTCTCTTCCCATTCCTACTATAAAGGATACAATAAGTAATGTAATGGAAGTAAAGAGAATTAGCTGCTTTCTCATTTATTGCTGTCTCCAAAATCAACCTTTGGTGTTTCTTTGGCATTTGTATCTGCTTTAAAATATTCCTTTTGCTTGAAGCCAAAAAGATTGGCAACAAGTGCCCCTGGAAATTTCTGTACTTTTTTATTATAGGTAGCTACCGCATTATTATAATCTTGGCGTGCAACTGCTATTCGATTCTCCGTTCCCGCCAATTCATCCATTAATTGCGTAAATTCCTCATTCGCTTTTAAATTCGGGTAGTTTTCAACAACTACAAGCAAACGATTTAATGCACCTGAAAGCTGGTCATTAGCAGCTGCCTTGTCAGCAGGTGATTTTGCACTGGCCAAATTCGCCCGGGCATTAGAAATACTCGTTATAACGTCTTTCTCATGTGAAGCATAGCCTTTAACAGTGCTTACAAGATTCGGGATAAGATCCATCCTTCTTTGGATTTGGTTTTCAATTTGTGAATAAGATTGGTTTACATCCTCTCTGGCATTTACTAAGCTGTTATAGCTTGAAAAAATACTTGCAATGAAAAAGACTACCACAATTGCAATGACAATCCATATGATCGATTTTTTCCTCAATTATCATCACTCCTTCTTATTTATAACGTACGAAAGATATAAAGGTTTCATGAAAAAAGAAACAACAATTCGCACATTTTTTATACAAGGCTATTTTCGAAAACGTTGTTGCTGCTTCATCAAAGAAAGGCATTGCTTCCCGCTTCAGGATGCTCGCTTCCTTCCGCTCCTATCAACTGTATTAACGGGTTTGTCATTTAAGTCAACTTCTATGAATCGTAAGTGACAACAACTATTTTAAACAACAATTTTTTAGAAAAGCGCCTTATACAAAGTCAATTTATTATAAAAAAGAGGCATATTTTTCAAATTTCTTAATTATTTTTTTAATACCAAGAAATTTTAATAATAGCTACCTAGATACAGTATGCTCACAATTAAAGTCAAATCAACCAAAATTCAGCAGAAAAATAAAAAAATCCCTGCACTATGTATATGTACAAGGATTTTTATCCATACTAGAGATTGGCATCCGCAACAACTTGGTTTTCTGTAACAGATAAAGCTTTATCATCATTTACACGTTCAATATCTGCGCCAAGAGCGGCTAATTTATGATGGAAATTTAAATAGCCACGATCTAGATGTTTTAATTCAGTTACACGAGTAATTCCTTTTGCTTTCAAACCAGCAATAATTAATGCAGCAGCAGCACGTAAATCTGTTGCAGCTACTTCAGCACCTTGAAGATCAATTGGGCCATTTATAATAACAGAACGCCCTTCGATTTTAATATCCGCATTCATACGTCGGAATTCTTCAACATGCATAAAACGATTTTCAAATACTGTTTCTGTTATCATACTCGTACCTTTAGCTAAAAGTAATAATGCCATCATTTGCGATTGCATATCAGTTGGAAAACCAGGATGAGGCATTGTTTTAATATCAATTGCTTTTAACCTTTTAGGCCCGATTACTCTTAATCCAGTTTCTTCTTCAATAATGGTAACGCCCATTTCTTCAAGCTTTGCAATAACAGCCGATAAATGTTCTGGAATTGCACCTTTAACAAGTACATCGCCTTGTGTCATTGCGGCAGCAACCATAAAAGTACCCGCTTCAATACGATCAGGAATAATCGTATGATCAGCTGCATGGAGCTTTTCAACACCTTCAATTTTCATAACCTCTGTGCCAGCCCCAGTTACATTTGCTCCCATTTCATTTAAGAAATTCGCTAAATCAACAATTTCTGGCTCTTTTGCACAATTTTCCAAAGTCGTAACACCTTCAGCTAGAGCAGCGGCCATCATAATGTTTTGCGTTGCTCCAACACTTGGAAAATCTAAATAAATTTTAGCTCCTTGTAAACGGCTTTTGGAGGTTGCTTCAATAAAGCCATTTCCAACATTCACTGTCGCTCCCATAGCTTCGAATCCTTTAAGATGTAAATCAATTGGACGTGATCCAATTGCACAACCACCAGGCAGGGCTACTCGAGCCTTTCCAGTACGTGCTAATAATGGACCCATAACTAAAACGGATGCGCGCATTTTACGTACATATTCAAATGGAGCTTCAATAAACAACTCTCTAGATGCATCTACAGTTACTACATTTCCATCAAATGTTACTTCACTATTTAAATGACGCAACACTTCATTTATTGTATATACATCGGAGAGTTGCGGTACATTTCTGATAACACTTTTTCCTTCACTTGCCAATAATGTTGCAGCGATAACAGGTAATACAGCATTTTTAGCACCCTCAACTTGAACTGTGCCTTGCAGCCTATTTCCGCCACGGACGATGATTTTGTCCAAGAGTATTCCCCTCCGCGTCCATATTCTATATATTAATATTCAATCGTAATGATTGGTGTGCCAATTACAAAGTTTGTATTAGCGCCCAAACCACTTTTTCTTAAACCAATTTGTACATTCATCTCTTCTTTCTTCTTTGTTGATAATTCTTGAGAAAGCTTTGATGAGTATGCTGATACAGAATAAAAGTCATTTTCTTCCAAAGCTTCAACCTTTTTTGCCTGAAGACTTTTTAACAAACGATTTTTTTCATATAACAAAACATTATCAATTTTATCACTGAAGTGACCTTGGATACAAGAAAAAATTACAGGCTTTTTATCGTATAATTTATCAAGCTGACTTGAAACCATTTTATTCAAATTCTCAACCTTGTGATCATTCCAATGCTTACCACTCACTTCATAAATTAAAAAAGAGTATGACTTTCCATTTACATTTGTTGACAATAATTTTATCGTTTCAACATAGTTATTTTTTCGTGATATACCTGTATAAGTCTTCGAATCACGATTTTTCACATATGTCCATGCCATATTTGGAAATTGCTTATGTAAGGACTTAGTTTTTTGATTCCAAGACTTATTAGAAGCTAAATGAACAGTTTCTCTCGTAAATAAAGTCCATTCTGTAACTTTACCATTCAACGATTCAGCCGTATGAATGAGAAATGGTAAATCACTATTAAAAGTTTGTGCTTTAGCTCTATATCCTACAAACACCAATGTTAAACATACTAATACAGTACATAACCAAAGTAATTTATATTTTTTAATCATTTTTAGTATCCCCTCTCCCTTTAATAAAAGGATTTACCATTAAGGGAAAGAGCATACTAGGTAAATGTCGTCAAGTTATGACATATAGTATTTAGTATATAAATTTAATCGAAATTTGTCTAAAAGGTAGACCTCACTTATTGTAAATAAATTTATGTCTTTTGCAAACATGTAAAATATACCAAATTAATTTATAGATTTAGGATATTCATCCTACTAGTGGTAGAAAATGAATTGAAATAGTTGTGGCAACTGCTGTGACCAAAGTAAATAATTAAGAAAAAAATTGCTGACTGCCGATCCAATCGCTAATGACAACAAAACATACAGTAATCTCGCTTGAACAACACGATTTTTTTTAATTATTTGTTCAATATTTACAGCCTGGAGAGCCCAAAAGGATATTGCGATGAAGAATAAATGGGTGAGTATACTAATTAACGCTTGATTTCCAAAACCAGATAACATGATTTCACCACCAATTTATGTATAAATTGAACTTAACCATTTAATATTTTAACGGCTTATACCTTAATAAAACAATATTCCTATGAAAAAGAACGGAAATAATTGTCTCCCTTCGCTATCATAGGAATGTTGTCGCTTCTGCTATGTTAAAAGGCTGTGGAACTTTGTCATGGAATACCTAAATTTAATAATAAAGCTGTAAAAAAAGAGTCAGATACCACTGTTTAAGATATAAGGTATACAGCGCTATACCATATATACTTCTTTGTGGTACCGGACCCCTTTTTATTATGAACGATGCTTGTAAACGTCAATACGAGTCATTGCTCGTTTAAGAGCTAATTCAGCACGTTTAAAATCTACATCATCATGATTGGATTGAAGGCGATTTTCCGCGCGTTCTTTCGCTTTCTCAGCACGTTCAATATCTATTTGCTCAGGTAATTCAGCAGCTTGCGCCAATATCGTTACCTCTTCAGGCCGCACTTCAATGATGCCTCCGCTGACTGCTACTAGTTCAGTTTTTCCATCATTTTTTAAACGCACAGCGCCAATTTGAAGAGGTGCGACCAATGGAATATGTCCATATAAAATACCTATTTCTCCACTTTTGGCCTTTGCAATAATCATTTCTACTTCTGAACTATATACTGGGCCGTCTGGAGTGACAATACTGACCTTATATGTCCTCATTTTTTATCCTCCTGGTCCCTAATTTACGCCTCTACACCCATCTCTTTAGCTTTTTTCACAACTTCTTCAATTGTACCAACTAGACGGAAAGCATCTTCTGGTAAATGATCATATTTACCTTCCAAAATTTCTTTGAATCCGCGAACAGTTTCTTTAACAGGAACATAAGATCCAGGTTGCCCTGTAAATTGTTCCGCAACGTGGAAGTTTTGTGATAAGAAAAATTGTATACGACGTGCACGTTGTACAACAAGCTTATCATCTTCACTCAACTCATCCATACCAAGAATTGCGATAATATCTTGGAGTTCGCGATAACGTTGAAGTGTTTGTTGTACTTGGCGTGCTACATTATAATGCTCTTCTCCAACAATTTCAGGAGAAAGTGCACGTGAAGTAGATGCAAGTGGATCTACTGCAGGGTAAATACCCATTTCAGATAATTTACGTTCAAGGTTTGTTGTTGCATCTAAGTGAGCGAATGTTGTAGCTGGGGCTGGGTCTGTATAGTCATCCGCAGGTACATAAATCGCTTGAATTGATGTAACTGAACCTTTAGTTGTTGAAGTAATCCGTTCTTGTAATTGTCCCATCTCTGTTGCAAGGGTAGGTTGGTAACCCACAGCAGAAGGCATACGTCCAAGTAACGCAGAAACCTCTGAACCAGCTTGAGTAAAACGGAAAATGTTGTCAATAAAGAATAACACATCCTGCCCTTGCTCATCACGGAAAAATTCAGCCATTGTTAAGCCCGTTAGAGCAACACGCATACGCGCACCTGGTGGTTCATTCATTTGTCCGAATACCATTGCTGTTTTATTAATAACACCAGAATCCTTCATCTCATAATAAAGGTCGTTACCTTCACGTGTACGTTCACCAACACCCGCAAATACAGAAATACCGCCATGTTCTTGAGCAATGTTATTAATAAGCTCTTGAATTAATACAGTTTTCCCTACTCCGGCACCACCAAATAGTCCAATTTTACCACCTTTAATATAAGGTGCTAAAAGATCTACTACTTTAATACCAGTCTCAAGAATTTCTACTTGAGTAGATAACTGTTCAAATGTCGGCGCAGTACGTTGAATTGGATCGCGACGAACATCATTTGATATTTCTCCATCCAAATCAATAACATCACCAAGGACATTAAATACGCGTCCAAGTGTAACTTCACCAACTGGTACTGATATTGGTGCACCAGTATCTTCTACTTCCATTCCACGCTGAAGTCCATCAGTTGAAGACATAGCAATTGTACGAACTGAATCATCACCTAGATGAAGCGCAACTTCTAGAGTAAGATTAATATTTACTTCTGTAGCAGATTGTGCTTTATAATTAATCTTTAATGCATTATAAATATCAGGGAGTTGACCATTTTCGAATTTTACGTCAACAACCGGACCCATTACTTGAATAACGTGTCCAATACTCATTACTTTCCCTCCTAACTTACATTTTGAGGCTTATTTATACTCTTTTTCATTAAATATCGGCCTATTCTAGTGCTGCTGCCCCGCCAACAATTTCAGTAATTTCTTGTGTAATTGCTGCTTGACGCGCACGGTTATAAGTCAACGTTAATGTATCTATTAAATCCATAGCATTATCTGTAGCATTTTTCATTGCTGTCATCCGCGCAGCATGCTCGCTTGCTTTACTATCTAATAATGAACCATAAATTAGGCTCTCCGCATATTGCGGTAAAAGTACATTTAAAATTTCTGGAGCAGATGGTTCAAACTCATAAGAAATTATACGATTCGTTGATGTTACCTCTGTTAATGGAAGCAATTTCTTCTCTGTTACTTCCTGCTGAATTGCACTAACAAAATGATTGTAATATAAATACAATTCATCAAAGGTACCATTTTCAAATAGACCTACTGATTGTTTTGCAATATTAGATATGTCAGTAAATGATGGATGATCCGATAAACCAACAATATTTAATACAACATTCATATTCAAACGTTTAAAGTACTCATATCCTGTACGACCAATTACAATAATTGCATATTCATCTGTAGATTTGTGACGTTCACGAATCGTCTTTGTCACTAAACGTAATACATTACTATTAAAAGCACCAGCTAACCCACGATCAGAAGTAACAACTAAATAACCTGTTTTATTCACTGGTCGTGAAACGAGCATCGGATGTGAAATACCACTTGTTCCCATGGAAATACTAACAACAACATCTTGCAATTTTTCCATGTATGGCACAAATGATTTAGCAGCCATTTCAGCTCTATTCAACTTAGCAGCCGATACCATTTGCATGGCTTTTGTGATCTGACTTGTTTTTTTCGTTGAATTGATACGAGTTTTAATATTACGTAAGGATGCCATTTTAGTCTCACCACCCTTGTTTGTTAGTAGGACTCCAATAACTTATTAATTGAAGTCCTTTTTTATTGTTATCAGCCAAATTTATTCAGATTTTGCAAATGTCTTCTTAAATTCATTGATTGCGTTAGCAAAGTCATCATCAGATGGTAAATTTCCAGTTGTACGAATTTGCGAAAGCAATTCTGAACGGTTTTGATCTAACCACATATAAAACTCAGATTCAAAACGTTGAATATCCTGAACAGGAATATCATCTAAGAATCCTTTTGTTAAGGCGTATAAAATAGCAACTTGTTTTTCAACTTTGATTGGTTTGTTCAAATCTTGCTTCAATACCTCAACAGTTCGTTGTCCACGTGCTAGTTTCGCTTGTGTTGCTTTATCTAAATCTGAACCAAATTGTGCAAATGATTCAAGTTCACGGAACGATGCGAGGTCAAGACGAAGTGTCCCTGCAACTTTTTTCATCGCTTTAATTTGAGCAGAACCACCAACACGGGATACTGATAAACCAGCGTTAATGGCAGGTCGTACACCCGAGAAGAATAAATCAGATTGTAAGAAAATTTGTCCATCTGTTATTGATATAACGTTTGTTGGAATGTATGCTGAAATATCTCCGGCTTGCGTTTCAACGAATGGTAGGGCAGTTAAAGAACCGCCGCCTTTAGCATCACTCAATTTAGCCGCACGTTCAAGTAAACGAGAGTGTAAATAGAATACATCCCCTGGATATGCTTCACGACCTGGCGGACGACGTAAAAGTAATGAAAGTTCACGATACGCTACCGCTTGTTTTGTAAGATCATCATATACAAGCAATACATGTTTACCGTTATACATAAATTCTTCACCCATTGCAACACCCGCATATGGAGCTAAGAATAATAGCGGTGCAGGTTGTGCAGCAGATGCTGTTACTACAATTGTATAGTCTAAAGCGCCATGTTTACGGAGAGTTTCAACAGTACCACGAACAGTAGATTCTTTTTGTCCAATTGCGACATAAATACAAATCATATCTTGGTCTTTTTGGTTTAAAATTGTGTCCACTGCAAGAGTTGTTTTACCTGTTTGACGGTCTCCAATAATTAATTCACGCTGTCCTCTTCCGATTGGTACAAGGGCATCAATAGCTTTAATACCCGTTTGTAATGGCTCATTAACAGATTTACGATCCATTACTCCTGGAGCCTTTGCCTCAATTGGGCGAGTTTTTGTTGTTTGAATTGGTCCTAGTCCATCCACTGGTTGTCCTAGTGGGTTAACAACACGTCCAATTAATTCGTCACCGACAGGAACTTGCATGATTCTTCCTGTACGTCTAACTTCATCACCTTCATGAATATCACGGAAAGGTCCTAATATAATAATACCAACATTGCTTTCCTCTAGGTTTTGAGCAAGACCCATTACACCGTTTGAAAACTCAAGAAGTTCTCCAGCCATTGCATTATCGAGTCCATGAGCACGAGCAATACCATCACCAACTTCAATAACAGTACCAACATCGCTAACTTCAATTTCAGACTGATAATTTTCTATTTGTTTCTTTATTAATGCGCTGATTTCTTCAGCCTTAATGCTCATAAATCCCACACCTCATTTCTAACTTAACTTATTAATGTTCTTTCTAGACGGTCTAACTTACCACGCAAACTGCTGTCAAAGATAGAATTTTTGATTTTTATTTTCAGTCCACCTAATAGATCACGATCAATCACATTGACAATATTTAATGACTGTTTTCCAACTTTCTTAGCAAATACATTTGAAATTGATTCAGTTTCTTCTGCAGTTAATGGTCGCACTGAAAAAACTGTTGCATCCGCTATTCCGCGTTCGTTATGTACTTGTTCAATAAAAGCATCACAAACGCTCACAATTAACTCATCACGATGACGATCAACTAATAATGAGATTGTATTCAATGTAAAAGTAGAAACATTAGCTAATACTTCGTTTATCATTATTTGTTTTTGATCTCTAGAAATTTTTGGTGACTTCAATAACTTTTGAAATTCGTCATTGTTTTCAAAGACGCTCTTTATGACGCGAAGTTCATTTTCAATTTGATCTAACTGCTGATGTTCTTTTGCTAATTCGAAAAGCGCCAAAGCATACCGTTTTTCAATGGCTTCATAACTCATCGCTTTTCTCCTGCCTCTTTAATAGATTCTTCAATAAGCTTTTCTTGATCTTCAACTGTTAGTTCTTTTTCAATAACTTTAGATGCAACTAGAACAGATAGAGATGCAACTTGCTCACGCAATGCAGCAACAGCTTTTTGTTTCTGTTGCTCAATTTCAAGCTTAGCACTTTCTTTAAGTCTTTCTGCTTCTGAACGAGCAGTGTTCATAATATCTTCTTTCTGAGCCTCTGCTTGTTTCTTAGCATTTTCAATTAAACTTTGTGCTTCAAGACGAGCATCGTTTAATAGTGAACGTTGTTCTTCAACTAATTTATTGGCTTCAACGCGATTTTTCTCAGCTTCTTCAATCTCTCTTGCAATATGCTCTTCACGTTGTTTCATAATGCCCATCAACGGACCCCAAGCAAATTTTTTCAACAAAAGTAGTAAAACAATAAACATAATGAGCTGGAAAATAATATCGCCAGTGTTTAATTTTCCTTCAACAAATCCAAATACTAAATCATTTGCTAACATACAAGTTCACTCCTTTCCAAGAGCATTTCCATTCATTTCACAAATACAATTTTTATATAAAATAAATCGTAAATATTCTCACATAAAGGAATGGCGAAGTTTCCTATCCGAATATCTTCGCCATTTATACGTTTCTGTTGACTATCTGTTAAGAACCATAAAACCAATAACAACTGCTATAATTGGAAGTGCCTCTACTAACGCAATACCGACGAACATCATTGTTTGTAACATACCACGTGCTTCTGGTTGACGAGCAATCCCTTCAACCGTACGACCTACAACAAGACCGTTACCAATACCAGCACCTACTGCTGCTAACCCACATGCAATTGCTGCTCCAAGAATACCCAAACTCATGATAATATTTCCTCCTTAAGGTAAATGAAATTTTAAATAATAGCTTTAAAATATAAACTGATTATGCTTCATGTGAAATTTTATGTGATAGATATACCATTGTTAGCATTGTGAAAATATATGCTTGGATTGTACCAACGAAAATAGAAAATGCTTGCCATAATAACGTTGGAATAATTGCTGCAATGGTACCCCCAACATTTGTTGCAAGAGAACTAGCAAGAAGGGATAATAAAATTTCACCTGCATAAATATTTCCGTAAAGACGTAAACCTAATGTCAACGTATTTGCGAATTCTTCAATTAGTTTAATTGGCAATAAGAACCACATTGGTTCAATAAAGCTGCGAAAATATCCTCCTACGCCTCTTTGTTTAACTCCATAATAGTGGGTTAATCCTACAACCATAATAGCCAACGTTAATGTAATAATTGGATCTGATGTTGGTGATTTCCACCATGAATAATGGCCATAGTTTACTAAAAATGGAAGCCCCAGCATATTGGAAACAAAGATATACATAATTAGCGTAATTCCAAGAATGTGAAATGATCCGCCTGTTTTCCAATCCATGTTGCTTTTGATAATATCCTTGACGAAATCCATTACCCATTCTAAGAAGTTTTGCATACCTGTAGGTCTCAACGCCAGCTTTCTAGTGGAAACAACCGCAATGATGAACACAATTAAAGATGAAATTGTAATCATCATAATATTGGAAAGGTTAAAATAAAGACCTAAAAATTCCACTACAGGTGCCTTATGTTCCAACAGAACTCACCTCTCTTTACTATTTAATTTATCGAAAATGATACTTAGCATTAAATCTATCATAATGACAACATAGCATGTCACTATTCCAATTATTACACTTAAAAGATTGAAAATGGCTGGGTATTTTGTAGCGATCATAACTGCTGCCAATGCTGCAGCCATTCTCCAAGTCGTTCCCAGCGAACGATATTTCTTGCGACCTACTTCTTGCACTCCCTCTGTTACAGAAAGAGTTTTCTTCGCCAGCATTCTTAAATTAAAAAGACTGATGGTCGTACCTAACAGCAGGCCTAAGAAAATTGGGCGGTAAGAGGGAATTCCTACTCCTAGCAAATAGAGGAATAAGAGAAAAAACATATACTTACGCTGCCTTTTATAAACTTGCAAAAGTTCCGGCATATCTTTCTACTCTCCTGATATGGAATGTTAAACTCGACAACATGTAAATTTCAAGCTTATTCAAGCTGAATCTTGTCCAACTATTGGAACTATTCGATTAACATCCCAAACTTAATCGAGCCAGAATTACAAAAAAACTGTGTTATATAACATACAACTACTTTAACATGTGCGGCTATTTAAATAGCGACCACAAAATGGACTTTGTTCATTTTATCACACACGCTATCACATAAAAAAAGCGCTACCTAATTCCTTATGTAAGTAGTTGAAATAGTTACCTTTATTAACTTATGAAAACCTTCCCATTTTGTGCACTCTTTAAGGATACAATAGCGGTAAATCAATGTCAATGTACTTTCTTTGAACAATAATCCATTTTTTATGAATTTACATGTTTGTAACATAATTGTCAAAAAAGAAAAATTTTCCAATTGATATTTTACCAAACATACATTGTTTTATAAATAACTTATCCTATAAATTTTACAAAATACCACATTAGACAACTTTTTTTATTATAACAGTTGTTTTCAATTAGATCTGTCAACATGAATAGCCAACTTTATATAATGAAAAGCACCTTTTCTTTTGACCTACACTACATTGTGAAGCTAGGAAAAGGTGCCTCATCGTCATCCTGTGAAAGGTTGAGGACGCTCATTCGTATCTTTAAAGTAAAAACGGATGGATTCCAATATCCTTCTAGATGCAAAACCATCTCCGTAAGGATTGGCTGCATGCGCCATTTGATTATAAAAGGTTTTATCATTCAATAATTTAGTTGTGTATCTATAAATCATTTCCTCATCAGTACCGACTAATTTTAATGTGCCTGCTTCGATCCCTTCTGGTCTTTCTGTTGTATCACGAAGGACTAATACAGGGACTCCGAGCGACGGAGCTTCTTCTTGAACTCCCCCTGAATCTGTCAATATTAAATAGGCACGGCTCGCAAAATTATGGAAGTCTATTACATCCAATGGCTGTATTAAATGAATTCGTTCATCATTCCCTAAAATTTCATTTGCAATTTCTTGAACAATAGGATTTAGATGAACTGGATACACAACTTGAGTTCCCGGCTGTTCATCGACCACTCTTTTAATAGCGCGGAACATTCGTCTCATAGGCTCACCTAAGTTTTCACGGCGATGAGCAGTCAATAAAATGAGACGATCATTTTTAATCTTTTCAAGCACTTGATGTGTGTATTCTTTCCTTACTGTTGTCCGTAACGCATCAATCGCTGTATTTCCCGTTATAAAAATCTGTTCTTCGTTCTTATTTTCAAGAAGTAAATTTTGCGCTGCTTTTTCCGTTGGCGCAAAATGTAAATCCGCAACAACACTTGTTAATTGGCGATTGATTTCCTCTGGATATGGAGAGTATTTGTTCCAAGTCCTTAACCCTGCCTCAACATGCCCCACTGTAATTTGATTATAGAATGCTGCAATACTAGCAACGAAGGTAGTCGTCGTATCTCCGTGAACAAGTACAATATCAGGCTTCGTCTCTTTCATGACTTTATCTAAACCTTCTAAGCCCTTTGTTGTTACATCAATCAGTGTTTGTCTATCTTTCATAATATTCAAATCATAATCCGGCTTAATTTGAAAGATCTCAAGTACTTGATCAAGCATTTGGCGATGCTGAGCAGTTATTGTCACAATCGAATGAAATATTTCTGGGTATTTCTGCATTTCTAATATGAGTGGAGCCATCTTAATTGCTTCTGGTCTAGTGCCAAAAATTGTCATAATTTTAATCATAGATCCGACTCCTTCTATGCATTAAATTCTTACTTAGTTCCGAATAAACGATCTCCAGCGTCCCCTAATCCCGGAACAATATAACCATGATCATTTAATTTTTCGTCTAAGGCAGCAACATAAATATCAACATCTGGGTGTGCCTCTTGAACTGCTTCCACCCCCTGTGGTGATGCAACTAAACACATAAATTTAATATTTTTTGCACCACGTTGTTTAATTGATTGAATCGCGTCTATCGCCGATCCCCCTGTTGCTAACATTGGATCTACTACGATAAAATCACGCTCTTCTACATCACTCGGAAGTTTCACATAATATTCAACAGGTTTCAATGTTTCTGGATCTCGATATAAACCAACATGTCCAACTTTTGCTGCAGGAATGAGTTTTAAGATTCCGTCCACCATTCCAAGTCCCGCACGTAATATTGGAACAATTCCTATTTTCTTACCTGATAGGATTTTAGATTTTGCTGTGCTGACTGGCGTTTCAATTTCAATTTCTTCCAATGGCATATCTCTCGTAATTTCAAACGCCATCAATGTTGCAACTTCATCCACTAATTCACGAAAATCTTTTGTCCCTGTATTTTTATTGCGGATATACGTTAATTTGTGCTGAATAAGAGGATGGTTGATAATATGTAAAGTACTCAATTTTCTCTCTCCTTTTTTTATTAAATCTTTTTCGACAAAACTCTCATAACCTCTCCCCATTTTACACGAAAAAAGAGTCTAACCTCAAGACAATATATTATCTAAGTTAGACTCTTTGAAATCAAACAACCTATTTTATATTTTTATACTATATGGGGCGTTCTATACTTTTTATTAAAAATTTGGATAGAGTTGAAAACGACCTGTAAGATTTTTTACACGTTCGCTTGCTTCTTGTAACTTACTTTCATCATTACTGTTTTTTAAAGCTAATGAGATAATTGAAGCAATTTCATCCATCTCTTCAATACCAAACCCACGAGATGTAACTGCGGCAGTACCTACACGAATTCCGCTTGTTACAAACGGCTTTTCAGGATCAAATGGGATTGCGTTTTTATTCACAGTTATACCAACATCATCCAATACCTTTTCGGCCAATTTGCCTGTAATACCAATCGAACGTAAATCTACTAAAATTAGATGATTGTCAGTCCCACCTGAAACAAGATCAAATCCTTCTTTTTGCAAAGAAGCTGCCAATTGCTTAGCATTATCTATAATTTTTTGTGTATAGTCTTTAAATGAGTCTTGCAGTGCTTCACCAAATGCGACAGCCTTACCTGCAATGACATGCATAAGTGGACCACCTTGGATTCCTGGGAAAATAGCTGAATCTATTTTTTTACCAAACTGCTCTTTACATAAAATCATGCCTCCACGCGGACCACGCAATGTTTTATGTGTTGTCGTTGTCACAAAGTCTGCATATGGTACTGGACTTGGATGAAGACCAGTTGCAACGAGGCCTGCTATATGAGCCATATCTACCATAAGATAAGCGCCTACTTCATCAGCAATTTCGCGGAATCTCTTAAAATCAATTACACGAGGATAAGCACTTGCTCCAGCAACGATAAGCTTCGGTTTATGTATACGTGCTTTTTCCAACACTTCTTCATAATCAATCGTTTGTGTCTCACTATTTACACCGTAGTCAACAAAATGATACTGAACTCCACTAAAATTCACCGGACTTCCATGTGTTAAATGGCCTCCATGAGCTAAATTCATTCCTAACACTGTATCTCCCGGCTCAAGGATTGTAAAGTAAACAGCCATATTTGCTTGTGCACCTGAGTGGGGCTGCACATTTACATGTTCTGCTCCAAAAATTTGTTTCGCACGATCACGGGCAAGATCTTCTACAACGTCAACATATTCACAGCCACCATAATAGCGACGGCCTGGATAACCTTCTGCATATTTATTCGTCAAGACAGAGCCTTGAGCTTCCATGACAGCTTCACTAACAAAGTTTTCACTAGCAATCAACTCTATTTTACTTCTTTGTCGACCTAATTCTTGCTGAATAGCTTCGTATACTTGTTGATCTTGTTTGGCGATTTGACTCAATTTGGGGCCTCCTTAATAACTTTGTATTCAAATTCGCTTTTATTTTATCATATTTCCGAACAAAATCTATCAGATATTTATTTATTTTCGGATTGAAAGCCCTTTAACTTTGTTTTTTAACCATTTTTGCAAGTTTAGTTGCTTTTTTATCAAAAAAGAGAAAATGGTTTTCCTTCCAGGATGCTGATCCTTCTCGACCTCGATGTCTTACCATTCCGTTATTCTAGCAGGAACCTCGAACTTCCGCATCAACCAATTTCTTTATAAACTGTTTACATGAACAATTTTTTATATAAAAAACCCATTTCGTTCAATCATACAACGAAATGGGCATTTCATATTAAATGTTATTTTTCGTAAACTGCACGTTGCCCGCCAATTAGCTTAGGACGTGTGACAGCTAATGTTACATGCGCAGAACCAACTTGTTTTGTGGATACTCGGACGGGTACTGCTACATGTTTTAAATGCATGCCAATAAATGTATCACCGATGTCTATTCCTGCATCTGCTTTTATAAATTCAACAACGACAGGGTCAGTAAAATGATGATATGCACATGTCGCCATTGAACCTCCAGCATGTCGAACAGGTATAACTGTTACCTCATCCCAATTTTTCTTTTCTGCCAATTTACGCTCAACAACGAGAGCCCTATTCAAATGCTCGCAACATTGAAAAGCAAGATGGATATCAAATTTTCTAGAAAACTGATTAAGTTCTTCAAAAATCATTTCTGCAACCTCTAACGCTCCCGCAGTACCAATTTTTTCACCAAGGACTTCTGAAGTTGAGCATCCGATGACAATTACTTGATCTTTCTTAACATGTATTTGCTGTGAAAATTCCGCTAGTATACTTTGTAATTGACTTCTCCACTCATTGATATTAACAGTCAAAATTTACACCTCTATATTTAAAAGAAGTTGTGATTAGCTAATATTTAATATTCGTCATGACCCTTATTCTTCATACTGGGAAATTTTATTAAGACGGTTTAAATGACGGTCTCCTTGAAACTCAGTTTCGAGCCAAGTTTTTACAATCTCACAGGCAAGTCCAGGGCCAATTACTCGAGCACCCATCGACAATATATTACTATCATTATGTTCACGTGTTGCTTTTGCACTAAACAGATCGTGTACAAGCGCACAGCGTATCCCTCTTACTTTATTTGCAGCGATGCACATTCCAATACCAGTGCCGCAAATTAGAATCCCTCTATCAAATTCCCCTTTAGCAACTTTCTCAGCGACCGGAAGTGCATAATCAGGATAATCAACAGAAGTTTCACAATCACAGCCGAAATCTTCGTACTCTATTCCTAATTGTTGTAATAACTTTGCAACTTCCTTACGAAGCAGCACTCCACCGTGATCCGAAGCTAACGCAACCTTCATTTTCCGTTCCCCCTAAAGTAGTTAATAGTTTCATAGACTTAATAATGAAAGCGTTCAATATTCTCTTTTAATTTTACTGCATCTTGATTCAACTGGACAATTAATTGCTCAATATTTTGCATAACAAGTGCTTGTTTTCCTGTAATGTCTGTCACCTCTGTTGCACCAGCAGAAGTTTCCTCCGCAATAGCAGCAACTTCCTGGGATTGATGGGCAGCCTGCTGAATTGACTGCATCTGTTTGTCTACAAGTTCAGCAATATGATTAACCTTTTTAGCAACTTGGTGAATCGTTTCAGTCATTCGATCCATTGCCTCTTTCGTTTCCGCACCCTTTGTCGCCTCTTGATTGGCCTTTTTCACCTGACTCGTAATTTGGACAACTACATTTCCGACTTCTTCCTGGATATTTTGAATCAAATCTGTAATCCCTTGTACTGCCTTTGCACTTTCATCTGCAAGCTTTCTTACTTCATCAGCCACGACAGCAAATCCTCTTCCATGTTCACCTGCACGGGCAGCTTCAATAGAGGCATTTAATGCAAGCAAATTAGTTTGTGCAGCAATTTCACCTACAAGCGAAATAATATTTTCAACCTTTTTAGCGTTCGTCTCCAAACGGTGTACTGCTTTTAATGATTCCTCATTGCCATTTACAATGATTTCAATCCCGTTAATTAATGTATCAATGACTTCCTTACTGTTTTTTAATTCTTTAATCATATTACCCGACGATTGCTCTGACGAATTCGCTTTATCTTGAACTTCCTGAGCAATACTCGTTATATCTTCTACTAACTCTGCCGTTGTTTGAATAGCGTAGGCTGAATTTTCTGCCCCGGCTGAAATTTCCGCAATATTACGCGCAATCTCTTCTGCTTGAACAGTAGCTCTTGATGTTTTAGAAGAGATTTCTTCGACAGTATCTTTTGTATGTTCAAAATTACTATCAATCTGTTTGACCATTATTCGCAAATTACTTAGCATTCTATTAAACGCAGTTGCTAGTGAACGGATTTCGTCATCTGATTTTGGCAATGGTACATCTTCTTGAATATCACCATCACTAGCCTTTAATGCAGCCTGCTCAAAAACCTTTAAAGGTTTAGCAATAAAACGAGCGGCAAAATAGCTAAATATTCCTGACCAAATAATTCCCAGACTAAGCGTTATAATGATAAACCACGACTGACTAATATAATTAGATACAAAAGGGTAAATAATATATATAAAGACGCCACTTGTAAAATATGTAACGAAAGCTAAACTTGTAAAAAACAGTACAATTTTTTTCGTTAAACTAAATGAATATGTTTTTTTCTCCATTTTCCCTCTCCCTAGTCATTTGGATAGAGTTTTTGCACTAGATGATTAATCAGTGAATATAACTCGTGGTATGTTTTTCGGTATATTTCTAGACTGCCTCCATACGGATCGGTGATATCCCCATGTTCACCATTGACAAATTCTTTTAATGTAAACGTTTTATTAGAGGCGTTTGGAAACTGTTTGATGACAGCCTCCTTGTGTCCTAATGTCATCGTTAAAATATAAGTTGCCCAATCAATGTCATTCTCCGTCAGCATTCTTGCTTTCTTTTTGTGCTCTATTGATTGTTCCTTTAACACTTGCAATGCGTTGTATGACGGATCTTGTCCATTCATCGCAAAAACTCCAGCAGATCTTACATCAATGCCATCAATATTTTTGTGATGTAGAATAGCCTCAGCCATCGGGCTCCTGCATGTATTACCTGTGCAGACAAATAAAATATTCAAACATGTTCCCCCTTATAAAACGTCCATTTCTATTAACACTTTTATTATAGTCAATAAGTCTTGTTATATAAAGAACAACTTTGCTCGACTCTTAATTTTTATAATAAAAATTAAACAATTAACATAAATGACAATTTTCTTATCGGAACTCTTCTCTAGAAGATTGTGTCTTTTAATAGATGTCATTCACTTTAGCAATGCATCCCATGTTTGGCGCAAAGATGCGAGCAACTAGAGCGGAAATAGAACCACTTCTTTTGATAAATAAGCAAACAAAGTGAAGAAAACAACCTTTCTAGAAGATTGTTTTTTAATAGATTCTGTTCACTTTAGCAATTCATTAAGAGATTGGAGCGGAAGGTCGAAGCTTCTGGGGATAGCGGGTAAGGTAGGGACCCGCAGGCGTGCAGTGCTGAGAAGGCTCAGTGTCCGCCCGCGGAATGCGAGCATTCTGAAGTGGAAAGAACTACTTCTTTTTGATCAAAATGTAATACAGTGTACGAAAATAGGCTTATTTAAAAAGGCAGCAATAATTTTACCCCAAATATGAATAAAATCATCCCCCCCAACACTTCACCATACATACCTAATAATCCATGCACCTTTCGTCCAATCAACAATCCCAGCCATGCCAATATTGTGGCGACGATGCCAAAACAAACAACAACGACTATCGTTCTCGCACCGTAAATTCCTAAAGATAGGCCTGCTGAAAAGCTATCTAAACTTACACTTAAAGCAAAAAAAATAAGGCCCAATCCCTCCGGCTTTATTATGCTAGTATCTTCCTTCTTAAAAACAAATGCCATCATTTGTATTCCAAGAATAATTAGCAAAATTCCTCCAACATACTGAGCAATCATCCCAAACGTATGAGATAAAAATTTCCCAGCGATGATTCCAAAAAAAGGCATGATTACATGAAATATACCAACTGTAAGCCCTATGTAAAACATTTGCTTCATCCGCAGTTTACTCATTCCGATTCCTAAACTTACGGAAAAGGCATCCATACCTAAAGCAAATGCCATCACCATTAATGTAATTGTTTCAGAGATGATTGCCATTTATTTTCCCCCTTTGTACATGCCCTAAAGAAAAGATATGCACAAAAAAGGGAATTTAGAATTCATCTACTATCAAGTGAACTTATCACTTTAACAAACAGCCCATTTTTATTTTTCGGCATGCTCATCAATAATATAACGATGTCCAGCTGCCTTCTCTAAGCGATTCATAATTGCTAATCCTATACCTTTCAATGGAAAAACTTCAGAAAAAATAATATCGACATCACTTTGATTAAAAGATCTTAGCGCATCATATAGTGCATGTGCAGTCGTTTCAAGATGTTGTCTAGTTCCACAAACAGCAACAACATCTGCATCAATGGCTTTAGCACTCTCTTCCGTAAGAATTGCTCCTACTTTTAATCCTTCACGACGTTTCTCATTTATTTTTTCTTGCATAAAATTGCTATTTCCCTCAACTAAATAGACAGGGGCATTGGGCGCATAATGAGTATATTTCATTCCCGGTGCTTTCGGTCGCGTATCCTTTGGATTGATGAGTCCAGGATCAACAGCCACTTGACCAATAACCTCTTCTAATTGCTCTTTTGTAATACCGCCCGGGCGCAAAATAACCGGCTTCTTCAATGTACAGTCGATGACAGTCGATTCCACTCCGACTCCAGTTTCTCCCCCATCTACAATACCTGCAATTTTTCCATTTAAATCTTCTAATACATGCTGCGCCATTGTGGGGCTTGGCTTTCCAGAACTATTAGCGCTTGGAGCAGCAATCGGTAATTTTGCATGTTTAATAAGTTCAAAAGCAATTGGATGATCAGGCATACGGATTCCGACAGTATTTAAACCCGCAGTTACCCTTTTAGATAGTACCCCCTTTCTTGCTTTTAAAATAATGGTTAACGGCCCTGGCCAAAAAGCGTTTATTAATTTTTCAGCTGTATCTGGTATTTCTTCTACAAGCTCATCCAATTGTGAATAATCGGCAATGTGGACAATTAGTGGATTATCCCCTGGTCTCCCCTTGGCTTGATATATTTTTTCAACAGCTTCATCCGATGTTGCATTTGCTCCCAGTCCATAAACTGTTTCAGTAGGAAATGCAACCGTTTCATTTTCTCTTAATATACTAGCAGCTTCTATGATTTGTGGATAACTATCCGAGTTGTCAACATCTTTATCCACAATCCACAATTTTGTTTTCATTTTTTTCACCTTTTCTTCATAAATTACTAACATCAAAAAATTGTTGATAAATCCACGATTTCTATGTCCTCATTTTGCAAGTATATATAATTATCCAAAACCAAACAAGTGTTATCCACAAAATGTGGATAACACTTGAAAAATAGTGAATGAATTCTAAAATAAATGTTTAATTACTTCTACGATTAACATTTTCTTCTGAATTTCCCCCTCATCCTGATCGTTATAGACAGGTGATTGAGCATTGGACTTTGAAACCTCTTTTTTCTTCGTATTCCGCTCTGTTTTGTTCAATGCTACAGATGATGACTTTTTAACTCCGTCATCAGTACTTGAATTTGAATGCTTTGCAGAGTTCTGTTGTTGCTCGGTTTTGGATTGCTGGTTTTCTTTAGATTGCTGCGCTTGAACTTGATCTGTTTCTTGACTTTGTTGGTTCTCTTGAGGTTGTTCTGTTCCTGCATTTTGCTGGTCTGCTTGAGCCTGTTCTCTTTCTGTACTTTGCTGGCTCTCTTGGGATTGATTTGTTTCTGTATGTTGCTCGTTCGCTTGAGTCTGTTCTGCTCCTGTATTTTGTTGGCTCTCTTGGGATTGATCCGTTTCTGTACTTTGTTCGCTTGCTTGGGATTGATCTGTTTCTCTATGTTGCTGGCCTTTTCCAGCCTGTTCTGTTCCTCCACTTTGCTCGTTTGCTTGAGTTTGTTCTGTATCTTGAACTTTTTTATTTTTTTGTTGTGTTTTTTTCGTTTCCTGCGTATGGTGTTTTTCTTCGTTCGAATCATCTTCAAACCCTTTACTCACAGCAAGACCATTTGAAAAGTCAAGAAAGCACAATGGCGGATACAATACACACCACCAATTAGCACCTTTTCCTTCCCCTAAAGTAATAAGTACAGCATCGTACTTACCTGCGGGATATAAATATTGACCATATAGTTTAGTAGGGAAATCTACCTTCCCTAATGTTACATGTACTGATTGGTTCATATGTTCTTTATGCATCACTTTAGTTGCAATCTTTTCAATCTCAGGCAAATGCGACTGGATGACTTGTTTTGCTTCTTGCTTAGACTTAATATTTTTCACCCATTTTGAAATATTGGCATTAACCGCATCACGGATTTTTCTTTTAACAGCTTGATCTTGCGGCTTATCACTATTTGCCAAAATTCTAAGCCGAATTGCATCTTTTGGAATAACAACAGAATCCTTTGCAACTACTTCTTGCTTCGGTAAATATAAACTTAAAATTGTCCCAATAGACAGTAATAAAATATATAATCGTACAGTAGATTTTCTTTTCAATTTTCTCCCCGTCCCTTCACTAACACATTGTGGACAAGAAAAAAATATTCTAAACTAGTAAACTGAAAAAAATTTGCCACATCTGCGGAAATGTTTAAATCCAAATCACAACTATGTTAAATCAAGCAGAAAACAATGCGCTCATGTTCATTTATGTCATGAACAATTTCTACTTTGCTATGTGGAAATGTTTGTTGTAAAAGCTTAGCAACCGCTTCACCTTGTCCTGTACCTATCTCAAATCCTACTAAAGCTTTTGGATTTAAAAGTAAAGGGAGCTCTTTCATAAAACGGCGATAGTAGTCTAATCCATCCACACCGCCAAATAAAGCTTGCTGTGGTTCATGATCCTTAACAACAACTGATAAAGTCTCCTTATCGGCTTCAGGTATATAAGGTGGATTTGAAAGTAAAATATCAACCCTTTCATCTCTTTCAATAAAAGGGCGCAACAAATCACCTTGTCTAAAGGCAACATCAGCATGTAAGTTATGGGCATTTTGCCTCGCAACCTTTAATGCTTCAGGTGATAAATCTGAGGCTTCAACTTCCAAATATGGACATTCTAATTTCATTGTAATCGCAATAACCCCGCTTCCAGTGCCAACGTCAACAAGTTTTAACCCATTTTTGCTTTTAAAATGTTGATTTATTCGTTGGACCGCGCCTACAATTAATTCTTCAGTCTCAGGACGGGGAATTAGCACATGCTTATTTACATTAAATACACGGCCATAAAACATTTCATAACCAATCATATGCTGAATTGGCACCCCATCTTTATGCGCCAAAACAGCCGCTTTAAAAGATTCTTGTATTTCACCCGGCATATCCATACGCAAATTCGTCAATAATTGCGTTCGATTCATTTCTAAAAAATGACACAGCAATAATTCGCCAGCATTTGCATCCCTATCATGTTCTATTAAAAAAGAAGAAGCCCAGTTGAGGGCTTCATATACTTTTTGCGGTTTGCTCATTAGTCGTTCACACTCTCAAGTTTTTTTGATTGTTCTTCTAAAATAAGAGCATCAATAACTTCGTCTAACTTTCCTTCTAGAATTTGATCTAATTTTTGGATCGTTAACCCTATACGATGATCAGTTACACGATTTTGAGGAAAATTATAAGTTCTAATTCTTTCAGAACGATCTCCAGTTCCAACAGCTGATTTCCGGTTTGCATCATATTCTGCCTGTGCTTCCTGTTGGAATTTATCATAAATACGGGCACGAAGAACTTTCATCGCTTTTTCCTTATTTTTGATTTGGGACTTTTCATCTTGACATGATACAACAATACCTGTTGGGATATGGGTTAGACGTACAGCCGACATAGTTGTGTTTACACTTTGCCCCCCTGGACCACTTGAAGCAAACGTATCAACTCGTATATCTTTTTCATGAATGTCAACTTCAACCTCTTCAGCTTCAGGCAATACCGCAACAGTCGCTGTAGAAGTATGAATTCTGCCGCCTGATTCTGTTTCTGGAACGCGCTGTACTCGATGTGCTCCATTTTCAAATTTCAATTTAGAAAATGCACCATTTCCATTCACCATGAAAATAATTTCTTTATATCCGCCTATACCTGTAGTATTTGCTTCAATGACATCAACTTTCCATCCTTGAGATTCTGCATAGCGTGTATACATCCGGTATAAATCACCAGCAAATAAAGCCGCTTCATCTCCCCCGGCAGCTCCGCGGATTTCAACAATTACGTTTTTATCATCGTTTGGATCTTTCGGTATTAATAAAATTTTAAGCCGTTCTTCATAGTCAGAAATTTGGCTTTCTAATTCATTAATTTCTTCCTTCACCATTTCCCGCATTTCAGCATCAAGTTTATCCTCTAACAATGATTTAGCATCACGGTATTGTTTTTGGATATCCTTATATTCACGATATACCTGTACCGTCTCTTGAATAGCTGATTGTTCTTTCGAATACTCTCTTAATTTTTTTGGATTATTCACAATCTCCGGATCACTTAAAAGTTCATTTAGCTTTTCATAGCGGTCCTCAACTGCCTGCAGTCGATCAAACATCGAATCCCACCTCTATCGATAACGTTATAATAAAATGACATTTATTTTTTTCGCTCATTAGGATTTTTTATAAAAGACTTTGTTGTCATTTGCGACTCAATTGTTAATTCCCCCGACTAGATTTTTGTTTCCAAGCGCAGGTATTTAAAATAAACAGGGTTCAGCAACATGATTAACAAAGCTTTAAAAAAGATCACACTAAGATTATTATAGTATACACTAATCCAACCATAAAGAGCAACGTTATCCACAAAGTGGAGCTTTCAACTACTGCTCCTCCAGTTTTACATCAATATCATATTGTGGCAAAACCTCTTTCAGCTTGTTTCGAATTTCCGCTTGTTTCTTTAATCTTTCTCTACTCGTTAGTCGGTCATTAGTATGGACATTTACCCACATATCTTTTCCATTAATAAGAACATAGTGGGGAGTATATCCGCGCATTTCCCATATAACATTTTTAGCTCTTATAACATCAGCAGATGCAGGGCTTCGACCATTTTTAGACGTAATTGGCTGCTTATCCTGATTACTTGTATTCATTAAATGCATATTCTCAGAATGAGATTGTTGTGTTGAATTACTTTTCCCATTACAACCTGCCATAAGTAATATAATTAGAATAACTATAAATCCTCGCAACATAAAAACCACCTCCAGCATTAGGTTTCCCGCAAAAAGGTGGTTTATGAGTACCTATATATTATATCGGAGGATTCGCGTGACATTTACGGCAAACTGGATAATATGAATCATTTCCTCCAATTTGAATTTGCTCACCAGTATATACTGGTTTCCCGCTCTCATCAATTCGTAAATTCATCGTTGCCTTTCTTTCACAAAACCAACAAATGGTTTTCATCTCTTCGATTTTGTCCGCATAGATTAATAAATATTTACTTCCTTCAAACAGCTCATTTTGAAAATCATTTTTCAATCCAAATCCCATAACAGGAATATTTAAATCATCCACAATATTCGCAAGCTGCAATACATGTTCTTTCTTTAAAAACTGTACCTCATCGATTAATACGCAATAAGGACGCGGAGTACATTCTTTTACCATTTGATATATATTCGTATCATTAAAAATAGGAATTGCTTTCCTTCTTAATCCAATTCTGCTTGAAACATACCCGACTTCATCTCTCGTGTCAATTCCTGATGTAAATAGTAATACAGGTTTATTTTGTTCTTCATAATTATGGGCAACTTTAAGAATCTCAATAGATTTTCCACTGTTCATTGCTCCATATTTAAAAAATAACTGTGCCATCAACCTTACCCCTTATGATTTCTACTTGCCTTCATAATTTAGCTTTATTAATCCACTGTATTGATGTTTTCCTTTCATACTAAAACGAACACAAAACTACGTCCTTATATAAAAGGAAAAATCTATTTTAAACAATCACCTTAAGGTTAAAAACCATTCCAATTTTATCATACCAACAAAAAAAGGGCACTCAGATTCCATGCACCCTTTTTAAAAGAAAAATGAATCGAAGCAACCAGATTGAATGGTAATCAATAAAAAAACAGGCAAATTGCTTTTGCCTGTTTTTGTTTTTTGTAGATTATTTAAGACCGTATTTTTTGTTGAAACGGTCAACACGTCCATCTGCAGTAGCAAATTTTTGACGTCCAGTGTAGAATGGATGACATTCAGAACAAACTTCAACGCGTAGTTCTTCTTTAACAGAACCACTTTCAAATTCATTACCACATGCACATTTAACCATTACTTTTTTGTAATTTGGATGAATTCCTGCTTTCATTCTTTTCATCTCCTTCAGCCCTGAATCATTGCGAAACAGAGTTATATATTCTTATGGGCTTAACCCAGTAAAATATCCAGAAACACACTGTGATTATTATAACAAGTGCCACTGTGAAATGCAACTGCCTGACCTAAAAAATCATTTCCTTTTTTTCTAGGAAATTCTAGTGCTTATGCCTTCACAAAATCTTTTTTCCGGAAGAATTTTTCGCTAAATTTTTGATCGTTTCAATAAACTCTTCATTTGTTTTTGATTGACGAAGTTTTCGTAAAAACTTCTCAGCAAAATCAGGAGAATCAGACATAGATTTTCGAAGGGCCCATAATACGTCCAAATGATCTTTCGAGAGTAGGAGCTCTTCCTTTCTTGTGCCTGAACGACGAATATCCATAGCTGGGAATATTCTTTTTTCTGATAACGAGCGGTCAAGATGCAATTCCATATTACCTGTTCCCTTGAATTCCTCGTAAATAACTTCATCCATTCGCGATCCAGTATCAACAAGCGCGGTCGCCAAAATAGTTAAACTTCCACCTTCTTCGATATTCCTTGCAGCTCCAAAGAAACGTTTTGGACGGTGGAACGCTGCTGGATCAATACCACCAGATAAAGTCCTTCCACTTGGAGGAATAACTAAGTTATAGGCACGTGCTAAGCGGGTGATACTATCCATTAAAATAATAACATCCCTTTTGTGCTCAACTAAACGCATCGCTCTCTCCAGCACAAGTTCCGCTACCTTAATATGATTTTCTGGAACTTCATCAAATGTAGAACTAACAACATCTGCTTGTACAGATCGCTCAATATCCGTTACTTCTTCTGGACGTTCATCAATTAGCAGAACAATTAATTCGGCATCAGGGTGATTAACAGTTATTGAATTAGCAATTTCTTTCAGCAACATCGTTTTACCAGCTTTTGGTGGGGCAACAATCAATCCACGTTGACCAAAACCAACAGGGGTAATTAAATCCATAATTCTTGTAGAAAGCTTTGTTGGAGTAACTTCAAGCTTAATTTGCCGATCAGGATATAGTGGAGTTAAAGCTGGAAAATGGACTCTTTCCTTTGCCGTTTCTGGATTATCACCATTGACAGCTTCAACATGTAATAGTCCGTAATAACGTTCATTTTCTTTTGGAGGACGAACCTTTCCTGAAACTTTATCACCATTCCGTAAATCAAACCGGCGGATTTGCGAGGCAGATATGTAAATATCTTCTGAGCTTGGCGAATAATTAATTGGTCTTAAGAAACCAAATCCCTCAGATTGAATGATCTCAAGTACACCTTCCATAAAAAAATAACCTTCTTGTTCTGCACGCGCTTTTAAGATCGCAAAGATTAATTCCTTTTTCGTGAGTTTGCTATAATACGAAATTTTAAACTCTCTTGCCAACGCATATAGCTCTTTTAATGTCATATTTTCTAAACTCGAAATTGATACACCTTCCATAAATACACCACACTTTTCAATTTTCCACACTAAAACATAAAATTAATTAATAAAATAAAAAGAGTTTTTTAACGTTTTCAAAACTTATTTTTTTATTGGCAAGATAGCATTCTCACGGTATTTCTTCAGAGTAGGCATAACAAGAAAATCGCTGCTACAAAGGGGAAGCACTTGTAGCATCATTATCTAAGGAGCCGCACATGATACGCGGAATCAAAGTGAAGAAAAAATAATGAATGTCAAACTATTATATTGGTCCATTTAAACCATATTTATTTTAACTCTATTATAATAAAAGAATCAATACAAAAAATGGAAGGATGCACATAAATTTGTTTAAATTTCACAAAAAATAAACAAATTTATGTGCATGTGCAGAAGGATGTGAATTTTAATCCATTCCATATTATTTAATGAACTAGAATGATTCTACGCTTTTATAACAAGGTTTGGTTTCTTTTTCAAACTATGCTGGCCTTCTACGAAGCGCACAGTTCCTGATTTGGCACGCATAACAAGTGAATGAGTTGACCCATGTGAACCTTTAAATTGCACCCCACGCAATAGTTCACCATCGGTTACACCTGTAGCTGCAAATATTGCATCATCGCCCGACACTAGATCATCCATCATTAAGATTTTATCAATATCCAACCCCATTTGCAGACATCGATTAAATTCTTCATCGCTTTGCGGTAAAAGTTTTCCTTGGATTTCACCACCAAGACATTTTAAGGCAACAGCAGCTAAAACCCCTTCTGGCGCTCCCCCTGATCCAAATAAAATATCAACACCCGTATGATCGAAAGCAGTATTAATGGCTGCTGCTACATCGCCATCATTAATTAGTTTTATTCGCACTCCTGCTTCACGAAGTTGAGAAATAATTTCTGCATGCCGCGGGCGATTTAAAACCGTTGCTACAACATCTTCAATATCTTTGTTTTTTGCCTTCGCAACAGCTTTTAGATTATCAATAATTGGCGCTTCAACATTTACTTGTCCTACTGCTTCAGGACCTACTGCAATTTTCTCCATATACATATCTGGCGCATGGAGTAAGTGCCCATGATCTGCAACCGCAAGAACACTGAGCGCATTCCAGCCCCCGCTAGCCAAAATATTCGTTCCTTCTAACGGGTCAACTGCAATGTCTACACGCGGTCCGAAACCATTTCCTAATTTTTCCCCAATATATAACATCGGAGCCTCATCCATTTCGCCTTCTCCAATTACAACAGTGCCTTTCATAGGAATTGTATCGAAGACATCACGCATTGCAGATGTTGCAGCATCGTCCGCTTCATCCTTTTTACCTCGCCCCATCCATCTAGCAGAGGCAAGGGCTGCTGCTTCCGTCACACGAACTAGCTCCATTGATAAACTTCTCTCCATTTTTATTCCCCCAGATTAAAATCATTTTCATAATTAGTATAGCACAATTCATTTATGTTGTAACACAATAAAAGAAAATTATTTATTGTGTTACTCTAATGTCTGGAAGAATTCAATATTAAGAAGTTCAAAATGTGCAATCTCTTCAGGCTATTATGAGCTCTCTAAATGTTCTATTTCCGACTGTGATAAGTTTTCCCGCCAAATTGTCGCACCTAAACCATTTAGTTTTTCCACAAGACAACTATAGCCACGGTCTATATGTTCAACACCTGTCACCTCAGTGATTCCTTCAGCCATTAACCCCGCAATAACGAGGGCGGCGCCAGCACGTAAGTCGGTCGCTTTTACTTTGGCGCCTTGTAAAGAGACTGGTCCGTTGACAATCGCTGAACGGCCTTCAACCTTGATGTCAGCATTCATTCTTCTTAACTCATCTATATGTTTAAAACGTGCAGAATAAATCGTATCCGTCACAACTGACGACCCTTCTGCTCTTGTTAACAGCGTTGTAAAAGGCTGTTGGAGATCAGTTGGAAATCCAGGATATACAAGTGTTTTAATATCAACTGCCTTTAATCCTTCCGCTTTGCCAATAAACATTTGTTCATCACCAGCATCAATTGGCACACCCATCTCTCTTAACTTAGCCGTTAAAGATTCCAAATGATGTGGAATGACATTGTCAATCGTCACCCCTTCTCCAACTGCTGCTGCTAAAATCATATAGGTACCCGCCTCAATCCTATCTGGGATAATCGTATGCCTACAACCATTTAGGTGATCAACGCCCTCTATTCTAATAATATCTGTACCGGCACCTTTTATTTTTGCACCCATATTATTTAAAAGAGTAGCGACATCAATAATTTCTGGTTCTTTAGCCGCATTCTCAATAATCGTTTTTCCTTTTGCACGCACAGCCGCCAACATAATATTAATCGTTGCACCAACACTTACAACATCTAAATAAATTCTTGCACCATGCAGCTCATCAGCACGTAGATAGATAGCACCTTGCTCATTTGTAATTTTAGCTCCTAAAGCTTCAAAGCCTTTAATATGCTGATCAATTGGTCTTGGTCCTAAATAGCAGCCTCCCGGTAAACCAATCACCGCTTTTTTAAAGCGTCCAAGCATTGCTCCCATTAGATAATAAGAGGCTCTTAACTTTTTAACTCTACCATTTGGAAGTGGCATTGAAATCATATGGCGTGGATCGACCGTCATGTCACCATCATGAGTAGTAACAGTACCTCCAATTTCTTCAAGCAATGCCTTTAACGTCTCTACGTCGGAAATGTCGGGTAAACCTTCTATTGTTACAGGAGATTCAGCCAGGATCGTAGCAGGAATGAGAGCAACTGCACTATTTTTTGCTCCACTCACTTTAATCGTTCCTTTAAGAGGATAGCCTCCTGCAATTTTAAGCTTATCCATTTTTAACTCCCTTCCTTAGTCTGATTATGGGAAAGTATTCCAATCAATAAAAAGATACTCTGATAAAGTTAGTATAAACTACTTTTCGAAAAACATGTAATCATTTTTATCTTATCCCATAATGGTCCATTTCCATAAGTAGGTTTTAGCCACAAATTGGATTTAATCGCAATCAAACTTAAGGAGATTATTGTTGTCTACCTTCCCAATCCTTCAAAAATTGAGCAATCCCTTTGTCTGTCAGTGGATGTTGAAATAATTGCTGGATTACTTTGTAAGGAACAGTTGCAATATGTGCCCCTGCTAATGCAGCTTGTGTAACGTGTTGTGGATGGCGAATCGAAGCTGCAATGATTTCTGTTTCAATTTGATGAATCGAAAAAATTTCAGCAATTTCAGAGATAAGATGAATACCATCAGTACCAATATCGTCTAAACGTCCTAAAAACGGTGATACATATGAAGCTCCTGCTCTAGCAGCAAGCAATGCTTGATTTGCACTAAAAATGAGGGTTACATTTGTTTTTATTCCTTCTTTTGAAAAGATATTTACTGCTTTTAATCCATCAGGCGTCATCGGTACTTTAATTGTTATATTTGGAGCAATTTTGGCAAGTTCTCTTCCTTCACTAACCATGCCATCTACTTCTGTTGAGATAACTTCAGCACTGACAGACCCAGGAATAATATTCGTAATCTCTTTAAGGCGATCATGGAAAGAAACATTCTCTTTAGCAACTAGTGAAGGATTTGTTGTAACTCCCGATAAAATTCCTAATGCATTCGCTTCTTTAATTTCTTCAAAGTTTGCAGTATCAATAAAAAATTTCATGTGTATTCCCTCTCCTTAAGTATCTAGTATATGTATCTGTTTCCCTATCAAATATATCACGATATTTAAATAAATGCGAAAAAAGGATATTTTTCAAAAATAGAAAACGATATCTTATATTATTAGACATCTCCACCAGCATTTCCTTCTCATAAAGGGACTTTTAAAAGAACAAAAAGAATACAATTGTTTAACATACGACTGAGGTGACTTCAGTATGAAACATGTCCATAGTAAATGCTTTATAATCGATAAAGCAGCAAAAAGCCCAAAGCAGTTGCTTTGGACTTTTCAAATATAAAGATAATATATTAAGCTTTTTGTGTTGAACCGAATTCTTTGATTTTGCCAATAACAGTTTCTTTAATTGTTTCGCGAGCAGGTCCTAAGTATTTACGTGGATCGTATACATCAGGATTTGCAGCTAATACTTCACGAACTGTTTTAGCAGAAGCAATTTGGTTTTCAGTGTTAACGTTGATTTTAGCAGTTCCTAAAGAAATCGCTTTTTTAATGTCTTCAGTTGGGATACCAGTACCACCGTGAAGTACTAAAGGCATTCCTGTAATAGCGCTGATTTCTTCCATTTCTTTAAAACCAAGATTTGGTTCACCGTGGTAAGGACCATGTACAGAACCAAGTGCAGGAGCTAATGCATCAATTTTTGTAGCGTCAACAAGTTTTTTACATTCTTGTGGATCAGCATAAATGATACCTTCTCCTACAACATCGTCTTCTTGTCCACCAACAGTACCTAATTCAGCTTCAACAGAAACTCCTTTTGAATGTGCATATTCAACAACTTTTGAAGTAATTTCAACATTTTCTTCAAAAGGATGGTGAGAAGCATCGATCATAACAGAAGTGAAACCTGCATCAATCGCTTTTTTACAGCTTTCGAAGCTTGAACCATGATCCAAATGTATAGCAACTGGAACAGTAATATTATAATCTTCCATTAATCCTTCAACCATTTTTACAACAGTTTTAAATCCACCAATATAACGTCCAGCACCTTCAGAAACACCAAGAATAACAGGTGATTGTTCTTCTTGAGCAGCTTGTAGGATAGCTTGAGTGTATTCAAGGTTGTTGATGTTGAATTGACCTACTGCGTATTTACCTTCTTTTGCTTTGTTTAGCATATCAGTCATAGAAACTAAAGGCATTGTTGTTTTTCCTCCTTAATCATGAGCCAAAAAAATTGTTACAAAGAGAGCTCTATTTATATAATAAACAATCTTCTTGACTTCATACAAGTTTAATTACATGATTACCCTCATTTATGATAACAAACAAAGCAACTTTTTACCAATGAACATTATGCGTCTAAAAAAAGAAATAAAATTTTCAAAATTTGCAAATTATTATTAATCCGCTTTCATTAGAAGGCTTTCCTTCACAGCTTTACGAATATCATCAATATCAAAAGGTTTGGCAAAATGGGTAAGGGCGCCCAATTTTTTCGTTTCTTCAATCATATCTAATTCACCGTACGCTGTCATAATGATGACTCGAATATCAGAATGAATCTTTTTCATTCGTTTTAAAATTTCAATACCGTCCATACCTGGGATTTTCATATCGAGCAGTACAAGATCAAACGTATATTTCTTTACCAATTCTAAAGCTTGCACTCCATTAGCTGCCTGAAATGTTTCATAACCTTCTTTTTGTAGAACTTCTGTTAGCAAAATACGAATACCAAACTGATCATCAACAATAAGAATTTTTTCTTTACTCATGTTTTTCCCCCACTTTTTACATATAACCCTAAATTATGTATATTAAAAACAATATGTAATCTCTTCATTTAGTATGTTTATAAGACTTCTATTATGATCACAATTTTTCCTGCTTTTTTACGAGGAATTTGAAATGTGTAGATTCAGCCTAGCTTCATATATAATATTACTATATTGTCGTATATATAGATTGTTATCATTATAAAATTTACTGTTTAAAATGCCAATTGTTTTTTATAGCTATAAAAAAAGGAGTTTGAATGATGCTAAAAATGTTTTCAACACAACTGACAGGCCTTTTCAATCGAATCAATGAAAAAGAAGCATTTTCTATAGAAGATGGTGCTCGTTTATTAGCCCAAGCTACCGTTGGAGAGGGAACAATTTATATAAAAGGGTTTAAAGAGATGCAGGCCGTCACCGCTTTAGCCTTTGAAGGTCCAGAGCCATTAGCTGGCAGTAAAATACTCGATCAGCAAGATGAACTATTAGAAACAGATCGGGCACTTATTATCACGCGCTTTTCAAATGACCCAGAAGCAATTTTACTAGCCAAAAAGCTAGTTGAACAAGGAACTCCTTTCGTCGCCATCTCTGGGAAAGTACAAACTGATGAAGAAGATCTATCATCACTTGCAGACGTACATATCCATTCAGGTGTATTGAAGGGATTAATCCCCGGAGAGGATTTTGAACGTGTAGGATTTGCCTCATCAATGGCGGCGACATATATTTATTACGGATTAAAATTTACAATTGACGAGATCCTTGCAGATTACCGTTAATATCCATAAGGCTATTCGATTAAACCTTCTGAATCGAATAGCCTTACTATTATTTTATATAAATATCATTAATACTAAATCAATCCCTTTATGTCATGTTGCCCCTATTCGTTACATAAATGTCCTCTTAAAGATTCCTGTTGTTTCCTCATATATTTACCATCCTTCCCGTAATGAATACTTACAAAGTATTAGCATATACATGATCTAAGTGTCTGTTATCAATGTTTAAAAGAAATGTTAAAGGGAGTGCTAAATTTGTTTATTTATACGGTCCAACCTGGTGATTCCCTTTACCGCATTGGGCAAAAATACAGAATTTCGATTGACCAACTCCGACTTGTTAATGGTTTAAACGAAACGAATATAGTTCCCGGACAAGCGATTTTAATCCCGCTGGTGAACTACACTGTTCAACCCGGTGACAGTTTATTTACGATTGCAAATATGGCTAACGTGTCAGTGCAAAACTTACAGGCGGCAAATCCAGCTATTAAAGAAAACCTTCTGCAGCCCGGGACAACTCTCCGTATCCCTAATATTTCAAACTATAATGCCACTTCACTAGGCTACTACACATTAAGAAGCCCTGAACTCGATCAAGCATTAATCCAAGATTTTTCCCCTTATATTACTTATGTTGCTCTTTTTGAATATCATATGACTAGCAATGGGGAACTAAATGCTGTGAATGATTTACCTGCTATTGAAGCTGCTTGGCGTAGTAGAGTTGCCCCTCTTGTTACAATTACTAATTTAACAGAAACAGGCTTTAGTTCAGAACTAACAAATAAAGTATTAAACAATCCGATAGTAAGAAATCGTCTTATTAATAACATTGTTCATCTCGTTTCATCGAGAGGATATATCGGTGTAAATATTGATTTGGAGGGTAATTTGACTAAAGATCGCGACATCTTTTCAGGTTTTCTAAGGAGTCTGCGTGATCGTTTAAAACCTAGAGGATACCGACTAACAATTGCTGTTCCTCCAAAAACAAATGAAAATGTGCCATGGCTAAGAGGGTACGATTACGGTGCTATTGGTTCCGTTGTAGATTTCATGTTTATTATGGCGTATGACTTCCATCATAGTACGAGTGAGCCTGGACCTGTTGCCCCATTAAACGATGTAAAGAATACCGTTCAATTTGCGCTGAGCCGTGTGTCACGGAAAAAAATTATACTTGGACTCCCTCTTTACGGTTATAATTGGACACTTCCTTATCAATCTAATGCCGTTTACCCTGGTATTTCAAATCAGGACGCTATACAACTTGCAATGAGATATCAAGTTCCTATCCAATACTCAAAAACGTTTGAATCCCCATTTTTCCGCTATGTAGATGAACAAGGGGCACAGCATGTCGTATGGTTTGAAGATTCGCGGAGCATCAGTAAAAAATTACAACTGATTCAACAGTATAGGCTTGAAGGTGTCGGGGCATGGCAGCTTACTCTCGGGTTTTCACAAGGACCTTGGCTGTTAACAAACTATTTTCATATTAAAAAAACGTAAAAGCAACAAAAAAGGAACTTCCGCCAATAAAACGGAAGCTCCTTTTGCTGTTTAATTAATTACTTGTTTTAATTGTGGCTTCAATAAACCCTTGGAACAACGGTTGTGGACGTGTAGGTCTTGATGTGAATTCAGGATGGAACTGTGATGCTACAAACCAAGGATGGTCTTTCAATTCAATAATTTCAATTAAACGACCATCTGGGCTTGTACCAGAAAATACAAAGCCTGCATGTTCCATTTCTTCACGGTATTGATTGTTAAATTCATAACGATGACGATGACGCTCATAAATAATTTCATCTTGATAAGCATCATATGCTTTAGAATCTTTGGAAATTCTGCATGGATATAATCCAAGTCTTAACGTACCACCTAAGTCCTCGATTTCTTTTTGTTCAGGTAATAAATCAATAATTGGATATTTTGTATCTGGATTAATTTCCGCCGAATGGGCACCTTTTAAACCAAGAACATTGCGGGCATATTCAATTGAAGCCAATTGCATACCTAAGCAAATACCAAGGAATGGCACTTTATTTTCACGTGCATATTGAATTGCTAAAATCTTCCCTTCTACCCCGCGATCACCAAAACCGCCTGGAACTAAAATTCCATCAGCATCTTTTAGTAAATCTTTTACATTCTCTTCATTGACATGTTCAGCATTAATCCAATCTATATCAATGTCAGCATCAAAATGATAGCCGGCATGTTTTAATGCTTCTACTACAGAAAGATATGCATCTTGCAATTCAACATATTTTCCAACAAGAGCAATTTTCACTTTTTTAGATAAGTGACGGACAACATCGACCAATTGTTTCCATTCTGACATATCGGCTTCAGGACATTGTAATTTCAAATGGTCACATACAAGCTGATCTAATTTCTGTTCTTGGAGGGCAAGTGGAATAGCATATAATGTATCAGCATCAGCACATTCAATAACTTCATTAGAATTTATATCGCAAAATAATGCAATTTTATCTTTCATATCCTGAGAAATTGGCATTTCAGTACGAACAACAATGACATTCGGCTGAATTCCTAAACTGCGCAACTCTTTAACACTATGCTGTGTTGGTTTAGTTTTCATTTCTCCTGACGCTTTTAAATATGGGATTAACGTACAATGGATGTACATAACATTGTCCACGCCAACATCTTTTTTAATTTGACGGATTGCTTCTAAAAATGGCAATGATTCAATGTCCCCTACAGTTCCGCCAATTTCAGTAATTACAACATCTGCATTCGTAACTTTGCCAGCACGAAACACTCGTTCTTTAATTTCGTTTGTAATATGGGGGATAACTTGAACTGTTCCACCAAGATATTCTCCGCGGCGTTCTTTACGCAATACCTCTGAGTATACTTTTCCCGTTGTCACACTGCTATGTTTTGATAAGTTAATATCAATAAAACGTTCATAGTGACCTAAATCTAAATCCGTTTCAGCACCATCATCTGTTACGAATACTTCACCATGTTGATATGGGCTCATTGTTCCTGGGTCAACATTTATATATGGGTCAAATTTTTGAATTGTAATAGTTAATCCTCGGTTTTTCAATAAACGTCCTAATGATGCAGCAGTTATTCCTTTTCCGAGTGAAGAAACGACTCCACCCGTAACAAAAATATATTTCGTCACCTATTGGTCCCTCCTGTTATTTTACACTAGTGTTTACTATCTAAATAAAGATCATTCATTTATGATCTTGGATTCCAAACTCTTAGATGCTAAATAATCCAAAGAAAAACACCTAACATCTTATAAAAACAAAAAGCCCCTCTTACAAAATAAATTTGTAAGGGGAGCATTTATTACTATATTCCGTCCTTTTTAAAGGAGCCCAAATAACATACTACATGTGTCGATGTTAGAAGTCAAGACTTAATCCTTGTCCCTTTCTTCGAGATTTGCATCTGCCTCTTCTTCTTCATCATCTTCATCAGAAAGATCGTATTCGTCTTCCGCAATTAAGTCATCATCTTCGAAGTCTTCATCTTCATCGATATCATCAAAATCTTCATCTTCGATATCATCTTCATCTTCGTCGATAAAATCATCATCTTCGTCTATTTCATCAATTTCATCAAAATCTAAATCTTCTTCAAAATCATCATCAAAGTCATCATCTTCATCAACAACTTTTACCTTTTTCTTCTTCACTTTTGTCGTATGGGTAACTTCTTCATCAATTTGATCAACTGGGTACCAAGTTCGTAATCCCCACATATTATCGCCTAAATTAAGAAAGCTTCCATCCACATTCATGTCTGTATAAAATTGAACCATCTTTTTGCGTTTCTCTTCTTCAGATAGGTCCAGAAGATTACTAATTTCATTTACTAAATCGTGAAAGTCCATCGTTTGTTTTTTTTCTTCTAATAGTTCTTGAGCAAGCTCAATAAAAGACATTTCACTTAATTCTTCTTTTGATAATTGTTTTAAACTCAACGCTCGCACTTCCTTTCTGATATTAAACCCTGCATAGAAAACTAAATGGCGATCATCGTTTCTCGCCACCTTTAAAATCCTTACATAAAATTATAGAAACATATTAAAATGAGGCCAAAAACATATTTACCATTATAAACAAAATAAGGACATTTATGCTAGACCAGTTACTCTTTCTTTTTGTTTGCCATTTTCACCTTTATTTTTTTCCTTCGAATTCGGAATTTATGAGGGACCATGATCCGATAGGAGATATAAAATAACCAAAAAGAAAGAATAATTAAAGGGATGGCACCGAGATCTTTATTATATAAAAAGTAGCCAACATAACTGTATACCAGAAGACCGGTGCATATAAGTATTACTTTTATGAACGACAATCATTCCACATCCCTAAATTAAATATGTGATGCCATAGCCATTTTTCATCACCACATAATATTCCCTTTTGAATACATAACAATTTCCATGTTCATTTTACAACTATCCCATACTTTCGTACAATATATTCTTTCCAAACTTTACGTAAATTTTAAGTGTAGAATTGATATTTATACGTTAAACGAAAAAAAGATGTTAAAAAGAAACATCATTTCCAAACAAAATATGTATACAAAGGTCATCATCAATTCAATATACTAACTCATAAAGTACAACTCGTATATTGCCTAGATGATAGACCTGCAAAAACTCATTCTGTTACCTTTTATCGTAGATAAATGCTTTTATTTTGCCAATGCCCTTGCAATGACCATCCTTTGAATCTCCTGTGTACCTTCATAAATTTGTGTGATTTTCGCATCCCGCATAAAGCGTTCAACAGGATAATCTTTCGTATAACCATACCCGCCAAAAATCTGAACTGCTTCCGTTGTAACCTTCATCGCTGCATCCCCTGCAAATAATTTCGACATTGCTGATTCTTTACTATATGGAAGTCCGTTCGATTCAAGCCAAGCAGCTTGATATGTTAATAATCGTGCTGCTTCAACTAATGTGGCCATATCTGCTAATTTAAATGAGATACCTTGATTCGCGATAATCGGTTTTCCAAATTGATGACGTTCTTTTGCATATGCAGTAGCAGCATCTAATGCACCTTGAGCAATTCCAACTGCTTGGGCCGCAATTCCGTTACGACCGCCATCAAGTGTCATCATAGCAATTTTAAAACCTTCCCCTTCATTTCCTAATATATTTTCTTTTGGAATTTTACATTGATCAAAAATAATTTCAGTAGTTGGCGAGGAACGAATGCCCATCTTCTTTTCTTTCTTTCCTATTAAAAAACCCGGAAAGTCTTTTTCAACAATAAAGGCAGTTGTCCCTTTATGTTTATTTGCTGGATCTGTTAAGGCAAATACGACATAAATGTCTGCCTCTCCACCGTTTGTAATAAAGATTTTTGATCCATTTAAAATATAGTAATCTCCTTCAAGACGTGCCGTTGTTTTCATTGCGCCGGCATCCGAACCTGATCCTGATTCAGTAAGGCCATATGCACCCAATTTTTCCCCTTTTGCAAGTGGTGTTAAATATTTACGCTTTTGTTCTTCACTTCCAAATTTAAATAGCGGCCAGCTTGCTAATGATGTATGTGCTGACAGTGTAACACCCGTGGAAGCACAAAATCGTGACAATTCTTCTACTGCAATACAGTATGCAAGAAAATCGCTCCCAATACCGCCGTACATTTCTGGCCAAGGAATTCCTGTTAACCCTAATTCAGCCATATGTTCAAAAATGCTGCGGTCAAACTTTTCCTCTTCATCTCGCTTACTAGCCGTCGGGGCAATTTCAGCCTCAGCAAAATCATGTACCATTTTTCTAATCATTTCATGTTCTTCACTCAAATGAAAATCCATATCTATCCCCCTAATCGATTTATTAACTTACAATTGCTTACTAATGACTATTTTTTGTATTTCACTTGTTCCTTCGTAAATTTGTGTAATTTTGGCATCGCGAAAATAACGCTCAGCGCCGGATTCCTCAGTATAACCATACTCTCCCAACAGTTCAACCACATCACTGGCAACATCGACTGCTGTTTGTGAAGCAAATAACTTCGCCATCGCTGCCTCCTGCCTACAACTTAATCCCCTTTTTCGCATATCACTTGCTCTATAGACTAATAATTTCGCTGCTTCAATTTTCGTTGCCATTTCTGCAAGCGTAAAATAAGTGTTTTGCAGATTTGATGTTGATTTGGCAACGGAATGCTGTTGATTGACATATTGCAGTGCAGCTGCAAATGCACCTTCTGCGATCCCTAAAGCTTGAGCGGCTATGCCGATGCGCCCGGCCTCTAAATTAGCCATTGCAATACTGAATCCTTCACCTTCCTCGCCTAAACGATTTTCACTTGGTATTTTCATATGATCAAACATTAATTGAACCGTCCTTGAGCCATGCAGCCCCATCTTTTTTTCATCTTTTCCAAAGATTAATCCCGGCGTCCCCTTCTCAACAATGAAAGCAGTTATCCCTCTATCAGCTAATGTGGCAAAAGCAATATACGTATCAGCTTCACCACCATTTGTCACAAACATTTTTGAACCATTTAAAATATAATGTTCTCCATCTTTTGTAGCCTTCGTCCTTATATGTCTTGCATCCGATCCTGCGTTTTCTTCAGTTAAACAAAAAGCACCTAAATATTTCCCACTTGCAAGCTTCGGTAAATATTTATCTTTCTGTTTTTCCGTTCCAAAATACAAAATTGGGTTTGTACCAACAGATGAGTGAACAGATAGAATGACACCTAATGCGGGGCTTATTTTTGATATTTCATGAACCATCATTATATATGACGTAAAATCTAACCCTTGACCGCCGTATTTCTTCGGAACAGTCAATCCCATAAATCCGCATTTCCCCATCTTTTTCAAAATATCGCTCGGAAACCATCCCGTTTCCATCTTCCAAACTTGTGGGGTGATTTCGTTCATAGCAAAATCCTGAACCTTCTTTTTCAGCAAGACTTCTTCTTTTGTGAATTGTAGGTTCATCGCTGCCTCCCATTGTTGCTCATTTATTCATAACAGTAAAAACCTCTTCCTGTTTTTTTACCAAGCCGACCTGCATGAACGTATTGTTTAAGAAGCGGGCACGGTCTATATTTATCATCACCAAAACCTTCATGGAGTGTTTCCATGATATATAAACATGTATCAAGCCCGATAAAATCGGCTAATGTTAATGGTCCCATCGGGTGATTCATTCCTAATGTCATGACACGATCAATTGCTTCCTTTGAAGCAATTCCTTCATAGAGAGCAAAAATCGCTTCATTAATCATTGTCATCAATATTCGATTCGATATAAATCCTGGGAAATCTTTTACTTCCACTGGCGTTTTACCAATTTCCTGTACAACTTCCATCGACGTTCGGTAAACAAAATCACTTGTTTCAAGGCCGCGAATCATTTCCACTAACTTCATAACTGGGACAGGATTCATAAAATGCATCCCAATTACTTGCTCAGGCCGCTTCGTAACTGCAGCCATTTCAGTAATAGATAATGATGAAGTATTTGAGGCCAATATAGCATCTTTTACAGCATATTGGTCAATTCTCTTAAAAATATCTTTCTTTATTTCCATATTTTCAGTTGCGGCTTCGATCACAAGATCGGCTTGTTCAACATCCTCGACATGAATCGAAGGTACAAAATTTAATAGAATAGATGCCGCTTGTTCTTTCGTTAATTTATTTTTGTCCACTTGATGAAATAAGCGAACTTTAATACGTTCAATACTTTTTTCTACAAGCTCTTGTTTTATATCATTGATTAGCACTTTATATCCTGCTTGGGCAAAAACTTGAGCGATTCCAGATCCCATCTGTCCCGCTCCTATTACCATTACAGATTTAATCGTCATCAAATTCCTCCTATTCCACTTCAATCATAATTGCATCACCTTGGCCACCACCTGAACAAATTGCAGCGATTCCAAGTCCACCACCACGACGTTTTAATTCATAAGCAAGTGTTAAAATAATTCTCGATCCACTCGCGCCGATCGGATGTCCAAGCGCAACTGCTCCTCCGTTCACATTAACTCTCTCGACATCTAGACTAGAAAGTATATTACTTACTAATGCCACTGCTGCAAAAGCTTCGTTAATTTCAAATAAGTCAATATCAGCAGCAGTTTTTCCAGTTTCCTTTAGCAGTCTATTAATCACAAGTCCTGGCGTCTGCGGAAAATCCTTTGCTTGTACTGCGATAGCAGTATGAGCAACAACTGTCGCTAATGGTTTTTTTCCTTCTTTTCGCGCACATTCTTCGCTCATTAAAACAAGTGCCGCAGCGCCATCATTTACCCCCGGGGCATTTCCTGCTGTAATAGTTCCATCGCTCTCAAAAACAGGTCGTAATTTTTTTAATGCTTCAATGTTCGTATCATTCCGTGGTGGTTCATCTCGATCAACAATGATTGGATCACCTTTCCTGCTCGGGACTTTAACCGGAACAATTTCCTCTGCAAATTTCCCTGTTTCTATGGCTTTAACCGCTCTTTGATGACTTCTTAACGCCCACTCATCCTGCGATTGCCTTGTAACCTTATATTCTTTTGCAGTTTCATTACCGTACGTACCCATATGCACACCTGAAAATGCACAAGTCAGCCCATCATGTATCATCATATCTTTTAATAAACCGTCTCCCATTTTTAATCCGGTCCGCGCTTTTGGTACTATATATGGAGCATTTGACATTGACTCCATTCCTCCAGCGACGATTATTTTAGCATCACCTGAGCGAATAATTTGATCTGCCATAGTTACACTTCTCATACCAGAAGCACAAACTTTATTAATCGTCTCTGTCTTCACATCCCACGGAATACCCGCTTCTCTTGCTGCTTGCCGCGACGGCAATTGACCTTGTCCACCTTGTAGTACATTTCCAATGATTACTTCGTCCACGTTCTCAGGATGGACACCAGCACGTTGCAAAGCCTCTTTAATTGCGACACCGCCTAGCTGTCCTGCTGTTAATGTACTTAAACTTCCACCGAATTTACCAAACGGGGTCCGGGCACCATCCACAATGACTGTTCTCATTTTCAAGCTCTCCCTTCACAAAAGTAAGCGATTCCATTTTTGTAGACTCTTTTTTAAAAAATTGTTGTTTTTAAAGCAATACCATTTACTTGACTGATCCATTACGAGGATGATTGGAGCGGAAATTGCGAAACCCCTGCGAGAATAGCTGGATAGACGGAACAATATAGGAGTATACACAGAGGATGCGCAACATCTTGAAACAAAAACCAACTCCTTTTTAATAAAAAAATATAAAAATAGGTCCGTTCTTAATCTAGATTACAATTTATATAGAGCAGACCCATTGTTCATAAAAACAAGCGTTTTAAGCAATCCCTTCCTCCCCGCATACTGCTTTTTCTAAAATTTCAGCTACATCATACGTTTTAACTTGGTCTTCAACTTCTTTTGCCTTCGTTCCGTCTGACAGCATCGTCAAACAATATGGACAGCCAGAACTAATGATGGTTGGATTCACAGCAAGTGCTTGCTCCGTTCGGGCAATATTGATTCGATTTCCTGTATCCTCTTCCATCCACATTAATCCGCCGCCCGCTCCACAGCACATTGCGGACTCGCGATTGCGCTTCATTTCTACCAGTTTCACACCTGGAATTGCCTTTAATATTTCCCGAGGAGGGTCATAAACGTTATTATATCTTCCTAGATAACAAGAATCATGGAAAGTAATCGTCTCATTTACAGCATATTTAGGCTGCAAGCGTCCTTCTTTTAATAGCTGGTATAACACTTCTGTATGATGATAAACTTCACCCTCAAAACCAAAATCGGGATACTCCTTTTTAAAACTATTGTATGCATGGGGATCAATTGTTACGATTTTTTTTACCGCAGATTTCTCAAACTCTGCGATGTTTTGGGATGCAAGTTCCTGAAATAAAAATTCATTTCCTAGTCTACGGGCTGTATCCCCGGAATTTTTCTCTTTATTGCCCAAAATTGCGAATGTAACCCCTGCCTCATTTAATAATTTTGCAAAAGACAAGGCAATTTTTTGACTGCGATTATCATAGGACCCCATTGATCCTACCCAAAATAAATATTCGAATGATTCATCAGCCTTTTTCATTTCTTTGACAGTTGGAGCTTTCACATCATCACGTACATCACGCCATTGTTCCCGCTCTTTTCTGTTCAATCCCCAAGGATTTCCTTGACGTTCTATATTTTGCATTGCCCTTTGTGCATCAGCATTCATCTTTCCTTCGGTCAAGACGAGATAACGCCTAAGGTCGATAATTTTTTCAACATGTTCATTCATAACGGGACATTGATCTTCACAATTTCTGCAAGTCGTACATGCCCAAATTTCTTCCTCTGTAATGACATCACCAATTAAGCTAGGTTGATATGATAAAGCTGCTGCAGCTTCATCGTGACCTTTATTCGCACTTGCTAACGCTAACTGGTTTCCTTTTGTCTTAGAAAAGGCAATAGCCGGGACCCACGGTTGTTTAGATGTTACCGCAGCACCATAATTTGTTAAATGGTCCCGCAGCTTGATCATTAAATCCATCGGAGATAATAACTTTCCTGTTCCCGTTGCTGGACACATATTCGTACATCGTCCACATTCTACACATGCATATAAGTCGACGAGTTGTAATTGTGTAAAATCATCTATTTTTCCAACACCGAAGCTTTCTTGTGTCTCATCTTCAAAATCAATTGCTTTAAGTTTTCCAACGCCATCTAAACGATTTAAATAAACATTTGCTGGCCCTGCAATTAAATGGGCATGCTTTGATTGCGGGACATAGACGAGAAATGATAACAGAAATATTAAATGAAGCCACCAAGCAATATAAAATAAAACTGCTGCAGCTGCAGGACCCATCCAACCAAAAGTTAAGCTTAATGCTGATGCGATTGGCTCTGTCCACGATGATTCTTCTTGATGCCAAATAAGGTCCATCCCACTTCCGGCAAGGACAGAGACCATTAGTCCTCCTATAAAAATTAACACAAGCCCAGCTTTAAATCCCCTTTTTAAACGTACGAGTTTTTCAATATAGCGACGATAAAACGCCCAACACACTGCCACTAAAATCATAACTGTTACAAGTTCTTGAAAAAAAGTAAATCCGGCATAGAGCGTTCCCAATGGCAAATGTGATCCAGGAGCTAATCCTTTCCAAATAAAATTAATTGCACCAAATTGCACCAGTATAAAGCCATAAAACATCATAACGTGAATTGCACCGCTTTTTTTATCTTTTAATAATTTCTTTTGGCCAAAAACAAGAGTCCATATTTTTCCTAAGCGTTCTCTAACCCGATGATCAAATTCAGTTTTTTTTCCTAGTTTGATATATTGGATTCTTGTTTTGACAACATAAACAAACAAGGAGACTGCGTAAACGGTTACAATAAGAAACGCAATCCAATTCACCAAAAGTAATATATGCATCTGATACACTCCCCTCATTCATATAAATATTCCGACTATTGCTTATGTATTATTATATAATGAATGAGCATTCAGTCAATATTTTTCTTCCATCTTCTTTTACATGTATCTTATTACCTATTATTTGTTCAAAACAAAGGCTGTTTCGCACTCTTCCTTCTATTTATCAAAAGGGATAGTTCATTTTCGCTTTCTGCGGGAAGTTAGTGGCGCACAAATAAAAAGATCTCGGTAGTTCATAAAAAAATGACACCGAGATCATTCTTGATTTAGTAACTGTTCTGTACAATCGCAGACATGTTGATCAATGATGTTGTATAGTTCTTCAGAATCTATTTGTATTCCTTGTTGTGTTGCCGCTATAGAAATCGAACATCTCTGCTGCGAAGCAGGCAAATGATGTTCAAACAGTATCCGCGTTTTTGCCTCTGTTGCTGCTACAATTCCATGAATATAAGCATCATCCGATATTTTTCCATTTACAAATATCCATATATGAATGGCGTCTCTTTTTGTACCTGTAATCATGAAAAAAACAGATGATTCACCCAAGTTTACATACCTGTAAATTTTGTTTCGATCCTGATTTTGCTGCCTCATGATAATGGTCTTTTTCATATCAACTGGAGAATAGTCTGAAAAAGATTGAGCCCCTTCTTCATTCATAAACATATTAACAAATGTTTGATACCAGCCAATTGCTGCACCCTTTATGGATGACATTGTTCTTAACGGAATTGGTGCCAGTACAATGAGACGATCATGATATTCGACAACAGCTTTTTCACTAATAATCGTTTCATGTTCATCCTCTTCAATGCTAGGAATTAAAAGCATTTGATTTTTCGCAATGGTTGGATGAGCTTGTCTTATAATATCTGTTTGATAAACCTGTTGAATATCTGATTGGATAAGTACTTCATCTGTTAAACCTATTTTTTTCGCCGTCCCTTTATGCACAAGAAGAAGGCGGTCACAGTATAATGCGGCAAGATTTAAATCATGGAAAACCGCAATCACAGTCAATCCTTGCATTTTGGTCATTTGTTTTAACCTATCAAGCAAGTCCTTTTGATGTGAAAGATCTAAGTGGTTAGTTGGCTCATCTAATAGTAGAATATCAGGCTGCTGCGCCAATGCCTGTGCTAAATAAACGCGTTGTCTTTCCCCTCCTGATAAATATTGTATGAGTTGCTGTTCAAATTGCTGCACCCCTGTTTTTTTCATTGCCGCTTGAACAGCTTTTTCATCTTCTTTGCTCCATGACTGAAACCATCCTTTTTGATGCGCATATCTCCCTAGTGCGACTGTCTCCTTCACAGTATAAGAAAATACTTCAGAAAAGTGCTGTGGTAAAACAGCTATTATTTGGGCTAATTTTTTTACAGATATATCTGCTAAACGACAATTCTTAACAAAAATCTCTCCTTGATGAAGAGGCAACATTCGGCTAATAAGCTTTAATAATGTCGTTTTCCCACTTCCATTTGGTCCAATTACGCCAAAAAACTCACCTTTTTTTACACTAAAACTAATATCATGCAAAATATTCTTTGATTGATAACCAGCGGAGACATTTTCGACTTTTAATATTTCTTCTTTATCCTCAGTCAGCATTCTCCCCCCTATCTCCGTCTTTTCAATAAGATCATTGCAAATACCGGTGCACCTAACAATGCAGTGATGACACCAATTGGTAGTTCAGACGGTTCAATAATTGTCCGTGAAATTAAATCTGCCAATATAAGAAACCCTGCGCCAAAGCATGCAGATAATGGCAATAGATGAATATGATTTGCTCTCCATAACAATCGAACAAAATGAGGAATCACAAGACCAACAAAGCCAATCGTACCTGAAACAGCAACAGCTGCACCCGTTAATAACGAACCGGCAATTAAAATGATCATCTTTCTTCGCGCAACGTTTACGCCAGTATACTGTGCCTGATCTTCTCCAAACGAGATAGCATTTAACTCTTTTACATTTGCAAACAAAAGAACTGAGCCAATAATAAAAAAAGGAACAATAATCCATACGTAGCTCCAACCACGCATTGACACACTTCCAAGAAGCCAGCCGATAATTTGTCTCAGTTCATTACCAGTTAAGGCGATCATGAGCGAAAGCAATGCGCTTAGGAAAGAGCTCGTAATAATCCCTGTCAATATGATCGTTTCTACTTTCATCGAGCTTTCAATTTTTTTCGCTAACAATAGTACGAAAAAAATGGTAAGAAATGAGGCACCGATGCTTAGAACCGGCAAAGTAAATAAACCGATAAATGATAGATGAAAGAAAAGGGTGCACACTGCTCCAACAGAGGCACCCGATGATACACCTAATGTGTATGGGTCAGCAAGGGGATTACGCAGCAATCCTTGGAAAGCTGCCCCTGCAATTGCTAAAGAGGCACCGACAAGCCCCGCCAATACAACTCTCGGCATTCTAACCATTAACACAATATCGGTATTTGTTGGGTCAATACTTGTAAAGGAAACCCTTATAACTTTATATAAAACCACATTTATAACTTCTTGAAACGGTATATACACTGTTCCAAGAGAAACTCCTAATAAAAGGGCAATCACTACGAATAAAATTGCACTAACATACGCAAAGGAAATCGACTTATTTGAATGCATCTGGATATACAGCCTTTGCAAGTTGCTCCACTCCGTTTATAATTCTTGGACCTGTCCGATTGACAAGATCAGGATCAACTTCAAATACCTGTTTATTTTTAATAGCATTCATTTGCTGCCATCCTTTTCTCTCCAATACTTGCTGAGGTGCATTTTTTGTACTATCTCCGTATGTAGTAATGATGACATCAGGATTTAATTTAATAACTTCCTCTTCATTAAGTTTAGGCCAGTTATTTTCTGTTACAGCATTTTTAGCATGAATCGTTTTTAGCATTTGATCCATAAAAGTATGTTTGCCTGCTGCATAAATATCCGGACTAGGCGAAATTTCAATATAAACCGTTTTTTCATTTTTAACGGAGGCTGTTTTCTCTTTTATTACTGCCAATTGTTGTTGCATCTTTTTCACAACATTTGCGGCTTTTTCACTTGTCCCTGTAGCCTTTCCAACCATTTTAATCGATTGATATACTTGATCGAAATTTGTGGCATCGTTGACAACCAATACTTTTATTCCATTGGACTGTAACTGCTGAATCGCTTCTGGGGAAGTAAGGGCAACGTTAGCTAACACTAGATCCGGTTTCAGCGCAATAACTTTTTCAACGTTTATTTGCGTTCCACCAATTTTCGTTTTCTTTTTCACATCTTTTGGATAATCATCAGAATCAGAGACACCAATTATTTCTTTGCCAAGACCAAGTTTATAGGCAATTTCCGTATTACTTGGAACTAACGAAACAATTCTTTTAGGTGTTTGTTTAATTGTAACGTTATCCCCTGAACCATCCTTTATTGTGACGGGAAATGCCGTTTTTTCTGTTTTCTGTGACTGTGCTGAATGCTTAGTATCTCCGTTGCTTGAACATCCTGCTAGCATACCAATGATAAGCATTAGCAAACTAACTACAACATAAACTTTCTTCATCTATAGTCCCTCCTTATAAAAAAATCTCCTATCAATAGGAGAAAGTGATTATAAGAGATGACAAGCTTTTTCTCTTACACCACCTTCCTATCCTCGTAGGATTTTTGGTGCACGAATACGGCAGGTATCCTGGCTTATGATCATCATTCACTGGCACCCAATTAAGCAGTATTTAATCCAGCAAACTCCCATTTACAGTGGCGGGACCGCGTTGGCTTTTCACCAAACTTCCCCTTCAAGGAACTGTCTAGCAACAATTCCACCGAATTCATTATTATTTGAAATTATAGAACGCCATTATTATAGCAGTATTTCATATGATTGACTATATTTCAACAACTGTTTATTCTTCAAAAATCTAAACTACACAATTACCGGCAATGCTTGAATATGTATTGTTAGCTAGCCAATGGGGAGGAGCGTCGTAACCAACTATTTCCCCTCGAAAAATAATACTAATAAAGTACTCTAAAATAGAGAATTGCTATAACAATGACATTATTGGTTACACTATCATTAAATCTAAAAAAGAGAGTTGATTGAGGTATGATAATCTTCTGGATCATCTTAATCATTGCAGCATTAGCCTTTCTCATTGTTCTTGATTATCAATTAGGGAAGAAATATCACGAAAAAAAAGACACACTGAAAAAATATCCTCTCCGTTCTGGTGATATAACTATATTCACTGGGGGCGATGATCTATTTCCAAGTTATTTTTCTGACATTGAAAATGCTCACAGTAGCATCCATATACTCTTTTTTATTGTGAAGGATGACGCGATTAGCCATAAGTTTTTTGAGCTATTAGAGAAAAAAGCGCGTGCTGGCGTTGACGTCAGATTATTATTAGACTGGATCGGAGGACACCATGTTTCGAAAAACTGTATAAAATCATTAAAACGTGCTGGTGTGCAAGTTATATTTAGTCATCGGCTAAAATTTCCATTTACCTTTTACTCTCTGCAGCAAAGAAATCATCGCAAAATTACCGTCATTGATGAAGAGGTCGGATATATTGGAGGATTTAATATCGGCAAAGAATATTTAAACCAAAATCCATCTCTATCTCCATGGCGTGATTATCATTTACGTATTAGTGGAGATAGCGTCCACGATTTACAATATGAATTTTCAATAAACTGGTATGAAGAAAGCGGTCATCAGCTTGATCTTGCAACTCCCGAATTACAGTCCGAGAGCGGAAATGTAAAACATCAATTCCTTTCGACAGGAGGGACTGATTTAGAAAAAATGATTGGCGATTGGATTGATCAAGCGCATTCTGATATTAAAATTGGCACTCCCTATTTTATCCCGACGGAGAACATTCACCGTAAGCTTATTGCGGCAATCAAACGCGGAGTTCGTATTACAGTTTTAGTACCGAAAAAACCAGATCATATGTTAGTAAAAGAAGCGTCATTTTGTTATTTCCGCGATTTACTTCGACATGGGGTCAATATTTATCAATATAGCACTGGATTTTATCACGCCAAAATAATCGTCATTGATCATAAACTTTGTATGATTGGGACAGCAAATTTTGACCGCCGCAGCTTTTTATTAAATGATGAGATCAGCTGTTTGATTTATGACGAAACATTTATCAAAAAAGCATTAACGATCTTCACATATGACCTTCAACACGGAAACTTGCTTACTAAAGAAGACTTGTACCATCTAGATTTGGTTACTAAAGTAAAGGAATGGAGTGCGCGGGCTGTTTCGAACTTTTTATAAGCCACCTCTTTTCAAAAAAGTTCTTTTTAAAATAGCTATTGTTTCACTTAACCCCCGCATTCTTAAATGGAGCGGAAAATCAACTTTTACCAAATGGCCTCTATAAAAAAAGGAAGGTCTAGTCTCAATCTTCTGAGATAGACCTTCTTTTTTGATTGTTACATTTTTTCTGGTGCTGATACACCGATCAACATCAAAGCATTTTTCAGTGTAATTTGAACAGATTTAATTAATGCTAAGCGGGCTTTCGTTGTATTTACATTTTCCGGATCAAGTACCTTTACTGCGTTATAAAAACTATGGAATGTCGAAGCTAAATCATTAATATAATTTGTAATCCGATGAGGAATTCTCTTCTCCGCAGCATCAGCAATCACCTGTGGAAACTCTCCTAATTTTTTCAGTAAATCAAATTCTTTTTCTGCCTGAATGGTATTAAGCTGGGCTTTGTCATCAAATGGCAATCCCTGTTCCTCAGCTTGTCTTAAAATACTGCAAATACGGGCATGTGCATATTGAGCATAATAAACAGGATTTTCATTTGATTCAGATACAGCTAAGTCTAAATCAAAGTCCAAATGTGTATCCGAACTGCGCATTGCAAAGAAATAGCGAGTTGCATCAAGGCCAACTTCTTCAATGAGATCGCGCATTGTAACAGCTTTTCCTGTCCGTTTACTCATTTTCATTTTTTCTCCATTTTTAAACAAATGAACAAGCTGGATAATTTCAACCTCTAATTTTTCCGGATTATATCCTAATGCTTCCATCGCTGCCTTCATACGCGGAATATAGCCATGGTGATCGGCGCCCCAAATGTTAATCAGCGTTTGAAATCCGCGGTCAAACTTATCTTTATGATAAGCAATATCTGGTGTTAAATACGTATATGATCCATCATTTTTAATAAGTACGCGGTCTTTATCGTCCCCAAAGGTTGTTGATCGGAACCATGTTGCTCCATCTTTCTCGTATACATGACCCTTTTCATTTAATAATTTAAGCATTTCGTCAATCTTGCCGCTTTCGTATAATGATGTTTCTGAATACCAAACATCAAAAGGAACACGGAAGTTTTCCAAGTCTTTTTTCAATTTCTCCATTTCATAATCCAACCCATATTGGCGGAAAAATTGATAACGTTCTTTTTCATCACTTTCAACAAATTTATTACCGAATTCTGCTGCTAATTTTTTTCCTAATTCAATAATATCAGAACCTTGATATCCATCTTCCGGCATTTCTTTTTCAATACCAAGTGCCTGAAAATAACGAGCCTCAACAGACAAAGCTAAATTATGAATTTGATTTCCAGCATCATTAATATAATATTCCCGGCTTACTTCATATCCTGCCTTGTCCAAAATATTGCACAAAGAGTCTCCTACTGCCGCACCTCGAGCATGTCCTAGGTGAAGGTCTCCAGTCGGGTTTGCAGAAACAAACTCAACTTGGACCTTTTCCCCTTGTCCAGCATTTGAACGCCCGTAATCATCCCCTTGCTCTAAAATAACAGGGATCAATTTTGTTAAATAGGCATTATTCATATAAAAGTTAATAAAACCAGGACCCGCAATTTCTACTTTTTCAATAGACGCTTTAGAGTGGTCCAGTTGCTCGATCATTGCCTCTGCAATCATACGCGGAGCTTTCTTTGCTATCCTTGTCAGTTGCATAGCAATATTTGTAGCATAGTCACCATGTGCCTTATCTTTAGGTTTTTCCAAAATGACGGCGGGTACTTGATCTTCAGTAACAAAACCCGTTTTTACTACTGCTTGCTTAATTTCTTCTTTCAGCGCTTCTTGAATTTGTTCTACAATATTCATGTAATATCATGTGCCTCCTCATATTTTATCGTCATATTATATGTACCGACTGTCTTAGCCTGCATATGAAGCTCATATTTCAAAGAGATCGCTCCGTTATTCTCCCTCATTTGTTGATGACAAATTTCTTTTGCTTTTGTTTGCAATAAAAATGTGCCGAACTGGCTTTCATAAGATCCGTTTCTTTGTTCATTTGTCTGAAGGGAAAGCCGCATCTTTAATGCACCGCTTCGCAAAATAAGTGCACCATCCTCAGCTATTTTAATAATCGTATGTACAGTTCCTTCCTCTAATACTTCATCATACTTTAAAAAAGCCGCATTTCCTTTTTCGTAATAGCGACCAAATAAAATGAGCTCTATTGTCTCATGTTCTTCTTGCTGAATTTCTGTTTTTAAATGAATCTTTACAGGATAAGATTGGACTTCCACTGCCATATGGCTCACATCCTTTGCTCATGACTTTATCATGACATGGAAAAGACGAGCATTTCGGCTCAACCAATGTTTATTTTTAACCATTATAACCTTTTTATTATAAAAATAAAAAGAGTGAAAAGCAATGTTAAAAGGGTCAAACACCATTATACAATATGGTATTTGACCCTTCGTCATTCTTATTTCACCCAGCCTAGGAGCATTTCTCTTACTAATTTACTTGCAGTGTTAGCCGTTTGCTCAGAGTGATCATAAATTGGTGCAACTTCAACTAAGTCGCAGCCAACTACTTTGACATCTGCATGTGCAATTTCATGAATGGAAGCTAACAATTCTTTCGAAGTAATTCCGCCAGCATCAACCGTACCTGTACCAGGAGCAAAAGCAGGATCCAATACATCAATATCAATCGTTACATAAACTGGACGCCCGCTTAATGTAGGTAGGATTTTTTTCAACGGTTCTAATACTTCAAATTTGGAAATATGCATACCGTTTGCTTTTGCCCATTCAAATTCCTCTTTCATACCAGAGCGGATACCAAATGAGTATACGTTATTAGGCTTTATTAATTCTGCAACTTTTCTAATTGGAGTTGAGTGAGAAAGCGGCTCCCCTTCATATTCCGTACGTAAATCTGTATGCGCATCAAAATGTATGACAGCCAAATCTGAATATTTGCTGTACATCGCCTTAATGACTGGCCATGAAACAAGATGCTCTCCGCCTAGTCCAAATGGGAATTTTCCATCCTTTAACAATGTATGAATATAGTCTTCGATCATCTCGATGCTTCTTTGCGGATTTCCAAATGGCAATGGAATATCACCAGCATCAAAAAATTTCACTTCATCAAGTTCTCGATCTAAATACGGGCTGTATTCTTCTAATCCAATTGAAACTTCACGAATACGAGTAGGGCCAAATCTTGATCCTGGACGATAACTTACAGTCCAATCCATTGGCATACCGTAAATCACTACTTGGCTTTCCTCATAATTTGGATGACTTCCAATAAATACATTCCCTGAATATGCCTCATCAAACCTCATATATAACTTCTCCTTACCTTCTTATTTAATTAGATCCTGCACAAATTTAGGAAGCACAAACGAAGCTTTATGGAGCTCCTTTGTGTAATATTTCGTTTCAATTTCATGGAAACGTTCTTCATTTACTTCTAGTGGATCATATTTTTTTGAACCAATTGTAAATGTCCACATACCGCTTGGATATGTTGGAACATTTGCTGTATATAATCTCGTAATTGGAAAAATTTCTTTAACGTCCCGCTGTACTTCACGGATCAAGTCTGCTTTAAACCATGGATTATCAGTTTGTGCAACAAAGATGCCATCTTCTTTCAATGCTTTTGCTATCCCGGCATAGAAACCTTTCGTAAATAAATTGACTGCCGGACCTACCGGTTCAGTAGAATCAACCATGATCACATCATATTGGTTTTCGCTCGTTGCAATATGCATAAAACCATCATCCACTTTCACTTCAACACGCTCATTGTCTAATTCTCCAGCAATTTCTGGCAAATACTTTTTAGAGTACTCAATTACTTTACCATCAATTTCAACAAGCGTTGCTTTTTTCACACTCGGGTGCTTTAGCACTTCACGAATAACACCGCCGTCACCACCGCCAACCACTAATACTTGTTCTGGATTAGGATGTGTAAAAAGCGGTACATGTGACATCATCTCGTGATAAACGAACTCATCTTTTATTGATGTCATCACCATACCGTCCAAAAGCAGCATATTCCCCCACTCTGCGGTCTCAACCATATCTAGCTTTTGAAATTCAGTTTGTTCAGTATGTAAAGTTTTGTTTACTTTCATAGTAATTCCAAAATCTTTTGTTTGATGTTCAGTAAACCAAAGTCCTGCCATAATGTTTCCTCCTTGAAAAAAATCCTTTTATTTTATCAATTTTAACCCGAGTTTAAAAAAAGAACGAACAAACATGTTTCATTGTAAATTGTTGAGAAAGACCCTTTTCAATAAAGCTAGAGCTTTCATGTCATCAAACTAAAATCGTAAATGGAGATTCCTCCTAAGAATCTTTCTATAGTATTTCTACCTTATTTAAATACATACAAACATGAGAAAAAGTATAGTAGATTCTCGACAAAATGCAAGAATTTTTTTGCTGCGGGTCTATTTTTTCCCAATTGATGTTTAAAATGACTTTCATTTTTTCATACTAAATGGATGAAGAGTTTTTTAGAAATGAGGTGCCGATTAAATGGACGCTCTTCCAAACCCGAAAATCGTGAAAGCCAAAAGAGGATTCCGTCTATTCTTCTTAGCTTTTTTCGCTCTTATCCTCTTCATATCTTTCTGCTTTCTTGCACTATATATTTATGCCAAGATTATCGGACCCCCGCCACTTGCAGTTCCACAGTCAACTCTATACTATTCAAGTGACGGTAAAGTAATTGGTGAAAGTAATAGTGGACAGGAACGATATTGGGTGGATTTCAATGATATTTCCCAGGATATGATTGACGCAACCGTGTCCATAGAAGATCGAAACTTTTATAAACATCACGGTTTTGATTATAAGCGATTAGCTGGTGCCGTACTAGCAGATATTAAGGCAGGCGGAAGAGTTCAAGGTGCGAGTACCATTACTCAGCAATATGCACGGAATTTATTTCTCACGCTTGATAAAACATGGGAAAGAAAAGTAAAGGAAGCATTTTACACCATTCGCCTGGAAATGAATTATAGTAAAAATGACATTTTACAAGGTTATTTGAATACGATTAATTACGGTCATGGCGCATATGGTATACAAGCTGCTAGTGAATATTATTTTGGTAAAAGCGCACGGCATCTTACTTTAGCAGAAGCTGCGATGCTTGCAGGGATACCAAAAGGACCGAGCATCTATTCTCCAATGATCTCATATAAAAAGGCAAAAGAAAGACAAGAAATTGTATTACATTCCATGGTGGAAAATGGGTATATCACAAAAAAACAAGCAGAACAAGCAAGCCAGGAGAAGCTTACTCTTGTTGGTAAACATAAAAATGAAGATATTCATATTGCCCCTTACTTCCAAGATGTTGTAAAGCAACAATTAAAGGAAAAGTTAGGTTTTGATGACCGAACAATTGCATTAGGTGGATTACGGGTATACACCACTTTAAATACGAAACAACAAAAAATTGCCGAGAAGACGGTTAAAGAAACGATTCCTGCTGATTCAAGCATTCAGCTTGGCTTTGTAGCAATGAATCCAAAAAACGGATATGTCACTGCACTAGTTGGCGGCAGAAATTATAAAGACAGTCCCTTCAATCGGGTTGTGCAGGCTGCTAGACAACCGGGATCAACAATTAAACCGATATTATATTACGCTGCCCTCAATCATGGCTTCACTCCAACGACCATGATGAAGAGTGCGCCTACTACTTTCCGTGTTAATAATGGCCAAACAGTATATAAGCCTCATAACTTTAATAGCCAATATGCTAATAAAAAAATTACGATGCTTGAGGCACTTGCTGTCTCAGATAATATTTACGCTGTAAAGACGCATCTATTTCTAGGTGAAAACACATTAGTCAAGGAAGCTAAGCAGTTTGGTATTACAACAAAGATGGAAAAAGTACCTTCTCTTGCACTTGGAACTTCGAACGTCCACGTCATTGATATGGTGCATGCATATAGTTTATTAGACAATAACGGAAAAGGAAATGATCCTGTCTATATAACAAAAGTCGAGGACTATAAAGGGGACGTATTATACCAAGCAAATCAACAGCAAAAACAAATATTGAAGCCAAATGTTGCCTTTGTTACATCACAAATGATGACCGGAATGTTTGATAAACGTTTAAATGGTTATGCAACTGTTACCGGCTCGTCCATCGTTAATCAAATTACACGTCCATATGCAGGAAAATCCGGTTCAACAAACACAGATAGTTGGATGATTGGGTTCTCACCGCAGCTCGTATCAGGAGTATGGGTTGGCTACGACAATGGAAAAGAGTTAACATTAGCGGCTGACAAGCTTTACGCCAAAAAAATCTGGGTAAAATTCATGGAACAATCACTTGCGAATAAACCGATTGAAGAATTTACCCCGCCTAAAGGTGTTGTAGGTGCCGCAATCGATCCAACTACTGGCAAACTTGCAACAGAACAGTGTCCAATATCAAGACTTACTTATTTCGTTTCTGGAACAGAACCAACCGATACGTGTACAACACATTCACCAAACAGCAAAACGAAAGATCAATCGAAGGATAAGCATGAATCACTGTTTCACAAATTACTTAAATGGCTATAAACAAATGGGCCTTCTTCGTAAAACCGTTTCTTGTACAATAAAAAAGGTCAAACACCCCTTTATCTCTTACTATAGAGAATTGGGATGCTTGACCTTTTTATTTTTAGTTTTTTTCTAAAGATTGTTGTTTTTAAAGGAAGCTGACTCCCGTTCAAGAGTGCTCGTTTTCCTCGCACCTTTCACACCAATCAACCCCAAAATCTTTATTTCTTTAATTAAAAAACAACAAAGTTTACAAAAATAGCATTCATTATTTATTATAATCAGCTTTTAATTGATTGTACTGGGCAATAATTTCTTTCGTAATATCATTGCTTGCATCAAGATGGCTTACTTCTTTAAGAGCATATTCTACACCATGTTCAGCAATCATGTTTTGTAATTCTACAGCTTCCGCATCTTCTTTTACATCGAATAATAGGCATGCTGCAATGGCATTTGCAAGGTTTTTATAAGATAAACCTAATTTATTAGCTTCCACTAATGGTTTAACTAAACGGTCTTCAGGTCCTAATTTACGAATTGGTGAACGACCTACACGAGTAACATCGTCATGTAAATGTTTATTTTGGAAACGTCCTAAAATCTTTTGAATGTATTTTTGATGTTCTGCTGCATCTAAGCCATAGCGTTTGATTAAATATGCACCAGTTTCTTCAATTGTTGCTTTTACACGTTCATAAACAGCTGAATCATTTAAAGTCTCATCAATTGTTTGTTTTCCTGCAAGATAACCAAAGTATGCTGTAACAGCATGTCCAGTATTTACTGTAAACAGTTTACGTTCAATATAAGGAGCTAAATCCTTAACTGTCGTCATACCTTCAACTGCAGGAACATCTTCAGTTGTTTCTACAATCCATTCATGATATGGCTCAACTAAAACATCTAAAGAATTTTTATTATCTTGAATTGGAACAATACGATCTACTGCAGAATTAAAGAAGTAAACAACGCCTTCCATTTTTGCTTTTGTTTCTTCATCAAGCGCATTTAAAATATGTCCTTTTAAAATATCTGTTGCTGAAATTTGATTTTCACATGCAATGACATAAACTTTCTCTTGATTTGCAGCAATTTTTGCTTTTAATCCTTTTGCAATTAAAGGTGCGATGCGTGGTAAAATATTCGGACCAATTGCAGTTGTCACATATGTTGCCTCTGCAATTGCTTGGATTACTTCATTTTCCTGCGTCATATTGTTTAAACCAGAAACATTATGAATTTCTGTTACGGTTTGATTATCCTCTGCTGTTTTTACATTATATGCTTGATCTTCGTTTAATTTTGAAATAATTTGATCTGCAATATCTACAAATGTAACATGGTATCCAGATTGTGAGAATAAAGCACCAATAAAACCTCTACCAATATTTCCAGCTCCAAAATGAACTACTTTTTTCATAACTTGGTCATTCCTTTACAAATTTATTTTGAAGAAAGTTCAAAAATGTCTCTTCTAATTTTGAACGAATCATACTTTCGTTCGCTGAGGAAAAGATCATTAAAGACTCCCTGTCTTCAACAATGGTTGTACTAACAATACTAATGATCTCCAATTCAAGCTGATTTAATGACTCAGGTGCCAGTAGTAACAGTAAATTATGAATATCCATTTGTTTCCCATCCATTCCCTTGACTTTATAGGGATTTTTTAAATGGGCGATATGAAAGACCATCTCTTGAATCCCTTCATGCCGGCAATGATAAAAAGCCAAATGGGTATTTGGAATACCTAACCCACCCTTTGACTCACGATGAAGGAGTTGATGGTATACACCTTCAACATCTGTTACGAATCCTTGTTTAGCACACTCCAAAATCATTGCTTTCATGCAGTCCTCATAAGTAGAACTATCTTTTTCACGATAAACAGAAAAATTCCGCAGTAATGTTCGAATACATTTTTGCGATATTTCCAAGTCATTCATAAATTCTTGAAGAGATACATTAGACTTATTTTGTTTTGGCTTTTTAACTTCCGGAGTATTACTTGTAATTCTTGTAAAATCTTTAATATGCTTTCCTAAATAACGATTAATAGCCTCAATATCATGTTCATAAAGAAGCGGATTCACATATACGTACTCAATACTCCTTAAAGGCAACTGTACAGTTGAAATGATAATTTGATATTGTTTTAAATCTAACGTCTGCATATCCTTAATTGATGCAATATCGATCGAGGAAATCTCGCCAACCTCTTTTTTTATCCTACTCGCAAGCATCTTTGAAGTCCCAATTCCAGTAGGACAAACAACTAATGCACGAATTCGGATCTCTTCCTTTCTAAGTTCAAGGGCAGAACCAAAATGAAGTACAACATAGGCAACTTCATCATCCGGAAAAGAGATGCCCTTAAATTCCTTAGCAAGGCTATTGCTAACAGCCATAAATAGCAATGGATATTTCTTCTTAATTTCATCCGTTAATGGATTAAAGGTACTCATGTTTTGCCTTACTCTAAAGATAGATGGTTCCATATGCGCCATAAGTCCTTGAAATAAAGAAAAGTCTGATGTCAGGTCAATATTCATTTGATGAGAAACGTCTTGAATCACTCTCTTTAATGAACGACCGATTAGCACACTATCGTAGTAAGCGGATTCTGCTTCTTTTAATTTTGACCCTTTTAAGACTGCTGCTAGAAATGCCATTTCAACATCCCCTATAACAATAGAGAATGTTTCCAATACTTTCCCGCTTAATGCCTTAATAGCTGAAAACTCTTCGCTTTCCTTTAATGACTGCAAATCAACTTCATCTGCCTGCAGGCGGAAGTCGCTTTCAATCCTTTGCAAGGAAACACATGTCTGTACTAAAAAACCGATGTAATCACTATCTGCTAATTTTGAATGAATGCCACTAATTGTTGAACTTACAATTTCATCGATCCCCTGCAAATATTCTTTTTTAAAGTAAAACAATATTTGTTCTGAATCTATAGCTTCATTTGAAATTAACAGTAAATTTTCAATCAATTCCTCATTAAAGTAGGTCAAAAAAAAGCTTGCTAACGCTTTTCGTTTTGACGATTCTGATCCAATAATTTCAACACCAATTCCTCTTTTTCTCACAAGTTGAATGCCAAAATTGCTAACCCAGTCTGCCAAATCATCTAAATATGTTCCTAATGTCGTAATTGAAACCCCTAAAGCTTTTGCTAATGGCGCTAATTTAAGCGGTCCATTTGCCCCGAGCAACTTAATGAGACTAAGAAGTTTTCTTTCCTCTACGGATAAATCAACAGGCTTAATTTTGATCAATTCTTGAATTAACCGATAAATATTTTGATCTGCACCCACAATAGATAGTCCATTATCTACAGATTTTGCAATTTTTAAATCAAATTTTTCAACGATCTTTTCTACGTTCTTCAAATCTCGCTGAATCGTTCTGACACTCACATGTAAAAAAGTAGCAATCGATAGTTCCGTATGTTTTCCGCTCTTTTTAATTAAAAACTCTAAAATGGCTTTCTCTCTTGCTGTAATAAACATTGAATATCAACTCTTTTCAGTCGAGGAATGGAAAACAAACTGTTTACATAAATAGGAATAGAAAGATGTGAAACACATCTTTCTACTCTTTTTATTATTCAAAAGAAGATCCGATAATTTCCATAATTTCATCCACGGATTTTGCAGTTGCCATTTTTTCTACATTTTCCATTTCAGCACATGTAACAGCAATCGCAGATAGGATTTCTAAATGTCCGCCATCTTTTCCAGCAATACCGAAAATTAAACGAACTTTTTCACCATCAAAGTCTACACCATCTGGTACTTGAATAATTGTCACACCAGATTCTAGAACTTGTGTTTTGGCTTCTTCCGTTCCGTGTGGAATTGCCACATCATTACCCATATAAGTTGAAGTTAATTGATCACGTGCGATCATTGCTTCAATGTAAGATTCTTGTACATAACCGCCTTTGTACAATACCTGACCAGCAAAGCGAATTGCTTCTTCTTTTGAAGAGAAGTGTTGATTCAAGAAAATATTTTCAGGTTTTAAGACTTTTTTGTCCATTTCTTTATCTGAAGATACTTCTTCTACATTTTCTTCACTAACTGATTCTACATGATTTCCTTTTAATTGATCAACTAAACGGTCATACTCAGGACTTGCCAAGAAGTTATCAACAGAAATATGGTACGCACTTGGTACTTTTTTCATAGCACGTGGTGTAAGTTCTTCTTGTGTAATAACAACTTGTGCATTATCAGGAAGATTACTGATAGCTGTATTCGTAACTTTTACACCTAATCCAGCTTGTTTCATTTTCTTTCTCAAGATAGATGCACCCATTGCACTTGAACCCATACCGGCATCACATGCAAAAATAACATGATCAACAGTTGCAGGATCCAATTTGCCTTTGTTTGCATTTGCAGTTAGCATGCCTGCAACACTACTTTTCTTACCTTTCATTTCTTGCATCTTTTTAGAAGCTTCTTCTAAGTCTTCTTCTTTATTTTTACCAGTTTTCAAAATGAAAGAAGAAACAATGAATGAAACAATTGCTGCAACAAGTACGCCACAAATATTTGCAATATATGCACTAGAACTATGTGGTGTTACTGCTAACACTGCAATGATACTTCCTGGTGATGCTGGTGATACTAGTCCACCATGTAATGTAATGAAAGTGAATACTCCACTCATTCCACCTAGAATAGCAGCGATGAATAATAGTGGACGCATTAGAATATAAGGGAAATAAATTTCATGAATACCACCGATAAATTGAATAAGTGCTGCCCCTGGTGCAGATTGTTTTGCTGTACCTTTACCAAAGATACTATATGCTAATAAAATACCAAATCCTGGACCTGGGTTTGCTTCAAGTAAGAATAGAACTGATCTTCCGTGTTCCTTCGCCTGCTCTAATCCAATCGGTGATAATACACCGTGGTTAATAGCGTTATTTAAGAACAATACTTTTGCTGGTTCAATAAAGATGCTTGTTAATGGAAGAATTCCTAAGTGAATCATCCAGTCTACACCTTTTACTAACCAACCTGTAACAACATCAACTGCTGGTCCAACTACTAAGAAAGAAAGAATTGCTAAAATTCCGCCAAGAATACCTGCTGAAAAGTTATTAATCAGCATTTCGAAACCAGCTTTAATTTTTCCTTCGATCATTTTGTCGAATTTTTTAATAACATAACCGCCTAAAGGACCCATGATCATAGCCCCAAGGAACATTGGGATATCAGATCCGACGATAACCCCCATCGTAGCAATTGCTCCGACTACTCCTCCACGATGGTCATGTACAATTTTACCACCTGTATAACCAATTAATAGTGGGAGTAAATATGTGACCATTGGCGTAACCAATGTTGCGAGTTTTGCATTTGGTGCCCAACCTGTTGGGATAAATAATGCTGTAATAAGTCCCCAAGCGATAAAAGCTCCGATGTTTGGTAAAACCATTGAACTTAAAAAGTTACCGAATTTTTGAATAGCAACTTTTACGCCTTTATTTTCTTGACTCATTACATTCACATCCTTTCTAAATTTAGCTTGCTTATTCATATTAGAATATATAACGCTTTCACACAATAATTACTATTACTAACTTTGTCGTTCACATCTTCGACAAAACTTAAATAACTTGTCGATATTTGTAGAATCTCCTTTAAATCATAGATTATTATGTCAGACGAAAGCGAAAAAAAAAAAACACCTTGTTGATTCCAACCAGGAATAACGAGATGTTTATCTTTTCCTATCAACTTGTCCTTATTCAGACTCAAACGATGGAAAAACGAGGGGCAGGATAAAAAAATTACTCTTTTGAACGCAATGCCTTCTTTAGTTCCTCGCTTGATAGGTTCCACATATTTTCATCGTGTCCTTTTAAAAAGTCTGCCAATATTTTCTTTGAACGATCATCCATATGATCTACAATAATATGACGTTTCATTGATTTATCGAGTCTATTAACATGTTCAGGCAGTGACTTATATCCTCTGCGCTTCTCTTTATTAACAATCATTTCACATGCAGTAACTCCTGCATAGTACGATCCTTCTTCCTTGCGTTCAATCGTAACCCACACAAGCCAATAAGGTTTTGCCCCTTCTTCAGGTACTTCATCGCGATTTGGGGAAAATTTCACCCGCTTCTCTACTGCACTGCGGGCATGCATTGCCCCAATATCTACAAATGCTTCTCCTTCATTAATGTCAATAATGACAGGTGAAACATTCTCTAAACTTAACGCCCCTACTCCAAAACCACGGTGGCCATCTGTAGGCGCATTTTTAATGATATTAAAATCTATTTTTTTCTTCTGCTCAGTCATGTTTTTTCCCTCCAATTATCTAACTAAAAATCGAAACGATGGTATGAAAGCTTTCAGTTATAAACGGAATAACAATACTCATAAGAGGTGAAATCGTATATTGATCAACTGGTGTTACCAAAATAATTAAAAATACTAAAATACTATATTGTTCATAATGGGTCATTTTCGCCCGAAAAGATGGTGTCACTAAGTCTTCAATAATCCGGTAGCCATCAAGCGGCGGAAGCGGCAATAAGTTAAAAACAAATAGAACAAGATTTAATGAAATGAAATAGCTGAAAAACTTTGAGATAAACCAAGGGAGACTAGCCCCAAGTCCTGTCGTTACGAGTATATACATAACAATATAACCGATAAACGCAAGTAGAAAATTGCTGACAGGCCCCATTAATGAAACAAGGACCCCGGCTAATCTAGGATTTTTAAAATGGTAGCGATTCACTGGGACAGGACGTGCCCAACCAAAGCCAGCAACTAAAATTAAAATTGCTCCAAATGGATCAATATGCTGTGCAGGATTTAAAGTTAATCTTCCTTCTTTTTTCGCTGTATGATCACCAAATATATATGCTGTATACGCATGCGCAAATTCATGTACTGTAAAAGCAATAATTAAAACCGCCGCCACAATCGGTATATCCATTAACGGATATGCTAAAAAACGTTGTAAAGATTCCACAATGAGTCCCCTTTTATATCTATTTTATTTTCATTACTATACAAAATTCAAATCATTTATTCACGAAATAAACAATTGAAGAAGCTTGCACAAAAATACGAAAAAAATTACAATTTTATATGGGATTAATATTTTGAAAAAGGAGTCGACTTCTATGCCGTATGTAACTGTTAAAATGTTAGAAGGCCGTACAGATGAACAAAAAAAAGCATTAGTTGAAAAAGTAACAGAAGCTGTCAGTGAAACTGTTAACGCACCAAAAGAAAACATTACCGTCTTTATTGAAGAAATGAGTAAAAATCACTACGGTGTTGCTGGCGTTCGTAAAAGTGATGAATAATTAAGTTTAGCTTGCAGAACTAGCTAAACTTATATTGCTCGCTTAGCTAGTTCTTGCAGTTCTTCAATATAACGATATGCTTGTTCAATTTCATCCTCTGTATAACGCTGCTTCGCTTTTAACGTAAAAATCTTCTCTTTTACTTCTTCTTTTGGTAGATGATAGAAATACATCACTGTTGATGTTAACTCTAGAAAACGTGCATTTTGTTGGTTCATATTGACTAGGCAATCTTTCAATCCTGCCATGCTTTGCTCATACATTTGCAAAAATTCATTTCCATCCTTCGTAATGCTATATCGATACTGCATATATCCGCCTTTTTTTTCTTTTACTTCTTGTACAAACCCGAGATTTGTCAGCTCTTCTATCTTTAATGTCAGCTCTTCTGAATAGGGACCGTAAAAATGAAAATGAAATTTTTCTTGAAATGGAAATGATAACTTCTTCGCAATATAAATCATCTTTTGCAATTTCTTCCGTCCGATAACTTCCCCCGAAGCAGCAAGGGCTCCTATTAATTTCACATGATCTTCTAACAAAAACATTCATCTCCTGACTAACTAAAAACGTTCTAATAGTTCAACGATTTGCTTTTTCTTTTCCGCATGTGTCGTTTCATCTTTTATTAGATCAAACGGGAAATATAATTTATGATCCGTACGGCGTTTTCCAGAAATAGCATCCACTATGTCTGATTCTCTCGACAATTCCTTTAGTTCACCATTTCCCATCAATAAATTGATCGGCAAGCGTTCCTCTTCCTCACCAGGTCTGTAGAAATCATATGGTAAATCTGAGGAGGAATCTAACACTAAATAATAGTTAGGATCAATTCCAACTTCCTGAAATAATTTTTCTAGCTGATTATGAATTTTAAATTCTTTTGCAGGATCGAATTCCACATATTTAAAGAAGTTACGATTGATAAAACGAGTACATAAATCTTGTAATATCTCATCATTTTCTTCTTGCCATACTTCAATGTAGTATAGAATAATGTGCTCGTCTAATTTTAAATAGTCTTGTAAAGTAAGTTCATCTTCAAATAACGAATAAAAATGAACAGGCTGATATTTAAATTCATAATACGCATCATGCAGTTCTTTCGCCCGATGCAATATTTTTGTTAAAATGACCTCTGCACTTCTTGTCACAGGATGGAAATATACTTGCCAATACATTTGATAGCGACTCATAATATAATCTTCAACGGCATGCATTCCGCTATATTTAAAAACAGCTTGATCCTCATGAGGGCGAATGACACGCAGCAATCGTTCAATATCAAAATGTCCATAACTCACGCCTGTAAAATAGGCATCTCGAAGCAAATAGTCCATCCTATCCGCATCTAACTGACTCGAAATCAAACTCGTTACTAATTTATTTTCATACGTTTTTGCAATGACTTCTGCAACTTTTTTTGGAAAGTTTCTACTAACTTTCCTTAATACTGAGTTGACTTCTGTATCACCTAAAATAATTTGTTGTGTAAACTCCTCGTGATCTAAATTAAAGACCTTTTCAAAGGAATGTGAAAACGGCCCGTGTCCTAAATCATGTAACAATGCTGCACAAAGAGATAACATCCGGTCTTTCTCGTTCCAATTCGGTCTTCCTTTAAAAATATCATCTGTAATCCTTCTAACAATTTCATACACACCGAGAGAGTGACCAAAACGACTATGTTCAGCACCATGAAATGTAAAATAGGTCGTTCCTAACTGTCTAATACGTCGTAAACGTTGAAACTCCTTTGTTCCAATTAAATCCCAAATCACCTGGTCTCTAACATGTATATAACGATGAACAGGGTCTTTAAATACTTTTTCCTCGCTCAATTTTAGTTTGGAATAATCCATAGTTTACCCTCTTCCTTTAGATCGTAATTCTATTATAACGATAACAAAAAAAGAAAAAAAGCATGAATCTCCCGTTATCGTTCCTTAAAAATCTATTATTTTTTTACCATATTGGTATAAAAAAACAGTTTTTTGTCCATTCTTCATACTACAAAGCAAAAATTATTTATTAGGGGGCTTTTAACCATGAAATTACGTCAAGATGCGTGGAGTGAAGAAGATGATTTATTACTAGCAGAAACTGTGTTACGCCATGTTCGCGAGGGCAGCACACAATTAAACGCTTTTGAAGAAGTAGGCGACAAACTGAATCGAACATCTGCAGCATGCGGTTTCCGCTGGAATGCTGTCGTTCGTCATAATTATGAACAAGCTCTTCAACTAGCAAAAAAACAACGTAAACAGCGACAACGTTTACTGGGTAAAGAACAAGGCGGCAAAAAGAAATTACTCTATCAACCACCTATGCCAACTTTAGAGGAAGTAGGTGAAATGCCAGTAATTGATTCAACCACAGTAGATGCAGCATCAGAAGTGTTGAATACAGCTGACCCTATTGCGCAAAATGATGAATCTTCTTTGGACACAACTTATGATACTCCGAAATTAGAAAGCGGCGAAATGAATTTAATTAAGGTTATTCGTTATTTGCAATACTTAAATAATACTCAATTTCAATCAACAATACTAAAAAGTGAGAATGCAAGATTAAAGCATGAAAATAGTGAGCTAAAACGAAGAATAGATGAACTTGAGAAACAAGTAAAAGATCTTGAACAAAACTCCGTCACAATGCAGGAAGACTATGAAACATTAATGCAAATCATGAATCGGGCACGGAAGCTTGTTGCCTTTAATGAAGAAGATGGCAATGCAACGAAATTCAAAATGGATAGAAATGGGAATTTAGAGAAATTAGCAGAGTAATGCATCCTTCACAGGTGAACCATTAGGTATAGTCAACTCTTTTCAGATCGTTCTCCTGTTATCTTAAAAGTGCTGTAATGCGGTGTTATTAACAATGAAAAAGTTCACAATTCCTCAAAATGAAAATAGAAACTTTTGCTAAGGATATCCCATTCAGTTAGGATATCCTCTTTTCTTTATCCAATCATAATTTTACCTTCAGGATAGCGAATAGGATCTGGACTATGTTTAAGAGCTAGTGCAAATGCTAGTGTCAGCGGACCGACTCTTCCGATAAACATCGTTAACATAATTAAAATTTTTCCAAATACAGATAGATGCGGTGTTAAATTCATTGATAAACCTACAGTCGCAAAAGCTGAAGTAGCTTCAAACAAGAATTCCAAAAAGCGGTCTCCACCTTCACTAATTGATAAAAGGAAAGTAACAACCATTACAATGCCTAGCCCGCTTACCGTAACCGTCAATGCTCTATATATGACATCATGTTTCAAACTTTGCTTAAATAGTACAATTTCACTTTTCCCGCGATACTGTGACCAAACCGCTCCTAATAAAACTGCTAATGTAGTCGTTTTAATACCACCCCCTGTTGAACCAGAAGACGCACCGATAAACATAAGCAAAATGATGAAAAATAGAGTCGATGGTCGTAAATCTGTAATATTTAACGTATTTGATCCTGCCGTTCTTGGAGCAACTGATTGATAAAATGAGGCGAGAATTTTCCCCATTGGAGATAACCTTTCGAGCGTCCTTCCATTGTGCATTTCCAGTAAAAAAATCATCATTGTGCCAAATATGATCAGAAATGCTGAAGTAAATAACACGATCTTTGTATGTAAAAACAATTTTTTTCGCTTTCGATATTCAAAAAGATCATCCATAACAAAAAAGCCAAGCCCGCCAAGGATAATCAATGCGGAAACAACTAATGTAATTGTCGGATCATTGACATAATCAGTTAAACTTTTAAAATGACCTATAATGTCAAAACCAGCGTTATTAAAATTGGAAATTGCATGAAAGAACCCAAACCATATGGCTCTGCCAATTGGCATATCCATAGCAAAACGAATGGATAAAATGACCCCTCCAACAAATTCAATCACAAACGTAAAAACCAATATTCTTTTAACAAGCCTGACAATTCCCTCTAACGTCAAACTATTAAATGATTCTTGGAGAATAAGTCTTTCCCGCAATGAAATTTTCTTTCCCAAGAGGAACGAAAGCAAAGTGGCAAAACTCATAAACCCAAGACCACCTATTTGGATCAGGCATAAAATAACAACTTGACCAAAATAAGTAAAAGTAGTTCCTGTATCTACAACGACAAGCCCTGTAACACATGTCGCCGATGTTGCAGTAAACAAAGCGTTTATGAGCGGTAGGCCGTTTCCATCTTTTGTAGATATCGGCAATGTTAATAGCAAGGTACCTATTAAAATAGTGATTGCAAAACCAATGACTAAAATTTTAGACGGGTTTAACAAACTGCGTTTTCTTTTCATATTTTTCTACCCTTTTTAGTATAGTATTTACGAATTTATAGAACTTGATTTCCAATCAACTAATGAATATTAACGTACTGAAAATTTCTCATTGCGTACGATCATTCTTTCATAATACTTCTCATACCAGACTAGTTCTTCGTCGTGAAGTGATTGCGAATAGATGTCCCTTCCTAATTGCTTAAGCACTTTGAACACACGGAGCATTACTTCTTGGATGGACAAACTATCACCTAGTAATTCTGACAACGATGCCATCACTTCTGGGTGTACATTTGGATATTGAAACTTAGTCTCTATTCCTTTTTTAGATTTCTCATAAAACTGCTGAATCATTCTTGCTCTATCTGATCCGCTCCCTGTTACACATAGATAGATCTGGACCGCTACCCCTTTACGAACTCGTCTTTGCGAAATACCTGCAAATTTTTTTCCATTAATACTCAAATCATAGCTTCCGGGACAATACGAACCAATGATTTCCCGTGCTTCTATATCGACTGGATAATCGGAAAACAATAGCTGAATAAACTTCCACATCGCTTCATAGCCCCGATGGATATCTAATCCCTTTTCAGTATCGGGAATAATAAGAGATAAATTTAATACCCCTTCATCCAAGACGACAGCGAGCCCACCAGAATTTCGTACAATATATTGATAGCCCATTTCATTTAAATAACGTAAACCGTCATCTAGAAATGGAAGTTTCGTATCTTGGATGCCTAAGGAAATTGTTTGATGATGAACCCATGCACGAGCAGTAGCAGGAGAATATTGCCGACCAACTGAAGTACATAATGTATCATCAATTGCAAATGATTGCATTGCTTGAAACATCGGACCGAGGCTGGACTGATCTATCACTCTCCACGCTGGTTGTTTTAATAATGAGAGAATTGGATCCATGTCAGGCTCCTTTCTTTATCAATTTTCGCATATTATCTCATATGATAGCACGTATATTTTTGCGCTACCAGTAGTTGCCGCATATACAGTCATGTTATAAAAAACGTTTTCCAAACGATAGATCATTACATTGATTTGATAGATGCACAAAAAAGAGGCTGCATTGCAGGCAGCCACACTGTTTCCTTACTTCCATGAGTTATTTATAGAGATTATAAACTTTGTACTGCAGTAATAATTGCCAGTTTATATACGTCTTCGGCACTACAGCCGCGGGATAAATCATTTACAGGTGCGTTTAATCCTTGAAGGATTGGACCTACTGCTTCAAAGCCACCTAATCTTTGGGCAATTTTATAACCGATATTGCCAGCTTCAAGGCTTGGAAATATAAACACATTTGCATCCCCTTGAATGACAGAATTAGGCGCCTTTTTCGCTGCGACAGAAGGAACAAATGCTGCATCGAACTGAAACTCCCCATCCAATATAAGCTCAGGCATAGATGCTTTTGCGATTTCTATTGCTTTTGTTACTTTTTCAGTCTCGGCCGATTGTGCAGATCCCTTCGTGGAAAAACTTAACATCGCCACTTTCGGCTCAATATTAAACATTTTTGCTGTATGTGCGCTTTCAATTGCAATTTCAGCTAAATCTTGGCTGTCAGGCGCAATATTAATGGCACAGTCCGCAAATACATATTTTTCATCATTCCGCACCATAATAAAAACACCCGACGTCTTTTTTACCCCTTGTTTTGTCTTAATGATTTGTAAAGCTGGGCGAACAGTATCCGCTGTTGAATGAGCAGCACCACTAACTAATCCGCTTGCCCTTTTTGTGTAAACGAGCATTGTTCCAAAATAATTGACATCTTTTAATATTTCCCTTGCCTCTTCCAGGCTCGTTTTCCCTTTTCGGCGCTCTACAAATTTTTCAACGAGTTGTTCCATTTCTTCATATGTATTTGGATCAAAAATATCAATACCTTCTAACGAGACGTGCAGTTCATTTGCCTGATCTTGAATGGCATTGACATCGCCAATTAATATCGGCTTCAATATCTGCTCATTTGCAAGCCGGCTAGCAGCGGTTAAAATTCTTTCATCTAATCCTTCAGGAAAGACAACCGCTTTCATTTTTCTTTGTATTTTTTGCTTCAATACTGTAAAAAGATCACTCATTGTAAAACACCCCCACCTTTATTAACCTTTGTTCTAATTTTAGAATACTATTTTCCCTTTAAATTTCAAGGTGTAAAATTGCGAACAATACGTATTTTTAAATAAATTTCCGGAAATGATTTTATTGATCATCACCTTAACATTTTTTTAAAGTTCTCATATGACGACGTAGAATAATATTACTCACTAACCTGATTTAAAATATGTCTATTTTGTAACAAGCCTTCTTATCATTTTTTTGTCAGTTGGAGCTATGCTATAGTAATGCTAGATGAACAAAATTTGGAGGGATTTTTAATGAGTGAAGCAGCAGAAACGTTAGATGGTTGGTACTCACTACATGATTTCCGTTCTCTTGACTGGCCAAGATGGAAAACTCTTTCTAGTGATGAACGAGAAAAGGCAATTTTTGAGTTCCAACAATTGCTTGATAGATTAAATGAAATCCAAGAAAGTGGAAACGGTGCTAATGCACTATATACAATTGTTGGGCAAAAGGCAGATTTTGTGCTATGGACATTACGTCCTACATTAGATGATATCCAAGAACTTGAAACAGAATTTAATAAATTAACAATTGCTGATTATACAATTCCTGCTTATTCATATGTAGCAGTTGTTGAGTTAAGCAACTATGTGAATGGAGGAAAAGCTGGCGAAGATGCATACGAAAATCCTTACGTTAAAGCTCGCCTTTATCCTACACTTCCAAAATCTAAATATTTCTGTTTCTACCCTATGGACAAGCGTCGTCAAGGAAATGATAACTGGTACATGCTCTCTATGGAAGAACGCCGTGAACTAATGAAAAGCCATGGTTTGATTGGCCGAAGCTATGCAGGCAAAATTAAGCAATATATTTTAGGGTCTACAGGGCTTGATGATTACGAGTGGGGAGTGGCATTATTATCCGACGATGCCCTTCAATTTAAAAAGATTGTATATGAAATGCGTTTTGACGAGGTAAGTGCCCGTTACGGCGATTTTGGATCTTTCTTTGTTGGTACACTATTGGATGAAAAAAAACTTCGTTCTTTCTTACATGTGAACAATTAATTGGCAGCCCTTATTGAAACTTCGGTAAGTATATCCATGCTTATCGAAGTTTTTTTATATGCTTTTTTGGTAGGCATATCTTCATTTTTGAAAACATACAAATAAATGTAGTGAAAACATACTTAAACATTCATCTTGAAATATTAATCATGTAGGAGGGACTCAATTGTCAACAAATTATACACAACCCGTATACGGATATCCTTATTATCGCCAAACGACACAGCCAAATTATGGTGGAGGTTATTATCAACAACAATACCAAATGCCTTTTCCTCAGCAAACAACAACACCGACACAAAACTTACCTGGTCAACTTCCACTAGAACAATCTTATATTGAAAATATATTAAGGCTAAATAAAGGAAAATTAGTGACGTTATATGCTACATTTGAGAATAATCGTGAGTGGAATGCAAAAGTATTTAAAGGAATCATTGAGGCCGCTGGACGTGACCACGTCATTTTAAGTAATCCAGAAACAGGGGAACGTTATTTAATTCCAATGGTTTATGTTGACTATGTGACATTCTCAGAAGAAATTGAATATGAATACCCTTATGGGGCAGCTCCTAGTACACAGCAATTAGCAACATACCCACCAAGAGGTGAATAAGTATAAAAGCAGAAACTTAGTCAGCAGCAAGGGGCTAATGATTAAGATACGAACAACTTATCAGCGCTGGTGCATGTATAGTTGTACTCCTTTAAAAAAGTCTGACACCGTATACGCAAATAACTTTTTCACCATGTTATGCGCTATACATGTCAGACTTTTTAAAGGTTCTATTTTAATACTTTTACGCAGTATATCGCCCAAAGCGAGGCACAATGTATACGCTATTTAGAAAAATTTTACTGCTGCCGTTCCTAATAGTATCCATGCGATTAAGAAAGCTACGCCACCAATTGGTGTGATTGCGCCTAATATATTGATTTTCGTTAAAGATAATACGTACAAGCTTCCCGAAAAGATAACAATCCCTAAAAACATTAGCCATCCAGACCAGTTTAACAATGATGAAGATTTTACATTACCAGCAATAATACCGATTAAAATTAATCCTAACGCATGATACATCTCATAACGAACACCTGTTTCCCATATATCTAAATACTTTTGTTCCATTTTTCCTTGCAAACCATGGGCTCCGAATGCTCCGAGAGCAACAGATAGAAAAGCGCAGATAGCACCAAGCAACACAAATATTTTCATATGATCGACACCTCGAACTTTTTTCTTTTTATTTCGTATTCTTTTTAATTGTAGGAAACATCTCACTAAAAATCAAAAAGAGAGTCTCCATTTGCCCCATCATCTGTTTGAATTGGTTTCGGTTGGGCAACCGTTTCAATTGGCTTTGATAAAATTTGAAGTTCAGCATGTTGTTTACTCCAATTTGCTTGTGGAGTTTCTCCTGCACCGCCCTCATCCTCTACAATCATTTCACATAAAGTTTTAATTGCATATACATGTTGACGTACATGTTCTTCATCTTGAGAATGCTTTGCCTTTATCATTTCTTGTTCCATTTTATCTAATAATTGTTGAATAGAAATCGTCATTATTTGATCTCCTTCATATATGGTTAACTATCATTTTAACATAAAGAGCATAAAAGCTCATGAAAACGGTATAATTTTTCCGCGAGCCTTTCTAATATTGTCTATTTATGGAATATTCAGTTGTCACTGTTTCTCTCTAAACTCTATCATTTTGAACAAATCGACAGATTCTCATAATATTTACTCGCTTTAACACAAAAATCCGACATGTTTCACGTGGAACATGTCGGATTTTCCTGCTTTCAACCTTCTTCAATCTAAATTCACATAAGCACTTTTCGTATCAATCTTCGACTTTAACAATTTTTGTTGGTATAACCAGTCCCCGACCTTTTTCCATGTGTTTGCGTCTTGGTAACCAAACGGCTGTTTCTTCGCATCCATCAATGGCAAAAGAATGTTCAAGCTTTTTGTTTCAACTTGCTTATCTAATGGTGCAGATTTTTCTTCATGTTTTAATAATATATTTAGACTCTGCTTCGGATGATTTTTTACATATTGTTGTCCTTTTGACGCCGCTGCCATAAATTTTTTATACATATCTTTCTTTTGTTTTAACGCTTTTTCGCTGGCAACAAAAACGAGTTCATAATAGTCAGGAACACCATATTCTGTTGGGCTGAATGCCTTCATCGGATGTCCTTCTTTTTCCAATAGAAGCTCTTCATGATTGATATAGCCGCCAATAAGTCCATTCGTTTTATTTCTGGCCATTGCCGGAATTAAATCCCAGCCAACATCGACCATCTTTACTTTTTTAGGATTTCCACCATCAGATTTCACCATCGTGTCGACAATCGCTTCATCTAAAGGAACCGATGGATAACCCACTGTTTTACCTGCTAAATCTTTTGGTGATTGAACAGAGCCTTTCGCTGGAACCATTAAAGTGTTAAGCGGATGGCGTACAATAGCAGCAAATGACTGTACTGGAATATGTTGGCCGCGTGCTACTAACACTTCTGGCTGGTAGCTTAAAGCAATATCAATTTGATTTGCGGCAACCATTTTTAACGGATCATTCGTATCCGCAGGCATTTTAATATCTACATCTAAGCCTTGTTCTTTAAAATATCCCTTTTCCTTCGCTACATAAAGAAAGGAATGTACTGCATTCGGATACCAGTCAAGCATAATTGTAACCTTTTGTAATTTATGATTCCCCGTTGACTGACTATGTTGATTCCCACCGCTGCATCCAGTAAGAATAAGCAGCATTGAACAAAGCATCATCACTAGTAATCTCTTCATCAGTTTTCCCCCTATTATTATCGAAATCTTTTTTTTAATATTTGCTTTTCTAGCAAATGGATTAATAAAAACAATAGAATGCCTAGTAGAGAAAGCAAAAAGACAGCAGCAAATAGAGCATCCGCCTGCATTGTTCCAGACATTCTTCTACTGAAATAACCTAAGCCGGCACTGGCACCAAGCCACTCACCTATCGTTGCCCCAACAACGCAATAAACAACAGACATTTTCAAACCAGATAACATGTTTGGCAAAGCAATTGGAATTTGAATTTTTTTAAAAATATCCCAGCGATTTGCTCCCATTGTTAACAATAATTCGCGATATTCTTCATTCGTAGATTTTAATCCGTCGTATGTACTAATTGCGATTGGAAAAAATGCCGTTAATATTGTAACAGCAACTTTGCTCCAAATAGAATAGCCGAACCACATCATAAAAATTGGTGAAATAGCAATCAATGGAACTGTTTGCGATATAACAAGAAGAGGATAGCATATTTTTTCGACTGTTTTCGAAAAATGCATAGCAGTACCTAGTAATACACCACCGAGAACAGAACAAACAAATCCTATCAATACTTCCTCAAGCGTGACTGGTAAGTGTACTGCAAATAACAACTGTTGATTGTCTATAAGCGCCGTCCAAATAGCAGAAGGTGCAGGTAAAATAAAAGAAGGAATAACATTTTTTTGAACTACAACCTGCCAGATCATAAGCACTATAATGATAAAAAGTATAAATAAACCATATTGTTGAAACCATTTTTTTAGTTTATGTTTTATCATGAATCAAACACTCCAAATTTTTTCTCAACTCGATAAACTCTTGTTGATAAACGATTTCCGATCTTCTTGGCCTTGGCAAGTCCACATGCACTTCTTGAATCTTTTGGCTTTCTCCGCTTGGCAATAAATAAATTCTGTCGCTCAATAAAATCGCTTCTTCTAAATCATGTGTAATAAACAACACAGTTTTTTGCAGCTCACCCCATAACTCAAGCAACCACTTATGCATATTCCGTTTTGTTAAAGCATCAAGGGCGCCAAATGGCTCGTCTAACAATATTAACTCTCTTCCTGCAATAATCGTCCTTAAAAAAGCAACACGCTGCCTCATACCTCCGGATAGCTCGTGTGGATAAGCATGTTCATATGAAGTTAAGCCGAAACGTGATAACCACTCTTTAATCTCTGACATTTTCTTTTGCTTTGGGACTTTAGAAATCTCTAAAGGCAATAAAACATTCTCAAGCACTGTTTTCCATGGCAGCAGTAAATCTTTTTGCGGCATATACCCTACCGTTCCTAAGCGATTCACAATTCTTTCACCGTTAAGTTGAATATCACCTGAATTTTGCTCCAGCAAACCAGCAATTAAACGAAAAAGGGTACTTTTACCTGAACCGCTTGCACCAATAATAGAGACAAATTCTCCAGTATTAACATGCATACTAAGCTTATTGAAAATTGCCGTCTTCCCCCGGCCATGCTGAAAGGAGAATGTAAGATCATGTATAGATAAAATATTATTAGACAGGCCAATCATCTCCCTTATACACCATATTCCAAAACATATATTCATATCGGGAGGTAGTGAGGAAATGCTGCTCTAGCTCCTGCAGCTCTCGCTTCGGTTTTCCTTCTGTTAGTTTGTCTAGTAAGTCAATAAGCCAAGTCGCTAATGAACCGAATTCTTCAGAGGAATACATACGAATCCATTCCCCATATAACGGATGCTCGTCTGAACCCGGATAGTTCGCAACAAGCATTTTTCCAATTTCCCAATAACTCCACATACAAGGTAATAATGCCGAAACCAACTCCGCTAAAGAGCCATTCTGTGCAACTGTCAACATATAACGTGTGTATGCTAAATTAATTGGTGTTGCTCTAGTTGCAACAAGTTGTTCATTCGTAATACTAAACTTTGCAGCATATTGGCGATGTAATTCCATTTCTCCATGCAACGTTTCATTAAGTAATTTTGCAAAAGCCCCCATCGTCTCTAAATCAGTTGCTTTAGCTGAAGCAAATGCAAACAATTTAGCGTAATCGATTAGAAAGATATAGTCCTGCTTCATATATCGAATGAAGTATTCAACAGAAAGATTACCTGCACCCAAGCCATTAATAAAAGGATGATGATGCGTTTTCTCCCATATTTCTTGGACATTATCATACAGTAATTGTGAAAATTTCATAGCTACTCCCCCTTTTTCGTATTACACCATTGAACAATAAACAGAGCCAACACTTTTGTGAAGTTTACTAATTGCTGGATATCTAATTTTTCATTGACAGCATGAGCGTCCTCTAATTTACCCGGCCCAAAAATAACAGCAGGAATATTTGCCTTTCCAAACCAGCCGCCATCTGTAACCGATGTTGACATTTCAATTGTTGGCGTTTCAGTCAATAGATGTTCATACACATTGATGAGACTGCGCGTCCCTGGGTGATCAGCATCAATTTCCAAAGATGGGAATATTTCACCTCGATCTTCAATCATTGATTTCCCACCCCAAACAAATTTCGGAGGATTATCTTTTAACCATGGATCCGCTGATGCTACTGCGTAAAGATGCTGTTCTATTTCTTTTACTATCTCTTCGTAATCTTCATTCGGATAGAAATGAACAGTAATCCATAAAGCACAGCGATCTGCGACGAAAGCCGCATGTCTTCCCCCTTCAATGACAGCTGGATTAATGGTGTTTGTTCCAGGAGGGAATCCTTCATAACTTTTAGTTACTGCCCAGTGACGCTCCAACTCTTGCAATCCAGCAATGATTTTCATCATTTTTTCTATCGCACTTGCACCTTTCATTCCACCGCCAGCATGAATCATTTTCCCACGTATTCCATCATGATAAATATCTTTGCTTTCTATTATGATCCAACCAGTAATGACCCCGCCTTGTCCTTGAATATGTAAATCACTTGTGTCCGTAACGACGGCAAAATCAGCTGTATATCCTCTTTCTATACAAGCTAAAGTCCCCGCTTCTCCTACCTCTTCTCCGATCACAGACTGAAATTGCAAATCTCCATGAAGTGTTACTCCAAGCTCCTGCAGAACTTTCATTGCAATCAGCGCTCCAGCTATTCCGCCCTTCATATCTGCTACTCCACGTCCATAAATATAGGAACCTTGCTGCTGTGCAACAAAAGGAGGAGACATCCACTCTTGTTCATCTCCAATTTCAGCAACATCAACATGGCCATTAATAATTAAACTATTATAATGCTCAGGAGACTTTCCACGTAAAAGACCAACCACATTTGGATCATTAGGGTATACGAACCATTTATCTGTCTGAAAATTCATGCGTTCTAAATAACCCTGAATAAAGTGCTGTATATCATTTGTATTTCGTGCAGGTGGGCTTACTGTTCGGAATCGCACAAGTTCTTTTAATAAATCTAGCAGCTCCTCTTTTCTAGACTCTATTTCAATCGAAATTCTCTCTTCAAGCTCGTTCGTCAGCACGTCTATCTCCCCTTCCTTTCATGTAAGTTCTGCCTCCTTCAAACCTGCTAGTAAAGTTGCAAACAGAGTTTTGTAATAGATTGAACAAAACTCATTCCATCTAACAATATAACGTTACGAGTAATGAGTCGGCCCGCAATGTGCCCCTTTTGCTGAATGATTATTTTCCATAGTATTCAAATTTCATAACAAAAGAAAAAACCTGCTCATTTCCAGAGAAAAGAGCAGGTTTGAAATCGCATCATCCGTCATTATACATGACACAAATATCCATTCATCTTCCCTCCGCTGGTATAATCCAGTTCAGGTTCAAAGGGTTTAGAACATACTGTTCAATCTCAGCCAAAGGCTCCCCTAGTGAAATTCAATATTCAATTCAAAATTTACTTAAAAGTATAGCATATATTCAGGAATAGTAAAGATATTCAACTACAGCAACTTGTTGATATAAATTACATTTTTTGGTTTGGGTGATTTCCGCTTCAAAGATTTGACTTTCACGAGACCTCAGCTATGGCTGTGCAGCCCGCATGGACGCACTGATCCCGCAGAAGGTCACTTCGATCTATTCGTAATAGTAACATTACAAGCATTTAAATCGTTTCAGGGAGTTCCCAATCTATTTCCTTTTCACCTAGCGTTGTTAAAATCCGGTTTACTTTTGAGAATGGCCGACTGCCAAAGAAGCCGCGATTGGCAGATAACGGACTTGGATGAGGAGAAGTAATCACATAATGGCGGTTCGTGTCGATTAAATTCAATTTACTTTGAGCAGGCCTCCCCCAAAGTAAAAAAATAACCGGTGTCTCTTTCTGATTAATTTTTCTAATCACTTCATCAGTAAAGATTTCCCATCCCATCCCTCGGTGGGAATGAGCTTCTCCTTCCCTCACTGTTAAAACGGTGTTTAGTAGCATAACACCTTGTTGCGCCCAACTTTTCAAATATCCATGCTGCGGGATCTTACACCCTATATCATCATACAATTCTTTAAAAATATTTCGCAATGAAGGAGGCAAGGGAACTCCAGGTTGAACAGAAAAACTTAGCCCGTGCGCTTGATTCGGTCCATGATAAGGATCTTGCCCTAATAGCAGTACTTTCACATTACTATAGTCCGTAAAGTGAAAAGCATTAAAAATATTATACATATTAGGATAAACGGTTTTTGTTGCATATTCTCTCTTTAAAAACTCTCTTAGTTTTAAATAGTAGGGTTTTTGAAATTCAGCTTCTAGTAATGGCCCCCAATCATTTTTCAAAACAACTGTCATGCTGATCATAGTCCTTTCTATCTTTCAAAACACATATTTCATACATTTTCGAACCTTTGAAGCGAAATTCTCTTATATGTATATTGCATACTATCATTGTTCGTCTGTCAACTAATTGTATTTTTTCTTGTAGTAAGATATTCTAAAAAGTGCAATGCCAATATTGTTACCTTAAGGAGATGTGCGTTATGAGTTTAAAGAAAACATTTACACTTGCTGGTTCGGACTCAAGTGGTGGTGCTGGACTTCAAGCTGATTTGAAAACATTTCAGGAACTTGGCGTCTATGGAATGTCAGCCATTACATCTATTGTTGCTATGGATCCAAAAAATAACTGGCATCATAACGTATTTCCAATTGATGTAAAAACAGTTGAGCCACAATTAGAGACGATTCTTTCAGTTGGAATTGATGCAATGAAAACGGGCATGCTAGGATCTGTTGATATTATTGAGCTAGCTGCACGGAAAATAGATGAATACAACCTCAGTAAAGTAGTCATTGATCCTGTTATGGTATGTAAAGGTGAAGATGAAGTGCTTCAACCTGAAAATACAGATGCTATGCGTGAATTATTATTACCACGTGCAACCGTTGTTACACCAAACCTTTTTGAAGCATGGCAATTAGCACAGACTAGTCCAATTAAAACAATTGACGATATGAAAGAAGCAGCAGTCAAAATTCATGAATTAGGTGCTAAAAATGTTGTCATTAAAGGCGGAAAGCAGCTTCAACACGAAAAGGCTGTTGACTTGTTCTATAATGGTCAAAGCTTCCGCCTGCTTGAATCAGATAAAGTTGATACAACTTATAACCATGGCGCTGGCTGCACATTTGCTGCAGCAATTACTGCCCAACTTGCAAAAGGCAATACTGTCGAAGCTGCTGTTATTGTTGCAAAAGACTTTGTCCATGCCGCTATCGAGCACGGTTTTAAATTAAATCAATTCGTTGGTCCTGTTATGCATGGGGCTTATACACGTTTTGTTTCAAAAGAACAGTTATCTTAATTTCTTGTAACAAACCTTATTAGGGTCAGACATCCATTTTGTGTCTGACCTTTCATCTTTCATTTTGGCAGTTTTTTACCCTTTTTTGTATAATGAAATCAATAGGAGAGGAGGTTTTCTTGTGGAGCCTATAAAACGATTAGAAGTTCAAAAGCTAATTGACCAATTTGCCAATCAAGAGCTGTATCTACATTTAGAGACAACTAATGGAGCATATGCCTCACATGTAAATGAGTCTTTTTTTTCAGCAGGAGCATATATCCGCAATGCAAAAGTTTCTTATGAACACGGAAAACTTGCTGGAGATGGCCCGTATAGAATCGGTTTAAAGATGGAATTCGGCTGGATCTATGCAGAAGGACTCACCCATTTTGAGGTAGATGAATTAGGCCGCCTATTATTTGCCGGCCATGGTTATGATGGAAAGCTCGCTGTAGCTTTAGAGCTAAGTAAAACACCGTTCGAATAAGGAAGGAGCTGAATATAATGGACAAAGAACGTCAAGTTTTAGTTATTTTCCCCCACCCAGATGACGAGGCCTTCGGAGTATCCGGAACAATTTCCACTCATATTAAACAAGGCACCCCTGTTACCTATGCTTGTCTTACTTTAGGGGAAATGGGGAGAAACCTTGGAAATCCCCCATTTGCTACTAGGGAATCCCTTCCACATATCCGCAAGAAAGAGCTGCAAGAGGCGGCGGCTGTAATGGGCATCAAAGATTTGCGAATGATGGGATTACGCGATAAAACAGTAGAATTTGAAGATGATACGAAATTGACAAACATGGTAAGTGATCTTATTAAAGAACTTAATCCATCACTTGTTATTACCTTTTATCCAGGGTACTCTGTTCATCCCGACCATGAAGCAACGGGGAGAGCTGTTGTCCGCGCTATTAGACAATTGCCGGTAGAAAAACGTCCAAAGCTACACTGTGTTGCTTTTTCTAACAATCACGAACAAGAAATTGGCCAACCAGATATTATAAATGATGTCAGTGCAGTAAGAGAACAAAAACTAGGTGCAATGAAAGCCCATATTTCACAAACGGGCTGGATGCTAACAGAACGGGAAGAAAAATTAAAAAACGAAGATCCCGAAACGATAAAATGGCTGCAGTACGAACGCTTTTGGTCATATGATTGGGAGAATGATCGCGTGCAATAATAATAATATTCATCTTGTTTCTAATCTATATGATTGTTCACTTCATCATTCATCAAACTAATTTCCGCGGGTAGATGGCAAACTGCTGTAAGATCAAGACCGCCCGCGGAAAGCAACCCCCTGGAGCAGAAGCGAGTAGGAGGGGGTGAATAACCCCCGACCTCTCACACCACCGTACGTACCGTTCGGTATACGGCGGTTCTATTAAGATTGACGTAGAATTTCATAACGATTATATAGACTTCTCAACCCTCGTTTACTCCAATAGGAGTTATCGAGGGTTTTGTGTAGTATTGGGCTTGGGCTACAGGCAATTCTCCAATATTTCTTTCTGGAGTTGCCCCATTCATTCGCTTTGTAATCAGGGACGCCTAAACTAATTAGTTTTCTAACTCTAGTCTTAGACATCTTCCACTGTTTCCATTCGCACATTCTGAACCTTCTTCTTATCCAATCATCGAATTCTTTGAATTTGCTTGGAGTATCATCTAAAGCGGAGTATCCGCACCATCCTGTTAGATAACGGTTTAACATTTCTATTCTTATTTCCAGTGGAATAGGTCTTGACCGCGAAGTAATTTCTCGAATCTTTGTCTTAAAGCGTTTGATGTTTTGTTTAGCAATTCGCACCTTCGTTTCTTTATTCCAAGTAAAGCTGAAACCGAGAAATTTCCGTTTCCACGGGCGGTCTACTGCTGACTTATCCCTGTTCACCCTCAATTTTAGTTTCTGCTCGATAAATGTTGTAATGGATTCCATTACACGTTCTCCTGCTTTTAATGACTTGACATAAATGTTGCAGTCGTCCGCATACCGAACAAACTTATGCCCTCTTACTTCCAATTCTTCATCTAATTTATCAAGAATTATGTTTGAAAGGAGAGGACTGAGAGGTCCCCCTTGCGGAGTGCCTTCCTCCGTTGATTGTCCGACCCCATTAAGCATTACACCTGATTGAAGAGATTTTCGGATTAGTTTGAGAAGTATGCGGTCTTCAACTCTCTTTTTGGCGAATATTCCCATCAATTTGTCATGATTGACCTTATCAAAGAACTTCTCTAAGTCCATATCAATTACCCAGCGGTAACCCTCTTTGATATAACCTTTTGCCTTTCTTATCGCATCATGCGCACTCCTGTTAGCTCGGAACCCATAGCTGTTTTCAGAAAAGGTTGAGGGCTTAACACTTGGGCAATTGCCTGCTGAATGAAACGGCCTGTCACAGTTGGTATGCCTAGGAGCCTTACCCCACCGCTTGGTTTGGGATTTCGACACGGCGAACAGGAGAAGGTTGATAGCTACCTGTTCTCAAAGCTCCCCGAAGGGAATCCCAGTTTTCATAGTTCATTTTTTTCTTGTGTGACAACTTCAATATGTATAGGTTGAACAACAATAGCATTTGATGTTTGCCGCATATCAGATGAACGCTTCATTTCATATTGACGAATGATACCCAACTCTTCAAGGCGTCTGCAGGCCCGTATAGCGGTTCTACGGCTTTTGCCTATTAAATCCCCTATTTGGTTTTTTCGAAGGAAACTGACCCCTGTATATTTCGCGCTATACCTATGTAATAAATCCAATACTGCTAAACATGTTTGATTTAGCTCGTCAGCAAATTGTTTTTTGTAAGCTCGAACCGTTTCATTGAGCTGATTTATGTCATCAAACGTAGACAGATTTTTATATGTTTCTTCACTTGTTATGATAGTGATAGCTTTTTTTTCATTGTCTTGTGGTCTCCTTTTTGGAAACGAAAAGAGCGCTGATCGTCGTTGATTTTCTACGACAAACAGCGCTCTCTACACAATAAGACAATGTTTTCCTCTTGAAAATCCTTTATAGTACATTCTTTCCCTCCATCTATCTGCTTCATTTACTCTGTACCACCTTCGGCAGTAAGGACTTTGTTTTGTGTTGCAAACTCATCCAATGGTACCTAGCCTTATATGAAGTTCGTGTTCCTCAGACCGGAGGTTTGTCGCTCGCTTCCTTCAGATTCCGCGTCACCGCGGACACCATTGCGTTAAGCTAACCACTACTACTGCCTTCATGGCTCGGGACTTTCACCCTAGAAACTGCACCCATGCCGGGCGCACAACAAAAAGGGTCAGACATACGTCAGATCCTTTTCATTTTACTCATTTCTAAAAACGTGTGAATCGCTTTTGCAACACCATCTTCATCATTTCGGGTCGTTTCAAACTTACAAATTTGTTTCACATCTTCTTCTGCATTTCCCATAGCAAAAGAATAACCAACTTTTGTCAACATCGATACATCATTAAAATTATCTCCAATTGCCATTGTATCTTGCAATGAAATCCCCTGCTCATCTAAGAATCGTTCTAGCGCAATCCCTTTTTGCGCAGAAATATGATTAATTTCAATATTACTAAAACCAGATGATGTAACCTTAATATGATCCATTGCACGTTCTAATTTACTTCCAATTTCCTTATAAAGAGCATCATTTTTATCAAAAGCGAGGATTTTATAAAATTTAATAGTTGGGTCCTTAAATACATCTCCAACATCACTAAAATTGCGGATATTTCGAGTAATTCCACGATTTTTAACATGATTGCGTATCTCTTCTTCAGATATTTCAGGATTAGCAGTTTTGAAAATATCGACAAGTATTTCAATGCTGGCTTGATAATCTTCTGTAAGTAAACCTTTATTTGTAAAAAATTCATGATAAATGTTTAATTCATTAAGAAACTTCGACACATTCAAAGCAGTCTCGGGGTTGAGTAAATTCGTATAAACAACCTCTCCTGCTTCATTCCTAACTTCCGCTCCGTTTAAACCAATAACCGGACAGTTGATCCCTACTTCATCCAACACTTCTTTCGCTTCTATATACGATCGTCCTGTTACAATGACAAATTTGATCCCCTCTTCTATAGCTAGCTTGATGGCATCACGATTTGCCGGGCTTATTTTTTGTTTTGAATTTAGTAGAGTACCATCCATATCGGACGCAATACATCTCATCATGATATTTCCACCCTTCTTATTGGTTTCGTTTGTCAAACGACATTACATCTTGCTTACCTTCTTCTCTTGTAAAAATGCTTGAATCATAAAATAAGAAACCTCATCCGGAAGTAATTCTTTAATTGGCGTCAATCTTTCTGTTCCTGCTTGCGCTACTGCTTCTTCAATGAGAGAAATATAGGCTTGAGGGATAAATTGATTCCATTGAATAAACATCCCTTCCTCTGAACATTTCAAAATATGATTTTCAACAGTTCGCATTGTCAACTTACGTTCAACAGATATTTCCTGAATTGAACGGCCTTCTTGCAGCATATTGTAGGTTATATGATGACTTTTTTCCTTTGAGGATGAACCCGTTTCTCGTAATTGTTTACTGTTTGTATATGAAAATGAGCTTGATTCAATTGCATGTTCATCCATATAATCTTGTATCACTCGTAAAAAATCATCTCCGTATTGATCAAGCTTTCTCTGTCCTACACCCTTCACACTTAACAACTGTTCCTTCGTATTTGGCAGTTTCGAACTCATTTCTGAAAGAGACTGATCTGAGAAAACGATGTACGGCGGTATATTTTCACGATCTGCAATTTGTTTTCTTAATGCTCTTAATCGCTCAAACAAGACATCGTCTTTTACAATTTGCTTAGCTTGAATCTTTTCTTTCTTCAATACAATTAGTTCTGATCGCAACACGCTAATGGCTTTATTTGTCAAAGAAAGCACCGGATATGTACCATCTGTTGGCCGTAAGTATCCTTCTGCAGTTAGAAAATCAATGAACTCACTAATTTCTTTTTGTGTCCTATCCTTCATTATGCCAAAGGTAGACAATTTATGGAAATGAAATTGCATGACCTTCTTATCTCTTGACCCTGTTAAAACTTTTGTAATAAAAGTTTTGCCAAAGCGCTCATTCATTCTTTTAATACATGAAAACACCATTTGCGCTTCTCTTGTCACATCGATTTTTTCTCGTTGATCTGTACAATTCCCACATTTCCCGCATTCGCCAGCCTCAGTCTCACCAAAATATTTCAAAATATATTGCTGAAAACAACCCTCGGTATGACAATAATCAATCATTTTTCTTAACTTTGAGTATTCCTGTTCTTTCCTATCTTCATTCACCGATTGGTCAATAAGAAATTTTTGGATATGGACATCTTGAGCTGCAAACAAGAGAATACACTCACTCTCTTCCCCATCTCGACCGGCACGCCCAGCTTCTTGGTAATATGCCTCCATATTTTTAGGTATATGATAATGAATAACATAGCGTACATTGGATTTGTCTATCCCCATTCCAAAGGCAGATGTTGCTACCATAACTGATACATCATCAAAAAGAAAACGCTCTTGAAAATGATCCCGTTCTGCATCATTCATACCCGCATGATATTTACCAGCTGAAATTCCTTTACTAGTTAATTGATCGTATAAACGTTCAACTTCTTTTCTTGTCGCAGCATAAATAATTCCAGCTTGATTAACATTCTTTTGAATATAGTCGAAAATGAATTGATCCCGATCTTGCCCTTTGATCACTCGAAATGTCAAATTTTCTCTAGCAAATCCTGTTACAATACAATTGTCATTATTGATTCCTAATAGATGACAAATATCATCTTTTACTTGCGGAGTTGCAGTTGCGGTTAAGGCAAGAATCACTGGTTTTGGGTTAAATTGATGAATAAGCTTTTGAATCGATAAATAACTTGGACGGAAATCATGACCCCATTGAGAAATACAGTGTGCTTCATCAATTGCGATGAGGGATATATTAATTTGATGTAATAAGGAAATAAATGAAGATGTTTCTAACCGCTCAGGTGCAATATAAATTAGTTTAAATGCGCCGCGTGAGGCCTCTGATAGCCTATAATGAATTTCATCACTATTTAAGGCACTATTAATATATGTAGCCGGAATCCCAATATTCCGCAATGCATCTACTTGGTCTTTCATTAGTGAGATTAAAGGAGAAACAACGATCGTGACCCCCTCAAAAAGTAATGCCGGTATTTGGTAGCAAATGGACTTTCCCCCACCAGTTGGCATTATTCCCACTGTATCTTGACCATTTAAAATTTGCTCAATAATCGTTGATTGACCACTGCGAAATTCTTGATAACCATAGTACTTTTGCAAAATTGTTTTAGCAGATTCAAAACGTGACAATAGAACCCCTCCAATAATAGGTACTATTATTATAACAAAAATTGGAGGGGACAGAACAATTGGGAAACGGAGCTTCTGATTTCATCACCTACTAAAACAAGAAGCAGGTTTTATCTAAAATCATTAAAAGGAGCGCTTATAATCTGTCTATCATTCTAAAATCCAATAACAGTTAAACTTTTATAACACGTTTCTATAAAACTTTCTCTTTCATTGTAATATATTCGACAATATCCTTTAATGTATATTTATATGGGTTTATTTCATATATAATGGGTCCACTAAAATGATGAAGCAGATTTAATAATGACTTTGACACATTTTTTCCATCACCTGGAAGCAAATGCAAATCTGAAAGACAATCATTGTCAGATAAATGAATGGCTGCTAAGTCGTTTCCTAGCTTGCAAATTGTTTCTTCAGGGTCTTCCCCCATTACAGCCAAATGGCCAATATCTAAACAGGCTTTAACATTCGTATCATGAATTAGGTCAAGCCATTCATGAACATTTGAGGCGATATAATGACAATAATTTAAGGAGTCTGGAATTAAATTTTCCAACAGTAGTTCTACGTTGTTTTGTTTAGCCTTTTTACGTAAAAGTGAAATCCTTTCCTTCACCCTTATTATAGTTTCTTCACGGTCTTCAGAAGCCCAGGCATAGCCTCCATGAAGAGTAGCATGGTGTCCGCCATATTCTGCAAGACGTTCTATCCATTCAAACATGATAGAAAACATTCGGTCTTCAATAATCGGATCGGGAGTGGCTACATTTAGATCATGGAAAGGTAAATGAAGACCAATTTCCAATTCATGGTATGCTGCAAAGTTTAAGTATTCAACAGCTCTTAAATGTTCTGCCCATATTTCCACCCCTTCAAAACCAGCCTCCTTAATTTCCTCGAATTCTTTCAAACTTCTTTTTTGACCTAAAGACCAAATGCTAAGCCATTGTTTCATTATTTTCACCCGCCATTGTCTCATTGAAATTTGAATGCTGATTCTCATCACTAAGCTCTTCTAAATTCATTCCTTTTGTCTCTGGAGCCAGCACCATTGAAATCATTAGTCCTATCAAACTAATTACAGCAAAAAACCAAAGCGCCTTACTATTTCCCCATAAAATAACAAGTTGCGGAAAGATAAAAATCCCCATTACAGAACCAGCACGACTTACAGCAGTAGCTAGACCAGATGCGCTTGCTCGAATACCTGTTGGAAATAATTCTGTTGGATAGACAAAATTGAGTATCCCTGCGCCCATATTAGCAAATAGTACCGCCAAGCTAAATAGAACAACTAAAAATAGCATCGTAGGATGATTGTTTATTGCTAAAATGACTAATGAACCTGTTAATCCTAAAAATGATATAAGAATCAATGGTCTTCTACCAATTCTTTCAACAAGATTAAATCCTAATAGCGCCCCTATTAAACCAAGTACACTAATGGTCCCAGCCCCAATATATGTACTTATTTGTGATCCATTAGAAAAAGATTTCAATATCGTAGGTGTATACATTGAAATTCCATAATAAGCAACCGAATAACAAAACCAAAATCCGCACACAAAGAATGTCCTTTGGAAAAAACTTTTTGAAAACAAATAACTAATATGTTGAACATTTTTTCCTGAAGGCTTGATTGAAGCCTTTTCTCCTATAACTTTCATCATTATGTCTTCCGCTTCCTTTTCACGTCCTCTTGCAGCGAGCCATCTAGGAGACTCTGGTAGGGTAACTCTAAAGCAAAAAATAATAAGTGCAAAAATTGCTCCTAATAAAAGCATATAACGCCATGCGTTTTCTCCAAGGGGAATGAGCAAAATACCAACTAAATAGGCAGCAACCGCTCCTACGAACCATGCGGCTCCTAAAAATGTGCTATGCTGCCCACGGCTTTTAGTAGGACTAAATTCTGAAACAAGGGTGGCTGAGATCGGATAATCAGCCCCTATGCCTATTCCTAATAGAAATCGAAATAACATGAGTTGCCATACACTTTGAGAACAGGCAGTTAGTGCTGCAAAAACAACAAATGCTAACAAATCGACAACATACATTGCCTTTCTGCCAAACTTATCTGTCAGATTTCCTAACAATATCGCTCCTATTAATGCTCCTATGACAGCAGCTGAGGTAATAATTCCTTGTAATCCCGGACCGACATCCCATTTTTCCAGTATAAGCGGCATTGCTACAGCAATAATTGTTAGATCAAAGCCATCAAGGAATGTTCCTGCAGCCGATAGAAGGGTGACTTTTCTTTGAAACTTTTTTAACTTGGATGAATCCAATTGTTCAAACCCCATAGAATATTCCACCTTTCTCCGAGGAAATCATCTCGCAAATTCCAAATAAAAAACCATGGTAAAAAATCAAACATAACGTTCTTTATACCATGGCAACCATCTATCCTTGATGAAATAAAATTATGAATCATTCTCTATATTCATCGCTTTTAGCAAGGCATCATGAATATACGTATTTTCATAAGTTCCCTTAAACAATTCTGCACCACTTCCTGTAGCTGTTAACGGAACATCAACTGCTGTATGCCCAGATGTTGTCCAGTCAATCATAAAGTCCTCTTTAGAATTAGGTATGTTGAATGGCCCATCCTCTTTAGAAATACCATCTCCTGATTCATCTTGACTATCGACACTTTCGACAGAAATGCCACCACAATCATGGTCAGCTAAAACTAAAACAAGGGTATCAGGATGCTTCTTTGCATATTCCTTTGCAATCGAGACAGACTTATCTAATTGCTGACCTGCCTTAATCATCTGTTTAGCATTGTTCTCATGTGACATTTCATCGATGGCCTCTTCTTCAATCATTAAAAAGAATCCTTTTTTATTTTTAGACAAAGTATCAATCGCTTTCTCCGTCATAGTGGGCAAACTCACTGTTGGATCATATAAATCACCCTGTCCCTCTGGCCGTTGTTCAAACATTTCCTCATTAGCAAACAAACCTAATAGTCTGCCGCTTCTTGCTTTTTTCAACTGGTCAGCATTTGTAACATATTGATAACCAATTTTTTTTGCTTTATTTACTAGATCTCCTTCTGTCCCTTTGCTTGCTTCAGTTGTATCCTTTGCTGGATAATCCTGATATGCACCTTCTGTACCAGCTGGATACCAATAATCTTCTCCCCCACCTAAAAGAACATCGACCTTATTCTCTAAATATTGTTTTGCAATTTCACTTTGCATTGAACGATCTTGTACATGTGCCGCAAATGCTGCTGGTGTAGCATCCGTAATTTGGCTCGTAGTGACCAGACCTGTTGATTTCCCTGCTGCTTTCGCCGCTTCTAAAACCGTTTTTCGCGGCTTCTTATTTGCATCTACCCCAATGGCACCATTATTTGTTTTTACACCCGATGCCATTGCTGTAGCAGCAGCGGCAGAATCCGTAACAGCACTAGTTGAGCTCGTATGTACAAGTCCAGCATACGGCATTGAATTCATCGCCAACTCTTTACCAAGTCCAACCGTCGCAAGGCGAATAGCATTACGATGAGCTGCCCCCATTCCATCACCCACGAATAAAATAACATTCTTTGCCTTTTGTTTTGATGAAGGACGCTCAGACGGTGATTCATCAGTTTTCGCATTAGCGATGCCGCTCATTCCGAGTGTTAAAATGGTTGCCATCGTAATAGATACCTTCACAAGTCCTATCCTTTTCCCCTTTTTCATTCTCTCACCCCTTAAAATGTTGAATCACATTTACATAATTGATCATACAAAATCATTATTAAGGAATGTTTTTGGATTTGTAAAAGTCTATTAAAAATTCACCATTGCTTGAACATTTAAACGGTATTTACCTTTATTCCCGAAGCAATCATTTGTTAATATTGATCGTAAATAGGCATAGAAAAAAGCAAACAACACATCACATATGCTGTTTGCTTCTGCTCCTACTTCTATTTTTTCTAGCCACTTCCTACTTTTACTATAAAATAAACATCCCCGTTTTCTAACGAAATATTAAATCTGCTATCTCCTTAATTTCAACACTTCATTTCTTGCTTCACAATATTGTTCTAATTTTTCCTCACCAATTCGGTTGAATACACTTATATACATAGCATCAATAATATCAAGCTGCGCCATTCGAGAAGAAATTGCCCCAATTCGAAAATCTTGTTCAACTACTGGTGTACAAAGTTTTAAATCCGCTTCTTTATATAGAGGTGATTTATCAATATTTGTAATAGCAATGATTTTTGTCCCTTTCCTTTTCGCAAATTTCGTTAAATCAAGAACATCCTTTGTTTTCCCGGACATACTAATTGCAACAAATACATCCTGCTCATTCAAATAAGGAATTAGTGAAAGTAAATAGTGGAAATCTTGCGTCATAATAGACTGGAACCCAAGTTTACCGAATTTATAATGCGCATCGAATGCTGCTGTCGCAGACCCGCCTACGCCATAAAAGATAATTTTTCTCGCATCTTGGATAAGATCCACTGCTCTATCTAATTCTTTTCGGTCTAATGATGACAGTACAGACTCAATTGCCATTTTATTAACATAGGTTACCTTTTTAAATAAGTCATATGGCAAATCTTTTTTCTGCAAAATTGAAAAATCTGTTATATTCGTTTCTGATAATGTTAAAAATTTCACTAACTCCAGCTTAAACGTTTTGAAGCTTGTCATACCAATTGATTTACAAAATCTTACAACACTCGATTCACTGACCCCTGTTTTTTCTGACAAATCTTTTGTCGTCATATGCGGAACCAATTCAGGATGCTCTAAAATATATTCCCCTATTTTTCTCTCAGCATCTGTCAATATCTGTAATTCACTTTGGATTCTTGTTAGCAACGACATAAATACGTCTTCCTTCCATAAGACTACCTTTTTTTAACTATAAATTGAATGCTGAAAAAGAGTCAACTCCTACCAATAAAAGTTAATGATTTTCATAAATAAATTTCATATACTAAAAAAGATGCTATCGTAGCATCCTTTATTTACAATGGAGTATGTATAATCCTTCAAAATAAACATAATTATTTCCAGCGAGTAAAAAATTTCATATAACAGCTGTGAAATATTTGTCGTATACTATTAGTTACAGAGTCCTTCAGGGGGAAAGTATTGTGAAAATTTTACAGAAGAAAAGTTCTATATTTATTACCATAGCTGTTATACTTGCTTTTATATTATTGATATCGTCAATATTCTATACCGATACTGATCAAGCAAGCAGCACTACTACTCCAACTATAAGCAGTGATTCTATTCCAACTATCTTTGTACATGGGTTTAAGGGGTCAGCTCATTCATTTGATGGAATGCTGGATCGCTTTCAACGCCAACATTGGGGAAAAAAGGAAATGGTCATCTATGTAACCAATGAAGGTGATACCATCATTAAAGGGAACATATCAAAAAATGTTATGCATCCTTTGATCCAAGTTGTTTTCCACAATAATCGCGCTAGTTTTCAGGAAACAGCCGGTTATTTAAAAAAGGTCATGCGCATTTTATATACTCAGTATGATATTCAGGAAGTAAATATTGTTGGGCATTCTATGGGTGGAATCATTTCAACTAAATATATTGAAGAAACTTACCATAAGAAAGATTACCCTACAACACATAAACTGATTACAATTGGAAGTCCTTTCCAAGGCGTCATTTTAAAACGATTTAAACAAAACCCAAATAATACCGGAGCTGCAGCAATTGATTTAGTACCTCATTCTAAAGCGTTAAAGATTCTCGTACAAAATAGTCGTAAATTTGACCCTAACATTCAAGTGCTAGCCATTGCTGGGGTAATTGAAGATAAAAATGATGGAGATGGACTTGTTTCACTTTATAGTGCATTTGGCGGAAAAAATATTGTACCGAAGAATCAATTTCATACAAAAATTGTTTACGGGAAGTCAGCTTATCACAGTGGGTTACACGAAAATAAAAATGTCGATCTACTTGTAAGTACGTTTCTCTGGGGAAATCATAAAAAGATAAAACATAGCAACTAAAACTTTTTCTCTTATTAAGACGAGTTAAAAATCCGCTTGGCTAACATTAAACCAAGCGGATTTTTTTAATCAAATGCTGCTAATTGTTCATACAATTTTTTTAAAGAATGTTCAATTTCAGATAATTGTTTTTCTAAAGGATGAAGATTTCCCTTCACATATTCTAACTTTTCAAGATCCTGTTGCAGCCGTACGTAATCTGCTTTCAAATCTTGAATTTGGTATTCAATTTCTTCTCTATTCATGTCCAATCTCCTTCCTTATTAACAGATAGTAAAAATTTTCGCGAAAATGATGCAATTTATTTCCATTTCATATTACACTATCATAAAAACCTATTATTTTTTGTTTACTAGAAGGTGGGTAGCTTTAATGAATCAACATCTCATTAATTCCATCATGGAAGCTTTTCAGGAAATCGTTCCTCAAGATATATCTATTGCCATTTCTGATTGCGAACAATATTTTTATTATCGACCTAGCAATGAAATCGATTTAAAGATTCACCCCGGTGATGCTATTCAGGCAGGTACCACTACTTATCAAACATTGCAGACTAAACAAAAAACAATGTCATCAATTGATAAGCATGTAATTGGCACCACCTATTTTGGAATTTCTTATCCTATTTATGAAGATGATCAGTTGAGTGGCTGTATTACTTTTATTTTACCGAAAAAACCAAATAAATTTACCGTCCCTTTTTTAATCGTGCATACAATTGACCGTTGGTTACCGATCGAATTTAATGACATTATGGTTTTAGAAGCTGATAACCGGAAAACTACTGTTATCTCAAAGAATTTAGTAGGCATTCATAAATTTAGTTTATCGGAGTTAGAACTACACTTGCCGTCTGATATTTTTATTCGCTGCCATCGATCATATATTGTAAATATACATTATATTGCTGAAATTAGACCAGATGCGCATTCCACTTTTTTACTTATTATGAAGGACGGCGCGAAAATACCAGTAAGTCAATCATATGCAAGCCAATTTAGAAAGACACTTCACTTTTGAAAAGGGGTCAGACCCCTTTATTTTGTTAAATCGCTAAAATCCGCTTCTGCTATCGTTATTAAATCTTGTGGGTGAAGGCAAATTTGCAGGCCTATCTTCCCACCGCTTACAATAATGCTTTCTAACTGCTCTGCCTTCGAATCTATATACGTTGGATATTGTTTTTTCATGCCTATCGGTGAACAACCGCCGCGAATATATCCTGTCCATTTTTGAATGTCTTTTACATGGATCATCTCAATCTTCTTCTCACCTGCTACTTTAGCAGCTTTTTTTAAATCTAGTTCAGATTCAACAGGGATTACAAATACATACAGTTGTTTACTAACCCCTTGTGTTACCAATGTTTTGTAAACCATTTCTACTGGTTTCCCAATCTTTGCAGCTACGGATATTCCATCTATTTTCCCATCCTGCCGATCATAAGAGAACATTTCATATGGAATGTTCTGTGCATCTAATATGCGCATTGCGTTCGTTTTAGCTATTTTTGCCATTTCCCTCATATCCTTTTAGTAGACCACTTCCCAATTATGGTCTATAGTTGCTTTTACAATTTTTCTTTTCAAAATATAATTGGCAATCAACTCTGATACATCAATTTGGATATCTTTGATGACAGGCTTGCCCTTATACATAAAATAGTTGCCACCGCCACCTGCTCGATAATTATTCATTACAACATCGTATTCCATTTCCGGATCTATTGGTTTTCCCTTATAATCCAATTTCATAATCCGCTCTCCAAACGGCTTCGATACATCAATAATGTACTCAATTCCTTCCCACATATCATAATTGAAATGCTGCGGCTTCGGATTTGTAAAAGCAGGATTTACTTCGATGTTATTACCATTATACTCTTTAAAATAGGTTGCAGATCGTTCCAACGCCTCTTTAATATCTTTTCCAGTGATTCTAATTACTTTCAATGTATTAGGGTACATGTAATTTGACACAACATCACGCATTGTTACATGTTTTGGGAATCCTAAAGATTTATTATCAAATAAGGCTGTATTGGATATGTCAACACCAGCAGCATCCATTTGTACTTGATTAATAAATTCAATAAGCGCATTATCCTTTGTCCGGACTTCCATAGGATCGTTCACAACCATGTCCCCATCAATTTCACCAATTGGCTGATCTAGCCATGTTTGAGTCTCTTCTTCATAAGCTTGTACAGTCGCAAGAATTTCCTCATCTGCCTTTACATGCTCGACAGATAGTATTTCAGACATTTTTTCCGTGCAAGTCCAGTGCCCGTGCTCTCTTTTTAATTGTAATTTGACCTTTCCTAATACAATTCCTTTATTACCAGGCTGTACAACTAAAACACCATGAATTTGTTTTCCTGAAATTAGTCGATGCTGATGCCCTGTCAGCAGAACATCAATGCCCTCTACTTTTTGACATAGCTCATATCCTTGGTTCTCCCCTGTTAATACTTCAGTTGGCTTACCACTATCAAGATCTCTTTCGAAGCCGCCATGATACGAAACAATGACAATATCGACTTTTTCCTTTTCACGTAAAAATGGCACCCATTTTTTTGCAACTGTTACTGGATTTTCGAACACCATTCCACTAATATGTTCAGCTTGCTCCCAATTCGGGATATACGGAGTTGTAAGTCCGAGCACACCGACCTTCACACCTTCAGCAAATTGTTTAATAAAATAAGGTTTTCCAAAATAAGGCTCATTCGTCTCTTCATTTAAAATATTAGCTGACAGCCATGGGAAATTTGATTGTTGTACTGCATTCCATAAGAGCTCTTTTCCATAATTAAATTCATGGTTACCAAACACTGCTGCATCATATTGCAACTCATTTGCCACCATCACCATAGGATTTTGATGATTGGCTTTCATTCTTATATAATAATAAGTTAAAGGAGTTCCTTGAATTAAGTCTCCATTATCCAGCAGCATTACATGTTGAGATTTCGCCCGCTCCTGTTTAATTAATGTTGCTATTTTCCCTAGTCCAACATTTGCTGGCTTTTTCGTACCATAATTAATCGGAAAAATATTCCCATGAATATCACTCGTTTCAAGTACCACAAGTTCAAATGTATCCATCATGTGTTCCTTTCTCTCTAGTTTTTAGGAATTTTAGTAGCTTAACTGCTATTTTATCAAAAAAAGATATTAAATACAGAAAATTATATTTATTTAAGCAAAGAGACGAATGAATGATAGGTATATAGCATACTTCTTATTTCCGCCTTCTGTGGGATCTAATGTCATAAAAAAGAAGCCAGGAAAAACTCAAAAGTAGTTAGCTAAAGACAAACATTGCACAATCTCCTCCGGAAATACACGTAGACTACTGTGGGAGGCTCACCAGCTGCCCGCGGAAAGTGAAGTATATTTTCGAAACGGGGGTGGAGCGCAATATTTGCGTTTTCTTTAGTTAATATACTTTTGTCCCAGCCTCTTCTATCAACGAACTAAACCGAACCGTATAACGATTCATTTAAAAGGTTTAATGAATAAGATGAGAAACCATCCATGGAGTAACAAACATTGAAATGATTGCAATGATAATCATACTGACGCTCGAAATCGCACCCGATTTCGAGCTCAATTCAAATGCTTTTGATGTTCCATCTCCATTTGCACTTGTACCTAACAGAATACCGTGAGCAACTTCGTTTTTGATTCGTAAACTTTTAATAATAAACGGTGCAAGTGCCGAGCCAATAACTGCGTTAATAATAACAAATACTGCAGTAATTGTAGGAACTCCCCCAATTTGCTGTGATACGCCCATTGCAATTGGCGTTGTAATTGTAAAAGGAATAATACTGCGAAGTAAACTTTTATCAAAGTGAAATAATGTGGCAATACTTGAGGAAACAAAGATGGACATCAATAATCCAATACCGATACCAATTAAAATCTCTAATGCATTTTTCTTAATAACATGAAAATGTTTATAAAGTGGAATTGCAAAAGCGGCAATAGCAGGTTGTAGTAATTCTGATAAAAGTGTCGTACTCGATTGATAATCTTTATATGGGATATCTTTCAAAAGTAAGAAAACGGCTAATATAATTGGTGTTACAACTAATGGGGAAACGAAAACAAGTTTATACTTTCTGTAGAGCTTTTTAAAAGTATAGTAGCTGGCAATGGTCAGCAATAAGCATAACAGTTTAATTGTCACTCATTTTCACTTCCCTTCTTTTCAAAATTTCATCTGCAATCCAGCCTGATCCAATCATAACTGTTATTAGACTAGTGATGAGAACCGCCATGATCTCTAAGCCATTTTCCAAAAGCAATGTTTTATATTTAATAACCCCTACCGCAGAGGGAATAAAGAAGAGTAGTAGCTCAGCTAACAAGAAATTAGCCCCAAATTCAATCCACGCTAACTTTATGATCTTAGTTTGTAATAAGACAAACAAAATCATCATCGATAGTATATTACCTGGCAATGGTAGGTGCAGCAAATAGACGAACCAGTTCATAGCTTTCGTAAATAATAAAAGCAGCAATACTTGCAAAAATCCTAAAGCTATTTTTTTCATTTCCATCCACCTCTATATTAAGTTTACTGTCTTAACGGATATAGGTAAAATGAATAATTAGAATAACTCTCATGCATGTTATCTATATAGGGAGGAATTTCAATGGATATTCAGCATTTACAGTACTTTGTTTCCGTAGCCATTCACGGCAGTTTTACAAAGGCAGCTCAGGAACTATATGTATCACAACCAACGATTAGCAAAATGATTAAAAATATTGAAGATGAACTCGGCATTCAATTATTTGACCGCTCCGGCAAGCAAGTCGAATTAACGGATGTAGGAAAAGTCATTTTCATCCAGGCACAAAATACACTCAAATCCTTTCAGCAATTAAAAGATGAGATCAATGATGTCATTAATCTAAAAAAAGGTACAATTCGAATTGGACTACCTCCTATGATCGGCTCTCGGTATTTCCCATACGTCATTAACGAGTTTCATAAAATGTATCCAAACATAAAAATTCAACTCATTGAAGAAGTAACAAAAAAGGTTGTCCACGATGTTGAAAATGGCAAATTAGATCTCGGTGCTGTCGTATTACCTGTAAATAATGAACTAGTTCATCATTTTTCTTTCGTCCGTGATCGTCTTGTCCTCCTTCTTCATCCAACCCACCCTCTTGCAAAAGAAGAAAAGGTTGCCCTTGATCAGATTAAAGATGAAGACTTTATCTTCTTCCATAAAGATTTCATGCTTCATGATCAAATTATCCATGAATGTATGCGGGTAGGGTTTATGCCAAAAATCGCCTATGAAAGTGCACAATGGGATTTAATTAGTGGTTTAGTGGCAGCAAATCTTGGGGTTGCCTTATTGCCATCATCTATTTGCAAAGCTTTTAACACAGATCGTGTTACATTCGTAGAGTTAACAAAACCGTTTATACCTTGGAATTTGGCGCTTATTTGGCCTAAAGATCAATACCTATCGTTTGCAACGAAAGAGTGGATCCGATTTACAAAAGAACTATTCAATAAATACAACAAAAAAAGCTGACTCACTTTCAAGCCAGCTCTTCATGATCAATGCCTTGTTAAAAGGTTACTCACTAATATTAATTCTGTATGTTTCAAACCAATGATGAATTTGTGCAAGATAAGCAAGTAATTGTGGTCCTGTCATTAACTGCCCAAACCACGGTGTTTTAAAAGCATCCCCATTTGTTTTTACTAATTCCATTAAAGTATCGCGTTCTATAAATTCATATAAAATAGAATCTTTATGCTCTAAAATTTCTGTTAACCAATTATTGACTGCCTTTGTATAAGCTGGATGATGTGTTTTTGGATATGGACTCTTTTTACGATATAAAATTTCTTCTGGCAATATACCTTCCAATGCTTTCCGCAAAATCCCCTTTTCTCTGTTTCCGTACATTTTTATTTCCCAAGGAATATTCCATACGTATTCTACTAATCTATGATCTGCGAACGGAACACGTACTTCTAGACTTGCTCCCATACTCATCCTATCTTTCCGGTCTAATAATGTTGTCATAAACCAGAGCATATTCATATAGAATAATTTGCGCCGCCTTTCTTCAAGTGGTGATTCCCCATCTAATAAAGGTGTTTCACTAATTGATGATTCATACTGAGACATAACATACTCTTTTAATTGTAATCTATCTTGCCATTTTCCTTTTAATAACCCTATACGTTCATCAAGTGACCGCATCCATGGAAAACCTTCACGATTTAAATCATCTTCTCGGCGGAACCAAGGGTATCCTCCGAAAATTTCATCAGCACATTCTCCAGATAAACTTACAACGAAATCTTTCTTAATTTGTTTACAGAACCAAAGCAAGGATGAGTCGACATCAGCCATCCCTGGTACATCCCGAACGATAACAGCCTCTTTCAAATATTCAGCAAGGTCCTCTTGGGTAATGACGCAAGAATGATGGACAGTTTGAAAAGATTCTGCCATTTTCTGTATCCAAGGGCCGTCCGCATTTGGTTGGAAATCATTTGCTTTGAAATAACGATCATTTTCTTCATAATCAATAGAAAAAGTGTGCAACGGTCCTTTGCCTTCAGCCTTAAAATAATTGGCAGCAATTGCCGTAATGGCACTCGAATCAACCCCACCGGAAAGGAACGTACAAACAGGGACATCAGACACCAATTGTCGAACAACTGTATCTTGAAACAAACTTCTAATATGATCTGCCGTTTCCTCTACTGAATCTGTATGCTTTTTACTTTTCACATTCCAATATCTCCAAATTTTCACTCCATTACGAGAAAAGATCATCGCATGGGCAGGACGTAACTCCTGAATACCTCGAAATACACCCGTTCCTGGTGTTCTTGATGGCCCTAGTCCCCAAACTTCAGCTAAACCATCATAAGTAACTTCCGTCTTTACGGTTGGATGCGCCAAGATTGCTTTGATTTCTGAACCAAATAGCAGTCCCCCATCGTGCTCTTTGAAAAAGAATGGTTTCACTCCTAAACGGTCTCTGCCAACAAATAACTGTTCCTTCTTTCCATCCCAAATTGCAAATGCAAAAATACCGTTCAAATGATCGACACATTGTTCTCCCCACTCAATATAAGCTGTCAACAATACTTCTGTGTCTGAATGACCTTGATAAGTATAACCTCTCTTTAATAATTCCGTCCGTAAATCTTCCGTATTATATAATTCACCGTTATAACAAATTGTATAAGTATATTCTTCTTTCGTCCGTGTCATTGGCTGAATACCACATAGTGGATCGACAACCACTAATCGTTTATGCCCAAATGCCGCATGTGGTGTGAACCATAAGTTCGTATCATCTGGTCCACGCTTTCCTAATGTTTCTGTCATGGTATTTAAGATTTCTTGTTCATGTTGTAAATCTTTTCGAAAATCAACCCAGCCGGTTATTCCGCACATTTACGACCATCCTTCCTAAATTTCTCCACTAAATAAGTATGGCGATATCAGTAACGATATTAGTATATAGGCGAACATCCCAAATCGTGAGTTGTCCATAAAAAATAGCTTGTGAACGAATGAAATAGATCATTGTCAAGTAAATATAATATAGTGATATTTCTAGAAAGGAATGGGGTAATGATAATTGTTCTACTCATTATACTAGCTCTTGTATTGTTCCTCCCATTTTCAGTCAAATTGATTGAGTATAATTTGGAAATATTCCTTTTTATAATGGGAGTTATTGCTGCTATTGTTGGAAATGTACTAACGAAATCACTTGTCATCAAAGCATTAGAGAATCCGATTGCCATTGCAGTTGTTACATTAGTCGCTGGCTTATTATTTCAATGGTTTGCAAAGCCGCTTGAACAAGTAATTTCGAGAATAAAAAGCAACGTTCCATTTCCGTTGTTTGTTGCAACAATTGTAATTGTTTTAGGCTTAGTTTCCAGTATGATCACAGCCATTATTGCTGCCTTAATCTTAGTAGTCATTATGAAAAGCATTTGTCTTGATCGAAAATCAGAAATTCGTTTGGTTGTATTAGCATGTTTTTCAATTGGACTTGGGGCTGCCTTAACACCAATTGGAGAGCCGCTTTCTACGATTGCCATTAGCAAATTAAATCAGAGCTTCTTCTACTTAATTCGCTTAATCGGGATTGAAGTCATTTCGGCTATTCTTTTTTTGGGGATATTAGCAGCCGTTCTTATCCACCCTTCGCAACATCATGAATTCCTTCATAGCAAAAGAAAACGTGACACATATGAAACATTTATACTGCAAAGCATAAAAATTTATCTTTTCGTTATGGGACTAACTTTGCTTGGTGCTGGATTTGGACCACTTATTAACCATTATTTGCTTACCTTAAGCCCTCATATTTTATTTTGGATTAATATGATTTCAGCCATATTGGATAATGCTACTTTAACTGCTGCTGAAATTAGTCCACAAATGGGGGATAAAACGATTAAAGCAATTTTACTAGGTTTATTGATTAGCGGAGGGATGTTAGTGCCTGGAAACATTCCGAATATCATATCAGCCGGTAAGTTGAATATTACAAGTAAAGAGTGGGCAAAATTTGGACTTCCTATAGGGCTATGCTTAATGATTGTCTATTTTCTCATCATCTTATAATGTTCTACATAAAAATGGTCCTCTTAACGCAGAGGACCATTTTAACACTTTATTAGTTGTTGACGTATTGCTCATTCAACTCTTTTTGTAGAAATTTTGCTAATTCGAGCATGCCGTATTTACCTGCTGCAGCTTCAGCATCGGAATTATAATTTGTATTCGTATTAATATCGTACGTATAAATGTCTCCAGCCGCATTGCGAATAAATTCAATGCCTGAGACTTTAATATTATTATTGCGCAAAACTTCTTCATATTTCTCAATAATAGGCTCATTGAAATCTTTGATAATTTGAAATTTCGGTTTTTCCTCTACTTCTTCTCCTACTGGACAAAATAGGTCACCAATTCGGCATGCATCTGCTGGACAAAGCTCAAAACCCTCAGAAGTATCAACCCGTACAGCATATACAAATTTTCCGCCAATAAACTCACAGCGTGTAATATAGTGCTCTGGTGACTCAATGTATTCCTGAATTAAAGTAATTCCATCTCTTGAATCTTCAAATGTATCGCTATATACATATTCTTTTAATGCCTCAATAGAGTGGAATAGTTGTACGCCGAGTCCCTTTCCAGCGCGATTATGTTTTGTTATAAAAGAAGAAACACCCAATTGCTCAGCTGCTTTAATAATTTGCTCTTTGCCAACTGCCGCAATCGTTTTCGGTGTACGGATTCCATGTTTTTCAAGCTCTGCATATTGATTCACTTTACTTACTTCTAAACGCAGCGCGCTGCTGCCATTAATAACTTTTCTTCCATGGCGTTCAAGCCATGCAAATACTGCAGATGTTAACTCAGGAGCATAAGAATGATTTCGTGTATGAGAAGATGCGCTCATGCGGCTGAAAAAGATACCTTCTGGCGGTATACCATTTAACTCAACTGTACCTTCATCTAAAAACCATTCTTCATACGGCACTTTCAATTCTTCTAGTCTTTTAATCAAATGATCCGTCCACTCTTGATTTTCATGGATAATATAAACTTTTGACATGTCATTTCCCCCATTCATCTTACTTTAAGGCTGATATTAAAAAAGCGCATGTGATTTTCTCTCTAGGTTACTCGCCTTCCATAGGCGGTTGCTGGATCCCAATAACTTTTTATGAATCTAAACCTATTAAAAAACAATATTCTTTTAGGAAATCGGCTGCTTTAATAAAGGCATTACTTGTTCTGAAAAGCGCTCCATTTCCTCTAACTGCGGTGAAAATTGCAGTAACAATAAATCTATTCCTGCCTCTTCATAAGCTTTTATTTTCTCAGCAACTTGTTGTGGTGTACCAATTAAATTCGGTCTTAGCCCACGGTTTGAAACAGAATAATCATACAATTTCACTTGCTGTTCTAATTGGGATTTACTAATAAAATCTTGATAGCCTGCGTAACCGCTGTTTACTTTAACATCTGTAATTCTCTCCAATTCAGCCTGTGCCTCTTCTTCTGTATCTCTGCAAATAACATAAGCGGCCATTCCAAATGATTGTAGCGGTGTTTTATTCGCTTGCTCACGCCGCTTTTTCATGTCCCCAATTTTTTCTCTTATTTCCTCTACAGTTCCACCGTGCATAACATACGCATCACAAGTATTGACAATCGCCTGTTTGCCACGATCGCTCTCGCCGCCCGCGTAAAGCTTCGGAAATGGCTTTTGCACTGGCTTTGGCGCGAGTTTTGCGTTTTCAATTTGATAAAAACGGCCATCATATGAAAAAGTTTCTTCTGTCCAAAGTCCTTTCAATACATCAAGAAACTCTTCTGTTCGATCATATCTTTCATCATGGGCTGTAAAAATACCGCCGTATTGCTTTGCTTCGCCTTCCCACCATGCCGATACAACATTCAAAGTAAAGCGGCCATTACTAATATGATCAATATTAGCAGCCATTTTGGCAGTTACGGCTGGATTATGAAAACCAGGGCGTACTGCTGTCATAATTTCAATTTTATCTGTAACAGCGGCTAATGCAGCTGCAGTAGACCAAGCTTCAAGGGAATCACTTTCAGGACCTTTAATATCATTTAAATATAACTCTGCAATAAGTGTTGTATCAAACCCCCACTTTTCAGCAGACTGTATAACTTTCTTTGCATAATCAAAAGTAGGTGGCATAAATTCATTTTCTACATTTCTTAGCCATCCGCCAAAAATCGGTAACCAAAATCCGTATTTCATTTCTTCTCCCCCAATATTGTTAATAGATACTAAAAAAACTTCTTCGATAAGAAGAAGTTTTTGATTAGCCTCTGTCTTATCTTTCAGAACAATCCGTTCTGCTGGAATTAGCACCTTTCAGACATAGTCTGCGGTTGCCGGGCTTCATAGGGCCATTCCCTCCGCCTCTCTTGATAAGAATATTTTGTTTTTTTCGTCATCTTAATCCTACTATAAAACTATGGATTGTGCAATTAAAAAGTGGGACATGTTAAGAAAGCAAACGATCCTTATTAGCATAGAACTAACATCAAAACAATACATAAAGAACAGTTGCTGTATTCCATTTGTATTGATTTAGCCTATTTGTTGCTGTGATGAAAATTGGCTATTATATAGTTCTGCATAAAACCCGCCTTTTTCTAACAATTGTTGATGTGTGCCTTTTTCAATAACATCACCATGATTCATAACAAGAATGATATCCGCATCACGAATCGTTGATAATCTATGGGCAATGACAAAACTTGTTCTGCCCCTCATTAATCTATTCATTGCCTTTTGAATAGCTACTTCTGTACGAGTATCTACACTACTTGTTGCTTCATCAAGAATTAAAATAGTTGGATCTGCTAATATTGCCCGTGCAATCGTAAGCAATTGCTTTTGCCCCTGAGAAATATTGGAGGCTTCTTCATTCAATATCGTGTCATAACCATCTGGAAGAGCACGAATAAAATGATCCGCATATGCTGCTTTAGCTGCCTTCATAATTTCCTCTTCTGTTGCATCTTCTCGGCCGTATGCAATATTTTCACGAATTGTCCCGTTAAAGAGCCAAGTATCTTGAAGAACCATACCAAACATCTTACGAAGATGCTCTCTTTTTAAATGCTGAATGTCTACACCGTCAATCGTAATTTTTCCATCGCCCATTTCATAAAAACGCATTAGGAGATTAATCAACGTTGTTTTTCCAGCACCAGTGGGACCGACGATAGCAACCATTTGCCCCGGAGCAACATCAATATTCATGTCGTGAATTAACAATTCATTTGGCTTGTATCCAAACTGAACATGTTGAAAGGATACTTCTCCTTTTGCCTGTGGAATAACTATTGCGTTCTCCATTTCCGCTACTTCTTCTGCTTCATCTAAAATCTCAAATACTCTTTCTGCAGATGCAATGGTGGATTGGATAATATTCGCAATGTTAGCCGTTTGTGTAATTGGCTGTGAAAATTGACGCGAATACTGAATAAATGCCTGCACATCCCCAACCTCAATACGATTTTTCAAAACGAGAATGCCTCCAACTACAGAAACGAACATATAACCAATATTATTGACGAAAGACATGAGCGGCATCATCATTCCGGATATAAATTGTGCTCTCCAACCTGCTTGATATAATTTATCATTCAGTTGTTCAAAATGATCAATCGTCTGTTTCTCCTGGCCAAATGCTTTTATGATTTGATGACCCGTATACATCTCCTCAACATGTCCGTTTACTTCACCTAATGAACGCTGTTGGCCAATAAAATGCTTTTGTGACCGTTTTGCAATCATCATCGTGACAATAATGCTGAGCGGAATGGTAAGTACAACGATTAGCGCTAACAGCGGACTAATCGTTAGCATCATGACAATAACACCAATAATCGTCACTAGTGAGGTAATTAATTGCGTCAAGCTTTGTTGTAACGTTGTACTTATATTATCAACATCATTAATTACCCTGCTTAATATTTCACCATGTTGTCTTTCATCGAAATACTTTAATGGCAACCGGGACAGTTTTTCATTTACATCCTTTCGAATTTGATAAACTGTCTTTTGAGCAACGCCTGCCATCACGTACTGTTGAAGAAAGCTAAACAGAGAACTAATCGCATATAAAATAATCAGCATAACAATAATTTTGCCAATATATTGGAAATCGATATGTGCCCCTGGAACCCCTTTTATTTTCATCATCATTCCTTCAAACAGCTTCGTTGTTGCTTTCCCCATAATTTTCGGGCTCACTATCGAAAAAATAACACTTAAAATAGCTGCAAAAAATACAGTTAACAACCGCAAACGGTGAGGCTTCAAATATATGAACAGTCTTCTTAAAGTCCCTTTAAAATCCTTTGCCTTTTGAACAGGCATCGCCATTGCCATGCCATGACGGCCACCACCCCGACGGCCGCCGAAGTGAGGAGCTTGTTTTGAATCCTTACTCATACGATCTCCTCCTCTGCCAACTGAGATGATACAATTTCTTTATAAACTTGACATGTATTTAATAGCTCATGATGAGTGCCAATTCCTGCAATTTCCCCTTCATCTAACACGATAATACGATCTGCATCCATTACTGTGCTGACTCTCTGGGCTACGATTAAAAGGCATGCATCTCTTATTTCTGTTTTTAAAGCATTGCGTAGTGCCGCATCCGTTTTAAAATCAAGGGCAGAAAAGCTATCATCAAGTAGATAAAATTCTGCTTTCCTGAGTAATGCCCGCGCAATTGAAAGACGTTGCTTTTGCCCACCAGAAATATTCGTTCCCCCTTGGGAAATCGTTGACTGATAACCTTCTGCCATTTCAGAAATAAAAGACGCTGCTTGAGCAACTTCAGCTGCATGCTGAATTTCCTCATGATCCGCATGCTCATTTCCATACCGAATATTATCGGCAATCGTCCCTGTAAACAATACAGCTTTTTGCGGAACAAAGCCGATTTTTTTTCGCAGCTCAACTTGACTCATCGCCCGTACATCAATGCCATCAATCAAAATACGACCGCTACTTACATCAAAAAATCTTGGAATTAAATTTAATAAAGTCGACTTTCCGGACCCCGTTCCTCCAATAATCGCGGTAACCTCTCCAGGTCCTGCCTTAAATGAAATATTCGCCAAAGCTGGTTTCTCTGCGTTTTCATAATAGAAAGAAACATTTTGGAATTCAATTGTTCCTCTAATAGTTTGTTCCGGCGTTTCCGGACTTTCAGGATCTAAAATATTCGCTTCGATCTTGAGTACTTCATTAATACGGGTGGCTGATACAGATGCTCTAGGAATTAAAATAAACATCATTGACATCATTACAAATGAAAACATGATTTGTGTCGCATATTGAATAAATGCCATTAAATCCCCTACTTGCATATCTCCATGATCAATGCGAATACCCCCAAACCAAATAATTGAAATCATAGAGAAGTTTAAAATGAGCATCATAGCCGGCATCATGACTGCCATAATTTTATTTACTCGAATAGCCGTATTGGTAACATCTAGATTTGCTTGTTCAAATCGTTTTTTTTCAAATGCAATACGACTAAATGCACGAATAACACGAATACCTGTTAGATTTTCACGCATCACCCGATTGAGAGCGTCTAATTTTTTTTGCATCTTTCGAAATAATGGAATTGCCCTTGATTGGACAAATAAAATAACGAGTATAAGAATCGGTATTGATACAACAAAGACCCACGAAAGCTGAGCATCACGGGACAATGCCATTATCATTCCTCCGATACACATTAATGGAGCCATCACCATCATTCTTAACATGATCGTCAATACTTGTTGAACTTGGAAAATATCATTCGTTGTTCTTGTAATTAATGATGCTGTCCCAATTTTGTCAAACTCTTGTTGTGAAAGGCTTTCAACATGTGAGAAAACCTTGCTGCGAATTGTTCTCCCAAAGCCAGTCGCTGACTTTGCCGTAAAAAAGCTGGCCGCAACCGAACAAAGCATCCCACCAACCGCAACAAGCAACATAAACGCTCCGATTTTCCATATATACGAAATATCTCCGTTTACCACTCCTTTATCTACGATATCCGACATTAAAGTTGGCAAATAAAGTTCAGACAATGTTTGCAAAAAAACAAGTATGATAGCTAACATGACTTGAAGTCTATAAGCCTTTAAGTAGCGAAACAGCTTGAACATAATAATATTCTCCTTACTCCATATTATCGATATATTGAATCACTTTTTCTAATTGTTGAATAAGCTCCTTACACTCTTCCTCCCCTACAAATTCCACTAATCCATTGAAAAACTGTTCCCTAGCCTTTTCAGCTTTTTGCATCATTTCCTTACCTTGATCAGTTAGTTCTATCCGAACCATCCTACGATCATTTGGGTCAATTTCACGGATTACCAAACCTTTTTTCTCTAAGTCATTGATTAATTGTGTAACAGTTGAAGATGTAACTTGAAGATGCTGACTAATTTTTGAAACACTAATTCCTGTTTCTTTTGAAGACTTATAGATAACCATCAGCATACGCACTTCACTTGGCTTCAGTCCATCCACATTAAAAAAGGCTGCAAAACGCAATTTTCTAAATTTATATAAGGCATTATATAACTGCTGAACAACTTCACTATGTTCCTGATCCACTTTTCTTTTCTCACTCCATTTTATATAGTTTACTTATTAATTAATTAAGTAAACTAATTATATACACTCCCTATTGTAAAAAAGCTGTCTAAATAGGTAACGGGAGCAGTTTACAGGTGCAAAATAGTAAACAATAGTGTAAAAAAATCCTATTCGCTTATGAATCGGATTCCTTTTCTTTGTTAATATATAAGGTTCAATGCTGTTTTAAAAGGTGAATCAGCAATGAAATCCATACACTAATTAACAAAAATCTGTTGTATAACAGATAGACTCTGAAATATGTTAAAAATTATTTATTTTAATCAACTAAAATTAGTCTTTGAGATAAATTATTGATTATCTATAAAGGAAATATTCCCTTTTCCGAAAAGATGCTTTATGGCAGAAAAGCGTATGTTATCGTTACATTGTTCACAAAGATAATATTTTGTTTTTCCCTGTTTATAAAGTTTGTATTGATAGTTTTCTTCAGAAAGTTCAAACTTTTTAACACAACTACTGCACGTAACGTAGTAAGACATATTATATTACCCCCTCCACCTTGTTGAGACCCTCTATTCCTCCAGTAATAATTCATACAATTCTTCTTGAATGGATAATAATGACTCTATTTTTTCTGGTGATAATTTTTTCAAAGCACGATTCATCCTTTGGAATAAACCACTTGGGTCCTCGAAGATTTGTTGAACCTGCTGTTCACCCTTCGCCGTTAGTTTAAGCTGTACTTCTCGACGATTATTTTCTGGTATACTTCTTTCTATTAATCCTGCGGAAACTAATCCTTCAATACTCGTACTAAGTGTACTTTTAGAAAATTGGAGATGTTCAACTAAAGTTTTCTGCGGCATAGTTACGCCTGCTTGGATTACTTGTAATATCCAGAATTGAGGCATTGTTAAATCACTCTTCGAGATAACCTCTAAACCCCATTTACGAAAAAGCTTATGCATTTCTCTGAAAGAAGTAAGCACTGCTTTTGTTTGACTTCTTTGTGAATTACTGTCCATTTTTGAAACACACCTTTTTGTCTAATTATGAATAGTACGAAATTGAATTGTTCGAAAAAGAACTATTCATCTTAATGTTAGTATACATCCATTAAGATGAATGTCAATAGGCCAATATTAGCCCTAGTTTTATTTAGAAAAACAGCAGGTGGAGATTTAACGAGCTATTTCTTATGATAAATCCAATCGTAAACAGATTTATTTACTTAGAAATGAGCTAGACGGTTTCCTCTTCAAAGATTACTTTCCACAGGGGTCCAAGAGCCCCATAACTTCACTCCAATCAATTTTATGAAGGATGGATAAAAAAATAAACAGGCAAATTAAAAGAGCTAGATACTACTCATAACAATGAAAATTGAGTAGTATCTAACTCTATAAAACACTATAACACTTTACTTAAAAATGTTTTTGTGCGATCATGTTGCGGATTTTCAAATAATGCTTTTGGTTGATTCTCTTCAATGATATAGCCGCCATCCATAAAAATAACACGATCTCCGACTTCACGTGCAAATCCCATTTCATGTGTAACAACAATCATTGTCATTCCTTCTTCCGCAAGCTGTTTCATTACTTCTAACACTTCTCCAACCATTTCAGGATCTAGTGCAGAAGTCGGTTCATCAAACAACATGACTTTTGGTTCCATCGCCAACGCACGAGCAATTGCAACCCGTTGCTTCTGTCCTCCTGAAAGAGAATCAGGGTAGACATTCGCTTTATCAGCTAAACCTACTTTCTCCAGGAGGCTCATTGCCTTCTCCACTGCATCAGATTTTTTCTTTTTCCGAACAATTAGCGGGGCCATTGTAATATTTTCCAAAACTGTTTTATGCGGGAAAAGATGAAAGTGCTGGAAGACCATCCCAACTTCAGTACGTACTTCATTTATATTTGTATGTTTATCTGCAATATCAATTCCATCAATATAAACATGCCCATCACTAATCTCCTCTAATAAGTTTAAGCAGCGGAGGAATGTTGATTTTCCAGATCCAGAAGGTCCAATGACAACGACAACTTCTTTCGGCTTAATTTCAATATTAATATCTTTTAAAACTTCTAATTGGCCATACGTTTTTTTCAAACCTTGTACAGAAATCATTGTTTAATGAACCTCCTTTCGACATAGTTTAATATTTGGGTCAAGCAAAGCGTTAAAATTAAATAAATAAGAGCGACGGTAATGTACGGTTCCCAAACACGCATGTATTCACCTTGGACAGCACGTCCCCAATACATTAATTCAGGTGCTGCGATAATTGCAGCTAGTGACGAATCTTTTAATAGTGTAATAAATTCATTTCCAAGTGCTGGAATCATCCGTTTAAAAGCTTGTGGGATAATAACATGACGCATCGCCTGTGCATGTGTCAAACCGAGCGAACGAGCTGCCTCCATTTGCCCCTTATCAATTGACTGAATACCAGCACGAAAAATCTCAGCAATATAGGCAGCAGAATTTAATGACAAAGCTGTTATACCAGATACGATTGGATTAACCGGCTGCATAAAAATAGGCATTACGCAAAAATGAATTAAAAATATCTGCACAAGCATTGGCGTTCCCCGAAAGAAATCTATATAACAAATAAATGGGATGCGAACCGCCCTATTTTTCGACATTTTTCCAATGCCTATCAGCAGACCTAAAACCGTCCCGATAATAACAGCGGATAATGATATGCCTAATGTAAGTAATGTCCCTTTTAGAAACAAGGGAAGATATTCTATGATAATATCAAAACGAAAATTCATATGCTTGCTCCTCTCTTATACTTCAATTCCATAGATGTATTAAAGGAAACCAGCATATGACGGCTTCCCTGTTTCTTTACCTAAAAGGAGCGTAACATAAGTTACGCCAGTTCATTTTTTATTATTTTGCAGCATTTTTTAATACATCTACATCTGGTTGTTTGTTAAACCATTTTTTATAGATTTTAGCGTATTCCCCATTATCCATTACTTTCGTCAAAGCTTTATCGAACTTAGCTTTTAAATCGCTATTTTTAGGAAAAGCAATTCCATAGTACTCTGATTTAAAGCTTTTATCTGTAACTGTTTCTAGATTACTGTTAGGATTATTTTTTACATACTGCAGTGCCACAGCATTATCAGTTACTACAGCATCTACGTCACCGCTTTTTAATGCTGTGAAGCAAAGTGCTGATGTTTCATATTTTGAAATTTTATTACTATTTTTTCCTAAAATGGACTCAGCAGTAAATTGCCCTGTTGTACCATTTTGCACACCAACTTTTTTACCTATTAAATCTTTCGCGGTCTTAATGTTTGTCCCTTTTTTGAAGACGATCATACTTTTTGATTCAAAATATGGATTTGAGAAATCATAAGATTTCTTACGTTCATCGTTAATCGTAATTCCTGCCATACCAACATCTAACTCTTTATTTTGTAAGCCAGCAAGCATAGCATCCCAGCCTGTATTTTTAATAGATATCTTATACCCCGCTTGCTTTGCAACTGCATTCAATAAATCTACATCGAAACCAACGATTTTCCCTTTTTGTTGGTATTCAAATGGAGCAAAAGTTGCTTCTGTCCCTACATTTAAAACTTTATCTTTACTTGAACCATTGTTGCTGTTTTGTTTCCCACATGCAGCTAAAACAAGAACAAACCCGATCATCATAATAAACACTATTTTTGAATTTAATAGTTTCATGTTTATTCAATCCCCTTAATATTTATAAGTTATGCTGTATTAAAATAATACTCTGTTCTAGTAGATTTTGCAATATAAATTCTATAAAAAATTCATATTTTCGCATAAACATGCAATCTCACACTAAAAGAACAGAGTTCAGCGCCAATCCCATACATTGACTTAGCGGGCTATGGTAAGTTTATTTTCTTTTTCCGTTCTGGCAATCTTTTTCTTATTAATTGATTCACGACTTCTGACGTTACTAGACCAATCGCAATTGCACCTGATAGCAACAGTACTTTGCCGGCAAGAGACGTTGCACCGTTATAGTCATTTTGTACGAAATGTCTCATCGTATCATACGCTGCCCCACCAGGTACGAGCGGAATGATTCCCCCTACTGTAAAAATTAAAATCGGAGTCCGATAAAATTTTGCGAATACATGGCTAATAATGCCAACTAGAAAAGATGCAGCAAATGTTCCATAAACGATATTTAGATGATTAATATAGAATAAAAAATACAGTCCCCAGCCGATCATGCCGACAACGCCACATTGAATAAGGGATTTTTTTGGAACGTTAAATAAAATACCAAAACCGGCTGATGCAATAAAACTTGTAACAAGTTGTTGAAACAAATGAAAGCCCCCCACTTTAAAAAATGGTCAAAACAATTGCAATACCTGATCCAATTGCAAAAGATGTAAGAAATGCTTCGGCTCCTTTCGATACCCCTGAGAATAAATGACCTGCCATTAAATCACGCAAAGCATTTGTAATTGCCAGCCCTGGAACAAGCGGCATGACAGCTCCAATGATAATTTTATCAATTTGCTGTCCTACACCTATAAGGATCATGCTGTATGCAATTAAACCAATGACGATTGATGCAATAAATTCGGCGAAAAAACGAATACGAATTGTCCGATGTAAATAGTCCGTACAAAGAAATCCTATTCCCCCTGCAATACACCCTGGCAAGAAGTCTATCCATTTTCCTAAAAAGATGATAACAAAGCATCCACTCGAGATTGCTGCTGCCAAAAACTGGAGCCATAGAGGATATGCCAAGTTTTCAGCCTCAATTTCCTTTAGTCTTTTATGCGCGTCCTGCACCGTCAATGTTTTGCTGCTCATACTACGAGAAATACTATTCACCAAATCCACTTTTCTTAAATCTGTAGATCTTTCGGAAATCCGGATGAGCTTCGTTAGCTCCATACCATCGATAGAAAAGACAATTGCTGTTGGTGTAACAAAACTATGGGATTCATCAAAACCACAAGATGCCGCAATTCTTGACATCGTATCTTCCACGCGATATGTTTCGGCTCCACTCATCAGCATAATTTTGCCAGCCAATAAGCATACCCGAAATATCTCATATATTTCTTCCTGAGTTCTGTCCATTTATCTCTCTCCGTTAATGTAATCATGTTGTATTATCAAATATTAAACCATATGTATAACCAATAATAAAGGTCTGGCACTATAAAATTGATCCGTGCCAGACCTCTTGCTTTCATACATTTATTTAATTTCAATAGTCCAATTAAATGGATCTTCCGCTTTTCCTAATTGAATACTTGTAATTTCTTCATATATCCGATTCGCTAATGTATTTCCATTGTTGCCTTTAGAAATATTCATTGTGGTATCTTTCCATTTTAATTCCCCAACTGGAGAAATGACAGCAGCAGTTCCAGTACCAAACACTTCTTCAAGTTCACCTTTTTGGAAGGCTTGATTAATTTCATCAATTGAAATCTTAGCTTCTTTCACAGGTATATTCCAATGTTTTAATAACTCAATGACAGAATCTCTCGTTATACCGCCAAGAATACTACCATTTAATTTTGGCGTAACAACTTCACCATTAATCTTGAAGAAAATATTCATACTTCCGACTTCTTCAATATACTTTCTTTCGACACCGTCAAGCCAAAGAACTTGATCATATCCTAATAATTCAGCCTTTTCCTGAGCCTTTAAACTAGCTGCATAATTTCCTGATGTTTTAACAAAACCAACACCACCAGGTACTGCACGTACATATTCATCTTCAACATAAATCCGAACAGGCTTTAATTGGTCTGAATAGTAGGAGCCAACAGGCGATAATATGACCATTAATTTATATTCACGTGAAGGATGTACACCTAGGCTTGGTTCCGTCGCAATGATAAATGGACGAATATAAAGCGAAGTACCTTCTTCATTTGGAATCCAGTCCTTTTCAATCTCTACTAATTGTTTAATTGCATCTAAAACGATCTCTTCATCAATTTGAGGAATACTCATTCGTTGACAAGAAAGATTTAGTCTAGCAACGTTTTTCTCTGGTCTAAACAGTAATACCCGTCCATCCTTCGTTCTATATGCTTTTAATCCTTCGAAAATTGCTTGACCATAGTGAAAAACCATTACTGATGGGTCTAAAACAAGCGGTGCATACGGTGTAATTCTTGGGTGATGCCAGCCATCTTCTTGATTGTAATCCATTACAAACATGTAGTCTGTAAAGTGTTTGCCGAATCCTAATGCATTTGCAGCTGGCTTTTCTTTCTTCACATCTGTTTTGATTAATTCAATGACTTGATTCAAACCGAAAGCATCCCTTTCTACTGTTTAAATAATTATTTTCAATCGATTATAACAATTTTACGCCTAAAATTCTAGTATATTTATTAAATTTTTAAAATTTTTAGATTCAATTCGATTGATTTTAGAAAATAAAGCTAGCCCTCATAGAGCTAGCTTTATTGAAATTCATTTATACATATTATAAAACAAAGCTAACAATGACTCCATTTAAAATACTTACTAATGTTGCACCGTATAACAATTTTAAACCAAAACGCGCAACAACATTTCCTTGGTTCTCATTTAACCCTTTTACCGCACCTGCAATAATGCCGATTGATGAAAAATTAGCAAATGATACAAGGAATACTGAAATAATGCCAAGTGTCCGTGAAGAAAAAGCATGTTGAATTTTTACTAAATCAGTCATTGCAACAAATTCATTTGAAACTAGCTTTGTAGCCATAATACCACCAGCTTGAACAGCCTCTGACCAAGGAACACCCATGATGAAAGCTATTGGTGAGAAAATATAGCCAAGCAGTTGTTGGAATGAAATCCCTAGAACAGCATCGAAAATGTGATTAATCGCAGCGATTAAAGCAACAAATCCAATTAACATCGCCGCAACTGTAATCGCCACTTTAAAACCGTCCATAATATATTCTCCAAGCATTTCAAAGAAAGATTGCTTCGCTTCATTTTCCACTTCGAGAATATCTTCTTTTGGATCAACAGTGTACGGGTTGATAATAGCGGAAATAATAAATCCTCCAAACATATTTAAAAACAGCGCAGTAACTACATACTTCGGTTCGATCATTGTCATATAGGCTCCAACAATGGACATTGAAACAGTGGACATTGCTGAGGCACAGAGCGTATATAAGCGATTTGCAGGAATTTTCCCAAGTTGTTTTTTTACTGTAATAAACACTTCTGATTGTCCAACAATCGCAGAAGCAACTGCATTATAGGACTCTAACTTTCCCCGACGGCTAATTAGATTTAGAACGTAGCCAATCCCTCTCATAATAAGCGGGAGGACCTTTATATATTGTAGAATCCCGATCAAAACGGAAATAAATACAATTGGCAACAGAACAGTTAAGAAAAATGGTGCCTGGCCTTTATTTGCTATACCTCCAAATACAAAGGAAACACCTTCATTTGCATATTCAAGTAATGCATTAAAAACATCCGAGAACCCTTTAATTAGCACTAACCCAATTTGAGTATGTAACAAAAATAGTGCTAGCACCACTTGAATGACAATCATGTATATGATTGGTAATACTTTGATTTGTTTTTTATTATTACTTACGATAAATGCCAAGAACAATACAATCACTAAGCCTAAAACAGCAATCAAATACTTCATATTTTCCTCCATATTATTAATTTAATGAAATGAAGTAGCTAATGGTGGGAAAAGACAATTGAATGGCGATAAATATAGTATTTAAAAAAGCATTTAATTTCATTCTTAGGAATAACTTTTTATAGAATGTTCCGCTTTTTGAGTGCGCTATATTAGCCCCAGTTTCTTTAAACCGTGACTAACTCCATCATCGTCTACAGAAAGTGTGACCATCTGCGCACAAGATTTCACCTCCGGCCGGGCGTTTCCCATTGCAACACCCATACCGACAGATGAAAGCATTTCAACATCGTTTAATCCATCGCCAAACGCTACAGCCTCTTCTGGTGCAATCCCTAATATCCCCAGCACCTTTTGAATTCCAACTGCCTTTGTTTGATCTGCAGGATTCACATCGCAAGTTCTCATTCCTTGCTCACTCCACCGCCGAAAATACAATTCAGGAACATTTTCAATATAATACTGTTCTGTATTCAGCTCGCAATGAAGAAATAGTTGATAAATATCTTGTTGTTCCCAAAAATTTGGTTCTGCAAGCTTAGGTCCCCATGGATCATGCCGATACGCCTCAACTACAAAAGGATGCTCAAGATCAGTTGCTTTGAATTCCTTATCACCTAAATACGTCACTGGATCTTTCTTTAAATCGCTATAATATTTCAGCTTTCTAAGCACTGCTTTTTCGATTGGCTTTTTATATATAACCTGATCTTTGAGCGAAATAAAAGCACCGTTAAATAAGATCCTCGTATCAATATTCAGCTCTTTCACTAAATAATCTGTAAAATAAGGAGCTCTTCCTGTTGCAATTGCTACGTGAATATTACGGTCTTTTAACGCCATAACCGCTTGTTTCGTAGCCTCTGTAATGGGCTTTCCGTATCTTAGCACTGTGCCATCTATATCTAAAAATACAATTTTATAGCGCATGCATCATCCACCTCTTCAGTTTAGAATGAAATACCCATTCCAGTAAAAAATGCCCAATGATCTATATTAAGACATTTCACTTTATTTACTATATTCATGCGTTTACAAGTTCAATTTTATTCCCCAATCTATGATAACTGTTCAATAACTGAATGGGAATACTTTTTTAAAATTCAAGAACAGTCAAAAAATAAAACAAGGTCCGACAGTACTTCTCTTGATAAGGCTTTTTCCGATCAATGATCAACCTTATGTAAATGAGAATGTACAATCAGACCTTTTTCAATAGGCTATATATTTACCTCATGCTTTAGGAGATGCCGAAATATCAGCAGTTGAAATACTTGATGATTTCATATATTTAAACCAATATCTTACCGCCGTAATCATGATAATCAAACCAAGAATAAGCATGATAATAGATAGAACCCCATTTAATAGATTATATCCAGCTGCTGCATGATTCAAATAAACGTTTTTAACCATCCAATAACCAGCATAATTAACCGTTACGTATAAATAAGCTAGCGGGATTAAACATGTAAACATATATCTTCGTTTATCTGCTATTTTCAAAATAACAGTTGCACCTACAATTAAACCGATAGAAGCCATTAGCTGATTTGAAACACCAAACAATGCCCAAACTGAACCAATATCTCCGGAGAAAAGCAAGTATCCCCACATAAAGCATGCTAATGCACTTGTAAAAATTGCACCTGGCTGCCAGTCTACCTTTTTCAATGGTTTATAAAATTCTCCTAAAAAGTCTTGAAGTAAATAACGGGCAACACGAGTTCCGGAATCAATCGCTGTCAATATAAATACCGCTTCAAACATAATCACAAATTGATAGAAATATGGAGCTAAATGACTAAACCAAGGAATCTTTGTAAAAATATATGTCATACCTACAGCAAGTGTCACAGCTCCACCTGGTCTCCCCGCCAAGTTCACTCCTATTTCATTACTTAAATGCGGAAGATCAACAATATGCATTCCTAACGTTTTATAAACGTCCGGAGTAGAATTAATTGCAAAATAGTCTGCCGGCTGTAAAGCTGTGGCTGCAACTAACGCCATTATACCTACTAAACATTCAACAAGCATAGCGCCAAAAGCAACTGGTTTTATATCTGTCCAACGATCTAACATTTTTGGTGTTGTACCAGATCCGATAAAAGCATGAAAACCCGAAATAGCACCGCAGGCAATCGTTATCGAAATAAACGGCCACACCGGTCCTGTCATCGTTGGCCCGCCACCATGAATAAATTGTGAAAGTGCAGGCATATGAATAGGCGGATTAATGATAAATACACCAATAATAAGAGCAATAAACACGCCAATTTTCATAAAGCTGCTTAAATAATCGCGAGGAGCCAGCAACAACCATACAGGCAATGCAGCGGCAAAAAAAGCATAGATTGGTAAAATAATTGCCAACGTCTTTGTATCAAGTGTCAATAAATCTCCAAGAGCTGTTTGTTTAATCCAAGGGCCAATAAATACTCCAATCATTAGTAATATGAAGCCGACAGTAGAAGCAAACTTTAAATTCCCTGTTTTTCTATAAAATAGTCCAATTGCCATAGCAATCGGGATAGTTATCGCAACAGAGAAGGTTCCCCATGGATTATTTTGTAAAGCATTAAGTACAACCATTGATAATCCAGCCATTGTTATAACAATAATGAACAACATTGCTAATCCTGTACAAAATCCAGCAACAGGACCCATTTCTTCTTTTGCTACCTCTGATAATGATTTCCCTTTGCGACGCATTGATGCAAATAAGACAACAGCATCATGGACAGCTCCTCCAATAACCGCCCCAATTAATAGCCATAATAAACCAGGCAAATAGCCAAACTGCGCTGCTAAAATTGGACCTACAAGCGGACCTGCGGCTGCAATCGCAGCAAAATGATGCCCAAATGTCACCCATTTATTAGTCGGTACATAGTCCTTACCATCATTAAATTCATGTGCTGGCGTTGGCGTAGAATTATTTAATTTTAAAACTTTTGCAGCCATGAATGTACCATATAAACGGTAGGCAATTACTAGAATACAAATCGAGCCGATTACAATTGTAATCGCATTCATTTTGTTCGTCCCCCTTTTCTCCTTTGTCTGCCTCTATTTTATTACGAGAAATCTCCTTTTGGTTCATTTCCAGATAAAAGGTAGAAATTCGTAATTGAATAGCAAAAAACAAAGGGTGAGTGACACAATTTAGACATATTTTATATATGAATAAATTGTTTAAGAACATGCTTATAAGTACGGCTAACTGGAATTTTCGCACCGTCCTTCATCATTAAATTATACGTCGAATGAAACCATGGACGGATTTCAACAATTGCTTCTAAGTTTACGAGATAGGAACGATGAACTCGCGTAATAGATGTCATCTGTAATTTTTTTTCAACATTTACTAATGTCTCAGCTACAGTATACTTCTCCGTATTCGTCGTTACGATTGTGCTCCCATCAATAGATTCAATATACAAGAGATCCACAATGGGTAAGATAATCATACGTTCATCAACCGTAATAGCCAGTTTGTCAACAGGCTTGCCATTTACACTAACATGTAAATCTTTTGTTTCATTTCTACGGTCATTTGCAATCATTTTTTCTACAGCTTGTTGTACCCTTTTTTCATCAAATGGTTTTAATAAATAGTCCGCAGCATTTAAATCAAATGCCTTAACCGCATAGTCGTCATAGGCCGTGGCAAATACAATTTGCAGCTTTTGATTGGACTGCTTCACTCTCTCTACTAATTCTAGCCCAAGCTCATTCGTTAACATCATGTCGACAAACAAAACGTCCACTGCTAATGCTGACATCTTATCTATTGCATCTTGAACAGATTCTGCTTCTCCAACGATTTTCACCTTTCCAGTCTTTTTTAACAAATAGATCAGCTCATCTCTTGCTAATACCTCATCATCAACTACAAATGCTCTTAACATATTCTTCACCCCACATTTCTTCTAAAGGAACAGTAATAGACACCTTTGTCCCTTCTTTCTCATCACTTTCAATTTTAAATACTGCTTTTTGACCATAAATTTCTTCGATTCGTTTTTTTATATTCCATAAGGCCGTACCTGTTCCTTCGCTTGAATGAACTGTTTCATTCCCTAAAGCTGCAATCATCGTCCCATTTATTCCTCGGCCGTCATCCTCAGTTTCCATGCAAAAATGATTGTCTATTATAAATGCTCTAACGAAGATGCTCCCTTTTTCTCCAGGCTTCATGTCTAAAAACGCATGATGTATAGCATTTTCTACTAATGGCTGCAGTGTAAACGGCGGGATCATAATGTTTTTTACCATTGAATCAATTTCAAAAGTAATCACATATTTATTGGGAAAACGCGCCTGTTCAATGGCTAAATAAGCTTGTACATGCTCTAATTCCTTTTCTAACGGAATTAGCATATTACGCGCTCCCTGTAAATTGCTGCGAAAGAAAGTACCGAGTTTTACTAGAAGCATTCTCGCCTCATCTGCATCTATACGTACGAGACTTGAAATCGTATTAATTGCATTAAAAAGAAAATGGGGATGAATTTGTGCCTGTAACGCTTTAATCTCTGCATCTTTTAATAATTTTCTTTGTAGTTCTGCTTCAGCAAGCTCTAATTGAATTGAAAACAACTTACTTAAGCCTTCTGCCAACTCTTTTTCAACGGTGCTTAATTGTTGTACATTTGTAAAATATAATTTAAGCGTACCTACTACTTTTTCATGTACGATTAAAGGCAATACGATTGCAGCTTGGAGAGGACAATCTCCTCTGTTACATTGGATCTCTTCCCTCGTTGTTGCCACCATCACTTTTCCTTGCTCTAACACTCTTTTTGTTAGTTTTGTTGACATACTTTTCAACGGGATATGATGATCAGAAGCGGCCCCTACATGTGCCAGAACATGATGCTGATCAGTGATGGAAACAGCCTTCGCTGTTGTATTTTTGAGCATAATTTCAGCAACTTTTTTACACGAATCAATATTCAACCCTTTTCTAAAATATGGCAGTGTTTCTTGAGCAATATTTAACGCTTTATGTGTCTGGAATGTACGCGTTCTTTCCTCTTCTAATAAAATCGTTTGAATAATTAATATGAAAATGAACGTTCCAAATCCATTAATAGTAATCATCGGTACAGCGATGATTCGAACAAGCTCAGCTGCTTGGTCAAAAGGTCTTGCTATCACTAAAATTGTAACCATTTGAAGTAGCTCCATTGCCATTCCGTAGGCAACCGCTTTCAAAGACGCGAATCTTTCACGAATGTTATAGCGCAATCCAAGTAATCCCATGATCATGCCAGCCATAATTGTTGAGATGCTACAAGCAATATTCGTATATCCTCCAAGAGTAAGACGATGTAAACCGGCAATCAACCCTGCCCCAATCCCTACTACAGGACCACCTAATAAGCCTGCAATGCCAACTCCCATAATTCTTGTATTGGCAATTGCGCTTTGTATAGATAAATGCTGATGCCCCCATGCTTGAGAAATAGAGTCTTGGTTGATCACAACTCCTGTGTAATTGCTAATGATACCGAATAATCCGAAAATAAAGGCTAATATTGCTTTTTCTTTAATGCCATACTCATGATGAATAATCTGCCGAAATAACTTTAAACGAGATAATAAAAAAGCAACGATCACGAGAATCCCCGCACGTTCGAGCATTACAGGCAACAGCATCATAATAGCCCCCCCTTAGTCACAAGCCTATTTTTATATTTATTATAATATAATTTTGACTGTCTTGGACTATGTCATTGTAATTGCTTTAAACCAATTTGTTCTAATTTAATCATTGAGTCATGTGCCGATGCCCTTTAGACTTATCCTTTTTGGATTACTTTACAGCACCTAAGTAATCCTCAACGGCTGTTAAATGCCCATAAGCTCTAAGCCCAAGCAAGTAATGAAACATATTTCCAATAAAAAAGGTCACTCGTCAATAGTGAGTGACCTTACTAACATATAAAATTAGTTTTGTTTATAATCCTTCAAGTAAGATACTGGTTTGATAACTGGAACTGCAGCACCTTTGTAATGTTTCTTAATGAAGTCTGTTACTTCTTTGCTATGATAGATTTTTACAATTTCTTGTAAAGTTTTATCATCTTTATCTTTTGTTTGCGCAGCAATAATATTTACATATGCTTTGTTACTTGCATTTTCGCGGAAGATAGGATCTTTAGATGGATTCAATCCAGCGTTGATCGCCATATCACAGTTAATAACAGATGCTACTGCATCATCTAAAGCACGAGGAGTTTGTCCAGCTTCAACAGTTGAAATCTTTAAATGCTTAGGATTTGACGCAATGTTTTCTAAACCGCCAGAACCATTAAATCCTTTTTTAACAGTAATTAAACCTGCTTTTTGGAGAAGTAGCAATGCTCTTCCTAAGTTTGTTGGATCTTTCGGAATGACGATTTGGCTGCCGTCTTTAATTTCGCTAACCTTTTTAACCTTTTTAGAGTAAATACCCATTGGCCAAATATTTGTTGTTCCAATTGCAGATAATTTTAAATTACGTTGCTTAACAAAATCATCAAAGTAAACTACTGTTTGAAATGCGTTAATATCAATTTCCCCATTATCAAGTGCTAAGTTTGGTTGAACATAATCATCAAATTTTACAATTTGAACATTAATTCCTTTCTTTTTAGCAATTTGTTTAATAAGATTCCATGTTGGTACTTCAGAAGATGTCGTTCCAACTTTAACTGTTTTGTCGGCTTTATTGCCAGAATCTGAATTGTTTTTAGAACCACATCCAGCTAAAACGAGAATAAGACCGAGCAATAGAATTGCAATTTTTTTCATAACCATAGCCCTCCATCAATAAATTTATAAAATAGATAACCTCTTTATATTTTGGTTATTCTGAACAAACATATTATTATTTTCTGCGGATTTTTTTCGATAAAAAGTTCCCAAGAGATTGTACAATTTGAACCATGATGACTAGAGTAACAACTGTTATTACCATTACTTCAGTTTTAAATTGATTGTAACCGTAAGTAATTGCTAAATCCCCAATACCTCCGGCGCCGACAGCACCTGCCATTGCTGAAGCACCAATTAATCCAACAGTTGCGATTGTTAAAGCGAGCACCATAGATCCTAGCGCTTCTGGAAGTAAAAATCTCCAAATAATTTGCCATGGAGTTGCTCCCATTGCCTGAGCCAATTCAATCGTCCCTTTATCTACCTCTAAAAGGGAATTCTCTATTAGCCTTCCAATATAAAAAGCTGTGTATAAAACTAACGGAACAATTGCGGCGGTCGTTCCTATTGCCGTACCGACAACAAGACGCGTAAATGGAATAATTGCTACAACTAAAATAATAAATGGGATTGAACGGAATATATTAATAATGATATTTAAAATATTAAATATAAATTTGTTTTCTAAGATCCCATCCTCCCTTGTAATGACAAGAATGACACCAATAGGTATACCTATAATAACGGAAATAATAAGTGCTGCTATTACCATATACAGAGTCTGATCAATAGCTGTCAAAAACTCTGGCCAAAACCAAGACCAATCAAATGCCATCTTGATCCACCTCCTTTATGAGTGCATTATGATCATTAATATATTGAATGGCTTTATCCATTTCTTCTTTAGGGCCTTTAAATTCAACAATTAAGTTTCCAAATGGGATGCCTTGCAGCTCTGTTACCATCCCATGAAGAACATTTAAATCTACATCGAATTTTTTAGCTGTATTTGATATCAACGGTGTACTTGTTGATGCTCCCTTGAAAAGAATTCGATAAATACCGTGTGGGTTTTCCTTACTGCTCTCATCAATTAACTTGCGAACAGATGCCGGAATTTTATCATTCAATACTGTTCTTATAAAGCTTCTAGCAATCTTTGTTTTTGGTTCGGTAAATACATCAATAACCGGACCTTGTTCAACAATTTTACCATGTTCGATTACAGCTACTTTGTCACACACATCACGAATAACGTTCATTTCATGCGTAATCATCAAAATCGTAATCCCTAATTCATCTCGAACTTTACGAAGTAAGTCTAAAACAGCTTCTGTTGTATTAGGATCTAAAGCTGACGTTGCTTCATCACATAAAAGAATATCAGGATCAGTTGCCAATGCCCTAGCAATCCCTACCCTTTGCTTTTGCCCTCCAGAAAGCTGTTCGGGATAATGATCCATGCGATCTTCTAAACCAACAAAAGTAAGTAATTCCGTAACCTTTTTTCTAATTTCAGCTTTAGGCCGACCTTCAAGAATCAATGGCATTGCCACATTTTTGAAAATCGTTTTACTGTGTAATAAATTATATTGTTGAAAAATCATCCCAATTTTTCTACGTTCTTTTCGCAATTCTTTAGGGGATAGTTCCAATAAGTTGACATCATTAATTAGTACTTTTCCAGATGTCGGACGTTCTAATAAATTTACACATCTAATTAACGTACTTTTACCGGCGCCGCTAAATCCAACAACGCCAAAAATCTCTCCCTTTTCAACTTTTAGGTTGATACCTTTTAATGCTTCAACCTTTTTATCTTTCCCTTTGCCATAAACTTTATGGACGTCTTCTAAGACAAGCATATTCCATTCTCCTTCTTCAAGCTTTTCAATACAGAAGCACCTTTCTCCGAAACTATTACACGATATAAATATATTTAAAAAAGTTCTCTTCTTTTTAAATTTATTGCATAAAAAAAACCGCCTTCATTCGAAAGAGGTTTAGAATAAGTTCTCCCTTATCTTTCAGAATGATTTCATTCTGCAGGAATTAGCACCTTTCAATAAATTGATGGTTGCTGGACGTCATCGGGCCTGTCCCTCAGTCACTCTTGATAAGTTATTCAATTTTATTAATTTATATATTATTTGATTACTTAGTAATTGTCAATGAACCTATCAAAATTTTATTTTTTTAAAATTTTCCGAACGATGTTATTTTCCAGGAAATAGTCAGATACTATCTAACTAGCTGAAAGGACGCCCTTTCCCCGTACCAATTCACTGAAACAGGATGCTCAAAAAAGGCGGTTAGATGCTTTTCACTTAATATTTCTTCGGTATTCCCCTGCATAAATACATTCCCTTTGCGTAAAAGCAACGTATGGTTGAATACAGGCAAAATTTCTTCCGGATGGTGTGTTACATAAATAAGTGTAGGACCTTCAGGATCCTCTGCTAATTGTTGAATCGTTTCTAAGATATTTTCACGGGCGAAAATATCTAGGCCGTTACAAGGTTCATCTAATATTAATAGCTTTGGTTCAGACATTAAAGCTCTCGCAATTAGCAATTTCTGTCTTTCTCCTTGGGAACAAGTTTCATAGTGACGATTTATTAATTTACTACAATCTAATTTCTCCATTAAATCTAACGCTTTCGTAATATCCTCTTCATCTACACGTTCATACAATCCAATTGACGCATATTTTCCACTGATTACTACGTCTTGTGCATATTGCAATTTTGGTATTTTCTCTTGAAGTGATGAACTAACCCAACCAATAGATTTTCTTAGCTCTGGTAAACTTGTTTTTCCAAATTGTGCTCCAAGTACTTCAATAGTACCTTCTGTTGGCCAAATATAACCGTTAATAATATTTAGAAGAGTGGTTTTCCCTGATCCATTCAATCCTAATAACGCCCAATGCTCATGCTTTTGAATGGTCCAGTTAACTTTGGAGAGTAACGTGGTATTTTCCCTTCTCCAAGTTACGTTTTTAAGCTGTAATACATTTTCCTTCATTTTCTCTTCCTCCCAAAACGATGTATGATTTATTATAAACGAAATAATCATAATAGAAAAATAATTTCATTTATTCCCACTCCTTTCCCAGGCAGTTTTCTATTCATATTCTTTCTTACATATATCTTTTCACTTATAAAAAGGGCCTGAACACCACATACAAACTGCATGCCATAACAATACTAGCTGTACAGTTTATAATTTATGTAGCGTCAGACCCACTCTAATTTTTATTTGTTCATACTTGAAAGAAATCCTCCAAGTAAATCATCAACATCCTCTTCATTTTCTTCTGATTCTTCTGTTTCATCCTTTTGCGGCATCGCAGTACTCCAATCGAGAAAATCTAAATCATCATCAGTGCTAATGCTAGCACTAACCTGCTCTATGCCCTCTTGACCTGTATCTAGTTCTTCAACTTCGTCTATATGATTAACCTGTGCTATTTGTTCATCAATTAACGGAGAATCCTCTTGTAAATATAAGGCTTCATCAATATCGGTAGATTGACTCATTAATGCTGCAAATAAAGATGTAGCACGCATCGGGTTAGTAATTAGCTGATAAACAATGCCGCCAAGTAAAGCTTCAGAATGTTCATGTTTAAGCCAATCTCTTTGTTCTTTACTAATTTTCTGCGGCAAAGGAATTGTAACTGTCTCACGTTCCTTTGCGATTGTTTGATTGACTCCTTGAACAACATATTCTGCTATTTTACTAGAGAAGTTTCTTTTTTCTTTTTCTTTTAACTTCTGTAGTTCCCTTAAAATATGATCTGGTGTATCAGAAGGAATACGAAAGGCTATTGTTTGTCCCCTTTTCATTTCTCTTGAGATTGATCTTTCCATTTAATCACCTTATTTGGATTCAATCGCTTTCTTCTCTACACTCTTATTCTCTTTTAATGTTCTTCGAGCATAATCAGAAATCAACTTATAGTAGGCATTAGCCATCATCCAAATACTCTCTTTTTCATCTTCAAAGAAATCAATATTATATCCATCTAAACGGTTATTTAACGTTTTTAAATATTCTTTTAGAACAATGGCGCCTCCACCAACAAAATAGCAAATTTCTGTCTGTGAATTTTTTTGCCAAACGTTGCGCAATAATCGATATTGTTTTTTAGCAAGGTCAAAAAGAATTCGGTCAGTTATGTCATGAACGCTTGTCCGGCTTCCTTTTACCATTATATGGTTGCGATCATGTTTTTTCGTAATAATATCGACTACATCACTTCTACTATCTAACTCTACTCCATATTTCATACGAATCTCTTCGCGAATTTGTTCTAATGCCTCAGAAACCCCTAAATTGAATCCTTGTGCCTTATCATCGTCAACATTGCGGTTTTTGATAACAGCAATATCTGTAGATAATCCGCCGATATCTTGAATTAAAATTCTTTTATCGATTAATTCTTTATTAATAATGTTCAAATCATTATCCATTACTAAATTAATAAAAGCCGCAAATCCTTCTGGATAAATTTTTACATCTGAAAATTTGATATTCACTTTCAATCCTTGGTACTTCGGCGTTACTAAAAACTCTACTTGATGGACTGAACCTAATAATTGTGCTTTGTATCCAGCATCTTTTCCTTCCTTTACTTCACGAAGGGGTAATCCAGTACCTAAAATATAATTGGCATCAATCACATTTTGATTTCTAGTAAAAACTAAAGCATTCTCTTCTCTGACAGCATCAAGAGCTAAGCTTGCAAATAACATCACGAGTGTTTGATCTTCTTCAGATTTACTGCTTCCAGGATCTAGCTCAGTTGCATTATCACTCTTTGTCGCTAAATCACCGACACGATAAATTACATTATTATCGTTTAGAGCAGGGGAGTGTACTTTAATATGTATTCCTTCTAAGGGGTTCTTTTGATTTAGTTCTTCAATTCCAATAACAGGGCGATCCTCAATATCCCTTGCAATGACATTTGGGATATTTAACTCGTAATCTAGTTTTCCGAAAATTGCCTTTAATGAATCATTACCTACATCTACTGCTGCAATGCGAGATTTGCTCATATTTTTTCCTCCCTAAACAATTTTTTCTTTAACTACCTTAAGCATATAGAAACGCCTGAAAATAATCAATTACGAGAAAAAATTTTAACAAAAGTGTAAACATGTAAACAAAACTGCAAACTTTACCAAAAATATTGATATAACAATACGTAAACATATTTGTAAACATGCAAACTTAATCGCAAACAAAAGCAAACTATTTTTGTAAACAAGTTTACATTATAGTAAACATTATTCAAAACTTGCAAACAACTATAAATTCCTATAAACAAATAATTATCAATCCCCCCTTTTAAAGTTACTCCATTATTTTAATTACAGAAAAAAGAACTGCTGTTCTGCATAGTGGAAGCACAATTGCATTATTAAAGGAATGTATACATGTTTATAACGAAAATTTTTGTAAATAAATTAATATTCGGTATTCCCCTCCACCATTTAAACGATTAAACTGTTGTTAGTGTTTTTTTTCAGCAGATAAAAAGGAGGGACCTGTTTTGAGTAGCCAAATAAACAAATACAATGAGCAAACACTTTTTAGCATTTCATGGCCGCTGTTTATAGAACTGTCCTTGCATATGGGAATTGGAATTATCGCAACATTGATACTCAGCCATTATTCTGATAACGCTGCAGCTGGAGTTGGTGTAGCCAATCAATTACTAAATATGTTTATTTTAGTGTTTAACGTTACCTCTATCGGTGCTGTTATTTTAATCGGCCAACGGCTTGGTGCAGGTAAATATAAAGAAGCAAGGCATGTAGCTCATTCTGCATTTGGCTTGAATTTTTGGTTTGGTGCCATCATTGCTTTAATGATTTTTATTTTTGGGGGTACACTTCTAAGTTTTTTCGATATTCACGGTAAAGTATACGAGTATGCATTAATATTCACACATATATGTGGAGCCTCTCTATTTCTCGAATCAATTTCTCTCGCTTTAAGTGCAGTTTTACGCAGCTATGGCTATACAAAAGAGTCCATGTCGGTCACTATTTTAATGGATTGTATAAGTATTATAGGGAATATCCTCGCAATTTCAGGAATTTTCGGGCTCCCTATTACGGGAGTTACAGGTGTCTCCTGGGCAATTGTCATTGCTCGACTTATCGCAGTGCTGGCTTTGCTCTATTTCATTCATCGCCGCCTTGCCTTAAGAATGAGCATTAAAGATTTATTTAAAATCAATAAAGAAGATGTTAAAGGCCTGCTAGCAATCGGAATCCCCTCAGCAGGTGAAAATTTCTCTTATCAATTTTCGCAACTGATCATTACCGGTTTCATTGCTACGCTTGGTGCGCCTTCACTTGCTGCACGCGTTTATATTAATAATATTTCGATGATTTGTTATCTCTTTACGTTAGCAATCGCATCCGGTACCCAGCTGTTAATTGCTCGTTATATAGGGGGAAAACAATTTGAACGCGCACTACAACGGGGAATTAAAACATTAAAAATCGCTATGCTTGCTTCATTTATTACTTCATTAATCATTGCTTTAACTGGATCGCCAATATTAGATACATTTACTCATAATCCTAATATTATCGCCGTGGGCTTGCCAATATTATGGATCATTATTTTTACAGAGCCGGGAAGAGCGATGAATATTGTCTTAATGAGTGCTTTAAAATCTGCGGGAGATGTCCGTTTTCCTGTCGTCATCGGGATTTTCTCGATGTGGGGATTTGCTGTATGCTTAAGTTATTTGCTCGGAGTTCATTTTGAGTTGGGATTAATTGGTGTTTGGATTGCTCAAGGAGTTGACGAATGGTTCCGTGGCACTTTTGCCACTAAACGCTGGCTATCTAGACCGTGGTCTAGAAAAACAATTATAAAAGTAACAGCATAACCTCCCCTATTAAAAAACATCGTATCAATCGATACGATGTTTTTTTCATTATCCAGGACTTTTCGCAATTCCTAAAAATATTCCTGCTAAAATAATTAAGATGATCCCGATAATAATAGCAATTAATTGCCTTTTTGTTTTCTTTTCACCTAAAATTAATATGCCTCCAAGTGTTGAAATGACGATCCCCATTTGGGAAAGCGAAAAGCTTGTTGCTACGCCGACCCGCGGCTGAGAAATGAATAAAAACATATTTCCTGCCGCCCATATTAAACCTGGTAAAATATTTTTAATAGCATATTTATTAAACGGTTTATGCTTAAAGGTCAAAATAATACCACCAACTACCATACCAATTGCCTGCGGTAAAAGAGCTGCCCATCCGCTCACGTGGAACAAGCGTGCAACAACAACATATACTAAATAACCAATTGTTGAAATAACTAAGATGACCAATCCCTTTTTGAAATTGCCTGATTGCTTTCCGTCATGGTTATGCTTATCTTCTAATGAAGTAAGAATAATTCCAACGATGATTAAAATAAGGGCTAATATTCCTAATATAATTGATTTAGTCGTTGACCATTCATGAAAAACAATTACACCAAATAATGAAGTAGACACCAATTGCATACCTGTTGAAATAGGCATTGTTTTCGAAACACCTATTAAATCAATACTTTTTAATTGATTACTTTGCCCAACTGCCCAAAATAATCCGGAAACAATCCCTACTCCAAAAATTAAAGGTGTAAAAGCAGGATGGGTAAAGAAGTATAAAACGATGGAAAAAATTAACGCCCCAAGCGTTGTTCCAAGCGTTTGGCTATACGGTCCCCCACCTAACTTAACATTAAATAGAACAATACTGCCCCAAAATATTGCAGGTAAAATTGCTAATAAAATGTCCATCGTTTCAAACCTTTCTAAGCAATGGAAGCAAGATTATTCCACCCATTGCACAATGTCTTCTAATTTTCTCCGCGTTTTAGGACGTTTAGGATCATGGGCTCTATAACCAAAGGCGGCCATCACTGCAACATCCCACTCTCCATTTTCAAGCAATCCTTCTTTTTCCAATACTTGATGAACAGCGTCATAGTTAAATCCCTCAATCGGACATGAATCAATCCCGATTAAGGCTGCAGCTGTCATCATATTTGCTAATGCAATGTACGTTTGTTTACATGCCCAATCAAACAGCGCACGATCATTATCAAATAAATGAAAATCAGATTCTTGAAACTCCTTATATCGCGGAGTTATTTTTTCAATAATTTCATCTGACATACCTTTTACATTTTTATTGAGATTTAATACATATTCTGAGTCATACCGTATATTTGTTTTTGCCAAAATTACAATAAAATGGCTGGCTGTTGGAAGCTGACCTTGTGCCCCCCAGCTTACTGCTTTTAGTTTGTCCCTTAATTCTTTATTTTGGACGACCAAAAACTTCCAAGGTTCAAATCCAACTGAACTCGGAGACAATCTTGCAGCCTCTAATATAAATGAAAAATCATCATCTGAAATCCGTTTCGTTGCATCAAATTCTTTTGTTGCATGTCGGAATTGAAAGGCTTTAATAATTTCCTGTTTCTTAATGTTTGTATTATCCATAATACTCATCCTCTCAACATAAATATTTTTCTAAAATAATTTCCTTAATATAACTAACTGCGAGAAACGCTTTAGTTTATAAAAAACGAGAGTACTACCTCTGTTTAAATTGTAAAGATATCATACAATAAACCGTAAATTTTCTTCAAACAAACTGCACTGTCCGTACTGATCAAATAGTGTGATCTTAATATTTCCAAAAACATTCTCAATCATTCCCCTTACTCATGAAAAGGGGGTAATTAATATTTTAAAAGAATGTATTTTATGCTGGATAAAAATTTTATATAGTAAAAAGATAATATCTGTCACTGCTGAAAGAACATTCATGTGATTTTAATGGCTTTCTGGTAAAATATACACATACTTAAGAGAAGGAGTGAAGATCTTGAAAAAGGATATCATTAAAAGATTTACAACTTACGTAAAAGTAGATACTCAATCTAATGAAGAAAGTGAAACGTGCCCTTCTACACCTGGCCAGCTGACTTTATTGAACATGCTCGTTGATGAATTAAAATCAATCGGAATGGATGAAGTAACAATTGACGAAAATGGTTATGTTTTCGCAACCTTGCCTGCTAATACTGAAAAGACAGTTCCAACAATCGGATTTCTGGCGCATGTAGATACAGCAACAGACTTCACTGGTAAAAACGTAAATCCGCAATTAGTTGAAAATTATGATGGAGGACCCATTGTTTTAAACAAAGATTTACATATTACCCTTTCACCTGAAGAATACCCAAATCTTCAACATTATAAAGGCCAAACACTTATTACGACGGACGGTACGACCCTTCTTGGGGCAGACGATAAAGCTGGTGTTGTTGAAATTATGACTGCGATGGATTATTTGCTCCAGCACCCTGAAATAAAGCATGGTAAAATTCGTGTAGCCTTTACACCTGATGAAGAAATTGGCAGAGGACCACATAAATTTAATGTGGAGGCTTTTGATGCGAAATACGCATATACGATGGATGGCGGACCACTCGGTGAACTAGAATACGAAAGTTTCAATGCTGCTGCCGCCAAAATTACAATAAAAGGAAATAATATCCACCCTGGGTCTGCAAAAGGAAAAATGGTAAACGCACTTAAAATTGCAATGGAACTGCACAACCGACTTCCTGAAAATGAGGCTCCTGAATTGACAGAAGGTTATGAAGGATTCTATCATCTACTCTCATTACAAGGAAATGTTGAGCAAGCCAATATGAATTATATTATTCGCGATTTTGACCGTTCAGAGTTCAATGCCAAAAAAGATCATATTCAATCCATCGTAAACGATTTAAAAGAAAAATATGGTGCTGATAAAATCACGTTAGATTTAAAAGATCAATATTATAACATGAAAGAGAAAATTGAACCTGTAAAAGAAATTGTCGATATCGCTTATACAGCAATGAAAAATTTAAATATTGAACCGAAAGTTTCTCCAATTCGTGGCGGTACTGATGGCTCACAGCTTTCATATATGGGACTTCCTACTCCAAATATTTTTGCTGGCGGAGAAAACATGCATGGTAAATTTGAATATGTATCCGTAGAAACAATGGAAAAAGCAACACAAGTTATTATAGAAATTGCAAAGTTGTTTGAGCAACAAGGATAATCCGCAAATAAACAATAGAAAAATCCGGCAAAATTAAATCTTTGCTGGATTTTTTATTGTAACTTATTTATTTGGATAGACGAGATTATCCACCTGCTTTTGAGCTCTGTTATTTAATTGATTAAATAAATAATTGAGGTACGCTTTGATTTTAAATTGATCTCCATAAACAAAGTCAGACAATGTTCTTTTGTTTGCCTTCTCCATTAATTGTGCCTCCTCAAATAAATTCATTGTTAACTACATCATTCCCAACTTAGCAAACTTTTACTCCTAATAAATATCAAAATATTAAAAATAGCATTTTTTTACTAGTAAACTAACTTTTAATTAGTAAAATGAACCCCGCTCAATATGTTCGCTATCCGCAGGCATATTAAGTCTTATCGCCTGCTGGGGCTCAGCAATTCAATTCCGCTATTCCCGCAGAAGCCTCTCACCTCTCGTTCCAATAAACAATCAACTTTTTTATAATCCGTTACCTATAAAAAAACCTACCTTACCAAGTGTTCACCTCTTGGTTAAGGTAGGTTTCTAACAAGATTTATTCTGTAACTGCTTTTACCTTTGCTTGCTTTACTGCTTCGTTCGGTAATTCAGATTTTGGCACAGTATTCTTGATAAACAATGATAAAACTAAAGCTAAGAATGCTAAATATGTTGCGACCATAAATGCATCATTGATCCCCATAACAGCACCCTCTTTTGCGGCAACTGCTGCATGCAATTTATCAGTCGGTAAAACATGTTTTGATACCATAATATCTTTCGTATGCGCTACGCCTTTAGTTGTCATAACCGAAACAAAAAATGCCGTTCCTACTGCACCAGCAACCATTCTAAAGGTATTTACCATTGCTGTTCCGAACTTATTTAAATGTAAAGGCAAATCATTTAATCCTGCTGTAAAGATTGGCATCATTAAAATAGAGATTCCAAAACTTCGAATGGTGTAAACTGTAACAACATAAGTAAAGGAAGTTGTAAGTTCCAATTTTGTTAATGCATAAGTTGTAATAGCTGTGATAAGTAGACCAATAATCGCCAACCATTTAGCACCAAAACGGTCAAATAATTTCCCAGTAATTGGTGACATGATTCCCATGATGATTCCCCCAGGCAACAGTAAAAGCCCAGACATAATTGGTGAAAACCCACGGGCATTTTGCATATAAATTGGCATTAAGATCATACCAGAAAATAAAGCCATCGTAACAATAATATTAATTGCCATTGTTAATGTGAACGTTGAATAACGGAATATACGAAACTCCAGTATTGGATGATCAATGGCAAATTGGCGCCAAACAAATAATATAAAGAAAATGGCCCCAATGACTAGTGTAAGAATGACTTCAGTGCTACTCCATCCCTTTGTGGCACTGGTCGAAAATCCATATAGAATACCTCCAAAACCGAGTGTAGATAACATAACACCGAGACGATCTAATTTTGGACGGCTTGTTTCCGTTACATTTTTTACAAAATACATTGAACCGATTAAATCAATCACCGCAATTGGCAGTATAACAAAAAACAATGTTCTCCAAGAATGGTTTTCTACAATCCATCCAGAAAGAGTAGGACCGATCGCAGGGGCGAAATTCATCGCAACCCCAAAGATTCCCATGGCAAATCCACGGCGGTGCGGCGGGAATAATATAAAAATAACATTTATCATTAGCGGCATAATAATTCCTGCACCGACCGCTTGCACAACACGACCGATTAGTAATACCGAAAAACCAGGTGCAACTGCGCAGATCAACGTTCCAATTGTAAATAGACCCATTGATGCCAAAAATAACTGTCTCGTTGTAAAACGGCTCATTAAATAAGCTGTAATTGGAATAACGATCCCATTCGTCAACATGTAGATCGTTGATAACCAGTTAGCCGTTGCCGCTGTTATATGTAAATGATTCATAATTTGCGGCAAAGCAATATTAATAAGTGTTTGATTCAAAAATGCAACAAGCGCTCCTAACATCATGACAGCAAAAAAAGGTGCAATTTTAACTGATTGCGAAACAGTACTTTCTGATTCCATACTCAATCCCCCATTTATTATTTTTTCGTAAAGTAATTATGAAAAGAAATGTGTGAATCTTAAAAGGCGGGTGACATACGATATTCGTGCGATATGCTGTAAGCTTATCGCTTCTCTCATCAACAGTCTTCATGTTTTGTTGGATCTAGTACAGGCACGAAATCTCATTTACCCTCGCAAACATTTAGTTACCTGCAATTGTTAGATTAGAGGTTTTTATAAAGATGAAGTAATAAATAAAAAGAAGCGATCTCATAAGTTGAATGTTACTCGTTTGAGACGCTTTTAAAGCCGCGATGGATAATATTTTGAGTCACTAAATATTCTACACTCTAATTATTTTATTCACTTATACTTATAAGTCAAGAAAAAAAGATTCATAGATAAAATGTTTTTCACTTTATTGTTATCTTTTTATATTTGCGAAAAATTCAATAAGTATGTAAATTTCATTTACAACCGTACACATATTTGTTATTATTCTAAATATTCAATGGAAGGGGAGATTTGCATGACCAAAACACAGCTTCAACCACCATTTCGCGCCGACCATGTCGGAAGTTTACTTAGATCTGATGCAGTGAAGAGAGCCCGTATACAAAAAGCTTCCGGGGAAATAACTGCTGATAAATTAAGAGACATTGAGAATAAAGAAATTGAACGTATTGTTCAAAAACAAAAAGAGATTGGTTTACAATCTATTACAGATGGAGAATTTCGTCGTGCTTTTTGGCATTTCGACTTCCTTGAACATTTAGTAGGCGTTGAGGGCTATAATGCAGAACACGGCATTCAATTTAAACAACATCAGGCAAAATCACACGGGATTAAAGTGGTCGGCAAATTAGATTTTACTGATCATCCAATGATTGATGACTATAAATTTTTACATAGCATTGCTGGAGATCATACAGCAAAAATGACGATTCCAAGCCCAAGTATGCTACATTTCCGCGGAACAATTGAGGAAAGTGCCTATCAAAATCAAGATGAATTTTTCCATGATTTAGGACGTACATACAAAAAAGCAATTGAATCTTTTTACGATGCAGGCTGTCGTTATTTACAACTTGATGATACCGCGTGGGCATATCTCTGCTCTGATGAACAAAAAGAGCAACTAAAAGCACGTGGTTTAAATCCTGAGGAATTACAAACATTCTATGCTCGCACAATCAACGAGGCTGTTGCAGATCGTCCTGCTGATTTAAAAATTACAATGCATATTTGTCGTGGAAATTTCCGTTCCACATGGATTTCGTCTGGAGGCTATGAACCAGTTGCAGAGACGCTATTCGACGAATTGAATATTGACGGTTACTTTTTAGAATACGACAGTGACCGTGCAGGAGGTTTCGAGCCTTTACGCTTTGTAAAACGTAAAGATTTACAAATTGTACTTGGATTGATTACTTCAAAATTCGGTGAATTAGAAGACCCAGATGATGTAAAACGGCGGATTGATGAGGCATCTCGTTTTGTTCCTATTAACCAACTTTGTCTGAGTCCACAATGCGGATTTGCATCAACAGAGGAAGGAAATCTCCTCACAGAGCAGCAGCAATGGGACAAACTCCGCCATGTTGTAGAAATTGCTCATAATGTTTGGAAATAATGGAAAAATTTATATAAATACATAAAAACAGCAGTGGATTTCCCTGCTGTTTTATTTTTTTTAATGAAGTACCCTATTGACAAATCTATTGCTGACTGCGATAATGTCAAAGACAAATGAACATGTTTGCCTTTAAAAACAGTCCTGTGAGGCTGGCAAGGTTACGGATAAACACGCAATTATTATGCATGCATATATTGCACCTTGCCATCTTTCGTTGGTAAGGTGCTTTTTATTTTGCCGACGAAAGCCCCATATTTCAGCAAACGATCATATATCACTTTACTTATAGGGGGAAACATAGATGCAACGTGAAATAAAAGTAGATGAAAAGTTGCCATTTTTAAAAAGTTTACCATTAAGCTTTCAGCACTTATTCGCTATGTTCGGATCAACTGTATTGGTCCCTGTCTTATTTAAAATTGATCCTGCAACGATTTTATTAATGAATGGAATTGGTACGCTACTATACCTTTTAATCACAAAAGGAAAAATTCCTGCCTATCTCGGTTCAAGTTTTGCCTTTATTGCTCCAGTATCCGCTGTTTTAGCAAAATATTCTGGCGGACAAGGTTACGGCTATGCACTAGGTGGATTTCTTGTTGTAGGAATCGTCCTTTTCATTATTTCACTCATTATTAAAGCTGTTGGAACTAGATGGATTGATGTTGTCTTTCCGCCAGCTGCTATGGGCGCAATCGTAGCAGTAATTGGGCTCCAGCTTGTCCCGACTGCTGCACAAATGGCGGGTCTTATTAGCTCAGATGCTACGGTAAAAAATTGGAGTCCTGACCCGCAAACAATTACTGTTTCACTTTTAACTTTAGCTATTACAGTCGTATGTTGGGTTACTCTACGTGGATTTTTAAAAATCATTCCGATTTTAATTGGGATCATTTGCGGATATTTGATTGCTTTAGCATTCGGTATCGTCGACCTTTCAGCAGTTCATAAAGCTGCATGGATTTCATTACCAACTTATTACCATATTAAATTTAATATGTCCGATATACTCATTATTCTTCCTGCAGCACTTGTCATCATTCCAGAGCATATTGGCCATCTAATTGTAACGAGTAATATTGTGAAGAAAGATTTAACGAAAGATCCAGGGCTCGATCGTTCATTAATGGGAAATAGTATTTCAACGATTATCTCTAGTTTCTTAGGTTCAACGCCAAACACAACCTATGGAGAGAATATTGGAGTACTCGCCATTACACGTGTTTACTCTACTTGGGTTATTGGCGGTGCTGCAGTTATTGCCATTATCCTATCATTCTGCGGAAAATTAGCTGCACTGATCTCATCTATTCCACAACCAGTAATGGGTGGTATATCTATGCTGTTATTCGGGGTCATTGCCGCAAGTGGATTACGTATGTTAGTAGAAGCGAAAGTGGATTACAGCCGTTCACAAAACTTAATACTCACATGTGTTGTCTTAGCAGTAGGTTTAAGCGGAGCTACAATTAATATTGGAACTGTTTCATTAAGCGGAATGGGACTAGCCACAGTTGTTGCTATCATTTTGAGCCTGTTCTTTAAACTACTTGATATATTAAAATTAACGAATGAATAGTTAAGATATAGTTTTTTCTCGAAAGAAAATAAATGTTGTTCTCTAAAAGTCTCATCATGAAGTTGATTAAAGTGGAAAGCGTGAAATCCGAGAATACTTACCGCCCACTGAAAACGAGCATTCTATTGTGAGGACTAACTTCTCTTAATCAAGAATAAAGCTTTTAAAAAAAGCCTTCATCCAACAGCTGTCTCAGATCATAATTGGGACAGCTTTTTAATTTTAGGCAACATAAATTCAATTTATAATTCCGAATAAATAGTAATAAAAACGTTTACAAAAAATATACATATACTACACTTTGCTTGTATACAAGTACACAATAAAATTTACTCGGGTGAAATGACATGAACTATCCTTCTGAATGGTTACAAAGTCACGCAATTGGCGAAAAAATCGCTTGTGAAGTTCGTTTACGAATTATCACAGGGGAAATTCCTAAAGAAACTATCCTATCTGAGAACAAACTCGCTTCAGAATTTTCAGCGAGTCGTTCACCTGTACGAGATGCTCTCCATGTTCTTGCAAATGAGGGATTGATTCGCCTTGAACGCATGGGAGCCGTTGTTTTAGGATTTAACAAGAAAGACTTAGAAGAGCTTTATGACGTTCGAATGTTGATTGAATCATTTATTCTCAAACAGTTGTGTAGATTAGATCAGGAGAAGCTAGTCACTGAGCTAACAAAAATAACAGATAAAATGGTTATGGCTATGAATCATCACAATGCTGTTGAATTTTCATATTACGATCTACATTTTCATCAGCTGATGATTGAAACGGCTGGTCATACAAGAATATTACGACTTTGGCTCAATATTAGGCCCATTATATTGACGGCTTTACTTGTTGCAACTGTTAACCGATTTAAAGATCATTTTAATGAGATTAATAACCTCATAGATTCACATTATTTCATTATTAAAGCGATCCAATCAAATAGTGAAGCTATGCTTGATAAGGCAATTCACCACCATTTTGAAGATACGCGAGCAACAGTATTTACTTCATTATTACAAGAAGACAACAATAAATAGCTCTCTAAAGGAGGAAATTGATATGAAGGCAGGTTTGTACCTTTCAGAGAAATACGTCCGCATAGGACAATTGGATAAACCTTCTCCAAAGCGAAATGAAGCATTAATTAAAGTCTCCTTCGCAGGAATATGCGGGACGGACATGATGATTTATTCCGGGAAGCATCCGCGGGCAAAAGCACCGCTTGCAATGGGACATGAATTTTCTGGCGTGATCGAAGATATCAACGGAGAAGACCCCCGTTTCCAAATTGGCGATCGCGTTGTCGTTGAACCGACGATTAGTTGCGGTGAATGCCCAGCCTGCTTGTCGGGAAACCCACAAGTCTGTGAAGCACTTGGCTTGATTGGTATTGATTGGCATGGTGGTTTTGCTGAATATGTAGCAGTTCCCCTCCACCGCTTGCATAAAGTACCAGATTCATTAAGTGATGCCCATGCAGCGTTAACAGAACCAGTAGCGGTAGGAATTCATACAGTCAGACGTTCAAATTTAAAAGTTGGAGATACTGTCACCATATTAGGTGCTGGTCCAATTGGGTTAATAATTGGCCTTACAGCGAAAATAGCAGGTGCAAAAAAGATCTACATTTCCGATGTAAGCCCTTTCCGACTTAAGAAAGCTGCTTCATTAGGTTTAGCCGCCATTGATGCCAAAAAAGATAATATTGTCGAGGTTGTTAAAGCTGAAACAAACGGTATCGGTGCCGATGTTGTATTCGAAGTAGCCGGAAATAACGTAACAGCTCAGCAAATGATTGATGTTTGCAGAACACAAGGACAAATCATCGTTGTCAGTGTATATAAACAAAAACCGATTGTTGACCTTGCGTCTATGCATTTTCGAGAATTATCGCTTACGACAACAAGATGTTATCATTCAACAGATTTTGCAGCGGCCATTAGCATGATGGCAAGTGGAGAAATTAATGTGACTCCCCTTATCTCGCATGAGCTGCCCCTAGAGGAAATTGAAAAAGGATTTGAATATATGCTTAACCCAGAAACGTCTTTAAAAGTATTATTTCAACCAAATTTATGAGGTGATTTTATATGTTTCGTTTAGATGATAAAGTAGCTGCCATTACAGGGGCAACTAGAGGAATAGGTAGAAAAATGGCTGTTGCATTAGCAGAAGCAGGTGCAGACATTGCCTCATTACAAAGGAATGTAAATGATGTTGCACTTAAAGGAGAAATTGAATCATTAGGAAAAAATTGTATAGTTGTCCCTTGTAATATGGAAGATACGGCACAAGTGAAAGCAGCCATTCCAACAGTCATTAAGGAACTAGGGAAAATTGATATATTGGTCAACAATGCTGGTATTCAGCGGCGTTCTCCGTCAGTTTCCTTTTCTGAAACTGACTGGGATGATGTTATTCAAGTAAATTTAAAGAGTGTTTGGCTGTTATGCCAAGAAGCAGGAAAATTTATGGTTGCACAACAACAAGGGAAAATCATTAATATGGCTTCACTATTATCCTTTCAAGGTGGTTACATAGTCCCAGCCTATGCTGTTGCTAAAGGTGGAGTCGCGCAACTTACGAAAGCGTTATCAAACGAATGGGCAAAAAATCACGTGAACGTTAATGCCATTGTTCCAGGCTATATTGCAACAGATATGAATGAAGCCCTTATTCAGGATGAAACACGAAGTCGCCAAATTTTGGAGCGAATTCCTGCTGGCAGATGGGGAACTCCCGAAGACTTTATGGGAACTGTTGTATTTTTGGCTTCAGATGCATCGAACTATATTCACGGTCACTTATTAGCCGTTGATGGCGGTTGGCTAGGAAGATAACATGCTAGATTAAAAATCTAACTGGGAAAGAAGGCGAATTTGGTATGCCAATTTTGATTGTAGGTATTGGGGTTATCATCTTATTAATTTTAATTATGAAATTTAAGTTAAATACGTTCATCTCCCTTATTGTCGTATCTTTTGGAGTGGCCATTGCACTCGGAATGCCGCTTAATAAGATCGTCACCTCCATTGAGGGTGGGATTGGCGGAACAATTGGACACTTGTCCCTCGTCTTTGGATTAGGGGCTATGCTTGGCAAGCTGCTTGCAGATGCCGGTGGCGCATATCGCATTGCTACAACACTCATTAATCGTTTTGGTGAAAAATATATTCAATTTGCAGTCATTATTGCGTCATTCATCATCGGGATTGCCTTATTCTTTGAAGTGGGACTCGTACTACTAATTCCTATTGTTTGCGCAATTGCGAAGGAACTTCGTGTTCCAATCCTATACTTAGGCATACCAATGACCGTTGCTTTATCTGTTACACATGGTTTCCTACCGCCGCATCCAGGTCCTACAGCCCTTGCTGTTGCATATCATGCGAATGTTGGGCAAGTATTAATACTAGGCTTTATTGTCTCTATTCCAGCTGTTATTTTAGCTGGACCAGTGTTTACAAAATTTGCAAAAAGAATGGTGCCTGCTAGCTTTAATCGTGTAGGGAATATTGCAGCGCTTGGCCCACAGAAGCAATTCAAATTAGAAGACACACCTGGATTTGCAATTAGTACATTTACTGCTATGTTCCCGGTAATTTTGATGGCGATTGCAACTGTTTTCTCATTATTTGTTAAAAGTGATTCAACCACGAAAGAAGTAATTGAGCTAATTGGTGCACCATCTACTGCTATGCTTTTATCGATTTTATTAGCAACCTACACAATGGGAATTGCACGTAATATTCCGATGAAAGATATAATGAATTCTAACGCCCAAGCCGCTGCAAGTATTGCTATGATGCTATTAATCATCGGCGGAGGCGGTGCCTTTAAACAAGTATTAATAGATGGTGGTGTAGGGAATTTTGTAGCTGATTTGTTTAAACATTCAAGTCTATCGCCATTATTCCTAGCATGGTGTATTGCTGCTATTTTACGTTTATGTCTCGGCTCATCTACTGTGGCAGCTTTAACGGCTGCAGGTCTTGCTGCTCCTTTAATGGCTGCAAGTCATGTTAATCCTGCTTTAATGGTTTTAGCAACAGGAGCTGGCAGTCTTATCGCCTCCCACGTAAATGATGCCGGATTTTGGATGTTCAAAGAATACTTTAATTTAAGTATAAAAGAAACCTTTTTAACTTGGACATTACTAGAAACCGTCATTTCTATTACCGGTCTAATTGTTGTGCTTTTATTAGGGAGCGTGATCTAATTATACTTTCTCAAAATAAAGCGAGGATGTCCCATAATACAACGGAACATCCTCGTTATTTGTTGATTGGAGCATTCTAGAGCGAAAATCATTTACTCTTTTTAATATTTTCTACGTTTATCGCACCATTGTCAGTTGATAATTGAATGAGATGCTGCCCCTTTCCGATTGTTGCATCGTCTTTATATTTATCTAAAATATTAATACTTCCATTATCGCTATGAACATGAAAACGCGCATTCGTCGGTTCCTTATCAGTTTCGATTTCAATTTCCCCATTATCTGAGCGCAACTGAATATCCCTATTCAAATGTTCCGTTATCATATAGATTTTTCCGTTATTAGTCGAACCAGTTAACCGGCCAGTTACACGATCTAGTACAAGTTGACCATTATCTGAGTGGACGCGTACATCAGATGAAGAAATGTCTGTTAAATGAATTTCTCCATTATTTGTATTCGCACTCACATTCTTTATGTTTAAACCTTTTGCTTCGACTTTACCGTTATCACTCTCTATCTTTAATGCATTATATTGTTTTTCAGGAATATAAAGCTTTAGATGAAGATCTTTCAAGACAACAAAGTGCAAATTGAAAAATTTTGGTGCTGTTTCCTTTACTCCAATAAATAGTTTTCCATTTTTCACTGTTGTTGAAATCGTTCTCTGCATATCCTTTGTAGTCTGCCCTTTTAATTCAACCTTCAATTTATTTGATTGAACAGGAATAATATCTACCTTTGCATCATGTGAGTCCAATTGGATTGCAGTTATATCATTGCCATTAAATAATTTTTCTTTTGATATTGAAACTGTCTGATGGAATTGTCGAAAGGTTAATAATCCTCCAATTGCACCAATTACAATTAGAATACAGGCAATGGCTAAGATTTTTTTAATCATGTTTAAGCCCACCTTTTACAAGTGATATATTGTATTTTAAATAACGCAAGAATAAATAAATAAGACCCTTTGTAATATAAAACATTGCGACAATAACAAGTAATCCGACACCACAAATTGCCAAGGAAATAAATAGTTCAAATAAATTAAAGGCTTTCGGATAAAGCACTCCCTGGACTAATTCAATCAAAGGAGAAACAACAAAAGATATTGATGCTGCCCATCCAGCAAATAAAACCCCTACTAACGCAATAAATGGCCCAAGAACAATGACAAGATTAAAAAAACCAAGTCCAATAACTGCCCATACAGCCCGTAGTATATTTCCTGGCGTAACAGTTGTCTCTACCTTTTCCATATGATAAAGTGCAAGCATTTCTTTCGCAATTTGCTGAGGTGACCCTAATGAATTGGCTATCTCTTCCTCTGTTTTCCCTTCCGATAAGCCGATCGTAAAATGCTCTTCATAATCATGTAAAATATCTTCACGCTCTTCTGTAGAGAGTTTTCTTAACGAGGATTTTAACTGCTTTAAAAATTGCTCTTTACCCATTTTCTTCCCCCTCCTTAATAAGTTGGTTGACCCCTCTTGAGAATTGGTTCCACTCTGCCAGCAATTCTAAAAGATAATGTTTCCCCTCATCTGTTAATTGATAATATTTCCTTGATGGTCCTTCAGTTGATTCCTTTAAATATGTTGTACAATAATGTTCCTTTGTAAGTCTCCTTAATAATGGATACACTGATCCTTCTGATATTTCTATTTGCTGCGAAATTTTTTGCACTAGTTCATAGCCGTATCGGTCCCCTTTATCAAGCAGCACGAGTACGCATAGTTCTAAAACGCCTTTTTTAAATTGAACGTTCAACTTCGTTCACCCCAATCGAATTTCGATCAGTACTATACAATATATAGTACTGATTTACAACTAATAATTTAACATACACTATTGTTTATTGCAAGGTACTGAATGTTATTTTTATTCCTTTCCTTTTTACATGCTTTTATTTCACAGGGATAGTTAATTTCCACAGGAGTCTCGTCCCTTATGCTCAATTGACTAACTTAAATCAATACTTGGATATAATCATCATCAAGATATTTGCAAACAACAATCCTGTAGAAAGAGCCTAGCAAAAAAGAGACATCGGACTTAAATGCCGATGTCTCTTTTTGTTATACTTCCTCTTTCATTGTTGATGCTGTCTCTTTCATCATTCCACTAGGCTGCGTTTGATGAGCAACCAGTCTTTCTTTGCCCATAATGAAAATGAATACAAATGCGAGCACCGCCGGGCAAAGTGACCAAAGAAACGTATGAACAATAGAAGTAGATAATGCATCAATAATACGATGTAATATTTCAGGAGGCATCATTTTCCGTGTTTGTTCAGTTAATAAACCATTTGGATCGACTTTAATGCCCGTCTTGTAATGATTTCCCATACTTGTGCTTAATTTTTTAAGGCTTTCTTTTAGTAGATCACTGAATTCATTATTTTGAATGGTTCCGTAAATACTGACACCTACTGTCATTCCGATTGAGCGCATAAAGTTGCTCGTTGAGGAGGCTTGCCCCCGCTGCTCCACGCCAAAGCTATGAATAGCAGCCATACCTAACACGGAGAATGAGAAACCAACTCCTAATCCCACAATAATCATATAAATTGTAATGAGAAAGCGGCTAGTTTCAGGTCCGAGCGTACCGAGTAAACATACTCCAACAATTGTGATAATCGCCGAAAGAAACATAACGTTACGATAGCTCATTTTTGTCGCTAAAAATCCGCCTGCCTGGGCAGATATTGTAGAGCTTAACATCATTGGCAACAGCAATAGTCCTGAGTTAGTAGCTGATCCACCATGTACACCTTGTATAAAAATCGGAATATAAGTTGTTGCAGCCATAAAAGTAGCTCCATAAAACATCCCTACTAATGTACTTCCTGCATATAATCGATTTTTAAACATTTTAAATGAAATAATTGGTTCTTTCGCTTTAGTCTCGATAACAATAAAGGCAAGAAATAAAATAATAAATCCGATAAATAAACTAATAATTTCTGTTGAACTCCATTCGTATTTTTTGCCACCAAGTTCAAGGGCAAACATTAAACAAACAACTGCTCCTACAAGCGTGATAGCACCAAACCAGTCGATTTTTTGCTTTTGATGTTTGCTCGATTCTTTGTAAAATAAAGCAACTAAAATAAAACCAATAATACCTAATGGTAAGTTAATATAAAATACCCAATGCCAGCTTAAATTGTCAGTAATAAACGCTCCTAATAAAGGACCGAAGATGCTTGAAAGTCCAAACACTGCACCAAATATCCCGCCCATTTTTCCGCGTTTTTCTGGCGGAAAGATATCAAATACAATTGTAAAGGCAATCGGAATAAGTGCTCCCCCGCCTACTCCCTGCATTGCCCGGAAAATACTTAACTCAGTAATATTCGTGGAAATGCCGCAAAGAATTGAGCCAAGTAAGAACAAGATCATTCCCATTAAAAAGAAAATTTTACGACCATACATATCCGATAATTTCCCAAATATCGGCATTCCAGCCATTTCAGCCACCATATAAGCTGAAATCACCCATACAAAGCTGTCCAGTCCTTTTAAATCACCGACAATCGTTCCCATTGCTGTAACGACTATTGTGTTATCCATCGACGCCATTAACATTGCCAGCAATAATCCTGCTACAACAAACTTTAATTTCGACTGATCCATATTCATCTTGTTCCCCCTAAATTTTTCTCTCTTCTTTAACAATCGAACTCTTAACTTTCTTATATATGCCTTTATACTCAATTTGATTAATCTCACATCTAGGTCCTATTTCAATATTTTGACCGCGAACGATATCAGCCTTTGTATTTTCAAGATAAATATCGTCTCCCTCTATTACGCGTGCCTCAAGTAATAAATATTTTTTCCCGCGGAAAATATCACTAATGCTACTTGGAACACGTACATTTATTTTTTTTCCACCGATTTCTCCTGCATAGCTTTTACCATGTCGTAAAGAAATGTCAATTTCCTCAGCATTTAACAAGCCGTCAATGTGAAAATGGCCTTTCGAAATAAAACTTTCCACCTCAACATCACTTTTAACGATTAATTCCCCTTTAATTTCGGCACGCTCCCCATTATATTTCTCATCAATCTTGAACGAACCGCGAATAACACTATTTTTAATATCTCCTTCACCAGCAACGTTACAATTACCGAAAACACTTACCTTGTTTGCTTGTAAATCGCCATTTAAATCTGCCTCACCAAACACAGATAACGTTTCTACTTTTGTATTGCCCATGACTTGACCTTTGCCGCGGATTGAGTAAAGCAAGCAATCTAAATGGTCAGTGACTTTGGCTTCACCATTTACTTTTACTTTCCCATATAGGCCTCCTCCATATGATCCAGAACCATTAATGGTTAGATTAGTTCTCTCCATTCTATCCACCCACTTTCCTTCTATTACACTTTTCTATACTCTTTAACATCTGCATCATTATCTACTTCAAAAGTATCGGAATACTCAACAAGATCAATTTCGCATTTTTTCCCGATCTTGATATTCTTGCCCCGAACCATTTTTGCTATTGTTGATTCTAGCTCTATTTCATCCCCTTCAATGCTATTAACAGATAATGTGTTTGTAAAAAATGGTTTTAACCAGTGGGAAAGTCGTGCGCTTTGTTTAACAGAAATGCTCTGCCCTCCAATTTCCCCAATGCTGCAGTTCCCGTAAGGTTCAATCAAAATGCTTTCACCATTTAATTCTCCACCTATTTTAATTGGACCACGGGCATGAAATTGTTCTGCATCACAGTTTTCAGTAATACTGATCCTTCCTTCAATATTGATCGACTCACCACGGACACTTTCACCGAAAGTACTATTGCCAGATACTTTTAATAAATGAACTTGAACATTTTTCTTGATTTTTACACTTCCCTCAATATCGATTTTCTCACCGGATATCGCTCCTCCAAATGAGGCTGTTCCGTTCACTTTAATACTTTCCGAAACAATGTTACCCTTAAAATGTCCTTTTCCGCTACTCTCCAAATGTTCACATTCAATATTTCCATTAATCGTTCCTACCCCGTTTACAAGTACATCCTCAAATGATCCTCCATTAGATGAACCTATACCATTTATAACGAGATGCCCTTTTTTTACTCTCTCCACACTTATTCCTCCACTATAAGAATTTTATTTTTAGCTCCTCTGAGCATGTCATGAAATCTACTGTCGAAACGACTTTTGTATCCTTTTCAAACTGAAGTTCTTCCGTCTTTTTCGCTAAAAAGCACGAGGAAATGCCGAACTTCCTGATCAACCATAATTGCGTATCCTTTGTTTGAAATGCTTTACCAAAATAATCTTGGAGAAGCTGAATGACCATCTTACTCTCCTCAATGTTAATTTCCCCCGAATGCAATAGCTTCTCTAAAATAAAAATTTCTAAAACTGTATCAAAGGGAAACGCATTCTCATGATTGTTTGTTTGCTCTATATAAAAATTCACGACATATTCCGACGCGATTCCACGTTTTATCACTTCCTCTTTTGCTACCAATTTCCCGCCACCAGGCGAAAACATCTCCGCCAACTCATCTAATGAAAGATTTTCTTTCATCATCTGAATTCTTTCAATCCGCTCCAAAATACGGGACTTTGGAAAAAATGTTTCTTGGCCTGTATATGTCGATTTCCTTATAAACCAATCCTCTGGAATTAAGTTTTTTCTTTTCCATCTGTATAGTTGACCATACGAAATCCCTGTTTTCTCAAGTAGATCTTTTTTTGAAATCAATTCTTCCTCCATAAATTGATACACTCCTTTAACAACACTAATATAACATAACAATGTTACGTTGCGCAAATTGTTTTTATCGTGAATTGACGACATTTTATTATCATTACTACCGTCATATCATAAAACAATGTTTTTTTAATAGCTACTATGATAAAAGCACCATCCTCAGGCTGGTGCTAAAATATAAAACTCCTACGGAAAAGCGAGACCCTGAAAGTGCTTAATACTTATCTATACAAAAAAGGCTGCCGACAAACAAGTTTGTCGGCAGCCTTACATCAGCACTTAATGATGGTGTTTTTATCAATTGACCATTTTTTAACGAATTAAGTTAGTTTTTGCAAGCTCAACTAATTCGTTACCATTACCATTTAGAACAGCTTTTAACATCCAAATTGTAAATCCGTGTGCATGTTCATATTTGATTTTTGGTGGTAATGCTAACTCTTGGCGGTTAACCGCAACGTCAATAATAGCAGGACCATTATGAGCAAGAGCTTTCTCAACAGCACCTTCAAGATCGCCTGGATCTTCTACGCGAATACCTTCCATACCCATTGCGCGTGCAATTGCAGCGAAATCAGGGCTGTCAAGTTGAGTACCAGTTTCAGGGAAACCAGCAGCCTTCATTTCCAATTCAACGAAGCTTAACGCTTTGTTATTGAAAACAACAACTTTTACAGGTAAATTATGTTGACGAAGCGTTAATAAGTCACCCATTAACATTGAAAGTCCACCATCACCACAAAGTGCAATTGCTTGGCGATCTGGTTTTGCTACTGCTGCTCCGATTGCTTGTGGAAGAGCATTAGCCATTGTACCGTGGTTAAATGAACCTAATAGACGGCGTTTTCCATTCATTTTAAGATAACGAGCTGCCCATAGAGTTGGCGTACCAACATCACAAGTGAAAACAGCATCTTCAGCAGCTAAGTCGCTCACAACTTTTGTTAAGTATTGTGGGTGAATTGGCTTACGACCTGGTTTACCAGTAGCTAAACCATCAAGGTTTTCTCTTACTTTTTTATATGAAGCAACATGTTTATCCAAATGTTTAGAGTTATCTTTTTCTTTAATAAGAGGTAATAATGCTTCGACTGTATCTTTAACATCACCGCATAAACCGTAAGTTAATGGGGTACGACGGCCAAGATGTTCAGCACGAATATCTACTTGTAGAACTTTAGCATTTTTTGGATAGAATTGTCTGTAAGGGAAGTCAGTTCCTAACATTAACAATACATCACAATCCATCATAGCGTCATAACCTGAAGAGTAGCCGATTAAGCCAGTTAAACCAGCATAATATGGGTTATCATACTCAAGGAATTCTTTACCACGCAATGCTACAACCATTGGAGATTTTAGCTTGTTACATAGTTCCATTAATTGAGCATGAGCGCCTTCACAACCAGCACCACAAAGTAGTGAAACTTTTTTACCTTCATTTAAATAATCAGCAAGTTTTTGTAATTCTGCTGGAGATGGTTTAACAACCGGTTCTGTAACATGCATTGGAACTTCTGGTACAACACCAGCACTATCCAATCCAGCAACATCCCCTGGAAGAACTACAACTGAAACGCCTTTTTTAGAGATAGCTTGTTGCATTGCCATATTAACCATTAATGGCATTTGTTCAGGTCTAGTTACAGTTTCAACAAAGTGACTGCAATCTTTAAAAATAATTTCTGGACGAGTTTGTTGGAAATATTCGCTACCAATTTCGTTACTTGGAATATGTGCAGCAATCGCAAGTACGGGAATACGAGAACGATGGCAATCAAATAATCCGTTAATTAAATGTAAGTTTCCTGGACCGCTACTACCGGCACAAACTGCAATACTGTTGTTTAATGCAGCATCAGCGCCAGCTGCAAATGCAGCAACTTCTTCGTGACGTACAGCAACCCATTCAATTTTTCCTGAACGTCTAATAGAATCCAATACGGCATTTAAAGAATCCCCAACAATACCGTAAATTCTTGTAATACCAGCATTTAACAATGAGTCGATTAAGACATCGGCAATTGTTTTTCCCATAATATATTTACTCCTTTTTAAATTAAAATGTATTGCCTAGAACTTTAGGCGTTCTTCACATCAACATCATTTGTGGAAGGCGCTTTCTGTTATAGTTGTATACTCTTTCTGTACTATTAAAAAACAGACACATTTTGTTCACAAATAAATACTACACCCGATTAACCATTGAAAACAAGAGATTTGCACAAAAAAATTTAAAAATTTATTACTAAGTTTTAAAAAACTGTATCAATGATTTTTATAAACCTATTGATACACACGTATTTAAGCGTTTACACATGCTGATTTACTTTTTATCATTTCCAAAACCAATCTTAATAGTTATCACTACACTTAGTAATTTTTCCCACTGCCTCATAGTCAGAAGGCTTTGATTAAATAACAAAACAACATTAAAAAAGGAGCAAAGATCCATTGGCATTACTGATGGATCTCTGCTCCTTTTGAATTTTTCCTCCGCTTCTCACAACGTTAATGACCATCGCGATGATGATGCCTCATTCGCTCAATCCTTTTCAAAAGACTATAGGAAAAATGAATATTCTCTTTACCTAATTCAATTCCTGGATGCAAGTACATCCATAATGATTTCTTATAAATGACAAGCTGATCGGGATAAACGCTTCTATGACCAATAACAATATAGGCAGTAATACAGGCAATCACGGCATATAACCCTGTCACACTGCCAAATAGTTCATATCCCATAAAGATTGCCGCTATTGGTGTATTGGAAGCCGCCGCCACAACAGCTACCATTCCTACCTCAGAGCCTAGAACAGGGCTGATTCCAAGTAAATGTGCAAAAACATTTCCTGATAATGCTCCTATGACAAACTGCGGTGTAACTGTTCCGCCATAAAATCCAGAGCCTAATGTAATAGCCACAAATAATGCCTTCCAAAGAAATGAACAATATGGAACTTCATCCCCATTCAAAGCATGATTCATGATCGGGATACTTAATCCTAAATAATCTGTCGGAATAATTAAGATAAGAATCGATAATAGTACTCCGCCTAAAAAAGGTATAAACGGCTGCCATAGATGGAAGCTACGTTGAACAGTATTGAACAGTAACTTAATTTGCTGCAAAAGCTCAATAAATATCCACGCAGAAATCCCACAAAGAATGCCAAGAATAATCATTTTCATAAATAAATCTTCAGAGAAACTCGAAGAGGATATGATTGTATAAGTCGGATAGGGAATACTTGCAAGTTTACTAATTCCAACTGCAATGACACTTGCTACAACAGCCGGAAAAATATAGTCATGGCGTATTCTCCCTATTGTCAATACTTCAACACCAAAAATAGCGCCAGCAATTGGCGTTCCGAATACACTTGAAAAACCTGCGCTAATTCCACATACGACCATTATTTTTTGAATTTCAGGTTTTAAATGGAGAAGTTGGCCAAATAATGATGCCACCGTCCCACCAATATGAGCACAGGGACCAAATTTACCCGAAGATCCTCCAGAAGAAAGGGTTATAAGCGCCGCTATTGGTTTAATGGCCAATGGTTTTAACGGCATAATGCCAGAATGGAGATTTACTGCGGCAATAAAAGAATCCGATTGATTTGATAACCGTTGGTTTCCATAATATAAAACTAACCCGTTTAACAATCCTCCAATTGGCAAAAGGAGCATCTGCATCCACAACGAAATATGCCCTGTTTGCTGCAGAGTAAAAAGTAATGCTTTTAGAAATAGCGTTACACCTGTTCCGACTACAATCCCTGAAAGCGCCGCAAAAAAGAATAATCGTATAAGTGTCGCAAGCATCACTAAAGGTTCTACATATTGAATGCCTTTCAACGTAAGCCGCTCCTATCATGTGCTGAGATACTATATTGAAGTTTATGAAGAAGCTTTGCATCTCCATTATGTTTACTATAAATAGTAGATAAGAATATTTTAGCACACTAATAAATATCTGAATAGTCAAAAATATAATGAGCATATGATCATTCTTTTCAATATTGACCATCCCATTTACTCATTATCATGATCCCTGTATACTGAAAGCGATGTTATTCAAAGTTTGAGGGGTGGATAAATAAATTGAAGACTGGTAACGATATTAAAAAAAATTGCGCTCAGGCAGCACTGCAATATATCCCAAATCACTCTGTCATTGGATTAGGCGGAGGAAGTACAATTACATACTTAATTGATTTTATTAAGGAGAAGAATCTTCAAATTAAAATCGTAACACCCTCTGCACAAACAAGAATGCTCTGTTTACAAAAGGGACTAGAAGTTCTCCATACATCTTCTGTTGAACAAGTGGCAGTTGCTTTTGACGGCTGTGATCAAGTGGACCATCACTTACGTGCACTAAAAAGTGGCGGAGGCATTCATACAAAGGAAAAGTTAATCGGTCATATGGCTGATGACTACATCCTTTTAGTCGACAAAAGCAAAGTTGTTGACACCCTCACTTTTCAGCATCCTGTTGTCCTTGAAGTACTAGAAGATTCCTTAGCATATGTAACAAAAGCTGTTCGTGCTTTAGGAGGAAAAACAACGATAAGAACTAGTAATGCAAAAGATGGTTTCATTATATCAGACAATGGACATTTACTTATAGATGTACAATTTGAAAATGTTACTGATATTGAAAAGCTCGAAAATAATTTAAAAAACATTAGCGGGGTTATTGATACTTCATTATTTATCAATGTTGTAACAAAAGTGCTTATTGCAAGTGATGAAGGGATTACAATTCTTTCAAAATAAATTAATCTTAAAGGCTGTCTAAACACAGAAATAAACATTGATCCTAAAAGACTAATGAACTTTATTTTCAATCATTAGGACATGTTTTTTCACTATGTTAAGACAGCCTTTTCTCCTATTTATCATAATATTTCTCATTATAAAAGACCCACAACAATTAATGTATAGTTTCTTAAAAATTTTAAAAATTGAAATTTATTATTGATTAACTTGAAATGTTTGTTTATGATAAAAGACAAACATTTTTATTTACAGAATTTTTATAATTTAACAAACAAACCAATTAACAGTAAACGAGCAAACAAAAAATATGATTAAGAAAGGGTCCTGCTGTATGGTTACAATAAAAACCACTATGCCACAACATATTGAACAAGTAAAACAAGAAGTTATTGAATGGAGACGTTATCTTCACGCACATCCTGAATTATCATTTGAAGAGGTAGAAACAGCGAATTTTGTTTATAACACATTGCAATCCTTTGGAGGAATTGAGCTATCAAGACCTACCAATACGAGTGTATTAGGAATTATAAAAGGGGCATCACCAGGTAAAACAATTGCAATTCGGGCAGATATGGATGCATTGCCAATAGATGAAAAAAGCGGTGTCCCATTTTCTTCAAAAAAACCCGGTGTCATGCATGCGTGCGGTCATGATGGTCACACAGCAATGCTGCTTGGCACTGCAAAGGTACTCTCACAATTAAAAGACAATATTGCTGGAGAAGTCCGCCTCATTTTCCAACATGCTGAGGAAATCTTTCCTGGAGGTGCGGAGGAACTTGTTCATAAGGGGGTAATGGATGGCGTAGAGGCTGTCATTGGTGCTCATTTATGGTCTCCTCTTGAAGTTGGGAAAATCGGAATTGTCTATGGACCAATGATGGCTTCTCCCGATACATTTAACATTATCATAAAAGGTAAAGGCGGACATGCAGCAATGCCTCATGACACTGTGGACAGCATTGCAACAGCTGCACAAGTTGTTTCGAATCTGCAACATATCGTTTCTAGAAATGTTAATCCATTGAAGCCTGTTGTCGTGTCAGTCGCAAAATTTATTGGCGGCACTACACATAATGTTATACCTGGATCCGTTGAAATCATGGGAACAGTAAGAACATTCGATCCTGACGTACGGAAGGATATTCCAATTCATATGGAGCGAATTGTGAAAGGAATTACGGCTGCACATAACGCCGAATATGAATTTGATTATAGCTTCGGTTATCGCGCTGTTATAAATGATGACGACATTACTCAAATATTAGAGGAAACTGTGGAAGAAGTTTATGGATCTGACGCTATTGAACGCATGGATCCGTCCATGGTTGGAGAGGACTTTTCTGCCTATCAACAAGTAGCGAAGGGCGCATTCTTTTACATAGGGGCCGGAAATGCCGATAAAGGAATGATTTACCCTCATCATCATGAACAGTTTATGATTGACGAGCAATCACTTGAAAAAGGAGTATCCCTCTTCACTAGTGCGACATTTAAGTTCTTAGCTTAACTTAACATTTAGGAGGTTAAAACCATGCACCCTATTAAACTATTAGCTTTCCTCCCAATTATATTAATTGCGATCGGTGTGATTTTTTTTAATCGTGTTACCCCTTTTATACTAGGAATGCCATTTTTACTTTTTTGGTTAGTTGCTTGCACTGTACTATCCTCAGTTGTTATGTGGATAGTCTTCCAATTTGATCCAACAAGAAAGGAAGATGCGTCCTATGAATAGTGCGTTAATCATTATATTCGCTGTTATTGTATTATCAATTTTGCTAGGCATTCGCGCTAAAAAAGGGAAAGACATGAGCCTCGAACAATGGTCTGTTGGTGGCAGAGGCTTTGGTTCACTCTTTGTCTTTCTACTAATGGCTGGAGAAATTTATACGACTTTTACATTTTTAGGCGGCAGTGGCTGGGCCTACGGAACAGGTGGTCCAACTTACTACATTATCTCATATGGAGCAATCTCCTATATTTTATCTTATTTCCTCTTACCAAAGATTTGGAAATACGCTAAGGAAAACGATCTTCTATCACAATCTGACTTCTTTGTAGCAAAATATAATAGTCCTTATTTAGGTATCTTTGTTTCATTGATCGGTGTTGTCGGAATGGTCCCTTATTTTATTACCCAACTGAAAGGATTAGGACTTATCGTCTCACAAGCATCATATGGAAGCATTTCACCAACTACTGCAATCTGGATTGGCGCAATAGCTGTAACCATTTATGTTATGATTTCTGGAATACATGGTTCTGCATGGACCGCTATTGCAAAAGACTTTCTAATTCTTGCCATTGTTCTATTTTTAGGAATTTATTTACCAGTTCACTACTACGGTGGTATTCATCAAATGTTTGAAGCCATCCAAGCAAAAAAACCAGAATTTTTAGCTCTTCCTCAGCAAGGGCAAAGTGCTTCTTGGTTCATCTCAACAGTGTTATTAACAGCATTCGGATTTTATATGTGGCCGCACACATTCGGATCTTCTTATTCAGCAAAAAACGCCAATGTTTTCCGAAAAAATGCAGTCATTATGCCATTATATTCACTTATCTTACTATTTGTTTTCTTCGTAGGATTTGCCGCCATCTTGAAAGTCCCCGGGTTAACAGGCGGAGATACAGATTTAGCTTTATTAAAAATTTCAATTAAAACATTTGATCCATGGCTCATCGGCATAATCGGAGCAGCAGGCGTCTTAACCGCACTTGTGCCAGGCTCATTAATACTTATGTCCTCAGCAACTCTGTTATCAAAAAATATTTACAAAGTGTTACATCCTAAAGCTTCAGATAAACAAGTAGAGAGAACAGCAAAATGGTTAGTACCTGTCGTAGCTTTAATTACTGTATATTATACAATTAATGGTGGAGATACCATTGTTGCCTTGCTCCTTATGGGCTATAGTCTTGTAACACAGCTTTTCCCAGCATTATTATTTAGTCTAATGAAAAATAATTTTGTAACAAAGTATGGTGCTTTTGCCGGAATGGCCACTGGTGTTGCAGCCGTTGCTTACGTAACGATTTCAAATAATACTGTTGGAACATTATTGCCCTTCTTGCCGCAAGTCGTTAAAGATCTAAATGTAGGTATCATTGCAATGATCATCAATTTATTTTTCCTTGTCGTTGTAAGCTTAGCAACAAAGCCACTGATGGCCTCCCAGCCAACAACTATAGAAATACAAAAATAAAGACATTACGAAAGAGGTTAAGAATGTCCCCATTCTTAACCTCTTTTTAATTAGCATGCATATGCTGTCTGTTCGTTTACATGATGATTTTGCTACAGAAGTCGCTATCCGCGAGCTGCCTGCGAGATCTCACGCAGACACGATAATCCCGCAGGACTCTCCCCCTTCCGCCTCAATCAACAAGTAATAAATGTAATATTGAATCATAAGAATAAAGTTTTTACTTTATTTTTATAATTAACAAACTTAGCGGTTATCTACTTTCTCCGGATAAAGATCATGATTCATTAAGCGGAACTGTGCCATCTCTTCATATTTTGTTCCTGGCTTACCGTAGTTGCACCAAGGGTCGATAGAAATTCCACCGCGTGGTGTGAATTTACCCCAAACCTCAATATAACGCGGGTCTAATAATTGAATTAAATCGTTCATAATAATATTTACACAATCCTCATGGAAATCTCCATGATTTCTAAAGCTAAACAAATAAAGCTTAAGTGATTTACTTTCAACTATCTTTTTATCAGGGATATAAGAAATATACATCGTTGCAAAATCCGGCTGATGTGTCAATGGACATAAACTTGTAAACTCAGGGCAATTAAACTTCACAAAATAATCACGATCTGAATGGAGATTATCTACCGCTTCCAACACTTCAGGTGCGTAATCAAAACTGTATTGTGTATTTTGATTTCCTAGTAACGTTAAATCTTTCAATCCTTCTTCTTGCTTTCTTCCAGACATAAAAAAACCTCCTCTAAAAATGTTCCCGTCATTTTTATAGAAGAGTTCGTTCGACCCTATAAACTAAAAGAAAAACAAAGAAGCCACATCCATATGGATATGGCGTATATGCTATCCATAGTTTTTTATAGAGGGTTTCAGCTATGAACCTCTTCATGTACGAGTACTGTAATTATATATTAAAAAATACTTTCACATACGTCAACAATCTAGCCAAAAAGGGACATAAATAACACCTTAAAAGCAATCATTCATTTGAGTAAAATAGCACATACATTGACATAATAATCTTGATTTAAAAAAAGGAGGGTACAAAAATGTCTTTAAATCCTTATGATCCATTTAGGCATCTATCTAACATTAGATCAGATTTCGAACAATTCTTCCCTAATTTCCCATCTGCATTTGGAAATGATTTCTCAGTTGGCGGAATTAGAGTAGATGTACATGAAACAGCAAACGAAGTAGTCGCAACATGTGATATTCCTGGAATCGAAAAGAAAGAAGATATCCATATTGAAATTGAAAAAGATACTTTAAAAGTAAGTGGTACAGTAAACAAAACAAATGAAACAAGTGAAAAAAATATGCATAGACAAGAACGTTTTGTCGGCCACTTCCAACGTTCCATCTCACTTCCGACACCTGTTGCTAGTGAAGGAGTAAAAGCTTCTTATAAAAACGGCGTCCTTGAAGTAAGAATGCCAAAATTAACACATCATGAGCAGAAAAAGATTGATATAGACTTTCATTAAATATTTCTCATAAAGATACCCCGCATCTCTTAGACGCGGGGTATCTTTATGAGAAATAAGTTATGGACTGCCCTATTCATTTAAGGCAGCGCTAATTGTTTGACGAGTAATGTTCCAATGGGATGCATTCCATCGGACTTTTCCGTCATCTAAAAGGAATATTTGCGGTGATTCATGTCTAATCCCAAATTCTTCTGCAATCGTATTAGAAACAGGGCGATCTTCTATAACCAATACCTCTGCAGCAGGAATATTTGTTTCTTCTACATATGCTTGAAACTCCTCATGAGCTTTAGCACTAATTGGACAAGTTATACTGTGCTTAAAAAGTAATTGTTTGCCGGGCTGTTTTACAAATTGATGGAGTTCTTCAACAGAATGAAGTTGTTGAATCGTCATGTTTCACCCTCCTTAAATAATTATACCTCTAGTGTAACAAAAAAGCTGAATTCCCCATATAGAATTGCACTTATTTAAGGTCGAGACACAACTGTTTTATTATTTCTATAAATTAGTTTATCACCTATAAAAATTAGAATGACCATGCCAATACTTATAAATAAACCAATTCTTTCATTTGCATATAACAGTGCCCCTGAGAGCGTGATCAAGATGAATAGGATCCCCATGTATGAAGTAAAAGGAAATCCTGGCGCTTTAAATTTCTCTTGGTGTCCGTAAGTTGGGTGTAGCTTAATATGGGATGCAAGAATATTCATCCAATTTAATATGAGTAAAACTCCTGCAGCTGTAGTGACATATTCATATAAAGTCTTTGGCAGCAAGAATGAGCATAAAATCGAAACTGCTAGCCCGATTGCTGTGAGTAAAAGCGAATTAACAGCTACACCACGGCTATTCTTTTTCTTGAGCCGCTGTGGGGCATCACCGTCTTCTGCCAGTGCAACCATAATATGTGTAATAGAAAATAAAGCTCCCACCATTGTAGAAAAAGCGGCGCTAATAATAATCAAATTAAAAATAGAATCTAAAAATGGAATATGAAAAGCAGACAAGGCCATTACAAATGGACTTGTTGAAGTATTAATCTTCGTCCAGCTAACCATATACAACACAAAGAAAAGGGCAAGTAAATAAAGGGCAACTAAAACAATAACTAATCCATAACCTGCTTTAGGAACTTCATTTTTATTTTTTAACTCCGTTGATGCCACACCTACAACTTCAATCCCACCAAAGGAGAAAAAGATAAAAATCAGTGCTGACCATAGCCCCTTTAACCCGTGCGGAAAAAAGTTTGTCATTGCTGAGTGTTGAATAGTACTGGCACTTACCGGATGAATAATTCCGAATAGAAATAAAGCACCAAAAACAATAAAGGCAAATAAAGTTGATAACTTGATTACTGCAAAAATGGACTCAATCTTCCCGAAATTTTGAACACCAAGTAAGTTAATTCCGAAACCACATAATGAATAAATAATTGTAAATATCCATAAAGGCACATGCGGAAACCAGAATTGGGTAAATGTTGATAGGGCCACGATCTCACTAGACATAATTAAAATACCCGACAACCAATACATCCAGCCAATAACAAAACCATAAGTATCTCCAAATGCCTTTTTAGAATACGTACGAAAAGAACCTGGCTGAGGATCGTTAACACTCATTTCAGCCAATGCACTAAACACAAAAAATGCAGTCATTCCAGCTATTAAGTAACCAACTAAGACAGAAGGGCCCGCCGAGTGAATCGATAATCCTGTTCCTAAGAAAAAACCTGCCCCTATGATGGATCCAATTCCAATTAGTGATAGCTGCCACCATTCCAAATGGGCCCCTTTTCCTTTTTTCATTTGTACTTCCTGTTTATGTTTTACTGCTTGTTTAAAAATGTGATGGTATTTCATCTGTTTTTCCCTCCTTACAGATGGATTCTTTAGTAAAAGTATTTCCTATCTCTTCTTACCCATGCATAAAAGCGAAAGACATATTTTTTAAACATGCCACTAACATAAAATATGCCAGTCTATTGCTAGACTGGCATTGAACTTGAACTTAGGCTTCCGAATCTGTAATTGGATGTATCAAATGTTCTGTACATTCTGGACAAACATCAAGAATATCATAGGGATGCTCTTCATCTTCTACCTCTTCAATTCGACCGCATACTTCGCAAATCCTTGCCAAAAAGAATCCCTCCTTTTATTTGTTTATTCCTCTAATTTATTTGCCTCATATCCTAAATCGATAATAGCTTGTTGAAAATCTTGGATTGACCCAGATTGTTCATTGTAGGATATTGTAGCTTCCCCTGTTTCTGTATTAAGTTCAACATCTCGGACTCCCCACACATCATACAGGGCCTCACGAATTTTCTTCTCATCCTCTTCTTGAATATTTTGGATAGAAAGTTTATGGGTAAGCATGCTCCTGCCTCCTTTATTCATGAACTTGTTTATGATTTAATCCTTCGCCCATACCGCTCAGAAATTGAAGCATCATATTCAATGATGCCTGGATATTTGGATCACGCATTGCTCTTAGTATTTCCCACAGACCTATTTGCTTGCTATTCTCATCTATATTTTCCGAGGCTTTTTGTAACCCTTGATGTAATCCTCCAAAAATAGCTTGCAACTGATTTGGATCTAACGACGATAAGAGCTCAACACTATTGATCGCATTCTTAATAATGTTGTATACACTCGGTTGATTTAATTGATTAATGATAATGGAACCTACATTTTCCCTCGTTTTAAGAAAGCCCTTTATCATGTTTAGAACCCCTGAATTATAGAGTTCTTGAATAATGACTAAGCTAACTTGGATTGCTTCACGACTATCGGCAATTTGTTTCAAAATATCTGTAAGGTCTTCTGTTCGTTCCTCATTAACATTGCTTGCTTGTCTCTCAATTTGCTTGATTGCTTTCGCCATCTATGAAACCCTCGCTTTCCAAAATCTCAGGAATAGAAGTATAGTCTATCCGGTTCCATTTCTTTTCTACTTCCACACCAATATGTGGCCGCGGATTACCGAATCGATGATTATAATGTGGCACAGGGGACTCACCCGTTTTCTCAAGTACCTCCATTTTTACAGCAGCTTCCTTGTAATTTGGTGTATGAGTGTCTTTATCATAATAGCTACTTGTCAATTTATTGACGGCTTGAATATTTTCCCGAGTATTCATCGGTAAATATAGTTCATTCCCTTTCACCGTATCTGTGACAAGAACTCGAACTTTTACTTTTCCATAAGGAGATGTCAACCGGACAAGTGCCCCTGTTTCAATTCCACGCTCTTTTGCAAGCTCTTCGGATACTTCTAGCCAAGGACTTGGGACGATATGATGAAGTCCAGCAGATCTATCTGTCATATTCCCTTCATGGAATTGTTCTAATAGTCGGCCATTATTTAAATGAAGATCATATTCCTCCCCAAATTGGTGTGGAGGCGTCCAATCGACAGGAAATAGCCTTGCCTTTCCATCTGTAAATTTAAATGTATCTTGATATAACAACGGTGTACCTTCTCCATTTGTTTTTACTGGCCAAACTTGACTGTTCCATCCTTCTAAATATTCATAGTTAACACCCGCAAAGATAGGAATCAGTTTTGCTGCCTCCTCCATAATTTCTGATGGATGAGAATACTTCCAGTTTGCACCTAATTTGTTTGCTAAATCCCGGAAGATTTCCCAATCAGGTTTACAATCTCCTAGTGGCTTAAACACTTGATGGAAGCGCTGAATTCTCCTTTCAGTGTTCGTAAATGTTCCTTCTTTTTCTAAGCTAGGTGCAGCCGGCAATACAACATCAGCATATTGAGCCGTTTTTGAGAAGAAAATATCTTGAACAACGAAAAATTCAAGTTTTTCGAATGCTTCTTCAACGAAATTAATATTTGAATCAACGAGAGCCATTTCTTCACCAAATAAATACATGCCTTTTACGCGGCCATCTGTAATTGCTTCAACAATTTGATGATTATTAAGCCCTGGTTTTTTAGGAATCGTTGTCCCCCATGCTTTTTCAAATCGTGAGCGTACTTCATCATTTTCAACTGGCTCGTAACCTGGAAGCCAATTAGGCATTGTTCCAAAATCGCCTGCTCCTTGAACATTGTTATGTCCACGAAGAGGATACGCTCCAGCATTTGGTTTGCCGAAGTTGCCTGTAACTAAGAGAAGATTACAAATTGCCGTGCTAGTATCTGTACCACCCATATGTTGAGTAACGCCCATTGCCCATAAAATACAAGTACCTTTGGATTCGTGAATCATTTCTGCAATTTTAATAATGGTTTCCTTTGATAATCCTGTTTTTTCTTCGGCATATTCAAGCGTGAACTTCGCTACTGATTCTTTGTACTTTTCTACATTATTTACTCGTTCTTTTAAAAACTCCTTATCTTCCCACCCTTTATCAAAAATATATTTCGTAACAGCAGATAACCATACAAGGTCAGAACCTGGTTTTGGATGAATATGCAAATCCGCCCGTACAGCTAATTCATTTTTTCTCAAATCTGCGACAAGAAGCTTTTGACCACGAAGTTTATGTGCCCTTTTGATCCTAGTTGCCAATACAGGATGGGATTCAGATGGGTTTGCTCCAACGACAATTACTAAATCAGCATTTGCAATATCCTTCATTGTTCCAGAATCACCACCGTATCCAACGGTTCTCATCAAAGCCGCAGAAGCCGGTGTCTGGCAATATCTTGAACAGTTATCAATGTTATTTGTTTGAAAAACAGAACGTGCAAGTTTTTGAAACAGATAGTTTTCTTCATTTGTACATTTTGAGGATGAGATAAACCCGAGAGCATTAGGACCATTCTCTTCCTTGATTTCTGTAAATTTCTTTGCCACTAAACTCAATGCTTCATCCCATGTTGCTTCATGGAAAGTATCTCCCTTACGAATCAGCGGCTTCGTCAATCGTTCTTCACTATTTACGAAGTCCCAGCCAAACTTCCCTTTTACACACGTTGAAACGCCATTCACAGGGGCCTCTGCATGGGTTTGGACCTTTAAAATCTTTCTCCCTTTTGTCCATACTTCAAAACTGCAACCGACTCCACAATATGTACAAACCGTTTTCGTCTTTTTAATTCGATCTTCACGCATTGCAGATTCAACGTTTGAAATGGCAAAAATTTCTTGATAACCTGGTTCTACTTCTTTCGTAATGTCAATCATAGGTTCTAAAATATTTTTAGGTATACCAGTCATATACCCTGCTTCCCCTAGCATCGATTTTTCCATTAATGCATTACAAGGGCATACACTTACACAATGTCCACAGGAAACACATGATGATTTCCCAATTGGCACATCATTATCCCAAATCACTCTAGGCTGCTCCCGTTCCCAGTCAATGCTTAAAACCTCACTAACTTGAAGGTCTTGACACGCCTCTACACACATGCCGCATAATATACATTGATCAGGTTCATAACGGTAAAATGGATGTGTCATATCTGGAGGGTATGGCTTTGGCTTAAATTGATATTTTTGATGTTCTATTTGTAAATATTCGGCGGTATTATGAATTAAACAATTTCCATTGTTGTTATCGCACACCGTGCAATAAAGCTCATGATTTCTTAGTATTCTTGACATCGCTTCTAATTGTGCTTCTTTAGCGGTATCTGAGATAGAGTTAACAATCATGTTTGGTTCCGCTTCTGTCGCACAAGCCCGTTTTAATTCTCCATTTACTTCAACATAGCATGTGTCACATGTTTGAATGACGCCAACACCTAAGTTTGGACGAGAAGAACAAATACCCGGGATATAGACTTGATTATCTCTAGCTGCTTCAAAAATAGATTGCCCTTGTTTCGCCTCAATTTCTTTACCGTTTACTTTAAAGTTAAAACGGGTTTCTGCCATTAAAAATCACCCACTTTCTCTAGTCTTATAGATACAGTATTTACGATTAGCAATTTTTGTATTACAGGAATATAAAAAATAATTTTTATTGAAAAATTATATTACCCTGTATTTGTCTGTCTCTAACTTCCTAATGAAAAGTCAATTTCTAATAGATATAAAAAATGCAGACGCTCGATCGCTACCTGGAAGTTATAACCTAAATACGTATAGAAAAAGAGACCTATCAAGGTCTCTTTTAAATATCATAGGGAATTACTGAAGACATTTTTCCGACAGTAACAATCATTTAGCTTTCATCTATTCTTGTTACATTAACACGTCCAGAGAAAAAGGTTGCCCCTCCTCCTATATCTGAAATACGGTCAGGGGTTAGCGCATTAACGAGCTGATTCATGTCCGGGCGATCAGACCAAAGCCCTTGTGTAACAACTACACCTTGTAGTACATTTTCTCCAATGGAAGCAACCAGTTCACATTGTCCGCGGTTATTCCACACCTTTACTCTGTCCCCATCTTGAATGCCTTGAGCAGCTGCATCTGCAACATTCATATGTAACCGTAGTTCCTTCTCAAGTGCAATATGTTTTTTACTAAGCGAGAATGTTGAATTCAAAAAGTTATGCGTTGGTCCAGGTACAAACAAGTAATCAAATTTGCTTTCTTCTACATTAGGAATATAGGTTGGCAGAGGCGGATAACCGTCCTTCTCCATCGATTGAGAATAAAGTTCAATTTTTCCACTAGGTGTCGGCAGTCTCCCAGGGAATAAAGTAGTATCCTTTGCCTTCAAATATTGGGAAGTACTTAATGATTCAAAATCAATACCATCTATATGTTCATTCTCTTCGTAATGAAGTGCCTGACGGATCATCTCTTCATCTGAATCTTCAAAGCAAGCTTCAGTAAACCCCATTGCTTTCGCCAACAATCGGAATACTTCAGTGTTAGATTTTGCCTCTCCATAACGCTCAATAACGGGCTGCTGAATTTGAATATAGTGATGCCAATAAGATGTATAAAAATCTGTATTTTCATACGATGATGTAGCAGGCAAAACAATGTCTGCATATGTTGCAGTTTCTGTAAGAAACAAATCATGGACGACAACAAATAAATCATCACGACTAAGCCCTTTGATCACTTTATTTGTTTCAGGGGCGACAACAACCGGATTGCTATTGTAAACATATAAAGAATAGATTGGCGGAGTCAATTCGGTAAGAGCTTGCCCAATACGATTCATATTAATCACACGCGTTGTTTTATTTTCGAGTAACTCGGGGCATTGTAAAGCTGCTGTATTATGAGCAAGGTACCCTGAGTTACCCTTTATTGCGCCCCCGCCTTTCACAACCCACTGACCGGTTAAAGCCGGCAAACAGGCAATTGTCCTAACATTCATTCCCCCGTTGTCGTGGTGTTGTAATCCATTTCCAATCCGAATAAAAGAAGGAGAAGTTTGGCCATACATACGGGCTAGTTGAACAATATCATCAACAGGAACACCTGTAATAGCGGAAACGGTATTAGGATCATACTGTAGAACATGTTTCTGCAATTCCTCATAACCAACCGTGTATTCTTGAAGAAATTCCCTATCGACCAAATGTTCAGCAAATAAAACATGCATAATCCCTAAAGCTAATGCACTATCTGTACCCGGCAAAATCGGAATAAACCAGTCAGCCCAACGTCCAGTCTGATTTTTATGCACATCGATGACTACAATTTTTGCCCCCTTTTTCCGTGCTTTTTGGGCAATTGCCACTTGGTGCATATTTGTACTGACTGCGTTTATCCCCCAAAAAACAAACAGTTTTGCATGAATCGTGTCTTCGGGATCAATACCGAAACTTCCCCCCATTGTATATTTATATCCTTCCGCTCCCGCAGTCGAACAAATGGTACGATCAAGAATGCTCGCTCCAAGGCGATGGAAAAATCGTCTATCCATTCCTTCTGCATTCAGAAGTCCCATATTGCCATAAAAACTATATGGTAATATACTTTCTGGTCCGTTCTTTCGAATATTCTTTTTCCAGCGCGAAGTAATGGTCTCAATCGCTTCATCCCAACTTATTCTTTCAAACCGGCCTTCCCCTTTCGCACCTATTCGCTTTAACGGATATTGAAGCCGTTTCGGATCATAAATTCGTTCTGTAATGTTCCGGACTTTATTGCAAATACTTCCTTTTGTCACCGGATGATTCGGATCACCTGTCACTTTTATAATCCTTCCATCTTTCTTGTGAACTAGTAGCCCACACTGATCTGGACAATCAAGGGAACAAACCGAAGGAAAGATCCCATCCTTTTGATTAATAAATGAAGACATATAAAAACCCCTTTTAAAAAGATTACTTGACTAATAGATTCACAATACAGAAAGAGAAAAATTCCTTATTATTACTCTATTTAAAATAGTAAAATAAAACATAAATCCAATCAAGATTACAGAGACATTCTAAAAATTTGTTTGACAACAATTCCTTTTAAAGCCCATTATTATATAATGGATTTTGCTGTCACTTTTTTACTTTAATAGAAATTAAATAATTTTTTACTGGCTATGCAAAGTTCATATTCAGTTCATAAATAATTTGTATACTACAAGCATAAACGAAAGAAAGGAAGATAAGATGGAAAGTACAATAAAGTCTGGAGAACAGCTTGCAATAAATAAAAGTAATAAAATTCTTGTAATGGTCGGGTTAATGTTAGGATTAATTTTTTCCGAGCTAGATGAAACAGTTGTCAATACAGCAATGCCTACCATTATTCGCGATCTTGGTGGTTTATCGCTGTATGGTTGGGTAGCTGGTGTATACATGCTAGCTTTATCTTCTTTTATGCCGATTTTAGGTAAATTGGCCGATTTATTTGGAAGGAAAAAAATCTATTTAATAGCGATGGCTTTCTTTATTTGTGGATCGATTGTATGCGGACTTTCCCATTCAATGACATTTCTTTTAATTGGAAGGGGAATTCAAGGTCTAGGTGCCGGAGGTCTAATGCCGTTAGCAATGACCATTTCAAGCGATATTTTCCCAGTAGAACAGCGTGCAAAAGTACAAAGCTTAATGGGGCCAGTTATGTTCATTCCAATGTTACTAGGGCCATTAATGGGCGGTTTTTTTGTTGATCAAGTAAGCTGGCATTGGATATTCTTTATCAATATCCCTGTTGGAGTATTAGCTGCTGCCCTTTTAGCTAGCGGATTACGTGAAACGGTTGAAAGAAAGAAAGTAGCCATTGATTGGGCGGGAGCCATTTTATTAATGAGTGCCATTATTTCACTATTAATTACACCTGTTTTAATCGATAATGAAGGGTATAAATGGAGTTCCCCTTTAATTATTGCATTATTATGTTTAGGAGTCGTCTTAATTGGTGTATTCATTTGGGTTGAGTCTAAAGTAGCTGAACCGATTATTCCACTACATTTATTTAAAAACCGTAATATTGTTGTATTGTCCATGATTGTATTTACAGTTGGAATCGGACTTATGGGCTCCTTCTCATCATTCCCATATTTTGCGCAAAATGTTTTAGGGCTTACCCCGACAGAAGCTGGTTATTTAACTTTACCAATGATGGTGGGCGCTATCGCTTCGGCTACAATTTGCGGATTTTTAATAACAAAGGTTCGTTATCGTGAATTATTTGCCGTTGCCTTTATCATGCCAATGATTGGATTTTATTTGTTTGCCCATATTAATATTCATACTACAATCATACAAATTATTATTTTCTTTTTAATTTCAGGTCTTGGTTTAGGCGTATTGTTTGGTGGCGATAATTTAATCGTACAGGAATCTGTGAAAAAGGAACATAAGGGTGTTGCTCTTTCTACTGTTCCATTGTTCCAATCAATTGGGGCAACGATAGGAGTAAGTATATTTGGTACGCTCTTATCATCAACACTCACTTCGAAATTGTCAGGACTAGGCAGCCAATTGCCAAAAAGCATGTCAGAGAATATGAATAGTTTAGCAGCCGGAGGAATCCCTCAAGATCTCCCTCATGCATTGCTGATAAAAATAAAAACACTTTATATAGAATCATTCCAGCATATTTATCTTTATGCGTGCATCCTAACCGTTATTGTCTTTATACTGTGTTGGTTCTTGAAAAAAGAAGTCTTGTCATCTAAAGCAAAAGAAGAAGCATAAAATACCGCAAAAAAGCTGTCTCATAAGGGAAAACCTTATAAGACGGCTTTTTTATATTTACTCTTTAAGATGTTTTGTCCCATCTCTACCTATACATTGCACTCATCATTCAAAGCCAAGAATAATTTTCAAACCATCATTAAAATTGTCATCAACCGTTCTTCCTGAAGCAAAATATTCTTCTATCCCTTTCACCATTAAAGGATGTTCCATTTTGAATGCTTCCAAATCAAAATGTTGAAATGATTCTGGTGAGGGCGCAATTTGCTCCTCAATCACATACCCAAATGTGTATTTAGTAGCAGTCAATACAATTAAGCGTGATTTATGAAGACTTATCCCTTCATTGATAAGAATCTTAATTCCCATCTCTGTTATGCGGGCCATCATGGATGAAGCTTGAGAACTCGCGACAATTCGACCTGCATCTGTATACGACAATAGCGCTTTGCGCAGTCGACGGAAAATGTCCAAAAGCCGTTCTTGCCATGTCTCTCCCTTTTCTTGTTCTTCTATATTTGGGAACTCCTTCTGTAATATTGATTCAGCCATTTCATTTATTAATATTTCTTTATTTTTAAAATGCCAATATAGTGCTGAAGGTTGGACGGCTAATCTTTTTGCTAATTTTCTAAGCGTGACCCCCTCCAGACCATCCTCTTTAAGCAGTTGCAGGGCTTCATCTATAATTTGGTCTTTTTTCAATGCCATTGCAATACTCCTCCACAGCTCAAATCCTTAGTTCTTTTTTTAACACGGTATATTAGTAATTCTTTTTATAAATCTATTTTGTACTACTTGACGATTTAACACAAACACTATATACTGAACACCGTTCAATTGAACAGTGTTCAATAAGGAATCTGAAAGAGATACAAACCAAATGGTCTAGTTGCTCTTCACCAGTAGGAACAAGCATTTTCTTGAATGGTGTTGCCTCTTTTGCAATATTAGCCCGTTACCTATTTTTAAGGAATTCAATTAAACATCATTATATTTAAAGGAGGATTTATATGAAAGCTGCTGTATTATATAAATTTGGTGATATTCCAAAATATGAGGATTTCCCTGATCCAGTTCCGAATCAAGATGAAGTGCTTATCCAAGTAAAAGCTGTTGCTTTAGAGAATATTGATAAAATGATGACAGAAGGCAAGCATTTTGCCAGTAATCAGTTCCTTTCTGAATTTCCAGCAATTGTCGGTTTTGATGGGATAGGTCAACTTCCCGATGGCAGACTTGTTGGCTTTGGAGGAACGAAAGCTCCATATGGGGCAATGGCGGAGAAAACAGTTGTTCCTAACATGTATACTGTCCCGGTTCCTGATGGCATTGATGCTGTAATAGCAGCAGCACTTCCATCTTCAGCATTAACGTCTCTCTTTCCTCTTAAATGGGGGGCAAATCTTCAAAATGGGGAAACGGTCCTCATCAATGGAGCAACAGGAGTATCTGGAAAACTTGCCGTACAAATAGCTAAACTTCTTGGAGCCGGCCGTGTTGTTGGGACAGGGCGTAATCCAGAATCATTGAAACAAATCATGGAACTTGGAGCCGATGCCATAATTGACCTCACACAACCCGAAGAACAACTTGCCGATGCGTTTAAAAAGGCAGCAGGAAATGGGTATGATATTATTCTTGATTTTCTATGGGGATATCCAACAGAAGTGCTTATTAAAGCCTTAACACCTAAAGAACTTGGATTCACAGGAAAAAGAGTGCGGCTTGTCCAAATTGGCGAAAAGGCAGGATCAGCGATCGCACTTTCTGCTGACGCATTACGAACTTCCGGACTTGAAATTTTGGGAGGATCTGCTCGTTTAACTCCTGACGCTATTACGGAGGGGACAAATCAAGTTTGGGAATGGGTTAAAGCAAATAAGTTAAAGATGGACATTGAGAAGGTTCCACTTAAGGATATTGAAAGTGTCTGGCAACGGTCAGATTTTCAAGGAAAAAGAATCGTAGTGATCCCGTAAATAAATGTTTCATTTCACATTATTGAATAGCCTTGTATTTTCGAGAATTCAATTTAGTAACTAGAATACATGATTCAATTAACATTGAAATGTACTTTGTAGGTTTTTTCACATGAAATAGCTAAAATGAAACATATTCATACTGAAGAATCCTTAACATCAAAAAACGGTCCTCAGCGGCAACATTGTGAGCGGAGGACCGAATTTAAAGTGTAGCTAACAAACATCTTATGTTTTTACAAATGAATGGAAAGATATAATATCAAACCTAACCATTTAAACGCTTTAAATTCCTCCTAATTGACTAAAAGACCAGACACCAACAATAGCAAAAATGGCGCTAATGACAATTAAGACGATCGCAATGATAAGTAAAATCGCCTGCAATTTTACATACTTTGCGTAATAGCTAATAGCATCATTGCAAGCATCAGGATCAAGCGCTTCTTTTGCTCGTGCTGCACCATTTGCCGAACGTAGAAGGAATACACCAAGAAAAATTTCAATAATACCCGGAATTGCACCGACAACAAAAGCAAATAGTCCAAATACCGCACTGACTGCTCCCATTATGATGGTGACAATACTTGTAAATTTCCCCCAAGACCCAATACTTGCAAATGCCACCTTTAACTTTTCATTTGAATCCATCTTATCATCTCCCTTTTTATGATAAAAAATGATCCCTTTCCATTTTATCTCCCATTGCTTAAATAAATGACTATAAAATAATGAAGACAGAAATTGATACTTTTTAACCATTCCTATTTCCAAGCATTCATCAATCTTTTTGGTTGAAAAGAATTAAAAAAACCACAAAAAACGATTCATTTTCGTTCATCGTGGCATTTTATATTTAAACGGGTGTCCCTCGTTTTTATGCTTTAAAACGATATCCTGCTCCCCAAACAGTTTCGATATATTGCGGATTTGAGGGATCAATCTCTATTTTTTCACGTATTTTTCGAACATGGACTGTTACTGTTGTGACATCCCCCATTGCTTCAAGACCCCATATTCTTTCAAATAAATGATCTTTACTAAATACATGGTTAGGATGGGTCACTAAAAAGAGCAGCAAGTCAAATTCTTTATTTGTAAGCACAATTTCTTTTTCATTCATAAAAACTTGGCGTGATGCTTTATCAATTTTTAATCCCCGCACACGAATACCAGCAGTTATCCTCTCATTTCCTACTAACCGTTCATACCTTGATAAATGCGCTTTTACCCTTGCAACAAGTTCACTAGGGCTAAACGGTTTTACAATATAATCATCGGCACCAAGTCCTAATCCGCGGATTTTATCAATATCTTCCCTCTTTGCCGTTACTAATAGAATTGGTATATCTTTAACATCCCGAATGTGTTTGCATATTTCAAAGCCATTTTTTTCTGGCAGCATAATATCTAGTAATATTAAATGATAATCTTGCTTAAGTGCTTTATATAGACCAATTTCTCCTGAAGTCTCAATATCTACATGAAATCCGTTAATTTCTAAATAGTCGCGTTCAAGTTCAGCAATACTTATTTCATCTTCTATAATCAAAATATTTTTCAATGTAGCTTCCCCTTCCTATACGAAGGTTTTTAGTGTAAAAAAGATACTCGTTCCTTTCCCTATCTTACTTTCAACCCAAATATTTCCTCCATGATCCTCAATAATCCGTCTTACAATCGCAAGTCCAAGTCCACTTCCACCAGTTCCTGTATTTCTAGATGGATCAGCTCGATAAAATCGTTCAAAGATATACGGAAGTGCTTCTTCTGATATACCTGGGCCGTTATCCTTTATTTGCACGACGACAGACTCATCTGCTTGTCCTTTTATACTAATTTCAATCGATTTCTTGTCTTTGTCCATATACTTCAAGCTATTGCTGACAATATTTGTAACTGCCCGCTTTATTTTCTCTCTATCTGCTAAAACCCTATAAGGTTCTGAAATATTTGTATGAAAGAATAACGCGACATTTTCGTTTTCAAGATCAAATGTAAGCTCATCGATTAATTCTAAAAGAAAGGACTGTATATTTACCTCTTCAAAATGATACGGTAATCGGTTCATATCTAGTTTAGAGTATAATGCTAACTCATCGATTAACTTATCCATATCTACAGATTTTGTATAAATTGTATTTAAATATCGCTCCATTTTTACAGGTGTGTTTGCAACGCCGTCACGTATACCTTCCACATATCCTTTAATGGAAGTAATAGGCGTCTTTAAATCATGGGAGATATTCGCAATTAATTCTTTTCTGTTTTCTTCATATTGTAATTGGACATTAATTGATTCCTTTAATTTTTGGCGCATATGATCAAATGTTTGCGCTAGTTTACCAAGCTCATCCTTCTGCTTAATGCCAATTTGAAAATCGAGATCACCTTCACCTATTTTCTGAGCAACTTGAATTAGTTTATTTACAGGCTTAATAATAGTTCTTGACACAAAATATGTTAATAGCCCATTTGTAGAAATAAGAATAAGGAGCAAAACTCCGAACAAAGTCAAAAATAAGGCCCTTCCAGCATGAATAAATGTCCCTGCATCACGGGCAATAAAGACTGTCCCCTTTTTCCCATTAGAAAAATAAAAATCATATGACTGAATAATATAATGGTGACTGCCTACCCACTGAACAGGCTGCCATCTATCATCTTCGCCAAATGAAGGCAAGGTAGAAATAGATAGTTGTTTTACCATTGATGATTTAAAAATAATTTTATGGTCTTTTCTTATGATGATCGATGCATGATGCTTTCTCAACTTCTGATCAATTGCTGCAAGATAATTCTGATGCTCTAATTGTTCAGGAGATAGTGAGGCAACTTTTTTTATTGAAGTAAACTCTTGATTTATGATGGTAGTATCTAAATTTTTAGCAGCACCGAAGTTCATAAATCTCTTAATATCCCCAAAGAAAATAGATACTAGCAACAGAACCGCTGCAATAAAGAGAAGAACAGGAATTAACACCATCGCTATATTTGATAAAACTAATCTTTTCCGGATAGACATATTTCCACCAACTTTCGATGCACTTTATTTAAACAGATATATTCTATCAGAATAAAGGCTGCATCATACAGAAACACCGCACAATACAATTGGCGGTGCTCAATATCTTTTATCTTTTTAAATTCTCTCTGATTTTTTTAAATTCTACTTCATCAATTTCGCCATTTATATATCTTTTTTCTAATAGCTCCAGAGTACTAAAAGACTCTCTATAGCAAAACCGATTTCGACGCCGCATAATCATGGTAATGATCAATACCGCAATGAAGAATAAAAAGAATGGAAAACCAAACCAAGGAAAACATCCTATATGATGCAACAGTATCACTCCTAAAAGTTTATTTTTCTATATTGCCTTTACAGAATATCCTTAACTGCTTAAGCCCACATAAACAAATTATTAAATATTTCTTAAGTAGCAATACCGTTATTTACTTGTTGCTTAAAGTATAGGAACCTCAAAAGGGAAAACTCTAATAAGTGATCATATGGCCCTGACCTGCCATAGAAAGAGAATCTCTGGAGAAAAAATATGCTGGGAAAAATAGAATTCAATGAAAAAAGGATGGGACAAAAGTATATTAACTAAAGAAAACCCGAATATTGCGCTCCAATCCCGCTCTGGAAATATACTTTGCTTTCCGCGGACAACCGGTGAGCCTCCTGATTTATTCAATATTCGTCTTTAGCTAATCACTTTTGAGCTTTGCCCCAACCTCTTTTGCTAATAAAGCAAATCTTAAAAGTTATTCTACTTTAAAAATAGAAGCCGTTTGTTCCAATTCATCTGCAAGGTTAGATATTTTTTCAACCATTTCTACTAATTGCTGAACCATTGATGACTGTTCCTGTGAAGTAGCTGCGACCTCTTCTATAGAAGCAGATACTTCCTCCCCAGATGCTGAAACATTATGTACGAAAGAGGTGACTTTATCTTTACTCATATTCATTTCCTTCATATCCTCAGCTATGTTTCTAATGAAAGCAATGATATCTGACACTCGATCAATGACTTGCATAAACGCCTCTTTTGTTTCCACAATATATTCGTTTTGTTCCTTGGTGACAGATTGAATAGCTTTTACACTTTCAGAGTTATTTTTCGTAAATTGCTGTGCTTCTCTAATAATGCCATGAATTTGTTCAACTGAATGCGAGGATTGTTCGGCTAATTTACGAATTTCTTCTGCAACAACAGAAAATCCCCGTCCAGCCTCACCTGCTCTAGCAGCCTCAATAGATGCATTTAACGCTAATAAATTTGTTTGTTCCGCAATTCCATGAATTACTTTCGTTATATTTCCAATACGTGCAGAACTCTCTTCTAACAATTGCGTTGAATCTGACACTTTAGCAACTTCAATTTCGTTCTGTTTATTTATTTGGATTAAATTTTGGATTACTTGTTTTTTGGACTCAACTAAATTGGACATTTCTAAAGCATGTTTTTTTACCATTTCAACTGTTTTATTTGCTTCATCAATTTCGACACCTAGATTTGTAATTTGATTCGCTACTTCGTCTGTATCCCGTGCTTGCGATTCAATTGCTAAAGATATCTCTTGAGTGGTGCTTGTCGTCTCATCAATTGCTGCAGCAGTTGTTTTTGCTGTACGATTCAGTTCACTGCTGCCTGTCTCAAGTACATGGATTGATTCATTCATATGTACAATGATTTTTCTAGTTTTATCAACCATTTTATTAAAGCTGTCTGCTAATTTTTTAAATTCATCTTTATATGGCTCGTTCATCGAAACGTTCAAATTACCTTCGGATATTTCCTTCATTCTATTCATTAGACGTGAGAGAGGAATGGTTACCATTCTTGAAAGATATAATCCCAACATAGCTGAGATTATGATGCTGATAAGAATGACCCAAATTGTTTGCATCATCATCTTTTTAACCGGGGATTTAATATCTGCATAACTATCTTCCATCCCTACTATCCAATCAGTTCCTGGGACATTCGCCATACTGATTAAAGATTTGTTATCTCCTGTTCCAAGATCCCTCTGTAAAACATTGACTTCTTGATCATCAATTTGAACCTTTTTCGTAAGATTATTCAAGTCAGTCCTTTTCTCAATCGTATTAATTTTAGCCTTATCTTTAGAGGATATAATAAGCCCATCTTTATCGCGAAGTGTAACAGTCCCTGTCTTTCCTACTTTTATATTATTAAGATTGCTAGTGAAAAATTCAGGCTTGATAGAGTCCGCTAAAACCCCTATAATCTCTCCCGCATCATTCTTGATTGGGATTCCAATCACAATAATTGGTTTTCCAGTTGCTTTGGAAATATCCATTTTTCCAACGGTTACTTTCCCATTAATTGCCCCTTGAAAATAATCTCTATCTTTAGCATTTTTCTTTTCATAGGCAGGTATACTATCGGCAATATCATTACCATTCTTATCCATGACATAAAAATGATCATGATCTGTTGTATCTTCATAGCTTTCCTTTAAAAACTTTTCAACTTCTGATAGCAGTTTTCTTTGACTAGCCGCAGTATGATCATTTTTAATGTTTGCTTTATTGCTCATATTCACTAAATCTTTGACAGTATCATTGTTCGCCATCGTTTTAGTCATTTGCACTTCTCCTTGCTCAAGAGAACCAATGACATTCGCTGTCCGTTCAGCATTTGTATTCAACGTTTGTTTTGACTCCGTTACCAGTTCATTTGAACTAGTATAATAATTAATAGCCCCCGATACAATAAGAGAAGCTGTGACTAGACCTCCGATAAACATCGGGAGTTTCCTTCTAATGGACATGTGTTCCTACCCCTTTTCTCTGTGTATTTGTTATTTCCTCCAATAAACAGAAGTCTCTATGTATGATTACCACAATATTCTATCACCACTTTCATTGCTTCGCTAATAGATTTTATGGGCATTAGACGAAGTTTACATGTTCGCCTCAATCTTTTGTACATAAATATTAAAAAACTTTGACATAATGATAAAAATGATATACATTAGCAAATGGACGAACGTTTTTATATAATTTTAGTTTAATATTCGTTTTTAGGGGTGTAAATCATGGAAAACGTATTTGATTACGAAGATATTCAATTAATTCCGGCAAAATGCATTGTTAATAGCCGTTCTGAATGTGATACAACTGTAGTCTTTGGTGGACGTACATTTAAATTACCGGTAGTACCTGCAAATATGCAAACAATTATTGATGAAAAAATCGCGCTTTACTTGGCGGAAAATGGTTATTTCTATATCATGCACCGCTTTGAACCAGAAAAGCGCCTGTCTTTTATTAAAGATATGCAATCACGCGGTCTATTCGCTTCTATTAGCGTCGGCGTTAAAGAAGAAGAATATCAATTTATTCAACAACTATCTGAAGAACACCTTTCACCCGAATATATTACAATAGATATTGCTCATGGCCACTCGAATGCAGTCATAAATATGATTCAGCATATTAAAAAGCACTTGCCTGAAAGTTTTGTCATTGCAGGCAATGTCGGAACTCCAGAAGCTGTGAGAGAGTTAGAAAATGCTGGTGCAGATGCAACGAAAGTGGGCATCGGTCCAGGAAAAGTATGCATTACAAAAATTAAAACGGGATTTGGTACTGGCGGTTGGCAACTTGCAGCTTTGCGTTGGTGTGCAAAAGCAGCAAGCAAACCAATTATTGCTGACGGGGGTATTCGCACACATGGTGATATCGCCAAATCTGTTCGATTCGGTGCGTCAATGGTGATGATTGGCTCATTATTCGCAGGACATGAAGAATCTCCAGGAAAAACAATTGAAAAAGATGGGAAACGATATAAAGAGTATTTTGGTTCAGCCTCTGAATTTCAAAAAGGCGAAAAGAAAAACGTTGAAGGCAAAAAAATGTATGTCGAGTACAGAGGTTCCTTGGAAGATACATTAAAAGAGATGGAACAAGATCTGCAGTCCTCTATTTCTTATGCTGGAGGAAATAAATTAGATGCAATCCGAACTGTAGATTATGTAATCGTTAAAAATTCAATTTTCAACGGTGACAGAATCTATTAAAAAATGAAATGGTATATCGTCAATCTATATTGACGATATACCATTTTTTCGTTAACTTCATTGTTTTTCCATCAGAAAAGTGTAGTTGATTTCCGCTTGCGGATGCCGCTTTCTGTGGGCGAATACTGAGTCTCATCTTTTCCACTAATCCCGAAGGAGTAAGTCTCCTATCTATTGTTGCAAAGCCGGTTCTTACTCTATGCTTCCTCCCTCAAATTCTATTTTTTTAACTTTTTTTACTTTCAAAATATAGGATCGATAATGTATAGTGAAAGAAACTAAGTGAAGATGTATGTTGATGTTTTTTTACTGTAGCTTCATAGAAAGGGGGTATAAGAATGTCTCGCGTACTATATTTGGGCTTACCAGGAGAAGGCCACGTTAATCCATCATTAGGACTTATACAGGAACTCGTTAAGCGCGGAGAAGAAGTCATATATTATGGCGAAAATGAACACAAAGAGAGAATTATAAAGTCAGGAGCTATATTTCGACCTTTTAGCTCTGTTAAGCCAAAGCAAGATGAAAAAGGGATAAAATCGAGAAGCAATCCTTTAAAAAGAGAAATTCGAATACTCCAATATACTATAAAAAGACTCCCTTCATTACTGAATGAAATAAAAGAAGCGCATATCGACTATATTATTTTTGATACTCAGTTTGTACTTGGGAAAATCATTGCACAGGTGTTGGAGCTGCCAAGCGTTTCATTTTGCACTACCTTTGCTTTTAGTAAAAATATAATGAAGGCCATTCAGTCCAATCGCAGTAAAATTGAATTTGAACCCTCTCTCATTGAGAAACGAAGAGCATTGCGTGATTATATTACAAACGAGTACCACTTTTCATTTCCAGAATCAATTATGTTTAATACTGGTGATATTACGCTCGTATGTACATCAATGTATTTCCAACCGGAATCTAATGATTTTGATGAATCTTTTAAATTTATTGGTCCATCTATTGCTAAACGTAAGGATAAAAACAATTTTCCAATTGACGCTCTAAAAGGGAAGCACGTCATTTTTATTTCCATGGGCACAGTTGTCAACGAACAGCCTACATTTTACGCTCATTGTCTCGAGGCATTTAAAGATATCGACGCAATGGTTGTTATGTCCATCGGAAAAAAGAGCAATGTTGAAGATTTTAAACAAGCTCCTTCTAATTTCATCATTCGAAACTATGTCCCTCAACTAGATGTTTTACAGACTGCTGATATTTTTATCACGCACTGCGGTATGAACAGCACTAGCGAAGCATTATTTTATAATGTTCCTCTCGTCATGAATCCCGTAACTGCAGATCAACCTTTAGTTGCGAGACGAGTACAACAGTTAGGAGCTGGCGTCATGTTAAATAAAACTGATTTAAATCCTTTAACCTTACGCAAGGCAGCAGAATCAGTATTATCAGATAAAATTTATCGGGTAAATGCCTTAAAGATAGGGGCATCTTTACGTAATACAGGCGGCTGCCTTCAAGGAGCGGATGAGATTTTTTCTTTCAAGAAGACTTATATTGGGCTTTAGATTCATCATGCTTTAACGTGTAGATGGTGGCATCCCCTATGCATGTGCACTGATGTAACTCTAGTGTTCCTCGGACCAATGTACTACAGAACAAAAAGGGCGCTGTCTCTATTAAGAGGGCAGTCCCTTAAAAAATAATGATATTATTTCCTTAAATACTTCTAAAAACAGTGGCAATTCTCTATCCACCAGCTATACAGCCTTTCACCAAAAGATCAATATTAATATTCCTGATTTCAACATTCAACTGCAACGATTACCTAATGTTGTTGATACCTTTTTGTTTTAGCTTCTTGATACGCATTTTTAAATAAAGGAGAGATCTTTTCGTTTCCCGCTAGTTGAGGCTGGTCATCATCAGTCAGTATCTCTAATAGCTTTTGAATATCTTCTTTTGTAGCAGGAGCTTTTTCCGGCTTAAGTGCTAAGGTTAATCGCCCGCTTGGTTCAAGTATTCCTAGTTGAACATCTTCAACACTTGCGACCTTTTCCATTCGGAGTCTCATTTCAATATCATCTGTTGTCATTCGCGCCTTTTTTAATTCCTTCATAATAATTCTCCCATCCTTTATAACTACGGAAGGAAGCCCGAATATAAATTTTCTTACAATCGGAAACCAAATTTGAATTTTGGCTAATAATACTAAACCAATTGTCAGCAATACTCCTCCATATACTGCCCCCCATTCACTTTTAAACCCTAATGGTTGAATTAAAATTGTTCCTATAGCAATCATAAATATTACTTCTGGGACAGTCATTTGCGAAATCGAACGTTTACCTGCTAAATGTAGCAAAACGATACCTGAAGCTAAAATTAATAATACTTTTAGTGGATAGGGCAGCACAGGTAACTGGGCTAAAAAGTCTTTTAACAACATTCATCAGCCCCCTTTTTCCTTGAAAACAAGCAACTTATAATAAATTTCCCGTTTTCTAATGAAATCATGCAAAAGATGCCAAATCCCTTAAATTTATACATCAACTTTAATCCCTTCCAAAATAAACTGCCCTCTCATCATCCTTCTAAAACTTTATTTAAATAAGGGTCAAATGGAACATATTTAAATGGTTCTTCAATCCTGTTTGTTCATTTTCATTAATTACTCTCGAAAATAGAAAAAGAGAAGAAGACTCATTTACCATCAAGTCATCTTCTTCTCCTAATAAAATCCTATATTACATTCGTATGCCTTTATTTTCCCCCTGAAGATAGACGTTTAATAAGGACGATTAATAATACAATGATTAATATGATTATGAGACATTTGAAGAGCACTCCTATGACTACGCCTAGAATGACAAGTAAAATAGCGGATGCAGCCATCCCTACTCCCCAAATAACGATAAATGTAATGATATTTCCTCCGAAAATACCAGAACATAAAAGGGCAATAATAAACCCTATTACTAACGAAATGAATTCTATCATTTTTCTTCCCCCGTTATCTATTAACACTTAAAGAGCATCATTTACATAATATGGTAGTAACGACCTATCGTCAATGGTCCCAGGAGGCTGACACCTTTAACATCTTCTATAAACAGAAGTCCCCTTAATTAAGGTTTTCCGCAAATACCATAAAAGAGAATGTGAAGGGCACTATCAATTAAATCTGTATTTCCGCTTTGTTCAACCATCTTCATTAATTCCCCATAATGTTGCAAGGTAAAATTTATAAACATTAATAAAGCCTGTGAAGAAACTTTATTAGAAATCTCCCCGCTTTTTTTACCATCCTCCAGCATTTGGAGTATTAAGGGAATTGCTTTCTCGTTGGTCACCCTTTGTAAATATTCGGCCATTTCATCGTCCTCAATAAGCAATTGGTTAATCATATGCGGCGAGAAAGTATTAAAAGCCTCCTTGTCATGGAAAATAATCCGCTCAATTTTTTCTTTTACTGACATATTTGACTGCATATATTCCTCAAATTCTTTCATGGATGTATCAATATAATCTTTGATGACTTCGTGTAATAATGCCTCCTTGCTTCCAAAATAATTGTAAATGGTTACTTGGGACACATGGGCAGCTTTAGCAATATCAGCCACCCGAATTTTACTTGGTTCCCATGTCTTTAACATTTCTAACGTCGTTCTTAAAATCTTCTCTTTAATTAAAGCAGCTCTTTTTTCAAATCCGTTCATAGTCTTCACCCTACATATCAATAATTACTAATAATGAAATTATAACATAAAAATATTTCATAATTGTATTGACTCTAGTATCACCAAAAAGTAATATAATATATGAAATTTATTATTAAATATATTTCATAATTATTTTGGAGGTGTGAACAATGCTACAAGTTCACAATTTAACGAAAACATTCAAGAATGGTAAAGGGATCTTCAATGTAACTTTTTCAATTAAAAAAGGAGAGGTTTTTGGATTTTTAGGACCAAATGGTGCGGGGAAATCAACAACTATCCGGCATATTATGGGATTTATGAAGCCAGATACAGGGTTTATTAAGATAAATGATTTGGACACATGGAAAGATCAAGGGGAAGTACAAAAATATATTGGCTATTTACCTGGTGAAATTGCCTTTATTGAAGGGATGACAGGTAAAGGATTCCTTGATTTTATGGCTGATATGCAAAAATTGAAGGATTTTTCAAAACGCAATCAATTAATTGAGCGTCTTCAATTTGATATTAATACACCGATTAGAAAAATGTCCAAAGGGATGAAACAAAAAGTAGGGATTGTCGCTGCCTTTATGCATGATCCTGAAGTGATCATTTTAGATGAACCAACATCTGGATTGGATCCGTTAATGCAAAAAGTGTTTATTGAAATCGTGCTTGAAGAGAAAGCAAAAGGAAAAACGTTTTTAATGTCATCCCATAGTTTCCCTGAAATTGAAAGAACATGCGATCGGGCTGCAATTATAAAAGACGGCGTCGTTATTACTGTAAAGGACATTCATGAATTGCAATCGATGCAGCGTAAGCTTTTCGAAATAACTTTTGAAAACAGTTCAGATGCTGAAGCTTTTGCTAACTCTAACCTGCCCATTGAATTTCATGAAAAGAACCGGGTAAGAGTAGCAATCCAAGGGAATTTTGATCAATTTTTACAAGAAACTGCTAAATATCATGTTCGAAATATCGATGTCTTTTCCCAGAGCCTTGAAGAAATTTTCATGAATTATTACGATAGAACGGGGGCTTTGAAATGAATTTCTCACTCTATAAACAGATGATGAAGGTAAACCTTAAAGGGATGTTAAACTATGCAATTGGGTCAGCCTTTTATATGATCTTGATGGTATGGGTATATCCAAGTATCGAAAAAAGCGCAAAAACAATGAATGATATTTTTAAAGTGATGCCGGCAGGAATGCTCAGGGCATTTGGTTTTGAAAGTGGATTTGGCAGCTTTGAGTCATATATATCCGGTGAATATTATGGCGTCATCTTAACAATTATTCTGACAATTTTCTGCGTCATGCTGCCTACACAGCTAATTGCAAAATTAGTTGATCAAGGTTCAATGGCATATTTATTGTCAACTCCAACAACAAGAGGAAAAATCGCTTTTACACAAGCAACTGTTTTTTTTACAGGGATTCTGCTTATTATGATTATTACAACTCTATCCGGCTTTATTGGCTACGGTTTATTTATTAAAGATGAACATGCTTTCCACGCTTTGAAATTTATTCAGATTAATATCGGAGCCTTTCTCCTTTTCTTTGCAGTTGGCGGGATTTCATTTTTGATCTCTTCATTGGCAAACGATGAAAAGAAAGCACTGGGGATCTCTGGCATCATAGCGTTTGGGTTTTTCAGTTTAGATATGTTAGGAAAGATCAGTGATAAAATTGATTGGCTACGAAATATCACAATTTACTCTTTGTTTAGACCTAGTGACATTGTAACTGGCAAAGCAGATTTAATACAGACATCGATTATTCTATCTTTAATCGGCATTGTTACAATAGGAATTGGGATATTGATTTTCAGAAAACGGGATTTACCATTATAATGTACTTCCTACAACCCTCAGTTTAGATTGAAACATACAAGATTACTTCTGAAAATGATAGGGACTGCCTCTGTTAACTATGCAGTCCCTATAAAGAAAGTATTTTTTATTTTGAAAATATGTCTCCGAAAAACAGTGGAGTCCTTTCTCATTTGGAGAAAGGATTTTACTTTATGATTGCACTATTTGATGATCTAAAACGTTTTGTGATTGTATGAATTGCCCGATAGGTTCGCCTATAATCCCTTCATTTAAGTCAAACACCAACTGGCCTCTTACAAATGTTTTCGTGACCCGACAATTGATCTCCCTATCAAGATATGGAGAATGTTTATGACGATAAAATAAGTTCTCCGCCTTTACGATATACGATTGGTTAGGATCAACTAAGATTATGTCAGCATCTTTAAAAAGGGCAATCTCACCTTTTTCTTTTAAGTTAAACCTTTCTGCAGGCTTTGTAGCAATCATCCTGACAAATTGGGTGAGCGGCAATTTACGTTTTTTCACAGCTTCGTCGAACATCAAATCAACATTGTTCTGGCAGCCCGTAATACCTCCCCATATTTCAAAAATATTATTTGTCTCACTATACTTCATTTCCGGCGGGCAAGGAGAATGATCAGATGTCAGCATATCAATTTTTCCTTGTTTTAATACTTCCCATAATTTTTCTTGCTCCACTTCATCCCGTAAAGGAGGAGAACATTTAGCAAGAGGCCCGATTTCTTCAAATTGTTGCGTATTAATTGTAAAGTAGTGCGGGCATGACTCAAGGGTCACATCTTGCCCTTCATTCCGTGCTTTAATAATTTCTTCTACTCCTGCCGCACTGCTAATATGGACAAAATGCAGCTTACAGCCAGTTTCTTTCGCCAGTAGCAATGCTCGTTTGATAGCATCTATCTCCGTAAAAACAGGACGGGACGCAACATAATCTGTAGGTGTAATCTTTCCTTGCTTGATCATTTCCTGCGCTAAACGATCTGTAATCTCGGCATTTTCTGCATGAATAGATAAGATATGACCAAGTTCAGCTAATTTTTTCATTCCTGCGTAAAGCGTGTAATCATCTACATTTCTAAAATCATGCGGTAAATCACTCCCACAGGTAGCCATAAAACACTTATAAGCCACCACTCCTGCATCAGAAAGCTCCTGCAAGTTTTCTAGATTTCCTGGAACTAAACCGCCATACAGAGCATAGTCGACATAATTTTTCCCCTTAGCGGCTGCAAGCTTTAATTCCAATGCCTTTCTATTCGTAGTTGCTGGTAAGGCATTTAAGGGCATATCTACATAGGTTGTTGTACCACCCGCTGCCAGCGCCTTTGTTCCACTCTCAAATCCTTCCCACTCTGTGCGCCCAGGTTCACATATATGTACATGTGTATCGATCATGCCTGGCATCACGTATTGTCCTTCCGCATCTAAAACTTGAACTGCCATTTCAAGTAAACTTTCAGCAATTGCAACAATCTTGCCATCTGCAATTCCTATATCGACTTTTCTAACTCCGTCCCCGAATACGACATTACCATTTTTAATAATTAAATCATATTTCATGGCCGCCCACTCCAATTTATCTCATTTTTCGTTAGCCTCGTTTGTTTAATTGTTTCCTGTTCAAAAATTGTCCCCATTTTAAATGTTGAATTCTTAAATGCAAATTTTGTTAAACAGATATATGCTATTCCAGCCACTACAGCACCAATAATCCATGCCAATTCAACCTTTATAAAGGCAGCTCCGGCTCCAATAAACATAGCTATCACTGCAGCTGGATTATATCCAGCAAAAAGACCATCTATATCATATAATTCTGAAACATTTACTTTTTGCTTTCTTAAAATGTAGTATTCTATCAATAAGATAGAAACAATTGGTCCTAAAAATGCGGAATAAATAAGAATAAACATATCGAGCCCTTTTGCTGAAGAATCCTGTACAAGCACCCACGGAAATGCTCCTAACGACAGCAGACCAGTCAAGACAACTGCAGGTTTGAATTTTAATTTCGTTAACAACGTAATAACATAAGTTGGCGGAACAATATTGGCAACCAAGTTTACCGCTACCACGCCGATAACGATGAAAGCAGAAACAAAAACTGTAATATAAGGATTATTTACCACTTCTGCAAATGCCTTTACCGGATTAGAAATACCAGTCGCTGATGCGAGCATCGCACCAATTGTAAGTGTCATTCCGTATGCTATAAAAATTGGTAAAAAATAGAGCAATCCTCTTTTTGCATCACTGATTCCCGTTTTTAACTCTCTTGAATAATCTGCAGCACTTAAAAATATGGCTGCATAATTCCCCATAAACATCATAATAAATGAGAAGAATGGTAACCCCCATGAACCCTTTGCATGAACCCATTTTTCAGCAATCACATGACTATGGGATGAGAGCAGAACAACAAATACGTAGAGCAATGCTAACATAATAATGATAGATGTAAGTGACTCAACCCATTTAATTGCATGGAATCCATACATTGAAAGACCTATTTGCACCAGCTGAAGGACGATAAAACAGATTGCAATATGATCAAAAGAACCACCGCTAACAATCTTCGCAATTTCATTTAAAGCAGTCGCGCCCACCCAACTTTGAAAACCATACCAAACGATAGCGGGAATACCACGGCAAAGTGATGATATGATAGAACCCTTTACTCCAAATGACATTCTGAGCTGTATAACGTAAGGGACACCTGTTTTATATCCAAGCCTGTCATTTAATGCAAAAACAGTTGAAATAATTCCAATAGCAATAATTGCGGCTGCAAATGTTTGAAAAATATTTAACGTTGCCATCCCTGCGACCACCAGACTGGCTCCAAGCGTCATATTACCTAAATTTACGCCATCACCTATCCACATAAAAATATAATTTAGCGGGCCTACCGCTCTATCCTTAGCCATTTTTGGATAAAGTGATTCATCAATGTCAGCATCACGTTGGGGCTTTTCCGTTGTTTCAACGAATTTTTCTACATTAGTAGACATATGTATCCAGCTCCTTTTTTACTGTTGAATAGTTATCTTGATGAATCTACTAGGTGCATAGGTAAGAGTTCACTTACAACAAGAGACAACTAACATGTTTCTTACATCGGTATCTTGATAACAAGCAGTTAATTGTTAACCAATTACCCTCCTTTGACGATTAAATATTGAAACATTTTAAATAATTAGATATTTTAATCGTCCTTACTCTAATTTGATGTTATTTTAATTAACATTATACGTCATATTTAATCACCGATATAATAGAATTTCATTATTTAAATTGCACAAAATTTATATATGAAATTATTCACATTACATAAATCGTAGGCCCCTCAAGGTTTTCAAGTTTTATACATGTGAGGAAACATAACGTAGTTTTAATCGGATTTAATAGAAATTATTTTTTGGGACTGGTTTAAAAATTGATGAAGAGGATAAGGAGCAAGACTCCTGAGAGTGGGGATAAAAGATATTGGTGGGAAAAGTGCTAAAAAATTCCCTAAAAAACGTTGGGTTAAGTATAAAGTCAAAAAAAGAGCGTGTTTCCATGAAAAAAGTTATTTTGCTAGTTTGTGCCTTATTTTTTTCTACAACTATCTAAAACAAGTAAAATTACTTTTAAATTTATTGAAATATTTTAAAAGATAGCACTGACTTAGACAAAGAAAATCTTCAAGTTTTAAATTGATATACCCTTAAAATATTTATTATTAAGCTTAAAAAAACAAGAGATTCTGGTGGAGACATGTGAGGAATTATTAAATAAGATCTCTATTTAAGGCGCGGCAGAAGAGGATTCTCATATTTATGGGGGGCCTTTTTTCTTTTCGTTGAGAGAGGGCAAATAATGGGGAAGCGTCAACGGTAAGTCGGACTGAGCGAGGGACTAGCTCCAACTTTAAACAAACTGCTTAAATACGATTCTCTAGCTTGGGGGACTGCAGAAGACCATTTATCTTCTGCTTTAATTGGAAAAGTAGTACTTCTAGAAGTATTGCTTACTGGGTTGTAAAAGCGGCAGAATGCTTTTTTAAAAATGGGGAGGAATACATTTGAATAATGATGAATTAGCAATTACCTTAATGCTTATGAAAAATGCAATAGTATCTTTACATGAATACTTAGCTCCTGAACTTTAAACAAGAGATTTAGCACTTTTAAAATATAGATTTGCTGAAAGCGAAATATCAAAATTAGATAGCTATTTCAAAGAAATTGGGATTAATAAAATGAAACCCTTTAAAGAAGATTTTAGAAAAACACTTGCCGAAATTGTCTGTCCGACATATAGTCTGCGGGGAAAATTTCAAAAAGACATAAAGGTTTATTTGGACTAATTTCCTTAATAAATAATGAGACATAAAAGGAGTTTATGCTAATTGCTGCATTAGTAATTTCACCTATTTCACCTATTTCTTTAGGAATGAGCACTACAGCTTTAATTCTAAGAATAAAATGATCGTATATGCTATGAAAGTAAAATTTCTAGGGGAATACTTTGTTACTTTAGCTTGCGGGGATTAACCAGATTCGGATAATCCGTATATGGTTATTATTATCCCCTGTAGGACCATTGAAATGAAGGATCACTACACTAACACCCGGTTATTAGAAAGGTACACGAATACTTTTAAATCACAGTCAAAGTGTTTAGACCTTTTTAAAAATCCCCGCTATTGTTATTCCAATATTTAACAGTACATAGTAATATATAGACATCATCAATTACTTTTAGGAGGATTATAAGATAGGATCAACGCTACAAATATTACTAATTGGCGTTATTCTTTTCGGATTGGGTTATTACATGAAAAAAAGCGGCTTATTAGATTATCTATTATCCCTTTAGCCATGGTCATTATTGGCTTAATTAGTTTAATATAAAAAAAGCTGACTCTGGCATAGCTAGAGTAACACTAGCAGTTTCGTCTAAATCCTTTTCTTCCATTTCTCTTCTAATTACATTTGACTTATCATCCATTAAATCTTCTAAAACCTCATCTAGTTCTTTGCGTGCAGTATCTTTTAATTCTTGAGCAACATCTTTTTCAAATGAGGTTTGCTCTTTTACCTCATGTTAATTTAAGCCTAAATCAACATGCTCTACTAACGGATTGCTGTCTACTGCTTGGCTTTCCTCAGCGAAAAAACTAATCTGGCTAAATGATAGAGTAGTAGCAAAAGTACCTCCATGCTATTTTCCCGCTTAAATATTTCTACGCCCCTACATAGACATGAACTTGATTACGCCCTTCCCGTTTTGCAGAGTACAATGCTTTATCTGCTTTATTCAAAAGCTGGTATAATGTTTCTTCCTCACCTTTTGTTGCCTCAACGACTCCACTGCTTAAAGTAACAGAAATAACGCCCTCATCAGTAACTAGCGCCTGTGTCTCTACTTGCTGACGCAGCTGATTTGCTAATGCTTCTCCCTCTAACACCGTACTTCCTTTCAAAGCTAATACAAACTCCTCACCACCATATCGGGCGAATAACATACCTTCTTCCAATTGCCTTTGACAAACATTTACTACATGCATAAGCAATTGATCCCCAACATCATGTCCGTAAGTATCATTCACTTTTTTAAAATAATCAATGTCGATCAATATGACTGTAAATGGTAATGAAAATTCTTTAGCGGCAGCAAACTGTTGCTCGCATTTCTGAAAAAATGCTCGCCGATTAAAAATTTGCGTCAACTCATCATAATAAGCTTGACGCTCTAATTCTATCTGCAGCCTTTTAAGTTCTGTGATTTCCGTAAAAATAATTAATAGACCTTTACAGTTATTAACATGCTGCAATACTGAAGTACGAATCTGATAAATGTGCTTTGACTGATTAGCAGTCAATTCTATTTCCCGAGAGAACTCAGTAGTATCCAATTCAAAAGGAAATGAATCTCCTGACAATACACACCAAACATCATCAAAGTCCATCCCAAACATGGATTTAGTTAATTGCGGAAACATTTTTTTACATGAATGATTATATTCAATTACTCGATAGGATTCATCCAGTACAATAACACCATCATTTATGCTATTAAATATCGCGTCTTTAGCAATAGGCATAATCGTAAACATACGGGATGAACGAATCGACCATAAATATAAGAGCGAGGAAAGCCATAAAACCATCGGTACAGGATCAATACCCGGAGGCGTCATTCCAATTAAATAGAGAAAAGCTGTTAACATGGGCACTAGTTGACCACACATTAACGAGATTAGTTGCGGGCGATAAACCTTAGCAGTCTCTTTCCAATTAGAAAGTACTAATAAAAAAGCTACGAACATGCAGGAGAATATAAAAACACCATGAATCATATACCATATACCGATCTCCTGATGAATGTAAGGGACCCCTAAAATCGGATCAACTTCCAGCTTTCTATAAAACAAGTGATGAAAATCATTCGTAGCAACCATCACGAAAGTAACAAAAGGGAGCACAAGAAGAGCAATACACCATTTTTTCTTGATTTTCATCCCCAAATACCGCATAACAAATAATAATCCTAATGGCGGAGCAAATGGCATACCAATATACTCAATAATTGTCCAAAACTTTATTTGCTCAAGTGTCGTGGCCATTAAACCAAAAGCAGAACCGAAACAATAAATCGTTATGGATACAGTATAAAAGATAAACAGATTGGAGATATTCGTATAGTAGTAACGTTTTACAAACGCATATAAACATAAATACAAATTAAGTACCCCTGATGTACAAACAAGCGCAACATAAGCGGTTATTTGCGAACTCACGATATTGATCCCTCCCTTTTGAATGGGACTTTTTACTCTAATGTAGCATATATAAAAATAAATGTGGATGTTTATTATCAACATATTTTTCAATAAAATATAGCGATTACATCGGCAAACTAATCTCTACCTTCTACATTAAAATATAGGACTGCGTAAATAATAGTAAGTGTGGGCATTTGTTTCTTTAATGTTCGAGGTTAAATAATGTTTATTTTCATTTATCCTCTTAATTCTCAATTACCCACTATATGACTACTAAACTATTTCACTTTATAATCATCTCGCCGGTTCAACCTCTAATATTGCTTATTCCTGCATATATCAATATTATTTGGACGATACTTATTAAAGTAAAAATTGATCTCTTCTCATTATATAGATTTTGGATATATATTATTTATTTAAAATAATTATTTCATTTTAATTGACAAAAACACCAATAGATATATAATGAATATAAATTAATAATAATTATAGATAACAGACATATTGAACTGTTATCTATAATTTTAAAATATCATTTCAAGGAGGAATTTCAATTATGTCTCTAATTGGAAAAGAAGTATTACCATTCAAAGCACAAGCATACAAAAACGGTGAGTTCATCGAAGTAACAGAAGCAGATTTTAAAGGTCATTGGAGCGTTGTTTGTTTCTACCCAGCAGACTTTACATTCGTTTGTCCAACTGAATTAGAAGATCTTCAAGACAACTACCCAGCTCTTAAAGAACTAGGCGTTGAAGTATTCTCTGTTTCAAGAGATTCTCACTTTACACATAAAGCATGGCATGATACATCAGATGCTATTGGCAAAATTACTTATACAATGATTGGTGACCCTGCACACGTTCTTTCTCGTAACTTTGATGTATTTATCGAAGAAGAAGGACAAGCTGATCGCGGTACTTTTATTATTGATCCAGATGGCATCATCCAAGCGATTGAAATTAATGCAGATGGCATTGGCCGTGATGCAAGCATTCTTATTAATAAAATCAAAGCAGCACAATATGTTCGCAACAATCCTGGTGAAGTTTGCCCAGCTAAATGGAAAGAGGGCGCTGAAACACTTAAACCAAGCCTTGACCTTGTAGGTAAAATCTAAGGAGTGCTATAAATGATACTTGATGCAGAAATCAAAGCACAATTAGCCCAATATTTACAGCTATTGGAAAATGATGTGCTGCTTAAAGTCAGTGCAGGAGACGATAAGTTATCTAATGATATGCTAGCTCTAGTTGATGAGCTAGCAACAATGTCATCTAAAATAAAAGTAGAAAAAACAACTTTGGAGAAAACTCCAAGTTTCAGTGTTAATCGTATTGGAGAAGATAGTGGAGTAGCTTTTGCCGGTATTCCTCTTGGTCATGAATTTACATCATTCGTGTTAGCTCTTCTACAAGTAAGCGGAAGACCTCCAAAGATCGATCAAAGCCTCATTGATCGAGTAAAAAGCATAAAAGGTGAATACCACTTCGAAACATACGTGAGCCTGACTTGCCATAACTGCCCTGATGTAGTACAAGCATTGAACATCATGAGTGTGCTAAACCCTGGCATTACCCACACAATGATTGACGGGGCTGCTTTCAAAGAAGAAGTAGAAAGCAAAAACATTATGGCAGTACCAACTGTTTTCCTAAATGGAGAATCTTTTGGCAGTGGTCGTATGTCATTAGAAGAGATTCTTACAAAAATGGGCAATACAGCAGATGCTTCCGAGTTTTCTAATAAAGACCCATTTGATGTGCTTGTCGTTGGCGGTGGCCCATCAGGTGCAAGCGCAGCGATTTATGCAGCACGTAAAGGTATTCGTACAGGAATTGTTGCTGAACGTTTCGGTGGTCAAATCATGGATACACTCGGTATTGAAAACTTTATTAGCGTAAAATATACTGAGGGACCTAAGCTTGCAGCAAACCTTGAAGAACATGTGAAAGAGTATAACGTTGATATCATAAATTCTCAACGTGCTAAACGTTTAGAAAAGAAAGACTTAATTGAAGTTGAATTAGAAAACGGTGCTGTTCTTAAAAGTAAAACAGTTATCCTTTCAACAGGTGCACGTTGGCGTAATATAGGTGTTCCTGGTGAAGCAGAGTTTAAGAACAAAGGTGTCGCATACTGCCCTCACTGTGATGGTCCATTATTTGAAGGAAAAGATGTAGCCGTAATCGGCGGTGGTAACTCCGGTGTTGAGGCAGCAATTGATCTTGCAGGTATTGTGAAACATGTAACAGTTATTGAATTTTCTCCAGAATTAAAAGCTGATACTGTATTACAAGATCGCCTTCAAAGTCTTCCTAACGTAACGGTCATCAAAAATGCCCAAACAAAAGAAATTACTGGTACCGACAAAGTAAACGGTATTTCTTATATTGACCGCGAAACAGGAGAAGAACATCATATCGAATTACAAGGCGTGTTTGTTCAAATCGGTCTTGTACCAAATACCGATTGGTTACGTGGCACACTTGAACTTACTAGAACTGGTGAGATTGTTGTCGATAACCACGGTGCAACATCTATCCCTGGTATATTTGCTGCCGGAGACTGTACAAATAGTCCTTATAAGCAAATTATTATCTCAATGGGATCAGGTGCAAATGCTGCCCTAGGTGCATTCGATTATTTAATCCGTAATTAAAGAAACATTTTTCTGTGTGTGCTGATAATCTAATGATTGGTGCAAGCAAAACCATTATACCGTATTCTTTAACCATAAACATTCCAATATCTTTAATATATGAACATCGCTGTACTATCCCCGCTTAGTGCAGCGATTTTTTTGTAATTTAATAGAAAGATATATTCCAATCAGCCGGGCATCGCATCCCAAACACTTTAAGCTTTAATAGTGAGGGAGAATTCTCTATCCTTTCAAAAAAATTCCCCCTTTTAACATACCATTCATAAATATTGTTAATTCACATCCTAGGATAAAAACGAAATGTCTCGGCAGCTTTCGCACACTTTACCGTGGTACTTCAATGTTTCTTACAGGTTTCTACTTCCAAACATCATAATTTATGCCTTTTTTATTCATAAGAAATCCTCCAATATAGAAAAAATAAATGTTCCTTTTTAAGGATACCTCATTTAGACAATACACCAATTTTATAAACCGACAATGAACTGACCATGAACTTTACATTGTATAATGATGTACGTTTCATTAGCAAACTATCATAAAAGGGCTAAAAAATTCAGAAACCGCAATCCTTTCATACGCAACAACCGATATAGCTACTGTCGATAAACTACCCTCACTGTAAATGTTCCAGGAATTGAAAAATGGCCGAAGCAGCTACTTCGGCCTTACCAAGGAAATTGCAAACGCAAATCAATATGCCCATGATTTGTATATAAATAACTATTTTACGATTTCCCAAACGCCTAAATTCATTTTTTTGAAAGAGCAACCATTTCTATTGCAACAACTAAAATACTTAAATAATGTGCTGCATTATCAATGCTTTCAATTATAAGGAAAGCCTTTACAATAGGTTCCACGAGTCCATATACCTTACCTCTGGAGTTTATCGTCTATTCACGCACTTTTTCCTTCTTTCTCTCTATTTTCCCCGATTTTTTCAATTTCCTCTAAAGTACGGCCGCGTGTTTCAGGAACGCGTGTCCGGATAAATAAAACACCTAGTAAACAAATAACACCGAAGATTGCAAAAACAGCTTCTTGAGACATCGAAGCAGTCATAATTGGGAATAGCAATCCAACCAAGAATGAACCAATCCAGTTAAATGATGAAGCCAATCCTGAAGCCCCTCCACGAATTGCTAGTGGGAAAATTTCCCCGACTATAACCCAAGTTAACGGAGCCCAAGTGAATGAATAAAGTGCTACATAGATACTTAAGAAGGCAACGATCATCATTGGACTCGCATGGGGAATTAATAAATTCAATATTGCCGGCAAAATAAAAGATAGCCCCATAATTGTTCCGCCAACTGTAAGTAATGTACGGCGATTAAATTTATCAGCAATCATTAGAAATACCAATGAACCTACTACGAGAATAACCCCTTGAATAATTGGCCACATTAACGCCGAGCTAGCTGCATGTCCTGTTGCTTTTTGCACAATCAAAGGAATATAATAGAAAATTGCGTTAGCACCTTGGAATTGTTGAAAAGCTGCCACACCTACTCCGGCAATTACTAAATAACGATATTTATTACTGAATAATGTACCCCATGATACTTTTTGATTTGCTTTTCTTTCCTCTCTGGCAGTTTCCTGAATTTGTCTTATTTCAGCATCAATTTCTTCTTTTTTAGAACGAATAAAGCTTAATACCTTACGTGCTTGATCAAGTTTATTATTCTTAATTAAAAAACGTGGTGATTCAGGTAACCGTAACACTCCAAAAAATAAGATTAAAGCGGGTACAGCTGCTAAACTAAGCATCAACCGCCATGCCAATGTTTCTGATAAATCTTTCAATAAAAAGTCGACAATGTACGAAAGCAACATTCCAGAAACAATCATTGTTTGATTAATCCCTGACAAACGTCCGCGCAAACGTGCAGGTGCCATTTCCGACATATAGGCTGGAACCAACGCAGAAGCTGCACCAACGGCCAGTCCTAATAAAATCCGAACAACAATCAAATAATATTGCCCATTGTGAGGGGCTATTCCTGATAAAACTGATCCAACAACAAAAATTAAGGCGGATATTAAAATCATTTTACGCCGTCCTAAACGGTCCGAAAGTTGTCCGGCCAAGGCTCCCCCGAAAATAGCTCCAAACATTACCGAAGAAGTAATCCAACCAATAACACCTGCGCTATTTTGAAGGCCCCAATCATTTTCTAGAAAAGGCAAGGCCCCCGTCATAACACCAATATCATATCCAAAAAGAATACCGCCAAAAGCCCCAAAAAAATAAATGAAACCACTTGAGATTTTCTTTTCATTAACCATTAAAGTTCACTCCCTAAGGCTTAAAAAATTATTTTGTTTAAAATCCCACTACTAAAAATATTGATGGCTTTTTCAACAATAAAAACGGTTTCAAACCGAGGTGAAATTCTGCTAGATATCGCCTTTCACACCGGCTGCAATCCCAGTATCATAGCCTAACAAGGTACCCAGCGATACTTTACACTGTCTATTTTCACTATGAGCCATATAGTTTGCGCTTTCATTTTTACCTATAAAATACGGCTCTACTTTAAAGAGTACAGACATCGTAATTTTCACGATATCCCTACTATTTCTAAATGCTGTTTTCATAGATACAGTTATCTAATTTCCCTCCAAAGAAGATAAACTTCTTTAGAGGGCATTAGCATTACTTAATAATGACGTATTCCAAGTCAACAAGTTTTGCATAGCTGACAATTTGATCTGTTGTTAAATTCAATGAAACAACTGTATGGTGGCCGCCGCCATTTTCAATCCATGTTTTAACCCCATCTTGGAAATTTGGCTTAATGTTCCAAAGTACACGTGCCACTGGAAGATTCGGAGCTGGAACAGTTGGCTCAAATGCAGAAACTTCATTAATCAAAAGTTTGTAATGGGTGCCAAAATCAGCCATTGAAACAACTACGCCATCTCCTGCTTTTCCGTCGAAAACTAAACGCGCTGGATCTTCACGATCGCCAATACCTAATGGAGATACGACAATTTTTGGCTTGTTACTTGCTAAAGTTGGATCTACTTCAAGCATATGTGATTGAAGGACTGATTCCCGACCAACAGCTAATTCATATGTGTAGTCTTCCATAAAACCAGTTGATTGGTTATGGCTCATCACTTTTAGCAAGCGATCGAGTGCCGCAGTCTTCCAATCCCCTTCACCAGCAAATCCATATCCCTGTGCCATTAAACGTTGAACGGCAAGTCCAGGAAGCTGTTTCATACCATATAAATCCTCGAAATTAGTTGTGAAGGCATTATAGCCACCATCATCAAGAAAACGTTTAATAGCAATTTCATAGCTTGCTTGTACTTTTACGCTAGCATCCCAATCTTCCTTACTATAATTGCCATAATCAAACTCATAAAGGTCTGCATATTCCGAAAATAGTGCATCGATTTCTTCATCCTTCACAGCATTCACGTATTGAACAAGATCTCCAATACCAAAATAATCAACTGTCCACCCAAATTGAATTTGTGCCTCAACCTTGTCTCCTTCAGTAACTCCAACATTTCTCATGTTGTCACCAAAACGAGCAACTTTGATGTTGAAGCTTTCGTTATAAGCAACCGCTACATCCATCCATTCCGCAATTTGCTGTTGTACCTCAGCACGTTGCCAGTATCCTACTACAACTTTATTTTGCTTCTTCAAACGGGCATTGATAAAACCGTATTCACGATCACCATGAGCCGATTGATTCAAGTTCATGAAGTCCATATCAATCGTTTCCCACGGAATACTCTCATTGAATTGTGTTGCTAAATGGAGCAACGGTTTTTGTAATAGTTTCGTTCCGCGAATCCACATTTTTGCAGGTGAGAAAGTATGCATCCAAGTAATGACACCGGCAACTTCATCACGATAGTTGACTTCTTTCATAATACTTGTGATTTTATCTGCACTCACGGCTAAATCTTGCAATACAAGCGGGTAAGGTAAAATACCGCTTTCATTTAATGCATCAGTCATCGTTTGTGCATGTGCTTTAACTTCTGCTAACGCTTCTTCCCCATAAAGATGTTGTGAGCCTACGACAAACCAAAATTCTTTTTTTCCTGTTGTTGTCATGATAATCCTCTTTTCTTAGTTTAATAGTTTGTATTATTTTTGCCCGTAGTAGGCATGTTTCCCATGTTTTCGTAAATAGTGCTTATCTAAAATACGTTGTGGTAATTCTTCTGCAAAGTGATTTAATTCTCGGGTAAATAAATTCATTTTCGACACTTCTTCTAGCACCACACTATTCATGACCGCTGCTTTTACATCTTTTCCCCAAGTAAATGGTGCATGACCATGAAGTAAGACACCAGGCACTGCTAACGCATCTAACCCACGCTCTTCAAATGTTTCGACGATAACATTACCCGTTTCTACTTCGTAGCCGCGGTCAATCTCTTCTTGTGTCAAGTAGCGGGCACATGGTACGGAACCATAAAATGTATCTGCATGTGTAGTCCCCATAGCTGGAACATCAAGCCCCGCCTGAGCCCAAATTGTTGCCCACGTTGAATGAGTATGCACAATACCGCCAATTTTTGGAAAGCGCTTATAAAGCACTGCATGGGTTGGTGTATCTGATGATGGATTCAACTCTCCTTCAACAATATTACCGTCTAAATCAACAACTACCATATCACTAGCTTTCATAGTTTCATAATCAACACCACTAGGCTTAATTACAAATAAACCGCTTTCACGATCGATAGCACTTGCATTTCCCCATGTATATTTCACGAGTCCATGTTTAGGTAAGTCCAAATTCGCTTGAAACACTTCTTCTTTCAGTTGTTCTAACACTTCAATTCCCCCAGTTTCTATACTCATAATATTAAATGATCTACAGCCGCCTGCTCGATTACTAGTCCCTTTTTGTATCGTTCAATAAAGGCTTCAAATCCTTTAATATCATATCCATCTGGATATATTTCCTGACCTTCGACTTCTTTAAAGACTTTTCTATCAAGGAAATCTTCTAAACTATCTTTTTTCTCATTATTCATCATATAAGAAGCAAGAATAGCAATTCCCCAAGCGCCGCCTTCTCCAGCTGTTGACATAACTGAAACTGGTGCATTCATTGCTGCTGCAACAATCTTTTGTCCAACAACAGGAGTTTTAAATAAACCGCCGTGAGCTAGTATACTGTCGATTGAAATATTTTCCTCCTTTGTTAAAATATCCATTCCTATTTTCAAAGCACCAAAAGCAGTAAAGAGATGCGTCCGCATGAAGTTTGCTAGATTGAATTTACTCTCAGGAGAGCGAACAAATAACGGTCTGCCTTGTTCTAATCCGGTAATATTTTCTCCGGAGAAATAACCGTAGCTAAGTAATCCGCCACAATCTGGGTCAGCCTCCAATGCTTTATTCAACATCACTTCGAATATTTTATCCGTTTCAACCTTTTGACCAATTGCCTCAGAAAATTCCCGGAACAATCCTAGCCAAGCATTAATATCACTTGAACAGTTATTCGCATGAACCATTGCAACAGGACTGCCGTTCGGTGTTGTCACTAAATCAATTTCTGGATATACTTTTGATAGTTCTTTCTCTAATACAATCATGGCAAAAACTGAAGTTCCTACTGAAACGTTTCCAGTCCGTTTCCTCACACTATTCGTAGCAACCATTCCTGTTCCAGCATCACCTTCTGGAGGACAAAGCGGAATGCCTGGTTGTAAATTTTGCGATTTATCCAAAATTTTTGCCCCGACTTTTGTTAATTCACCTGCTTGTTCTCCTGATATATAAACTTTAGGAAGTATATCTTTTAGCTTCCAACGATAGCCTTTAGACGCAATGATTTCATCAAATTGGTTAATCATCGATTCATTGTAATCTTTCGTTGATTCATCAATTGGGAACATGCCCGAAGCATCCCCAATACCAATTGCTTTATTACCGGTCAATAACCAGTGGATATATCCAGCTAGTGTCGTGATAAAATCAATACGCGGTAAATGTTTTTCATCGTTTAACATTGCTTGATAAAGGTGGGCAATGCTCCACCGTTCAGGGATATTAAATTGAAATTTATCAGTTAATTCTTTTGCTGCAACACCGGTTGTTGCATTACGCCAAGTCCGAAATGGAACAAGAAGCTCACCAGTATGATCAAAAGCCATATATCCGTGCATCATTGCAGAAATTCCAATAGAACCAATTGTTCGAATGGTAATTCCAAAATTCCGTTCAACTTCTTGCTTCATTTCACTATAAGCTGCTTGCAAACCAGTAATAATATCCACTAGACTGTACGTCCAAAAACCATCTTCCAGGCGGTTTTCCCACTCATAGCTCCCAGATGCAATTGTTTTAAAATTATTATCAATCAAAACTGCCTTGATACGTGTGGATCCGAATTCGATTCCCAGTGATGTTTCTCCCTTAGTAATTGCTTGTTTAATATTTACTCGATTCGTTTTCACGGTAATCCCCTCTCAGATAACGGTTTCAATGAAAAGGATGCGCTTTCTTTTTTCTCTTGCTTAAGTACAACTTAAGTATATTTTTTGTACGTACATTTGTCAACATACAATATTATATATCCATACAAATGTCACAAAGATCATGCTAATATTTACACCGCAATATTTCTATAGCTAGTGTTCAAGTGACATATTTTAACAGAAAACATTGGATATACTCATCATTTATCTTAAATAAAGAAAGTGATAATTCATATACAAAGAGCACAATGGTACATGTCCATACAAGTGTTCAATTCTAATGAATTGGGTTCCAAACAACTAATAGATGTGAGTGACATGAAAACAAAGGTGCTAGGTGATATTAATAGATTTTAATAATAGTAGAAATCCTTTTAAAACATATGAATACATCAAAAAACTATACAGCTAGAAAAGTGAACTCGAACTCCTTTCAATCCGAATATTTACAGGAACGTTTCGAATTGAAAATGAGGATAATCTTAACTATCGAAATAAGCATATGAGGACTTATAGGGAAAGGATTAAAGCAAAAAGGCACTCGTTGTTCTTGTCACAACGAGTGCTTTCTTATATATGATAGAATTCCTATACCTTCTTTTTTGAAAGAGAGCAGAGAACCGTTCCCCTGCTTCAAGAAGAAAATACTAGCCCCCTATAATAACCGTTTGCGCACATTCGCTTCGTTTTTTTCATATTTGATGTAGTTCAGCATAATAATTGCTCCTACAATAAAGAAGATAGCAGGCAACCAAGTGAAGCAAAATTTAATCGCGGCTAATGATGCTGCAGATTGTGTTACATTTGCTACGTATCCCGCCTTTTCCATAATGACAGATGGGATAAAACTGCCTAATCCGGATCCTAATTTAATACAGAATGAGCTGCCGATAGCCGTTAAGAATCCGCTTGCACGAATACCCGTTTTTAATTCTCCATAATCAACTGTATCCGATAACATCGCAAATGGTAATGTAACAGCAATACCTGTTCCGAGTGATGCTACAATCCAGCCAAAGATAACCATAGAAGCACTGTTTCCAGCGAAGGCAATTATAACTTGGCCAATGGCTGCAATTACAAAACCTATGATTTGCGTATGCGTTTTCAAAAATCTTTTAACAATGAATGGGAGAACTGTGATGGATACCATTTGAAAAATGACAAGACCATTTAAGACTGATGCTAAGTTTTTATTATGAAGATTATATTCGGAATAATAAATGACTGTTGAAGTTCTAGCCGTATTACCTAACCAATAGAAGATAAAGGCAAGAACTAGTGTAATCCAAGGCCAATTTCCCTTTACTGCTTTTAAACTTTGCTTAATAGGAATCGATTTTATACTTTTTGTATTGATTTCTTTCGTTCCAGCAAAGGCAAAAAGCAGTAATGCTAGGGCAACTACAGCATAAATGCCTACGGTTATTCTAAACCCTAATACATTTTTACCGTTGCCAAAAAAGCTAACAAGAGGCAATGTAAATGAAGCTGTAATTAAATAACCAATCATCCCGCCATTACTTCTCCATGAATTTAAACGAACACGTTCTGTAGAGTTATTAGTTAAATTTGGCAAAATGGCGGTAATAGGCGTGCCAATACCTGTATAAACGATACCGGCAAGAATGTAAGTAATTAAAGCATATACTACTTTTGCACTTGGAGATACATCTGGAGCAAGAAATGATAAAAATACCATTAGCCCAAAAGGAACGGACAACCATAACCAATATGGACGGCTTTTCCCCCATTTTGTTCGTGTATGGTCAATGACTAATCCCCAAACAGGTGCATCCAAAGCGTCAAAAATACGTGCAACTAACAAAATTAATCCTGCTGAAGCGATTGAAATTCCAAAAACATCCGTATAGAAATACATAATAAAACTAGTAAGTGTACAGTACAGCAAATTACCACCCGTATCCGTACTTGCATAAGCTAATACTCTTTTTATAGGCAATTTGGAGGTTTTCTGTTCATTAACATCCACTTTTTTCGCTGTATTTCCCTCAATCATTTATCTCACTCCTTAGTAAGTACTTCCTTATTTAATTTAAATTCTCCATCTGCTAATAATAGTTGTGGAATGCATTCCCCGTTGTTTGAAATAAAGTGTAAATTTCTATCATAGAAATGATATTCCGTCGGATAAGGTGCATAACTAGTAATTAACAATCCTTCATTAGTTTCTTCTATCGAGCCATTTACAACAGAAACAATTCCAGATTCCTCAAAAAGGAATGTCTTCTTACCAAATCCATCTAAATAGGCTACTAGTTCTTCTCCCATATCCCAATCCGCCGTTTCTTCTTCTTTCGTGAACAGCCGGGTAAAGATGCCCCCATCTCTATAAAAAGTCGACTGGCCAAATCTGTTCCGGGATAAGTCAGGTCGATTAATATGAGGACCGGCTATACTATAGGTAGAAGCTGCTTCCCCAGTCATTAGTTTCGTGTCAGTAGCCTTTGCATTTGTATCGTAGCAGTAAAGAATTCCGATTGTTGCTCGATATGCAGATTTTAAATATCTAGTATCATGCAATTCTTCATAAACTTTCAGACATGCTGCAGCGGTCACTCCACCCCATAAAGAATGAATCATATAAGATAATGCCTCCCACCAGCGATCAGGGCTTTGGGCGCGGAAATCATTTGAAAAGCCAATATTCGCAAGTACTAATTCCCCATATTTTTTGGCTCCTTCAATATGATGCGTACTTGCTAAAGCCCCTGCCGCAGGACCAAATCCAGCATTATCAAAGAAATGCTCAGTTACCGCAGCTTTATAAGTTATGCTATCATTCGCTACCTTCTGTGCGATCTTTGACCATAAAGAACTAATTTCATTATATTTATCTATTAATCTTCGTCTTTTAAGTTCAGCCATTAAGTCATCAATGTATAAGAAAAATACCCCTAACATCTCTGCTTCTTCTTTTCCTCTAAGCTTATGATGCAAATCGGGATTAACCCGTAAAGAGAACACATCGGCAGCCCAGGCTAAATAAGTGTCCGGATGATGGTACTGTAAAATGTTTTCCTCAAACTGTGAAAGAAGATAAAATACATGGGCAATGTATTCGAAATCCATGCAACGGTAAAAATCACCATATAAATAGCTTGGATTTGTGAAGTCACCATTTTTAAACCACTTTTGACGAATATAATTGACACAGCTTGCTTCAACCTTTTGAACTTCTTTAACATTCGTATGACCTAATAAATTATTTTTCAGCACTAAACTTAATTTCCCTAAAGATTCCCCCTGTTTGGAAATAGGAGAGTAGCTATATGGGACATCGCTGTTTTGCCCATTGAACAATACATCGCTAATATAATGGGAGCGATTTTCGATTGTTTTTCTAATTGGTTCCATTACATTTAGGATAACGCTATCATATTTCTCGTTATTTATTTCAATTATGATCCTATGTTCTCCAGGTGTTGTGAATATAAGGTCCGCATAATAGCTATTTTCTTTATGATTCATTTTTCTAAATATATTTTCCCTTTTTCCCTTGCCGGATGCATCCAAATAATCGATATACGCATCTGTCAAATACTGATTTTTCGATAGCTTAAAAGCGAGTTTATAATGTTGGTCAATGATGGCAAGTGGTTCGAAATCAAAAATTGGATGTCCGTAATTTTTTTGCCCAATATCATAAAAATCATTTTGATTTTCAAAAGACTGAAACGCATATTCCCATTCTTTTTCACTTAAACCTGAAAGAGTGAATCCCTTTTTTTCATATAACCAATCGGCATTAACAAAATCCTTTGGATATCCCCCCGCTAAAATTAACTGATGAAACAACATTCCATCCAGTGAAGGGGAAACGCTTTCAAAGAATCGGTTTGTATACGCACAATAAGTTCCTACTGATAAAGTGTGCCCTTTCGTTTGGTACATTCCTAAATGAGGTGCCTCATTGCTTCTACGAACGCACGCCAACTTAGAATAGTGTTTTGAAATCGAAGGAAATATAGCAGCAGAATGATTTGTTTGTAAATTGAGATCATTGTTACGGTACATTAAATAAGAAAAAGAAGACCAGATCGCAAAATCTGTAATATTCAATTCTTTTGCTGTACGATTTTTCATTGTGATATTCCATACGAGACGATCCTCTGATTGCGATAGATCATACTTCATGATGACTTCAATTTGTTCAAACACATAAGTAACTGTAGCTTGTACATCCTCTTCTGTTATCGTCGGGATCATATCTGTACTCGTTAAAATTTTTCCATCCATTTTTAGATAGAAATTCCCAAACAATTTCTCCTTTTCGTCATATCCGCTGTCTTCAAGATAGGATGAATCCATCACCCAATTCATTTTGTGTATATCTTCTTTTAAAACTAAATTTGTCAAATTTCCACACGGCGACACTTGCAATCTAAATTGTTTATTTTCCATAAAAAAGACTTCCTTTTTAACAATTTGATAAATGAAAACGGTTAATTTAATGTCCCTAATTAGGTATAATTAGAAGGAAAGAACGCTAACCTTAAGGTTTACTAAAGTGTAGCAGACAATAAAAAGAATAGGAATAAAGGAATCCAATCATTTTTTAAGATATTTCACACGATTTAACATTTAGATGAAGAATAAAGGGAAGACTTGAGCCTCCCTTTATAGCGAGGAATGCTCTCCTAAAACTTGAGCGCTTGATAAGTTAAAGATTTGTGTTTGGAGTGAAATTTTAGAATGAATGATAGGTGATTCGTATGGAAATTGTGTCAATTGCTGTCCCCCCTTTCCCAATTTTTATTGAAGGAAATATTGCAAAATTCAGGAAAGGTACGATGCATCCGAATAGAAGTGATTTGGAGTATTTCGATGTTATTTTTGTAAAAAAGGGAAAACTTTACTTAACAGAAGATGGTAGACATTTTACGGTAAATAAGAACGAGATGTTAGTATTACTTCCTATGAAGCACCATTTTGCGACACGGCCGACCGATGAAGAAACAGAATTTTATTGGCTGCATTTCTATACAAATAGTTACTATATAGAAGGAGATGAACCAAGAAAGTTAACATCAAACATTCCGATTCCATCTTTACACTTTCACAATCACACCTATACCCTGCAGTTACAAAAGAAGTGTAAATTAGTAGATTATAAGGAGATTTATAAAAAAATCGATCAGCTTTTACTAGCTACAACGAATGAAAATGAAGAATTGTCCTTTTGGGATATACAGACTAGTTTTTTCTCCCTCATTAATCTATTAGAGTATCAAGGGATGGCGAAGGACAACGGTTATATGATTTCCCAAAATGTGGCCCAATTTATTAGAGAAAATTATCATACACCTATAACAAACATGATGTTGGTAAAACAGTTTAATATTCATGAAAATACTATTGCTAAGTATATGAAGAGATTTTATAAAGTAACGGCACTTGAATATTTAAATACGTATCGTCTAGAGCAAGCACGAATTTTACTGTTAAAAACAGATGATTCTGTCCAATCTATCGCGGAGAAATGTGGCTTCAGTTTTGGATCCTATTTTTCAAGCGCCTTTAAAAAAGCTTACGGTATTTCTCCACTTCATTATCGCAAGAAACATATGAGGAGAACAAAGGGGGCTCATTAAGACAGTTTTCCGTTACGCATCTAAATGGAGGCTTTATTTCCGCGGCAATCTCAAGAAAGCTATGGCAAGTAGCCACAGCTTTCTTTACTTTCTCCAGATTTTCCACCATCCAAGGCCTTTTTCTAACTATGAAGCTGGAGACAAATGCAGCATAAATTGGCATACAAAGCTTGTGCAAACTAGAGCATTCACGTTAAATTAACAGTTAGTAATTAGAAATTTATCCCAATAAAAAAAGACAAGTTCCAACCTGTCTCGTATGCAAAACTATTCCTTTTTATATTTCCTCTTGAAACTGCGTTTAATAACATCAAAAAACCCTAATGATTGGACCATATGACTCGGATCAACATATTCACGAATCGCTCGCAAAACTTTTTTTGGATCTTTAGAAGAAAATGTATACGTCCCATTTCGTTTAGTTCGAATAGCATAACGTGGAATCCATTTCCCTTTGAACATGACTGAAGCGATCACGTAATCAACTTCTTCCCAAGGAATTTGGATATACTTACGTGCATCCCGATTATTGTAGAATTCAAATCCTTTGTCTCCGATCATGATTTTACCATAATCTGTAAGACCCATATGTGAAGTTGCATCAATAACTAAATCGACTTTTGTATTGATTGATTGAACCATTTAAACTACTCCATTTCTTTTAATAATAATATTATACGGCGTTTTATCACGCTAAGCAAAAAGTTCGAGCATGATCTTTAACATTATCCTAAACCGATTAAGTGTCTGAAATACTAGCTAATAATAGGCGCTAGATAAATAATTTAATCTTTGAAAAAACCTAGGCTATAAAGCCTAGGCAAGAGTCTTATTCATTACATTAAGTGTATTAAGTGGAAGACGATACCAACCACGAACAATCCAAGGATCATAATGATTGGAGAAACTTTCTTTTTAAGCAACCACATACAAAGAAGTGTTAACAACAATCCAGCTAAACCAGGGATTAAGCTATCCAAGTTGTTTTGTAAAGTAGTTACTTTCGTTGGTTCTAATGAAAGACCCGCAGCTTGTTGTTCCAACGCAGTTTTAATGCCTTGCGCTCCTGAAGGTAATTTATCCCAGTCAATATAAGCACCTTTGTCAAGTTTAACTGAAGATACAGTTGGCGTGAATTTTACAGATACCCACCGGTTAACTAATGAACCAAGGATGAACATCCCCAGTATTGAGGCACCTTTCGTAATATCTTGAAGTAATCCGCCAGATAAGTCATCAGTAATTTTAGAACCAGCTTTGTAACCAAATTCTTGCGTATACCACATGAATCCCATACGAATGATATTCCATAAAACGAAGTAAATAATTGGTCCGAGTATGTTACCAGTCATAGCAAGTGAAGCCGCTAATGCACCAAGGATTGGTTTAACCGTGAACCAGAAAACTGGATCCCCAATACCTGCTAAAGGCCCCATCATACCGACTTTAACCCCTTGAATTGCTACATCATCAACTGGTGCACCATTAGCACGTTCTTCTTCAAGTGCTAAAGTAACACCAATAATAGGTGAAGCTACATATGGGTGAGTGTTAAAGAACTCTAAATGCCGCTTTAGTGCAGCTGCACGATCTTCTTTTGTTTTGTACAATCTTTTGATTGCCGGAATCATTGAAAATGCCCAACCACCGTTTTGCATACGTTCATAGTTCCAAGAACCTTGAATAAAAGTTGAACGCCACCAAACAGAAATACGATCTTTTCTAGATAATTTCAATTCTTGTGCCATTTTCTGTCCGCCTCCTTCTTAGTAATTATCAATAATATCGCCTAGTGGATCACCGGTATTTCCGCCTCCACCGTTACCTGAACCGCCTTGTTTAGAAAGCGCTAAATAGATAAGTGCAAGAGCCACACCGATAGCACCTAGACCGATAAGTGTAATTTGTGAAACAGTCGCTAATACGAAACCAATTGCGAAGAATGGCCATACTTCTCTTGTAGCCATCATGTTTATAACCATTGCATAACCAACAGCTACAACCATTCCCCCACCGATTGCCAATCCATCTGTTAACCAACCTGGCATAGACTCAAGCAAACCTCTAACCGGACCTGCACCAATTGCTAAAATTAATGCAGCTGGGATTGCAATACGTAAACCTTGCATACAGATAGCAACGATGTGCCATAGTTCAACTTTTCTAATGTTTCCTTCTCTAGCTGCGGCATCCATAAAGTGTACGAATGCTGTTGCAATTGTACGGCAGATGATTGTTAATAATAAACCTGCAACTGCAAGCGGAACAGCAATCGCAATTGCCGAAGATACACCAGCTTTACCTGCCCCACTTAAAACTAAAATAATAGCGGATGCAACTGATGCTAAAGCAGCATCCGGTGCTACGGCAGCACCGATGTTTGCCCAACCTAAAGCGATCATTTGAAGCGTACCGCCTAAGATAAGACATGGTACTAAATTTCCTGTAACTAAGCCGATTAACGTACAAGCAATGATTGGTTGGTGGAAGTGGAATTCATCCAAAATTCCTTCCATACCAGCTAAAAATGCTACGATAAAGACTAATATCATTTGAATAATATTCAAGTCCATGATTATTAATCCTCCCTTTCTTCTTAATAATTAAGGTTATTTTTGTTTGTTTAACTCCTCTTGAGCCTTCTTGATAATTTCGTCCATGTCGCCTTTTGAATCGTTTGGAACTTTACGTACATCAAAGTTCAAACCAAGTTTCTTTAACTTTGCGAAAGTATCAATATCATTTTGGTCAAAAGCCAACACCTTATTTGGTTGAACTTTACCAGGTGAGTGGGCCATAGAACCAACGTTGATTGTCTTCAATGGAACGCCACCTTCAACCGCTCTAAGCGCATCTTGCGGATTTTCGAAAAGAAGCAACGCGCGCTGGCCGCCGAAGTGTTTATCATCTTTTGCAAGTTCGATCATTTTATTGACCGGAACAACGTGTGCCTTTACACCTGGAGGAGCAGCTTGTTGGATCAATTTCTTACGAAGCTCATCCTTAGCTACTGCATCAGATACAACAATAATACGTGTAGGCTGTGTAGTTTTTGTCCAAGCAGTCGCTACTTGCCCGTGAAGTAATCGTGAGTCAATACGTGCTAACACATATTCAAATTTACCAGGGACGCCTGCATTTGATGGCTGAGCAGCAACCGCAGCAGATGTTTTTGCTGGTTCTAATTCTTCAGGTCTTACTTTAACCCCTTCTTTAGCTGGGCCCAAAATTTGAGCAGCAATTTCATGGGCTGTATTCATTGAGAAACGTGATGCAAAAGCTTCAATCAGCATTGGTAAGTTCATACCAGCTACAATTGCCCATTTATCTTTGTGTTCTTCAAACAAGCTATTGGCCTGATTGAAAGGGGTTCCACCCCAAAGATCAACTAAGAATAAGACTTCGTCTTGGTTATCGAAAGAGGCAATTGCTTCTTTCATTTTTGCCTTTACATCATCAGGTCCTTCACTTGGCATCAATGTAACGGCTTTCACATTTTCTTGTTCTCCAAAGATCATCGTTCCAGATTGCAAGATACCTTTGGCAAATTCACCGTGACTAGCAATGATAATTCCTACCATCTCTTTACCTCCTATCATTATTGTTACAGCTTAAAATAATATAAATAAGTTCTAAAAAACCTGTAACCAAACTTAAAGCATCTTTTCTTTTTTGATCAGTTGTATTAGATCAGTCTTTCGATCTGTAGGCACTTGGCGGATTTCCAACTCGATTCCTAAATCGGCTAACTTCACAAAGGATTGAACGTCCTCATTGTTCATAGAAATAAAATTAGTGACCATCTTTTTTCCTTCACAAAAGCGCATGCCGCCGATGTTGACCGCTTTCAAATCAACACCCGCTTCAACCACTTCTAGTACATCTTTTGGTGAAGCAAACAATAGCATAATCTTCATTCCATCAAACAGTTGATTTCGATAGACTTCAAGCAGTTGTTGCTTAGTAATTACGTGTGATTTGATGCTTGGTGGTGTAGCTTGTTTTAATAAAAACTTTCGCAACTCATCATGGGCGACTTCATCACTGACTACTAAAATTCGTTCGATTCCTGTTGTTTTTGACCAAGCGGTAGCAACTTGACCATGAATCAATCGATCATCAATGCGAGTAAGTCGTATATCCATCCCCAACCGACCACCTCCTACTAAACAAGACTTAGATGCTAAAAGACTTGTGATACATTTGACACAGTAAGACTTTTTTTGTAGTCACTTATACTTATGCAAATATCGTGCCAAAACAAACTGTATTGAAAGCGCTGATTTTATTAGTTTTTCAACGATACACAAAAAAGATACACAAAAAAATACAGTATCATGTATCATTTTGTGTATCATTGAAAAATGATTTCTTTATAACTTTAGTAATTGATGAAATCTGTTCTTTCTAGGCCTTTTTACACGACTAATATACTTTCCAAAATTTAGCCGATACTTTAAAAAAGATTGTGTATCTAGCCTTCATAATAATGAGCACCCTGAATATCAAAATTCCCTATAAAAAACCTCATTTACTTATGATACGGTTCGACGCGATTAATTAAATGAGGCTTTCCAGGTTTGTATATATTACTCTATTGTTTTTTTACCGCCTCAATTTTTTAAATAACAAATATATAGGCATCAATAAAACAGCTACTCTACTAGTCTCTTTTAAGAATTTATAAACTTAAAATAACTACTTCTAAAGGCATGGTAGCCTCTATTTGTGAGTCACAAATAGAGGCTGCCAATCATCCAATTGAAACTTTATTCTAATGTCCCTTCGACATTTTTAAATTGGTTGTCAAACATTTGGTAATATCTACCTTGAAGCTTCATTAAGTCCTCATGACTGCCTTTTTCAATAATTTCCCCATCATCGATCACCATAATCGTATCGGCGTCACGAATCGTATTTAGACGGTGGGCAATAATGAAGCTCGTGCGGTTTTTCATAATCGAAAGCAAAGCATCCTGTATATGAAGTTCTGTCCGTGTATCAATGCTACTCGTGGCCTCATCCAATATAAGTAAGGCCGGTTTTGCCAAGAATACCCTAGCAATGGCTAATAGCTGCCGCTGCCCCTGGCTAAGGTTACCGCCGTTCTCCGACAGTACGGTATCATATCTATTTGGCATCCGATTGATAAAAACATCCGCATGTGCCATTCGCGCCGCTTCTTCGACCTCATCATCCGTTGCATCCGGATTTCCGTATTTTATATTCTCCTTGATGGTCCCTGAAAATAAATATGTGTCCTGTAGAACAAAACCGAAGCTTCTTCTTAGGCTGTCTCTAGTAAACTCGCGTATATCCACACCGTCAATTAAGATTCTTCCTTCCGTTACATCGTAAAATCGGGTCAGCAGATTTACAATTGTTGTTTTTCCGGCACCTGTAGGACCGACTAGCGCTGTACTCGTACCTGGCTTTGACTCAAATCGGATATTTTTTAATATCGGTACATCCGCTCGGTACCCAAAGCTGACATTTTCAAAGACAACATGGCCTTTTGGATTTTCAAGCGCCACAGCATTCTCCGTATCTTGCGGCTCTTCTTTTTCATCAATAATTTCAAAGACCCGTTCGGCCCCGGCAACCCCTGATTGAAGGACGTTAAAAATATTCGCTAAATTATTGAGCGGCTGCACAAACTGCCTTGAATACGTCAGGAAACTCGCGATAATACCAACTGTAATCATACTTTTTATGGCGAGAACCCCGCCGACAACCGCGACCATTGCAAAGCCGAAGTTGTTAATCACGTTCATAAGCGGCATCAGAAACCCGGTCCATATTTGCGCCTTAAGGCCGACCTGAAGCAATGATTTGTTCACTTCTTCAAACTCTTTGATTGCCTTTTCTTCATGGTTAAATGCCTTTACAACCTCAATGCCCGAAATCGTTTCTTCTATATGCCCATTTAACCGTCCAAGTTCCACCTGATTATTTTTAAACAAAACCGATGTTCTACGTGCAATCGTCCGGGTCAGCAAAAATACGAGCGGAACTGTAGCCAGACTTGCAATCGTTAAAACAGGGCTTAAAATGATCATCATGATGAACGTGCCAATAAGGACAATTACCCCTGACATTAATTGCGTCGTAGATTGGGAAATGGTATTGCTGACGTTATCGATATCATTTGACAGGCGGCTCATGAGTTCACCATGGGTTCTCGAGTCGAAAAAAGCAATAGGGAGTTTTTGCAGTTTTTGAAAAAGATGACTGCGCAGGTTTTTCACGATGCGCTGCGAGACTCCGGCCATCAGCCAGCCCTGTAAAAAGGTTAAGACGGCATCCGCAATATAAGCCCCCGCAAGAACGAGAATCATGATTTCGAGGAGATTAAAGTTAACCTTACTGCCTAATGACATGACATCGATGGCCCTGCCAATGAAAAAGGGAATGCACAGCGTAATAATGGAGTCAATCAAAATAAATATAAGGATCATTGCCAATAGGTTTCTTTCTCTGCCAAAATAGGCCCAAAGCCTTTTTAATGTTTCTTTGAAATTTTTTGGCTTTTCGGCAGGCCCTCGGAATCGCGCCGCTCCGCCCCCAGCTGGACGTCCCATCCGTAAAAATTGCGACGCTTGTACTTGGTTTTCTTTATTCCCGCTCGTTTGTACAGTTTGGTCTGCCATATTACAACACTTCCTTACCCATTTGCGATTGGTAAATTTCTTGATAGACCTGGCAGTTCTTTAGAAGGTCACTATGCGTACCCAAACCGACAACTTCCCCCTGATCCATCACAATAATTTTATCTGTATCTATCACTGAGGTAATGCGCTGAGCAATAAGGAGACAAGTAAGCCCCTTAGCATATTTCTTCAACCCTTCTTTTATCCTTATTTCAGTCGCAACATCAACGGCACTTGTACTATCATCAAGAATAAGGATTTCTGGGTTCCTAACCAAAGCCCTTGCAATAGACAAGCGCTGCTTCTGCCCTCCGGAAAAGTTGACGCCGCCCTGGCCAATTCTTGTTTGATAGCCCTCCGGTGTGGATTGAATGAAATCATCGGCCTCAGCCAGCTTAGCCGCGAGTTTGACATCGTCCATTTCTGCCTGATCATTTCCCCATCTGATATTTTCAAACACACTTCCAGTAAAGAGAATATTTTTCTGCGGAACAATCGCAATTTTTTCACGTAGATCATGGGGATTTAAATGTTGGACATCCAATCCGTTGATTTTAATTCTACCGCCAGTGACATCGTAAAAACGAGGAATGAGGTTCACGAGCGTGCTTTTCCCTGCTCCTGTTGACCCGATAATGCCAACTGTTTCACCAGGGTAAATACTAAAATTGACGTTTTTCAAAACCGCATCTTGTTCTCTTCCAGTATAAGAGAACGTGACATTTTCAAAATCAATCCGTCCCTTTTCATCGTTTTTTTCAGGATTCTTGTTATTCCACGTGACTTTATCTTGGGTGACAAACACTTCCCCGATACGGGAGGTTGAAGCCCTTGCCCGAACAAACATATTAAACACCATTGAGATCATCATGAGAGAGGCCGAAATTTGTGTCATATAGTTAATAAAGGCAATAATATGGCCAACATGCATCGTTCCATTGTTTACACTTAAGCCACCTAACCATAAGATGACGATTATTCCAAAGTTGACCGTAAGCAGGATCGCTGAGCTGAAGATGGACATAATCCGGATGGACGAAGTAGATCGCTGCTGCAGGTGCTCATTGGCTGAATTAAACTTTCCTACTTCAAATTGGAACCTATTGAAAGCCTTTACTACACGGACACCAGACAAGTATTCCCTCATCATGCCGTTCACGCGGTCAAGTGCTTGCTGGACTCTCATAAACAATGGAAATCCTAGCCTCATGTTCACAAGTATCAAGATTAAAACAATCGGCACGACCACAGCCAAGATAACAGAAAGCTGGGGATCCAGCCGGACTGCCATAATCAAAGCACCGAGTGCCAAAAGCGGTGCTTTTATAAACATTCTCATTAAACCATTGATAAAATTCTGCACCTGCGTGACGTCATTAGTAAGCCTTGTAATGAGAGAAGCTCTGTCGAATTTATCAATACTTTTGAAAGAGAGCATCTGGATTTTCTGAAATAGATCCGAACGCAGCTCTGCACCAAAGTTTTGTGAAACAATGCTTGCTAGAGTGCTCCTTAGTGAGGCTGCAATCGCCCCGCATCCTGTAATCAGCAGCATCAACCAACCTAACTTCAATACGTACTGCAGGTTATTTGAGGCCACTCCAATATCAATGATTTTGGACATAATTGTGGGTTGCATTAAATCACAGAGTGCTTCACACATTAAAAAGAAAACAGCCGTAAAAAAAAGCTTCCAATACTTTTTTGCATACTTTCTTAAAAAATGCATTTATAATTCCACCTTTAGAACTTCAGTAGATTGCCTCATTTTTCATTATTATTTTCATTTTTGTTGAAGAATGACGCTCTTCCTAATCCATTTACTTATTTTGATCTGACACATCCCTTAAATTTTCAGCCAATTGTTGAAGATATCCAATGAACGTATCTTGCTCATCCTCCGAAAACTTATTTAATCCACTGGCTAACTGTTGCAGGTATGCTGCTCTTACCTCTTTGATAATTGTTTCTCCTTTTTCTGTAAGAGAAACAATTTTCACACGGGCATCATGGGCTGAGGTACCACGCTCTACATATCCCCATTTTTCAAGTCGATCAATCATCTGTGAGACAGTACTCATATTTACGTTAAAATGATCGGCAAGATTCCCCATCGTGCAGTGCTCTGATTTGCCTACATGACACAACAACGTCCATTGCAGTCGAGTAATCTTCTTATCTCCATTTATTAACCGGCCTTCTCGAAGGTGCCGGTTAATAAACCGCCAATGCGTGAGAAACTGTTCAATCTTGCTATCGTCAATCATAGAACCCCTCCAATAAAATTACTTTATTTAGTTTACTAAACTATTTTAGGAACGTAAAGATAAAAGAAGTTAAAGGACAATAAAATTAAAACCTCATAATACGGTCCGTATCATCTTTTAGGCGAAAAATCCAGGGCATTATAAACAAGGTGTCCTGAATGCTTAAATAAAATGATTCCATGAGTTATTTAGTCGCAAGCTTCAGCCATCTTTGTATGCTAATATGCTTCTTTGTTTAAACAGAGGACTTGATTCCTATCTCTGCTTAAAACTATGCAAAATCCCCCATAAAAGCCTTATGTCCACACACTTTCCCATCGGATTTCTCTCGACAGCTGCACGAGCCTGCCTGTGCAACGCTCCTCACCAAGAAGGTCATTCTCCCGCTCCCCGTTGTGCGATTAATGCCAAAAATCCGCCGTTACTTGTGATACGGTTCTCCGTAACGAATCTAAATGAGGTTATAAAACCATGAATATATTTTATTTTTCATTTAAAGTTCTACTTTACCACAGTCAAAACTAATACCTGTTTCATTTTATTTGCCATTTTTCAACGCTGAGTCTTTTACTTTTGAGTAAATAATTTTGGTGTCTAAAAAAGTTTTAAAAATTCTTTTGCTGCTTTTGATAAGTAACTATTCTTCCTCCAAATTACTTTGGGTTCAGATATTAAGGTCTGATGCTTTAGCTGAATTACTCTCAAACCTCCCAATGAATGGAGAGATAATAACGAGAGCGGTAAGATCGTTGCACCAAACCCAGATGAAACGAGACCAAGTAACATAATTAAATCCTGACATTCACACAGTATATTTGGTTCTAAATCTAACCGTTGAAATTCATTGACAATTTGTCCATACGCACCTAAACCATAGTTTGGTCGCAGAAGAATCAATGGTAAATCGATTATTTCCTCTAACCTGCATTGTTCTGATCCATTCCATGTCCATTTTTCAGGCAAAACAAGCACATATGGGTCACTTTCCAATGTCATTTGAGAGATGCTTTTTTCTGTTATTGGACTATTTGTTATCGCAATCTCAATCTGACGTTTAGATAACATTTTTATGAGATGAATCGTTTCACCTTCCCATACTTTGAAAGTCAGACCAGGATTTTTCTCACGAATATCTACCACCTTGGAAAGAATTAGAGATGCACAATAAAGATTGGATCCCACAGATAAAATCCCACTGGCGTCTTTCCTCAATTCTTGAACTTCAGCCATTGTTTCATCAAGCTTATTTAAAAGTTCTTTTGCTCGAAGAAGTAATCTTTCCCCCTCCAAAGTTAAATTAAGACTTTTGTTATCTCGATCAAATAAAATGACGCCTAGCTCTTCTTCCATTTGTTTGAGCTGTCTGCTCAAAGGGGGTTGAGCAATATTTAATTTCTTTGCAGCGGTCGTGATCTTACCCTCTTCTGCTATAGTGACAAAATATTTTAACTGTCGAATATCCAAAATGAACCTCCATCATACCTAAATTATATAGTGAAAAGATAAAACAGATATTTTAAGTATTGATAAATTCAGTATACACTAAGATGTAGTTTAATTCATAAGTTGAAGGAGTGTAACTTTGTTGTTCAAAAAAAATATCATACAATTTCCAAAGCTTTTATCGGTTGGAAATATATCGAATGGATTTGTGGCCTGGCTTTTTGGTTCAGCAGGACCATTATTAATTGTTTTACAAGCTGCTGCAAAAGGTCATTTGTCTGGTAGCATAACTAGCTCATGGATTTTCGCCATTTATGGAATGGGGGGACTCCTAACGCTCATCGTCTCCTTATATTATGGGCAACCCATAGGCTATGCCTTTTCAATACCTGGAGCCATTCTTGTCGGCTCAAGCTTAACCCATTATTCTTTCAACCAAGTGGTTGGTGCTTATATTATAACCGGGATCCTTATTTTTCTTTTAGGATTATCTGGCCTTGTTACAAAATTGATGAAGGTTTTGCCTATGCCCGTTATGATGGGGATGGTGTCAGGCGTCTTACTTCCTTTCGGAACTGAAATGATCGGATCGGTTGTGAAAAATCCTTTACTCAACGGAATCCCGTTACTTGTTTTTCTTGTTCTTTCTTTTTTCTTACGATTTTCGAAAAAGTTTCCTCCTATATTGGGGGCGATCATTGCAGCAATTCTTTGTCTTAAATTTTTGCCGAATGTTTCTGTACAGTCTCTCCATATAACAATGGGCATTCCCCATTTTATCATCCCATCATTTAGTTTTTCCGTTGTAGGGGAACTTGTCATTCCATTACTCTTAACGGTTATTGCTATTCAAAATGCCCAGGGGATTGCTATGTTAGAGACCCATGGCTATCGTCCACCGATCAGTGCCATGACCAATTGGAGCGGAATTGGTACCATTATAAATGCTTTTTTTGGGGGCCACCCAGCCTGTGTTGCAGGTCCCATGACAGGCTTACTTATTAATAAAGAATCTGGCAAACTTGAACATAGGTATGTCGCTGCTATTGTGTTAGGAGTATTATCTTGTCTATTAGCTCTATTCTCTCCAATAGCTTCGCAAATTCCACATGTCATTCCTGCCTCATTAATTCAATTACTAGGTGGCGTCGCCATGATTAGTGTACTGGTTGACTCTTTGAAAATGAGTTTCTCCGGTCCATTCAAATCAGGTGCACTTTTTTCCTTTATAATCACAATCTCTGGGATCTCTATTCTCCATATCGGAGCGGCATTCTGGGGTCTGGTTGGGGGTACCTTGGCCACCGTGTTCTTGGATAAACAAGATTTTTATAGATCCGAATCAAGTGACCAAAACAATGAAACTAACTTAAGTGAAACTTTTTGCAAGGACAAAATTTCCTAACGCCGTTTCTTTAGACCTCGGATATATCTCATGACAAAATAAATGATACCTAGACATACTGCAGTCCAGGTATCATTTATTTCTTTGTATAGAATAAAAACCTCATTTACTTATGGTACGGTTCACCGTAACAAATCTAAATGAGGTTTTTCTAAAATTTATTCTCCCCATTAATATATGCTTCTAACAAACCAAATCCACTGAAACGTGATTGACTATTCAAATCTTCAACTAAGTGCTTTAAAGCTTCTATAAACTTTTCTTTGTCTCCTCCGCACACTTCTAGAACATCCCAACTTTCATTTGAATAGCCATCTATTAAAAATTGAATTAAGTGGTTTCTATCATCCTTAAATCCAAATCTACCACTAAAGTAACCCCTACTATCTAAATAACGGCTCTTGATACAACGTAAAAATTCAAAAGTATCGTAATAAATTGTATATTCCTGGTCATCAAACATTAATTGTCCTTCTATAAATATCTCTTTCATGTACGGATAAATTAAAACCTCTTCCATGGGTAAAAAGAATCCACGTTCTGATTTAATGTAATCTAATAAACCGTGAAGACCTCTACTTGGAGAAGTAAAACTTAAAAAATCTAGTCTATTTTTAATTCTATCTCTAACTCTAGGTAACTTAAATGTTCTATCTAATAGATTATAATTCCCACTCTTGACCAAGGAAATTCCTATGCTATACAAGGCTATTTGCAAGGGGATTTGTTGTAAATTCAATAATAATACAATGCCATCATGCTTGTTTATTGCGGTTAATCTCTCAAGTGTTTCAATAAGTAATTGTTCTTGCTCGGTTGTCTTTACATAATAAGAAAGTATTGAAAGCAAGATGGAAAGCTGTTTTGATTTCTCTTTAATTTCTTCTACTTTTTGTTCCAAGTATTCTTTAGAAATCTCTTCTCTAGTATTAATTTTATTAATATACTCTACTAGTTTTACTGTTTCATCGGTAATCATTTCTCTTATTTCGATTTCATTTTTATTCGCTATATAACCTTTTAACCGTTTTAATTTCACTTGGAGATTATCAAGATTTACTTTTTTAACCTTAGAAATACTAATTACATTTTCACTTAATTCTCTGAAAAAGTGGTCTGCACCTGCACTATCAATAATAACGGAAGCATCTCTAAATTTTATTATTTCCTGTGCTTTCTCACCAACCTCATTGGAAAATGAATGCCAATACCAAGAATATCTACGTCCTTTTACACTTTTAATTGTATCTCTCAAAGCCGTATCCCATTCAGCAGACCAACCCGAAATTATTAAGCCATACTCATCGAATACCCTTTTTAGAAGCACTGTTAAGGGCTCAGAATAATTTTCTAATTCATCTGAAATATTTTTAAACCTTGTATCCCTATAATCTCCATGAATTTTTAAGACTGTACAATCTGCATGAGCTAAAGGCTTCATTCCTTCTATATCCAAGTCATGGTAAAGTGTTTGATATTGGACGTTTACTTCATCTAATGCTTGTTCGAGTAAGCGGTCAAAGTTTGTTGTAACTACCACTTTTATGTAACCTTGTTTAACTAATTCTGCTATTGCCCGATGTGCTTCTGTTGGTAGCTTTCTATTTTCTTCTAAGTCTTTTTCAGTTGGTTCAAAAAACTCTTTTAATAGTCCATTACGTTCTGAAGATGTTTTTGCTAACATACCAATTACCTCATCATAAAGAGGTGCTTTTCCAAATTTCTTTTCATACCATTTGATTCCATCAGGCTCTTCTGCTCCATGTAATAGCATTATTCTCCTGCATAACTCTTTAAGCACACCCCACCCTGTAGGAATCCCAGCCGAATAGGATATACCTGAGCCAAGTAATAAGGCATAAACACCTCTATTTGCCTCAACTGAAAAAGATAATGACATTAATCTCTCATCCATCATAACTTCCCCCAAATATTTCTACTTTTAGCTAACCATAACCAAATTATACCAATTATGACTTTAATCGTTTCTCTCTACAAAATCCCACGCTCTTTTAAAATTTTGAGACTTAAATACTTCTCAATTGTATTTTTAATAACCCTTGAATTTGTTAAGTTTTTTAGTTCTACAGCAAGTCCTTCCAACATATCTTCTTTGTCGGCTGATGACAATATATCCTTTTCCTCTTGTGGTAGACTTTCAATAGATTCATTGAATCGACTCACTAATAATGAATATTTATCCTCATAGCTTAACCCTTCAAACCGAATACATTCGGTAATTCTAGAAAAGATAGCAGAACCTACACTCTTTTCAATTTCATCTTTCGTGGAGTAGTTAGATGTACAAATAAAAATTGCATTGTCAACTTTGGCTGTATAATTCCTATCCACTATTTTACCTTCGTCAAATAGTTCATAAAATGCACTGTACAAATTAGGGTGTACTTTATCAAACTCATCAAATAATACAACATTGGTTTCCCTATAAAGTAAATTCTTCGCCAAACTATCCTCTTGTGGGTCTGAGCCAAATAAAAATCTGTAGGCATGTTCCGTTTGATACATTGATAATTGAAATCTTTTTATATTATCATTTGCATATATGGCCTCGGATATTATTTTAGCTGTTTCTGTTTTTCCCACTCCAGGAGGACCATAAAACATAATGACTATTGGTTTGTTACTGTGCCGAACTCTTGATACATTAATGACAGGCAGCAAAACATTTAGTACATGTTCTTGTCCGATAATCCTCTCTTGATATAGTTTTTTTAGTTCTATTAGTTTCTCTACAGCAAGCTTTCCGTAATCATGGTACTTTACTTCCACAACATGATTTCTTTGAAGTGATTCAACGATATTATTGGGGGGATTTTGGAAGTAAATATTTTCACATTCAACGTTCCTAAATAAGAGCATTATATTATTGATTAAATTTGTCGTCATAGATGCATACTCTTGTCTATAACAAACAATCGTGTTGTAAGAATATTCATTGGGAGTCCATGATGAATCTTCTGTTCTAATAGTAAAAGAACGTTCCACTTCAACAACTTGCATCATTACTTCATTCATTGTGGTATATGAATGTTCTTCAATAAATTCATTAAAAGCATTATCTGGACCATAAAAAATTTTAACTTTCATTATTAGCAACTCCAGCCAATATAACATCATAGACACTTAACATTTCTTCATTAACCTCTTGTTCAGTTTTGGAACCATCACTTCTTTCTCTTTCAACGAGGTTTTCAAAAGCACTATTATTATCAGTAGCCCTTTTTTCCCCGAACTCTGATTCCCATTCTAATTCTTTTTCTGTACATTCTCCTACTTTTATACCTACAATAGTAAGATTCATCTTTGTTAAGTCATTTAGTCTATAGTTATTTCTCAAAGCATTAAAATTAAATCTAAATACCTTTTTTTCCTCAACTGAGATTAACTCGTAATATCCCTTCGCATCATTAAATATTTGGTCTAATGCTCCAAGCTGAATAGGCATATCATTTCCAAATGACTCTTCTTTAATTACCTTAAGCATTGGTGATATTACTTTTAGAAATGTAACAGAATTAGGAACAAAGGATAATCTTACTCTTTCAAAAACACCAAATTCCGTTGGTAAATTCTCTTGTTTCTCCTTATATACATCATCGATAAAATTTGATAATACAGTACTACTTAGAGTTTCGCTGACTTTACTATCTCCATTTTTATTGTAGGATGCACTTCCAGCAATTCTCCCTTTTATTCCAAATAAAGAGTCAACTATTAATGATAGTATTTTAGGGTCAGATGAAGCCTCAATTCCAACTTCACCTGCAATATTTTTTACACGTTGAATAATATCAGAAGATACTTTGTCATAACGTCCACCATGTTTTGCTTCTAAATAATCCATTGCTGAACCCTCATCAAAGTAGACGACTTTTAGCAAATGGCGTTTATTAACGTCTTTCCTTTTCAAATGTATCCCTCCATACAGAGTTTGTAATCCTAAAACAAACACACTAAAAGAACGTATATTCCCATTATATATTAACTTTTAAAATAATGTAATTGAATGTCCTCATCATTCATTATACCTATCCTTAATATTGTAAGACTTTTGAGAATTACTTCTTCTTTAAACTCAATCTCCATTTCGTTTATCATTAGTTGATTTAACTCTTCAGTATCTTCCAAAATTATCATTGCTTGATAGTATGGTAGTATAAAGTCCTCTACTTTTTCACCATTGCTTAGATATTCATACAAATCCCAAAACTCTGTTTCTAAATAATCCGCTATATCCTTCTGTATTTCCGATTTCAGAGCTAATAATTCCCTTAACTGCTGGATTTTTTTCATATTATTGACCTCCATACTGTTTCTTTGAGCCTTCTGTTACCATACAAACAACAATACCGACTACAGTTCCTAATAAGAAATATGGCAATATAATCACCTCCTTTCATTCTTTTAATCCCTTATTCTTAAAATCTTTTAAGCTCGCAATTTATCATCCTTAAAGCCTTTTTTAGCTAGTGCATAAATAGTTAATCCAAATACAACTCCTGCCTTAAATAAATCAATTGGTGACATATGCTCACCTCCTTTACCGTAAAATCACGCACGAAAAAGAGTCGACAGCTCTTTAAAAGATAACCTCCCCGACTTTTTTCCATGTTTAGTTTCCCTGTAAAATCCATCCACCAACGGCTTTACACTAAACTAATAGGCTTAACAAGTTCACCTTCTTTCAACAGACCAATTCCAATATTCTCGATTCCCTGTTTGTCCTGTAATAAATAAACAACATTCGATGCACCGCCATCATAGAATAATATCCAAAATTTTAGTTCCCCCTTAAATTCATTTGGGATTCTCGCCTTAAGCTCCTCGTTCCTTATATCATCTGCCGGCAAGACCCTAACATCTGCTTTCCAATCTTTCCAGGCTAAGTGTGGATGGTGTTCCTCTATGTAGTTCCTAAATATGTTAATAATGCTCATACTTTGTTCGCTCCTTTTTATAAATCGATAAGAATAGAAAAAGAAGAAGATAAATCATCGTCATCAGATGATTTATCTTCTTCTTGTTTAGTGAAGTGTCTTACCACTTCGTTATTTAACTGTATTTGTATTGAATCAATATTACGGTTATCAGCAATTGTAACCTTATTGATGAGCAGATGTAGAAGCTGTTTTCTTTGTTCACCTGTAATAGACTGCTTATAAGATTCTGTAAAACTCTGCATCACTTGTTTGACCATTTTAAAAGTTACTTCTTTCTTAGCACTTTGTCCTAACTGTTGTTCTATTGGAGCAATTCGCTCATCCAATAGCTTTTTTTCTTCATCTAATTTATCTAGACGACTTTTTAAATCTATTTTATTTAGTATCCCATCTTCATATAATCCTAGAACTTTATCTTTTTTGGATTGTATGGCTTCTAAAGACCGCTTCAATATTGCATACTCTCTTTGGAGCGGTTCTGAGATGGTACGATAACCCTTATTAACTTTTTTAACAACATCATTAATAAGAGCATCACTACTTGCAAATTTCGCTATCTTATTTAACACATATTCATCTGCATATTCCGTTCTAACTCCATTAGAATGGCAAGCTGATGTCCCTTTATTTTTCCATTCTCCACAGACATAATATTCTAGAACCCGCTTGCTACCGTCCTTTCTTTTATTAGTTGTTCTTCCTAAAACCATACCCGCTCCGCAAACAGGACATTTCATAATACCTGTGAGTGGGAACTCTCCACTATGAACCCTATTTGGTGTCTTACTCCTACTTTTCAGTATAGATTGAGCTTTTTGCCATGTTTCTTCAGATATAATTGCTTTATGATGTCCCTTCTCAATAACTGGTTCTGGGTTAATATTATTTCTTCTTTGTTCATTCCAATCTCGCCTTACATTGTAACGAATAAAACCGATATAGATAGGATTTGTAAGAATGGTCTTAATAGCATTAATAGAAAATAGGTTACCTTTCTTGCTACGATGCCTTTCTTTGTTAACTGTATTGGCAATTGACTTATATCCATGACCTTCCGTATAAAGCCCAAAAATCCTTCTTACCGTTGCAGCTTCTTTTTCATTAACAACAAGTCTTGTTAGAGTTCTCTTTCTATTATCACCTTGAACTTGTTCAGAATCGTAGCCTAAGACTTGTCCACCATTCCACGAACCTTCTTTAGCTCTAGCTATCATGCCCATTTTGACGTTCTCTGCAATGTTATCCCTCTCAAATTCTGCAATAACTGCCATCATATTGAATTGTAGTTTTCCAGCTGATGTTTCCGTTTCGTACTGTTCTGAGTAAGACCTAAATACAATGTTCTTTTGCTTTAGGAATTCTACTATCTTCAACATATCTAATATATTTCTTGCTAGTCTATTAGACTTCCAAACCAGTACAATATCAAATAATTTCTCTTTTGCATCATCAAGTAGTTGTTGAAGGGATGCTCGTCCTTTAATAGACTTTCCACTAATCCCTCGGTCTGCATATTCCTTATATACTACATACCCTTCACGCTCACAATATTGACTTAATAGCCTTGTTTGCTCATCAATACTATAGCCTTCTTCTGCCTGTTCAGTTGTAGAAACACGAGCGTAAATAGCGACTCTTTTCTGTATTCTAGCTTGACTCACTTGGTCAAGCTGTTCTAACAAATTCACTGCAGGATTCTGCATTTGATTCACCACCTTTCATTCTTTCTCCTCTTGTCATTATTAAACGAGCAAAAGACGACAATGAAATATCCCTTTTACATGAAAGATGTTCATGTTCCAGTAATGCTGCCATCCATTGAAAATGTAATCTACCTTCAGGAGTTGAAGTATCAAATGGCTCCGTAGCCGAACATAATTCCACATCATGTTGGTCTAAATATTGTTTAATAGTTAACAGGTTTGTCATTTTTGGAGTTAAACTAAACAAATCCCACACTAACACCACATCAATTAAACCTAAAGATACATCGGTCAGTAATTGCTTAAGTGACAATCTACCCTCAATAGCATTACCATGACATCCAACATCAGAGTATACCTGTTGGATTTCATAGCCCATTCGCTCATATTTTTCTTTTAACACTTGAATATCACGATAAAGTCTATGTCCCTCAGGTTGTTCGATTGCAGTGTTTCGAGTATAGATGACAATTCTAACCTCTTTTTGATTACTTTCCGTCATTATGCTTCTCCTCCTTTTTCATTTGAACAAGTTGTCCAATAGTTCGTCACCATTTCCGCTAATATATCTAGTAATATGCTATATTGATATTCCGTCGATTCTTGTTCCATAATGTTTCCCCCTGAACAATCAATAAAATAATATATATTTTTAAGCCTGATTAACTTTTGGTTAGGGGGCAAAGGGAAGAAAAAAGGCAAAAAAAATAAACCGTCTAAAAAATAGATGATTTAATCCCAAAAAAAAAATTAAATTTTACTTCCCCTTGCCACTTTCACCCCTAACTAAAATTTTTTATAGAAATATTAACTACATACTCATAGCCATTAATCCTTTTTTGATTCAAGGCAATCCCTTTACTATCTAATACATTTTCAAAGTCTTTAAAGAAGCGTTGTCTACTTCTTAATGCTGAACTATCCATTCCTTGTTCTTGACTCCATTTCTGAAAAGCTTCATACAATGATGGTCTTCTAATTTTTGAACCTGTTTCTATCTCTACGGATGATTCAAAGAAATGTAACACTGGGTTTTGAGCTAATCGGTATTTAGTCATTTCATCTTCAATCACTTTTGAATGACTAAAAATATATTCCTGTTTCTTTAAACGATTCAATCCCTCAATCGCCCAATTAAAAATTCCAGGTAATTCTTCTTTTAGCTCCTCTAATAAATTTCTGTTACGTTCTGCTTCTGTAAATGTTCGCTTAAACGGTACAATCAGAAATTTACGGAAATAACCTTGTGTTAAATCCGTTGTGTCGGGTAACTCATTCCCCAAAAAAAGCAAACGACATTTCGACTTATAATTCACAATAGGTGAGCGGTATTTGATATTAATTGTAATGCCGTCACCACTAACAATCGATTTAAATGCTTCTGTATTTAACCTCGAACCTTGCATTTCATTCTCCGCTGCAATGTTTAACGTCTTCCCTATGATGCCTTCTAAGCCAAAGTTATTACTAAACTGCGCTAATGGTACACTACTTACATTTTCTGAACCTACTAGAATAGATACTAGGTTTGCAAGCACACTCTTACCATTAGCACCTCGACCATAGTAATACACTGCTTTTTCGCACTTGGTTTCTGTTGTTAGCCAGTAACCTAGTAGTTCTTGGTGGACTTTTATCAGTTCTTCATCATCATTTGCGATGTCTTTTATAAACTGTAAAAACTTTGGACAAGTTGCGTTTTCATTAAAACTAATAGGAACTCTAACTGTTGATAAAAACTTAGAGTGATGTTCCTCTAACTTATGAGTTTTTAAGTTATACATACCGTTCTCTAGGTTAATCCAGTCATCATCTAGATTCAGCTCTTCAATATAATAAGCTTCACGTTGAATCGCTTGGATGGCTTCTTTTTCATAACCGCTTCTCCAGCTATTTGCGTAACCCTCATTCATAAGTGTGCGTACAATTTTTCCCAATTGAACACTATTACATTCCTGATAATAGCCTCCACGATTGTAAACATAAAGTATGCCATGTTGGTCACAGCAGGTAACAACTCTTTGCAAGAAGTAATCAGCAAATAAGTTCGCATTAAAATGAAATTTTTCTTTTTTTTCGTCATAGCAAAAGCCTGTTTGAATAGCCTTTGAAATACGAATTACATCTAAAATCTCAGCACGAATTTTTTTGATACGCTCAGATTCTTCATACTTTCCTTTGTTAATATCTTTTTCACAAAAAGAAGAGTTTGCTAATAAACAATTTACTATGTCCTGTGTGTTATAACCTTTGATACCTCTAATTGCATTAAAGAAATCGCTAGCTGTTGAATCCTCATTTAAACTGGTTAGCGTTTCTTTTAATTGCTTATGCTTCTCCATGATATACATTTTTTTTATTGTAAATGGCTTAATCACTTCATTCATCATCACTTACCTCCAAAGAATCAATCATGATTTTTCTATACATGTTTAAATTTTGATGAATATTTATTACATGGCATGTACCTTTTTCACCAACAAAATTTTCAAACTCATTATCAGGAGCCAATTCGATGAATTTAGCAAACTGTTGAATAAATTCCTGATACCTTTTACCAAAGTTCATATTGTCATCGTATGAGAACACTTGCTCCTCTTCAAAACTTTCAAATTCATTTGATAATAAGAATGTGAACTTAACAAAATTGTAATTATTAGATTTTGCTCTAAATGTAGTATACTTTGTTATTTCAAAATCATAAGAAATCGAACTTACCTCTTGCTCATCTGAAACAAGGTCCATATGATTAACACTAGACCTTTTCAGTTCAACTATTTTTCTTAATCTTTCAGCACTGCAATTATACATTGACTCCACCTCATTATAATTTTTTATGAGTCCCCAAGCGTTCACGCCCGGTTCCACCGTTAAAGTTAATAGCACCATTATCAAAGTTGATTTTTCAATCGTTCGCTATCATACTTCAAAAGGTCCCTAATAGATTGTTCGGAGTTCGCGTTTTTTGTTATGCGAATTCAAATTATTAAACATCTAAAAATTTATAAAGGGGCTTCTGTTAGCCCCTTCTCTAGATAAATTCATCAGGAAACATGGGATAATATTTTTCTATATTAAGAGCCATTATGAATTCTCCTTAGCAGAATCTATAATAGAATTATCCATTTCTTTAGACAGTAAAATCTTTAAAAATTGGTTTTTTCTATAATACTCCTCTAAATACAACTCTTCTGATATATCCCTTTCACCTTCACTTAAATTGAGCTCTTTCAAATCACAAAGCTTTAGTTCACCTAGTTGGCTTAACATGTTTTCTTCTATTAATTTTTTATCTTCTTCTCCTAATTCAGAAATAAGTAGTTCATGAGGAATAAACCATATTGCATGAACTTCATCGTGGTATACATACAAATGACAAGGTGGATATTTTAAATTTTTAAAATCACTTGCAATATAATTCTTAAAAGAATTCCAATCCTTTTCATTTGCTGCTCTTTCACTTAATAGTGGATGGTAAGAGAATATCGCAAAAATGTTTTCCAAATCATAATTTTTACTTATAAATGCTCGATAACTTTCAATAAACTCCAAATCCCATTTTGTATTTCTTCTTAAATTCACCATTACTTTATCAACGCTTGAATAGTTGCTCATATTCTTGTTCCTCCTTTTCTATAGCCTATAAAAGCAATCTTTGGAAAGACAGTATCACATCTTCCAAGCATGCTTATACTATATGGCTACCTAATAGATTGTTCATTCAAAATCATTATAGTTATGCGAATACCAAATTGTAATTTTAAAATGAACACATTATACTTAAATAAAACTATTTTGGGAGTAAATAAAGTGATTTCTTTAGACAAAAAAAGAGATGTTTTTATCCTTTGGTTTATAAAACGTCATACTAAGAGAGAAATAAGTAGATTAATAAATATGAGCAGAGGAACAGTTGATAAGATTATTAAGGAGTGTCAACAAAGGATTCGTGAGCTTAATGTATCATTTGAAGCAGACCTATTGAGCCATATTGATGAAATTGTTGTTGCTCCTTCAATAGAAAGAAAGCGTAAACCCTATAAATTAAACGCAGAAACCATATCCTTTATAAAAGAACTGGTAATTAATAACGAAAAACTGATTAGTATAGATTCTGAAGATGGCAAGTCCACAAAAGAAATTTTTGAGTATTTCCAGAAGCAAAAAAAAGAGAAGCCTAATCTTATTACAGACTTCTCTCTGGATTACTTTTATAAAAAAGTGAGAGAAATTAAAGACGAAATCCATGAAAAAGGTATCTGAAATTCTAATAATCGCTAGGGAACAACATTATCTGCTTATCAGATTCATCAATAATCCAAACTGTAATATCCTTTATACTTAACACACCTTGTTCTATTATTATTTCTTGCTTAATGGCTGGCTGTTCTTGCTGATTGATTATCTTTACATTGTTACCGTCACTTTTAATTTCAAATAATTGTAAATAATCCATTGTATCTTTTCTTTTAATTGCAATTGAGTCCAGCAGCTCCCACAGGAGAACTTGTATTTCTATATTTAATTCTACATTTATTGCTCTTGTCACATACCGAGGCTTACCTTGTTTAGCCATTTTAATTTCCCCCCTCATTTAACAATTCCTTATACACCCTTACCCCATTTTTCAGACAAACTAAAAAGAGTGAATTATTGGTTTCTGCTTCTAAGGCAATTCCAATAATCCACTCTGACTCTTCATTATATATATACGTGTGAAATAAAACTGGATTCGATAATATTTGCAACACATCCTCTGAAATGAGTTCCTCATCTAGTTCCTCATGATATAGAAGTACCGTTTCCTCTCCTACCGCATTTAATTCAACTGCTACACCAAATTTCTCTTCCATAAAATCTTTCAATTGCTCGATATCAAACATGGAGTGACTCCTTTCAAATATAATATTATTAGCTCACCTTATGGCTATCGTCATACGGTACTAATTTCCACTGCCTTTTCAGAGCAGGATAGAGAGGATGGAAACCTTTTCTACCAAAATTCGCTTCTATTTGAAGAATGTTTGCTCTCTTGTCTAGTAATATGGCTAAAATCATGTTTAACCGTTCAACAGCTTTCTTATTTGTCTCTACTCCTTTTCCAACCGCAATAATGACATCATCTACTCTTGCGATAGCTTCTTGAATACATTTCAAGTTTTCAATAACGGACTCTTTCGTTTCATTTCCATCAATAGATGGAAACAAATTTACAATATCGACAACACCGTATTCCAATTTAGAAAGGTTATTAATGACATACATCGTTGTTTGGTCTTGCACAATTTCATCTGCTTGACCTGCGTTTTTCATGATGACAAGTGCTTTTTTCCTGTCCTTGTCCCACTCTTTCCTAATAAGATACTTGTTTTTCATTTCGTCATCATAAGTGACTTCTGTTTTTATCGTGCTTTTTGTTATTTTCACTGGTTTTTTCTCCTTTCAGATTATTCCCTTTTCCTTCAAAGAAATAAATGATTCATCGCCCACGATGATGTGGTCAAGAACGTCTATGCCTATGATTTTGCCTGCTTCTGCTAATCTCTTTGTAACCTCAATATCTTCTTTACTTGGTTCTGGCACCCCTGATGGATGATTGTGTCCAACAATTATTGACGCAGCATTACTTAAAATTGCTGATTTCATCACCTCTCTAGGGTGTACTACACTAGCGTTTAAGCTGCCTATGTGACAGACATTAATCGACACTGGCTGATTCTTGGTATCAAGTGAAGCAACAATAAAATGCTCTCGGTCCTTATCTGAAAGGAACAACTGCATTAATTCATAACCATCTTTAGGTGACATAACTGACCTTTCTTTATAAAGTAAGCTAGATTCCTTTACTAATTTTAATGAAACGACATTTACTCGCTTAGCTGGCGCCTCTCTTACTTCCTCTAAAAATTTGATTTGTTCAAACATACTATATTCCTCCTAATAAATTTAAAAGCCATATCCCCTTATACAAGGGGATATAGCTTTATATTTGTATACAACTTCAAATAAATAATATATATTCATAATTGATATTAAGACGCTTGCAAAAAATAACAAAATTACTTTTTCTCTATTCCTAAAAAAGAAGTGGTTTTTCGACAAAATGATAATTTTTTTACCAAATGAATAAAAAAAGAAGGATTAAAGCATGAATATAGAGAAAGAGTCTTAGCGAGGAGGTATTATTTGATGTCACACAAATTAATGTTTGTAGCTAGACCTAGCAATTGGGAGTTTATCAAAGATAAATTTGATTTCTGGCCTTTAAAACTAAAAGATGCACGATTAATTGATAGGTACGCAAATATTGATGATGAAGTATTAGTATATCTTTCACAAAAAAGTGCAATAACAGGTTTATTAAAAATCAGAGAAAAGCCTAAAAGACTAGATTCTCCATTATCCTTTACCAACAATGAATATGAATACTACTTGCCAATAACCTACAGCAAAATACTTACTGAAGATTTAAGTATTCCTCTTAGACCATTAATCTCAGAACTAGAACTTACAAAAATGAGACAAGATAATTGGGGGGCTGTTCTCCAAAAAGCAGTAGTCAAAATTAAAGAAAAGGACTTTGAACTATTATACTCAAAAATCATCTCGTAATAACCTTGCCCAAAATATGATACACCCACTAAAAATTATCCCAATACAACATAATTATTACAAGTGAAGGCATGTAAGACTAGGGGAAAGAAAATGAATAACTTTGGGTTTCTGTCCTTCCCTTAGTCACAATCCTTTTAAGGTACTTTCCTTATTATCCACAGAATCTCCCTATAAACAATTTACAAGTTCACACTGTTTAATCTAATCCCCCAAAAAATAAAACTTACAGGCAGGTAATAAAAGCTTAATTTTAGCTAAGTGGCAACATAATAAGCCATTTTGCTAATGTAAGGCGTTTTAAAATTACTCTTAACTATATATTATTTATATGACTTTAAATTAATAACAGTTATTAATCTAAAGAATAATAGGGAAAATGGGAAAACAAGGTAAGGAGGTTATACTCTTTAAAAAAAATGTCGAATAGGTTAAACTAAATAGTACTATCTTTGAGTTAATCTTATCTACAAGGTTAGACTTTCAAAGAAGGAGGTAATAATTTGAGCAAAATTTTAGTAAGTGAACAAAGAAATTATATGGTTAAAACTGTAGCTGAAGCTAAGGAAATTTCTACAGTGTTTTTGAGTAGTGAAGGTATAAACGATGTCGAATTCGGTTTACCAGAGATTGATGATAGATATGATATATGGAGAGTACCGCTATTAAGTAGTAACAATACTCTTCTTGGCCATGTTATTATAAATGCTAAAAATGGAGAAATTGATAAGAAAAAGACAACAAAAAAAGAAGTTATTGACTCTAGATTAATCTTTTCTGGTCAAAAAGAAGAAAAAAAAGTTAAAAGTAAAAAAGGTAAGTATCCTATTTCACCTCTTCCAAACATGATACTTAAAGGGGATAGTCGGGAGGTCTTGGATACTTTACCTGAAGAATCTGTTGATTTGATTTTCACTTCACCTCCATACTATAATGCTCGAACTGAATATAGCGATTATGCAACTTATGAAGAATATCTTGAAGTAATTCGAGAAGTCATCCGAAAAAGTGCAAAAGTCTTAGTCGAAGGGCGATTTTTTGTTATGAATGTTTCCCCTGTACTTATTCCACGTGCGAGTAGAAGTGAAGCATCAAAAAGAATTGCTGTACCTTTTGATATGCACAGATTATTTATTGAAGAAGGTTTCGAGTTTGTGGATGATATTATTTGGCAAAAACCTGAAGGGGCAGGATGGGCAAGCGGAAGAGGACGACGTTTTGCCGCAGACAGAAATCCATTACAGTATAAGCCTGTTCCTGTGACTGAGAATATACTTGTTTATAGGAAAAAATCTGATAAATTAATTGACTGGTTTATTCGTAGACATCCTAATCAGGAATTGGTACAAGAATCTAAAGTCGGTGATGACTATGAGAAAACAAACATTTGGTATATTAGTCCAGCTAGAGATAAGAGACATAGAGCTATTTTCCCAAAGGAACTTGCTAGAAGAGTGATACAATACTATTCATTTAAAAATGATGTAGTTTTAGACCCTTTTGGAGGAATTGGTACAACTGGAAAAGCAGCGGCTGACTTAGAACGCAGATTTGTCTTGATTGAGAAGGAAGAAGAATATGTTGAAGCTACAGTTAACGATTTAAGACAATTATATTTTGATATATTTGATGATATCGAAATAAGACGATAAAAGCAGGTTAATCCCTGCTTTTTTTTAAAAACTATGCTTATCTTTTCTTCAGAAAAACGCAAGTTGTGACTTAACACAGCTTGCGTTTTCCCTTACTCTTCAACAACAATTTTTTGTACAAATTGAGCAAGATTTATTTTATCCAATCCTTCCTCAATCCATTTATGAACTTCCTCATCAGCTAAATCAGTTAAAACCCCACCCGTACCCAAACATTCATTTAGGTATCTTGAAAAGTGTTTTATCCAAAGTTCATCTTTCATCTCTACTGCATATCCTGCGATACTTTCAGCGATAGAACTCATATGACTGTTACTTCCTATAGTATCAACTATCACTATAGTTTTAGTTAAATGGTCTACTTTTCCAATTTCACTTTCACTTCTAAATCGAGTCATCTTATCAGTAGCAATTTCTGGGTTCCCTTTACCAATAAAGCCAATATCTATACGAACAGCTTTTCGGTTGTAGACCACTGTAGCATCGATTTCTCTCTCTTCTTCTTCTGATGAGGACAACCAAAATAGCTTTTGTGAAGGGTCAACAGTTTCTGGTACTTTAGAACAATATTCAAATCCAAATAGGGTAAGGGATGCACCTAAAATCAACTTTTCAAAGAGTTTTCCACTCATTGACTTTGACGACCCTCGAACAGTTAAAGTTTGAGCTCCTATTGCTGTAAAGAGATTGTTTAAGAAATTCCAATCCACGTTTATCTCTTTTCCATTAATTGAAAGGGTCCCTTCAATATTACCAAAATTGTTTTCTAACAGTGGTACGACTTCTTCAAACGTATTTGTTAATTTATTTATATAATCGGTTAAATTTTCACGACCTCGGACAATATTGTCCAATCCTTTCTTTGTAAGACCCATTAACCATAAAGGAAGCAAACGTTGATTATCATTTCCAGATAATTGTAAAGATTTACCCAAGAAATCCAAGTAATTGTCCGTATTATTTTCTTCATGTTCTAAATCGAATAATAACTTAAAAATTGCGGCATTTGATATTATTATCCTATTTCTAGTCATGAATTCTGTAATGTCTCGAACATTTCCACCGCAAAGAACATTAAATACTAATGACCTTATACCTTCTTCTCCCAAAGCTTCTATAATGTCTTTGCTGGAAGAACGCATTAATTTTTGACCATCACTATGGTACATATCATAAAGATTTTCATGTTTTTTTAAGTATTTCTTAAACCGTTCATATTCCTTAGTATCAACTAATTCCTCCATACTAACTTCTAAATCCTTTGCTAGTACTTCCAGCTGTTGATTGGTAGGAATTCTCTTACCATTTAATATTTTACTTACAATACTACTGTCTAAAGATAAATCACTTTGATTTATCTTTTTTTCCTCAAGTAATTTTTCAATATTAATACGTAATGCTAAAAGGTTTAAATTGTTCATAAAAAAATAACCCCCTAAATTCAATTTTTTTAACCAAGTTACATCTTTTTGACAATATTAATATATCATTAATAAAGTTATAGTGTCAATATTTTTAACCAAGTTATATTTTTTTGAATTCAGAGGGTAAAAAAACCTCATTTACTTATGATACGGTTCACCGCGATTAATCCGAAAGGCACGATAGATTTGTTCTACTAGAATAAGTCTCATCAATTGGTGCGGGAAGGTCATTTTCGAGAAAGAGAGGCTTTCATTTCCTCTTTTCAGGACTTCTGGGCTAAGCCCGAGAGAACCGCCGATAATAAAAGCGATTTTGCTTTTTCCATAAGTAGCAAGATGATCAATTGTTTCAGCAAGTTGCTCTGATGTTTTCATTTGCCCTTCAATTGCTAATGTAATCACATATGTATCAGCACTAATTTTTGCTAAAATGCGTTCGCCCTCTTTTTGCTTTACTTGTATCATTTCTGCTTCGCTTAAAATTTCTGGAGCTTTTTCATCTGCCACTTCTATCATTTCAACTTTGGCATATGCAGATAATCTTTTTAAATACTCTTCAATTCCTTGTTTTAAATATTTTTCTTTAAGCTTTCCTACTGAAATAATTGAGATATTCACAAGTTACACCCACCTTATAAACAAGATACTAACAGCACTTATCCACATATCCACAAAAACTATCCACATTTTGTATAGGAATATTCGTTCCCCACCATATATATGTCCCTATTTTTCTACAATCCACAAGCTGTAGATATTGTTTTTTTCTTATAATTCGACAAAATGCTGCAATTTTATTTACTATTTTCTCTTTATCTCTGCGAATTTAAAATATTCTAACATTATGTATAAAGTTATTCACAATTAAATCTTACCAATTTATATTAAACTTATCCACATGTCAACATGACGATCATTTCCTTTTGTGGAAAAGTTTTTTATCCAAAGCGCTGTTCAACATTAAAAACACCCCAAAAGTTAGATGTTTGATCTAGCTTTCGGGGTGCAATGCACATCAGCGAGCCTTCTTTTTTTATTAATTCGTACCAGAAGCCGTTGTTAATGTAAGTGTAAAGGTTTTTGATTTTCCGCTTCGATATACCTTCACTTGAATTTTATCCCCTGGCTTTTTATTTTCATATAAATATTTTCTTAATGAAATAATATCACTAATTTTATGCCCATCTAGTTGATAAATGACATCTAGTTCTTTTAAACCTGCTTTTGCAGCTGGTGAATTAGATGTAACAGATGCGATCATGACACCATCAGTTACATTTTTCGGAAGTTTTAATGTCTCCTGTTGATGGTAGGCAGGGACGTCTGAAACATTCTGTAATTCTACCCCCATTGCCGGACGTTCAATTTTCCCTTTTGTTTCTAACTCATTAATAACTGTTTTCGCACTGTTAATTGGTATAGAGAAACCAATTCCTTCAACCGATTCTTGGGAAATCTTCATTGAGTTAATCCCTACAACTTGACCTGCAATATTAATTAATGCGCCACCGCTATTACCAGGGTTAATGGCTGCATCTGTTTGGATAACTTCTTCTTGCCAATCTTCTGTACCATCTTCATTCAAATCAACTGGAACAGTACGATTAAGCCCTGAAACAATCCCTTGTGTAACAGATCCAGAGAATTGCTCGCCTAATGGATTTCCGATTGCAATGACAGATTCGCCAAGTTTTAATGTATCTGAATTACCAAACTGCGCAACAGTATCTACATCTTTGCCATCAATTTGTAGCACCGCTAAATCTGTCCATACATCACCACCAACTAGCTTAGCTGGAAGCTTTTTGCCTGTCGATAATGTTACTTCTAGTGAATCTGCGCCTTCAATAACATGATAATTTGTGACAATATACGCTTTGTCACCAGTTTTTTTATAAATGATTCCTGAACCAGATCCTTCTTCTTGTGAAGATGAAGAAGATGATGAGCCTGAATCGTCTCCATATATATCAGATGTTGACCAAACACTTTGTTTTTGAATATTTGCAACACCTACTACAGCTTTTTCCGTTTTAGCAACTGCCTTTGTAATATCTGTCGAAACATTCAATGAAACATTTTTAGCAGTAGTAGAGGTGTTATTTGTACCAATATTATTGGATGTGCTTGTATCAGAGACAGATGAACTCGTATCATAGTTTTTCAAAACACTTGGGAAAGCAAAAGTAACGATGAGTGCCCCAACGATTACACCAACTAAGCCAGTAATAAAATAACCTAATTTACCGCCTCTTTTATTAGGTTGATGTCTCCCTTCTTGATGATTTTCATCGTAATACCCCATTACACACCATCCTTCCTGTAAAAATACAGTTAATGATTAGTTTACCAATTACTGCTTTATTATAATCAGTGATTATTAAAATTTCCTAAAAAAATATTAAGAGTTCCCAATAATTTTATTCTTCAATAACTTATATGTACTTTATATAAGGATGAATCAAAGAATGATTTAAACTGCTGTAAGTATCGTTGGAGTTTTTGGATCTGTGTCATACAATTGAAAGGTTTCACCAACGCCTAATCCTTGCGATTGTAAAGTTTGTGTTACAGACATTCGTGCTAACTCTTTCATATTATTATCTTTACTTAGATGTGCCAAATATATACGTTTGGTCTGATCACCAATGACATCACTCATTGCAAGCGCGGCATCTTCATTCGAAACATGACCAACATCACTTAATATCCGCTGTTTAATACTCCAAGGATATCGTCCCATGCGGAGCATTTCCACATCATGATTACTTTCAAAAACAAAGACATCGGCGTTTGAAATAATGCCTTTCATCCGATCACTAACATAGCCTGTATCCGTAATAATGACTAATTTTTTTCCCTCATAATGGAAAACATAAAACATCGGTTCAATAGCATCATGAGAAACGCCAAAGGATTCTATTTGCAATCCTCCAAACGTCTTCACAGCTTCCATTTCAAATGTAAATTTTAGATCTGTAGGAATTTCTCCAATTAATCCTGCCATTGCTGACCATGTTTTTTGATTTGCAAAAATCGGCAACTGATATTTCCGTGCAAGTACGCCAATTCCCTTAATATGATCACTATGTTCATGAGTAACGAGAATTCCATTTAAGTTGGCAACATTACGGTCAATTTGTTGAAACAACAGCTCCATTTGTTTTCCGCTTAAGCCTGCATCAACTAAAAAAGCCTGCTGTTCTGTTTCTACATAAACCGCATTTCCTGTGCTCCCGCTGGCTAGAACACTAAAATGCATAGACATACTGACTCACTTCCATTATTCATTATTATCAATCTTATTTACTTGCCCTTCAAACGCATTAACGAAAAGATGTTCTGTTTTTCCTCCATGCTGCACGACAAAATGCCATGTTGGAACTAATACTTGAAGTTTAGGCACCCTTGTATAGTAGCCTAGATCTGTATCTACGACTTTACTATTAGGTTTGATCATCCCTTTTTTATATAAAGTTTCTAATGCCTTAATTGCTGATAATGTCTCTTCTGCTTCTTTATATTTCGTTATCTTTGTTAAATACGTTTGGTCATATCCAATCATTTCATTTTTATCGTTTAAATAGACGATCAACTGTGCACTACTGTTTTGAAAAATTCGTTTATTTTCATAAGTTTGATAGAATATTACTTGATTTAATGTTTTATTATAGCTCCAATACTTATACTGATTGCCATTCAAAACATTTTCCTCTACAACAGCTTCTAATTGACCTTCCTTTAAAGATTTTCCGAGTTTAATTGGCTTATCAAACGTCGAACTGATCATCGTTTTATTTACAATAGATGCTTGCTGATTCTTTAATTTTTTTATATCTTTATCCGTAAATTGCTTTTGACTCGCACTAATATAAGGACGTTTTGATCTTCCCTTTGGTAAATTATTATACGAAATTCCTGCTTCTTTTAAGCTCTGTTCTTCTGTTGGGTTATCAAAGATAGCATATTGATTTTTTGTATGTTTATAGCCAAACACGATAGCCAAAAATATATCTAGTATGAGGAAGACAACGATAAACATTGTTTTCGTTTTACTCCAATCCATCTTTATCTCCCCCTCCTAAAACCTTCCAGACGCCATTATAGCAATAGTACCATGCCGGCTTAAATGAGAGTATATCAGAACTGTCCCCGTCTTTCTTCAAAGAATATCCTAAGGCAATATCTTCAACATTATTCATATTAATAGAAGAGTCATTTTTTAATTCGCTTATGACTTGCGTAGCAGACTTGAGTTTCACTGTATTTGATTTCATCGGCAAATCTACAGATAACAAATAATATGGACGTACATATTTATAGATTTCATTTTCTCCCCAATATTCTTGGATATCTGCCATGCCATCTTCATTAAAAACAGGATAGCCATCTTTAAATAGCCGAAATGTAACTTCATGTTCTTTTTCGTTCATCTCGAAATATTGAAATTGGTCAGTCCACCCGCTATGCTGATTAATAAAATCAATTGATTTCATGAATAAATGGTCATCTACATGATTAAGTTCATTATTTTCAGCGGGATTTACAAAAGAAAACACTTTATGGTCATCATCTGTCCGCAACAAACTTGTCCCATTTGTATATTCATCCGCTACTTTTTTAACAAAACTTGGGTCACGGAACAATACCTTTTTAAATTTATCGATTTCAATATCCGTAATCGCATAATTATATTGATTCATAACGGGTGTATTTGTAGGCAAGAACACTTTTTTATTATTTTTTATCGTATAGGCAGCATATGGATCATATACATCCAAGTTTTGATTTAAATGAGTGAGGAAGACTTGAATTTTTTTCTGGTCTGTACTTGCTTCAAATACTTTATTCGTTTTTGACGAAATAAAATAGATACGATTGACTAATTTTGATCCCTTTTTAAGTTCCACCACGATATGATCAAAATTAGCATTTGGAATTTTTTTGTTTGTAAAATGAAAAACATTTTGATAAACATTAAAAGGAATATCATCAGGGAACTCCAGTACTAACCTTTGATTACTCATTATCAAGTAATTGATTTCATTGTGAGATAAGCGTTTCGTACTGATAATATCAAAATTCCATGACTCTAATTCTTTCATAATTCGGTTGACTTCACCATTTTGGACAGTACCATATGCCATATTATTTTGATGGTATACAGATTTATCTGGCAAAACAATTTGCGAAACCTTTTTTTCCTTAGAAATTGAAATATTGGATAAATCATTTAAATTTAGCCATTCATAATTTGGCTGATTGTTCCAAATCAGCCAAGTTAAAAAAATGCTGAGACAGACAAGTACACTTAATATCGTCGTTTTGATTGTCTCTAATTTCATGACCACTCATCCTCTTGTGTACGCTCATATGGAAGGGTGAAGTATATCGTTGTTCCTTTGCCTTCTTGACTGCTGGCCCATATACGTCCACCATGTAATTCAACCATTTCTTTTGCAATCGCAAGTCCCAGGCCAGTTCCGCCCATTTTTCTACTACGAGCTTTATCGACACGATAAAAACGTTCAAAAATCTTCTTCACGTTTTCCTTTGGAATTCCTACACCTTGGTCTGAAATACTTACTTCTATTCTTTCATCAAACTCTTTTACTCTAAACGTGATTTGACCACCTTCAGGAGAATACTTCAATGCATTTGAAATAATGTTGTATAGCACTTGTGTTAATTTGTCCTCATCAATCTCAACAAATAATTCTGTTTTTGGCAACTTGCGTTTAAATGTAACATTTTGCTCTTTCGTCATTTCAAAACGGTCAATAATATGCTGGAAAAATTCAGTAAAATTAACCATTTCTTTATTCAAGTGCCCATCTTTACTATCAAGTTTTGATAATTTAAGTAAATCATTCACAAGTCGAATCATTCTCTCTGTCTCATTTTGTGTGACACTTAAAAACTGAGGAGCAATTTGTTCATCTTTCCATGCTCCATCAGCCAAAGCCTCCAAATAACTTCTCATAGTTGTTAATGGAGTTCTAAGCTCATGCGAAACATTTGCTACAAATTCTCTTCGTTCCATATCAATTTTTTCTTGTTCGGTAATATCATGGAGAACTGTAATTAATCCACTAACAAATCCTGCTTCATTTTGTATTGCAGAAAAATTCGCTCTTAAAATATATGGTTCCTCTTTTGTACTAAAATCTAAAATGATTGAATCCTGTTCTGTTAATAAATCCTCAAAACAATGCTCATCTTCCACTTTCAGTACAGATACAAGCGGTTGAGACAATACTGTTTCACGTGAAACATCTAGCAATTCTTCCGCAGGGTCATTTATTAGAATAACTCTCCCTCTACGGTCTGTTGCAATTACCCCATCTGTCATATGCGTAAGAATTGAAGCAAATTTCCGCCTTTCACCCTCGGTATTTGCCTGTGCCTCTTGTAATTTTTTCGTCATATGATTAAAGGAAATTGCAAGTTGCCCAATTTCATCATTGCCCTTTACTTTAACTTTACGCGAAAAGTTCCCTCTTGCCATTGCAATTGCTTGTCTACGCATTTCTGAAATCGGCCTAGAAATTGTCCGGGAAATAATAATACCGAGTAAAGCTGTAATAAATAACGCGATTACTGTTCCAGTCATAAAGATCTGATTAATCGCCTGGACTTGTCGATATACAGACTCAATCTTTGATACTAGATAGACAATACCGATCACATCACCGTTTGATTTAATCGGGGAGGCCAATACCCACATACGATCCCCTGTTTGCTTGTCTAAATATATTTCATCTTCTTTCTCACCGGTTTCGAGCGCTGTTTTAACAATTTTTTCAGAAGTTTTTTGACCAACAATCCCTTGATTATTAGAAGTTCCTAAAATAACCCCACTGTGACCATCAATTAGGCGAATCTCCGATACATCTGAACTATTGAAGTCTGATAGTACCTTCCTAATTTCACTCGTAACATCTTCTGCTTGATTTTGCTTTTTCGTTAATAAATCTTGAATACTGTATTCAAGAACATTTACCTGGTCATAGATGGATTTCTTAAAATTACTTTCTAATTGATCTTCCAATTTATTGATAAAGTAGACCCCAATAATCTCCATAGCGACAATGATTAATAGGATATAAATGATCACAATTTTAAAATGGATTGATTGAAAAAAATTAACTTTCTTCATTTATTTACTCCTGTTCAGGGTTGCGTAAATAGTATCCTACACCTCTCCTAGTTACAATCCATTCAGGATGGCTAGGATTATCTTCTACCTTTTCTCTTAATCTTCTTACGGTTACATCCACCGTTCTTACATCACCATAATAGTCATAGCCCCACACAGTCTCAAGAAGATGTTCTCGGGTCATAACTTGCCCAATATGTTTAGCTAAATAATGGAGGAGTTCAAACTCACGATGAGTCAATTCAATCGTTTCCCCGCGCTTCGAAACAATATATGCATCAGGATGAATTACTAAGGAACCCACTGTAATCTCGTTTGATTCCTCTTCCTCATTAGCCATTGCTGCAACCTGTTGGTGACGGCGTAAATTAGCCTTAACACGCGCAATCAATTCCCTGGCGCTAAAAGGTTTTGTTACATAATCATCCGCTCCGAGCTCCAATCCTAATACTTTATCAATTTCTGAATCTTTTGCTGTTACCATAATAATGGGCATTTCATATTTTTTCCGAACTTCACGACAAACTTCCATGCCATCACGCTTTGGTAACATAATATCCAAAATAATTAAATCAGGCTCAACCTCTTCTACCATTTCTAATGCTTCTTCCCCATCATAAGCACAATAGACGGTATATCCTTCTTTCGTTAAATTAAACTGCAAAATATTTGCAATTGGTTTTTCATCATCTACTACTAATATTTTCTTATCCATAAAAATGCTCCTTCTTGTTTTACAATAACTCTCTATTTCAGATAAATATTTATTTCACTGTTTATAATTACAACGAAAACTATTCTACTTCAACGTAAAATAAACCTCTTTAAAATTTAACATTTTCAAATATATTCTAATACTATATCTCATTACGTTCTATGTAATATAGCTTTTGCAAAATCCATAAGCACTAACAGGAAAGCCTCTAGAAATTTCTAGAGGCAGACATCTCAATCTTCATTCAAATAAAATACGTGCTTATCGATTCCTAATTATTATTTTAACGTAATAATAACTTGTTTGTCCATTTGAAATATCTAGTAATGGAACCGTCATCTTTTTATATTTAACGGATATATCAATATTTTATACAAATAGTAATGCTTTAAAAGGTAAGTAAATGATGGTTTACCATTTTGTTAAAGACATTTATCTTAGCTTAAAGAGCCAATAAGTACTCTACTGAAATGTTCCGCTGTTTTAGATATGCGCCGGTCTTTAGGCCAGACAAGAGCTGTTTCAGACTTTAAAAGTGGGGTAATTTCAGCATTTATTAGAGTACCTTTAGGTCTTAACTCAATTGCTGATTTTGGAACAATCGCAATACCTACGGCTGAATCAACCAGTGTAAGTAAAGCGGCAACATCCGGAGATTCACAGATGATTTTAGGATTAAAATGAAAGTTTTGGCAGGACTCAACGAATATTTCAAATAAACCTTTTCCTCCTTGTCCATGCAATACCATAAGAGGATAATGCTTAAGTTCTTTTATATGAATTGTACTTCCTTGTATAACATTCCAACCATTTGGCTGTACAGCAACAAGTGGCTCAGTATTCAAATTTACAATATTCAAATTTTCTGATTCTATAGGTAATCTTGTAATCCCTAAATCTACTGTTTTTGTTTGTAACAGTTCTTCCACCCGATGCGAATCCCCTTCCCACAGTTGAAACGTAACTCGCGGATAGATCTGTTGAAAAGTCTGAATTGCCTTTGGCAGATATGATACACAAGACATAACAGTTCCAATAGAAAGATTCCCGGCAATTCCATTTTCCTGTTCTTTTATCTCTAACATCATACCGTCTACCGAATTTAAGATTTCTTTTGCACGGTGATAACAAGTTCGTCCAGCTGCAGTCAGTTCAATAGTTTTAGTATTTCTCCGTATTAAAGTCACACCCAATTCTTCTTCTAACGCCTTCAATTGGAGACTAAGTGGCGGTTGTGCCATATGCAGCTTTTTTGCTGCTCGGGTTATTTGTCCTTCTTCTACTATTGTCACAAAATAAAGGAGCTTTCGTAAATCCATTTTCAATTGATCCTCTTTTATTTATTAAAAAAACATATACATAATATATATTATATATATTTTACATATAAAATATCAAGGTGTAGAGTAAATATCGTAATCATAGCCATATGAAATCGGATATAAGCTTTTGTATCCAAATTAAATCATTCAAAGAGGTGGTCTGTCTATGGTCTACAGAGATTTACGCTCCTTTCTTAAAAAGCTCGAAGAGGAAGGACAGCTTATCCACGTTACTCAGCAAGTAAATCCCGAACCTGATCTTGGTTCAGCAGCACGTGCTGTCAATAATCTTGGAGATCAATCTCCTGCTTTATTATTTCATAACATTCATGGATACCGGACAGAAAAAGTAGTATTGAATGTTATTGGATCGTGGCCAAACCATGCATTGATGATGGGGTTGCCGAAGAATACCCCAGTAAAAGAACAGTTTCATGAATTTGCACGTCGATGGAATCATTATCCTGTCCAAGTCGAAAGAGTAGATACAGCACCTTTTCATGCCAATAAAATAACAGAGGATATTAACTTATTTGATGTTCTACCCCTATTTCGCTTAAATAGTAAAGACTCTGGATGTTTTATTGATAAAGCCTGTGTAATTAGCAGAGATTTAGACGATCCAGAAAACTTTGGAAAGCAAAATGTCGGAATTTACCGACTTCAAGTAAAAGGGAAAGACAAGCTCGGTATTCAGCCGATTCCTACACACGACATTGGCATCCATTTAAGAATTGCCGAAGAACGTGGAGAAAATCTCCCCGTAACGATTGCTATTGGAAATGACCCGGTTATTACAACTATTTCGGGCTCACCGTTAACCTATGAGCAATCAGAATATGAAATGGCTGGTGCAATTCAAGGGGAGCCATACCGAATTGTACGTTCTAAACATTCTAACTTAGATGTACCATGGGGAGCAGAGGTGGTCCTAGAAGGGGAAATTATCGCAGGGGAACGGGAGTTTGAAGGCCCATTTGGGGAATTTACTGGTAGCTATTCCGATGCGCGCCTTCAACCAATCATTAAAATTAAAGCGATTTACCACCGAGACAATCCGATATTTGAGCATTTATACTTAGGTGTTTCCTGGACTGAAATGGATTATATGACAAGTATCAATACTTGTGTCCCTCTCTATCAACAGTTAAAAGAGGCATTTCCTGAAGTCCAAGCAGTCAACGCGATGTATACTCAGGGATTAGTTGCAATTATATCAACAAAAACACGATTTGGTGGTTTTGCCAAAGCAATTGGAATGCGTGCAATGACCACACCACATGGACTTGGATATTGCAAACTCGTAATTGTCGTAGATGATTTTATTGACCCTTTTAACTTACCCCAAGTAATGTGGGCTCTCTCAACCCGAGTAGCGCCGGACCAAGATTTGATTATGATACCTAATGCATCAGTTTTATCACTTGATCCAAGTTCACAGCCACCAGGAATTACACATAAACTCATTATTGATGCAACAACACCTAAAGCGCCTGAGAGTCGCAGTAATTTTGCTCCATCTGTGGAAGCACCTCGAGATACAAAAAAATGGGAAAACATTTTAAAAAACTTAATTAAAAAATAAGGAGTGAATAACATTGCCTACATGTCCTCGCTGTAATTCAAAAAAAGCTCAGGTCTTGTGTGAGTCGCCAGAAAAAGGATGTTGGATTATGTACTCATGCCCAATCTGTACGTTTACATGGAGATCAACTGAACCGGAGACCATTAAAAATCCGATATTATATGATCCAAGATTCAGGGTCGACCCAAATAAGATGAAAGACTATCAAGTACATCCTGAAATTGCAAAAAGAAGGAAATAAGTCCTTATGGAAGGGGGCTACAATGAAATTAATTGTTGCAATGACTGGAGCTTCTGGAAATATATTAGGACTTCGACTACTGGAAAAGTTAAAAAAATGTAATTTGGAGATCCACCTAGTCATTTCTGAATAGGCAGAGAAAAATATAGATTAGAATGTCTTATTATAACTGACGATACTTACTAGGAGACTAAACTTCTAACAAACTCATAATGCAAGCATAGCAATATGAACACTAAGCAGAAGAGGTCGTAGGTTATAAAAAAAAGCACTACGAGAGACTAAGTCATCGCAGTGCTTTTTAATAATGGCTCGGGACGGAATCGAACCGCCGACACAAGGATTTTCAGTCCTTTGCTCTACCGACTGAGCTACCGAGCCAAAAATCCATTTGATACTTATGTAAGAATAAGATATCAACAAAAAATATGTAAAATGGCGGTCCCGACGGGAATCGAACCCGCGATCTCCTGCGTGACAGGCAGGCGTGATAACCGCTACACTACGGGACCAATGTTATATTTGTCATATTTCGTAACAACAAAAACAATATTATCATAAGATCTTAATACATTGCAACATTTTTCTACATTTTTTTTAAAAGTTTATTAAAAAAGAAATATTTTTCGTCATAATCGTTTTTGTAAAAGACCTCTTTATGAGCAGGTCATAGTGGCCAATTAAAAAAGGATTAAGATCATGGGACCTTAATCCTTCAGGATAACATTATACGCGCCATACACTTTGAACGACATTTGTTTGTGAACGGTCTGGACCGACAGAGAAAATTGAAACTGGAATTCCTGTCAGTTGAGAAACTCTTTCAAGATAATGACGTGCATTTTCTGGAAGATCATCTAATGAACGGCATCCGGTAATGTCTTCTGTCCAACCTGGAAGTTCTTCATAAACAGGTTCACATTCTGCTAGTACTTTAAGACTAGCCGGGAATTCTTCAGTTGTTTGACCTTTATAACGATAAGCAATACAAATTTTTAATGTATCAATCCCTGTTAATACATCTAATAAGTTAAGTGATAAATCGGTGATCCCGCTAACACGGCGAGCATGGCGAACTACGACACTATCAAACCAGCCAACACGACGAGCTCTTCCAGTCGTAGTACCATATTCATGGCCAACTTCACGAATTTGATCGCCAATTTCATCTAATAATTCTGTAGGGAACGGGCCATCACCGACACGTGTTGTATATGCTTTTGCAATACCTACAACATGGTTAATTTTGGACGGTCCAACACCAGAGCCAATTGTCACTCCACCAGCAACAGGGTTAGAAGAAGTAACAAATGGGTATGTACCTTGGTCAATATCAAGCATTACACCTTGAGCACCTTCAAATAAAACGCGGCGTCCGGCATCTAATGCATCATTTAATACAACAGAGGTGTCACATACGTATTGTTTAAATTGTTGTCCATATTCATAGTATGGTTCTAAAATTTCTTCTAATGTAAATCCGTCTGTCTCATAAATTTTTTCAAACAAACGATTTTTTTCTTCTAAGTTACGTGTCAGTTTTTCTTTAAATTCGTCATAATCTAATAAATCCGCAATACGGATACCTACTCGAGCTGCTTTATCCATATATGCAGGTCCGATTCCTTTTTTCGTCGTACCAATTTTATGATCACCTTTACGTGCTTCTTCCACTTCATCTAATTTTAAATGATAAGGAAGGATTACGTGTGCGCGATTGCTGATACGTAAGTTATCTGTAGAAATGCCTTTATCGTGAAGATATTTTAACTCTTCTACAAGTGCCTTTGGATCTACAACCATACCATTTCCGATTACACTAATTTTTTCTTTATAGAAAATCCCTGAAGGAATCAAATGCAATTTATAAGTGACACCATCAAAACGGATTGTATGCCCTGCATTATTCCCACCTTGATAACGGGCAATAACCTCTGCATTCTCAGAAAGGAAGTCTGTAATTTTTCCTTTCCCCTCATCTCCCCATTGTGTCCCTACTACGACAACTGATGACATTCTGTGCACCTCCGCAAATTTTTGCAAATTCATCATTTCTATTTACATTTTAACAGTGTTAAAAAAGAATATCAATGAAAATCCGAACATTTATCATTATATTTGATATATTTATTCGTTAATTAAGTTGGTAAATTTTTTTGACATAGAACACAAGGCTATAAAAAAAGAGACCTTTTTATTATGGTCTCTCCCTGTTACTTTATGCAGGAACTGGAGCATCATCAAATCTTCTCTCCAAGTTAACAAACTTATTATATTCTTTCACGAATGCCAGTTGAACAGTGCCTACTGGACCATTACGCTGCTTCGCAATAATGATTTCAATAATATTTTTATTCTCTGTATCTTGCTCATAATAATCTTCACGATATAAGAATGCTACAATATCCGCATCTTGCTCAATACTTCCAGATTCACGAATGTCACTCATCATTGGTCGCTTATCTTGCCGCTGCTCTACACTACGTGATAGCTGTGATAAGGCAATAACAGGCACTTCCAATTCCCTCGCTAATGCCTTTAATGACCTCGAAATCTCAGAAACTTCCTGCTGTCTATTTTCTTTTGAATTTGCGCTTCCTTGTATTAATTGCAAATAGTCAATTACAATCATACCTAGGCCTTGTTCTTGCTTTAGACGACGGCACTTAGAACGGATTTCACTAATCCGAATCCCTGGAGTATCATCTATGAAAATACCTGAATTTGATAGACTCCCCATTGCCATAGTCAATTTTCTCCAGTCCTCATCGGTCAAAGAACCTGTACGGAGTCTTTGCGCGTCAATATTTCCTTCCGCACAAAGCATACGCATTACAAGCTGCTCAGCACCCATTTCCAGACTGAAAATAGCAACATTCTCTCCGGCTTTCGTTCCAACATTTTGTGCAATATTTAAGGCAAATGCCGTTTTTCCTACTGACGGACGCGCTGCAACAATAATTAGATCATTTCTTTGAAAACCTGCTGTCATTCTATCAAGTTCATTAAATCCAGTTGGAATACCGGTTATATCTCCTTTACGATTGTGCAATAATTCAATATTATCATATGTGTTCACGAGAACATCTTTAATATGTTGGAAGTCTCCGGCATTTTTTCGTTGCGCTACTTCCATGATACTTCTTTCAGCATCATCTAGCAGTTCATCGACGCTGTCTTCTCTCGTATATCCCTCTTGCGCAATATTCGTCGCAGTGCGGATTAAACGGCGCAACAATGATTTTTCTGCTACAATTTGAGCATAATAGCCGATATTTGCAGCTGTCGGTACACTCGTTGCTAGTTCACTTAAATAAGAAACTCCCCCAACATCTTCTAATTGCTGCGTTACAGACAGCTCCTCCGCAACTGTAACTAAATCGACCGCTTTACCAGCATCATTTAGCTTGAAAAAGATCTGGAAAATTTTCTGATGTGCACTTCGATAAAAATCTTCAGGCACCAATACTTCTGAAGCAGTAATGAACGAAGAAGGTTCTAAAAAAATCGCACCAAGTACCGCTTGTTCTGCTTCAATATTTTGAGGTGGAATGCGATCTATTATTTCACTCATATAAACCCTCCCATTCTTTTTATAAAAAATATGGAGTTATTCCCCATAAGCTAGTTTTATATATTTTTATTCATACAAAAAATGTGATCATAATAATCGATCACATTTTTGTTGTTGTCCATGCTGAATATAAATCTATTGTAACATGAGACCCATTAAATTGTAGCTGGGAAATTTAGCTTTCTTCTGAAACATGTACGTTCAATGTTGCAGTTACGTCTGAGTGAAGCTTTACGGGTACTTTTGTATATCCAAGAGCACGAATAGCATCTTCTAACTCAATTTTTCTCTTATCAATTTTAATGTTATGAGCTTTTTTTAGTTCTTCCGCAATTTGTTTGCTCGTAATAGAACCGAATAGACGTCCATCTTGTCCAGATTTTGCCTTCAATTCAACTGTTAAAGATTCTAGTTTTTCCTTTAACCTTTTTGATTCTTCAAGCTCTTCCTGCGCAAGTTTCTGCTCTTTTTTCTTCTGAGCTTCTACATTTTTTAAATTTGCTGGTGTTGCTTCAATTGCTGCGCCTTGTTTAAATAGAAAATTATGCGCATACCCATCTGCAACATTTTTAATTTCACCTTTTTTTCCTTTTCCTTTAACATCTTTCAAGAATATGACTTTCATGATTCTTTACTCCCTTCCAAATATTCTCCTATCACTTTAAGCAACTGTGCTTCAGCTTGATCAACAGTAATATTTTTTAATTGTGTAGCCGCATTTGATAAATGTCCGCCGCCATTCATTGCTTCCATAACGACTTGGACATTGATGCTCCCCAACGATCTAGCACTAATGCCAATTTCATCATCACTTTTTCTCGCGATCACAAAAGAAGCGTCGACACCATTCATCGTCAACATCGTATCTGCTGTTTGAGCCATTAAAACAGAATTATATTTAGCATCTTCTTTCCCCTTTGCAATGGCAATTCCACTGAAAGGAAATTTCACTGTTTCAATTAACTTAGAACGCTGAATAAATGATCGTAAATCTTCTTTTAGAAACTTTTGCACCAATACAGTATCTGCTCCTTGAGCACGCAAATATGATGCTGCATCAAAAGTTCTAGATCCTGTTCGTAATGTAAAGCTTTTTGTGTCTACTATTATACCAGCAAGGAGGGCAGTTGCTTCAAGCATATTGATTTTTCCATTCTTTGGCTGGTATTCCATTAATTCAGTGACTAACTCTGCAGTAGAAGAGGCATATGGCTCCATATAAACAAGCAATGGATTTTTAATAAAATCTTCTCCGCGGCGATGATGATCAATCACTATGATATTTTCAATTCTTCTTACTAATCGTTCATCAATAACAAGGGAAGGCTTATGCGTATCTACAACGACAAGCAACGTATTATCTGTTGCCATTTCTAAAGCTTCATCAGGAGAAATAAAATGTGCATAAAGTTCTGGGTATTGCTTAATTTCGTCTAATAGACGCTGCACACTCGTATCAATTTCTGATGAATTTAATATGATATAACTTTCCTTTTGATTCATTTCTGCAACTTTTCGAATTCCGATAGCGGCTCCAATAGCATCCATATCAGGATACTTATGCCCCATAATCATCACTTTATCTTTTTCTAGCATGATCTCTCTTAACGCATGAGAGATTACTCTAGCCCTTACTCTCGTTCGTTTTTCGACTGGATTTGTTTTTCCACCGTAAAATTTTACTTTCCCGTTAGCTTTTTTAATTGCAACTTGGTCACCGCCTCGTCCAAGGGCAATGTCCAAACTTGATTGGGCTAATTCACCCAATTCTGGTAAAGAAGAGGTTCCAGCACCTACCCCAATGCTAAGGGTTAACGGAATATTCTTTTTCGCAGTAACTTCCCGTACTTCATCTAATATAGTAAACTTATCTCCCTCTAAATCGTGAAGAATACGCTCATTAAATACAGCAATAAATTTATCGGATGAAATACGTTTGAAGAATATTCCTTTAGCTGTCGTCCATTTATTTAAAATAGACGTTACTAAGCTATTAAGGGTCGTTGTTGTCTGGTCATCTAATCCTTGCGTAACTTCATCATAATTATCTAGAAAAATGATTGCAATAACAGATTGTTCTTCCTCATATAGTTTTTCAATTTCCAATTGTTCAGTAATATCAAAGAAGTAGATAAGACGTTCTTCTAGCTTTAAAACGACTCTATATTTTCTTTCATATAATGCAACAGTTTCAGAATCAACCTCTTGCTTAATTAAAGGTACTAGCGTTTCACATACGTCATATAACGAACGCCCTACTAATGTATCTTCATTAAAACAGGAGGCAAGGAAAGGATTCGTCCACTCAATTGAATAATCTTCTTCATTATACAGCATAATTCCAATCGGCATTTCCATTAATGCCTCTTCACCTACTCGCTTTACACGATAAGATAAAGTTGAAATATACTTTTCTATTTCTTCATTTGATTTTTGCTCAAGATAAAATGCGAAATAAAACAGTGCCCCTAATAATAGCAGTCCAATCGCTGTAATCCACCAATAATAAAAGAAAACAATTGCTAGTAAAATGAGTGATACAGCAATTAAACCGTATAGAGGATACCTCATTAATCGCTTATTGTAAGAAGGCATTTTTTCAGCTCCTATATAAGAAACTTCCTATTTTTTTATATTTCTTTACAGTACCCTTAAACATCCCTGTTCACCCATGCTCTCAAATTAAATCCTAAATCAATGATTCCTAACATGATTACGGCATAAAGGAGCGGAGAATATATGAGTGTGATGATTACAATAAAGACTAGTATCGCTTTTGGCCACTTTTTTATATAACCATAATAACAAATAAGTGAAAATCCTTGTAGTATCATCAATATTAAAAAGATAAACAGAATATTTAACAATGCAGTAGATAAAAACCCATGTAGATATTTACCGAAAAATAAAGATAGTATTAAAAAAGTGAGAAAGTACCATTGAAAATTTTTTGGTAAATTAAACTCTCGAAAGGGTTTCCATTTAGGGACACGAATGCCAAATCTTTTTGCGATCGGGTAGTTTATTAGCATAAGTATGAAAATGGCAAAAAAGGATTCGAGCAATAACAATGATGGCAAAAGAGTATGAACCATATATATCAAGGTTTTTGACATTTCATTTAAGCGATCGTAGGCTTGTTGCTGTCCAAACGCTTTCATCATATTTCGAGACTGATTTATCGATTGTTGAAGTCTTGTTAACTCTTCATCCAAATAATTAATATGGAAAAATTTGATCGCAATTAAAATACCAACAACTGTATCAATTAAAAATGTGGCACTTGCTGCTATGTATGTAATGAATTTGGACTTTTCAAGTCGTATACAATATCCAATTACAAGACCTGTCGTTCCCATAATGACTGTTATTGGAATAGAAGTGACTGTTCCAAATAATAACGATACGAATATACTCACAATAAAAAAAAGAAGAGAATATTTTAAAGGATATTTCGCTCCATATATGAGAAAAGGCAGTATGAGAAAAAGTATAGATACTCCACCAATAATCGGCACATAAAGGAATACAAGCATAAGTACAGCAAAAATTGCTGCAAGCATAGCTCCTTCAGTTAACATTCTTGTCTTTTTCACTTCGTCTCTCCCTTCAATAATGAATGATGTTAAGTTTCCTATATTTTAACACATTCAAAGTTTGAAACAAAAATACTTATTTATTCATTATAAAAAAGCAGCAAGGATAACCTCACTGCTTTTAACGATCTTATTTATCTTCTGCAACATAAGGCAATAATGCCATTTGACGAGAACGTTTAATAGCAATTGTTAATTTACGTTGATATTTAGCGCTCGTACCAGTTACACGACGAGGAAGAATTTTCCCACGTTCAGAGATGAATTTTTTCAATAAATCTACATCTTTATAGTCAATGTGTGTAATTCCGTTTGCTGTGAAATAACACACTTTACGACGTTTACGTCCGCCTCTGCGTCCACCTGCCATTTTCATTTCCCTCCTTAATTAACTAATTTTTAGTTATGCAATGTTTAGAATGGAAGATCATCATCAGAGATGTCAATCGGCTGCCCATCATTTGAAAATGGATCTTCATCAAACTTAGAATAATTCGGGTTAGGCTGATTCTGGTTCTGATTCGGATTAAACGAAGGCTGACTTCCTTGACCACCATAAAAATCATTCCCGCCGCGGTCTTGGTTAGCATTCCTAGGCTCTAAGAATTGGACGCTTTCTGCCACTACTTCAGTCACATAAACACGTCTACCATCTTGACCTTCATAATTACGTGTTTGGATACGGCCGTCAACGCCAGCTAAACTACCTTTTTTCAAGAAGTTTGCTACATTTTCAGCTTGTTTTCTCCAGACTACGCAGTTAATAAAGTCCGCCTGTCTTTCCCCTTGCTGATTCGAGAACGTACGATTCACAGCAAGCGTAAATGTAGCAACCGGAACCCCATTTGGAGTATACCGTAAGTCAGGATCTTTCGTTAATCTACCTACTAGAACAACACGGTTCATCATCAGAATCAACCCCTCTCATATTCGAATACGTTTCACGTGAAACAGTTTTATTTAAATAGTATTATTTTTCATCTTTAATAACGATGTGACGGATAATATCTCCGCTAATCTTTGCAAGACGGTCAAATTCTTGAACCGCTTCAGGGTTTGCATTTACATTGATGATATGATAGTAACCATCACGGAAGTCTTGGATTTCATACGCAAGACGACGCTTACCCCACTCTTTAGATTCGATGATTTCCGCACCTTGAGATGTTAACACGTTATCAAAACGTTCAACTAAAGCTTTTTTAGCTTCATCCTCAATATTTGGACGGATAATGTACATAACTTCATACTTTCTCATCTTAGTGTCACCTCCTTATGGACTATGCGGCCCTGTAATAGGGCAAGGAGCAATGTATTTTTTCGTTCATTACTCACAAGTCGTAAGTATATCATAAGTATATAGTAAATGCAATGATGCTAGACTTCCTTCTTATACTTTTCATTCTAATGCGCGGCTCTCTCTTAAATAGTTGTCTCTATTAAGAAGGATATTTTTCTTTTCTTATGAAAGCTGTTTTAAAAGGTTAGCCATTTCAATTGCACCAATAGCTGCATCCCAACCTTTATTTCCTGCCTTAGTACCTGCTCTTTCAATTGCCTGCTCAATGGTATCTGTTGTTAGCACTCCAAAAATGACAGGAACTTCAGTTTGTAAGCTAGCTTGGGCAACTCCCTTTGTAGCCTCATTACTCACAAAATCAAAATGAGCTGTAGCACCACGGATAACAGTTCCTAATGCAAGTACAGCATCATATTTTCCGGATGATGCCATTTTTTTCGCAATTAACGGTATTTCAAATGCCCCTGGTACCCACGCAATTTCAATATTTTCACTTTCAACACCATGCCGGCTAAGGGCATCCTCAGCTCCGCTCAGTAATTTACTTGTAATAAATTCATTAAAACGAGAAACAACAATACCAATTTTCAAACCTGTTCCAACTAATTTTCCTTCATAAACTTTTGCCATTTTTTTCTCCTCCTAAATGTGTAATAAATGTCCCATTTTTTCTACTTTTGTTCGTAAATATTGTTCATTTTCTTTTTTTGCTTCAATTTCAATCGGTACACGCTCGGAAATTTCAATTCCATAGTTCTCTAATCCAGAAATTTTTTCGGGATTATTTGTTAGTAATCGCAGTTTTCGAACGCCAAGGTCTTGTAACATTTGTGCGCTAATTAAATAATCGCGCATATCAGCAGGGAAACCAAGCTCATGATTTGCCTCAACGGTGTCTAGGCCCTGTTCCTGAAGCTTATATGCTTTTAATTTATTGATTAAGCCAATGCCTCTTCCTTCTTGCCTCATATACAAAAGAACACCTTTTCCTTCTTTTTCAATTGTTGTTAAGGCAGCAGCTAATTGCGGTCCACAGTCACAGCGATGTGAACCAAATACATCTCCTGTCAAACATTCAGAATGTACTCTAACGAGTATTGGTTCATTGCTACTAATGTCTCCTTTAATAAGGGCAACATGTTCTTTCCCTGAAAGAACTTCTGTATAGCCAATTGCTTTAAAATCCCCAAAATCTGTCGGCAGCTTAATTTCTACTTCTCTTTGTACTAATTTCTCATGTTTTCTGCGATATTCAATCAAAGATTCGATCGTAATTATTTTTAGCTGATGGCGTTTAGCTATTTCCTGTAATTGCGGAAGCTTAGCCATTGTCCCATCTTCATTCATAATTTCACAAATGACCCCAACTTGTTTCATGCCTGCAAGCTTAGCCAAATCTAATGCTGCTTCAGTATGCCCGGGACGGTTTAACACCCCACCTTTTTTTCCGATGAGTGGGAAAATATGACCTGGACGGTGGAAATCTTCAGGGACTGATTCGTCTTTTACCATTTCTTGAATGGTCGTCGCCCGTTCAAATGCACTAATCCCTGTAGTTGTTGTCCGATGATCAATGCTAATTGTAAAAGCCGTTCCATGCGAATCTGTATTTTGTTGTGTCATCATATTAAGATCAAGCTGCGTTGCTTTTTCTTCTGAGACAGGAACACAAATTAAGCCTCTTCCTTCTTTTGCCATAAAATTAATCATCTCTGGAGAGACCCTTTCTCCTAACCCGATCAAATCGCCTTCATTCTCGCGATTTTCATCGTCCACTACGATTACTACTTTACCTGCCTTTAAATCCTCTACTGCTTCTTCAATTGTATGAAGCACTTTTTACCACCTCTTAAAAATTGATTGTTAAGAAATAAATCCACTTTTCCTCAATAAGTCCATTGTATGTGTTGATGGATCATTATTCGATTCAGTCGATAAATGAATCATTTTCCCAACGTATTTTGCTAACACATCACTTTCTATATTGACCTTTTCCCCTATGCCTTTACTTGCAATAATTGACTCATCCTGTGTATGTGGAATTAAAGAAATTGTAAGACTATTCTCTTTTACATCAAAAATTGTCAGGGAGGTACCATCAATAGCGATTGAACCTTTTGTAATTAAATAAGGGATAAGATGTTTAGGGACATCTATTGAAACGTAGAGAGCATTCTCAACTCTCTTCTTTGCTACAATCGTGCCTACTCCATCAACATGCCCTGTTACAAAATGCCCGCCAAATCTACCATTTGCACTCATTGCCCTTTCTAGATTGACCTTACTGTTAGTGGACAAAGAAGCGAGCGTCGTATCGTAAAATGTCTCAGGCATCACATCTACTGTAAACTCGTTAACAGTATAAGAAGTAACGGTTAAACATACACCATTAACAGCAATGCTGTCACCCACATGCACATCCTTTAATACTTTTGTTGCTTGTATCACCAGTTGAAGAGAGGAGGAACCTCTTCGGATTCTTTTCAAAACCCCAATTTCTTCAATAATGCCTGTAAACATATTTAGTTCCCTTCCTTCTGAACTGTTGCCGTAATTTTTATATCCCGGCCAATCATCTCTACTTTTTCAAATAAGAGTGGCAAAGCATCCTTCATTAAACTGAGGCCAAGACCACCAAATGAAGTTGCAGCTGTTTTCCCCCCAATAATTTTTGGGGCCATATATAAGATTAGTTGTTGGAATGCCTGCTCTTGTAAAAAGGAGCCGTTTACTTCCGCTCCGCCTTCTACAAGAAGCGTCATAATATTTCTTTCCCCAAGCTCTTTTAGTACTTGAGCAATTGATATTGATGTTTCCTGTAGTCTAATCACTTCAGCTCCTAAAGATTGTAATAGTTGCTCTTTTTCTATAGGGGCATCACCGCCGCAAAATATAATAGCGGGTGCTTCTCCATTTAGCACATTTGCTTCTAATGGAGTACGCAAATGTGTATCTAATATTACTCGAATTGGATTTTTTCCGCCTTGGGGCAATCTGACGGTGAGAAGAGGGTTATCATTGAGTACTGTATTAATACCTACAAGTATTGCGTCATGCTTATTTCTGATTTCATGAACATCCATACGGGCTTGTTCACTTGTAATCCATTTACTATCATTTGTATAGGCTGCAATTTTACCATCTGTTGTAACGGCGGTTTTAATCGTAACAAATGGTCGTTTCGTTTGAATAAAATGGAAAAAGGGTCGATATAATGTGTCGGCAGCTTCTTTATTGATGCCAACTTCAACCTCAACTCCAGCATTGCGTAGCTTTTCTATTCCCCTCCCACTAACAAGAGGATTTGGATCTAATGTTGCGACATATACCTTTCTTACTCCTTTTTCAATAAGAAAATCAGCGCACGGAGCTGTTCTCCCATGATGAGCGCATGGTTCAAGCGTTACATATACATCTGAACCAAAAGCATTCTCTCCAGCCATTTCAACGGCAATTCTTTCAGCATGTCGCTCTCCTGCCTTTAAATGTGCACCGATGCCGACAATTCTGCCATTTTTTATGACAACACTACCAACAGGAGGATTTGGAGAAGTTTGTCCAGCAACATTTTCCGCTAAATTTAGCGCCATGCTCATAAATTCTTCTTTTGACAACTCATCATCCCTCCGATAGTTCATTCCGCCTTTTTTAACAACAGCCAACAAAAAACCCCACACATTTGTGCGGGGCTATATCATGACAAATAAGCGTAAAAGCAGTATTACTTTTTAACGCATACCTATTCTTCTCCCATCCAGACTTTCACTGTCGGCTTTGGTTTTTCACCAAATCCACCACATCAAATAGACGTGGGTCACGGGCTTAGAGATATTCTCATCACCGCCGGTCGGGAATTTCACCCAGCCCCGAAGAATCATATTCGATTAATAAAAATATATCATAAGTATTCCGAAAAATCATCTATTTTAAACTTTTTGTGACTAAATATAAGCAAGATTGTTTTTGAGGACAGTTGATGTTTATTCCATGATTTTTACCTTTTGCGGGAGTCTCCACCTTCCACTTCAATCAAATTCATCATGAAACTTTAAGAAAATACATCTTCTTTCTTAGCTGAAAAAACAACAAGATTTACGAAAACAGCCAATAAAAAAGAATCAAGCATTCCATCCATTACTGAATAAAATGTTTGATCCCCGAATTTACTTTTATATTAAACGTTAAATCTAAAGTGCATAATATCTCCATCTTGGACGATATAATCTTTTCCCTCTAATCGGACTTTTCCTGCTTCACGCGCTGCAACCATCGTTCCATTTGCAATAAGATCGTCATAGGAAACTGTCTCTGCACGAATAAACCCTTTCTCAAAGTCCGTATGAATAATACCTGCACATTGCGGAGCTTTCATTCCCTTTTTAAATGTCCAAGCCCGAACTTCTTGCTCACCAGCTGTGAAATAAGTTGCTAAGCCAAGTAAACTGTAAGCCGCTTTAATTAATTGGTCGAGCCCTGACTCCTCGATACCAAGTTCAGACAAGAACATTGCCTTTTCATCATCATCAAGTTCAGCAATTTCCTCTTCAATGCGCGCACAAATAACAATCACTTCTGCTCCTTCTTGTGCTGCATAATCACGGACTTGCTGTACATATTGGTTTGAAGACGTATCTTGGACTTCGTCTTCCCCAACATTTGCAACATAAAGAATTGGTTTGCTTGTTAAAAGCTGGAATCCCTTCACAATTTTAGTTTGCTCATCTGTTAATTCAACAGAACGCGCTGGCTTGTCAGATTCAAATGCATCTTTTAATTTTACTAATACTTCATATTCCGCAACAGCATCTTTATCTTTTTGTTTTGCTAACTTTTCAACACGCCCGATGCGCTTTTCGACTGTTTCCAAGTCAGCTAAAATAAGCTCTAAATTAATTGTTTCAATATCATCGATTGGATTTACTTTTCCAGATACATGCGTAATATTTTCATCTTCAAAACAACGGACAACATGACAGATTGCATCTACTTGGCGAATATGAGATAAAAATTTATTTCCTAATCCTTCACCTTTACTTGCCCCTTTGACAATTCCAGCAATGTCTGTGAATTCAAAAGTAGTAGGAATTGTTTTTTTAGGATTATATAATTCTGATAGTTTATTTAAACGCAAATCTGGAACTTCAACCATTCCCACATTCGGATCAATTGTACAGAACGGATAATTTGCAGATTCTGCTCCAGCTTTTGTAATTGCATTAAACAATGTGGATTTACCGACATTCGGCAACCCAACAATTCCAGCCGTTAGCGCCATTTATGGTCACTCTCCTAATCATCTAGTAAATATCTATTATTTTACAAAGTTCATTATATAAAACGAATTTAAAACCTTTCACAATTATAGAGATTTCATCAAAAAAAGACAACCCATTTGACGATTTAAGAATCCAAATACTCCATAGTCAAATTTGGATTAAGATACCTCGCCATACCTGTTTTTGTTTTGTTAAATCCTAAGTTTCGATAAAAATCTTCATTACCCGTTGTTGCGATTAGATGGATACAGGAGATATCCTTCAGCTGATTCAACAAATCCTCTACAATTCTTTTCCCGACACCACTTTTCTGGAAATCAGGATGGACAACAACATCATAAATGGCGGCATTAAAAACCCCGTCTGACATTGCCCTTCCAAAACCAATGATATGCTGATCCCTTAATGCAACACATATTACATTGCTAGCTGTAAAAACTTGTTGAATAATCTTTTGATTATGCCTTTTCCATCCAACTAAATGATAAATTTCTTCCATTTCGGCCAAATTCAAATGTTCACAATCACGGAGTAATTGAACGTTCATATCGCACCTCGTTAACAATAAATACGATCTTATTCTTCGTGCTTAACTAAAATTTTCTTCAATTTACGAGCGAATTCCCTGCGCGGAAGCATAACACTGTGCCCACAGCCTTCACATTTGATACGAATATCAGCACCCATTCGAATAATCTTCCAGCGATTTGTTCCACAAGGATGCTGCTTTTTCATTTCAATGATATCATTAAGACCAAAATTTTTATCTTCCATCATGATCCCCCTTATAAATTTGATGATATGGCTGATCACCACGTGAATATGTAACCATCTTCGGATAAGGTGCTTGAATATGATGTTCATCTAACACTTTTTTAATTTCTTTATTTAAGCTTCTGGCAATTTCCCAGTGTGCCATTGGCAGCGTCTCAGCAGCAATTCGCAATGTAACATGAGATGTACCTAATGTTTGAACGCCTAACACTTGCGGTTCCCCAATCACTTCATCATGTTGCTCGGCAAAAGAAATTAAAAATTCTTGTATTGCTTGTTCAGCACGATCAATATTTTCTTCATAAGGAATATGGACATCCACTACAGCGATACTATTATGAATAGAGAAATTTGTTACTTCTGTAATGTTACCATTTGGGATAATGTATAATTCTCCGGTCCAATTTTTAATTTTCGTTGTACGTAAACCAATTTCCTCCACTACACCTTGATTTTTACCGATGGAAACATAGTCACCAACAGAAAACTGATCTTCAAAAATGATAAAAAAGCCCGATATGATATCTTTAACTAAACTTTGCGCTCCAAAACCAACAGCTAAGCCAACAATACCTGCCCCAGCTAGTAGCCCTTGGACATTAATCGTTAATAAAGAAAGGACCGTAACAATCGCAACAAAGCCAACAATATAAGTCAATGCGTTATTCAATAATCTAACTAATGTTGCCTCTCTGCGCTCTGAAAAACGCAACGGAGCTTTAGCACGTACTTGAAAGACTTTATGAATGGCCTTTTTTCCAACCTTTATAATAAACGAAGCAATTATTAATACAACGATTATTTTTAAAACTGTTTCTCCAATATGGATCCATAATTCTTCATCAAACCATTTTTTTATAAAGTGATGAAGGTAATTTTGTATATAATGCACGAATTAACACCAACTTTCATTACTTAACGCATAAATAATCGCATACTTATTTTAACAAAAATATGACTTTTTCATATTAAATAAGCACATTTCTTATAATAACCTCAAATGCCTGTTGATGTATAGAATGTCTATTTTTTCCGTATACTGTAGTTAAAAAGGAAAGGGAGTGGCTGGTATGTTTATAAATAGAGGACAAAATGACAAAAATATGAATAATATCCAAGTATTATATGATGAAATGATGGCAAAAGAAATCATTTCAAATCGAATTTTATCAGCTCTTCCATTAGGGGAAAACCGTGATATTATCATTGTTTGTATTGGAACCGACCGCTCCACAGGGGATGCACTCGGCCCCTTAACAGGGACGTTTCTACAGGAAAAATTACTCCGATATTTTAACGTATACGGAACGCTTGATCAGCCTATTCATGCACTAAATCTTGCAGAAAAAATAGATGAAATATATTCCCAACATCACAACCCGTTTCTAATTGCAATTGATGCTTGCCTAGGAAAAACAGAAAGTATCGGGAAGATTCAAATCGGTGAAGGACCTGTTAAACCAGGGGCTGGTGTCCACAAAGAACTTCCTGCTGTTGGTGATATGCATATTACTGGAATCGTCAATATGAGCGGTTTCATGGAATTCACAGTCCTTCAAAACACACGCTTAAACTTAGTATTAAGAATGGCAAAAACGATTGCCTCAGGTATTAATAGAGCACATTTACGCTTGCATTACGAACATTCTATTCTCTCAATGAATCAACAGCATTCTCGTGAAAATACAATATAACATTATAATCCATGATAAACATGAATAATGGCAACAATAACAGCAACGACAATAATCCCTGGCAGGAAGTTTGCCACTCGAATTTTCGCCAAACCTGTAATATTTAAACCAATGGCAAATATCATAATACCGCCTGTAGCAGTCATTTCTGTAATAAATGAATGCATAATACTATTCGGTATTACATGATTAATTTGTGTGGCAAATAAAGCAATCGTCCCTTCATAAATAACAACAGGGACAACTGAAAAAAGAACGCCTATGCCAAGGGTAGAAGTTAAAATGAGTGCAGTGAAACCGTCAATGACCGCCTTTGTATACAACACAGTATGATCACCACGAATTCCACTGTCTAAAGCACCTAGAACAGCCATTGCTCCAATCACAAACACGAGCGTAGCAGTAATAAACCCTTCAGCAATACTTCCTTGTCCATTCGTACCTATTTTCTTTTCAAGCCATATCCCGAATGCATTTAGGTGATTTTCCAATGACAAAAACTCCCCAATCATTGCACCAAATACGAGACTAAGAATCACAATTAAGTATTGCTCGCTTTTCAATCCCATTTGTAATCCAAGGACGATTACAGCAAGACCGATTGCATGCATAACCGTGCCCTTTACTTTTTCGGGAATTCTATTTAACAGTTTACCGAGTAATGAGCCAACAATAATGCTGCCCCCATTTACTAATGTACCTAAAAGAACCATTTCCTCACCTATTTATATAAATTCTTAGCAGTTTAAAAGCAGCAGATGGATGAAACATCTAGCATTCCACCACTTTATTGGAAATTAACGGTGATAATCAATATCAAGAATCTCCAATATTCTAAGCAAATCCTCATTAGAAAAGAACTCAATCTCAATTTTGCTCTTTTTCTTTGATTGCTTGATCAGTACAGTTGTTCCAAACTTTTCTCGCAATACATTTTCTTGCTCTTTAATAAAAATATCCTTTTCTTTCTTTTCCTTCTTTGTTTCACGTGGAACATGTTTATTTAACTCCTGAACAAGCTTTTCAAGCTGGCGTACACTTAAATTTTCAGATATTGTTTTTTCAACAAGTGCCTTCATTTTATCTTTATCATTTAACCCTAATAATGTTCGACCATGTCCCATTGAAAGCTTTCCAGCTGTCATTAAGTCTTTAACATAGGGAGGTAAAGAAAGTATACGCAAATGATTGGCAATATAGGGACGGCTTTTACCGAGACGTTTGGCAAGTTCCTCTTGTGTCACATTTAATTTTTCTAATAAAAACTGATAAGCATTCGCCTCTTCAATGGGATTTAAATCCTCCCGTTGTAAATTTTCAAGAACGGAAAGTTCCATCATTTGTTGGTCAGTCAAATCACGAACAACAGCTGGCACAGTCATAAGCTTTGCTTCTTTGGCAGCTCTAAATCTTCTTTCCCCTACAACAATTTCATAGCCTTTAATTGTTTTTCGTAAAATAAGTGGCTGCAAGATGCCATGTTGAAGAATGGATTCTTTTAATTCATGCAAAGCTTCTTCTTCAAAAACTTTACGCGGCTGATATGGATTTGGGCGTATCTCTTTAATTTTAATTTCACGTACTGCATCCTCTTTATCGACATCTATGTTGGCAAACAATGCGTTAATACCCTTTCCAAGACCTTTAGCCATTTGCCATCACTTCCTTTGCCATATCTAAATATACTTCTGCACCACGAGATTTTGGATCATATATAATAATCGGTTCACCATGACTTGGAGCTTCACTCAATCGAACATTTCGTGGAATGATTGTCTTATAGACTTTATCTCGAAAATATTTTTTTACTTCTTCAATAACTTGGAGACCTAAATTCGTCCGTGCATCTAACATTGTCAGCAATACACCCTCAATTTGCAAATCTTGATTAAGATGCTTCTGAACAAGGCGGACCGTATTTAATAATTGACTTAATCCTTCTAATGCGTAGTACTCGCATTGCACAGGAATAATCACACTATCTGAGGCTGTTAAAGCATTCAACGTTAATAACCCTAGGGAAGGGGGACAGTCGATAATAATATAGTCATACTCGTCCTTCACAGAAGCTAACGCTCTTTTTAAACGGACTTCTCGGGAGATCGTCGGAACAAGTTCAATTTCCGCACCAGCTAACTGAATAGTAGCAGGAACAGAGTATAATCCTTCAACCTTAGTAGCTTTAATCACATTACTAATTTTCATATCATCTACTAATACATCATAAATACACTGCTGTACATCGCCTTTATCAATTCCAGCACCGCTCGTTGCATTCCCTTGAGGATCTGTGTCGACAAGCAGCACTTTTTTTCCGATATATGCTAAGCAGGCACCTAAGTTGACAGAGGTAGTAGTTTTTCCAACGCCGCCCTTTTGATTGGCAATTGAAATCACTTTTCCCATGGATGTCACCTACCTTTTTTCATACAATAAAATAATAATCTTATAGTCTATTGTAACAAAATTTCATAAAGCCGTTCATATTTATTCAAATATTTTATTATTTTACAATCTATGAATCTTTTAATAACTAACTTTTTATAAAAAAATAGATATCGTTCTCTTTAAAGATATAAAAAATAAGCAACCATCTACTAAATTTCACAATAAAACAAAAGGCCCTTTAGTAAAGAAGTGTTATTTTTAAATAGATTTATTTACAATTGAATGATTTACGCTTCAGGGATTTGCTTGCTGCGGGAGTTCCCGCTGAAATACTTTCCCGGCAGGAGTCTCAGCTCATACGCTCCAAATCATTTTTGATGAAAATTGCTTGTGAAAATAGTAAACAAAAAAAGAAACTTGGCCTACAAGTTTCTTAATCTATGATTTTGATTTTTTTGGAATGCGAATTGTAATTTGATAGTAATCTTCAAAATCCTCTTCCTTCGAGTCAAGATTGATCCCGCTGTCTGTCACCATTGATACTGATTGTCGGATCGTGTTTACAGCAATTCGCATATCTTTACTAAATGCTAAACGACGTGGTTTCTGTTTTTTCTCTTCTTTATTTAAAAGACGAAGAATTAAATCTTCTGTCTGTTTTACATTTAAATTTTTATCAATAATATCATTCAGCACACGTATTTGTAATGCTGGTTCTTTTAATGGGATTAAAGCCCTTGCATGCCGCTCCGTTATTTTCTTCTGCAATAAAGCATTTTGAATCTCCTGAGGCAGTTTAAGAAGACGTAATTTATTTGCCACAGTCGACTGACCTTTACCAAGTCTCTGTGCCAACGCCTCTTGGGTCAATTGATGCAATTCTATAAGCTTGCCATATGCAATTGCTTCCTCAATTGGGGTAAGTTCCTCCCGTTGTAGATTTTCAATTAATGCGACCGAAGCAGTTTCTGTATCATTTAAATTTTTAATAATAGCGGGGACCTTTTCCCAGCCTAATTTTTGAACTGCCCGAAAGCGCCGCTCCCCTGCAATAATTTCAAAGTTACCTTGTTCATACTCACGGACAACAATCGGTTGGATAATCCCATGCGTATGTATTGTTCGTGCAAGTTCTTCAATTTTCTCTTCATTAAATATGGTTCTAGGTTGAAATCGATTCGGAACAATATTAGAAACTGGAATCTTTTGTACTTCTTCTCTATTTCGTACTTCTTCCGTCGTTTCTCCTTCGACAATTTCTTCGATTTCATTATTTGCGCCAAAAAAACGAGAGAAAGGATGCTTCATGAGCTTACACCACCTTTTCAATTCTCCCTACGTATTTATTCTCTATTATAAAACAAGTTCCTGCAATATCAGTTGGTAATTTTTTAAATATCCTACAAATTCCGAGTATTTACCACATATACTTTATTCAAGTGGTAACTTGTTTGGCGTTCCTGGTTTACGTGGATATTTTTTTGGAGTCTGTTTTGTTTTACGAATAACAATAATATTTCGTTCACTTTCCTCATATGGCAAAACAAATGAATATTTTTCTTCTATTTTACCACCTAAAAGTTCAATTGCCTTTTCAGCAACTTGCAGTTCATTTTCAGCATTTTGTGCCTTCATTGCCACAAATCGCCCATTTAATTTAACTAAAGGCAAACATAATTCAGAAAGAACGGACATTCTTGCTACAGCCCTTGCTGTAACTAAGTCATACTGTTCGCGAAATTCCTTTTTTTGTGCAAAGACTTCAGCACGGTCATGAAATAATATGACGTTGTCTAATCCTAAATTTTTAGTCAAATTCTCTAAAAATACAATTCTTTTTTGCAATGAATCCACAATTGTTATGTATAAATGAGGAAAACAGATTTTTAATGGAATACTTGGAAAACCAGCACCTGCACCAACATCGCATATCTTTAAAGGCTCTGACATATCAACATAAAAATGGGCGCTAATAGAATCGAAAAAATGTTTTAAATAAACCTCTTTCTTATCTGTTATGGCAGTTAAATTCATTTTTTCATTCCATTCCACTAGTAACTCATAATACAACTCAAATTGTTGAAGCTGTTTTTCAGTTAATGTAATACCTTTTTCAGCCAATTTTTCAATAAATTGTTGAATGTTCATTTTTTCACCCTTTCCTTCTAAGACTTAAAACCAACGTTTTTCAAGAACGCTAATTAATTAAAAATAAGGAGAAAGTCAGAATGAATGACATTCTGACTTTATTCCTGTTAATGGGCAACTTTCGCAATTTTGCCTTGCTCAATATAAACAAGCAAAATGGAAATGTCTGCCGGATTTACACCAGAAATACGAGATGCCTGTGCAATGGAGATTGGCCGAACTTTATTAAGTTTTTGCCGTGCCTCTGTCGCTAGTCCATTTATCGCGTCATAATCTATATCGTCCGGGATCTTTTTATCTTCAAGTTTTTTCATTCTTTCAACCTGTTGTAATGATTTAGCAATATATCCTTCATACTTCACTTGAATTTCAACTTGTTCTTCAATTTCTTTCGACAATTCTTCCTCAGATGGAACTAACATTTTAATATGCTGGTAATTCATCTCTGGTCGTTTTAATAAATCTGCCGCTCTAATTCCATCTTTTAACTCGCTACCACCAGCCTCGCGAATTAATGTTTGTGTTTGTTCATTCGGCTTAATAATGATCGATCTTAATCGTTTAATTTCATTTTCAATTGCTTCTTTTTTAGCAAGGAATTTTTGGTACCTTTCTTCTGAAATTAAGCCCACTTTATAGCCAATTTCTGTAAGACGTAAATCTGCATTATCATGGCGTAATAATAAGCGATACTCCGCACGAGAAGTAAGTAAGCGATAAGGTTCCCTTGTACCCTTTGTTACTAAATCGTCGAGCAGCACACCGATATAGGCATCAGATCGACTGAGAATAAGTTCTTCCTTGCCAAGCGCCCGGCATGCTGCATTAATTCCAGCAATAATCCCTTGCCCTGCTGCCTCTTCATAACCAGATGTTCCATTAATTTGCCCAGCTGTATACACACATTTCACTTGTTTTGTCTCCAATGTAGGCCACAACTGAGTTGGTTTAATAGCATCATATTCAATTGCATAACCTGGACGCATCATTTGCGCATGTTCCAATCCTGGAATTGTTTCAAGAATTTCCCTTTGGACTTCTTCAGGCATACTTGTTGATAAACCTTGAACATAAACTTCTTCGGTGTTCCGACCTTCGGGTTCAAGGAACAGCTGATGACGTGGTTTATCATGGAAGCGAACAATTTTATCCTCAATTGAAGGACAATAACGAGGGCCAGTTCCTTTCACCATTCCCGAAAACATTGGTGCACGGTCAAGATTGCCATCAATAATAGCATGTGTCTTTTCATTCGTATATGTTAACCAACATGGAAGTTGATCTGTAATATATTCGGTTGTTTCATAACTAAATGCCCGTGGTTCATCATCACCTGGCTGAATTTCCGTTTTACTATAATCAATTGTTTTACTATTTACACGCGGTGGAGTTCCAGTTTTAAAGCGGACAAGATCAAAACCAAGTCCTTGTAAATTTTCTGCAAGTTTTATCGATGGTTGTTGATTGTTCGGACCGCTTGAATATTTAAGTTCACCGATAATAATTTCTCCACGTAAAAATGTCCCCGTTGTTAACACAACTGTTTTTGCGTAGTACTTTGCACCGGTTTTCGTGACAACACCTTTACATACTTCATCTTCAATAATAAGCTCTTCTACCATTCCTTGAAGTAATGTTAAATTTTCTTGATTTTCCAACGTTCTTTTCATTTCATGTTGATATTGGAATTTATCGGCCTGGGCCCGTAATGCTTGAACAGCTGGACCTTTCCCTGTATTTAACATTCTCATTTGAACATAAGTCTTATCGATATTTTTTCCCATTTCACCGCCAAGGGCATCAATTTCGCGGACAACAATCCCTTTTGCTGGTCCACCAATAGATGGATTGCATGGCATGAACGCAACCATATCGAGATTTATCGTTATCATTAATGTTTTTGCTCCAATTCTTGCAGAAGCCAGTCCCGCCTCACAGCCAGCGTGGCCTGCACCTACAACAATTACATCATATTGTCCTGCGTCATAATATTGCATGACAAAATCGCTCCTTCGTTTATTTATAAAAATTCCTTTACTATTAGGCCGATAACAATAATTATTTTCCTAAACAAAATTGTGAAAATAGTTGGTCAAGTAAGCTTTCTTGAACAGTATCTCCAATAATCTCACCTAATAACTCCCAAGTTCTAGTCAAGTCGATTTGGATGATATCGATAGGCGTTCCTAATTCTACTCCTTCTAATACATCCTCAATAGATTGAAGTGCTTGACTAATAAGCGCAATATGACGGCTATTTGAAACATAAGTCAAATCTGCTCCTTCAACTTGCCCTTCAAAATACATCGTCGCGATCGCTTCTTCTAATTCATCTATCCCTTCATCCTTCAACAATGAAGTGGTAATCATTTTCCCCTTTGGAACAAGTTGTCTAACACGTTCCAAATCTATTTTTTGCGGTAAATCCATCTTATTTGCAATAACAATCACATCAAACCCAGCAACAGTTTCTAATAATGCCTCATCTTCTGGAGTCAATGGTTCACTAGCATTTAACACTAATAAAATTAAATCCGCCTCTTTTAAATATTTCTTTGAACGTTCAACACCAATTCGCTCAACAATATCCTCTGTTTCACGAATTCCAGCAGTATCAATTAAACGAAGCGGTACACCTCTTACATTTACATATTCTTCAATAACATCCCGAGTTGTCCCTGGTATATCTGTTACAATTGCTTTATTTTCATGAACAAGACTGTTTAATAAAGATGACTTCCCAACATTAGGGCGTCCAATAATAGCAGTTGATAATCCTTCACGCAAAATTTTCCCTTGATGAGCAGTTTCTAATAATTTTTGCAACTCATTACGAATATACGAAGCTTTTTCATTTAATAAGCGATGGGTCATTTCCTCGACATCATCATACTCTGGATAATCAATATTTACTTCGACATGAGCCACTACTTCTAAAATTTCTTGTCTAAGTTTCTGTACAAGCTTAGACAATCTGCCCTCCATTTGACCGATTGCGACATTCATCGCCTTATCTGTTTTAGCACGAATTAAATCCATTACTGCTTCTGCTTGTGATAAATCAATTCGGCCATTTAAAAATGCTCTTTTTGTAAATTCACCGGGTTCTGCAAGGCGAGCCCCAGACCTTAACACAAGTTGCAGTACACGGTTCACTGACACTAAACCACCATGACAATTTATTTCGATTACATCTTCTCTTGTGAAAGTTTTTGGCCCCTTCATAACTGTGACCATTACTTCCTCAACGATCTCTGATGTTTTTGGATCGACAATCTTCCCATAATGAATTGTGTGGGATGCGACATCTTTCAAGCATTTTCCGCCTATACCTTGATAAATATTGTCGGCAATATTTATCGCCTCATCACCGCTTAATCTCACAATTGCTATCGCACCTTCTCCAATCGGTGTCGAAATAGCAGCGATCGTATCAAATTCCATCGTTTCACCACCCTTTTTGTAATAAAAACTTTCTCTATTTATATCAACAATTATTCACATGTATCGAGTCAAACTTTTATTTTAATCCTAACTTATTATAAAATCAAAATTTTGATCACTTCGCTCCTAAAAAATGCTTCAGTTATGTCTATTTTAACTTATCCACATGTGAATAACAATCTACATCCCACAAAAATCACTTTTGCTTGTGGATAAATATTTTGAAAACAATAAAAAATAGGGTTAGACACCAATCGTCATGATCTCTCAATCCCGATATATGACGAGTTATAGTGTCAAACCCTATTTTTGGGGTTTCATGTATTTATTTGTTATTTGTGCTCTCGATGACTACATAACGATTCGGTTCGTTTCCCTCAGAATAAGTAGAAACTCTCCGATCTTTCGATAATGTATGGTGAACAATTTTTCTTTCAAAGGACGGCATCGGCTCTAGTTTAACAGTCTTATTTGTTTTTACGACTTGATCTGCAAGCCTAGACGCTAATTTTATTAATATTTGTCTTCTTTGTTCACGATAATGGCCAACATTGATGAACACTGTAACATGCTGTGCAATCAGTTTATTTGCCGCAAGTTGGGTAAGAAGTTGAAGAGCATTTAATGTTTGCCCTCTTTTTCCAATTAATTTCGCAACATTCTCCCCTGTAATATTAATCTCAATAACCCTATTTTTATTGAGAACCTCAATCGTTGTAGAAACCCCCATATGTTGCACTAATGTCTGGAGGTACTCCTTTACTGCTGTAATTGGGTCAATTTTCAGCTGGACACGGACAATTGCTGGCTTTGTCCCAAACAAGCCAAATAACCCTTTTTTTCCTTCATCAATGATGTAAACCTCGACATTCTCTTTTGTTGTCTGTAATTCATGCAATGCTGCTTCAATTGCTACATCAACATTTTGTCCTGTCGTAGTTACTTCATTCACTTTTTATCCCCCTTAGCTTTTTGATTCACAGCTGGTTGACTTTCAATTTTAGGACCTTTAATAAAGTAAGATTGGACGATCATAAAAATATTACCTACAATCCAATATAATGGTAATGCTGATGGTAACTTAAACCCAAAGAAAACAATCATAATCGGCATAATCCAAAGCATCATATTCATTTGCATCTTCATTTGCGGATTATTATATGCATTTCCTGACATCATCAATTTTTGTTGAAGAAAAGTTGTGATCCCAGCAATCACCGGTAAGATATAATCAACTTGTCCTAAATCAAACCAAAGGAAGGCAGATTCACGGATTTCCGGTGTACGATTAATCGCATGATAAAATCCTATCAAAATTGGCATTTGAATGAAGATTGGCAAACATCCCGCCGCTGGATTGATTTTATATTTTTGAAATAGGGCCATTGTTTCTTTTTGAAGCTTTTGCTGTGTTACTGCATCTTTAGACGCGTATTTTTCTTTTAATTTCGTCAATTCCGGCTGAATTGCCTGCATTGCCTTTGAACTTCTCAATTGTGTTATCATTAATGGCAAAATAATTAAACGAATCAAAATGGTAACGACAATAATCGATAATCCATAACTATTATTGAAAATTTTAGCCACTTTAATAATGACCCACGATAGCGGGTAGACAATATATTGGTTCCAAATCCCTTTACTTTCTGGAGTAATATCTTTATTAAACTCCGTACATCCAGCAAGAACAGCAACTAATCCCACAACCATAAAAAGTAATAAAAACTTCTTATTCAAATTATTACCTCCCCTATACTAAAAAAACGCTTCCCATTTAATATAAAACGATAACCGCTCTTATGTAAAATAGCGGTATAACAAACCCTTTTTATTCATTTAAATCAAATCACTTTTTGTCATTCTTTAAAATTTTAGCGATTTTACAAACATGAATTAAGCTTTTTTTTACTTCATAAAAGGACATTTCGGCCGCTGGCTTTCTAGCGATAATAACGTAATCATTCTCACAGGATAAATTCTTCTCCAACTCTAAAAAAGTTTGGCGAATATACCTTTTAATTTCATTTCTCTTTACGGCATTCCCTAATTTTTTACTAACAGATAAACCTATTCGGAAATGATGCTGATTTTCCTTTTTTAAAACATAAACGACAAATTGTCTGTTTGCATAAGATTTCCCTTTTTTAAAAACAGCTTGGAAATCTTTATCTTTTTTTATCCGGTAGGCTTTCTTCATAAAAACACCTTCACTTTTCCACACAATCCAAATGATCCTTAATATTTTAGTAAATCTACTTAAAAAAGGAAGTTTTGGTATAAATAATATCTATATTATGTATGGATTATTTAAAAAAAAACCACTGAGACATTTCAGTGGTCTACGCTGATAAAACTTTTCTTCCTTTACGACGGCGACTAGCTAAAACTTTGCGGCCGTTTTTAGTACTCATACGAGCACGGAAACCATGCACTTTACTTCTTTTGCGCTTATTTGGTTGATAAGTTCTTTTCATGTATGACACCTCCTCGAGGATTACAATTAATTCTAATTAGTAAAAGACAGTCTTTATTATTATAAAGATCTATATGAATGATTGTCAAGATGAGTTCTATTTTCCAATATTTTATTACTGGCTTCTATGAAACAAACCTTTTAAACCTCAAAAAAATCATAATGTGGATAATTTTTTTTCGACTTTTTATTATCCACAACAATTATTGACATGTTTTTCACAAATACAAGTGCTGTGAATAAATTTTATCCTCAGTATAGTTAGATTGTGGATAATTTTGAAAGAACATTGCAACCCCAATTATAATTTGATATGATTATTGTGTTTTAACTCTGAATAACAAATTGTGAATAAAATTATTATCCACAGAGTGTGGATAACATGTGGATAGATTATTCAGACGGTTTGGATAAAGTTGTCCACAATTGGTGGATTCTGTCGAAATCCCTATTTTCTTCTTATTATATAGTTTTTCCACCATTCATGGTGTTGTATTTTTATAAATCACCTATTAAATTAACGAAACATTGTTATGCTCCTATTTAAAAATAGAGATTTTTTGATTGCCTTAAGGAGGGGTTGAGGTTGGAGAATATCGCTGATCTTTGGGAAAGAGCCTTATCAATTATTGAAAAAAAGATCAGTAAACCGAGTTTTGAAACGTGGCTAAAATCTACTAAAGCTCATTCATTAAAAAATGATACTTTTGTCATTTCTGTACCAAATGAATTTGCTAGAGATTGGCTGGAAGGCCATTACATTCCACTCATTACATCTGTTTTATATGACATTATTGGCGAGGAGCTTGCTATTAAATTTATTATTCCTCATCAGCACGAAAATGAAGAAGATGAATTTTTCTTACCGGCAAAAAAAGTGCCAAAACATGAAGAAGTACAAGAAATTTCCCAAAGTATGCTAATTCCGAAATATACTTTTGATACTTTTGTTATTGGGTCAGGCAATCGCTTCGCACACGCTGCATCTCTTGCAGTAGCTGAAGCTCCGGCGAAAGCTTACAATCCCTTATTTATATATGGGGGCGTAGGATTAGGAAAGACGCATCTCATGCACGCTATTGGCCATTATGTTTTAGAACATAATCCAGCAGCTAAAGTCGTCTATTTATCATCAGAAAAGTTTACAAATGAATTTATTAACTCAATTCGCGATAATAAAGGTGTTGATTTTCGCAATAAATACCGAAATGTCGACATCTTATTAATAGATGATATTCAGTTTCTTGCAGGAAAAGAATCGACCCAAGAGGAATTTTTCCATACTTTTAATGCATTACATGAAGAAAGTAAACAAATTGTTATATCTAGTGATCGTCCGCCAAAGGAAATTCCAACCTTAGAAGAACGACTCCGATCGAGGTTTGAATGGGGCCTGATTACGGATATTACTCCGCCGGACCTAGAAACACGAATTGCCATTTTGCGAAAAAAGGCAAAAGCTGATGGCCTGGATATTCCAAATGAAGTCATGCTGTATATTGCAAACCAAATTGATACAAATATTCGTGAATTAGAGGGAGCATTAATCCGTGTTGTTGCATACTCATCTTTAATCAATAAAGATATTAATGCAGATCTTGCAGCAGAGGCTTTAAAAGATATCATTCCTAGTTCAAAACCTAAGTCTATTACGATTCAGGATATCCAAAAAATAGTTGGACAAGAATATAATGTAAAATTGGAAGATTTTAAAGCAAAAAAACGAACGAAATCTGTTGCATTTCCTCGACAAATTGCGATGTATTTATCAAGAGAATTAACGGATTTTTCTTTGCCGAAAATTGGTGAGGAATTTGGTGGAAGGGACCATACAACCGTTATTCATGCACATGAAAAAATTTCAAAAATGCTATTAGAGGACACACAATTTCAGAAGAAACTTGATGAACTGAGAAATTTATTAAAAAATGGGTAATCGCTGACTCTCCGGAGCCGGGGGATAATGTGAATAACTTGTTCAACTTTATACACAGTCTGTCCACATGTGGATAGACTTTATTTCATTGCATTTTCATAGTTATCCACATGTTCACAACACCTATTACTATTACTACGATTTTTATTTAAAAGATTATTATATAGAACTAGACTCACGTATTTTTATAAAGGAGATATAGACATGAAATTTTCTATTCTACGCGATAGACTTATTCAAAGTGTTCAAGATGTTTCGAAAGCAATTAGTACAAGAACAACCATACCAATTTTGACAGGAATTAAAATTATTGCTGATGAAGACGGAATTACACTAACTGGTAGTGACTCTGATATTTCAATAGAATCGTTTATACCAAAAGAAGAAGATGGCAATGAAATTGTAGCGATACAACAAACAGGTGGTATCGTTTTACAGGCTAAATTTTTTACAGAATTAGTAAAAAAATTGCCGATGGATATTGTCGAAATTGAAGTGATGAATCAATTTCAAACAATTATTCGTTCAGGTAAATCCGAGTTTAGTTTAATTGGTTTAGATGCAGAAGAATATCCACACCTTCCGCAAATTGTAGAAGATAAAGTATTTAAAATTCCTACAGACATACTTAAGCACTTAATTCGACAAACTGTATTTGCAGTTTCTTCAGCAGAAACCCGTCCGATCTTGACAGGTGTAAACTGGAACATTAAAGATAATCAATTAAACTGTACTGCAACAGATAGCCACCGTTTAGCGCAAAGAACGGCGGAGATTGAGTCTACAAATGGAACTGAATATAATATTGTAATTCCGGGTAAAAGCTTAAATGAACTAAATAAAATCTTGGATGATACTAGCGATTTAGTAGAAATTGTTATCACAGATAATCAAGTATTATTTAAAGCGAAGCATTTGCTATTTTTCTCACGTTTACTAGAAGGTAACTATCCAGATACTTCTAGATTGATCCCTACAGATGTGAAGACGGAAATTGTCGTCAAAACTAAAGAATTTTTACAAGCAATTGACCGTGCTTCACTTTTGGCAAGAGAGGGACAAAATGCAAATGTTGTAAAACTCGCTACATTGGATTCAACTCCTGGGTTAATTGAAATTTCTTCAAATACACCGGAAGTAGGAAAAGTAGTTGATCAAGTTCAATGTCAATCTATTGAAGGGGAAGAATTAAAAATCTCATTCAGTGCTAAATATATGATGGATGCCTTAAAAGCTTTAGAGGGAATGGAAATTAGCATTCGCTTTACAGGTGCGATGCGACCATTCGTTATACGCCCTATTAATGACGAAACAATTTTGCAATTGATATTACCTGTTCGAACTTATTAATCCTTTATCTACAAAACCTGTCAAAATTAGACAGGTTTTTTTATTTTCTAATAGACCTTTTGTTTTTTACCATTTTTTATATATTTTCTTATCATTTCTTTAGTATCCTTTGTGTTTCTCTCGTTTTTTTAGTAAAATTATATATTAGTGACAATACGAAAAGAGTGAGTGTATGGTAAAAAATGTAAAAATATCAACTGAGGTCATTACATTAGGTCAATTTCTAAAATTGGCTGATGTTATTCAAAGCGGCGGAATGGCAAAGTGGTTTTTAAGTGAATATCAGGTTTTGATCAATGGTGAACAAGATCAAAGAAGAGGACGGAAATTAAAACCTAATGATCTTATAGAGATTCAAGGAATTGGAACGTTTAAAGTTGTGCAATAATCCATTTGAGCATTTGATAAGGATGTAGCGATATGTATATTCAACAATTGGAACTTAAGCAATTTCGAAACTATGAAACGTTGTCGATTCCATTTGAAAATAAAGTAAACTTGATTCTCGGTGAAAATGCTCAAGGAAAAACGAATTTAATGGAATCTATCTATGTTTTGGCTATGGCGAAATCACACAGGACATCGAATGATAAAGATTTAATCCGCTGGGATGAGGAATATGCTAAAATAGAAGGTAGAATTCAAAAAAATAATGGTTCTTTCCCATTGGAATTAATCATTTCTAAAAAAGGGAAAAAGGCAAAATATAATCATATTGAACAAAAGAAGTTGAGCCAATACATTGGGAATTTAAATGTCGTCATGTTTGCCCCGGAAGATTTAAATTTAGTAAAAGGCAGTCCGCAAATTAGGCGACGTTTTATTGATATGGAAATTGGACAAATTTCCCCTATTTATTTGCACGATATGAGTCAATATCAAAAAATTTTACTACAAAGAAATCACTATTTAAAACAACTGCAAACAAAAAAACAAACGGATCAAACGATGCTCGCTGTATTAACAGAGCAATTTATTGAAATGGCAGTTAAGGTGATAAAAAAGAGATTTGAATTTATTCATATGCTAGAAAATTGGGCAAAACCGATCCATTCACAAATTTCTAGAGGATTAGAAAGTTTAAAGATTGTCTATAAGCCGTCTTTAAATGTATCAGAAGACTTTGATTGGTCAAACATGATAATAGCATTCGAACAGAAATTTGATTCTATTAGACAGAGAGAGATTGATCGGGGAATTACGTTGATCGGACCTCACCGTGATGATTTAATGTTCCTTGTAAATGATCGGGATGTTCACACTTTTGGATCTCAAGGACAGCAAAGAACAACTGCATTATCGGTTAAATTAGCAGAGATCGAACTCATATACTCAGAAATTGGTGAATATCCGATTCTTTTGTTAGATGATGTACTTTCGGAATTAGATGATTATAGGCAATCACATTTATTAAATACAATTCAAGGGAAAGTGCAAACCTTTGTAACGACAACAAGTATAGATGGGATTGACCACCAAACTTTACGAGAGGCTTCAACATTTGAGGTTGAAGCAGGGTGTATGAAAACGGATTGAGGTGTACGTATTGTATATACATGTTGGGGAAGATATGATGGTTCAAATAAGTGAATTGATCGCAATTATTGATAAAAAATCATTTCAAAACTCAGAACTCAACCATAACTATTTACAATTAGCTAAGAAGGCGATAATCGATCTTGCAAAAGGAGACTTTAAATCAATAGTTGTTACCGAGCACCACGTCTATTTATCACCTCTTTCCTCCAATACGTTAAATAAACGTTCCAATTTCAAAAAAACAAAAGGGTTTACCACTCCTTTTTAAATAAATCAATTGTGATGAAATGTAAATCAAAAATTGATTTGAGTTGTACTGTAAATTTTTATCTGAATGAAAGGGTAGGTGAATGTCATTGGATCAAGATCAATTACAAGGACAAACATATAGTGCTGAGCAAATCCAAGTTTTAGAAGGATTAGAAGCTGTTCGGAAAAGACCGGGAATGTATATTGGTTCTACAAGTTCAAAAGGTCTCCATCATCTCGTTTGGGAGATCGTTGATAATAGTATCGATGAGGCATTGGCTGGATATTGCGATGAAATTAACGTCGTGATCGAAAAGGATAATAGTATCACGGTTAAAGATAATGGACGTGGAATTCCAGTTGATATTCAAGAAAAAATGGGACGACCTGCGGTTGAAGTTATTTTAACAGTATTACATGCTGGTGGGAAATTTGGTGGCGGAGGCTACAAAGTTTCAGGCGGACTTCATGGAGTTGGTGCGTCGGTCGTAAATGCACTCTCTACTGAATTAGATGTTTATGTCCACCTAAACGGTCATATTTACCATCAACAATTCCATCGAGGCGTACCTGCTTTTGATTTAAAGATTATCGGTGATACTGATCGGACAGGAACGACGATTCATTTTGTACCGGATCCAGAAATTTTTACAGAAACGACTGTATATGATTTTGATATATTACAAACAAGATTGCGTGAGCTAGCCTTTTTAAACAAGGGAATTAAAATAACAATTGAAGATAAACGAGAAGAACAACCGCGGAAAAATGAATATCATTATGAAGGCGGCATAAGATCGTACGTTGAACATTTGAATCGTAGTAAGCAAGTGCTTCATGAAGAACCGATTTATGTTGAAGGGGAAAAGGATGGCATTTATGTCGAGGTTTCGCTTCAGTACAATGATGGTTATGCTAGTAGTATATATTCATTTGCTAATAATATTCATACTTATGAAGGCGGGACACATGAATCAGGTTTTAAAACAGCATTGACTCGTGTAATCAATGATTATGCCCGTAAAAATAATTTGATCAAAGATAGTGAACAGAAATTAACAGGTGATGATGTTCGTGAAGGAATTACAGCTATCATCTCAATTAAACACCCAGATCCTCAATTTGAGGGACAGACAAAAACAAAACTGGGTAATTCCGAAGCGAGAACGATTACGGATACTGTTTTCTCTGAGACGTTTGAGAAATTCCTTATGGAGAATCCCGTTGTAGCCCGGAAAATTGTTGAAAAAGGATTAATGGCAGCAAGAGCGCGTTTAGCAGCCAAAAAGGCAAGGGAGTTAACACGGAGAAAAAGTGCATTAGAAAGTACAAGTCTTCCTGGAAAATTAGCGGATTGTACTTCACGGGATCCTTCTATTAGCGAACTTTATATCGTAGAGGGTGATTCTGCAGGAGGATCAGCTAAACAAGGACGAGATCGAATGTTCCAAGCAATCTTGCCGCTGCGAGGAAAAATTTTAAACGTAGAGAAAGCCCGGTTAGATAAGATTTTATCTAATGCGGAGATCCGTACTATTATAACTGCGTTAGGAACAGGTGTGGGTGGAGACTTTGATATTTCAAAAGCCCGTTATCATAAAGTCGTCATTATGACGGATGCTGATGTTGATGGAGCCCATATTCGAACATTGTTACTAACATTCTTCTATCGATATATGCGACCGTTAATCGATGCTGGATATATTTATATTGCTCAACCGCCTCTTTATAAAGTCTCTCAAGGCAAAAAAGTTGAGTATGTATATAGTGACAGAGGCTTGGAAGATTTGTTAAAGCAGTTGCCAGAGTCGCCGAAGCCAGGTATTCAGCGATATAAAGGTCTTGGGGAAATGAATCCTGAGCAATTGTGGGAAACAACAATGGAGCCTACAAATCGAACGATGCTTCAAGTCAATCTTGAGGATGCAATTGAAGCCGATGAAACATTTGAAATGTTAATGGGTGACAAGGTTGAGCCTAGAAGACTGTTTATTGAAGAAAATGCAATCTATGTCAAAAATTTAGATATTTAAGTCTTGAAAAAAGCGCAATAGATACAGCGCTTTTTTCAATCAATGTAATTGAAGTAATTTGATACCTATGCCGTAATGTCATGGGCGATCATTTTTTTAGGAAAATAGGAGGTTTCTCGCGATGGCTGAAACACCAGAATCTAATGTAGTAGAAGTAAATTTAAGCCAAGAAATGCGAACATCATTTCTTGATTATGCAATGAGTGTTATCGTTTCAAGGGCCATTCCTGATGTGCGTGATGGACTAAAACCCGTTCACCGTAGAATTTTATATGCGATGAATGATCTAGGAATGACTCCTGACAAAGCTTATAAGAAATCCGCGCGTATTGTTGGGGAAGTAATTGGTAAGTACCATCCGCACGGTGATTCCGCTGTTTATGAAACAATGGTACGTATGGCTCAGGATTTTAGCTATCGATATATGCTTGTTGACGGACACGGGAATTTTGGTTCGGTAGATGGAGATCCTGCTGCAGCAATGCGTTATACAGAGGCAAGGATGTCTAAAATTTCCCTAGAGCTACTACGTGATATTAATAAAGATACGATTGATTATCAAGATAACTATGACGGTTCAGAAAAAGAGCCTGCTGTTTTGCCTGCTCGTTTTCCAAATTTGCTTGTTAATGGTTCATCTGGGATTGCAGTTGGAATGGCGACAAATATTCCACCGCATCAACTAGGGGAAGTCATTGATGGTATTCTAGCTTTAAGTAGAGATCGTGATATTTCTATCCAAGCATTGATGGAGCATATTCCAGGTCCGGATTTCCCTACTGCTGGATTAATTGTGGGCAGAAGCGGAATCCGCCGGGCCTATGAAACAGGAAGAGGTTCAATTACTTTAAGAGCACGTGTAGAAATTGAGCAAAAATCAAATGGTAGAGAATCTATTATTGTTCATGAACTTCCTTATCAAGTGAATAAAGCAAAGTTAATTGAACGTATTGCGGAATTAGTTCATGAAAAGAGAATAGATGGTATTACTGATTTGCGTGATGAATCAGACCGAAATGGTATGCGTATGGTGATTGAATTACGAAGAGATGCCAATGCGAATGTTGTCTTGAATAATCTTTACAAACATACAGCCATGCAGACGACATTCGGCATTAATCTGCTTGCCTTAGTAGAAGGACAGCCAAAGGTCCTTAACTTGAAACAAGCATTACAATATTATCTTGAGCATCAGGAAGTGGTGATCCGCCGCAGGACTGCCTTTGAACTAAGAAAAGCAGAGGCACGGGCGCATATTCTAGAAGGACTTCGAATTGCACTTGATCATATTGATGCGATTATCAATTTAATTCGTTCATCACAAACAACTGAAATTGCCCGCAACGGGTTAATGGAACAGTTCTCGTTATCTGAAAAACAAGCACAAGCAATTCTTGATATGCGTTTACAACGTTTGACAGGTTTAGAACGAGAAAAAATTGAAGAAGAATATCAAGGACTAGTGAAATTAATTGCGGAATTAAAGGCAATTTTAGCAGATGAACAAAAAGTACTCGATATCATTCGCGAAGAGCTATTAGAAATCAAGGATCGCTTTAATGATGAAAGACGTACTGAGATTATAGCGGGCAGTATTGATCAAATTGAAGATGAAGATTTGATCCCGCGTGAAAATATAGCAATTACTTTAACACATAATGGTTATATAAAACGGCTCCCTATTTCAACTTACCGAAGTCAAAAAAGAGGCGGCAGAGGTATACAAGGAATGGGGACAAATGAGGATGATTTTGTTGAGCATCTTTTAACCACTTCTACCCATGATACGATACTATTTTTCACTAACAAAGGTAAAGCTTATCGTAAAAAAGGATATGAAATTCCTGAATTTGGGCGGACGGCAAAAGGAATACCAATTGTCAACCTGCTTGAAATTGATAAAGGCGAGTGGATCAATACAATGATTCGCGTAGAAGAGTTTGTGGAAAATTCCTATTTATTCTTTACGACGAGAAGCGGAATTTCCAAACGCACACCATTATCAGATTTTGCTAATATTCGAACAAACGGCTTAATTGCCATTCACCTTAAGGAAGAGGATGAACTCATTTCTGTTAAATTAACAGATGGAAACAAAGATATTATTATAGGGACTAAAAATGGTATGTTAATTCGTTTCCCAGAAACCGATGTACGTTCGATGGGAAGAACTGCAACAGGGGTAAAAGGGATTACCTTATCAGACAATGATGAAGTCGTTGGAATGGAAATTTTAGAAGAAAATAATGACGTATTGATTGTTACAAAGAATGGCTACGGTAAAAGAACAAAAGAAGAAGAATACCGAGTTCAAAGCCGTGGTGGAAAAGGCTTAAAAACTTGTAATATTACAAGTAAAAACGGCCCTCTTGTAGCGGTGAAAACTGTTACGGGTGAAGAGGATCTTATGCTGATTACCGCTGGTGGAGTAATGATCCGCATCGCAGTTGATGAAATTTCCTGTCTAGGCCGAAATACACTTGGAGTTAAGCTAATTAAGCTAGATGAAGATGGATATGTTGCAACTGTCGCGAAGGTTGAAAAAGAAGAAGAAAATGATGAGGATATATTAGAAGAAGAGCAAGAATAAAAAAGTGATATTGATTTATTTATTAAGAGACATTCTCTGGAATGTCTCTTTTTGATACAATGTGCTTTAAGAGAGGTTTTCGTTAGGGGTTGGAGATCATGAAGATAAAAACGGCAAATTTAAAGGTTGGTTATATATTAACGGAGGACGTTATTGGGAAGTCTTTAACGCCGCTAGTTCCTAAAAAAACAATGATTACTGAACAAATTATAGAGGTTTTGAGGGAATTTGCGATAGAAGAAGTCGTAGCTGAGCAAGAGGAATCTCTTCAGCTAAGCAGCGATTTAAATATTACTGGATCAGATATAAATAATACAACGAACATATATCAAAAACATGGGCAAACAGAATTGTCGCTCCCATTCGATAAATTATACCAAGAGGCTGTTCAAGGCTACAAAAAAGATTTCAAAAATTGGCAAGCAGGCGCGGGAATTGAAGTTGGAAGTGTAAGGGGATATTTCCTCCCATTACTTCAAATGCTAGAAGAGGATTATACAAATATTTTATATGTACATAAACTGGCGAATATAGAGGATTACTTTTACCATCATTCTATTTCAGTAGGGTTATTTAGCGGTATTATCGCACAAAGAATGGGATTTGAAAAAGGTGAGTATTATCAAGCTGCGCTAGCTGGATGTCTAGCTGATATAGGAATGGCCAAAGTATCAAATTATATTTTTAGAAAAAAGGGGACTCTTACTGATGATGAAATTAGTGAGATTCACACACATCCTATTAATAGTTTAAAAATGATTCAGGAATCTTCTTCATTAAAATCTAGTACTAAACTGGCAATCTTACAGCATCATGAGAGACTAGATGGGAGCGGCTATCCATTTGGGGAAAACTCAAAGCGGATTCCTATGTTATCAAGAATCATTGCTGTTGCAGATGCCTATCATGCGTCTATATGTGATCACTTATATAAAGAGAAAAAGAGTCCAATTGCGTCGATTATTGAACTTATGGAAGACTATTTTGGGAAGTTTGACATAAAAGTCTTAGAAGTTTTAATGTCCATTGTTGCTAAGCTATCAATTGGTACAAAAGTATTGCTTTCAAATAATGAAAAAGCTGAAGTTATTTATATGAAATCGGCAGCAATTACGAGACCTATAGTAAAAACTACGTTGGATAGCAAGATTATTGATTTAGAGAAAAAGCGCGATTTATTTATCGAAGAAATTCTGAAGTAGTTACTATATAGGTTATTTCATCACTTCGGATACATGATATATATTTATGAACATGTTGCATTTTATTGTAAAAACTGCTACAATAACTCTTGTCCATTTTTAGAATCTATTAGTTATTCTATTATTAATTTAAAAAAATGTTGACGAAATAAAATTATCATGTTATTATATAAAAGTCGCATGAAGATGTGATGAATTGATCTTTGAAAACTGAACAAAACGAAACGTCAATTTTTTTATGAGCTTATATCAAATATCTTTTTGGAGAGTTTGATCCTGGCTCAGGACGAACGCTGGCGGCGTGCCTAATACATGCAAGTCGAGCGAACTGATGAAGAGCTTGCTTTTGATCAG